>NZ_PPHG01000067.1 GCF_002904295.1 Amycolatopsis sp. CA-128772
CCGCGCGCGGCAGTAGCGGACCACCACGGGCTCGATCATCTGGAGCAGCGAGTGGATGGCGGCCGGATCGCCGTCGCCCGCGTCCTTCACCAGGGGGTCGAGGTCCTCCTTGGTCAGATGGCCGGCGGATCGCGGCATCGATTCCGGAGTGCGGTAGTCGCGGGCGGGGGACACGGTCTTGAACTGTGGGGCCGGTTGCGCCAGAGCCCGTTCGGCAACTGAGGCGGCAAGTGCCGGATCCGAGTGTCGTCGGATCGACCGGGCCCCGGCCGTGCCGAGCGAGGAGCGGCTGATCAGGTCATCGGAGTTGAGGACGGAGGTGACGGCAACCATGGGTGCTTTCTGGGTCATGACGTAGTCCCTCCGTACCATGCGACACCCGAACGTCTCTGCTGACGATTGATCCTCGCGCGCACGGCTCCCGGAGTTATCGGATCTCCGGCTGCTGTGAGCAGTTCGGCGATCTCGACGTAGTTGTAGCCGAGCGCGCGGTAGAGCACCGCTTTTTTGATCTCGTCGTTGGGGAGGTCACCGAAAGCGGTCCAGGCGTCCATCCAGCTGAGAACCGCACCGTCGGTTGCCGGAACCGCCGGCTCTTCGAAGTGTGTGTTGTCGACTGGGTACGGCGTGTACTTGCGTGCGGTGGCAGTCTTGCGGCATTGGTTGGGAAAACTGAGAAGACAGGCGTTGACGAAGTAGGTGGTGAGGCTCGCCCCGCTGCGGGGATCCCACTTCCCTTTGAGCAGGCCGTCTCGTTGGAAGAGTGCGATGCCGTCGATGACTGTGTCGTGGGCGAGTGATCCCCGTTCGTCGTCATCGGGAGGAGGGACGAGAGGGTGGACGTGCCAGCAGAGCTTCCCGCTGAGGCTGTAGATCTCTCCGCTGCGAATCCACGCGGTGATGACAGCGACGCCGTACTCGGCGAGCTCACCGACCAGTCTGCTCCAGAGTATGCTGTCGAAGCCCTGCTTGAGAAGGGCGTCCCGGAGCTCGTGATCGTGCTGCATGTCCGTGTCGATCTCGGAGGTTTGGTGCGGAACGTCGGTTCTCCTGCGCCCGGTGAATCGCGTGGATGCTCGTGAGAGGACGCGCCGCGCCAGAGAGTTGGACGCGGGATCGCGGTCCTGCTGATCACCCTGTGCCATACGCTTTGGCCCTTCGTGGGGAGATGTGCTCGCTGCGTCGGCTGAGGCGAGCTGGTCGTACCCACTCTTATGTCGTGCCGTCGCGGCAAGCGTACGACTGCGCGCAACATTCCTGCCCTGCCATCAACTGGCCAGAAAGAGGACACCCCGGTTCTTCAACGACTACCGAGGGCGGAATGCAATAGCGACATGAATTTTCACTCGATAAGGTGAAGATCCAAAGGGAAAGCTGACTTACAGCCCTGGCCGGAGGTAATGGGACGCTCCCAGAATGTCCTTCGGCTGAAATGAACTAGACCATGCCGGAGGGGGGCGCCTGGCCGCAGCAGGCGCCCCGACGTCCTCGGTGATTCAGCCTCGCCGGGCCTGGGTGAACTCCCAGGCGTCCCGCACGATGCCCGCCAGGTCGGTCCGCTCCGGCTTCCAGCCGAGCTCCTCCCGGGCCCGGTCGCTGGCCGCCACGAGTACCGAAGGGTCGCCCGCGCGGCGGGGGGCCACCGCGGCCGGGACCGGGTGGCCGGTGACCTCGCGGCACGCCTCGATCACCTCGAGAACGGAGAATCCCGTGCCATTGCCCAGGTTGTAGATGCGGTGCTCACCCGCCGTGGCGTGCTTCAGCGCCAGGAGGTGGGCGTCCGCGAGGTCCACGACGTGGATGTAGTCGCGGACCGCCGTGTGGTCCGGCGTCGGGTAGTCGTCGCCGAAGATCTGGATGCGCTCGCGGTCGCCCGTGGCGACCTGGAGAACGAGGGGGATGAGATGGGTTTCCGTGGTGTGGCGCTCGCCGAAGGTGCCGTACGCGCCCGCGACGTTGAAGTAGCGCAGGCTCACCGCGGCCAGGCCGTGCGCGACGGCGAAGCTGGTGATCGCCGCGTCGATGGCGAGCTTGGTGGCGCCGTAGGTGTTGGTCGGCCGCGTCGGCGCCGACTCCGGGATCGGCGACTGCTCCGGCTCGCCGTAGGTCGCCGCGGTCGAGGAGAACACCAGCCGGGGCGTGCCGTGCTCGCGCATGGCCTCGAGCAGCCGCAGCGACGTGACGACGTTGCCTTCCCAGTACTTCGCCGGGTCCGTCATCGACTCGCCGACCAGCGACTTGGCCGCGAAGTGCAGCACGCCGTCGAAGCCCTCGGCCAGCAGGCTGCCCGCCACCTCGTTGGCGTCGCCTTCGACGAACCGCGCGTCCGGGTGAACGGCGTCGGCGTGCCCGGTGGACAGGTCGTCGACGACGGTGACCTGGTGCCCGGCCTCGACCAGCCGGGCGGCGCAGACGCTGCCGACGTACCCCGCTCCGCCCGTCACGACCAGCTTCAGGGCGTTGCTCTGCTCCGACACGTCCAGGCCTTTCTGCCGAGGGTGGTGGCGGTCCGCCACGGTGCGACCAGTGTCCCGCCCCGGCGACGCGCGGTTCCGCGCGGGGGTTGCCCCGGGCGGACCCGCGCGGCCTCAGACCTCGTCGCGGCCGGCGCCGCGGGAGGGCACCGCAGTGAACATCCGCGGCCGCCGGTAGCCGGCCTTCTCGTACGCCGCGTCGACGGCCGCCTTGACCCCGTCCAGGTCCGCGTCGCGGACCAGGGCGATCGCCGAACCGCCGAAGCCGCCGCCGGTCATCCGCGAGCCGAGCGCGCCGGCCGCCCGCGCCGAGCCGACCGCGAGGTCCAGCTCGGCCGTGGAGATCCGGTAGTCGTCGCGCATGCTGACGTGCGAGGCGTCCAGGTACGGGCCGATCTCGGCCAGCCGCCCGGCGCGCAGCAGCTCGACCGTCTCGAGCACCCGCTGGTTTTCGGTCACCACGTGCCGCACGAGCGGCGCCAGCTCGGTCGGCAGCCGGCCGAGGGCGTCGTCGAGGCCCTCGACGGTGATGTCGCGCAGCGCCTTGACCCCGAGCAGCTCGGCCGCCCGTTCGGTGCCGCGGCGGCGTTCGCCGTACCCGCCTTCGGCGTGCGAATGCTTCGTGCGGGTGTCCATGATCAGCACCTGCAGCCCGGCGTCGGCCAGGCCGAACGGCACCTGCTCCTGCTCGCCCGAGCGCACGTCCAGGAACAGGACGTGGGACTCGGTGCAGCAGAGGGACGCCGTCTGGTCGAGCAGGCCGGTCGGGGCGCCGACGAAGTCGTTCTCCGACCGCTGCACCCAGCGCGCCACCTGGGGCCGCGTCGGGACGCGGTCGCCGGGGCCGTCCAGCTCCAGGCCGGACAGCCCGAGCAGGGCCAGCGACACCGCGCATTCGAGCGCGTGGGAGGAGGACAGGCCCGCCCCCGACGGCACGTCCCCGGCGACGACCAGGTCGGCGCCGGCCGTGAAGCCCTGGTCGCGCAGCACCCAGGCGACCCCGGCCGGGTACGCGGCCCACCCGTCGACGCTTCCCGGCGCCAGGTCGGCGATCTTGAGCTCGCCGGTGCGCTGGATCTGGCCGTCGTCGCCGAGGGTGGCCACGGTCAGGACGCCGTCCTCGCGGGGCGACGCCGCCGCGGCCAGCCGGTGCGGCAGGGCGAACGGCAGCACGAAGCCGTCGTTGTAGTCGGTGTGCTCGCCGATCAGGTTGACCCGGCCGGGCGCCGACCAGACGCCGGCCGGCGCGGTGCCGTAAACCTTGCGAAACGCCGCCACGGCCTCCGAGGCCGGGCTCATCGGGCCTGCGCCAGGACGGCGTGCAGCGCGGAGCTGGCGACCTGGGCGGTGGTGTCCCCGCCGGTGACCTCGATGGTGCCGCCGTTGGCCTTGCCGATGGTCACCGTGCCGCCCGGCACGATGCCGACGGACTTGAGCTCGGTCATCAGCGACTCGTCCAGCTGGACGTGCTCGGCGATGCGCCGGATCTCGACCCGGCCGCCACCGGTGCGGGCGAACTCGTCGAGCCGGACGAGGTCGGCCTCCGCGGGAGGCGCGGGGTCGCCGTCGCCCAGCTTGTCCAGGCCCGGGATCGGGTTGCCGTAGGGGGAGGTGGTCGGGTGGTCGAGCAGTTTGACCAGCTTGCGCTCGACGGCCTCGCTCATCACGTGCTCCCACCGGCACGCCTCGTTGTGCACGTGCTCCCACTCGAGCCCGATCACGTCGACGAGGAGGCGCTCGGCGAGGCGGTGCTTGCGCATCACCGCGATGGCGAGTTCGCGGCCGTGGTCGGTCAGCTGGAGGTGCCGGTCGTCGGCGACCACGACCAGCCCGTCACGCTCCATGCGGGCGACGGTCTGGCTCACGGTCGGGCCGCTCTGCTGCAGGCGCTCGGCGATGCGGGCGCGCAGCGGGACGACACCCTCTTCTTCGAGCTCGTAGATGGTACGCAAGTACATCTCGGTGGTGTCGATGAGATCGTTCACGCTGTCCCCTTCGTCCGCGTTGCTCATCGTAGTCGTTGACCTCGGCAGCGGCGGCGGGCCTCACGGGTAACAACTCGCCGGTGGGGGATATGTCCGCACCCCGGCGCGGCCGGGTGACCGGCCGCTGGAAGATGGGAGGCATGCGTCCGCTGATCAGCACCACCGACCTCGCCGCCGCGCTGGCCGGCCCGGCCGGGGACCGTCCCGTGGTCCTCGACGTCCGCTGGCGCCTGGCCGGCCCGCCCGGCGCCGACTCCTATCGGGAGGGTCACGTACCCGGCGCGGTGTTCACCGACCTCGACCGCGTCCTTGCCGCCGAGCCGGGCGAGGGCGGCCGCCACCCCCTGCCCGACCCGGCGGACCTGCAGCGCGACCTGCGCGCGGCCGGTGTCCGGGCGGGCACGCCGGTGGTGGCCTACGACGACAAGGACGGTTCGGTGGCGGCCCGCGCCTGGTGGCTGCTGCGCTGGGCGGGGCACCAGGAGGTGGCGGTCCTCGACGGCGGTTACGCGGCGTGGACGGCCGAGGGCCGACCGGTGAGCACGGAGCAGCCGAGCCCGGAGCCGGGCGACCTCACGGTCCACCCGGGCGCGATGCCGGTCCTCGACGCGGACGAGGCCGCCGCCCTGGCCCGCGACGGCCTCCTGCTCGACGCCCGCGCAGCCCAGCGCTACACGGGCGAGACGGAACCGGTGGACCCCCGCCCGGGCCACATCCCGGGCGCGGTCAACGCCCCGTTCGCCGGCCACAACCGCGAGGACGGCCACTGGCGCACGCCGGAGCAGTTGGCGGCTCGCTTCGAGGAGCTGGGGCTGCGGCCGGGGGAGCCGGTGGGCGCGTACTGCGGGTCCGGGGTGACGGCCGGCTCGGTGGTCCTGGCGTTGGAGCTGGCGGGCCACCCGGGCGCGGGCCTGTACGCGGGCTCGTGGTCCCACTGGTCCCGGGACCCCGGGCGCCCCGCGGCCACGGGCACCCTCCCCGGCTGAGGGACGGCGGCCCGGCCCGGGCTGAGTCGGGGCCGCCCGAGGCGAGCGGCCCGGCCGAGCCGCGCCCGCGCAGCCGAGACTGCCGCCGACAGCCGCCGTCCCCTGCTCACCAGGGTGCCGTGCGCCTCCCACTCCACGGATTGCCCCCGATCGCACTACAGTCGGGTGGTATGTCGCCGGCCGTCGTTTGGGACCGTGCTCTGCTGGGTTATGACCTCGGCGGGGATCACCCCTTCAATCCCGTCCGGCTGGAGCTCACCGTCCGGCTGGCCGCCGAGCTCGGCGTGCTCCAGGACGTGGAACTGCTCGTTCCCACCGCCGCCGGGGATGACGAACTGCTGCGGGTGCACGCGCCCGAATACCTCGCCGCCGTGCGGGAGGCGCCGCTTGTCGGGTGGGATGTCGGGCACGGGCTCGGGACCTCCGACAACCCCGTCTTCCCCGACATGCACGACGCCTCCGCCCTCGTCGTCGGGTCCACGCTGCTCGCCGCGCGGAAGGTCGCCGAGGGCGAAGCGAACCGGGCCGTCAACATCGCCGGCGGGCTGCACCACGCCATGCGGGACCAGGCGGCCGGCTTCTGCGTCTACAACGACTGCGCCGTCGCCATCTCGTGGCTGCTCGACCACGGCTTCGAGCGCATCGCCTACATCGACACCGACGTCCACCACGGCGACGGCGTCCAGGCCGCCTTCTACGACGACCCGCGCGTCCTCACCATCTCCCTGCACCAGCACCCCTTCACGCTCTGGCCCGGCACCGGCTACTCCGCCGAGACCGGCCGCGGGAAGGCCGACGGCACCTCCGTCAACGTCCCGCTGCCGCCGCGCACCAGAGACCCCGGCTGGCTGCGCGCGTTCAACGCCGTCGTCCCGTCGCTGCTCGCCGACTTCGAACCGCAGCTCCTGTTCACCCAGTGCGGGGTCGACTCCCACGAGGAAGACCCCCTGGCCGACCTCTCGCTGTCCGTCGACGGCCACCGCACCATCTACGCCACCCTGCGGGACCTCGCCGAGACCTACGCCGGCGGCAAGTGGATCGCCGTCGGCGGCGGGGGCTACCAGCTGATCCGCGTCGTCCCCCGGTCCTGGACGCACCTGATCGCCACCGTCCTCGACCGGGACGTCGACCCGGCGACGCCGCTGCCGCCCGGCTGGCGGGAGACCGTCATCAAGGCCGCCCCGCACGCCGAGCTGCCGCAGACCATGTCCGACGACCGCGACACGGAGTTCAAGCCGTGGGGCGACGGCGAGGACGACCCGGTCGACATCGCCGTCCGGGACACCCGCCGCGCCGTCTTCCCGCTGCACGGCCTCGACCCGGACGACCCCAGGGACTGACCATGGCCGGACGGGACCCCTTCGACTACCCCCGCGACTGGGAGGCCGACGTCGTGCTGTCCGACGGCGGCACCGTCCACCTGCGCCCGATCGTCCCCACCGACGCCGACGGCCTGGTCGCTTTCCACGCGAAGCTCTCCGAACGCACGCGCTACTTCCGCTACTTCGGCGCCTACCCGCGCATCCCGGAGAAGGACCTGAAGCGCTTCTCCACCGTCGACCACCACGACCGGGTCGCGTTCGCCGCCTTCCTCGGCGACGACATCGTCGCCGTCGGCCGGTACGAACGGCTCGACCACGGCCCCTCGGCGGAGGTCGCCTTCGTCGTCAGCGACGCCCACCAGGGCCGCGGGGTCGGCTCGATCCTCCTGGAGCACCTCGCCGCGGCCGCGTCGGAGTGCGGGCTGCGGCGGTTCGTCGCCGAGGTGCTCGCCGAAAACGCCGCCATGGTGCGGGTCTTCCGCGACGCCGGGTACCAGGTCAGCCGCGAATTCGAGGAAGGCGTGCTGCACCTGGAGTTCGACATCGACGCGACCGAGGAGTCCCTCGCCGTCGCGCGCTCGCGCGAGCAGGCCGCCGAGGCGCGCAGCGTCCACAATCTGCTGCACCCGTCCTCGATCGCCGTGATCGGCGCGTCCGCGGAGCCGGGCAAGGTCGGCCACGTCGCCTTCGTGAACCTGCTGGCCGCCGCCTTCACCGGCACCGTCTACCCGGTCAACCCCGAGCACCGCGCGATCCGGGGCGTCCGCGCGTACCCGTCCGTGCTGGACATCCCGGACCCGGTCGACCTGGCCGTCGTCGCGGTGCCCGCCGAGGCCGTCGAGTCCGTTTTGGACGCCTGCCTGGCCAAAGGCGTGAAGACGCTGCTGATCCTGTCCAGCGGGTTCGCCGAAGCCGGCCCGCACGGCCTGCACGCCGAGCTGCGGCTGGTCGGCGAGGCGCGGGCGCACGGCATGCGGGTCGTCGGCCCGAACGCGCTCGGCGTGCTCAACACCGCCCCCGCGATCCGGCTGAACGCCACCCTCGCGCCGCGGCTGCCCGGCCGCGGGCGCACCGGCTTCTTCTGCCAGTCCGGGGCCCTGGGCACGGCGATCCTCGCCGACGCCGAAGCGCGCGGCCTCGGCCTGTCGACGTTCGTCTCGGCCGGCAACCGCGCCGACGTCTCCGGCAACGACCTGCTCCAGTACTGGGAAACCGACCCGGACACCGACCTCGTCCTGCTCTACCTCGAGTCCTTCGGCAACCCGCGCAAGTTCGCGCGGCTGGCCCGCCGGCTCGCCCGGACGAAACCGATCGTCGCGGTCAAGTCCGGGCGGCACGCGGTCCGGCCGCAGCTGGCGGCGACGTCGACGGAGATCGACGAAGCCAGCGTCCAGGCGTTGTTCGAACACGCCGGGGTCGTGCGGGTGGAGTCGCTGGCGCAGCTGTTCGACACCGCGCTCGTGTTCGCCCACCAGCCGCTGCCCGCCGGGCCGCGGGTCGGCATCGTCGGCAACTCCAGCGCGATCGGCCTGCTGGCCGCCGACACCGCGCGGATGCAGGGCCTGCGGCTGGCGTCGGACCCGGTGGACGTCGGCCCGCAGGCCGGGCCGGAGGAGTTCGCCAAGGCGGTCCGCGAGGCCCTCACCTCGCCGGAGACCGACGCGCTCGTCGTCGTGTTCGCGCCGCCGATCGCCATCCCCGGCACCGCGTATGCGCGGGCGCTCCGGGAAACCGTCGTCGAACTGGGGCAGCGCAAGCCGATCGTTTCCACGTTCCTCGCCGCCGAAGGCGTGCCGGACGAACTCGCGGTCCTGAAAGACGGCGTGCCGACGCGGGGCTCGATCCCGTCGTACCCGAGCCCCGAACGCGCGGTCAACGCCCTCGCCCGGGTCGTGCGGTACGCGGCGTGGCGGCAACGCCCGCAAGGCACGCTGGTACGGCCCGCGGGGATCCACACCGAGCAGGCGCAGGGCATCGTGCGCGAGCTCCTCGAAGCCGACAGCGGCAAGACGACGCTGCTCTCGGACGCCGAAGTCGTGCGGCTGCTGGACTGCTACGGCATCGACGTCGTCCCCTTCCGCATTGTGTCCACTATGGACGAAGCGGTGGCGGCGGCGGGCGAGCTGGGTTACCCGGTGACGCTCAAGGCCGTCGACGAACGGCTGCGCGGCCGGCCCGACCTCGCCGGCGTCCGGCTCGACCTGGCCTCCGAAGACTCGGTGCGCACCGCCTACGAGACGCTGCGCGAAGTCTCCGGCGACGACGAGGTGTACGTCCAGCGGATGGCGCCCAAGGGCCTGTCGTGCGTGATCGGGCTGCAGGACGACCCGTCGTTCGGCACGCTCGTCTCGTTCGGGCTGTCCGGCTTGGTCAGCACGCTGCTGGGCGACCGCGCCTACCGGGCCGTGCCGCTCACCGACGTCGACGCGGCGACGCTGCTGCGCGAGCCGCGGACGGCGCCGCTGCTCACCGGCTACCGCGGGGACGAGCCCGCCGACCTGGCCGCGCTGCAGGACATGGTGCTGCGCGTGGCCGCGCTGGCGGAGGACAACCCGGAGGTGCGGTCGCTGGTGCTGGACCCGATCCTGGCGTCGCCGGACGGGGCCTTCGCCGCCAACGCCCGCCTCGTCCTGGGGCCGCCGCCGTCGCGGCCCGACACCGGCCCGCGCCGGCTGCGGGCGATCAACCCCCTGGCCTGAGCACCTTGTTCCGGTCAGGACGGCGCCACGGAACGCACCCCGCCCGCACGAGCCGAACCTCGCGCCGGCCGACGGCAGAATGAGGATCCGAGCATGTCCGAGCTGTCCGAGCTGCTGACCCGACACACCGGCGACCTCCCGGGCGCGGTGGCGCTCGTGGCCCGCGGCGGCCACGTCGAAGCCGCGGCGGCCGGCTCGGCCGGCGCCGGGGGCACCGTGCCGATGGCCCGGGACTCGCTCTTCCGCATCGCGTCGCTGACCAAGCCGATCACGGCCGCCGCGGTCCTGCTCCTCGTCGACGACGGCGAGCTGACCCTGGACGCGCCGGTGGCGCGGTGGCTGCCGGAGCTGGCGTCGCCGGTGGTCGTCCGGACGCCGGCGGGCCCGATCGACGACGTCGTGCCGGCCGTCCGCCCGATCACCGTGGCCGACCTGCTCACCTTCCGCTGCGGCTACGGCCTCGCCGCCGACATGACGCTGCCCGCGGTCGACCTGCTGCTGCAGGTCCTCGGCCACCCGGCCGCGTCCCCGCGCGCGCTGTCGCCGGACGCGTGGCTGGCGGCGCTGGCGCAGGTGCCGCTGCTGCACCAGCCGGGCGCGGCGTGGCTCTACGACACCGGTTCCGACATCCAGGGCGTGCTGGTCGCGCGGGTCTCCGGCCGGCCGCTGCCGGAGTTCCTGGCGGAGCGGCTGTTCGAGCCGCTGGGGATGGCCGACACCGGGTTCACCGTGCCGACCGCGGCGCTGGGCCGCTTCACCAGCGCGTACCGCCGCGGCGAGGAGGGCCTGCGGCTGATCGACTCGCCGGAGGGCCGGTGGAGCGCCCCGCCGCCGTTCCCGTCGGGGTCCGCCGGGCTCGTCTCGACGGCCGACGACCTGCTGGCGTTCGCGACCTTCCTGCGTGACGAGGGCACGGCGGGCGGCCACCGGCTGCTGAGCCGCGAGTCGGTGCACCGGATGACGACCGACCACCTGACGCCGGCCCAGCGCCAGGCCGCCCGCCTGTTCCTGCACGGCCAGGGCTGGGGCTTCGGCGGCTCGGTGGACGTCGACCCGACGGAACCCTGGGAGGTCCCGGGCCGCTACGGCTGGGTCGGCGGCGCGGGCACGGCCCTGCACCTGGTCCCGTCGACGGGCACGATTTCGGTGCTGCTGACCCAGGTCGAGCTGACCAGCCCCGCCCCGACGCCGCTGATGACGGAGTTCTGGACCTACGCGGCGAGCTAGCCGTCCGCGAGGAGGTCGCCCAAGGCCAGGAGCTGGGGGGTGGCCGGGCCGAGCTCGAACTCCAGTCGCTTCGCCGCCGCGAAGTAGCGGTGGACCACGTGGTCGACGTCGATGCCGACGCCGCCGTGGACGTGGACCGCCGTGTGGGCCACGCGGTGGCCCGCTTCGGCCGCCCAGAACTTCGCCGTCGCCACCGCCGCCGCGGCCGGGACGCCCGACGAAAGCTGCCACGCCGCCTGCAGCGTCGTCAGCCGGACCGCCTCGACGTCGAGGTACGCGTCCGCCAGCCGCTGGCGGACCGCCTGGAACCCGCCGATGACGTGGTCGAACTGCTTCCGCCCGGCCGCATACGCCGCGGTCAGCTCCAGGGCCCGCTCGACCACGCCGAGCTGCTGCGCGCACACCCCGGCCGTTCCGCGCAGCCGCAGCCATTCGCCGATGTCGCCCAGCGACACCCCCGGCGCTTCGGACAAGGAAAGCAGCGCCGCGTCCGCGTGGTCGACCGTCTGCTGCGGCCGCACCGAGACCCCGGGCGCGGCCGCGTCGACCAGGAACACCTCGTCCGGCGCCGCGACCAGGAACCCGTGCGCGAACGCCCCGAACGGCACCGCGGTCCGCGTGCCGGACACCCGGCCCTCGGCGGCCGTGAACCCGTCCAGGGCCACCGCGAGAACACGTTCTCCCCGCAGCACCGGCAGCACCCAGCGGTCCACCAGCTCCGGCGTGCCGAACTCCGCCAGCGCCGACGCCGCCATGGTGATCGACGGCAAGTAGGGGACCGCCGCCACCGCCCGGCCGATTTCGGTGAGCACCGCGCACTGTTCCAGCAGGCCGAACCCGCCGCCGCCGAGCGACGACGGCAGGGCCGCGTCCAGCACGCCCGCCTGGCCGAGGGCCGTCCACGCCACCGCGTCGAAGCCGCCGGTTCCGTGCGGGTCGTGGGTGGCCTTGTCGGTCAGCAGCCGCCGGGTCAGCGCGGCGAGGTCGGCCGACGCCTCGGAGGGGGTAAAGTCCATGGGTTCTCCTAGCGCGTGACGGGCAGGCCGAGGGCGGTCGCGGCGATCATGTCCCGCTGGATCTCGTTGGTGCCGCCGCCGAAGGTGAGGATCAGCGCCGACCGGTGCAGCCGCTCGATCCGGCCGGCCAGCAGCGCACCCGGCGAACCTTCGCGGACGACGGCGGCCGCGCCGAGCACCTCCATCAGCAGCCGGTAGGCCTCGATGGCGAACTCCGTGCCGAACACCTTCGTCGCCGACGCCTCGGCCGGCCCGAGCTCGCTCGCCGCGGCGGCCCAGGCGATCCGCCAGTTCCGCAGCTTCAGGTACTCCGCGCCCGCGTGCACCCGCGCGAGGTGCAGCCGCACCCATTCCTGCTCGATCGCGCCCGTCTCCCGAGCCCACGCCAGCACGTCGGCGAGGGCCTTGCGGATCGGCGCCGACGACGTCAGCGCGACCCGTTCGTGGTTGAGCTGGTTGGTGATCAGCGGCCAGCCCGCGTTCTCTTCGGCCACCCGCGCCGACACCGGCACGCGCACGTCGTCGTAGTAGGTCGCGCTCGTCCCGGCGCCCGCGACCGTGTGCACCTTCGTCCACGAAAACCCGGGCGCCGACGTCGGCACGATGAGGATCGACAGCCCGCGGTGCTTCTTCGCCGCCGGATCGGTCCGGACCGCCAGCCAGACGTAGTCGGCGTACTCGATCAGGCTCGTCCACATCTTCTGCCCGGTGACGACGTACTCGTCGCCGTCGCGCTCGGCGCGCGTCCGCAGCGACGCCAGGTCGGTGCCGGCTTCCGGTTCGGAGTAGCCGATCGAGAAGTGCAGCTCGCCCGCGGCGATCTTCGGCAGGTAGAACGCCTTCTGCTCGTCGGTGCCGTAGCGCATGATGGTCGGCCCGACGGTGTTCACCGTGAGGAACGGAACCGGGACGCCGGCGACGGCCGCCTCGTCGGTGAAGACGAGCTGGTCGAGCATCGGCCGGCCCTGCCCGCCGTACTCGGGCGGCCAGCCGAGCGCGAGCCAGCCGTCCTTGCCCAGCTGCCGGACGATTTCCTTGTACGCCGCGCCGTCGCCGTACTCGCCGCCGCCCGAGCGCAGGCCCTCCCGCCGCTCGGGCGTCATCAGCTCGGCGAAGTACGCCCGGAGTTCCGCGGCCAGCGCCGCCTGTTCCGGTGTGTAGTCGATCCGCACAGTCACCTCGATCCGGCGTTACAATAGAACCTGTTCTAGTTGTACCAGGGCTCACGTGGCGGAGGAAGCATGGAGATCGGCGTCGACCGGCTGGCCTGCGAGGCGAACGCGGTGTGCGTCGGGCTCGCCCCGGACGTGTTCGACCTCGACGACGACGAGGAGCTCGTCATCGCGCCCGGCGCGGTGCCGGCGGACCAGGTGGAACGTGTTTCCGATGCGGTCCAGGCGTGCCCGAAGAACGCGCTGTTCATCACCGGTTAGCGGTGGTCACCGAACCGCTTGCCCAAAACGAGAACAGATTCTAGTGTAAGCGCGAGATCCAGGACTCGATGAGGAGGCCTCGCGTGAGCCTGACCGGCAGGACAGCGATCGTCACCGGCGCCGCCGCCGGGCTCGGCCGGGCCGAGGCGCTCGCGCTGGCCGCCCGCGGCGCGACCGTCGTCGTCAACGATCTCGGCGAACCGAAGGACGTGGTCGCCGAGATCGAAGCGGCCGGCGGCAAGGCCGTCGCGGTCGGCGGCGACGTCGGGGACCGCGCCACCGCCGACGCGCTGACGCAGGCCGCGCTGGACCTCGGCGGGCTCGACATCGTGGTGAACAACGCGGGCGTGCTGCGCGACCGGATGCTGTTCTCGATGTCCGACGACGACTGGGACACCGTGCTGCGGGTCCACCTGCGCGGGCACTTCCTGTTGTCCCGCAACGCCGCGAAGCACTGGCGCGAGCAGTCCAAAGCGGACGGCGCGCCGGTGTACGGGCGGCTGGTGAACACCGCGTCCGAGGCGTTCCTCATCGGCTCGCCCGGTCAGCCCAACTACGCCGCCGCGAAGGCGGGCATCACCGCGCTCACCATGTCGGCCGCCCGCGGCCTGGCCAAGTACGGGGTCCGCGCCAACGCGATCTGCCCGCGCGCGCGGACGGCGATGACCGAAGGCGTGTTCGGCGCTCCTCCCGAGAACACCTCAGCGGGTGCCGATCCCCTCTCGGTCGAGCACGTCGCCCCCTTCGTCGCCTACCTCGCCTCCCCGGCGGCCGAGCACGTCAACGGCCAGGTTTTCGTCGTGCACGGCGGCACGGTGGCGCTGGTGGAGCCGCCGAGGATCGAGCAGCGCTGGCGCCTCGACGAGCTCGAGACGTCGATGAGCACCTTCTTCGCCGGCCGCGACCCCGGCCGGATGTTCGCCGCCACCGAAATCCTGGAGGACCTGTGAGGCTGGACGGGAAGATCGCCATCGTCACCGGCGCCGCGCGCGGGCAGGGCGCGGCCGCCGCGCGGGCGTTCGTCGCCGAGGGCGCGAAGGTGGTGATCGCCGACATCCTGGACGACGAAGGCAAGGAGCTCGCCGCCGAACTCGGCGAGCAGGCCGTCTACCAGCACCTCGACGTCGGCGACGAGGACGGCTGGGCCGCCGCGGTCGAGCGCGCCACCACGGAGTTCGGCCGGCCGAACGTGCTGGTCAACAACGCCGGCATCCTGCACTTCTCCGAGCTCGGGCAGACGACGCTGGCCGATTACGAACGCGTCATCCGGGTCAACCAGATCGGGGCGTTTCTCGGCATGCGTTCGGTCGTTGAACCGATGACCGCCGCCGGCGGTGGCTCCATCGTCAACGTGTCCTCTGTGGAGGGACTGGCCGGGATGCCCTACCTCGTCGCCTACACCGCGAGCAAGTTCGCGATCCGCGGCATGACCAAGGTCGCCGCGATGGAACTCGGCAAGAAGCACATCCGCGTCAATTCGGTGCACCCCGGCGCGATCGACACGAAGATGGTCGAGACGGCGGCGGGTGGCCAGAAAGTCGACATGTCGTACGTCGGCAAGAAGGTCGCCCTGAAACGGGTCGGGCAGCCGGAGGACATCGCGAAGCTGGTGTTGTTCCTGGCCAGCGACGAGAGCGCGTACTGCACGGGTGCGGAATTCGTCGCCGACGGCGGCGCCACGGCGACGCACGCGCTCAATTTCTGAACGGTTAACGACGCTAACGAAAAGCGGGCACCGGGTGTGGAGAAGACTCGGGGGTGACTGAGCACGGGGAGGTCCGGGTGAGCGAAAACGCCGGTACGGTGCCGGGAACCGCGGCCCTGACCCAGGTCGGCCGCCTGGCGACACTTTCCTGGGAGGTCCTGCGCGCGATTTTCAAGCGGCCGTTCCAGGCGCGGGAATGGATCCAGCAGTGCTGGTTCTTCGCCAGCGTCACGATCCTGCCGACCGCGCTGGTGGCCATCCCGTTCGGCGCGGTGATCGCGCTGCAGCTCGGGTCGCTGACCGCGCAGATCGGCGCGCAGTCGTTCACCGGCGCGGCCAGCGCGCTGGCCATCGTGCAGCAGGCCAGCCCGCTGATCACCGCGCTGCTGGTCGCGGGCGCGGGCGGCAGCGCGGTCTGCGCGGACATCGGCGCGCGCAAGATCCGCGAAGAGATCGACGCCATGGAGGTCCTCGGCGTCAACCCGATCCAGCGCCTGGTCGTGCCGCGGGTGCTCGCCGCGATGGTCGTCTCCGTGCTGTTGAACGGCTTGGTCAGCGTGGTCGGCGTGCTGGGCGGCTACTTCTTCAACGTCGTCCTGCAGGGCGGCACGCCGGGTGCGTACCTGGCCAGCTTCAACGCCCTCGCGCAGGTCCCGGATCTGTGGGTCAGCGAGATCAAGGCGCTGCTGTACGGGTTCGTCGCCGGGGTCGTCGCGGCCTTCCGCGGGCTTAACCCGGCCGGCGGGCCGAAGGGCGTCGGCGACGCGGTGAACCAGGCCGTCGTCATCACGTTCCTGCTGCTGTTCCTGATCAACGTCGTGCTCACCGCGATCTACCTGCGGATCGTCCCGCCGAAGGCGATGTGATGACCGCCGAACCCCTGGACGCCGACCGGACGCTCGAGTACCTCGCGCGCCCGGGCCAGAGCCTGGAAGGGCTCGGCAAGCAGCTGGCGTTCGCCGCGAAGGCGCTCGCCTGGTCGCCGCGCACGATCCGCCGCTACAGCCGGGAAACGCTGCGGCTGCTGACCGAGGTCTGCTTCGGCACCGGCGGGCTCGCGGTCATCGGCGGCACGCTCGGCGTGATGATCGGGATGACCCTGTTCACCGGCCTCATCGTCGGCCTGCAGGGCTATTCCGCGCTCAACCAGCTCGGCACGGCCGCGCTGACCGGGTTCATCTCCGCCTACTTCAACACCCGCGAGGTCGCGCCGCTTTCGGCCGGGCTCGCCCTGTCCGCCACCGTCGGCTGCGGCTTCACCGCCCAGCTCGGCGCGATGCGGATCTCCGAGGAGATCGACGCCCTGGAAGTCATGGGCGTGCCGAGCATGCCGTACCTGGTGACGACCCGGGTGCTGGCCGGCGTCGCCGCGGTGATCCCGCTGTACGCGGTCGGCCTGCTGTCGAGCTACCTGGCGTCCCGGCAGATCACCATCTGGCTCTACGGCCAGTCCGCGGGCACCTACGACCACTACTTCACGCTCTTCCTGCCCCCCGGCGACGTCCTGTGGTCGTTCGGGAAGGTGATCGTGTTCAGCGTGCTCGTCATCCTGTCCCATTGCTATTACGGCTTCACCGCGAGCGGCGGCCCGGCCGGGGTCGGCGTCGCGGTGGGCCGCGCGGTGCGGACGTCGATCGTGCTGATCTCGGTGCTGGACTTCTTCCTGTCCCTCGCGATCTGGGGTGCGAACACGACGGTGAGGATCTCGGGATGAGGCGCGAGGTGTGGCAGCGGCTCCGGTTACCAGGGGTTGGGCCTGGTCTTCCTGCTCGTCGCCGCGTTGTTCATCGCCTTCACCCTCGCCGTCTACCACCAGGCGTTCACGCCGGTGACGCTCGTGAAGCTGGAGACCGACCGCGTCGGCAGCCAGCTGCGCACCGGCGGCGACGTCAAGGTCCGCGGCATGCTCGTCGGCGAGGTCCGGTCGGTGCTGGCGAAAGGCGACCACGCCGAGCTGGAGCTGGCCCTCGACCCGGACAAGACGCCCGTCATCCCGAAAAACGTCTCCGCGCGGCTGCTGCCGAAGACGCTCTTCGGCGAGCGGTACGTCGCCCTGCAGCTGCCCGAGGCGCCGGAGGCGCCGATCAAGGCCGGCGACGTCATCCCGCAGGACCGCAGCAGCGCCGCGATCGAGCTGCAGAAGGTCCTGGACGACGTGATGCCGCTGCTGCAGGCGGTCCAGCCGGAAAAGCTGTCGAGCACGCTGACGGCCGTGTCGGCCGCGCTCGAAGGCCGCGGCAAGCAGCTCGGCCGGACCCTGGTGCAGCTGAGCGACTACCTCGGCAAGCTCAACCCCTCGCTGCCGGACATCAAGGCCGACATCACCGGCCTGGCGAACGTCGCGGACACCTACGACCGGGCCGCGCCGGACCTGCTGCAGGCGCTGTCGGACCTGACGACGACGAGCCGGACCATCGTCGACCAGCGCGCGCAGCTGGCCGACCTCTACGCGACCGTCACCGCGGCTTCGGTGGACCTGACGAGCTTCCTGCAGGTCAACGAGGACAACCTGATCCGGCTCACCACCGCCGTCCAGCCGACGCTGGACGTCCTCGCGAAGTACGCGCCCGAGTACCCGTGCCTGATGCGGCAGCTCGCCGAGTCGGTGCCGCGCGCGGAACTGGCGTTCGGCAAGGGCACCGCGCACCCCGAGGTCAGCCGGGTCACCATCGAGTTCGCCGCCGGCCGCGGCAAGTACCGGCCCGGCGTCGACGAGCCGAAGTACGAGGACAAGCGCGGCCCGCGCTGCTATCCGTCGGTGCCGAAGCCGGGCGTGTGGCCGCAGTACCCGCCGGACGGCGCGATCGAGGACGGTTCCAGCAAGCCTCCGCCGCCGAAGTACCCGCCCGAGACGCTGCCCGCCGGCGGTGGCGCCGTCGGGGGCGACGGCACGATCGTCGGGTCGGCCTACGAGAACGACCTGATCGACCTGCTCGCGTCGCCCGCACTCGGCACTTCGCCGGGTGCCGTGCCCGGCTGGGCGGGCCTGCTCGTCGGCCCGCTCTACCGCGGGGCGGAGGTGGAGCTGAAGTGAGGAGTTTCCTGCCGTCCCTGCTCAAGCTCGGGATCTTCGCGGTCGTCACCGTGCTGCTCACCGGGATCCTCGCCGCCACCATCGCGAACACCAACTTCGGCGAGACGTCCGGGTACCTGGCCGGGTTCACCGACGCGTCGGGGCTCAAGGAAGGCGACGACGTCCGGATCGCCGGGGTCAAGGTCGGCCAGGTCGACGCGATCGAGGTGGTCGAGGGCGAGCGGAACCTGGCCCAGGTGCGGTTCGACGTCGAGCACGCCTACCGGCTGCCGGAGACGGTGACCGCGACGATCAAGTACCGCAACCTCGTCGGCCAGCGCTACCTCGCGCTCGGCACCGACGTCCCGGGCGATCGCGCGTTGCCCGAAGGCGGCACGATCCCGCCCGAGCGCACGAAGCCGGCGCTCAACCTCACCGTGCTGTTCAACGGCTTCAAGCCGCTGTTCAAGGCGCTCAGCCCGAAGGACGTCAACCAGCTCTCGGCCGAGATCATCAGCGTCTTCCAGGGCGAGGGCGGCACGATCACCAGCCTGCTGCAGCACACCGCGTCCCTGACGACGGCGATCGCGAGCAAGGACCAGGTGATCGGCCAGGTGATCGCCAACCTCAACACGGTGCTCGGCACGGTCAACGCCCACGGCCCGCAGCTCGGCGACCTTATCGAGCAGACCCAGAAGCTGGTCAGCGGGCTGGCCGAGCAGCGCAAGCCGATCGGCGACGCGGTCAGCGCGCTCGGCGACCTCGCCGTGTCGACCACCGGGCTCCTGGCCGACGCGCGCCCGGCCCTCAAGGACGACGTGGCGCAGCTCGGCGTGCTGTCGCAGCACCTCGGCGACTCCGGGCCGCTGCTCAACCACCTCCTGGAGGTGCTGCCGGGCAACCTGCAGAAGTTCACCCGGACCCTCAGCTACGGCAGCTGGTTCAACTACTACCTGTGCGGGATCACCGGCACCATCGGCATTTCCTCGCTCGACATCACCCTGCCGATCATCCCCATCCCGGGAACGCAGCGCGCGGAGAGGTGTGGCCCATGAGTCGTTCGGGGGGTCCCGGGGGGCTTGCCCCCCGGCTGGGGTCTGGGGCTCGGCCCCAGCGGACATGGAAGCCGCTGAAGGAACGCAACCAGGCCGCGGTGGGTGCGGTCGCGCTCGTGCTGATCGTGCTCGTCACGGCCACGACGTACTTCTCCGGCCAGCTCCCGTTCTTCGGCAACGGCACGACGTACTCGGCGTACTTCGGCGAGTCTGCCGGGCTGGCGGCGGACAACGAGGTCGAGGTCGCCGGGGTCAAGGTCGGCACGGTGTCGTCGGTGAAACTGGCGGGCAAGCAGGTGCTCGTGAAGTTCCGGGTCAAGGACGTCCGGGTCGGCGACGCGACGACGGCGTCCATCGAAATCAAGACGCTGCTGGGGGAGAAGTACCTCGCGCTCGACCCGAAGGGCGGCGGCGCGCAGGAACCGGACCAGACCATCCCGCAGGCCCGCACGCGCACGCCGTTCCAGCTGCAGGACGCCTTCGAGCAGCTGTCGACGACGGTCGGCGACATCGACACGAAGCAGCTCGCCGACAGCTTCAACGCCCTCTCCGACAGTCTCAAGGACAGCCCGCAGTACCTGAAGGACACGCTGAACGGGCTGTCCTCGCTGGCTCGCACGGTCTCTTCACGCGACGCCGACCTGCACACGCTCCTGGCCAACACGAGCCAGGTCTCGAAGACGCTGTCGGACCGCAACACGCAGCTGCAGCGCGTGATCAGCGACGGCAACCTGCTGCTCACCGAGCTGCAGAACCGCAAGCAGGCGATCAACGCGCTGCTCACCGGCACCCAGCAGCTCTCGCAGCAGCTGACCGGGCTCGTCCAGGACAACCGCGCGCAGCTCAAACCGACGCTCGACAAGCTGAGCAAGGTCACCGACATCCTGCAGCGCAACCAGGGCAACCTCGACAAGAGCCTGCAGCTGATGGCGCCGTTCGCCCGCGTCGGCGCGAACGCCACCGGCAACGGCCGCTGGTTCGAGGGCTACCTGTGCGGGCTGCTGCCGCCGACGATCACCGCCGGCGGCCTGCACATCAACCCCGAGGGCTGCACCCCGCCGATCGCGGCGCCGAACCAGGGGGTGGGCCGCCGATGACCATCCACACTTCCCGCGGCCGCAGCCTGGTGACCTGGCTGGCGTTCGCGTGCGTCCTCGCGCTGCTCGTCACCGCGGGGCTGTACCTGGTGTTCCGCGGCTCCGCCGGCACGACGCTGTCGGCGTACTTCGGCAAGACCGTCGGGCTGTACGCGGGATCGTCGGTGCGGGTGCTCGGCGTGCCGGTCGGCGAGGTCACCGACGTCACGCCCGAAGGCGACGCCGTCCGCGTCGACCTGCGCGTCGACGACGTGCCGCTGCCGGCGGACGTCGGCGCGGTCGTCGTCGCGCCCAGCCTGGTCAGCGACCGGTACGTCCAGCTGACCCCGGCCTACGACAGCGGGCCGACGCTGGCGACCGGCACGGTGCTGCCGCGCGACCGCACGGCCACGCCGGTGGAGCTGGACGACCTGTATTCCAGCCTCGACAAGCTGTCCATGGCCCTGGGCCCGAACGGTGCCAACAAGAACGGCGCGCTGTCCGGCGTGCTGGACACCGCGGCGAACACGCTGAAGGGCAACGGTGCTTCGCTGAACTCGACGGTCGGGCAGCTCGCCGAGCTGGCGAAGACCCTCGACGGCTCGAAGGACGACCTGTTCTCGACCGTGCAGAACCTGAACTCCTTCACCGGCGCCCTGGCCCAGAGCGACCAGCAGCTCAACGAGTTCTACGGCCGCGTCGCCGACGTCAGCCGGTTCCTGGCGGCGGACTCGGACGACGTCGGGGCGGCGCTGCAGTCCCTGGGTGGCGCGCTCGGCGACGTCCAGCAGTTCGTCAACGACAACAAGGCGGCGCTGGAGTCCAACGTGGACAAGCTGGCGTCGCTGTCGAAGGTCCTCGTCGACCAGCGCGCCGCGCTCGCCGAGGTGCTCGACATCGCGCCGACCGGCGCCACGAACTTCATCAACTCCTACGACGCCGCGTCGGGCACGATCGCCGTCCGCGACAACCTGAACGAGCTGACCAACCCGCCGATCCTCACCGTCTGCCGGCTGATCAGCTCGGTCACGCCGAAGGAAGTCCCCGACGCGCTGGGCAACATCTGCAAGCAGCTCGCGCCGGTGCTGGACGGCGCCCTGAAGCTGCCGACCATCCCGCAGGTGCTCAACTCCCTGCAGAACGGCACCCTTCCGCCGTTGCCCCTCCCGCTCGTCGACGTCATGGAGCAGCTGTCGGGTGGTGTGAAGTGAACGGGCGCAAGCGGATCGCCGGGGCACTGGCCGGGGTGCTCGTGCTCGCGGGCTGCAGCGACGGCGGGTTCAACGGCCTCTACGGCACGCCGCTGCCGGGCGGTGCCGACGTCGGCGACCACCCGTACCACGTCACCGCGCTGTTCACCGACGTGCTGGACCTGGTGCCGCAGTCGAGCGTCAAGGTCAACGACGTCGCTGTCGGCCGCGTCGACAAGATCACCCTGACCCCGGACACGCGGTCGGCGCTGGTGGCGATGACCGTCAACGGCGACATCGCGCTGCCCGCCAACGCCCGCGCCGAGCTCAAGCAGTCTTCGCTGCTGGGGGAGAAGTTCGTCGAGCTGAGCGTGCCGACGGCCGAACCGGCGTCCGGGAACCTGGCCGACGGCGGGCAGATCCCGCTCGGGCGCACCAACCGCAACCCCGAGGTCGAGGAGGTGCTCGGCGCGCTGTCCCTGCTGCTCAACGGCGGTGGGGTCGAGCAGATCCAGAAGATCAGCCACGAACTCAACGACGCGTTGTCGGGCAACGAGCCGGAAATCCGCGCGCTGCTGTCGCGAGTGGACGAACTGGCCACGCAGCTCGACGGGCACAAGACGGAGATCCTGCGCGCGATCGACGGGCTCGCGAGGCTGTCGAAGACGCTGACCGGCCAGACGCAGAGCTTGACGAACGCGCTGGACGACCTCGCGCCGGGGCTGAAGATCGTCACCGACCAGCGTGACCAGCTCGTCGGGATGCTGACCGCGCTGAACACCCTGTCCGGCGTCGCGGTCGACACCGTCACGAAGAGCCGCGACCAGCTGGTCGCGAACCTGAAGGCGCTGCAGCCGACGCTGGCGAAGCTCGGCGAGGCCGGGCAGAACCTGCCGAACGCGCTGCAGATCCTGCTCACGTACCCGTTCCCGGACTACGCCGGCAACGTGATCAAGGGCGACTACGCGAACGTCGAGGCGAACGTGAACCTCGACCTGGACACGCTGATCTCCAACTTCACGAACTCCTCGCAGCCGCCGATCGCGCTGCCGCAGGCCATCGGCGGCGGGCCGCCGTCCGCCGCGCTGCCGCCGTTGCCGCTGCCCGACCTGGGCACCGCCCCGCCGGCCGCCGGGTCCGACCTGCTGGGCGGGCTGCTCGGCCTGATCGGGGGCGGCCGGTGACCCGCAAGATCCGGATCCAGCTGTTCGCGTTCGTCGTCATCGCGGTGGTTTCGGTCGTCTACGCCGGCGGCCGGTACGCCGGGCTGGACCGGCTCTTCGGCCACCGCGGCTACGTCGTCACCGCGCAGCTGACCGACTCCGGGGGCATCTTCGTCAACTCCGAGGTCGCCTACCGCGGGGTCACGGTCGGCCGGGTGACGTCGATGACGCTGACCGAGCACGGCGTCGACGTCGCCCTCGACATCGACGCGGGCGCACCGGACATCCCGGCCGACGCGCACGCGCAGGTGGCGAACCGGTCGGCGGTGGGGGAGCAGTTCGTGGATCTGCTCCCCGCAACCAACGGCGGCCCGTTCCTGAAGGACGGTTCGGTGATCACGGTGGACAAGACGTCGCTGCCGCCGTCGCCGGACACCGTGCTCAGCCACCTCGACGACCTCGTCGCGAGCGTGCACCCGGATTCGCTGCGGACGGTCGTCGACGAGACGTACAACGCGTTCGCGGGCGCGGGGCCGGAACTGCAGCAGCTGCTGGACAGCACGGGCTCGCTGACCGCGGTGGCCGCCCAGTACGTCCCGCAGACGCAGGGGCTGCTGGCGAATTCGCGGATCGTGCTCGGCACGCAGGAACGGCAGGCGGCGAACATCACCGACTTCGCGTCCGGCCTCCGCACGATCGCCGGTCAGCTCAAGAAGTCCGATCCGGACCTGCGGCGGGTGATCGCGCAGGCGCCGCGGCTGAGCCGGCAGATCAGCGACGTGCTCGCCGCGTCGGGCACCGACCTCGGCGTGCTGTTCGCGAACCTGCTGACCACCGCGCAGATCACGACGTCCCGGAAGGACTCCATCGAGGAACTGCTGGTGGCTTACCCGATCATTTCGGCGTTCTCGCCGTCGACGTCCCCGGACGGCACCGGCCACCTGGGCGTGGTGTTCAACTTCTTCGACCCGGCTTCGTGCACGAAAGGCTACGAAGGCACGAAACAGCGTCCGGCGAACGACGAGACCGAAGCGCCGGTGAACATGAACGCCTACTGCGCCGAGCCGCCGGGCAGCCCGACCGGGGTGCGCGGGGCGCAGAACGCGCCGTACGCGGGGAAGCCGCCGGCGATCCCGGCCGCGCCGTCGCAGACCGCGTCGGCACCCGCGCAGGCCCAGTTGCCGGGAATGCTGAGCCTGCTGACCGGGCCGTCTTCGGGTGGGCTCGGCAAGCTGCTGGGCGCGCCGTGAAGCAGCGTCTCCTGGTCGTGCTGGCGGTCTTGTCGGTGCTGGCGGCGGCTTTCTCGGGCTGGTCCTGGTGGCGCGCGGCGGCGGACGACTCCGCCGCGCGCGGCCGTGAGCGCGACGCGGTGCTCGCCGCGGCGGGTCCCCAGCTGGTCACGTTGAACACGATCGACTACCGCACGGCGGCGGCGGACGTGGACCGCTGGATCGCGGCGACGACGGGCCAGTACGGAACGGACCTGGCGGGCGACCGCCAGCTCCAGATCGACCGCGCCTCGGCGGCCCGCACGGTCTCGTCCGCCTCGCTGGTCCAGGCGGCGGTGACGGAGATCGACCCGTCCCGGGGCGCGGCGCGTCTCCTGGCGGTGCTGGACGTCCGGATCTCCACGGCCGGCGGCGCGGCGTCGCCGAAGACGAACCGGCTGACGGTGGACGCGTCCCGGTCCGCGGACGGCTGGAAGATCGCCGGCGTCCAGGCGGCGGGCTCGTGAACCGCGTGCTGGTCGCGGTGGTGGCGCTCACGCTGGGTTGCACGGCGTGGTTCGCCATCGAGACGGCTTCCCTGTCACCCGGCGACAACCTCGCCTTGGTGGATGCCTCGGCGACGGCCAAGGTTTCGGCGGAGGTGAGCGACGCGGTGAAGGCGGTGTTCTCCTACGACTACGCGAACCTGCCCCGCACCGAGCGAGCGGCTTCCGAGGTCTTGACGGGAGAGGCGGTCCGGCAGTACCAGGCCCAGTTCGCCGCGGCCCGCACCCGCGCGACGACGGAGAAGCTGATCCGCACGACCACGGTCCGCGCGGTGGGCGTCCGGTCGCTACACGGCGACGAGGCATCGCTGTTGTTGTTTCTGGACCAGCAGACGGTGGCCCAGGGCGGCGGCGCACCGTCGTCGTCGGTGGCCCAGCTGGCGGTGACGGCGAAGCGGGTGGACGGGCACTGGAAGCTGGCGAGTCTGACGGCCCTTTAGCCGTCCCAGACTCCCGCGCCTTGGCGCAGGACCTCGACGCCGGACGGCGACGAAACCGGCCACAGCTCCACCACGTACCGGTAGTGCTCGCCGTACTCGTGGTCGTTCCAGTCCGCCGGCGGCGGACCGGCCGGCACGTACGAAACCCGCGCCCGGTACCGGCCCGGCAGCACCGAAAAGTACTTCTGCTGCGACGGGTAGTCGGCCGGACCGGAGATCACCAGCCGTCCGGTCGGAACCGGAAGGTCCGCTTCCACCACGTGCTCGGCGGAAGGCGACAACGGCGGCGGCGAGGGCAGGAGCGTCACCGAGGACTCCACCAGGTCCGAGCGCGCCGTCGCGATGGCGATCCCGCCGGCCTCCACCCCGATCCGGTGATGTTCCACCGCTTCGGGAGACCAGCCGCTGCCGTCCAGCCGGGAACCGGAGTCGCGCAAGGAGAACTGCCGCTGGTCGGCGTGGACGACGAGGTGCACACGAACCACCCTAGCCAGGACCCGCCCCGGAATGGTATCGACACCGGGTTTAGCGTTGACCCCATGACCACTGCTTCCGTCGACGTCGACACGGCCCGCAGCGAGTACGCGGCCCTGGTCGGCCGAGGCCTCTCCCTGGACATCACCCGCGGCAAGCCGTCCCCCGAGCAGCTCGGCCTTTCGAACGCGCTGCTCGGCCTCCCCGGCGACGGCACCTTCAAGGCCGAGGACGGCACCGACGTCCGCAACTACGGCGGCCTCAACGGCCTGCCCGAGCTGCGCCGCATCTTCGCCGGCGCGCTGCAGGTGCCCGCCGCGCAGCTGCTGGCCGCGGGCAACTCCAGCCTCGAGCTGATGCACGACGCCGTCGTCCAGGCCCTGCTGAGCAAGGTCCCCGGCGCCGAGCGCCGCTGGGCCGACGAGCCGCAGGTGAAGTTCCTCGCGCCGGTCCCGGGTTACGACCGCCACTTCGCGCTCACCGAGCGGTTCGGCATCGAGCTCGTCGGAGTCGCGATGACCGACGAGGGCCCCGACATGGACGCGGTCGAGACGCTGGTCGCCGAGGACGCGAGCGTCAAGGGCATCTGGTGCGTGCCGAAGTACAGCAACCCCACCGGGGTCACGTTCAGTGACGACGTGGTCAAGCGGCTCGCCACCATGCGCACCGCGGCGCCGGACTTCCGGATCTTCTGGGACAACGCCTACGCCGTGCACCACCTCACCGACGCCGAGCCGGAGCTGGCCGACCTGCTGGCCCTGGCCACCGAGGCCGGCCACGCCGACCGCGTCTTCGTCTTCGGCTCGACCTCGAAGATCACCCTCGCCGGCGCCGGCGTCGGCTTCTTCGGTGCCTCCGAGGCCAACCTCGCCTGGTGGACCGGCAACGTCGGCAAGCGCACGATCGGCCCGGACAAGGTCAACCAGCTGCGCCACGCGCACTTCCTCAAGGACGAGGAGGGCGTGCGCGCCCACATGCGCAAGCACGCCGAGATCATCGGCCCGAAGTTCGCCGCCGTCGACCGCATCCTCGGCGAGGAGCTGGCCGACCTGGCGTCCTGGACCAAGCCGACCGGTGGCTACTTCATCACGCTGACCGTCCCGCAGGGCACCGCGAAGGAGGTCGTGCGGCTGGCGAAGGAGGCCGGTGTCGCGCTGACCCCCGCCGGGGCGACCCACCCGCACGGGAACGACCCGGCCGACGCGGTCATCCGCATCGCGCCGACTTTCCCGAAGCTCGCCGAGGTGGAAGAGGCCGTCCGCGCGCTGGCCGTGTGCGTCCGGCTCGCCGTCGCGCAGCGCAGCTGACCAGGCAAAACGGAAGTCGATCAAAAATTTTCCCGGTTTGACCGAGCCGGGGGGCGCCCTCGTACGTATGACCGGTGGGTGAGGTGGACGAACTCGTCACGAGAGGACGTCCCCCGGTGTTCGGAAAACGCTACACAGAGCAGCTGATCGAGCGCAGCGCGGAGAACGCGACCGACCGCCGCCGCTTCCTCAAGGCTGCGGGAGCGGCGGGGCTCGGCGTCGCGGGTGCCGGCGCGCTCGGCACGGCGCTGTCGCTGGGCCTCGGCTCGGCGGGTGCCACGTCGCAGTACGGTGCGCAGGGAGGTGACAAGGCGAAGGAGGCGGCGAGCGACGCCGCCGTGCTGAACTTCGCGTTGAACCTCGAGTACCTCGAGGCGAACCTGTACTCGTTCGCCGTCTACGGCTACGGGCTGAACGAGAAGTACGTCAACGGCGTCGGCAACCTCGGCAAGGTGTCCGGCGGGCACGCGGTCAAGTTCAAGAGCGAGCACACGAAGCAGCTCGTCCAGGAGATCGCCGGCGACGAGGTCGCGCACGTCAACTTCCTGCGCAAGGCGCTCGACAAGGCCGCCGTCGCGCAGCCGGAAATCGACTTCCAGAACAGCTTCACCGCGGCCATGCAGGCCGCCGGGGTGATCAAGCAGGGCCAGACGTTCGACCCGTTCGGCAGCGAGAACAACTTCCTGCTCGCCGCCTACCTGTTCGAGGACGTCGGCGTGTCCGCCTACAAGGGCGCCGCCCCGCTGGTCAACAACAAGACGTTCCTCGACGCGGCCGCGGGCATCCTGGCCGTCGAGGCCTACCACGCCGGGATCGTCCGGTCGGCGCTGTTCGAGCGCGGCCTGGGGGACATCACGAACAAGATGTCCGACGCCCGCGACAGCCTCGACGGCAAGGCCGACGACGACGAAGGCGTCATCAAGGACGGCAAGGCGAACCTCGTCCCGGCCGACGCCAACGGCATCGCGTTCGGGCGGTCCGCCGAGCGCGTGCTCAACATCGCGTACCTCAACCCGGACAAGGTGTCTTCGGGTGGCTTCTACCCGCGCGGCCTGAACGGCGACATCGCCACCAGCGGTGCGAAGGAGAAGTAGGCGCCGCGTGCCGCCGTCACGGTAACGTCGACGACGGCGGCACGCGGAGTCGAGGGGGCGCGAAGTGCGGGTACTGGTCGCGGGTGGCGGGATCTCGGGCACGGTGACGGCGATGGCGCTGCGGCTCGCCGGGCACGAGGCGATCGTGTACGAGGCCTACCCCGCGGGTGGGGACGACATCGGCGCGTTCCTCACGATCATGCACAACGGCATGGACGCCCTGCGCGCGATCGGCGCCGACGGGCCGGTGATCGACAGTTCCTTCGCGGCGTACGGCGTCGAGCTCGTCGCCCCGAACGGGGAGACCGTCGGGCGGCGCGAGTTCGACACCGAAGGTCTCGACGGCCCGCGCACCCTGACCCGCGCGACGCTCTACGGCGTCCTGCAGGACGAAGCCGCGCGCCGCGGTGTCCCGCTGGAGCGCGGCCGCCGGCTGGTGGGCGCCCGGCCGGGCCCGGACGGGATCACGGCGGAATTCGCCGACGGCACCACGTCGACCGGTGACGTCCTGGTCGGCGCGGACGGCCTGCGTTCGGTGGTCCGGCGGCTGATCGACCCGGCGGCGGACGAGCCGCGGTACACCGGGCTGACCGTCGTGTACGGCTACACGCGCGCGCCCGGGCTGCCGGCAGCACCGGGGATCTACCGGATGGTCCGCGGCAGCCGGGCGGCCTTCGGGTTCACCACGGACCCGGATGGCGCCACGTTCTGGTTCGCCCGCATCCCGGACCCCGAGCGGTCCCGCGAGGACATCGCGGCGGTGACCCCGGCGGGCTGGCGCGAGTTCGCCCACGCGGCGTTCGACGGCGACCCGTTGCCCTGCACGGACATCATCGCGGCAACCGGCGACGAGGTGTTCGGCGGCCACTCCTACGACGTCCCGGAGACGCGGGTGTGGTCGACGCCCGAGATGGTCCTCGTCGGCGACGCCGCGCACGCCGCATCACCGGCCGCGGGCCAAGGGGCGTCGATGGCGCTGGAGGACAGCGTGGTGCTGGCCCAGTGCCTGCGCGACCTGCCGGACCCACCCTCGGCTTTCGCGGCGTACGAAGCACTTCGCCGCGAGCGGGTGGAGAAGCTGGTGAGGGCGAGCGCGGGCGGAGACGTCGGCGAGGAACGCGGCTGGCTGTACTCGCACCACATCGACTGGGAAGCCAAGATCACCGGTTAGCCCCG
Organism: Amycolatopsis sp. CA-128772; assembly: GCF_002904295.1. Taxonomy (GTDB): domain Bacteria; phylum Actinomycetota; class Actinomycetes; order Mycobacteriales; family Pseudonocardiaceae; genus Amycolatopsis. Next base: position 28,610 of record NZ_PPHG01000067.1, read on the forward strand.
CTCGCCCCCCGCCGCCCCAATGTGGCGTTGGTGGCGTCCAGCGCACCCAATGTGGCGTTCGGTGCGTCCGACGCACCCAATGTGGCGTTGGGTGCGTCCGACGCACCCAATGTGGCGTTCGGTGCGTCCAACGCACCCAACGCCACATTGGGGCGCTTTGGCCTAGCGGACCGGGCGGGAGCCGCACGAGCCGCGGATCACCAGCTTCGTCGGCAGCTGCACCGGTTCCGGCACCTCCGCGCTCCCGATCATCCGCAGCAACGCGCCCGCCGCCGCGGTGCCGAAGCCCGGCTTGTCCTGGGCCACCGTCGTCAGGGCCGGGTCCACCAGGGACGCCACCTCGATGTCGTCGAACCCCACCACCGCCAGGTCGGCCGGCACCCGCAGCCCCGCCGCGCGGGCCGCCAGCAGGGCACCCACCGCCATCTCGTCGCTCGCCGCGAACACCGCCGTGGGCGGGTCCTTGCGGGCGAGCAGCCGCCGCATGCCGACGAAGCCGCTCTCCCGGTAGAAGTCTCCCGTGATCACCAGGTCCTCGCGCACCGGCAGGCCCGCCTCGGCCAGGCCGCGCAGGTAGCCCTCGGTGCGGGCGGTCGCCGGGGCGTTGCCGCGCGGGCCGGTGATCGTCGCGATGCGGTGGTGGCCCAGGGCCGCCAGGTGCCGGACCGCCGCCGCCGCGCCGCCGGCGTTGTCCGACGTCACGTAGGTCGCCCGCGGGCCGGCCAGCGCCACGTCCACGGCGACGCACGGCAGCCCCGACTGGGCGAACGCCGTGAACGCGTCGGCGTCCGTCCCGCTGTCGATCAGCACCAGCCCGGCCAGGTGGTGGCGCCGGGTCATGCTCACGTAGGCGAGCGGGTCGGCCAGTGACACGCCGGGGTGGCGGTCGCGGGCGTCGTCGCTCGTCGCCAGCATCAGCAGGTGGTAGCCGTGCGAACTCAGCGCGGACTTGAGGCCCAGCAACAGGTCCTGCAGGAACGGGTGCCGCCAGCCGGGCCGCCGGTGGTCGGTGTCCCAGACCAGCCCGACCATCGCCGACTGCTGCCGCGACAGCGCGCGCGCCGACTCGTTCGGCGAGAAATCGAGGTCCCGCGCCACGCGTTCGACGCGTTCGCGCGTCGTCGCGCTGACCGTGGTCGGGCGGTTGAACACCCGCGACACGGTGGCGACGGAAACCCCGCAGAGCTGCGCGACCTCGCGAGCCGTGACCATGGTGTTCTCCGTTCTTGTAACCGGTTACATCATTAGCACACCATCTCAGGCTGCGTAAACGCCGGAGTGGGTTATCATTTCGTTACTTGACGGATGGCTGCTGGGAGCGCTCTCATGGGACCCGCGTTTTCCCGACCGGCCCGTAGAACAACGGAGATCTCATGCGCCCGAAAACGAGAAACCGCCGGATCCGCCTGCTCGCCGGGGTGGGCGCCACCCTGGTCGCGCTCACCGCGCTGAGCGCCTGCGGGGACAGCGGTGCCGCCGGTGGCAAGGTCAAGCTGAGCCTCGGCCTGTTCGGCAACTTCGGCTACACCGACCTGATCAAGGAGTACCAGGCGGCGCACCCGGACATCGAGGTCACCGAGCGGACCGCCGCCTACTCCGACCACCACAAGAACCTCGCCGCGCACCTGGCCACCGGGGCCGGCGCCGCGGACGTCGAGGCCATCGACACCGGGTACGTCGCCCAGTTCAAGGCGACGCCGGACAAGTTCGTCGACCTGAACACCGTCGGCGGCGACCAGCTCAAGGACCGCTGGCTGGGCTGGAAGTGGGCGGCCTCGCTGGCCAAGGGCGGCCAGCAGATCGGCTACGGCACCGACGTCGGCGGCCTGGCCATCTGCTACCGCCGCGACATGTTCAAGACCGCCGGGCTGCCCGAGGACCGCGACGCGGTGTCCGCGCTCTGGCCGACGTGGCAGGCGTTCTTCGAGACCGGCAGGCGCTTCCAGGCGCAGGCGCCGAACGGCGTCAAGTTCATGGACGGCGGCCCGACCGTGCTCAACGCGATCGTCGGGCAGGCGCCGCAGGGCTACTACGACCAGAACGACAAGATCATCGTGGCCGACAACCCGGCGCTGCGCCAGGGCTGGGACCTCGTGGTCGACGCGGTCAAGGCGAACCTCAGCGCCGGCCTGCTCTACAGCACGCCGCAGTGGAACACCGGCTTCACCCAGGGGCAGTTCGCGACCGTCACCTGCCCGGCGTGGATGATGACCAAGATCAAGGACCAGGCGCCGGACACCGCGGGCAAGTGGGACGTCGCGGCCGTGCCCGGTGGGGGCGGCAACTGGGGCGGTTCGTACCTGACCGTGCCGAAGCAGGGCAAGCACACCAAGGAAGCCGCCGACCTCGCCGCGTGGCTGACCGCGCCCGAGCAGCAGGCGAAGGTGTTCACCAGCAAGGGCCTGCTGCCGTCGGCGCCGTCGCTCTATGCCGACCCGAAGATCACTTCCTACACCAATCCGTTCTTCACCAACGCGCCCGTCGGCAAGGTCTTCACGGATGCGGCGAAGAAGCTGAACCCGCAGTACCAGGGCCCGAAGGCCGGCGACGTGCAGACCGAGTTCGGCAACGCGATGCAGCGCGTCGAGCAGGGCAAGCAGGACGGCCCGGCGGCGTGGCAGCAGCTGGTCGGTGACGTCGCGAAGATCAAGTGATGGCGCTGACCTTCGCCGAGCGGCGGCAGAAGTGGGACGTCAAGCTGTCGCCGTTCGGTTTCATCAGCCCGTACTTCCTGATCTTCGGCGTCTTCGGGTTGTTCCCGCTGCTCTACACGGCGTTCGTGTCGCTGCAGCAGCGCAACCTCATCGACGCCGAGGGCGCGAAGTTCATCGGGTTCGGCAACTACGAGCAGCTGCTGTTCCACGACCCGTACTTCTGGAACTCGATGGGGAACACGGTCAGCCTGTGGCTGCTGACCACGGTCCCGCAGATCCTGTTCGCGCTCGGCATCGCGCACCTGCTCAACCGGCGGCTGCGCGGGCGGATGTTCTTCCGGATGGGGATGATCCTGCCCAACATCACCTCGGTGGCGGCGGTGACGATCATCTTCGCGCAGCTGTTCGGCCGGGACTTCGGGCTGGTCAACTGGGTGCTGAGCTGGTTCGGCGCCGGCCAGGTCGACTGGCAGGCCGGCACGGCCAGCTCGCACACCGCCATCGCGGCGATGGTGGTGTGGCGCTGGACCGGCTACCACGCCCTGATCTTCCTGGCGTCGATGCAGGCGATCCCGTCGACCATGTACGAGGCCGCCACCCTCGACGGCGCCAAGGGCTGGCAGCAGTTCTGGCGGATCACCGTGCCGCTGCTGCGGCCGCAGATCATCTTCTCCACGGTGATCGCGACGACCGGGAACATGCGGCTGCTCGCCGAGCCGCTCCTGTTCAACCCCGGCACCGCGGCCGCCACCGGCGGCTCCGACCGGCAGTTCCAGACCGCCGCGCTCTACCTCTACGAACAGGGCTTCACCAAGTACGACTTCGGCTACAGCTCGGCGATCGCGCTGATCCTGGCCGTGGCCACGATGCTCGTCGCGGGCCTGTCGTACCTGGTGACCCGGCGGATCCAAACGGACTGAGGAGCGACATGACTTCCGTGCTGACCCCGGCCGCGCCCGCGCCGCCGGCCGCCTCGCCCGGACGGCTCCGGCGGATCTCCCGGCGGGTCGCGAGCCCGTGGACCTACGCCGCGCTCATCGCGATCCTGGCCGGCTCGGCGTTCCCGGTGTACTGGTCGTTCGTCGTCTCCTCGCAGACGACGGAGGCGGTCGGGAAGGTGCCGCCGGTGCTCGTGCCGGGCGGGCACCTGTTCGAGAACATCGCCCGCGTCTTCGACGAGACGGACTTCGCGCTGGCGCTGGGCAACTCGCTGATCGTCGCGGGCACGATCACCGTCTCGGTGGTGCTGTTCTCGACGCTGGCCGGGTTCGCCTTCGCCAAGATGCGCTTCCGCGGGCGGACCGCGCTTTTGCTCGTCGTGGTCGCCACCCAGGCGATCCCGACCGAGCTGGGTGTCGTCCCGCTGTACATGATGATGGCCGACTTCGGGTGGGCCGGGCAGCTGCAGGCGGTGATCGTGCCCGGCCTGGTCACCGCGTTCGGCGTGTTCTTCATGCGCCAGTACTTCGAGCGGGCGCTGCCGCTGGAGCTGCTGGAAGCCGGGCGGATGGACGGCTGCGGCTCGCTGAGGCTGTTCTGGCACGTGGCCTTGCCGGCCGCCCGCCCGGCCGCCGCGGTGCTCGGGTTGTTCACGTTCATGCAGGCGTGGAACGACTTCTTCTGGCCGCTGGTGGTGCTCGTGCCGGAGAACCCGACCGTCCAGACCGCACTGTCCACACTGGCCAGTGGCTACACCACCGACTACACGCTCGTGCTCACCGCCGCCACCATCGGCACCGTCCCCGTCCTGATCGTGTTCCTGCTGTTCGGCCGCCAGATCGTCGGCGGCATCATGCAGGGCGCGCTCAAGGGCTGATTCCCCGGGAGCAGACAGTGACCAGCAGTGACAACCGGGGCTTCGCCCCGGGCCGGGGGCCTCGCCACCCGGACCCCCGAAAAGCCGGCTTCCCGCCCGGTTTCCGCTGGGGCGTCGCGACTTCGGCGTTCCAGATCGAGGGCGCCACCACCGCGGACGGCCGCGGACCGTCCATCTGGGACACCTTCGCCGCGGTGCCCGGCGCGGTGGCGGGCGGCGACACCGGCGAACCGGCGGCCGACCACTACCACCGCTGGCCGCAGGACCTGGCCCTGCTGACGGACCTGGGCGTCGACTCCTACCGGTTTTCGGTGTCCTGGCCGCGGATCCAGCCGGACGGGCGCCGCGCCGAGCGCCGCGGCCTCGACTTCTACCGGCGGCTCGCGGAAGGGTTGCGGGAGAGGGGGATCGAGCCGTTCCTGACGCTCTACCACTGGGACCTGCCCCAGGCCCTGGAAGACGAGGGCGGCTGGCGGAACCGCGACACGGCGTCGCGGTTCGCCGACTACGCGGCCCTGGTGCACGCGGAGCTGGGCGACCTGGTCGAGCACTGGACGACGCTGAACGAGCCGTACCCGTGCGCGGTCGCGGGCTACGGCGAAGGCCGCCACGCGCCGGGGGCACGGGAGGGCGACGGCGCGCTGGCGGCCGCCCACCACCTGCTGCTCGGCCACGGCCTGGCGGTGCGCGCGATGCGGGCGCTGGCCCTGCCCCACCACCAGTTCGGCATCGTGCTGAACCAGTCGCCGGCGGTGCCGGTCTCGGATTCGGCGGCGGACACGGCCGCAGCGGCCCGCCAGGACACGCTGCTGCGCCGCCAGTTCACCGATCCCCTGTTCGGCGGCCGCTACGCCCCGGGACTGGCGGCGATGTTCAGCGGGGTCTCGGACTTCTCGTTCCGCCACGACGACGACCTCGAGACGATCGCCGCGCCCCTGGACTACCTGGGCGTCAACTACTACTACCGCCTGCACGTCGCGGACGCCCCGCACCGCGAGCCGGACCCGGCCCTGCGCACGGTGGCCGACATCGGGGTGGACACCACGCGCCTGCCGGACGTCCCGCGGACGGGCATGGGCTGGCCGGTGGAGCCGGAGGGCCTCACCGAAGCCCTGGTCGGCCTGCACAACCGCTACCCCGGCCTGCCGCCGGTGTACGTCACGGAGAATGGCTGCGTGTACGCCGACCGCAGCGATTTCGCGGACTACGAGCGCATCACGTTCCTGAACGAGCACATCGAGGCGGCCCGCACGGCCGCGGCGGCCGGGGTGGACCTGCGCGGCTACTTCTGCTGGTCACTGCTGGACAACTTCGAGTGGGCGCACGGGTACAAGCACCGGTTCGGGCTCGTCCACGTGGACTACGAGACGCAAGAGCGCACACCGAGGTCGAGTTACCGCTGGTACCGCGACTTCATCGCGGCCCAGCGGGGCTGAAGGCGCCACGCGCACGCCGGGCACCACGAGCAGTGGTGCGACGACCGCCACCGACCTACTTCTTGTACAGCCCTTCGATGTCGGTGGCGTAGTTCTTCGAGACCACGTTGCGCTTCAGCTTCAAGCTCGGCGTGATCTCGCCACCGGCTTCGGTGAAGTCGTTCGCCAGCACGGTGAACTTCTTGATCGCCTCGGCCTTGGACACCGACTTGTTCGCCTCGTCCACCGCGGCCTGGATCTCCGCCAGGAGGTCCGGGTCCGCGGCCAAGTCCGCCACCGTCGCCGAAGAAGGCTTGCCGTGCTGGGTCTTCCAGGACGGGAAGTACTCCTCGTCCACCGTCACCAGTGCCGCGATGAACGGGCGCTGGTCGCCCACCACCATCGCCTGGCTGATCAGCGGGGACGCCTTGATCGTGTCCTCGAGGCCGGACGGGGCGACGTTCTTGCCGCCCGCCGTCACGATGATCTCCTTCTTGCGGCCGGTGATCTTCAGGAACCCGTCGGTGTCCAGCTCGCCCAGGTCGCCGGTGTGGAACCAGCCGTCGGTGAGCGCTTCCTTCGTCGCCTGCGGGTTGTTGTAGTACGCCCGGAACACGACGTCGCCCTTGAGCAGCACTTCGCCGTCCTCGGCGATGCGGACCGACGTGCCGTTGACCGGCTTGCCGACCGTGCCGACGCGGAACGCCGTCTGGGTGTTGACGTTCGCCGCCGCGGACGTCTCGGTCAGGCCGTAACCCTCGAACACCGGGACGCCGATGCCGCGGAAGAAGTGCGCCAGCCGCGCACCCAACGGCGCGCCGCCGGACACCGCCGCGACGCAGCGGCCGCCGAGGGCCGCGCGCAGCTTGCCGTAGACCAGCTTGTCGAACACGAGGTGCTTCAGCTTCAGCGCGAACCCGGCGCCGCCGTGGTCCTGCGCCTGGCTGTACTCGACCGCGACCGCCTCGGCGGCGTCGAAGATCTTGCCCTTGCCGTCGCCGTGGGCCTTCTGCTTCGCCGAGTTGTAGACCTTCTCGAACACGCGTGGCACGGCGACGACGAACGTCGGCCGGAACGTGCCCAGGTCGGCGACCAGGTTCTTGACGTCGGGGGTGTGCCCGAGGGTGACGCGGGCGGTGAGCGCGGTCACGGCGATCGCGCGGGCCAGCACGTGCGCCAGCGGCAGGAAGCACAGCAGCGAGTTGCCCTGTTCCATCAGCTGCGGGAACGCCTCGATGTCGGCGCGGATCTCGGCCAGCAGGTTGCGGTGGGTCAGCTCGACGCCCTTGGGGCGGCCGGTGGTGCCCGAGGTGTAGACGATGGTGGCGAGCTCGTCCGCGGACACCTCGCGGCGCCGGTCGTGCAGCTCGTCGTCCGACAGCGAAGCGCCCAGCGCGGAGAGTTCCTCGACGGCGGGGGAGTCGCCCTCGATCTGCCAGGTGGTGGCCAGGTCGGTGAGCCGGTCCCGGATCTCCTCGACCGCCGCCGCGTGGCCGTTCGTCTCGACGAACACGCCCTTCGCAGCCGAGTCGGAGAGGATCCAGTACACCTGTTCGGGGGAGGACGTGTCGTAGATCGGGACGGTGACCGCGCCGGCCGCCCAGATCGCGAAGTCGATCAGCGTCCACTCGTAGCGCGTCTTCGACATGATCGCGACGCGGTCGCCGCGGCCGATCCCGGCCTTGGCCATGCCCTTCGCCACGGCCAGCACCTCGGCCGCGAACTCCTTGGCGGTCACGTCCAGCCAGCTGCCCTCGACCTGGCGGCGGAAGCTCACCACGTCGGAGAACCGCTCGGCGTTCGCCCAGACGACATCGGACATGTTCTCGTCGTCGGCCACCGGCTTGCCGGCGGGAGCGCTGTATTCGCGCACGTGGACCTCCGTGTTCAACGCGTGCGGCAGGCGACACCGCTGTTACCCGCCAGTCAACTTAGCGTGGTGAGCACCTTAAGACCATGCTGATCGCCGTCGCGCGGCGAGGCCGTGACATTCTTCGCACGTGACCGCGCCACCCTCCCTCGACATCGTCGACGAGACCTTCCTCGCCGTGCCACCGGCCACCGTGGCCGCGGTCTTCGCCGAGCCGGCGTCCTGGCGGCGCTACTGGCCCGACCTGGTCCTCGAGGTCTACACCGACCGGGGCGACAAGGGCCTGCGCTGGACCGTGCGGGGCGCGCTCGTCGGTACGATGGAGGTCTGGCTCGAGCCGGTGCTCGACGGCACCCTGCTGCACTACTTCCTGCGGGCGACGCCTGCCGATGCGGCCGGGACGCCGCGTGCGCTGGGTCCGCGCGAACTGCGCCGGGAGTTCGACCGGCGGGCCCGCGCGGCGAAGGCGATCGCGCTCGGGCTGAAGGAGATCCTGGAGGACGGGCGCGAGCCCGGGGTTCCTCCGCGCGGCGAGGGCTAAGGGGACCAGGGGTGCGAGTTCACGTCGTCTCGGACGTGCACGGCAACGCCGACGCGTTGAAGCGGGCGGGCGACGGGGCGGACGCCCTGGTCGTGCTCGGCGACCTGATCGACTTCGTCGACTACCGCGACCACGAGAAGGGCATCATGGGCGCCCTGTTCGGCGCGGACAAGGTGGGCGAGTTCGCCCGCCTGCGCCGCGAGGGCACCCGTGACGAAACCGTTGCCTACTCGCGCACGCTCTGGGCGGGCCTCGAAGACCCGGCCGGCGCGGTCGACGAGGCCGTCCGCGCCCAGTACGCCACCCTCTTCGCGGCGATGACCGCGCCGACCTACGCCACCCCCGGCAACGTCGACACCCCGGACCTGTGGCCCGAGTTCGCCGGCGAGGGCATCCGGGTGCTGGACGGCGAGGTGGCCGAGATCGGCGGCCTGCGGTTCGGGTTCGTCGGCGGCGCGCTGCTGCCCGACGGCGTCGTCCCGCGCCGCCGCAAGGGCGCCGCCTGGCGCCCCTACCTGCGGGATCGCGAGGACTACGACCGGAGCGTGGCCGCACTGACCGACGTCGACGTCCTCTGCACGCACGGCCCGCCGGCCCTGCCCGAGCTGGTCTACGACGTCGTGGCGCGGCGCAGCGAGATCGGTTCGGCGGCGTTGCTGGAGCTGATCCGGGTGCAGCGGCCGCGCTGGTCGGTGTTCGGGCACGTGCACCAGCCGCTGGCGCCGCGCGCCCGGGTCGGCCTGACCGAGTGCCGTAACGTGGGTCACTTCAAGGAGACCGGGCAGCCGTACGTGCTGCGCTGGTGACCAACCGCGGCGGCTACGCTTCGACCCATGGCCGAGCAGTCCACACAGTCCATCGAGGTCGACGCCGAGCCCAGCCGGGTGATGGCCGTGATCGCCGACTTCCCCGCCTATCCGGAATGGGCCAAGGCCGTCCGGGAGACCGAGGTCCTCGACACCGACGCCGGCGGGCGGGCCAAGCAGGTCAAGCTCACCCTCGACGCGGGCCCGATCAAGGACGTCTACACCCTCGAATACGACTGGGACGAAGACGGCCTCGGCGTCAGCTGGCACCTGGTCAAGGGCCAGATGCAGAAGGCGCAGAACGGCCGCTACGCGCTGGCCGACCTGGGCGGCGGCCGGACGCGGGTCACCTACACGCTCTCGGTCGAGCTGGCGCTGCCGATGATCGGCCTGCTGCGCCGCAAGGCCGAGAAGATGGTCATGGACACCGCGCTGAAGGAGCTCAAGAAGCGGGCTGAGGGGTAGCGTGCGGATCCTGCTGTTCACCGGCAAGGGGGGTGTCGGGAAGACCACGCTGGCCGCGGCCACCGGCGCCGCCCTCGCCGCCCGCGGCAGGAAGACCCTCGTCGTGTCCACCGACCCGGCGCACTCCCTCGGCGACGCGTTCGCCCGGCCGCTGGGCGCCGAGCCGTCCGAAGTGGACACCCTGCTGTCCGGCGTGCAGATCGACTCGCGCACCCTGGTGGACGCCACCTGGGCCGGCCTTCGCGGCGAGCTGCGGGCGGTGCTGGCCGGTGCGGGCCTGGACGACCTCGACGCCGAAGAACTCACCGTGCTGCCCGGCGTCGACGAGCTGCTCGCGCTGACCGAGGTGCGGCGGCTGGCCGAGGACGGGCCGTGGGAGACGGTCGTCGTCGACTGCGGGCCGACGGCCGAGACGCTGCGGCTGCTGGCCCTGCCCGAGGCCTTCTCCGGCTACCTGACCCGCGTGTTCGGGCGCCGCGTCACCGAGCCCGTGCGTCGCCTCGGCGCCCACCTCGACGGCCTGCGCGGGCTGCTCACCGACCCGGCGGTGACGACGGTCCGGCTGGTCCTGACCCCGGAGCGGGTGGTCGTCGCCGAAGCGCGGCGCACGCTCAGCTCGCTGGCCCTGCGCGGCATCGCCGTCGACGGGCTGATCGCGAACCGCCTGATGCCCGCGCCCGGGATGTGGCGCGGCGCCGCCGCGTCGTGGCTGCGGACGCGCCGCACCCAGCAGGACGCCGTCCTCGCCGGGCTGGCCGCGGCCGGGATCACCCCGGTCACCCGGGTCGAGCACCGCGCCGCCGAGCCGGTCGGGCTGCCCGCGCTGCTGGAGATCGCCGCCGAGCTGTACCGCGACGGCGACCCGCTCGACGGGAACGGCACCCCGGTGACCCCGCTGCTGCGCGTGCGGCCGGGCCCGGCCGGGTACACCCTGCGCGTCGCGATCCCGCTGGCGCGGGACGCCGAGGTCGACCTCGCCCGCGTCGACGACGACCTGGCGATCACCGTGGACGGCTTCCGCAGGCTCATCGCCCTGCCGGAGCCGCTGCGGCCGTGCCGGATCACCGGCGCGGAATCCGACGCCGACGGCCTGGTCGTGCACCTGGCCGGGAACCGGGGACGCGGGTGAGCGAAGAGGAACACGGGCCGCGCCTGGCGGAGGAGATCCGCCTGCTCGCCGAGCTGGTCGCGGAGAAGGCGGCGCCGTGGCTCGACGGGGTGCTCGCCGCCGGGCACGGCAGCTTTTCGGGGGTTCCGGGTGGCGGAGCCCCCGGCTCGGGGCGAAGCCCCGGGGATCACAGCACCCCTGACGAGGCGAACCCGGACGGTTCGGCGTGCGGCTGGTGTCCGCTGTGTGCGATCGTCGCCGTGGTGCGCGGTGAGCGGCCCGAACTCCTCGTGCGGCTGACCGAGCAGCTCGCCCAGCTGGTCGCCCTGCTGCGCGCGGTGCTCGCGGACCGCTGGGAACCGGAGGAGGGCGTGCACATGCCCGGGTTCAAACCCGCACCGCGGCCCGCCGCGGACGCCACGGTGCCGGCCAGGGTGCAGCACATCGCCGTCCGCCGGCGCGACGAGTGGGAGAGCTGAGTGCGGACGATAGGGGTGGACGTCGGCGGGACGAGTGTCCGGGCCGGCGTGGTGGACGAACGCGGCTCGCTGCTCGACACGGCCCGCGTCGCGACGCCGACCGAGGAAGGCGCCCTCGAGGACGCGATCGCCGGCGTGGTCGAGGACCTGCGCAACCGCCACGAGGTGGCCGGGGTGGGCCTGGCCGTGGCCGGTTTCGTGGCGCGCGACCGCCGGTCGGTGATGTTCGCCCCGCACCTGGCCTGGCGCGGCGCCCCGGTGGCGGACCGGATCGAGAAGCGCGTCGGCCTCCCGGTGCTGCTGGAGCACGACGTCAACGCGGCCATGGTGGGCGAGCACCGCTTCGGCGCGGCCCGCGGCGCCCACGTGGCGGCACTGGTGGCCCTGGGCACGGGCATCGGCGCCGGGCTGCTGCTGGACGGCAAGCTGTTCCGCGGCGCGTACGGAGTGGCCCCGGAGCTGGGGCACCTGACGGTGGTCCGCGGCGGCCGCCCCTGCCCGTGCGGCAAGTACGGCTGCTGGGAGCGCTACTGCAGCGGAACGGCCCTGGCGGCCACGGCGGTGGAGCTGCTGGCCCGCCACCCGGGCCGTTCGACGGTGCTGGCCCCCCAGGTGGCGGGCGACCCGGGCTCGGTGACGGGCCGCCGGGTGGCGGGCGCGGCCCGGGACGGCGACCCGATCGCCCAGCTGGCGATGGCGGAGCTGGCCAAGTGGCTCGGCGAGGGCCTCGCCCTGGTGGCGGACGTGTTCGACCCGGAGATCATCGTGATCGGCGGCGGAGTGTCGGAGTCGGCGCCGTTGTTCTTGGACGAGGCCCGCGAACACTACGCGGGCGCGATCACGGGCGCGAGGCACCGGCCCCTGGCGAGGATCCGCACGGCCCACCTGGGCGACGACACGGCGATCGTGGGCGCGGCGGCCTTGGCGCTGGAGGCGGCGAAGACCCCGGTCTGACCCTGTGGATGGCACCCGCCGCAACCAGACGGCGATCGTGGGCGCGGCGGCGCTGGCGCTGGAGGCGGCGAAGACCCCGGTCTGACCTGGTGGGGGTGCCCGCGGCAACCAGCTCCGCGCGCACGGAACTGTCGGTGCCTCCCGGTAACGTGGAAACCGGGGGCGGGCCCGCGAGGGGTTCGCCCGTTCCCGGCACTGGGTACTCCCCGGCCATGGGGATCGCGATCGGGCTCGGGGCGTGCTGCTGCTGGTGGCCGTGGCAGCGGTCGTGCGCCGGAAGACCCGCCGCCGGTGGGTGGACGTCACCGCGTCCCAAGTGGCGCTCGCCGGCTGGGTGGTGGCCGCCCACTTCCTGCTCCAGCCCCTGATCCCCGCCTCGGTGCTCGCCGTGGTCATCCTCGCCGGCAGCACGCTGGCCATCCTGCTCACCGCCGTCATCGGCGGCCGCGCTCACTCCTCGGGGAAGCCGGCCGACGGCACCAGGCCCTCGGCGAACGCCCGGAACGTCGGCGCCAAGGCCAGCTCGGCACCCAGCTCCACGTCGAACCACGTCACCGACGGCTCCGCGGACTTTCGGTAGTCCAGCGCGATCCACGTGTGGCCGTCGCCCGACAGCACCACCACCCGCTTCGGCAGGTCCCACTCGCCGCTCAGGTACGGCGAGTCCAGCAGCGACAGCCGGCCGCCGACGCCGAGCAGGTGGTCGAACGGCACGTGCGTGTCGCTGTACGACGTCGGCGCGCTCGTCGGGAAGGCGTCGAACGGGGCCGCCACCGTGCCGCCGTTGCGCAGGCCGAGCAGTTCGCCCAGCTCGAGCGGCAGCCGAACGCCCAGTTCGCGGCCGGCGTGGGCGAAGGTGCGGGCACTCAGCGGCTCGCCGGGGCCGGCGTCCCAGAAGGTGGGCTTGAGCCGATCGAACGGGGTCACGCCCGCGAGTGTGACAGGCTGGCCGGGTGAGTGCCCCCACCGCGAGCGTGTTCGTCAAGTGCTCCTGCGGGCACGTCCACTGGGGCCGCTACGGTGCCGCCGGCCTGCTGCTCGTCGACCCCGCCCGCGGCGTCCTCCTGCAGCGCCGGGCCTGGTGGGTGCACCACGGCCGGACCTGGGCGCTCCCCGGCGGGGCCATCGAAGCCGGCGAAACGGCGCGAGGAGCGGCCGCCCGCGAAGCGTTCGAAGAAACGTCCATCCCCGCCGATGCCTTCCGCGCCGTCTCGGCCTCCGTGGTGGATCATGGGGACTGGAGCTACACCACCGTCCTCGCCCTCGCCGAGGGCGCCGAGGCGCGGGTCGCCAACACCGAAAGTGCGGAGGTGCGCTGGGTGGATCCCGACGACGTCCCCGGGTACCGGCTGCACCGCGACTTCGCCGCCGCCTGGCCGGACCTGCGCGAGCGCGTCGGGCAGGAGCTCGTCCTGGTCGTCGACGCGGCCAACGTCGTCGGCTCGCGCCCGGACGGCTGGTGGCGTGACCGGCACGGCGCCGCCGAGCGCCTGCGCGACCAGCTCGCCAAGCTCGCCGAAGCCGGCGTGCCGGACCCCGGGGACCCGGCCGTCAGCTGGTGGCCGCGGATCATCCTGGTCGTCGAGGGCCAGGCCAAGCACGTCACGCCGGCGACCGGGGTCGAGGTCGTCGCCGCGGACACCGACGGGGACTCGAAGATCGTCGAAGTCGTCGCACGGCAGCAGGCCAGGGTCCTGGTCGCGACGGCCGACCGGGAGCTCAAACGCCGCGTCGAAGCGCTCGGCGCGGAAATCCTCGGCCCCGGCACCCTCCGCCGGCAGCTCGACGAGCTCTAACCGCGAAGGATCCCTTCGCGCATCTCGGCGACCAGGGACGCCGTCACCGCCTTGAGGCTGCCCTTGTGCCGTTCCGCCACCGCCCGCTGCCGCCGGTAGCTCGGCCCGTGCCGCAGGATCGTCTCGACGTCGCGCAGCTCCGCCACGCAGTCCAGGCGCCGCGCCACCGGCTCCAGGCGGTCCAGCAGGTCGGCCACGTCGTCGGTGACCAGCCGTTCGCGCCCCGCCGCGTCCAGGATGACGATCGCGTCCGTGCCGTAGCGCGCCGCGCGCCACTTGTTCTCCTGGACGTGCCACGGCGGCAGCGTCGGCAGGATCTCGCCGTCTTCGAGGCGCTCGACGAAGTCGTCCACCAGGCACTGCGTCAGCGCCGCGATCGCGCCGACCTCCTGCAGCGTCGGCAGGCCGTCGCAGACGCGCATCTCGATCGTGCCCAGGTGCGGGGCCGGCCGGATGTCCCAGCGGATCTCCGAGAAGTGGTCGATCACGCCGGTGGTGAACATGTCCTCGACGTAGCTCTCCAGCTCCGCCCACTTCCGGAACTGGAACGGCAGCCCGGCCGTCGGCAGCTGCTGGAACATCAGCGCCCGGTTCGACGCGTACCCGGTGTCCTCGGCGCCCCAGTACGGCGACGACGCCGACAGCGCCTGCAGGTGCGGCGCGTAGTTGAGCAGCGCGTCGAGGACCGGCAGCACCTTCTCGCGGTGGTCGACCCCGACGTGGATGTGCACGCCGTAGATCAGCATCTGCCGGCCCCACCACTGGGTCCGGTCGATCAGCTTGGCGTAGCGCTCCTTGTCGGTGACCTTCTGCTGGTACCAGTTCGAGAACGGGTGCGTCCCGGCCGAGAACATTTCCACGCCGAGCGGGTCGGCGATGCCGTGCACGACGTCGAGCGAGTCGTTCAGGTCGGCCTTGATCTCGGCGATCGTGTCGCAGACGCCGGTGATGATCTCGATCGTGTTGAGCAGCAGCTCCTGCTTGATCTTGGGGTGCTCGGCCTGCCCGTCGGGCCGGACGGCGTCGAGGATCTGCTCGGCCACCGAGGACAGCTCGCCGCTGCGGCGGTCGACCAGGCCGAGCTCCCATTCCGCGCCGACGGTCGATCGCCGCGAAGGGCTGAACTCGATGTGCATCGCCGTCGCGTCAGACCTGGGCGCCGTTGCTGGGGTCCGCGCCGGGCGGCGGACCCTGCCGCACGCGCAGCAGCAGCAGCGCGATCGCCGTCGCGAGCGCGAGGATGCCCAGCGGCGTCGCCACCGTCGGGCCGACGCCGATCGCGCCGGGCAGGATCAGCAGGAACAGCCCGGCCAGGAACAGCAGGAGGATGAGGAACGCGCCCATCTTCGGCCGGGGCAGCGGCGGCGGCTCCGGCGGCACGTAGTGCTCGTCGTCGTCCGCCGGGTCGTCGGAGAACATCGTGGTGTCCCACGACGTCCCTCCGCCGGACCGCCAGCCGGGGTCCGGCGTCGAGTCGGCGGCCGGCGGCTCGGCGGGCCGGTCCGGCGTCTTCCGCGGCTCGTTCCCGGCCCCGGTGGCGCCGGCGCTCTCCGTGGTGCCGGTGGTGTCGGCGGTGTCGTCTTCGGGCAGCCCGAACCCGCCGGCGCGCAGGTCGGCGACGATCTCGGCGAACGTCGCGTCGACGTCCTCCGGCCCGTCCTTCCCCCGGCTCATGCGGTCTCCTCCGGCTGGGCGGCGTGCGCCTGCGCGAACTCGACGCTGCGCGTGAAGATCACTTCGGCGTCGTTGTCCTGCGTCGCCACGTGGTAGCTGTTCTCCAGCACGACCTCGGTGACGTCGGTGCTCGAGACGCCCTGCAGCACCAGCTGCGAGTTCACCGGCTCGACGACGTGGTCGACCGACGAGTGCAGCAGCAGCACCGGCTGCGTCACTTTCGCCAGGTCGGCGCGCACGACCGTCCACAGCTTCGCCAGGCTCGCGGCGGCCCGCACCGGCGTGCGCGGGTAGGCCAGCTCCGTCTCGCCCGGCTTCTTGATGTCGTTCGCGATCGCCGGCACCGACGGCACGATCCGGCCCAGCACCGGCAGCAGCCGCGTGTCCCACTTCAGCCGCGTCACCGACGGGTTGACCAGGACGATCCCGGCGATCCGGTCGCCGAACTCCTCGGCCAGGCGCAGCGTGAGCGTGCCGCCCATGGACAAGCCGCCGACGAACACGGTCCGGCACGTCGAGAGCAGCGCGAGCAGGGCCTCGCGGACGGCGCCGTACCAGTCCTCCCACGTCGTGCGGTTGAGGTCCGGCCAGCGGGTCCCGTGTCCCGGCAGCAGCGGGCAGCGCACCGTGAACCCGGCCTCGGCCAGGTGGTCACCCCAGGCCCGCATGCTCGCCGGGGTACCGGTGAACCCGTGGCAGAGCAGGAACCCGGTATCGGCCGAACCGGTGTGGCCGAACGGTTCCGCGCCGGCGAGCACGCCCATGCGATCGCCTTCCGTGTGAGCGGGGCAGTCCCTCCATGCTCTCACGGCCGGCGGACGTTGTGGGGGTCCGCCCGGGCCCGGAATTCGCTGTGAGATCGATCGCTGCCGAAGTGGTAACCGGGTGGTCCGCGTTGTGCGGCGGCCACCGGTGTTCGTAGGCTGTTCGTCTCGGGTGAACAGGGGCTGCGCTGCGATGGAGGACTGAGGCACCGGTGCTGTACTGGCTCATGAAGTGGGTATTCATCGGACCGCTGCTCAAGACGCTGTGGCCGACCAAGGTCGTCGGCGCGGAGAACATCCCCGAGACGGGCGGCGCGATCCTGGCCGGCAACCACCTGGCGGTCGCCGACTCGTTCTTCATGCCGCTGCGGGTCAAGCGCAAGGTGACCTTCCCGGCGAAGTCGGAGTACTTCACCGAGCCCGGCTTCAAGGGCACGCTCAAGAAGTGGTTCTTCACCGGCGTCGGCCAGTTTCCGATCGACCGCTCCGGCGGCAACGCCGCGCAGGCCGCGCTCGACACGGCGATCCGCCTGGTCAAGGCCGGCCACCTGCTCGGCATCTACCCGGAGGGCACCCGCTCCCCGGACGGCCGCCTCTACAAGGGCAAGACCGGCGTCGCCCGGATCGCCCTGGAGTCCGGCGGCGTCGTGGTCCCGGTGGCCATGGTCGGCACCGACAAGGTCAACCCGATCGGTTCGAAGATGTGGTGGCCCCGCCGCCTCGAAGTCCGCTTCGGCAAGCCCTTGGACTTCTCGCGCTACGAGGGTCTCTCGGGTGACCGCTTCATCGAGCGGTCCATCACGGACGAGATCATGTACGCGCTGATGGAGCTGTCCGGTCAGGAGTACGTGGACATCTACGCGGCGAAGGCGAAGGAACTCCTCGCCGCGGAGGCGGCCGGTGTGAAGCCGAAGGTGCCTTCCCAGCCCGCCGCGCGTGATGCGGCCCGGGTGCCGGATTCCAAGGTCGGCTGACCCACCACCGCCCTCAACGGAGGCGCCGCGCGCCACTGCTAGTTTTCACCGGTGCGTTTTTTCTACGACACCGAGTTCATCGAAGACGGCGTGACCATCGATCTGGTGTCGATCGGGGTGGTGGACGAACGCGGCCGCGAGTTCTACGCGGTCTCGACGGAGTTCGACCCCGCGAAGGCCGGGCCGTGGGTCCGCGACAACGTCCTCGACAAGCTGCCGTCCCCGGCCGACCGGGCGTGGCGCAGCCGCGAGAAGATCCGCACCGACCTGCTCGAGTTCTTCGGCAAGCCCCCGGGCGGCATCGAGCTGTGGGCCTGGTTCGCGGCGTACGACCACGTGGCGCTGGCCCAGCTGTGGGGCCCGATGCCCGCCCTGCCCCGGCAGCTGCCGCGGTTCACCCGCGACCTGCGTCAGCGCTGGGAGGACGCGGGGAAGCCGAAGCTGCCGGCCGCGCCCACCGACCAGCACGACGCCCTGGCGGACGCGAAGCACAACCTGGCCCGCTGGGAAGTCATCGAGGAGTACTTCCACCGCCGCTGATGCGCGCGGCGATGCCGTCGAGCAGGAACTCGAGGCCCAGCCGGAAGGTTTCGCCGGCGGTCAGGTGCGGGCCGTCGCGAACCATCGAGGCCACCGCGGGGAACCGGCCGGTGGCGAAGGTCCGCTGCAGGTAGGGCCCGTAGGCGGCCTGCCACTGCCGCTGGTCCAGCCCGCTGACCCGTTCGGCCCGCCGCTCGCCGATCTCCCGGCGCACCGCCCCGATCACGTACGCGTTGACCGCGGCGACCGCCGGCACGACGACGTCCAGGTCGATGCCGCTCAGGCCGGCCAGCACGGCGTCCCCGCCGGCGAGGGTGTTCGGCCCGAGCTGCGGCCGCCCGCCGATCAGGTCGGCGAGCCATTCGTGCCGGTGGACCGCCCGGCGGACGGCTTCGGCGTGGGAGCGCAGCACCTCGCGCCAGCCGTCGCCGTCCGCCCGGATCCCGGCGTAGACCGCGTCGACCATCAGGTCGAGCAGCTCTTCCTTGGTGTCGATGTAGCCGTACAGCCGCATCGGTCCGACGTCCAGGGCGCCGGCGACCTTGCGCAGGGAGACCGCGTCCAGGCCGTCCGCGTCGGCCAGCCGGATCGCCGCGCGGACGATCGCCTCCCGGCTCAGCGGCCCCGGCGCCGGCCGCTCGGGCGGCTCGGGTCGTTCCCACACCAACATGCCGGGGACGATACATCGCCTCCTGCGATACGGTGTATCGATATGTACAGCGTATTAAGGGGACGACCATGACGATCGCCATCATCGGAGCCGGGATGGGTGGCCTGGCCCTGGCCCGGGTGCTGCACGTCCACGGCATCGACGCCGCCGTGTACGAGCGTGAGCCGTCGCGGGGCGCGCGGGACCAGGGCAGCATGCTCGACATCCACTCCGGACAGCGCGCGCTGCGCGAGGCGGGGTTGCTCGAAGAGTTCTTCACGATCGCCCGCGGCGAGGGGCAGGACATGCGGCTCCTGCGGCCGGACGGCACCCTGCTGCTGCAGGAGGACACCCCCGACGACGCACCGCTCCTGCGGCCGGAAGTGGACCGCGCCGACCTCCGCAACCTGCTGCTGGATTCGCTCCCCGAGGGCGCCGTCCACTGGGGACACGCCTACGAGTCCGCCGCCGACGGCGTGGTCCGCTTCGCCGGCGGCGGCAGCGCGCGGTACGACCTGCTGGTCGGCGCCGACGGCGCGAAGTCCCGGGTCCGCCGGCTGGTGACCGACGCCCGCCCGGAGCACCTCGGCCAGAACGCCGTCGAGATCGGCATCCCGGACATCGACCGCACCCACCCGGACCTCGCGGCGATGGTCGGCCGCGGCAACTACTGGGTGCTCGGCGACGGGATTTCCCTGGCGGCCCAGCGCAACGGCGACGGCCGCGTCCGCATCGGCGTGAGTTTCTACAACACGGGCGAGGACTGGTTCGCGACGAGCGGCATCCCCTTCGACGACCCGGCGGCGGCCCGCGCCCGCCTGATCGAGCTGCTCCCAGGCTGGGACACGAGGATCACGGCGTTGATCGAGGCGTGCGACGACCGGATAGCGCCCCGCACGCTCACGACGCTGCCGGTGGGCTTGACCTGGCCATCCCACCCGGACGTGACCCTGCTCGGCGACGCGGCGCACCTGATGCCCCCGGTGGGCGAGGGCGCCAACATGGCCCTGCTGGACGGCGCGCTGTTGGCTCTGGCGCTGGTGGCGCACCCGGACGACCAGGTGGCGGCGGTGGCGGAGTACGAGAAGGAGATGTTCGAACGCACCGAAGCGGCGGCCCGGATGTCGGCGGGGATGCAGGAACTGCTGATGTCCCCGGACGCGGCGCAGCGGCTGCTGGAGTTCTTCCAGCCGGGCTGAGTCCCGGGCGGTTCGGGTCCGTGCGGACCGGGTGGGCCCGGCTCGCACGAACCGAAACTGTCGGTGCCTATCGGTAACGTGAAAGCCGGGGATCCCCCGGGCGGGGACCCCCGGCTGGCGCGCGCGCCGCCGAGAGGCCCCGAAGCGGCTCGGCGGCGCGCCGCCGAGAGGTCCGGACGCCGAATCCCCTCCGGCGCGCACCCGACAAGCCCGACCCGAATCCCGTCGCCGGCGCGCACCCGCCCAGCCCGACCCGAACCCCGCCAGCTGCGCGCCGCCGAGAGGCCCGGAAGCCGAGCCCCCTCACCGGCGCGCACCCCCCGCCAAGCCCGACCAACCCCCGTCAGCGGCGCGCCCGCACCGCCGAAGCCAGCTCCTCCAGCAGCGGTGCCGTGTCGTCCCAAGCCAGGCACGCGTCCGTGATCGACTGCCCGTAGGTCAGCTCCTCCGCCCGCCCCAGCGCGAGCTCCTGCCGCCCGCCGGCGATGAAGCTCTCCATCATCAGCCCCGAAATCCCGCGCTCGCCGCCCGCGATCCGTGAAGCCAGCTCCCGCACCACCGCGCCCTGGCGCACGTGGTCCTTGCCGCTGTTGCCGTGCGATGCGTCGATGATGACCCGCTCCGGCAGCCCCGCCTTCGCCAGCCGTGACAGAGCGTCCACCACCGAAGCGGTGTCGTAGTTCGGGCCGCCGTTGTGGCCGCGCAGGATCACGTGGCAGTCCGGGTTGCCCGCCGTCGTCAGGAGGGCCGCCAGGCCGTCCGTGTTGATGCCCGGGAACACGTGGCTCGCCGCCGCCGCCCGGGTGGCGTCGATCGCCACCTGGACGTCGCCCTCCGTCGAGTTCTTGATGCCCACCGGCATCGACAGGGCGCTGCACAGCTGGCGGTGCACCTGGCTCGCCGCCGTGCGCGCGCCGATCGAGCCCCACGTCACGATGTCCGCGATGAACTGCGGCGTGATCGGGTCGAGGAACTCGCAGCCCACCGGCAGGCCCAGCGCCGACACGTCGAGCAGCAGCCTGCGGGCCAGCCGCAGGCCCTTGTTGACCGCGAACGTGCCGTCCAGGTCCGGGTCGTTGATCAGGCCCTTCCAGCCCAGCGTCGTGCGCGGCTTCTCGAAGTACACGCGCATCACGACGTGCAGTTCGCCGCGCAGCTCCTCGGCCTTCGCCGACAGCCGGCGGGCGTAGTCGAGGGCCGCCTCGGGGTCGTGGACCGAGCACGGGCCGACCACGACGAGGAGCCGGTCGTCGCGGCCCTCGAGGATGTCGACCGTTTCGGCGCGGCCGTGCCGCACCACCTTCGCGACGGCGGCGTCGACCGGATGGTCTTCGCGCAGCAGCGCGGGCGAAATGAGCGGACTGATCGACGTGGTGCGCGCGGCGTCGAGGTCACCGATGGTGGCCGGTCCGGCGGAGAGCGTCATGGCGGGGGTGTTCCTTCCTGGTGGACACCGACCCGCGGGGGACTCGCCGAGCCGGTTTCGAAATCCGGCTCGGGGTGGGAGGTCAGCGCAGGTTCACGCCGCCGTGCCCACCCGGGGCCGGCTTCGTAAACCAGAAATAGCGCTGCACGGGGCCAACGTAGCACAGCCGTCACGAGGGACCGATCCGGCAGGTGGTACGCCCTGCACCGATCAAGACGAGAGCCGCTACGCTGGCGGACGACGAAATGTGACTGTCATCTCCCGAGAACAGACGGAGGCTTCTCATGCGTGTCGGTGTGCTGACCGGCGGCGGCGACTGCCCGGGGCTCAACGCGGTGATCCGCGCCGTGGTGCGCAAGGGCATCGAGGTGCACGGCTGGGACTTCGTGGGCTTCCGCAACGGCTGGAACGGCCCCCTCACCGGCGACAGCCGTCCCCTGGGCCTGAACGACGTCGAGGACATCCTCACCCGCGGCGGCACCATCCTGCGGTCCTCGCGCACCAACCCGTACAAGGTCGAGGGCGGCGTCGACAAGATCAAGCAGGTCCTCGCCGAGCAGGGCGTCGACGCGCTGGTCGCGATCGGCGGCGAGGACACCCTCGGCGTCGCGAAGCGGCTGACCGACGACGGCGTCGGCGTCGTGGGTGTACCGAAGACGATCGACAACGACCTCGGCGCCACCGACTACACGTTCGGCTTCGACACCGCGGTCTCCATCGCGACCGAGGCGATCGACCGGCTGCACACCACGGCCGAGTCGCACCACCGTGCGCTGGTCGTCGAGGTCATGGGCCGGCACGCCGGCTGGATCGCGCTGCACTCCGGCCTGGCCGGCGGCGCGAGCGTGATCCTGGTGCCGGAGCGGCACTTCGACGTCGACCAGGTCGTCTCCTGGGTCGAGCGCCGCTTCGAGAAGGAGTTCGCGCCGATCATCGTCGTCGCCGAGGGCGCGCTGCCCGAGGGCGGCGAGGAGAAGCTGCTCACCGGCGAGAAGGACGCCTTCGGGCACGTCCGCCTCGGCGGCATCGGCACCTGGCTGGCCGACGAGATCGCCCACCGCACCGGCAAGGAGTCCCGCGCGGTCGTGCTGGGCCACGTCCAGCGCGGCGGCACCCCGACGGCCTACGACCGCGTCCTCGCGACCCGCTTCGGCCTGCACGCGGTCGACGCGGTGGCGGACGGCGACTTCGGCGTCATGGTCGCCCTCAAGGGCACGGACATCGTCCGCGTGAAGCTGTCCGAGGCGACGGCCGAGCTGAAGACCGTCCCGGCCGAGCGCTACCAGGAAGCCGAAGTCTTCTTCGGCTGAGTTCCTCGTCGAAGGGCCGCCCCGGGATGCCCGGGGCGGCCCGGGTGACGTCCGGCAGGGCGCGCGCCTTCGCGGCCGCGGTGTACCGGATGCCCACCGGATCGGTCACCGGTCGCGCCGGAGCGGGCCCGACGGAGCGTCCGCCGGCGTGAGCACGACGACGTCCGCGTCGTCCCCGGCTTCACCTGGTGACCTCGAGGAACCGCCTGCCTGTCGCATCCATCTGGCCCGTTGCCGGCGGAACGGGCGGATCGGGTGCACGCTAGATGCGGGCCAGCTCGTCCAGGACGCCGACCGCGGCGGCGATGTCCCCGGTGAGCGGCCGGTCGTCGAGACTCGGCTCCAGCACCGCCGACGCCGCTTCGAAGGCGTCCCGCACCGGCAGCTCCACCAGGTCCGCCTCCCGCATCCGCAGGGCCCGCACCGCCGCCACCAGCTCGCACGCCAGCACCTGCTGGTAGGCCGCGCACGCAGCCGTCGCCGCGCGGGCCGCCTGGGTCGAGAAGCTCGCGTGGTCCTCGATGCCGCGGGACACCACCGCCGTGCCGAGGGTGGCCGGCAGGGCCGCCTGCCGCAGCTCCGTGAGCGCGTCGTGGGCCACGTACTCCAGGATCATCACGCCCGAGCTGCCCGGCGGCCCCGCGGCCAGGAACGGCCGCAGGCCGGTGAACTCCGGCTCCACCAGGTCGCCGAG
Organism: Amycolatopsis sp. CA-128772; assembly: GCF_002904295.1. GTDB lineage: Bacteria > Actinomycetota > Actinomycetes > Mycobacteriales > Pseudonocardiaceae > Amycolatopsis. The sequence goes on from NZ_PPHG01000067.1 coordinate 51,744, forward strand.
GCGCGCCACCGACAGCTCCGCCACCTGGTGCACGGTCGCCCGGGCCTGGTCCAGCGCCGTCGACACGTACGCGGTGTGGAAGTGCGCGTGGTGGTAGGCGTCGTTGTGGACGGTCGAGATCATCGGGTTCTCCGTGCTGGCGTTGATCTCCACGGCGAGCACGTCCCGCAGGTAGTGGATCGCGTCCAGCGCCGGGCCCTGCACCTGCGGGAACGCCCGCAGCCCGAACGGGTCCTGGAGCCGGCGGCCCGGCTTCGGCGTCTGGTGCATGCCCAGCAGCCGCCGCATTTCGGCCGCGCAGGCGACCTGTCCCGCGTGCGGCCGTGCTTCGTGCACCGGCGTCGCGTACGCCTCGGGGTTGCCGTCGAGCGCGACGTACGTCAGCGCCGCGACGGCGTGGCTCGCCCGGGTCAGCGTGTCCAGCCGCATCGCCGCGAGGGTCGCTTCGGCGAGCGTGGCGGCGTTGCTGCTCATGAACGCCAGCGCGTCGCCCGCCCGTACCGGCACCGGCGGCACGTCCCCGGTGACCCACGGCCGTTCGCCGGTGAGCGCCAGCGCCGCCTCGGCGAGCGGGGCCAGGTCGCCGGTGCCGATCGCGCCGAGCCGGTGCACCAGCGGGCGCGCCCCGGCGCGGACCGCGCCGGCCAGCGCGCCGATCAGCTCGAGGCTGATCCCGGACCGCCCGGCCAGGAGCTGGTTGAGCCGGATCAGCAGCATCGCCCGCACGTGGCCCGGCGGCATCTCGTCGCCGCTGCCGCCGGCGTGGCTGCGCAGCAGCCGCAGGCCGTGCTCGGTCGAGCTCTCGACGGAGTCGTCCTTGTTGGCCCCGACGCCGGTGGTCCGGCCGTAGACCACCCGGCGCGTGCTCAGCTCTTCGGCGAGTTTCCACGCGTGCTCGGCGCCGCGCAGCGCGGCGATCGACACGTCGATGCCCAGCGGACCCTCGGTGCGCGCCGCGGTCACCACGTCCGCGCAGCGCAGGGTCCGGCCGTCCACCCTGATCAACGGCAGCCCTCCTTCCGGCTGCCCCTCACTATGCGGCTAGGGCGCCGGTGGCTGCCAGGGCGGCATCGGCCAGTCCCAGTGCGGCACGGGCTCGTGCGGGCTCGGCTCGGCGCCGGGCGCGGAGAAGACGACGGCCAGCCGGCTGCCCCACTCGAGGTAGCCGGCGAAGGCGGCCCGGAACTCGGGGTCGCCGGGCAGGCCGACCTCGTCGGCCGCGTCGAGCAGCAGGTTCACCCACCGGCGGCGCTGCTCTTCGGTGATCTTGCGGCCGAGGTGGCGCCCGACCATGTGCGCGTGGCCGCCGTGGCCCGCGGAGTAGCCGGACGGCCCGCCGAAGACCTCGCCGAGCCACACCGCGACGTGCTTCGGGTGCTCCGGGTCCATGCCGCGGAAGACCGGTTCGAGCAGCGGGTCTTCGAGGACGTGGCCGTAGAAGACGGTCAGCAGCTTCACGAGGGCTTCGTGGCCGCCGGCCCACTCGTAGAGACTGGGGGTCGGCGGGGTTTCGGGCACGATCACCGGACCAGGCAACCAGGGGCGGCCCGGCCGGGCAACCACGTACTTTCCGGTGCGTAGGAGGAGCGGGATGAAGCGGTACCACTGCGCGACGGAACTGGCGGTCGACCTGATCGGCGGCAAGTGGAAGCCGGTGATCCTCGCCCACCTCAAGGAGGGCGCCCACCGCTACGGCGAACTGCGGCGCCGGATGCCCGCGGTGAGCGAGAAGATGCTGACCCAGCAGCTGCGCGAGCTCGCGGCGGACGGCATCGTCCGCCGCGAGGAGTTCGACGGCCGCGTCCCGCACGTCGAGTACCACCTGACCGAGGTGGGGGAGGAGCTCCGCCCGGCGCTGACGGCGCTGTACGAGTGGGGCGAGCGCCGCGCGGCGGACCGGGGCATCACGTTCGAGCCGGGCTGACCCGAACGCCCCAATGTGGCGTTCGGTGCGTCAGACGCACCGAACGCCACATTGGGTGCGTTGGATGCAACCAACGCCACATTGGGGCGCTTCAGGTCTGGTCGAGGCGGCTTTCGAGGGCGTCCAGCCGGTCCGACCAGAAGCGGCGGTAGGGCGCCAGCCACGCGTCGACCTCGGCCAGGGGCTCCGGGCGCAGCGCGTAGCACCGCCGCTGCGCCGCGACGCGGACCGTCACCAGCCCGGCCTCCCGCAGCACCCGCAGGTGCTTGGACACCGCCGGCTGGCTCAGGGCCAGCTCGTCGACGAGCTCGCCGACCGAGCGCTCGCCGTCGCGCAGCAGGTCGAGGATGGTCCGGCGCCGCGGTTCGGCGAGGACGTCGAAAGTCTGCATCACCCCTGAAATGTGCTCCGCCGGGCATATTCCTGTCAAGGAATGTGGACCTTGCATGGTCTGAACCATTGACCTAGTGGTCTAGTCCACTTACGGTGAGTGTGGTCCCCACCACTCCGGCACCGACGCCGTGAGTAATTCCCGGGAGGGAGAACGCATGTCCCGTTTCCGCAGGAAGAGCTTTTCGGCCCTGCTGACCGTGGCGGCCGCCGCGGGGCTCGTCGCCGGCGGCGTGAGCGCCCCCGCTGCCACCGCTGCCACCGCCGCGACCGACGCCTCCGTCGGCAAGGTGGTCGGCTACTTCACCGAATGGGGTGTCTACGACCGCAACTACCACGTCAAGAACATCGAGACGTCGGGCTCGGCGAGCAAGCTGACCCACATCAACTACGCGTTCGGCAACGTCACGAACGGCGGCTGTGCGATCGGCGACGCCTACGCCGACTACCAGAAGACCTACGACGCCGCGAGCAGCGTCGACGGCGTCGCCGACACCTGGGACCAGCCCCTCGCCGGCAGCTTCAACCAGCTCAAGAAGCTGAAGGCCAAGCACCCCGGCCTGAAGGTCATCTGGTCCTTCGGCGGATGGACCTGGTCGGGCGGCTTCGGCCAGGCCGCGAAGAACGCGAGCGCGTTCGCGAACTCCTGCTACAACCTGGTCAACGACCCGCGCTGGGCCGGTGTCTTCGACGGCATCGACATCGACTGGGAGTACCCCAACGCGTGCGGCCTGTCCTGTGACACCAGCGGCGCGGCGGCGTTCAAGAACCTCCTGCAGGCGCTGCGGGCGAAGTTCGGCTCGAAGCTGGTCACCGCGGCGATCACCGCCGACGGCACGAGCGGCGGCAAGATCGACGCGGCCGACTACGGCGGCGCGGCCCAGTACGTCAACTGGTACAACGTGATGACGTACGACTACTTCGGCGCCTGGGCGGCCCAGGGCCCGACGGCCCCGCATTCCCCGCTCACCAGCTACGCCGGCATCCCGACGGCCGGCTTCTACTCCGACGCGGCGATCCAGAAGCTCAAGAGCAAGGGCGTCCCGGCGAGCAAGCTGCTGCTGGGCATCGGCTTCTACGGCCGCGGCTGGACCGGCGTCACGCAGAGCGCCCCGGGCGGCACGGCGACCGGCCCGGCGCCCGGCAAGTACGAGCAGGGCATCGAGGACTACAAGATCCTCAAGAACAGCTGCCCGGCGACCGGGACCATCGCGGGCACCGCGTACGCCAAGTGCGGCAGCAACTGGTGGAGCTACGACACGCCGTCGACCATCGCCGGCAAGGTCTCGTACGCCAAGACCCAGGGCCTCGGCGGCGCGATGTTCTGGGAGCTCTCCGGTGACACCACGAACGGCGAGCTGATCACGGCCGTCGCCAAGTAGCACGGCACCCGGGGGCACCGGCGGAACCTGCCGGTGCCCCCGTTTATCGTCGCGGGCGTGACGTTCAGCGGATTCGGCGAGTACGCCGTCGACTTCTTCGACGGCCTGGTGGAAGACAACTCCAAGCCCTACTGGGACGACCACCTCGAGACCTACAAGACCGACGTCCGCGCCCCGATGGAGGCGCTCCTGGCCGAGCTCGCGCCCGAGTTCTCGGACGGCTTCGGCGAGCCCAAGGTGTTCCGCCCGTACCGGGATGTCCGGTTCGCCAAGGACAAGACGCCGTACAAGACCCACTGCGGCGCGGTCATCGAGCAGGGCCGCGGCGGCGGGGCCTACTACGTCGAGGTCGGCCCGGACGGCCTGCGCGTCGGCGGCGGTTGCTTCCACCTCGAGTCCGACCAGATCGCCCGGTTCCGGACGGCCGTCGACACCGAACTGCACGGCGAAGCCCTCCGGAAGCTCCTCGCGAAGCTGGAGCGCGCCGGCTGGGAGGTCAAGGGCGACCGGCTCAAGTCGAAGCCCCGCGGGTTCGACGCCGACCACCCGCGGCTGGAGCTGCTGCGCTACCGCTCGGTGTACGCCGTGCGCGGCTGGGAGCCCGACGACGTGCTGCACGAACGGGGTGCGCTCGACCGCGTCCGGAAGGCCTGGCGGCAGCTGCGGGAGTTCAACGAGTGGGCCCGCGACCGGGTCGGACCCACCGAACGCCCGCGTCGCTGACCGTGACCTGACGCGGCAGGTTTCTGAACATCTTCTTGAACATTCGGGATCGGTACAGACGAACGCGCGAAGAGGGTCTACGCTATGTGGACGTGAGCCGACGCGCGAAGATCGTTTGTACCCTGGGCCCCGCCACCGCGACCCCGGAGAAGATGCGGGCCCTGGTGGATGCCGGCATGGACGTGGCCAGAATGAACTTCAGCCACGGCAGCCACAGCGACCACAAGGAGGTCTACGACCTCATCCGGTCCGCGGCCGCCGAGAGCGGGCGGGCGGTCGGCGTCCTCGCCGACCTGCAGGGCCCGAAGATCCGCCTGGGCACGTTCGCCGGCGGGCCGGTCGAGTGGCACAACGGCGACATCGTCCGGATCACCGTCGAGGACGTCGCCGGCACCCACGACCGGGTCTCGACCACCTACAAGGGCCTGGCGAGGGACGCCAAGCCCGGTGACCGCCTGCTCGTCGACGACGGCAAGGTCGGCCTGGTGGTCCGCAAGGTCGAGGGTCAGGACGTGGTCTGCGAGGTCACCGAGGGCGGCCCGGTCAGCAACAACAAGGGCGTCTCGCTGCCCGGCATGGACGTCTCCGTGCCGGCGCTGTCCGAGAAGGACATCGAGGACCTCGAGTTCGCGCTCGAGCTGGGCGTCGACTTCATCGCCCTGTCCTTCGTCCGCTCGCCCGCCGACATCGACCTCGTCCACCAGGTGATGGACCGGGTCGGCAAGGGGCGCCTGCCGGTCGTCGCCAAGATCGAGAAGCCCGAAGCCGTCTACAACCTCGAAGCCATCGTGCTGGCCTTCGACGCGGTGATGGTCGCCCGTGGCGACCTGGGCGTCGAGCTGCCGCTGGAGCAGGTCCCGCTGGTGCAGAAGCGCGCCATCCAGATCTGCCGCGAGAACGCGAAGCCGGTCATCGTCGCGACGCAGATGCTCGAGTCGATGATCAACAACTCCCGCCCGACCCGCGCCGAGGCCTCCGACGTCGCCAACGCGGTGCTCGACGGCGCCGACGCCCTGATGCTGTCCGGCGAGACCTCGGTCGGCCGGTACGCGATCGAGGTCGTCGAGACGATGGGCCGGATCATCGAGGCGGTCGAGACCGACTCGCCGATCGTGCCGCCGCTGTCGCACGTCCCGCGCACCAAGCGCGGCGTGATCTCCTACGCCGCCCGCGACATCGGCGAGCGGCTCAACGCGAAGGCCCTGGTCGCGTTCACGCAGTCCGGTGACACCGTGCGCCGGCTGGCGCGGCTGCACACCCGGCTGCCGCTGCTGGCGTTCACGCCCGAGGAGTGCGTGCGCAGCCAGCTCTCGATGACCTGGGGCACCAACACCCACATCGTCCCGCAGGTCAGCTCGACCGACCAGATGATCCAGCAGGTCGACCACGCCATGCTGGAGATGGGCAAGTACCAGAAGGGCGACCTGGTCGTCATCGTGGCCGGTTCCCCGCCGGGCACCGTCGGGTCGACCAACCTGATCCGCGTGCACCGCCTCGGTGAAGACGACCACGCATAAGGGACGTGTCACCCGTCCAGCGCATAGGGTCTGGCCATGACTGAAATGGCCAGGGCCGCCGCCGAACAGGAAACCCCCGGTGGCGGCCAGCCGGTGCTCGACCGCCTGATCGCGCTGCTCGACCTGGAGAAGATCGAAGAGAACATCTTCCGCGGCGTCTCGCCCGCCCACTCGCCCGTGCGGGTGTTCGGCGGGCAGGTCGCCGGCCAGGCGCTGGTCGCGGCCGGGCGCACGGTTCCCGAGGAGCGCCGGGTCCACTCGCTGCACGCGTACTTCATCCGCGGCGGCGACCCCAGCGTGCCGATCGTCTACGAGGTCGACCGGATCCGCGACGGCCGGTCGTTCACCACCCGCCGGGTGGTGGCGATCCAGCACGGCAAGGCGATCTTCTCGCTGTCGGCGTCGTTCCAGACCGACGAGCCGGGCATCGAACACGCCGAGGAGATGCCGGCGGACGTCCCGGCGCCGGAGACGCTGCCGACGCTGATGGAACGCGCCGAGGGCTACGCGATCGGCGCGCACGCCCGGCCGCGGCCGATCGACGTGCGGTACGTCAACGAGCCGCCGTGGGTCACCCGGGAGACCGGGGAGCGGCCCGCGCGCAACCGGGTGTGGATGCGGGCCGACGGGAAGCTGCCCGCGGACCAGCTGCTGCACGTCTGCGTGCTCACCTACGCCTCCGACATGACGCTGCTGGACTCGGTGCTCGCGCGCCACGGCGTCTACTGGGACACCGACAAGGTGCTCGGCGCCAGCCTCGACCACGCGCTGTGGTTCCACCGGCCGTTCCGCGCCGACGAGTGGTTCCTCTACGACAGCGCCTCGCCGACGGCGTCCGGGGCCCGTGGTCTGGCCACCGGCCGGTTCTTCGCGCAGGACGGCACGCTGATCGCGACGGTCGTCCAAGAAGGACTCTTGCGCGTCTTGTGAAGTTCGCCGGGAAATCACCCTTCCGGGCGATGAATAGCTCGAATACCAGTCGCGGTAAAAGGGCACTTGGCCCACGTGAGGGGGCCGGACCGATCGGGGGACGGCCCCGGACCCCTTCGCCCGACGACCGGGCAGCACTTCGCGCGATCATCGTCTACCCTGCTCAGAGGCCGGTCGAAGCCACGGCGGGCCGACCGTCGAGCGCCCGTTGCAGTGCAGGGTGCGAGCGTACAAGAGCATTTTGCAAATTGCAGATCCGGTGCCGGCAATCGCCTCGTGTTAATGGTCCACCGAGTCTGCGACCGGCTGGTTAGATACAGGAACGTCGAGATCCGGAGGTGCCGCGATGGCAAGGGGACAGAGCCCCACGGTTCGCCGCCGGAGGCTCGCGGGGGAGCTGCGCCGGCTCCGCGAGGCCGCGGACCTCACCATCGACGAGGTGGGCGAGAAGCTCGAATGCTCCGCCTCGAAGATCAGCCGCATCGAAACCGGCCACGTCGGGGTCACCCCGCGTGACGCCCGCGACATGCTGGCCCTCTACGGGATCACCGGCGACGAGCAGGAGGCGCTGGTCCAGCTGGCCAGGGAGGCCCGCAAGCGCGGCTGGTGGCACGCCTACAACGAAGTCTTCACCGGCACCTTCGTCGGGCTCGAAGCCGACGCGAGCTCACTGCGGGCGTTCCAGGCGCTGCTGGTGCCGGGCCTGCTGCAGACCGAGCGGTACGCCCGCGCGGTGATCCGCGCGCTGCGCCCGGACGCCGACGAAGCCGAGATCCGCCGCCGCGTCGCCGCCCGGATGGCGCGCCAGGAACTGCTGTCCGAGACCCCGCCGCCGGAGTACTGGGCGGTGATGGACGAAGCCGTCCTGCGCCGCGTGGTCGACACCCCCGAGGTGATGGCCGAGCAGCTGTACCGCATGGTCGCCCTCGCCGAGAAGCCCAACGTGACCATCCAGGTGGTGCCGTTCGGCGCCGGCGCGCACCCCGGCATGGAGGGCCCGTTCCTCATCATGGGCTTCCCCGAGCAGGCCGACCCGGACGTCGTCTACGTCGACGACAGCACGTCCAGCGGCCTCTACCTGGAGGAACCCACAGACGTCCGGCGCTACGGGCTGATGTTCGACCATCTGCGCGCGGCCGCACTGAAGCCGGACGACTCGGTGGAGCTGATCGCCGAGGCGGCCGGACGGTTCGCCGAACAGGCGGCCGTACCGGCTCGGGTGCACCAACTGGATCCGAGGACACAGTAAGGAGTGGGGACCATGGAAGCCGAATTCTCCAGGGCGCGGTGGCGCAAGAGCAGCCACAGCGGCGGCGGCAACGACTGCGTCGAGGTGGCGTTCGTCGAAGGCGGCGCCGCGGTGCGCGACTCGAAGGACCCCGAAGGGGGTGCGTTCCGCCTGCCCGCGTCGGGTTGGCGGGGGCTGCTGGCCGCGGTGCGGACCGGTGGCCCGGCCCTCGACTGAGGCGCTCGGGAAGACCCCTTACCCCCGCCGAGCTGGGCTCGGCCGGGAGTAAGGGGTCTTTTCGCGGCCAGGCATGCGTGATCACCCGATGCCTGAGGTGTCTCCTCAGGACGAACCTGAGTGCTACCGAACCGGAGAACCCAGGGAACAGGGGAACACGATGCACAGCGATCTCATGCTCGACGCAGTCCGGGCCGAAGCGGCCTACCGGGCCGAGGAACTGCGGAAGGCCGGGCGCAGCGCCTGGGCCGCCCGCGCCCGCCGCGCCGTCCGCCACCTGCGGGCCGCGCACAGCGACGTCGAGGTACCGAAGCAGGAGCGCCGCGAGGCCACGCGGGAGACCGCGGGCGCCGGCGAGACCGCCCGGTAAGGGGCGGCGAGATGGTGTCGAAGGCGATAAGCGGTCGGAAACCGTCGGGGACATCTGGGGCTTCGCCCCAGGTCGGGGGCCTCGCCACCCGAACTCCTGAAAAAATGTCGGCGGTGTGAGCCACAATGCTCCTCGTGCCCCGACTCGGCTCCGGAATCCCGCTCGTCGCCCGTACCCACGAGATGCGGCGGCTCCGCGCCGCCTTCGCCCGGGCTGAACGGGGCGAAGCCGGCGCGGTGCTGCTCTCGGGGGACGCCGGGGTCGGCAAGACCCGGCTGCTGACCGCGCTCGGCGAGCACGTCGGCGCGTGCGGTGGGCTGGTGCTCACCGGCCGCTGCATCGACGTCCGCGAGGGCGGTCTTCCTTATCTTCCGTTCGCCGAGGCGCTCGCCCCGCTGGGCAGCGCGACGGACCCGGTGGTCGCCGCCGCGGTGCGGGCCCGGTTCGCGCTCGGGCGGCTGCTGCCGCAGGGCGCGGGCTTCGAGGAGCCCCGGACGGCCGAACACCCGCCGATGACCTCCAACGACCGGGAAACCATGGTGCGTCCCCGGCCGGAGCAGGACCTCGGTCAGCTGCAGTTGTTCGACGCGGTACTGGGGGTGCTGACCGAGATCGCCGAGTCGCGCCCGGTGGTGGTCTTCCTCGAGGACCTCCACTGGGCCGACGCGTCGACCCGCAACCTGCTGTCCTTCCTGCTCAGCCGGCTGCGGGCGCAGCGGCTGCTGGTCGTGGGCAGCTACCGCGAGGAGGACGTGCACCGCCGCCACCCGCTGCGCGGCGTGCTCGCGGAGCTGGTCCGGCTGGCCACGGTCGAGCGCGTCGACCTGCATCCCTTCGGCGCCGTCGACGCCCGCAAGTTCGTCGAGGCGCTGGCCGACGAGCCGCTGCCGGCGGACGTCGTGGCCGACATCGTCAGCCGCTCGGAGGGCAACCCGTTCTTCGCCGAGGAGCTGCTCGCCACCAAGACCGAGTGCAACGACCTGCCCGCCGGGCTGGCCGAGGTGCTGCTGTCCCGGCTCGAGCGGCTCTCGCCGGACGCCCGCCGCGTCGCGCGGGTCATTTCGGTGGCCAACGAGCCGGTCATGCACGCGGCGCTCGCCGAGGTCTCCGGGCTGGGGGAGTTCGAACTCGACGACGCGCTGCGCGAAGCCGTCCAGCACCACGTGCTCGTGGTGCTGTCCGACGGCTCCTACACGTTCCGGCACGCGCTGCTGCAGGAAGCGGTGTACGGCGACCTGCTGCCGGGGGAGCGCTCGCGCACGCACGCGGCGTACGCGGCGCGGATCAAGGCGCGGCCCCAGGGCCGAGGGCACGACGCGAAACTGGCCTACCACTCGATGCAGAGCAGCGACCTGGTCACCGCGCTGCCGGCGTTGCTGCGCGCGATGGACGAAGCCGAGAAGCTCGGCGCGCCCGGGTCGGCGCTGCAGCACGTCGAACAGGCACTGTCCATCTGGGACGCCGTCGCCCCGGCGGACCGGCCGGCCGCCTTCGACGAGCTGCGGCTGCTGTACGAGGCGTCCTACTTCGCGGGCACCTCGGGCGAGCCCGAGCGGGCCGTCGCGTTCGCCCGCTCGGCCACCCAGGCGCTGACCCCGGACGTCCCGAACGACCGCGCCGCGAAGGTGTGGCGGCGGCTGGCCGACGCGCTGCTCGCGCTGGAGGGCACCCTCGAGGAGGCCGTCGCGGCCATCGACCGGGCCTGGGGCCTGGTCGAGGACACCGAACCCAGCCCGGCACGCGCGTGGGTGCTGGCCAGCCGGGCCGGGTTCCTGCGGATCCTCGAGGAGCCCGAGGCGGCGCTCGACAGCGCCCTCACCGCGGTCGCCGACGCGCAGGTGGTCGGCGCGACGGGCGCGGAGGCGTCGGCGCTGGTCACCCTGGGCACGCTGGCCGACTCGCGGGGCGAAGCGGCCGAAGCGCGCGAGTGGCTGCGCCAGGCCGAACGCAAGGCGCGGGACTCCGGCGCGCTGAACACCGAGATCCGCGCGACCTACTTCCTCGCGCTGAGCCACGACGACCAGGGTGAGTTCGCCGAAGCCCTGGAGCACGCGGCACGCGGGGTCGCCCGGGCCGAGGAGTCCGGGCTGAGCTGGAGCGTCTACGGGCTGGAGCTGCGGGCGCGGCACCTGATGCTGCGCTATCTGGTGGGCGACTGGCCGGACGAGAGCGCCGGCCGGGCCGGGCGCGGGGTGTCCAGCGCGGTCGCCGCGCGGATCCAGGCGATCTGGTCGCTGTTCGTCGTCGCCCGCGGCCGGTTCGACGAAGGCGCAAAGCTGCTCGGCAGCCTGCGGCAGCACTGGACGGCGGACATGCAGATCCCCCTGGCGGCCGGCGGTGCCGGCATCGAGCTGGCGTACTGGCGGGGCGACCACGCCGAGGCGGTGCGCCGCGCCGAAGACCTCATCGGCTGGCTGGAACGCATCGAGTCCGGCCTGCTGGCCGGCATCCGGGTGGCCGCGCTGGGTGTGACGGCCGCGGCCGCGCTGGCCGCCGGCGCCCGGATCCACGGCGACCAGGCCGCGGCCGACGCGGCGGTCGCGGCCGGCGAGCGGATGCTGACCCACGGCCGGATGTGCGCGGTCGTCGGGCAGCCGCGGTCGGGCACGCTCGGGCCGGAAGGCCGGGCCTGGCTGGCCCGGCTGGAAGCGGCGGCGACGTGCCTGACCGGCCGCGGCGACGCGCAGAAGTGGGCGGCCACGGCGGCGGCGTTCGGCTATGGCGCGGTGTACGAGCAGGCGGTCTGCCGCCGGCACGAAGCCGAGGCGCTGCTGGCCGCGGACGCCGACGCCCACGCCGCCCTCGAAGCGGCCCACGCGGTGGCGGTCCGCCTCGGCGCGATCCCGCTGCGCGATGCCGTCCGCGACCTGGCCCACCGCGCCCGCGTCGAGCTGGCGGGGGTTGAACCGGCGGCCCCGGCCCGCACGGTCACCGACCCCCTGACCGACCGCGAGCGCGACGTCCTCGAGCGCGTGGCCCTGGGCCGCACCAACCGCCAGGTCGGCGAAGAGCTCTACATCAGCGAGAAGACGGTGAGCGTCCACCTGTCCCGCGTGATGGCCAAGTTGGGCGCCGGCCGCCGCGCGGAAGCCGTGGCCATCGCCTACGACCGCGGCCTCCTGACGGCCCCCACCGCCGAACACGCATAGCGAACCGGCTGTCCAGGTACGCGAACCGGCTGTCCGGGTACGTCAGCGGGGGAGGCGGCGGAGGGCTTTGAGGCCGAACGTCATGCCGCGGGACCATAGGGAACCCGGGACCGCGCGGGGCGGGCGGAGGGCCAGGCCGCGCTGCAGGGCGATCGACTGGGATTCCGTGTACTTCAGGAGCCCTTCGGCGCCGTTGCGGCGGCCGACGCCGGAGTCCTTCATGCCGCCCATCGGGACGCCGACGCTGCCGAACGTCGCCGCGTAGCCCTCGTTGACGTTGACCGTCCCGGCCTTCAGCCGCGCCGCGACCTCCCAGCCCGCGCGGCCGTTGCGGGACCAGACGCTGGCGTTGAGCCCGAACGGCGTGTCGTTCGCCCGCTCGATCGCGTCCGTGACGTCGGTGTAGCCGTAGATCGACACCACCGGCCCGAACGTCTCCTCCGCGAACGGCAGCATGTCCGGGGTGACGTCCGAAAGCACCGTCGGCTCGTAGAACAGCGGGCCGAGGTCCGGCCGCGCGCGGCCGCCGGTGAGCACCGACGCGCCCTTCGCGCGGGCGTCTTCGACGTGCTTCGACACCGCCGCGAGCTGGTCCTCCGACGTCAGCGAGCCCATCTGGGCCTGGTAGTCGAGCGCGCCGCCGAGCCGCAACGCCGCGGTCCGGGCGACGAACGCGCGGGTGAACTCGTCGCGGACGTCCTCGTGCACGTAGATCCGCTCGACCGACACGCACAGCTGCCCGGCCGAGGAGAAGCACGCCGTCACCGCGCCCGTCGCGGCTTTCGCGACGTCGGCGTCCGGGAGCACGACCATCGGGTTCTTGCCGCCGAGCTCCAGCGAGTACGACGTCAGCCGCTTCGCCACCTGCCCGGCCAGCTCCTTGCCGGTCGGCGTGGACCCGGTGAAGCACAGGTAGTCCGACTCCTCGACCAGCGCGGTGCCGATCTTCGACCCGCGGCCGAGCACGATCTGCCACGTCCCGGCGGGCAGCCCGGCCTCCTCGGCGAGCTCGTGCAGCCAGAGCGCCGACAGCGCCGTCTGGTTGTCCGGCTTCTGCACCACGGCGTTGCCCGCGGCCAGGGCGGGCAGGACGTCCATCGCGGTCAGGGCCAGGGGGTAGTTCCACGGCGAGATGATCCCGACGACCCCCTTGGGGTGCCGGATCTCGCCCGCGCGGGTCAGGCCGGGGATGACGCCGGCGACGCGGCGGGGCGCGAGGATCTTCGGGGCGTGCTTGCCGTAGTAGGCCGCCACCAGTGCGGTCGCGCTGACCTCGTCGAACGCGTCGAGCCGGGCCTTGCCCGCCTCGACCTGGACCAGGTCGAGCACCTCGTCCTGCTTCGCGAGCACGAGGTCGTGCAGCCGGGTGAGAACGCGGGCGCGGTCGGCGGGGGAGCGATCCGCCCACGCGCGCTGGGCCGTCCGCGCACTGTCGAACACCGCGCGGACGTCGGCGTCGGTGGCCTGCGGCAGGGTCGCGATCGGCTGCCCGGTGAAGGGCGCGGTCATCCGGATCGGCGCCGAGTCCGCCCCGCCCGCCACCCGGGCGACGAGCTGGGCCGCCCGCGCCGCACCCGGCGCCCCGGCGACGCCGCCGACGGTCGGGGGCAACGGGGTGTCTTCGACGGCCTTTGCGGGGGTGGTGCTGGTCATGACGTCTCCGTTCCACGGCGTCCGGAGTCCCGCGCGCACGCCGCGCAGGGGTTACCGACGAGTACACCATACCGTCGGTACGTCAGTTGTCCAGTCTGATGTGAATATGTTTCACGTATTGGGCGGGTTCAGCGGCGGCAGCTGGTAGTTCGGCTCGGTCGGCGACGCGGGTCCCGGCGGCGACGGGTGCGGCTGCGCCTGCGTCACACCGCCGTAGGGGTCGTCGAGCCGCGACGACACCCCGCCGGGCTCCGGCGCCTCGCCGGAGGACCCGGGGAACGGCCGGCTGCCGGCCGGGGGCTGGGCCGGGAACGGCTGGGACTGCGGCGCGCCCGGCGGCTGCGCGACGAACGGCTGCGACGGCGGCCCGCTCGCCGGCACCCCGCTCGCCGGCACCCCGCTCGCCGGCGGCGCGCCGAACGGCTGCGGACCGCCCGGCGGTGGCGCCGGGAACGGCTGGTGCTGCGGCCCGCCGTAGGGCCCGCCCGGCGGGTACTGCTGCGGGTACGCCGGCGCCGCGTAGGGCGCCGGCGGCGGTCCGCCCGCAATCGCGGCGGGCGCCCGCCGTCCGGCCAGCACCGCGACCACCAGCGTCACCAGCGCGACGATCCCGCCGCCGAGCAGCAGCCAGAACCCGGTGCCGGTCGCGTAGTGCGACTTGACCGTGCCTTCGTCGGTCTCGTAGCTCAAGGTCGCCGAGACGTCCATGCCGAGCATCCATACCGCCGCGGTCACCCCGGCGGCCCCCGCCACCAGGGCCGTCCGCGCGCCCGCGCGCAGCCCGGGCCCCGCCGTGCGGCGCGCGCCGGCGAACGCGAGCCCGGCGCCGGCCAGCAGCACCACCGCGCCGGCGGTGAGCGGGATCCCGTACCGCGCCACGTGCGTCTGCTCGTAGAACTTCTTCGCCTCGGCCCCGGGTTCGACGGCGAACGAGCGCGACCAGGCGGTGATCGTCTGGCTGCTCTCGGTCTTCCCGTCGACGACCTGCTCGAACGACGTCTGCGGCAGGAACGTCCCGGCGATCACCAGCACCGCGGCGAGGGCGCCGAGGATCCCGGCGAGCAACCGGAGGAACGCTGCCGGGCCGGCCGGCGGCGGCGCGATCGGCTGGGCGGGCGGCGGCCCGTAGGAGTACGGGTACGGGGCGGCGGTCATCGGAACTCCCCTCGTTCGAGGGGATTGGACCACGAAGTCTGCCTGCGGGATAAGGGGCAAAGCCGCCTTGTGGTCAGCTCGGCGCAGTGGTGGCGTCCTGGTAGAGCAGGACGGCGATGCGCTTCCACTCCTCCAGCAGCTGGCGGCGCCGGGCCGGGTCGCCGCCGAGTTCGGCGTCCAGCGCGAGCCCGCGGGTGAGGTTGACGGTGAGCCAGAACAGCAGCTCCGCGCGTTCGGGCGGGAGCTCGCCGGCGACCTGGGTGACGTGTTCCAGGGTGGCCCGGCCGAGCGCGCGGTCCACCGGGCGGATCGCCGCGCGCAGCTCGGGATCCGTGCGGGCGGCGACCCACAGCTCGGTGACGGCGGTCGAGAGCGTGCCGGAATAGCCGGTCCACAGCAGGTCGATCGCCGCGGCGACGCCGGTGCCGCCGCCCGGCAGATCGTCGAGCGAGGCCGCGAGCTGGCGGCGCAGCTTCGTCGTCAAGTGCTCGACCGCGGCCGCCATCAGCTCGGCCTTCGCGGTGAAGTGGTGCTGCACCGCGCCCTTCGACACGCCCGCGCGGGCGCAGATTTCCTGCACCGACGTGCGCGCGTAGCCGACCTCGACCAGGCAGTCGATGGTGGCGTCGAGCAGCGCCGTGCGGGTCTGTTCGCGCCGCTGCGCCTGGGTCCGGTGCGCCGTCTCGGTCACCGCGGCCTCCCTGCTTTACCTACCGGACGGAATGGATGTACATTCCGATCAGAACTTACATGCTGATCGGAATGTTTTCCAGCAGGAGGGTCCCCGTGCCACTGCAACTGCCGAAGAGCTCGTGGAGCACGACCGAGCTCGATGACCTCCGCGAGCTCGCGCGCTCGTTCCTGCAGAAGGAAGCCGTCCCGCACCAGGAGCGCTGGGCGGCGGAGAAGAAGGTCGACCGCGAGCTGTGGACGAAGGCGGGCGACGTCGGCCTGCTCTGCCTGTCCATCCCCGAGGAGTACGGCGGGGGCGGCGGCACCTTCGCCCACGAAGCCGTCCTCTACGAAGAGCAGGCGCGCGCCGGCGACAGCGCGTGGGGCGTCACGGTCCACAACGGAATCGTCGCGCACTACCTGCTCGCCTACGCCTCGGAAGAGAAGAAGCGCGAGTGGCTGCCGAAGCTGGCCAGCGGCGAGCTCGTCGGCGCGATCGCGATGACCGAGCCCGGCACCGGCTCCGACCTGCAGGGCATCAAGACGCGCGCCGTCCGCGACGGCGACCACTACGTCATCAACGGCGCGAAGACCTTCATCACCAACGGCCTGCACGCCGGCCTCGTCGTCGTCGCGGTGAAGACCGACCCGGACGCGGGCGCCCAGGGCGTCTCGCTGGTCGTGGTCGAAACGGACACGCCGGGCTTCCGCCGCGGCCGCGTGCTCGACAAGGTCGGCCTCAAGGGCCAGGACACCGCGGAGCTGTTCTTCGACGACGTCCGCGTGCCCGCCGGCAACCTGCTCGGCGACGCCGAGGGTCAGGGCTTCTTCCAGCTGATGCTGCAGCTGCCGCAGGAACGGCTGATCATCGCCGTCACCGCGGTGGCCGGGCTGGAGGCGGCCGTCGACCTCACGCTCGAGTACACCAAGGAGCGCACGGCATTCGGCCGGCCGATCTTCTCCTTCCAGAACACCAAGTTCACCCTCGCCGAGGCGGCGACCGAGGCGGCGGTGGCGCGGGCGTTCCTCGACCAGTGCATCGAACGCCACCTCAAGGGCGAGCTCGACGTCCAAGGCGCGGCGATGGCGAAGCTGTGGACCACCGAGCGCGTCAACAAGGTCATCGACGACTGCGTGCAGCTCTTCGGCGGCTACGGCTACATGACCGAGTACCCGATCGCGCGCGCCTGGGCCGACGTCCGGATCTCCCGGATCTTCGGCGGCACCAGCGAGATCATGAAGGAAATCATCTCCCGCTCGCTCTGAAGGGAACTCTCGTCATGAAAGCAGGTCCGCTCAGCGGCCTGAAGGTGGTGGAGCTCGCCGGGCTCGCGCCCGGGCCCTTCGCCACGATGGTCCTCGCCGACCTCGGCGCCGACGTCGTCCGCGTCGACCGCGCGCAGCCGGGGGAGGACGTGCTCGGCATCGGGACCGACCCGCTCGCCCGCGGCCGCCGGTCGGTCGGCATCAACACGAAGACGCCCGAAGGCGTCGAGCTCGTGCTGAAGCTCTGCGACACGGCCGACGTGCTGATCGAGGGCTTCCGCCCGGGCGTCGCCGAGCGGATCGGCCTCGGGCCCGACGTCGTGCACGCCCGCAACCCGCGGCTGGTCTACGGCCGCATGACGGGCTGGGGCCAGGACGGCCCGCTGGCGAAGGCGGCCGGGCACGACATCAACTACATCGGCATCGCCGGCGCCCTCGAACCGATCGGGCGCGCGGGCGAGCGCCCGGTGCCGCCGCTCAACCTCGTCGGCGACTTCGGCGGCGGCGGGCTGCTCCTGGCGATGGGCGTCCTGGCCGCGCTGTACGAGCGGACCACGTCCGGGCGCGGCCAGGTCGTCGACGCGTCGATGGTCGACGGCGCGGCGCTGCTCACCACGAGCCTGCACGGCATCAAGGCGGCGGGCCTCTGGTCGGAGGAGCGCGGCGAGAACATGCTCGACGGCGGCGCGCCGTTCTACGACACCTACGAAACGGCGGACGGCAAGTACGTCGCCGTCGGCGCGATCGAGATGCGGTTCTGGGGCGACCTGGTCAAGGTCCTGGAGCTGGACCCGGCGCAGCTGCCGCTGCACATCGACAAGTCGCAGTGGCCTCGCCTGCGCGAGATCGTGGCGGGCGCGATCGCCAAGCACACGCGAGACGACCTGGTCGCGCGCGCCGAAGGCACCGACGCGTGCCTGACGCCGGTGCTGTCGCCCACCGAAGCGGCGTCCCACCCGCACAACGCGGCGCGCGGCACGTTCGTCGAGATCGGCGGCATGGTCCAGCCGGCCCCGGCACCGCGCTTCGACCGGACGCCGCCCGCGACGCCGGAAGCGCCGCGCGTCAAGGGATCCGACACCGAGGCGGTGCTCGCCGAGCTGGGTGTCACGGACCTCGGTGCGCTGCGCGAAGCCGGGGTGATCGCCTAGTCCTTCGCGACGTCGGAGCGCACGACCGAGTAGATGACGTGGTCCCGCCACTCGCCGTCCCGGAAGTCGTAGCCGCGGAGGACGCCTTCGCGGGTGAAGCCGGCTTTTTCGAGCGAGCGTTGTTCGGCGCGGTTGCCGGTCTCGGTCGTCGCTTCGACGCGGTTGAGCTGCGTGTGCGCGAAGAGGTAGGCCACGAGCAGGCGCTGGGCCTCGGTGCCGTAGCCGTGGCCGCGGGCTTCCGCGGCCAGGACGAGACCCATGTTCCAGCAGTAGGCCGCCGGCCCGGTGCGGGTCCGGTGCCAGGAGACGAGGCCGAGCACGCGGCCGCCGAGGGTCGGCACGAGCATGCCGCTCTCGGTGGTCAGCATCCCCGTTTCGTGCCACCGGCGGCGCAGGTAGCCGGGGTCGTGCCAGCCGAACCACTGGTGCTCGCCGGCGGCGACGGGATCGTTGGTCAGCCGTTCGAGGAGCTCGAGATCGGCCTCGGCCACCGGCCGCAGCTCCACTCTGGAACCTTCGTCGTCCATCGGCAGACCTTATCGGCCGCTCAGCCGGAATCGAGCCCTCCGCGCGGCTGATCGCCCGCTGGAGGCACGGCCGGTGACGGAACGCGCACCTCGCCGCTCCGGGGTGTCTTCCGGGGCGGCCTTCCCTAAAGTATCCGGTGTGGCCACTCCCAGGACGGGAACGGCGAGCCGGGGAGGAAGCACATGTCGGGCGGCGTGAAGAAAGTTCTCATCGTGGGCGTGGTCGCGCTCGTGCTGTTCCTCCTGATCACCCAGCCCCAGCAGTCCGCCGACTTCGTGCACCGGGTGCTCGGCTGGCTCAAGGACGGCGCCGAAGCGATCGTCACGTTCTTCCGCGCCCTGTTCTCCTGACCTCGCGCTTCTCCGTACCGGCACCGCCACGGGCGGTGCCGGTGGCTACCCTGCGTGTTAGCGGACGGTAAATCACCCTGTGTCACCAATCCCGGATTTCGGACTCCTACGCTCGACCATCCGGGTGGATTGCCGTCGAAAACGCGCAGGTCGCCGAATTCGTGGCATCGAGGGTCTGGCGAAGGGGACCACCCCGGCCCTACGGTGCTCACATTGCGTGATCGGGTGGTTCGCCACCCCCTCGGAGAACCCCGGTACGCAGGCAGTTTCCACTCAGCAAGGTGCAGGTTGGTGCGTGCGGCACCACCGCGTGGGACAGGCGTCAGGCCCTGTCCGTCGGGGACCTACCAAGGAGGCAGGGATGACCGGAGATCCCGGAGTGGACGCGTTGATCCGGCAGTGGGCCGCCGAGCGCGAGAGGACTCCCGAGGAGCAGGAGGTCGACCGCATCGCTTCCGCGTGGCTGGCCGACGCACCCGCGCAGGCGCCGGGCATTCCCGGCCAGCGCGCCCGGACCGGGCAGTCCCGGTTCGTCCCCGTCGAGTCGGCCGACCCCGGCTACCTCGCCGCGATGCGCAGCCGCCTGCCGGACGTGCCCGAAGAACTCCTCACCGCCGCCGCGGGCTGGTGGCAAATGGTCGGCGGCGTCGCCGAGGCCGAGGAGTGGTGGAACGCCGGCATCAGCCCGCTCGACCAGCGGGCCCTCGACTACCGGGCGGCGGGACTCGCGCCGTCCGACCTGAGCCGCCGGCTCGGGCCGATGACCGTTCTGCAGCACCTCCGCCGCGGCAGCGCCCCGGCTTGGTGCGTCGCGCGCCTCGCGCGACAGCAGAAGTCCGCCTGATTTCCACTCGGCCGGGTGACCCGGTGAGGTGAGACGATCGAACGGGCCCGCGTAACGCTAACCTGCGCGGGCTCGTTGACAGATCGTCGACACCACGCTGGAGAACCGGAGTTTCGTGCGCACCAGGACCGGAAAGACCGAGGACGACCCGATCGGCGGCGACGCCGAGGAAGCCGCCCCCGCCGCACCGGCACCGGCGCCGCGCTCCCCGGGCGTGGCCGTGCTCACCCGGCTGATCGTGGTCCTCGCCGTGCTGGCCGTGGCCGGCGGCGGGATCTGGCTCGTCACCCGCGTGGCCACGCCGGAAGCGAGCCCGACGACCACCGAAATCCCCGCCCTCCAGGTGAAGGCGGCCGACGTCCGCCCGGGCTCGGTCGCCCCGGCCGGCGGCGCGGTGGCGGGCGGCGCCGAGCAGCAGACATCGCCGCAGCAGGCCCGCCCGGGCAGCACGGGCCCGGCCACGCTCACGCAGTGGGCGACCCAGGTCGCGGCGGCCACGGGCGTCCCGGCCCGGGCGCTGCAGGCGTACGGCAACGCGGAGCTGGCGATGCGCGCGGACCAGCCGTCCTGCAAGATCTCGTGGGCCACACTGGCGGGCATCGGCCGCATCGAGTCCAACCACGGCCAGTACGCGGGCGCGGTCCTCGGCGCCGACGGCCGCCCGTCGAAGCCGATCATCGGCGTCCCCCTGGACGGATCGGCGGGCGTCCAGGCGATCGGCGACACCGACGGCGGCCGTTACGACGGCGACCCGGGAGTCGACCGGGCGGTGGGCCCGATGCAGTTCATCCCGGGCACGTGGCGCAAGTGGGCCTCGGACGGCAACGGCGACGGCCTCGGCGACCCGCAGCAGATCGACGACGCGGCCTTGGCGGCGGCGCGGTACCTGTGCGCGGGCGGGCGCGACATGGCCAGCCCGGGCGGGTGGTGGGCGGGGATCCTGTCGTACAACAACTCGACGGAGTACGCGCAGAAGGTGTTCGGCTTGGCGGATGGGTACGCGAAGGCGGCGCAGTCGGTGCGGAAGCAGGGCTGAGGGCCGGTTTCGGTTCTGCCCGCGGAAGGTTGTCAGGTCGGTCACCCACCCGGGTGGGTGATGCTGCGGTTGCTCGGGCTGCCGCGCCGTTGGGTTTCCGATGAGCCGGCGTCGCGGCCGCTGCGCTGGGCTGCGGACGCGGTCGCGGGTCGAATCCGGACAGCTGCGCGCTGCCGAGCCGGGGTGAACAGCCGCGCTGCCGAACCCAGATGACAGCCGCGCGCTGCCGAACCCAGACGAACAGCCCGCACACTCCCGAGCCCGAGCCCGAGCCCGAGCCCGAGCCCGAGCCCGAGCCCGAGCCCGAGCCCGAGCCCGAACGCGCTCGGCCCACCCTGGCGACAACCCGGGAGCCGCCCAGGTGGCAGGGTCGCGGCCCGCCAACACAAACCCGCCCTCCCTGGGGGCTGCCCCCGCTTCCAGCGTATCGCCGCCCACCGACAGAACCGCCCGCAAAAGGCACCGAACCCCCGAGTTGTCCACAACCCCCCGAACCTGGGGACAACCCTGAGAGCCGGGCCACCCCGGCCCGCGGTCGGCCGTCGCCTCTCAGGTGCCCAGTGCTAGCGTCGAAGCGTGCCAGCTTCCCCGCCACCGGCCGCCTCCCCGTGGGGACGGCGGATCGCGATCGTTGCGACCTGCCTGGTGAGCCTGCTCGTCTGCTGCGGGCTCGCCTGGTGGCAGTGGGACCGCTTCACCTCGGCGAACGGCACCTTCCAGAACCTCGGCTATGTCCTGCAGTGGCCGCTGTTCGGGCTCTTCCCCGCCTTCATGTTCTGGCGGATCCGCAAGCTCCGCCAGAAAGCCGAGGCCGAGCCCGGACCGCCCGCGACCCCCGTCGAGGTGCCCGCTCCCCGTCCGGACGCCGACCGGACGTACACCGACCGGACGTACACCGACCGGACGTACACCGACGAGGACGAGGAGCTGGCCGCGTACAACCGTTACCTGCGCGAGCTCAACGCCCGCGACCAGCAGGCCGCAGAGTGAGGACGACGACCCGATGACCACCAGCACCGAAGGCGCCCGGACTGCGGTACCGCTCGCCGGCCCCCTCGTCCGGTTCCGCACCGCCGCCTACGTCACCGGTGTCGGCCTGCTCGGCCTGTGCTTCGTGATGGTGCTGCGGTACGGCTTCGACAACCCGACGCCGTCGGCCGTCTACTCGCCCATCCACGGCGTGCTGTACATGATCTACCTCGTGCTGACCATCGACCTGGCCATCAAGGCCCGCTGGTCGATCAAGGGCACCGTGCTGGTCCTGCTGGCCGGGTGCGTCCCGTTCGTCTCGTTCCTCGTCGAGCGCCGGGTGACGCACAAGGTCAAGGCCGGGCAGAAGCTGTAGCCCGGCGGAACGTCAGCGCCACCAGGACCGTGCCGGCCGCGATCACCGCGGCCGTCGCGAACGCCGACGTCATGCCGTCCACCACCAGCTGCGGTCCGGTGGTGCCCGCCGCGGCCGCCGAGCGGGTCGCCGAGCCGAACACCGTTACCAGGACGGCCAGCCCCAGCGTGCTGCCGACCTGCTGCATCGTCTGCAGCACGCCGCCCGCGGCGCCGGCGTCCTCGGCCGGCACGGTGGCCATGATGATCACGTTCAGCGGCGCGAACGCCAGCCCGCCGCCCAGGCCCATCAGCAGCAGCGGCCCGAGCAACGCCGGGAAGTACGTGCTGTCGGTGGTGAGCAGCGCGAGCCAGCCGACGCCCGCCACCATCAGCAGCGAGCCGGTCAGGGCCAGTGGCTTCGGGCCGTAGCGGGGGAGCAGCCGCGGCACCAGGCGGCTCATCGTGAAGATCAGCGCCGCCATCGGGAGGAAGGCGAACCCGGTGGCCAGCGCGGCGAAGTGCCGGATGTCCTGCATGAACTGGGTCAGGAAGAAGAACATCGACATCATCGCCATCGGCGCGAGGAAGAAGTTGACGTAGGCCGCGCTGCGGTTGCGTTCGGCGAACAGCCGCAGCGGGACCAGCGGCAGCGCGGTGCGGGCCTCGAGGACGACGAACCCGGCGAGCAGCGCCACACCGGCGGCCAGGGAGCCGAGCGTCACCGCGTTGCCCCAGCCGTCGGAGGCCGCGTGGGTGAAGGCGAACACGAGCGCGCCGACGCCGAGGGTGCCGGTGACCGCGCCGGGCAGGTCCAGGTGCGCCCGGCGGCGTTCGGGCTCGGCCACGAACCGCGGGGCGAGCAGCGCGATCGCCAGCCCGAACGGGACGTTGATGAACAGCGCGGCGCGCCACGAGAACCACTCGGTGAGCAGGCCGCCGACGATCAAGCCGATCGCGAAGCCACCGCTGGACATCGCGGAGAACAGGGCCAGCGCGCGGACGCGGGCCTTGGGCTCGGTGAACGTCGTGGTCACCAGGGCCAGGGTGCTCGGCCCGGCCATCGCGGCGCCGACGCCCTGCAGGGCGCGGGCGGCGATCAGCAGCGCGGCGGAGCCGGCGAGGCCACCGGCCAGCGAGGCGAGGGTGAACACGACGATGCCCGCGACGAACATCCGCCGCCGGCCGAACAGGTCGCCCGCGCGGCCGCCGAGCAGCAGCAGGCCGCCGAAGACCAGGCTGTAGGCCGTCATCACCCAGGACAGGCCGGTGGCGGAGAACCCCAGGTCGGACTGGATGCGCGGGAGCGCGACGTTCATCACCGTCGCGTCGAGGACGAGCATGAGCTGGCAGGTGAGGATGATCGCGAGGACCAGCCCGCCGCGCCGCGGGCCCGCGGCCACGGGCGCGGGGTGGAGCGTCTGCTGAGACAAGGGATACTCCCCCAAGGAGCACGAAGAGAAGCGGAGAGTTTCTCCACTTGGTACGACGCGATAATATGGAGAGCGTCTCCGGATGCGCAAGGGGATTCGGAGAATCTCTCCGGTTAGGTGGCGAGGAGGCCGGGATGCCGGATGCGGAGCGTCCGATGCGGGCGGACGCGAGGCGCAACTACGAGCGCATCGTCGCGACGGCGAGGGAGCTCTTCACCACGGGCGGCGCCGACGTCCCGCTCGACGACATCGCCAAGAAGGCGGGTGTCGGAGCCGGCACGCTCTACCGGCACTTTCCGACGCGGGAGAAGCTGTTCGAAGCGGTCTACCGCGAAGAGATCGCGGTGCTCGCCGACCGTGCGTTCGTCCTGCACGACGAGCTGGCGCCGTGGGCGGCCCTGGAAACCTGGCTGGGGGAGCAGGTCACCTGGGTCGTGGAGCGGTACAAGCTGGCGATGCTGCTCAAGGAGTCGATCGACTCCGGCTCGGAGACCTTCCAGTACTGCCAGAAGCGGCTGCGCGAGGCGGTCGGGGTGCTCGTCGAGGGAGCGGCGGGGCTGATCCGGCCGGACATCTCGGCGCCCGACGTGCTCCGGCTCGGGCACGGGGCCGGGATGGCGGTGCGCAACTGCACCCCCGAAGAGGGCAAGCGGGTGCTGACCGTGATCCTGGCCGGCCTGCGCGCGTGACGCAGGCCGGCCGGCCCCTCAGCTCCCGATGCCGGTCATCGACCGGACCTCCATCTCGGCCTGCTTCTCCGGGTCCGCCTTCGGCCGGCCGACCAGCGTCCCGACGAAGCCGCACAGGAACGAGAACGGGATCGACACCAGGCCCGGGTTCTTCAGCGGGAACCAGGCGAAGTCGACGCCCTTGAAGATCGCGTCGGGGGCGCCCGAGACGACCGGCGAGAAGAGCACGAGCAGCAGGCACGCGATCAGGCCGCCGTAGATGCCCCACAGCGTGCCGGTGGTGTTGAACCGCTTCCAGAACAGCGAGTACAGCAGCGTCGACAGGTTCGCCGACGCCGCGACCGCGAAGGCCAGCGCCACCAGGAACGCGATGTTCTGCCCGTTCGCGAGCACGCCGCCCGCGATGGCCAGTACCCCGACCGCGATCGCCGTCAGCCGCGCCATCCGGACCTCGTCGGCCGGGTCGGCCTTGCCGCGCTTGAAGATGTTGGCGTAGACGTCGTGGGCGAACGAGGCCGACGCGGTGATCGTCAGCCCGGCCACCACCGCGAGGATCGTCGCGAACGCCACCGCGGCGATGACGCCCAGCAGCAGCGTCCCGCCCACGTGCAGGGCCAGCAGCGGCGCCGCGGAGTTCTCGCCGCCCGGCGCGCTCTTGATTTCGTCCGCGCCGACCAGCGCGGCCGCGCCGAAGCCGATCACCAGCGTGCACAGGTAGAACACGAACATGCACGCCGTCGCCCAGACGACCGAACGACGGGCCTCGCGCGAGTTCGGCACCGTGTAGAAGCGCATCAGCACGTGCGGCAGCGCCGCCGCGCCGAGCACCAGGGCCAGCGACAGGGACACGAAGTCGAGCTTGGTCGTGTCGTTCTTGCCGTACGAGCCGCCCGGTTCGAGGAGCCTGTCGCCGAGCGGGCTGTTCTGCGCCGCGGAGGAAAGCAGGTCGGAGAAGGAAAAGCCGAACTTGCCGAACAGGAACACCGTGAGCAGGGCGCCGCACAGCAGCAGGATGGCCGCCTTGATGATCTGCACCCACGTGGTGCCCTTCATCCCGCCGACCAGCACGTACAGCACCATGACCAGCCCGACGACGCCGATCACCAGCGCCTGGCCGAGCCGGGTGTGGACGTTCAGCAGCAGCGCGACCAGGCCGCCGGCACCCGCCATCTGCGCCAGCATGTAGAAGAAGGACACCACCAGCGTCGACGTCGCCGCCGCCGCGCGGACCGGGCGCTGCTTCATCCGGAAGCTGAGCACGTCGCCCATCGTGAACCGGCCGGTGTTGCGCAGCAGCTCGGCGATCAGCAGCAGGTCGACCAGCCAGGCGACGAGGAACCCGATGGAGTAGAGGAATCCGTCGTAGCCGTGGATCGCGATGGCGCCGGCGATGCCGAGGAAGGACGCCGCCGACAGGAAGTCGCCGGAAAGGGCGATGCCGTTCTGGCGGCCGGTGAACGCGCTGCCCGCGGCGTAGTAGTCCGCCGTCGAGGAGTTCCGGGCGCCGGCCCGGTAGACGACGTACAGCGTGATCGCGACGAACAGGGCGAACACGGCCGTGTTGACGATCGGGTCGCTGGCGGGCACGCCCGCGGCGAGGGCGGTCACCGGCGCGTCCCTTCGGGCAGTCCCGCGCGGGCGCGCAGCTCGGCGACGCGCGGGTCGAGCCGGCGGCGCGCGTAGCGCAGGTAAAGCCAGGTGACCAGCGCGGTGCTGGCGAACTGGCCGATGCCGAGCGCGATGCCGACGTTGACCTGGCCGAACACCTTGCGGCTCATGAAGTCGTGCGCGTACGCGGCCAGCAGCACGTACGTCATGTACCAGGCGAAGAAGGCGAAGCTCATCGGGAAGACGAAGCCGCGGAACCGGCGGCGCAGCGAGACGAACTCGGGGCTGGCCTGGATCGCGGCGTAGTCGGGGCCGGTGCGGGCGGCCGTCCGGTGGGGCGCGGCCGGCCCGTCACCGGTGAACAAGACCGGCAGCACACCGGTTTCCTCGAGGGCGTTGCCCGGTGAGGGCCGCGCTGCGTCGTACATGGTGCCTCCGGCGGGGTGCCTCCGTGGCGGCGGGATCCGGGCGCCTGTGTGTGTGGCGCCCGGCCGCCCTTGCGGACTGCGAGGGCACATCGTAACTACGCCGTCCGGCCGATGCCGAAGGCGGCCGCACCGGCCGGTCGGCCGGCGCGGACGGTATTCGTTTTCCTGTCGAACATGTCGAATCCGCGCCGGTGACAAGGCTGCGGAGAGCACCGGGCAATGCAGAAAAGAATTGTGACGCCAGGTTGTTGCCGGTGCTATTCACTACGACGAACGGGCTAACGGACGGCAAAGCCTCGGTAATCTGGTTACGGAATGTAGCGAAAAGCGGCATCACCTGCCGCCTGTCAGTGGTCCCGGACGGGCGTAGGGCGACGAAGATCCACTGGTCAGCGCGGTGTTCTGTCAGAAATCACCGGGTCGTGGCACGTCGGGACGCAACGCCACAACATCGGGCACACCTTGAGACTTGACCCACCCGTTGGTGGTACGGAGTGTAGATCGTCCGAGGGATGCTGCTACCCTGGATGGGCTAATCGGGTGACGGCCGGATGCTCCTGGTCTCCCCGTCCGGTAACCGGAATTCCCTCTTCGGGGGCGGTGAGGGGGAATGGCGTGGCCCGTGGCCGGTCGCGAAAGCCCTTTTCGCAGGTCAGCGGCCGAACGGGGAAGGAAATTGACCGTCCGGGCATCGGGGGTACGATTCTTTGGCCCAGCTGACCGCAGCGATCGATTGGCACCGATAAAGTTGATCTCGACCACCGTGCACAACGCAAGTTGCGACATGCACGTGCAGAGTCCCGGGCACGGGACGGCGGGACGGTGCCTGCCCGGTGACGGGCGCGCGGACGGCCGGGCGGCCGGGGACGAGCGAGGGCGCCGGGAAAGCGGCCGGGCGGGGGCGGCACGGCCGTCCGGCGGCCCGCTGCGAGCCGGGACGCCGCGCCGTCGACGCGGATCCATGACGCCGGACAGGGAGTCACTTACGTGACCGTTGCAGGAGAAGGTCAGGTGCCCGTCGGGGAGCTGCTCGGCCGAGCGCCCCGGCGGTCGAAGGGGAAGGCCCTCTGGCACGCGCTGGTGCAGTGGCGCGACTGGAGCCTGCCCGTCAAGCTTTCGGCCGTCACCGTCGTACCCATCGTGCTCGCGCTGGTGCTGGGCATCACGACGATCGCCGCGCAGGTCGGCCGCTCGGGCGAGTACCAGCGGCTCGACCGGCTGGTCGCGCTCGGCGGCGGGGTGCGCGCGCTCACCGGCGCGCTGCAGCAGGAGCGCACGGTCACCTCGGCGATGCTGACCGCGGGCACCGTCGGCGGCACCCCCGAGCTGGCCGCGGCCCGCACGGCAACGGACGCGGCCATCGGCCCGTTCACCGCGGAGCAGGCCCGCGCGTCCGAAGCCGAGCCCGG
Source organism: Amycolatopsis sp. CA-128772 (assembly GCF_002904295.1). GTDB lineage: Bacteria > Actinomycetota > Actinomycetes > Mycobacteriales > Pseudonocardiaceae > Amycolatopsis. The sequence goes on from NZ_PPHG01000067.1 coordinate 79,139, forward strand.
CGTGTCCGGCGCCGCGGGCGCGGCCACGGCGCAGGTCGGCAACCTCTCCTTCCTCCGCCGCCAGGTCGACGGCGGCCAGCTCGACCCCGCCCAGGCCATCTCGGCGTACGCCGCCCTCACCGGCTCGCTGATCAGCCTCGACACCGCGGTCACCGCGGGCGCCGGTGACGGCACCCTCGGCGGCACCCCCGCCGGGCTGCACGAACTGCTGGTCGCGGGCGAGCAGGTGTCGCTCAGCCAGGCGCTGGTCTCCTACGGCATCGGCCGCGCCGCGCTGACGCCGAGCGAGCTGGCCACGCTGCGCGCCGCCGAGCTGCGGCTCGCCGACCGGCTGGTCGACTTCCGGTCCGCGGCGGGCGACACGCTGCAGCGCGACTTCGCGGCCATCGCGGAGGGCACGCAGGCGCAGAGCCGGGCCCGGATGGTCGAGACGGTGCTGAACGCCCCGCCCGGCGGCGTGGATGACGCCTTCCGCGCGCTGTCGCCCCAGGACTGGACCGCCGCCTCCGCGGCGATGCGCGCGCAGATCGGCCAGGTCGCCGACCGGCTGGGCGCGGCGGCGGCGACGACCGCGGCGGACCTGGTCGACGAGTCCAGCAGCGGGGCCGGCCTGCTCGCGGTGGTGCTGTTCGCCGCGATGGTGCTGGCCGTCGCGGTCGTCTTCCTCATCACCCGCCAGCTGCTGCGCTCGCTGAAGGTGCTGCGCCGCAGCGCCCTCGACGTCGCCGAGACCGCGCTGCCGGAGGCGGTCCGCAACATTCAGGAGGGCCGCGCGCAGGGCACCGACGTCCGGCCGGTCGGAGTGCACACCGACGACGAGGTCGGCGAGGTGGCGCGCGCCTTCGACAAGGTGCACCACCAGGCGCTGCGGCTGGCCACCGAGCAGGCCGCGATGCGGACCGGCTACGGCAGCGTGTTCGTGAACCTCTCGCGCCGCAGCCAGAGCCTGGTGCAGCGGCAGCTGCAGCTGATCGAGCAGCTCGAGCGGGACGAAGAGGACGCCGACCAGCTGGCGACCCTGTTCCAGCTCGACCACCTCGCCACCCGGATGCGGCGCAACAACGAGAACCTGATGGTGCTCTCGGGCGCCGAGCCGGGCCGCCGGTCCGGGAAGCCGGTCGGCACCACCGACATGCTCCGCGCGGCGGTGTCGGAGATCGAGCAGTACCAGCGGGTCCAGGTGCAGCCGCCGCCCCCGGCCCGGATCGTCGGCTACGCGGCGAGCGACCTGATGCGCCTGGTCGCCGAGCTGCTGGACAACGCCGCGGCGTTCTCCGCGCCGGAGACCACGGTGACCGTGGCGTCGCGGCTGGGCGAGGACGGCTCGCTCCACATCGACATCCTGGACAAGGGCATCGGGATGAACGAGTGCGAGGTCATCGAGGCCAACACCCGGCTGACCGAGGCCGGGTCGGTCGACCTGGTGACGTCGCGGCGGATGGGCCTGTTCGTCGTCGGCCGGCTGGCCAGCCGGCACCGGATCGGCGTGTCGCTGCACGGCGGCAAGGACATCGTCGGCGTCCGCGCCACCGTCGTCGTCCCGGCGGAGCTGGTGATGCCGGTGACCGACGGCCCGGCCACCGGCCCGATCGGTGCGCTCCAGCAGCACCCGGCGAGCCCGGCGGCGGGCAACCAGCTGCCGCGCCGCCCGGTCAACGGCCACGCCCGCCCGCGCCCGGTGGTGCCGCCGCAGCCGGCGATGGGGGAGGAGCGCTGGCCGTCGGCGAGCGACCTCGCCGGCCTGTCCGGCGTGCGCCCGCCGTCGGACCTGGAGATTTCCGGCACGGCGCTGTTCGCCCCGATCCCGAAGGACGACGACGTCCCGCCGCAGCGCCCGGCCCTGCCGCCGGTGCCCGCGGTGCTCCCGCTGCCGCAGCCGCCGCCGCGCGCGGACGACCTGCCGGCGGGCAAGGACCTGTTCACGGCCAACGAAACGACGCTCAGCGACTGGTGGCAGGAGGCGACCGCGGGGCAGGAGCCGCCCCCGCCGGCCCCGGCCCCGGACCGCTCGGAGACGACGCCGATCTTCGACGAGATGCTGTCGGCGTGGTTCCGCGAGGACAAGCCGGCCGTTTCCGAGGAAGAACCGGCGGCGGCCGCGGCGGAGGAGGTGCCGCCGGAGGAGCGCCGCAGCTGGGACTTCGCGAGCGACGAGAACTTCCGCACGGTCCAGGAGCGCACGAAGGCCGAGCCGACGGCGTTCACGGAGGCGGGCCTCCCGCGCCGCCGCCGCGGCGAGCAGCTGCTCCCGGGCAGCGCCACCCCGGCCGTGCCGGGCGTCCCCGAGCCGGCCCCGCCCCGCCCGGACCTCCCGGTCCGCGACCCGGCGGACGTCCGCGGCCGGTTGACCAGCTTCCAGCAGGGCGTGACCCGCGGCCGCCGCCAGGCCCGCCAAGCCCGCCAGACGGCGGCCCAGCGCCCGAAGCCGGCGCAGAGCGGCCCAGCGGTGCCGGGGTTGGGCACGGCCCAGTCGGCGGGCGCGCCGGAGCAGACGGCGCCGGGTTCGGCGGCAGCGGAGAACCAGCCGGTTCCGGGCTTGCCGGCGGCGGCTCAGGAGCCCGGGTCGGCTCACCAGCCGGCGGCGGCTGGGCAGCATGCATCGGGTCAGCCGGCCGCGGAGGAGAGCGGGCAGCACGGCTCGGGTCAGCCGGCCGCGGAGGAGAGCGGGCAGCACGGCTCGGTTCAGCAGGCGGCGGAGGCGGCTGGGCAGCACGCATCGGCCCCGCCGGCCGCAGAGGTGACCGGGCAGCATGCCTCGGGTCAGCGGGCCGCGGAAGGGACCGGGCAGCACGCCTCGGCCCAGCGGGCCGCGGAGGCCCCGCAGCCCGGGCACAGCGGCGGCCTGCCGCAGCCGAGCGGTCAGTCGGGGCCTGCGCCCGCCGGTTCGCAGCCGGGCGGTCTTCCGCAGCGCGGAGAGCACACGGCCCAACCAGCCGCGGAGGCGAATGGCCTCCCGCAGCGCGGGGAGCACCCAGGCGCGGCCACGGAGGCGTCCCAGCTGAACGGTCTCCCGCAGCGTGCGCCGCGCACGGGCGGCCTGGCGCGCACGAGCGGCCAACCGGCCCCGAAGCTGCAGGGCGACATCTTCGCCGCCGGGCTGCAGCCGCCGGAACAGCAGCCTGCCCCCCAGCCGCCGGGCCAGGCCGAAGCGCCGCAAACCGCCCTCCCTCAGCCGACCACCAACGGACGGCCGGCGTACCGCGACACCGAACCGCCCACCGTCTTCCACGACTCCGGGCAGCTGCCGATCGCCGCCGGGCCGCCGTCGGCCCTGCCTTCCCGGAAGGCGCCGGAGACGCCCGCGCCGCGTCGGGAAGAATCCGGGGTGGAGACCACCGCCGAGTGGAACTTCGGGACGGACGACGGCTGGCGAGCGGTGCAAGCGGTGTCCCAGTCGGCGCCCGCCACCTTCACTTCGGCAGGATTGCCCCGGCGCCGTCGCGGGGAGCAGCTGCTCCCGGGCAGCGCCGGACCGTCCACCGGGGCCACGGCCCCCCGACCACAACGGGACGCACACGACGTGCGCGGCCGCCTGCGGAGCTTCCAGCAGGGCATCGAGCGCGGACGCCACCGCACCGCACAGGCGGCCGAGACCAACCACGAGACCTTGGAGGGTGAATGACCTCGCCGAGTAGTGCTCAGCCGACGCAGAACCAGTTCGGCTGGCTGGTGAACGACTTCGCGGAGCGGGTGCCCGGCGTGGCCCACGCCGTGGTCGTCTCGGCGGACGGCTTGCTGCTGACCGCGTCGAACCGGCTCCCGCTCGACCGGGCCGACCAGCTCGCCGCCGTCGCTTCGGGCCTGGTCAGCCTCACCCAGGGCGCCGCCCGCTGCTTCGAAGCCGGCGCGGTCAACGAGACCGTCGTCGAGATGGAGCTCGGGATCATGGTGCTGATGTCGATCAGCGACGGGTCGTGCCTGGCCGTGCTCGCCGCCCCCAACTGCGACATCGGCCAGGTCGCCTACGAGATGACCATGCTCGTCGACCGGGTCGGCCAGATCCTGACCCCGGAACTGCGTGCCCAGCTCCAGGGCTCCGGTGGGTCACTGATCGGCGAACCGGTGGGATGATGGCGCGATGAGCACGGGGTCCGGATTCGACGGCGAACCACCCGCGGGGCGCAACCCCGCCGAGCGTGGGGACGACGGCACGTTCGCCGACGTCCTCAACGGGTTCACGCTGGATTCCGGCCGTGCCCGCCGGAAGCGCAAGAAGAGCAAGGAGACCCCGCCACCCCCGGCCGCCGGTGCGCACGCGGCCGCGGAACCGCCGGCGCCCGCGCCGTCGGCCGACCCAGGAGATCGTGTGACCTCTCTAGTCTCGCCGCCCGGCAGTACCGACGGGGACAGCCCCAGACCAGGCGGTTTGTTCGACCCGGGCCCGCCCAGCGGCGAGTTCGTCATGCCCGCGGTGTTCGAGCAGCCGCCCGCGCCCGAGGAGCTGACGGCCATCGTCCGGCCCTACGCGCTGACCGGCGGCCGAACCCGGGCGAACTACGCGCTGGAGCTGGAGACACTGATCTCCGCGAAGGACTACGCTGCCACCGGTGGCTTCCCCGAAGTCGCCGCGGAGCAGATCGAGTGCATCTCGATCATGGAAGAGTGCCGGACCCCCCGTTCGGTCGCCGAGATCGTGTCGGCGCTGCGGGTGCCACTGGGCGTGGCCCGGGTGCTGATCAGCGACGCGGCCGACGCGGGGCTGGTCACGGTGCACAAGACGATTACGGGCAATGACGGCGCCGAGGCACATCTGGTGTTGATGGAAAGGGTTTTGAGTGGACTCCGTCGGCTTTAAGGCACCGCGGGACACCGCGCCCCCGACCATGACATCCGCCAAGATCGTGGTGGCTGGCGGTTTCGGTGCGGGGAAGACGACGTTCGTCGGGTCGGTGTCGGAGATCGTGCCGCTGACCACCGAGGCGATGATGACCGACGCCAGCGTGGGGGTCGACAACCTCGACCACACGCCGGGCAAGTCGACGACGACCGTGGCGATGGACTTCGGCCGCGTGTCGCTGGACGCGGACCTGATCCTCTACCTGTTCGGCACGCCCGGGCAGCAGCGGTTCTGGTTCATGTGGGACGACCTGGTCCGCGGCGCCATCGGCGCGGTGGTCCTGGCCGACACGCGCCGGCTGGCCGACTCGTTCGCCCCGATCGACTTCTTCGAGGACCGCGGGCTGCCGTACATCGTCGGCATCAACACGTTCGACGGCGTGCTGGAGCACGACATCAACGACGTCCGCGAGGCCCTGTCGATCGACCCGAACATCCCGATCGTCCGCTGCGACGCCCGGGACCGCGAGTCGACCAAGCAGACGCTGATCACCCTGGTCGAGTACGCGATGCGGCAGTGGATCGCGCTCCGGGCGGCCAACGCGCGCTGACGCCGTGGGCCCGGGGGATGCCCGGGCCCACGCCGCTCGCCCCCGGGCAGCCCGACCGGCCCGCCGAATGCGCGACTCGGCCCGTCCGAGGCCGAGCCACGCGGGTACTTCGGCGAGCGGGCAACCTGCTGCCGCTCGGGGTGCCCTCAGTACTCGTCGTGGCGGCGCCACCACGAGCCGGGGCCGTCGTTGCCGCGGCTCTCCTCCTCCCACGCCTCCTGGCGGCCCAGGGGCGTGACGTCGAGGTACCGGTGCGACGCGAGGAACATCTCGCCGCCGCGGCCGGAGGTGAAGTACGTCCGGTAGACGTCGTCGCCGTCGCGGAGGAACACGCTGACGCCGAAGCCGCGGCCGACGCCGCAGTCCTCGGTGAAGTCGCTGCCGTGCGCCGACACCCACGGCACGTCCCAGCCCATCCGCGCCTTGTACCGCTCGATCTCCGCGGGCGTCGCCGGCGCGACGACCTTCAGCGTGACGTCGCGGGCGTGCAGGTGCGCCAGGTGCGGCAGGTTGTCGACGATCAGGGAGCAGCCGGGGCAGCCCGCTTCGTCGCCCGGGTGAAGCATGAAGTGGTAGACGATCAGCTGGCGGCGGCCGTCGAACAGGTCGAGCAGGCTCTGCTTCCCCGCGCCCGAGTCGAACTCGTACGGCTTGGTGAAGGGCACCATCGGCAGCCGGCGGCGTTCGGCGGCGAGGTGGTCGGCCGCCTTCATCAGCTCCTTCTCCTTGGCCAGCAGCGCTTCGCGCGCGGCCTGCCAGTCCTCCGGCGAGACGATCTCGGGCAGGGTGGCGGTCATCGGGCGTCCTTTCCTCGGATGAAGCCGGTCAGGTCCTCGAAGCTGGAGGTCCAGCCCTCGTCGTGGCCGTCGCGGTCGGCGGCGGTCGGGAAGCCGGTCTGGACGAAGGTCATCTCGGTCTTGCCGTCGAGGTCGGCGAAGGCGATCGTCACCAGGGTCTCGGCGCGCAGGTCGCCTTCGGTGTCCCAGGCGAAGGTGAACACCAGCCGCTCGGGGGCGGTGATCTCGCGGTAGGTGCCGTGCATCCAGTGCTCGTCGCCCTCGGGGGAGCGGATGCACGCCCGCCACGCGCCGCCGGGGCGGGTGGCGAGGGTGACGGCGGAGCCGGTGTAGCCGCGCGGGCCGAGCCAGCTCGCCAGCTGGTCGGGGTCGGTCCACGCGGCGAAGACGAGCTCGCGCGGGGCGTCGAACACGCGCGTGATGGAGAGGTCAGGCATCGCCGGTCAGCCTCCTCAGGTGGTCCTCGAGGCGGTCGAACCCGTCGTCCCAGAAGGGGCGGTAGGTCGCGACCCAGTCCGCGACGTCTTCGAGGGGCTTGGCCTCCAGCCGGCAGGGCCGCCACTGGCGGGTGCGGCCGCGGGTGATCAACCCGGCCTCTTCCAGCACCTTCAGGTGCCGGGACACCGCGGGCAGGCTCATCGGCAACGGCTCGGCCAGCTCGTTGACCGTCGCTTCGCCGGCCGACAGCCGCGCGAGGATGGCGCGCCGGGTCGGGTCGGCGAGGGCCGAGAACGTCCGGCTCAACGTGTCCGTCATTTCACCACCTCGTTAATTAACGTACCTGTTAACTACCGGTACGAGCAGGTGGTTGTCAAGGTTCTCCCCGCTTGCCCTGAGAGCTGCGTCACTGGTCCTCGGGTTTCCAATAGTAGGAAGCCAAAGTATTTTGGAAGGATGAGCAGTGAGCTGCACCGCCCCGTGCACCCCGTCCGGTTCGTGACGGCGTCGAGCCTCTTCGACGGTCACGACGCGTCGATCAACATCATGCGGCGGATCCTGCAGTCGCAGGGCGCGGAGGTCGTGCACCTCGGCCACAACCGGTCGGTCGACGAGGTCGCCACCGCGGCCATCGCCGAGGACGTCCAGGGTGTGGCCATCTCTGCTTACCAGGGCGGGCACGTCGAGTACTTCTCCTACCTGGTCGAGCTGCTGCGCGAGCGCGGCGCCGGGCACATCAAGGTCTTCGGCGGCGGGGGCGGGGTGATCGTGCGCGAGGAGATCGAGCTGCTGCACTCGCGCGGCGTCGCCCGCATCTTCTCGCCCGAGGACGGCTACGAGCTGGGCCTGCCGGGCATGATCAACCTGATGATCAAGGCCTGCGACGTCGACCTGGCGGCCGAGGCTCCGGCCCTGGACAAGGTGCTCTCCGGCGACGTCGCCTCGCTTTCGCGCGTCATCACGCAGCTGCAGGCCGAGAAGCTGCCCGGCGAGCTGCTGGGCGGCCTCACCGCGGCCGCGGGCAAGCGCGAGGTCCCGGTGCTCGGCATCACCGGCACCGGCGGCTCGGGCAAGTCGTCGCTCACCGACGAGCTCATCCGCCGCTTCCGGCTCGACCAGGAGGACAAGCTGCGGATCGCGGTGCTCGCCGTCGACCCGTCGCGGCGCAAGGGCGGCGGCGCGCTGCTCGGCGACCGCATCCGGATGAACTGCCTCGACGGCTCGCCGGTGTACTTCCGCTCGCTGGCCACGCGCACGACGTCGGGGGAGATCCCGGCCGGGCTGCGCGAGTCGATCCTGGCCTGCAAGGCCGCCGGCTTCGACCTGGTGATCGTCGAGACGCCGGGCATCGGGCAGGGCGACGCCGGGATCGTCGACTTCGTGGACGAGTCGCTGTACGTGATGACGCCGGAGTTCGGCGCCGCGTCGCAGCTGGAGAAGATCGACATGCTCGACTTCGCCGACGTCGTCGCGATCAACAAGTTCGAGCGCCGCGGCGCCGAGGACGCCCGCCGGGACGTCGCCCGCCAGCTGGTCCGCAACCGCGAGGCGTTCTCGTCTTCGCCGGAGGACATGCCGGTGTACGGCACGAGCGCGGCGAAGTTCAACGACGACGGCGTCACCGCGCTTTACCAGCACCTGCGGGGAATGCTCGCCGAGCGCGGCCTCGGCGTGTCCGCGGGGACGCTGCCGCAGGTGGCGGGCAAGGTTTCGACCGACGCCTCGACGATCATCCCGGGCAACCGGTCCCGGTACCTGGCCGAGATTTCCGACACCGTGCGCGGCTACCACGCGAAGACGCAGCAGCAGGTCGCCGCGATCCGCAAGCGCGAGGCGCTGGCCGTCGCGCGCGAGGAGCTGGCCAAGGTGGACGCGTCGACCGACGCGCTGGACGGGCTGCTCGCCGCGGCCGAGTCCGCTGTGGACGGTGAGGCCACCGAGCTGCTGGCGCGGTTCCGGACGCTGGCCGGGGAATACCGCCAGGACGAGCTCGTCGTGAAGATCCGCGACAAGGAACTGCGCACGCAGCTGTGGCGCGACACGCTGTCGGGCAACCGGATCCCGCGGGTCGCCCTGCCGCGGTACGCCGAGTCCGGCGAGCTGCTGTCGTTCCTGCGCCGCGAACACCTGCCGGGCTACTTCCCCTACACCGCCGGCGTTTTCCCGTTCAAGCGCGACGGCGAGGACCCGGCGCGGATGTTCGCCGGCGAGGGTGACGCGTTCCGCACCAACCGGCGGTTCAAGCTGCTGTCGGCCGACTCGGAGGCCAAGCGGCTCTCGACGGCCTTCGACTCGGTGACCCTCTACGGCCACGACCCCGACACGCGCCCCGACATCTACGGCAAGGTCGGCACGTCGGGCGTGTCGATCGCGACGCTCGACGACATGAAGGCGCTCTACGACGGCTTCGACCTGACCGCGCCGAACACGTCGGTGTCGATGACGATCAACGGCCCCGCGCCGACAATCCTGGCCTTCTTCCTCAACACCGCGATCGACCAGAAGCTCGAGGCGTTCCGGGCCGAACACGGGCGCGAGCCGTCCGACGCCGAGGCCGCCGAGCTGCGCGAGTGGGTGCTGCGCAACGTCCGCGGCACGGTGCAGGCCGACATCCTCAAGGAGGACCAGGGTCAGAACACCTGCATCTACTCCACCGAGTTCAGCCTCCGGATGATGGCCGACATCCAGGAGTGGTTCATCGAGCACGGGGTCCGCAACTTCTATTCGGTTTCGATCTCCGGCTACCACATCGCCGAGGCCGGGGCGAACCCGATCTCGCAGCTGGCCTTCACGCTGTCCAACGGCTTCACCTACGTCGAGTCCTACCTCGCGCGCGGGATGGACATCGACGACTTCGCGCCGAACCTGTCGTTCTTCTTCTCCAACGGCATGGACGCGGAGTACTCGGTGCTCGGCCGGGTGGCGCGGCGGATCTGGGCCGTGGCCATGCGCGAGCGCTACGGCGCGAACGAGCGGTCGCAGAAGCTGAAGTACCACGTGCAGACGTCCGGGCGGTCGCTGCACGCGCAGGAGATGAGCTTCAACGACATCCGCACCACGCTGCAGGCGCTGTGCGCGCTGTACGACAACGCGAACTCCCTGCACACCAACGCGTTCGACGAGGCGATCACCACGCCGTCGGAGTCGTCGGTGCGCCGCGCGATGGCCATCCAGATGATCATCAACAAGGAGTGGGGCCTGTCGAAGAACGAGAACCCGCTGCAGGGTTCGTTCGTCATCGACGAGCTGACCGACCTGGTCGAGGAGGCCGTGCTGGCCGAGTTCGACCGGATTTCCGAGCGCGGCGGCGTGCTCGGCGCGATGGAAACCGGCTACCAGCGCGGCAAGATCCAGGACGAGTCGATCCTGTACGAGCGCAAGAAGCACGACGGCTCGCTGCCGATCATCGGCGTCAACACCTTCCGCAACCCGCACGAGGGCGAATCCGACGTCGAGGTCGAGCTCGCGCGGGCTACGGAGGACGAGAAGCAGTCCCAGCTGGACCGCCTCGCGGACTTCCAGCACCGCCACCACGAGGAGGCCCAGCAGGCGCTGAAGACCCTGCGCGAGGCGGCCACCCGCGGCGGCAACCTGTTCGGAGTGCTGGTGGATGCCGCGCGGGTGTGCTCGCTCGGTCAGATCACGGAGGCGTTCTTCGAGGTCGGGGGCCAGTACCGGCGCAATGTCTAGCGGCGGACCGCGGTCAGGGACCAGACGGGGACGAGGACACGGCCATCCGCGTCGGGGGCCAGCCCGGTCAGGTCGGCGGACTCGTCGCCCAGCACGGCCCGGACGCTTTGGCGCAGCTCCTCCGGCGTCATCGACGTCGTGTAGACCGCCGGTTCGAGCTTCTCGATCGTCCAGTCCTGCCCGACGGTCTCCCGCAGGTTCGCCTCGCTGATCAGGTACGGCGCCGGGAAGCCGGCCGGCACCTCCGGGGAGAAGGCGAAGAGGTGCAGCCGCGCGCCCGGGCGGGTCGCGCGGGTCAGGGCGGCGAGGTACGCGCGGCGCTCGTCCTCGCCGAGGCAGTGGTAGAGCGCGCTGTCGAGAACCGTGTCGAAGCGGCCTTCGTAGCCTTCGAGCTTCGTCGCGTCGGCGACGGCGAACTCGATGTCGAGGCCCTTCTCCGCGGCACGGGCCCGGGCCTGCTCGACGGCCGACGGCGCGCCGTCCAGGCCGGTGACGTGCAGGCTGCGGGAGGCGAGGAAGGCGGAGTTGTCCCCGAGGCCGCAGCCGATGTCGAGGACGGCACCGGTGAACGCGCCCGCGTCGGCCAGCGCGACGACGGCGGGCTGCGGCTCGCCCAGGTCCCACGGCAGCTTCCGGCCGATCGGCGAGCCGCCGCGGTAGAGCTCTTCGAAGTCGACGTCCCGCACGTCCATGACCACCCCTTTATTCAACGTATGATGAGATCACTCCATCCTGCACTCCCGGCCGGCCGGGTGGTAGTCCTGGAAGCATGGAATTCGGGATTTCGACCTTCGTGACCGACGAGGGCATTAGGCCGGACGTGCTGGGTGCGGCCCTGGAAGAGCGCGGCTTCGACTCGCTGTGGCTGGCCGAGCACTCGCACATCCCGGCGAGCCGGGAAACGCCGTACCCGGGCGGGGGCGAGCTGCCGCGCGTGTACTACCGCACGCTCGACCCGTTCGTGGCGCTCACCGCGGCGGCGACGGCGACCTCGGAGCTGCTGCTGGGCACCGGGATCGCGCTGCTGATGCAGCGGGACGTGATCCACACGGCGAAGGAGGTCGCCTCCCTGGACCTGGTTTCCGACGGCCGCGCGCTGTTCGGCGTCGGCGTCGGCTGGAACCGCGAGGAGATGCGCAACCACGGCACGGACCCGAAGACCCGCGGCGCGCTGATGGACGAGCAGCTGGCCGCGCTCAAGGAGATCTGGACTTCGGAGCAGGCGGAGTTCCACGGTGCGCACATCGACTTCGACCCGATCTTCAGCTGGCCGAAGCCGGTGCAGCAGCCCCACGTCCCGATCTACATCGGCGGCGAAAGCGAGGCGGCGCTGAACCGGCTGGTCAAGTACGGCGACGGCTGGCTGCTCCGGGGCTACACGAAGTACCAGGAGGCCCAGCGGGTGCGCGGCTGGCTGGCCGACCAGGGCCGTGCGGACGTCCGGTTCGCGGTGTTCGGCGGCCCGACGACGCCGAAGGTGATCGAGGGCTTCCGCGAGGCGGGGGTGGAGCGGTACACGTTCCTGCTGGACACGCTGCCGGAAGCGGAGACGCTCAAGGCGCTGGACGAGCTGGCCGAGGTGGCCGCCGCCCACCGCTGAGGATGACTTCCGCGACGCTCGGCGCCGGAACTGTCGGTGCCGGGCGATAGCGTGGAACCGGGGGTGTTCCTATGTGGTTGTCAAGCCGCGGCGGGGGCTGGTTGGGGGTGTCGGTAGTGGGTGCCGTTGCGGAGCATGGCGTAGAGGACGTCGCAGCGGCGGCGGGCTAGGCAGATGAGGGCGGCGTTGTGTTTCTTGCCCTCGGCTCGTTTGCGGTCGTAGTAGGTGCGGCTGGTCGGGTCGGACAACGAGGCGAAGGCGGCGAGGAAGAACGCGCGTTTGAGCTGGCGGTTGCCGGTGCGGGCGGGGTGTTCGCCCTTGATGCTGGTGCCGGAGCTGCGGGTGACCGGGGCGATGCCGGCGTGGGCCGCCAGATGCCCGGAGCTGGCGAAGTTCGAGGCGTCGCCGACTTCGAGGAGGATGCGGGCTGCGGTCCTGACGCCGATGCCGGGCATCGAGGTCAGCGGGTGGACATCACCCTCGACCTGCTTCGCCTCGACCAGTCTCTCGCCGAGGCGGGGGTGCGTGGACCTTGGCGATCGCGGTGAGCTTGCGGCGGCCGGCTTTGGCGATGCGGGCCGGGCCTCCGCAGCGGGAGAGGATCTCCAGCGCCGCCGGATGCGAGATCCGCGGGCCGATCGCGTGCTCGAGAGCGGGATGGATGCCGGTGAGCAAGCCCCGGATGCGGTTGCTGATCCGGATCGCTTCGCCGGCCAGGTCGTCGTCGAACCCGACCAGCACCTCCAGTTCGGCCAACACCTCGTCTCCGACATCGACGGGTCGAAGGGTGTGGGGCAGCGATCGGCCGCGTCGGCGATGACGAACGCGTCCCGGGCGTCGGTTTTCGCGCGTCCCGGGTAGAGGTCGGCGATGCGGCGCATGGCCAGGCCGGGCAGATAGGAGACCTGCTGCCCGGCCGCTCGGGCGACGGCGACCGGCAGCGCCCCGATGGTGGCGGGCTGGTCGACCACGACCAGCAGTTCCATGCTGGGCGAGCTTGTCGAACAAGGCTCGCAGCTTCGGTTCGCTATTGGGCAGAGGCCCGTCATGCAGTCGCTTGCCGTCGGGATCGACGCCGACGACGTGGTGGTCGTCCTTGCCGACGTCCAGGCCGAGGAACACGCTGAAAGTGCTGCTCATCCACCATGCCGTTCGTTCGCCGCGATGTGGTCACCGATCAGGCATCGAGCGCCGGCACCCACGCCTGCGACGAGACCTGCCAAGCCGGTGGCCGTGTGGCTATCAGCGGTCGGTCGATGCCACCAAACCCGGTGACACCACCTCCCGGATCATGCCTTCGACTGGGGGCGCAAGTCATGCCGGACCTGGTGACCACAGCTCCTCGATCAGGAACTACGAAAAAGGTAATGTGGGGCGCCCCCGCGGGCCATGGCGCAGGGGACGTCGCAGCGGCGGCGGTTGCCGGTCCGGGCGGGGTGTTCGCCTGTCCGGAGCCGGCAAACGGGAAGCGTGCCCCGCGGGGCCGGGTGCGGCGGCTACTTGTCCAGCAGCAGGTGCACCGAGAGTTCGAGGCGGTTCGCGACGTCGGCGGCCGAGGCGCGGCGGGTGACCCAGGCCACCAGGTTGGCCATCCACACGTCCGCGACGACGTGGAAGATGTCGCGGTCCGCCTCGGCCGGCTCGGCGATGCCCATCGCCTTGGCGAACATGTTCTCCATCAGCCGCCCGACCTGCTCGACCTCGGCGGCCGCGGACGTGTCGGCGAACATGAACGCGCGGACCATGGCCTCGGTGAGGTGCGGGTCGCGCTGCATCAGGCGCGTGTTGCGGCCGAGCACGAACATCAGCCGCTCGGCCGGCGTGTCGCCGGGGATGGCCTGGCGTTCCAGCTTCTCCTGCGCGCGCTCGAACTCGCGGGCCAGCCCGGACACGAGCAGGTGAATCTTCGAGGGGAAGTACCGGTACAGCGTGCCGAGGGCGACGTCGGCCTTCTCGGCGACCGCGCGCATCTGCACCGCGTCGTAGCCGCCCTTCGAGGCCAGCGCGAGCGTGGCGTCGATGATGCGGCGGCGGCGGTCGCGCTGGGCGGCCGAGCCGAGTTCGTCAGCCCCGATCGCGCTCAGGCCGTTGCCGCGGGCCTTCGTCTTGCCGGGCATCGGCGTTCCCCCGTCCTTCGGAACTTGTTCCAGTTCACGACGTAGGTTACCTGTCCTGGCGAACCCCGCGACAGCTGACCCACTGGCCGAAAAACTGTAACACGTTCTACACTCGCGAGTAGTGTCATGCTCTGCGAGGAGGCCCGATGCCGGTCGCGCTCACCGAGGAACAGGCCGCGCTGGCCGCGGCGATCCACGCCTGGTCCGCGGCGCACCACCCGCGAGAGGCGGTGCGCGCGGCGGAAACCGGGGCCGGCGCGGGGATCCCGGCGGGCTTCGCCGGCCTCGGCCTGCTCGGCGTCGCGCTGCCCGCGGCGGCCGGCGGGGCCGGCGGCAGTCTCGCCGATCTCGCCGCCGGGCTCGCCGCGGCGGCGGAAGAACTCGTTCCCGGGCCGGTACTGGGGACCGCCCTCGCCGGGCTCCTGCTGGCCGGAGTGCCCCAGGCGAAGGAGCTGCTCGCCGCCGTCGCCGAGGGGGAGGCCACCGTCGCCGTCCTGCTGGACGCCCCATCGTTCGAGGACGGCGTCAGCGGGCCCGTCCCCGGCGCGGATCCCGGGACCTGGCTGCTGGTGCCGGCCGACGGCGGCCACGTGCTGCTCGCGCCCGGGACGCCCGGGGTGAGCGTCGAGCCCCTCGGCGCGTTCGACTTCTCGCGTTCGCTGGCCCGCATCCGGTTTTCCGGCGTGCACGCCGACCCGCTCGCGGTGCCGCCGGTCGAGCCGTTGGCCGCGATCCTGGCCGCGGCCGAGGCGGCGGGCGTCGCGCGGCGGTGCCTGACCATCGCCGTCGACCACGCCAAGGTCCGCGAGCAGTTCGGGAAGCCGATCGGGGCGTTCCAGGCGGTCAAGCACCTGTGCGCCGAGATGCTCTGCCGCGCCGAAGCCGCCGAGGCACTGGCCTGGGACGCGGCGTCCGGGCAGCACCCGCTGTCGGTGGCGAGCGCGGCCGTCGTCACCCTCGACGCGGCCGTCGCCAACGCCAAGGACTGCGTCCAGGTGCTCGGCGGGACCGGGTTCACCTGGGAGCACGACGCGCACCTGTACCTGCGCCGGGCGGTGGCCCTGCGGCAGTGGCTCGGCGGGTCGTGGCGGCGGCGGGCGGCTTCACTGGTCCTCTCCGGTACCGAGCGGACGCTGGGTGCCGACGTCGGTGACGATCCTTCGCTGCGGGACGAGGTGGCGCGGATCGCCGCGCTGCCCGCGGCCTCGCAACGCGTTGCGCTGGCTGACTCGGGGCTGCTGACGCCGCACTGGCCGGCGCCCTACGGCCGCGGCGCCGATGCCGCGGAGCAGCTGCGGATCGACGCCGCGTTGAGCGCGGCCGGAGTCCGCCGTCCGGACCTGGTGATCGGCGCGTGGGCCGTGCCGACGATCCTCGAACACGGCAGCGACGAGCAGCGCGCGCGGTTCGCCCGGCCGACCCTGCGGGGCGAGCTCACCTGGTGCCAGCTGTTCAGCGAGCCCGGCGCGGGCTCGGACCTGGCCGCGCTGCGGACGGCGGCCCGGCGCGTCGAGGGCGGCTGGCGGCTGTCCGGGCAGAAGGTGTGGACGTCGCTGGCCCGCGAAGCCGACTGGGGCATCTGCCTGGCCCGCACCGACCCGGGCGCCCCCCAGCACCGGGGCATCACGTACTTCCTGGTCGACATGCGCGCCGAGGGCATCACGACCCGGCCGTTGCGGGAGATCACCGGGGAGGCCGTGTTCAACGAGGTGTTCCTCGACGACGTGTTCGTGCCGGACGCGGACGTCGTCGGCGCCCCGGGCGGCGGCTGGCGGCTGGCGCGCACGACGCTGGCCAACGAGCGGGTGGCCATCGGCAGCGGCTCGGCGGTCGGCGAGAGCGTGCGGTCGCTGGTGTCCACATTGGACGCCGCGCTGCTGGACGAGGTCGCGGTGGACCGGCTCGGCGCGCTGGTGGCGGCCGGGGTCGCGGGTTCCGTGCTGGACCTGCGGGCGGCCCTCCGCCGGCTGGAGGGCCAGGACCCGGGCGCGGAGTCGGGCGTCCGCAAGCTGCTCGGCGTCTCGCACCGGCAGGACGTGGCCGAGTTCGCCCTGGAACTGGCCGGCACGGGCGCCCTGCTGGCCGACGGCCCGGCGCAGCACGAGTTCCTGCTGACCCGCTGCCTCTCGATCGCCGGCGGCACGACCCAGGTCCTGCGGTCCCTCACGGCCGAACGGCTCCTGGGCCTGCCCCGCGGCTGATGCCCCGCCGGTCACGCGTGCGGCCCTCCTGATCACGCGTGCTGCCTCCCCGATCACGGGTGATGCCCCTTCGCGCCCGGGTGGGTTGCGTTGAGAAACGGTGCGAAAGGACCGTTCGCGCCGCCGAGGGCAAAACTGTCGGGGTCGTGTTCTAGCGTGGCGGTCGTGGAGTTCAGCGCAGACACCCAGGCCACCTACCTTCCCGCGGATCCCCCGCGGGACGGCGTGCTGGCCTTGTGGGGCGAGGACGTGGCCGGCGGGACCACGATCGAGCTCGTGCTGCCCCGGGGAGCCAAGTTCGCGCGGACGAAGGTCGACGCGGAGCTGGTCCCGCTCGAGCGGGCGCTGCCGCGGCTGCTGGCGGTGGGGGAGGGGGCCAGCCCGGCGGTCGCGGCGTGGTCGGCCGCGGTCAACGCGGGGGTGAACCTCGTCGCCCGGGGCCGGCTGCGCCCCGCGGTGTCCCCGGCCGGCGCGGCGGCCTGGCGCATCGGCCCGCTCGACGCCGCCGACGAAGAGCTGCTGCGAGGGCTGGCGGGCGCGCTGCCACCGGAGGCGTACGCGCTGCCGCTGACGGGGCTGAAACGCATCCGCCTGCACTCGCCGGACTCCCTGGTCCGCGCGCTCTGGGACGCGACGGCCGACCTGCTGGTCCGCAGCCCGGCCGCGCCCGTCGGCGCCGGCGACCCGGCGTTCGCGGCCCGCGAGCCGGCGTTGCCGGGCCCGGACGGCGCCGCGTGGCTGACGGAACTGGAGGCCCGCGAGCCACGCGGGGTGCAGGTGCTCCTGCGCGTCGAGGGCCGGGACGACGACTCGTTCGCCGGCGTGCTGGCGGTGCGCAGCCGGGCGGAGCCGAGCCTGGTGGTGGAGGCGGCGACGCTGTGGGACGCGCCGGACGCGGTCCTGAACCGCCTCGGTGACCAGGTCGAGACGCAGCTCCTGCTGGGCTTGCGCCGCGGCGCGCGGGCCTGGGCACCGCTGAGCCGCGTGCTGGCCGAGCCGGCGCCGGCGTCCCTCGCCCTGTCCGACGACGAGGTGGTCGACCTCCTCACCGACGGCGCCCGCGAGCTGGGCGGCGCGGGCATCGAGGTGCTGTGGTCGAAGGGGCTGTTCGCGGGCGAGGTGAAGGCGAAGGCGAGCGCCACCCAGGCGCCGGCGAGCGTCGCGGGGCCGGAGTTCGCGCTGCGTTCGCTGCTGGAGTTCCGCTGGCAGCTCAGCCTCGGCGGCGAGCAGCTGACCGAAGCCGAGGTGGCGGCCCTGGCCGAGGCGAAACGGCCGCTGGTCCGCCTGCGCGGGCAGTGGGTGCGGGTGGATCCGCAGCTGCTGGCCCGGGTCCGCGGCCGCACCCGCAAGCTGGACGCGGGCGAGGCATTGGCGGCGGCGCTGACGGGCGAGCTGGAGCTGGACGGCGAGCGGGTGGAGTTCGTGGCACCGCCGGCGCTGGGCGGGCTGGCCGCCCGTATCCGGGACCGGGCGGAGGCCGCGGTGGCGCCGCCGGAGGGGCTGCGGGCAACGTTGCGCCCGTACCAGCAGGCGGGCCTGGCCTGGCTGGCGACGATGACGGGGCTCGGGCTGGGTGCGTGCCTGGCCGACGACATGGGGTTGGGGAAGACGATCCAGTTGATCGCCCTCCACCTGCACCGGCGAGAGCTGGCGAGGTCGGCCGGGCTCGCCTCGGCCGGACAACCGGGGGCGGCGCCCGTGGTGGCTGGTGGTGCGGCGGTGCCGGGGGAGGCGCCGCAGGCGGGGCCGGCGCCCGCGGCGGGTGGTAATGCGGCGGTGCCCGTCGAGGTCGCGCAACCGGGGCCGGCACCGGTTGGCGAGCCGGTGGCAGCCGGTGATGAGCCGTTTCCCGCCGAGCCCCCGCTCACCGCCGGCGGGCCCACCCTCGTCCTCTGTCCCACCTCCCTCCTCGGCAACTGGGAGCGCGAGTTCGCCCGCTTCGCCCCCGGCATCCCCGTCCGCCGGTTCCACGGCGGCCGCCGTCACCTCGACGATCTCGCGGCCGACGAGGTCGTCCTCGCCACCTACGGCGTTCTCCGGCGGGATCGCGAGACCCTGTCCGAAGTGGACTGGGGTCTCGTCGCCGCCGATGAAGCGCAGCACGTCAAGAATCCGCTGTCCGCCACCGCCAAGGAACTGCGCAAGATTCCCGCGCAAGCCAAAGTCGCCCTCACCGGCACCCCGGTCGAAAACCGGCTCACCGAACTGTGGTCCATCGTGGACTGGACCACGCCCGGCCTGCTCGGTCCGCTCGACCGCTTCCGCCGGACCGTCGCGCGGCCGATCGAACGCGACCGGGACAAGGCCGTCACCGAGCGGCTGGCCGCCACCGTCCGGCCGTTCCTGCTCCGGCGGCGCAAGAGCGACCCGGACATCGCCCCGGAGCTGCCGCCCAAG
Organism: Amycolatopsis sp. CA-128772; assembly: GCF_002904295.1. Taxonomy (GTDB): domain Bacteria; phylum Actinomycetota; class Actinomycetes; order Mycobacteriales; family Pseudonocardiaceae; genus Amycolatopsis. The sequence continues at coordinate 97,766 of NZ_PPHG01000067.1, forward strand.
ACCGAGACCGACCGGTTCGTGCCGCTGACCGCCGAGCAGACCACGCTGTACGAGGCCGTCGTGCGGGAGAACCTCGCCGAAATCCGCGAGACGCAGGGCATCAAGCGGCGCGGCCAGGTGCTGCAGCTGCTCACCGAGCTCAAGCAGATCTGCAACCACCCCGCCCAGTTCCTCAAAGAACCGCACGGCGCGCTCACCGGCCGTTCCGGCAAGCTCGCCGCGTTCGAAGAACTGCTGGACGTGATCCTCGACGAGGGCGAAAGCGTGCTCGTCTTCAGTCAGTACGTCCAGCTCTGCCGGCTGCTCCGGCGCCGGCTCCAGGACCGCGGCCTGCCCACCGAACTGCTCTCCGGCGACAGCTCGCCGGCGAAACGCCAGGACATGGTCGACCGGTTCCAGGCCGGCGAAATCCCGGTCTTCCTGCTCTCGCTCAAGGCCGGCGGCGTCGGGCTCAACCTGACCCGGGCCACCCACGTGATCCACTACGACCGCTGGTGGAACCCCGCGGTCGAAGACCAGGCCACCGACCGCGCGTACCGCATCGGGCAGGACAGGCCCGTCCAGGTGCACCGGCTGATCGCCGAGGGCACCCTCGAAGAGCGGATCGCGCAGGTCCTCGAAAAGAAGCGCGGGCTCGCCGAGTCGATCGTCGGTGCGGGAGAGGACTGGATCACCGAGCTGTCCGACGACGAGCTCGCCGACCTCGTCCGGCTCGGGAGCGGGTGATGCCGCCACGGCGGAACTTCGGCACCACCTGGTGGGGCCGCGCCTGGGTCGACGCCCTGGAGCAACGCGCGAAGCTCGACCCGAACCGGCTGCCGCGCGGGCGGACGTACGCGCGCAAAGGCACGGTCAGCGAGCTGCACGTCGGCGCCGGCGACGTCACGGCGCGGGTGCGCGGCAGCCGGCCGCGGCCCTACCAGGTGAAGATCACCATGCGCACCTTCACCGACGGCGAGTGGGACACCCTGCTCGGCGTGGTCGGCACGCAACTCGGGCACGCGGCCGCGCTGCTCGACGGCGAGCTGCCCGGCGCGCTGGCCGAGCAGGCCCGGGAAGCGGGTGCCGACCTGCTGCCGGGCCCGGGCGACCTGCGGCCGCGGTGCTCGTGCCCGGACTCGGCGAACCCCTGCAAGCACGTCGCCGCGGTGTACTACCTGGTCGCCGACGAGGTGGACCGCGACCCGTTCACGCTCTTCCTGCTGCGCGGCCGTCCGCGGGCGGACGTGCTGGCCGAACTCCGCGCCCGCCGGTCGCCGGCGCGCGGTGAACGACCGAAGCTGCCGAAGCCCGCCGACGAAGGTCTGACCCCGCGAGCGGCCTACACGCGGCGGCCGGGCCCGCTCCCGGCGTTGCCCCCGCCACCGCGGATCCCCGGACCGCCGGCGGTCCTGGACCTCGACCCGCCCCCGGCCACGGGCTGGACGGCCGCGGCCCTCTCCGCCCTCGCGGCGGACGCGGCCGCCCTCGCCCGCGATCTCCTGACGAGCGACGTGACGGCGACGCAGCTGACGTTCGAGGAGGACCTCGCCCGCCGCGCGGCCGCCCGCACCGGCCCGGAGATCACCGCCCTGGCCACGGCGGCGCACCTCCCACCCCGCGACCTGACCCGCTGGGCCGAGGCTTGGCGCGAAGCAGGCCGCGGCGGCTTGGCCGTCCTGCGCGACACGTGGCAGCCCGGCCCGGGCCCCCTGGCCGAGGCGCAGCAGATCCTGGCGGACGCGGGCCTGCCGGGAACGCCGAAGGTGTGGCGAAACCGCCTCACCCAAGGAGAACTGCAACTCCGCTACGGCCGCGACGCGCGCTGGTACCGCTTCGTCCGCGAAGGAGGGGAGTGGTGCCTTGACGGCCCACCCTCGGCGAGCCCCCTCGACCTCGTCTACTGAGCTTCAGCGTGCTCGGCCTTCCAAGCGTTGTACGTGTAGTCCAGGAACCGCGCCACCCCGCGGACCACGTGCGCCGACCGCACCGACGTGAACACGTCGAACGCGTGCTGCGCTCCCGCCAGCTCCGCGTACGCCACCGGCTGCCGGGACTTCTCCCGCAACCGCCGCACGAACTCGCGGGCCTCGCGGACCGGGACCAGGGAGTCGTCGCGCCCGTGGATCACGAAGAACGGCGGTGCGTCCGACGTGATCCGGTCCAGCGGGGACGCCGCGATGTAGTCGTCCAGGTGGGACACCGGGTCGCGGTCCGGGGCGAACACCCGGCGTGCGATCAGGCTTTCCAGCCGGTACTTGCTCGCCGGCGCCCCGGAGGTCGCCGCGAAGTCGTACACGCCGTAGTGGGGGACGCACGCCTGGACGCTCGTGTCCGCGTCCTCGAACGACGGCTGCAGCGCCGGGTCGTTCTGCGACAACGCCAGCAACGCCGACAGGTGCCCGCCCGCCGAACCGCCCGTCACCGCCACGAACCGGGGGTCGCCGCCGTACGCGGTGATCGATGAGCGGATCCAGGCCAGTGCCTGCTTCGCCGCGACGATGTGCGCCGGCCAGCGGTGGGCCGGGGCCAGCGGGTAGTTGATCGCGACGCACACCCAGCCGCGGCGGGCCAGGTAGCGCATCAGGGGCCGGCCCTGCTCCTCCTTGTTGCCGATCACCCACGCGCCGCCGTGGACCTGCAGCAGCACCGGGGCGCCGGAAACCGGTTCCGCCGGGCGGTAGACGTCCAGCAGGAACCGCTTGCCGCCCGGGGCGTAGGCGATGTTGCGGTCGACCCGCACGTCCGGGGCGCCCATCCGGAACGGCAGCGCCAGTTCGCCCCACGGCAGGCCCAGGTCCGAACGGCCCAGCTCCTCCGCATAGTCCGAACCCAGCGCCGACGTCAGTGCCTTCTCGATCTCCTCGCGGGCGCCGTGCCCGGTGCGGACCAGCGTGGCCAGCCCGGCGGCGGACGCGGCCGCCATCGCCAGGCCGGCCTTCGTCGACCGGTCGCCGACGCCGTGGCGGGCGGTGTGGATCAGGGCGTCCGCCGCCGTCAGGGCCAGGAACTGCGGGGCCAGTTCGCTGGTCAGCCAGCCGGCGAAGAACGCCGGGATCGTCGTGGACCGGGCCCGCAGCGGGCGGAGCGCGTTCGCGGTCAGACCGAGCTGGACCGCGCGACGGATCAGGAAGTTCGGCTGCACCAGCGCGATGATACCGGCGAGTAGGGTGACGCGCCGCTCACCGGAAGTGGCCTACCCTGGCGCCATGCAGAGACTGAGCGGCCTCGACGCGAGCTTCCTCTACCTCGAGACGCCCGCTCAGGTCCTGCACGTCTGCGGACTGCTCGTGCTGGACGGTTCGACCGTCCCCGGCGGCTATTCGTTCGCGAAGCTCGAGGAGAAACTCGACGCGCGGGTCCGGGAAATCCCGGCGTTCCGCCGCAAACTGCACAATCCGCTCTGGAACCTCGGCCACCCCGTGTGGGTCGAGGACGAGGACTTCGACCTCGACCACCACGTGCACCGCATCGGCGTGCCCGCCCCGGGCGACCGCACCGAGCTGGCCGCCCTGTGCGCGCACATCGCCGGGCAGCAGCTCGACCGCGCGCACCCGCTGTGGCAGCTGTACGTCATCGAGGGCCTGGCCGACGGCCAGTTCGCCGTCCTGCTCAAGATGCACCACGCGAGCGTCGACGGCGTCAGCGGCGCCGGCCTGATCACCCACCTCGCCGGGCTGGAGCCGGACGGGCCGATGCCGGAGGTCGGCGAGCGCGGCAATGCCGGGCCGCCGTCGCCGCTGGACCTGCTGCGCTCCGGTGTCGAGAACGTCGTGCGACGGCCCGCCGAGGTCGCGCGGCTGCTGCCGGACCTGCTGGGTCTGGTGCCGCGGTGGCTCGGCCGGGCGGTGCGCGGCCAGGGGATGCCGGTGCCCTTCACCGCGCCGAGGACGTCGCTCAACGGCACGATCACCGGGCACCGCAGTGTCGCGTTCGCGCAGCTCGACCTGGCCGAGGTCAAGGAGGTCAAGAACGCCTTCGGGGTCACGGTGAACGACGTCGTGCTCGCGCTCGTCGCCGGGGCGCTGCGGGAGTTCCTCGCCGCGCGCGGCGAGCTGCCGGCGGACCCGCTGGTGGCGACCGTCCCGGTCTCGGTGCACGACCGCACCGAACGGGAGCACGGCAGCAACAAGGTTTCGGCGTTCTTCGCCTCCCTGCCGACGCACCTGGCCGACCCGGCCGCGCGGGTGTTCTTCCTCGCCGAGGCCAACCGGCGGTCGAAGGACCACCACCACGACATCGACGCCGACATGCTGCAGGACTGGGCGCAGTTCTCGGCCGCGACGGCGTTCGGGCTCGCCGTGCGCGCGTATTCGGCGCTGCGGCTGGCCGAAAAGCACCCGGTGGTGCACAACCTGGTCGTTTCGAACGTGCCCGGCCCGCCGATGCCGCTGTACTTCCTCGGCGCGCGGATCACCGGTTTCTACCCGCTCGGCCCGGTCTTCCACGGCGCCGGGCTGAACGTCACGGTGCTGTCCAACGCCGGCCGGGTGCACGTCGGCCTGCTCGGCGCGCGCGAGCTGGTCAAGGACCTGTGGCCGCTGGCCGACGCGCTGCCGGACGCGCTCGCCGAGCTGCTCAAGGCTGCGGGCTGAGCACCACGACCGGGATCTCCCGCTCGGTCCACGCCTGGTACTTCGCGAAGTCCGCGTACAGCTCGACCAGCCGCGGCCAGAGCTCGTCGCGTTCGGCCGGCCCGGCCTCCCGCGCCCGGACCGGGACCCCGCGGCGGCCCTTGAGGCCGATCCGGGTTTCGGGGTGCGCCAGCAGGTTGAAGTACCACTGAGGGTGCCTGGGCAGGCCGCCTTGGGACGCGACGATGACGACGTCCTCGCCGTCCCGCAGGTACAGCAGCGGCGTGGTGAACAACCGGCCCGACCTGCGGCCGCGGTGTTCCAGCAGCAGCGTCGGCACCGGCTTGCGGAACCCGGCCCCGATCCGCCAGGTGCTGCCGACCCGCCCGCCGGTCAGCCGGAAGACCGCCACCTGCGCCTTCGCCGCGTACTTGATGACCTTGGCCGTGACCGGCGAGTCCAGGCCGCCGGGGGCCTGCTCCGGCAAGCTGAAGCGTCCCAACGTGAGCTCCTTCGTCGGCGTGGACGGCGGCCCGTGCCCGGCGGGGGTTGCCGTGCCGGTGCTTTCCGGTTAAGACTAGAACATGTTTCAGTATTGCGTCGATCCGGAGGGCGGGCGTGGACTTCACCCTTGACGAAACCCAGACCGAGATCGCCGCGCTGGCCGCGAAAGTGCTCGGCTCGGAAGACGATCCGTGGCGCGCACTGGCGGCGGCCGGGCTGCTCGCCCTCGCGCTGCCGTCGGACCTCGGAGGCGACGGTCTCGGCGTCGCGGAGGTCGCCCAGGTCCTCACCGGAACCGGCCGGGTCGCCGCGCCTGCGCCCGCCTACGCCGCGCTGGCGCTGGGTGTCCTGCCCGTCGAGACGCTCGGCACGCCCGCGCAGCGCGCCGCCCTCCTGCCGCCGGTCGCGGCCGGGGACGGCCTGCTGACCGCGGCCCTGCACGAGCCGTCCGCCCCGCTGGCCGCCCGGCCCGCGACCACCGCGCGCGCCGACGACGGCCACTGGGTGCTCGACGGCGTCAAGACCGCCGTCCCGTACGCGGCCGAGGCGCAGCGGATCCTCACGCCGGTGTCCACTCCGCACGGCACCGCCGTCTACCTGGTCGATCCGCACGCCGAGGGCGTCACGCTCGTCCCCACGCGCAACTCGGCCGGAACTCCCGAATGCACCGTGCGCCTGGCCGCCGTCGCCGTCGAGGAGACCGACCTGCTGGCCGACGGGGACGCCGTCGCCGTCCTGCACCGGTTCGCGCTGGCCGGCGCGCTCGCCCACGGCGACGGCCTGCTGGCCGGCGCGCTCGCGCTGACCGTCAAGCACGTCGGCGAACGCACCCAGTTCGGCCGTCCACTCGCGACGTTCCAGGCGGTGGCCGGGCAGATCGCCGACGTCTACGTGGCCGCCCGGACCGTGCACCTCGCCGTGACGTCCGCGGTGTGGCGGCTGGCTTCGGGTCTCGACGCGGACGCCGAACTCGACGTCGCCGCCTACTGGTTCGCCTCGCAGGCCCCGGAAGCGCTGGCGACCTGCCACCACCTGCACGGCGGCGTCGGCGTCGACGAAACCTATCCGCTGCACCGGTATTCGTCGGCGGTCAAGGATCTCGGCCGGGCGCTCGGCGGCGCCGCGCACCGGCTCGGCAGGCTCGGCGAACGAGTGGCGGGGTGAGCGGATGCACGTCGAACTGACCGCAGCGCAACGGGAACTGCGGGCCGAGCTGCGGGCGTACTTCGCCGGGCTGATCAGCCCGGAGGAGCGCCGGGCCATGCGGCGCGAGCGGCACGGGCCGGTGTTCCGCGAGATCGTCCGCCGGATGGGCCGCGACGGCCGGCTCGGCGTCGGCTGGCCGGTCGAGTACGGCGGCCGGGGTTTCGGCGGGATCGAGCAGCACCTGTTCGTCGACGAGGCCGCGCGCGCCGACGTCCAGCTGCCGTCGGTCACACTGCAGACGGTCGGGCCGACGCTGCAGGAATTCGGCACGGACGAACAGAAGTCCTTCTTCCTGCCCAAGATCCTGGCCGGCGAGATCCACTTCGCGATCGGGTACACCGAGCCGGAGGCGGGGACCGACCTGGCGGCGCTGCGGACGACGGCGGTGCGCGACGGCGACTCCTACGTCGTCAACGGCCAGAAGATTTTCACCACCGGCGGGCACGACGCCGACTACATCTGGCTCGCCGTGCGGACCGCCCCGGACGCGCCGCGGCACAAGGGCATCTCGATCCTCATCGTCGACACGAGCGATCCCGGCTACTCGTGGACGCCGATCATCACCTGCGACGGCGCGCACCACGTCAACGCGACGTACTATTCGGACGTCCGCGTCCCGGCGAACCGCTTGGTGGGCACCGAAAACGCGGGCTGGCGGCTGATCACCACCCAGCTGAACCACGAGCGCGTGATGCTCGGCCCGGCCGGGCGCGTCGGCGGCCTGTACGACCGCGTGCACGCCTGGGCGGCCGCGCACGGCCTGCTGGACCTCGCGGATGTGCGGGCCGTGCTGGCCGACGCGCTCGCCGTGACGCGGGTGAACGAGCTGCTGAACTGGCAGGTCGCGGTGTCCTCGGCCGGCGCGCCGGTGAGCGTCGCCGACGCGTCGGCGACCAAGGTGTTCAGCTCCGAGGTCATCCAGCGGATCGGCCGGAGCCTGGAAGAGCTGGTGGCGCGACACGGCGATCTGTCCGATCCGGACACCGCGGAGCTGGCGGACTGGCTCGACCTCACGGCGAAGCGCAACATCGTGCTGACGTTCGGCGGTGGCGTCAGCGAAATCCAACGGGAGCTGATCGCGTCGATCGGCCTGGGCCTGCCGAGGGTGCCACGATGAACATCGAAGAGGCCGCCGCGGCGATCGCCGCGCGCGGGGAGTGCGCGCCGCGCCTCGCCCGCGATCCGGTCAACCAGGCCATGGTCAACAACTGGGTCGAGGCGATCGGCGACCGCAACCCGGTCTACACCGACCCGGAGTTCGCCGCGGCCAGCGTCCACAGGGGACTCGTCGCGCCGCCCGCGATGGTCCAGGTGTGGACGATGGGCGGCCTGAACGCGCCGCGGGGCAGCGACGATCCCCTGGGTCTGATGATGGAGCTGCTCGACGAGGCCGGGTTCACCTCCGTCGTCGCGACGAACTCCGAGCAGACCTACCACCGCTACCTGCGGCCCGGCGAACAGGTCCGGGCCCGCACGCGGCTGGAGAGCGTCGCCGGGCCGAAGAAGACCGCGCTCGGGGAAGGCTGGTTCGTCACCACGCGGATGACCTGGTACGTGGAGGACGAGGCCGTCGCCGAAATGCTGTTCCGGGTGCTGAAGTTCCGGCCGGCCGCCCCGAAGCCGCCGCCGTCGCCGGTGCTGCGCCCGGTGATCAGCCGGGACACGGAGTTCTTCTGGGCCGGTCTTCGCGAAGGGGAACTGCGGATCCAGCGGTGGGGGGAAACGCTGCGGCACCCGCCGGGGCCGATGCCGCCCGACGGCTCGCTGGACACCAAGCCCGACTACGTCGTCGCGAGCGGCCGCGGGACCGTGTTCTCCTACGTCGTGCACCACCACCCGCCGGTGCCGGGCAAGGACCTGCCGTTCGTGGTGGCCCTGGTGGAACTGGAGGAAGGGGTCCGGGTGCTGGCCGAGCTTCTGGACGCCGGTCCGGACGAGGTCCACATCGGACTGCCGGTGGTCGCGGCGTTCGTCCGCGTCGACGACGACCTGACCCTGCCCGCGTGGAAGGTGGCCCGATGACCGCCGTCGCCGAAGGGGCCGAGCTGCCGCCGCTGACGATCGAGGCGACGCCCACGTTCGTGGTCAGCACGGCGCTGGCCACCCGCGACTTCCAGGACGTCCACCACGACCGCGACTCGGCCGTGGCCCGCGGTTCGCAGGACATCTTCCTCAACATCCTCACCGACACGGGCCTGGTCCAGCGGTTCGTTTCGGAGTGGGCCGGGCCCGAGGCGCTGATCCGGTCGATCAAGATCCGGCTCGGTGTGCCCTGCTACGCCTACGACACGCTGACGTTCACCGGCCGCGTGGTTTCCGCCGACGGCAAGGACGTCGTCGTCTCGGTGTCCGGTGTGGGCAGCCTCGGCGAGCACGTCGCCGGGACCGTGGAGGTGACGCTGCCGTGACGTTGTCCGGGAAGGCGGCGATCGCCGGGATCGGCGCGACGGAGTTCTCGAAGGACTCCGGGCGCAGCGAACTGCGGCTGGCGGCCGAATGCATCTCGCACGCGCTGACCGACGCCGGGCTCGCGCCGTCCGATGTGGATGGTCTGGTGTCGTTCACCATGGACGGCAACGCGGAGATCGCGGTCGCGCGGGAACTGGGCATCCCCGAGCTGAAGTTCTTCAGCCGGATCCACTACGGCGGCGGGGCCGCGGCGGCGACCGTGCAGCAGGCCGCGATGGCGGTGGCGACCGGTGTCGCGGACGTCGTGGTCGCGTACCGGGCGTTCAACGAGCGGTCCGGACACCGCTTCGGCCAGGTGTCGTCCGCGGCGGCCGGCCAGGTCAACTCCTCGGGCGTGGACAACGCGTTCCACTACCCGATGGGCATCGCGACGCCGGCGGCTACGGTGGCCATGGTCGCGCAGCGGTACCTCCACGACTACGGCGCGACGAGCGAGGACTTCGGGCGGGTCGCGGTGATCGACCGCAAGCACGCGGCGACCAACCCGGACGCGTGGTTCCACGGCCGGCCGATCACCCTGGCGGAGCACCAGGCGTCACGCTGGGTGGCCGAGCCGCTGCACCTGCTCGACTGCTGCCAGGAGAGCGACGGCGGGGTCGCGCTGGTCGTCACCAGCGTGGAACGGGCGCGTGACCTGGCGCGGCCGCCGGCGGTGATCGCCGCGGCGGCGCAGGGGAGCGGGCCGGACCAGTACGTGATGACCAGCTACTACCGCGACGACCTGGCCGCGCTGCCGGAGATGGGCGTCGTCGGGCGGCAGCTGTGGGCGCAGGCGGGCCTGGAACCGTCCGATGTGGACGTTGCCGTGCTCTACGACCACTTCACGCCGTACGTGCTGATGCAGCTGGAGGAGCTGGGCTTCTGCGGCCGCGGCGAGGCGAAGGACTTCATCGCCGACGGGGCGCTGGAGCTCGACGGCGCGCTGCCCCTCAACCCGCACGGCGGCCAGCTCGGCGAGGCGTACATCCACGGCATGAACGGCATCGCGGAGGGGGTCCGCCAGCTCCGCGGCACGGCGGCCAACCAGGTCGCGGGCGCGGCGCGGGTGCTGGTCACGGCCGGGACCGGGGTGCCGACGAGCGGGCTCATCCTGACGGGTGACTGACTCGTCACCTCATTGACGGCTGGTGCACGGCCGTCGTGGATGTCACGGTGGAGACACCATCCACGACGGAGAGTGAGGCGATGGCGGTCGACTGGGTGCTCACCGTGGTGTTCGCGGCGCTGGTCCTGCCGTGCGTGTTGCGGCTGGTCCGCCTCGACTACGCGCGGCTCGGGCACGGCGTCCGCCACGGCGACCTGGCCGAGCTGCTGCTGGTGGTGGCGATGGTGGCGATGGTGTCCCCGGTCGGCGGCCCGATCCCGGCGGCGGGCTGGCAGGCGGTGCTGGCCCTGACGGCGGGCTGGTTCGCGGTGGCCTGGTGGCGCGCCCGGGCGTGCGCCCACCACGCCCTGTCGGCGGCGGCGATGTTCTACATGGTGACGGCAATGCGCCACGGCGGCATGGACCACGGCCCGTGGCTGACGATGTCCACAATGGACGCCCGGCTGGCGTTGCCGCTGGTGGCGGTGGCGGCGGCCGGGTACTTCGTGGTGGATGCGGCGTGGTCGGGGGTGCTCGCGGTGCGCGGGTCGCCGGTGGTGGGGCAGGCATCACGCGCGGTGTGCCGGACAACGATGGGTGCCGGGATGGGCTACATGCTGCTGGCCTCGGCCTTGTGAGGCCGGTCACCACCGACAATTCCGGGCGGTGCGGCTCACCCCGCCACCCGCCGCACCTCGCCCAACGGGCTCTCGCCACCTTCCGGCAGCGAAGCCGCCGGGTGCGCTGCCGTCCACTGGGCCGCCGTTGCGATGTCGTTCTTCAACGCCGTGATCAAGTCCTCCGCCGAGGCGTACTTCTCCTGGTCGCGCAGGTGGGCGCCCAGCCAGACCACCAGTGTCTCGCCGTACAGGTCGCCGCTGAAGTCCAGGACGTGGGCCTCGAGGAGGCGGTAGCCGTCCGCGCCGTAGTACGTCGGACGGCGGCCGACCGAGATGGCCGCCGGGAGGCGGGTGCCGTCCGGGCGGCCGATCCAGCCCGCCCACACGCCGTCGCCCACCGAGCCGGCCTGGTCGCTCAAGGCGATGTTCGCCGTGGGGAAGCCCAGCTCGCGGCCGCGCTGGTCACCCGGCTCGACCGTTCCCCGCACCACGAAGTATGCAGTCACCCCACCACGGTAGCGGCTCGGACAACCCGGCTCAGGAAGTGGACACCAGCACCGTGTCCGCCAGCACCGGCGCGTCGTCGCGCTCGGCCGCCGACGTCGTCACCAGCAGCCGGTCGCCCTGGCGCCACACCCGGATCCGCAGCGTCTCGCCCGGGAACACCACGCCGGCGAACTTCGCCGCGAACGACGCCACCCGGGCGGGGTCGCCGTCCAGGAACTCGTTCACCAGCACCCGCGCGACGATGCCGTACGTGCACAGCCCGTGCAGGATCGGCCGGTCGAAGCCCGCCGCCCGGGCGAACGCCGGGTCCGCGTGCAGCGGGTTCCGGTCGCCGCACAGCCGGTACAGCAGCGCCTGCTGCGGCAGCGTCGGCGTCTCCAGGACGACGTCCGGCGACCGCTCCGGCCAGGAAAGCCGGTCCGAGGGCCCCCGCGAGCCGCCGAAACCGCCTTCGCCACGGGCGAAGATGCTCGACCGGTCCGTCCACAGTGGATCCCCGGCTGACGACGTGACCGCCACCTCCTGGACCACCACCGCGGCCTTGCCCTTGTCGTACACGTCGGCGATCCGCGACCGCGCCACCGCCTTCCCGGCCGGCGGGATCGGCTGGTGCAGCGTGATCTCCTGCTTGCCGTGCAGCACCTTCGCGAGGTCGATCTCGACGCCGGGGAACGACACCGCCGGCGGGTCGAACACGCGCAGGTTCGCCGCGACCGTCGCGAACGTCGGCAGCACCACCAGGTCCTGCTCGTAGGTGAACCGCAGCTCGTCCGGGCCCGCGCCGAGCGCCAGGTGGTACAGCAGCACGTCCGACGACGTCCAGGCGAAGTTCACCTCGCCGATCTCGGCACCGATGGCGATGTCGGGGTCGATGGGCACGCGGGACTCCTATTCGTACCTGATCGAGACCTCGTCGGTGACCGGCAGCGACTGGCAGGCCAGCACGATGCCGTCCGCCGTGTCTTCGGCGTCGAGGACCTCGTTGTGCAGCATCTTCACCTCGCCGGACACGACCCGGCAAGCGCAGGCGCTGCACTGCCCCTCGCGGCACGAGTACGGCGCGTCCAGGCCGTCTTCCAGGAGCCGGTCCAGCAGCTTCCGCTGCCGCGGCCACCCCATCGACCGCGTCTCCCCGTCGAGGGTCACCGTCAGCGACGCCGGTGCTTCGTCGGACTCCGGCTCCGCGACGACCTCGGCGGTCTCCGCGAACGGGTTCCCGGTCAGCGACGTGAACTTCTCGACGTGCACCCGGTCCCGCGGCATGCCGAGCTGCCCCAACGCTTCCCGTACAGCCGCCATGAACGGCGCCGGGCCGCACAGGAACGCCTCGTAGGAGGTGTACACCGACGCCAGACCGCGCAGCTGCGAGACGTCCGGCAGGCCCTGGACGCTTTCCAGCCAGTGGACGACGACCAGGCGGTCGCCGTAGCGCTTCGCCAGCGACGCCAGTTCACCCGCGAAGATCACCGACTGCTCGTCGCGGTTCGCGTAGACCAGCACCATCCGGCCGGAACCGGTCTCCAGGGCCGTCTTCAGGATCGCGATCACCGGCGTGATGCCGCTGCCCGCGGCGAACAGCAGGAAGTCTTCGTCCACCGACGCCGGGCAGAACACCCCGGCCGGCGCCAGCACGTCGACCTGCATGCCCGGCCGCAACGCCGAACAGATCCAGCCGGACCCGTAGCCGCCGTCGGTCCGCTTGACCGTCACCTGCACGCGGTTTTCGTGCGGCGCGCTCGAAAGCGAGTAGCACCGCGCCACCGAACCGGTCCGCTCGCTGGGGATCTTCAAGGTCAGAAACTGCCCGGCGGAATAGCGGAACGCGTCGGCGTGCGCGGGCGGGATCTCGAAGACCACCGACCGCGCGTCCGGCGTTTCGACGACGACGTCGGCGACGGTCAGCGTGTAGACCCGGTCAGCCATCGGCCACCGCCAGCGTGCCTTCGCGCACGGCGTCGCCGATGCTGTCGGCCAGCTTCGGGCACGTGTCGAGCAGCGCCGACGGGCCGCCGGAGTCCGCGAACACCGGGCAGGTGTCCGCGGGCCGGGACGTCCACTGGATGCTCGTGTGCTGGATGCTGTTCTTCTTGACCAGCACGCACGTCCCGCAGCTGCGGCATTCGTGCGGCCGCAGCCCGCCCGAGAGGAACTCGGTCTGCTCGGCCGTGGTCACACTTCCGCCTCGGTCTTCTGCCGCGCCAGGTTCTCCGCGACCTCCGCCGCCCACGCCTCGTTGGCCTTCGTGGTGTCCACTTCGAACTCGAACCGCTGCGTCATGTCTTCGGTGACGTCGGCGGCGTCGACGTAGAACTGCTGGTACCACCGGCGAAGCTGGTAGACCGGACCGTCCTCTTCGCACAGCAGCGGGTTGTCGATCTGGGTCTTGTGCTTCCAGATCTCGACGTCCTGCAGGAAGCCGGCGCCGATCCCGCGGGCCAGCTTCGCGGCGATCTTGTCCGCGTGCTCGTCGGAGATTCCCGGCAGCTTCTTCACCTTCATGCCGTACTGCAGCACGAACGACGTCGGCGTGACGGGGTAGTGGCAGTTGATGAGCACGCTCTCGATTTCGTAACCCTGGAACGAGTTCACCAGTTTGTTGATCATGTACGACGGGCCGAAGTACGACGCTTCCGACCGCAGCAGGTTGTCTTCGCCGCCGTAGTTCGACGCCATGCCCATGTCCGGGCGGCCCTTGGTGTTGAGGTACTGCGTGGCGATGTGGCCTTCGAACACGTTCTTGAAGTAGGTGGGGTAGGCGTAGTGGATGTAGAAGAAGTGGGCCATGTCCACGACGTTGTCGATGATCTCCCGGCAGTGGGAGCCGTCGATGAAGATCTCGTCCCAGGTCCAGTTGCTCCACTCGTCGCTGTGGGCCGCCTCGATCCGCGGGATCGCCAGCTCTTCGGGCGGCGGGTTGCCCTCCGGGTCGTGCCACACCAGCAGCTGCCCGTTCTGCTCGGAAGCCGTCCACGACCGCGTCCGCGCGCGTAGCGGAACCCGCTTGGCGTAGGGGATCGAGACGCACTTGCCCTTGCCGTTCCAGCGCCAGTCGTGGAACGGGCAGGCCACTTCGTCGCCCTTGACGCTGCCCTGGGTGAGGTCGCCGCCCATGTGCCGGCAGTAGCCGTCGAGCACGTGCAGCTGCCCGGCCGAATCCGCCCACACCACGAGCTTCGTGCCGAACGCCGTGACCGCATGGGGTTTCCCGTCGCGGAAGTTCTGCGCCAGGCCGAGGCAGTGCCAGCCGCGGGCGAACCGGGTCGGCGGCTCACCGGCGTAGATGGTGCGTACCGAATCCTGTGTCATCGCTGCCCTCCCGTGGTCCCCTGATCTTCGTTCGCCAGCCGCGTCGCCGCAAGGTAGCCGAACACCATGGCGGGCCCGATGGTCGCGCCGGGCCCGGCGTACGTCCGCCCCATCACGGCCGCACTGGCGTTGCCCGCGGCGAACAGGCCCGGCACGGCCGAGCCGTCCTCGCGCAGCACCTGCGCGTGTTCGTCGGTGCGCAGGCCGCCCTTGGTGCCCAGGTCGCCCGGCACGATCTTCACCGCGTAGAACGGCGCCTTGTCGAGCGGGCCGAGGCTGGGGTGGGGTTTGTTGCGCGGGTCGCCGTAGTAGTGGTCGTACTTGCTGACCCCGCGGTGGAAGTCCTCGTCGACGCCTCGGCGGGCGAAGCCGTTGAAGCGCTCGACGGTGGCCTCCAACACGGAAGCCGGGACGTCGATCTTCGAAGCCAGCCCGGCCAGCGTCGACGACTTCGCCGCGATCCCGGCCTTGAACCAGCGGCCCGGCAGCGGCTGGCGCGGCCCGATGCCGGTGAACATGTACCGGTCCTTGTAGCGCTGGTCGAACACCAGCCAGGTCGGGATGTGCTCGCCCGGCCCGTCCCCCTCGCCGTACATCGCGTGCACGGCCTCGACGTAGGGCGCCGACTCGTTGACGAACCGCTTCCCCCGCGCGTCGACCATGATGCTGCGCGGGCGCGACCGCTCGGCCAGCGCGAACCACGGCCCGCCGGTGAGCGGCAGGGTCGGGCCCCACCAGGCGTCGTCCATCAGGTCGAGGGCCGCGCCCAGCTTGAGGCCGGCGGTGATGCCGTCGCCGGTGTTGGCCGCCGCGCCGACGGTCCAGTCGACGCCGATCGGCGCGCGCTGGTACTTCTCGCGCATCTCCAGGTTCCGCTCGAACCCGCCGCTGGCGAGGATCACGCCGCGCCGCGCGCCGATGGCGCCGGTCCCGGTGACCACGCCGGTGACGCGGTCGCCGCCGACCTCCAGGTCCACCAGCGGGGTGTTCAGCCGGACCTCGACGCCGGCCCGGGCGAGCCCCACGCGCAGGCCGGCCGCAAGCGCTTGCCCCATGCTGAGCAGCCGCTGCCCGCGGAGTTTCCCGACGAGCCACTGCCGCCCCAGCGACAGCAATCGGAGGGTGCCGCGCGGGTGCCGGGCGAGCAGGCTCAGCCAGCGGTAGTCGGCCTGGGTGATCGGCACGCCCATCGGGGGTGCGCTGTACGGCGGTTCGAGGTGGGTCAGTTCGTCGCCGAGCAGCTTGCCGTCGAGCGCCACCGGCTCGACCGACCGGCCGCCGGGGCGCCCGCCGGGTGCTTCGGGGTGGTAGTCGCTGTAGTCGCGGACCCACCGGAACTTCAGCGGCGTGTGGTCGCAGACGAACCGCAGCACCTCGGGGCCGTGCGCGAGGAACGTGTCGCGCCGGCCGGCCGGGACGACGTCCCCGACGATCGAGGCCAGGTACTCGCGCGCCCGCTCGGGGGGTTCCTCGATCCCGGCGGCGCGCAGGGCGTGGTTGCCGGGCAGCCAGACACCGCCGCCGGAGCGCGCGGTCGAGCCGCCGAAGCAGGCCGCCTTCTCCAGGACGACGACGCTCAAGCCGCGGTGGGCCGCAGCCAGCGCGGCGGTCATCCCGGCGGCGCCGCTGCCGACCACGACGACGTCGAACTGCTCCGTCATGCCACCTCTCCTATAACGTGTTCCACCGAACGAGTATCCAGTTGAGAGCCACTTTCGGTCACGATAGACGAGAACGTGTTTCAGTTCTAGGGTAGCCACCATGGACGCACTCGTCGCGGACGTGGTCATCGTGGGGTTCGGGGCGGCCGGCGCCTGTGCCGCCCTCGAAGCGGCCGATGCGGGCGCCGACGTCATCATCGTCGAGCGCTTCGCCGGGGGAGGGGCCAGCGCGGTCAGCGGTGGCGTGGTCTACGCCGGAGGCGGGACCGGGCAGCAGCTCGACGCGGGTGTCGACGACTCCGTCGACGCGATGTACGCCTACCTGCGGCAGGAAACCGGGGACGTCGTTTCCGAAGGGACGCTGCGGCGGTTCTGCGAGGGCAGCCGCGAGATGATCACCTGGCTGGAGGGCAACGGCGTGCCGTTCGAAGGCAGCCTGTGCCCGTACAAGACGTCGTACCCGAGCGACGACCACTACCTGTACTACTCCGGCAGCGAGGCGGCCGGCGGGTTCCGCGACGTGGCGAAGCCGGCGCCGCGCGGCCACCGGGTCAAGGGGCCCGGGACCTCGGGGAAGATGCTGATGGCGCGGCTCAAGGCGGCCGTGCGCGCCCGCGGCATCCGGGTGCTGACGCAGACGACCGCCCGCGACCTCATCCGCGACGACGCCGGCCGCGTCACCGGGCTCGTCGCCGACACCCTGGATGCGGCCCCCGCGTCGATCAGGGCGCGGCACCAGCGCTTCGCGCAGTACGCCGCCAAGCCCGGGATCTACGTGCCGTCGCTGCGCAGGTCGCTGCACCGGCGGGTCGAGCGGTTCGAACGCGCACACGGCCGTGAGCTGCGGATTTCCGCCCGGCGCGGGGTCGTGCTCGCCGCCGGCGGGTTCATCGCGAACCGCGACATGGTCCGCGAGCACGCTCCGGCCTACCGCGGCGGGCTCCCGCTCGGCACCTCCGCCGACGACGGTTCGGGGATCCGGCTCGGCGTGTCGGCCGGCGGGGCCACCGGCGAACTCGGCCGGATCTCCGCGTGGCGGTTCATCACGCCGCCGAGCGCGTTCCTCGGCGGGATCATCATCGACGCCGCGGGGCGGCGGGTCATCGACGAGTCCCGCTACGGCGCCGCCGTCGGCGAGAAGCTGATCGAGGGTCACGGGAGCAAGGGCTGGCTGCTCGTCGACGCGCCGATCGTCGCCGAGGCGCGGCGGGACACGAAGGCGCAGAGCCAGTGGTTCCAGGGGCTCCAGCTGCGGTACCTGCTGTGGCGCGGGCGCGTCACCGGGACGACGGTCGAAGAGGTGGCGCGCAAGGCCGGCGTCGACCCCCAGGGGCTGCGCGCGAGCGTCGAGGCCTACCACGGCGACCGGGACCCGGTGGGCAAACCCGCCGAGTTCGCGCGGCGCCTGGACAACCCGCCGTACTCGCTCATCGACATCTCCGTGCGGCCGAACCTCGGCTACCCGACGCCGATGCTGACCCTCGGCGGCCTGGTCGTCGACGAGGACACGGGCGCGGTGCGGAGCACGGCGGGGGAGCCGATCCCCGGGCTGTACGCGGCCGGGCGCACCGCCGTGGGAATCTGTTCCAGGTCCTACGTGAGCGGCCTGTCGCTGGCCGACTGCGTGTTTTCCGGCCGCAGGGCGGGGATCAACAGTGCCTTGGCGCAGGGCGTTCTCGACAAAAACGAGAACGTGTTCTAGTCTTTTTGCGAGAGTGAAACGAGAGAGGACTGCGCATGAGCGAGCAGGTGATCGCCGGGGTCCGGGACCTCCTGCCGGTCCTGCGGGAACGGGCCCAGGACGCCGAGGACGCGCGCCGCGTCCCCGAGGAGTCCGTCAAGGCCCTGCAGGAGACCGGGTTCTTCAAGCTGCTGCAGCCGACGCTCCACGGGGGCTTCGAAGCCGACCCGGTGAGCTTCTACACCGCGGTCAAGCTGATCGCGAGCGCGTGCGGGTCCACCGGCTGGGTCGCCTCCATCCTCGGCGTCCACCCGTGGCACGTGGCGCTGTTCGACGCGCAGGCGCAGCAGGAGGTCTGGGGCGAGGACCAGGACGTGCGGATCTCCTCGTCGTACGCGCCGATGGGCAAGGCCGAGGTCGTCGAGGGCGGCTACCGGCTGTCGGGCCGGTGGAGCTTTTCCTCCGGCAGCGACCACTGCACGTGGGTACTGCTCGGGGGCCCCGCGTTCAACGACGGGAAGCCGGTCGACTTCTGCACGTATCTGCTGCCGATCGCCGACTACTCCATTGTGGACGTCTGGGACACGATCGGCCTGCGCGGGACCGGGTCGAACGACATCGTCGTCGAGGACGTCTTCGTGCCGCAGCACCGGGCGCTGAGCTTCATCGCGACGTCGAAGTGCAAGGTGCCGGGCCAGGCCGTCAACCCCGGCCCGCTGTACCGCCTCCCGTACGGTTCGGTGCACCCGACGACGATCACCGCGCCGATCATCGGCATGGCGCAGGGTGCCTACGATGCGCACGTCGAGCACCAGCGCAAGCGCGTGCGGGCCGCGTACGCCGGTGAGCAGTCCAAAGAGGACCCGTTCGCCAAGGTGCGGATCGCCGAGGCGGCCAGCGAGATCGACGCGGCTTGGCTGCAGCTGACCCGCAACATCGAGGAGCTGTACGAACTCGCCAAGCGCGAGGAGCGGCTGCCCGCGGACCTGCGGCTGCGCGTCCGGCGCGACCAGGTGCGCGGCACCGAGCGCGCCATCAGCGCGATCGACCGGCTCTTCGAGAACTCCGGCGGCCGCGCGATCCAGCGTGGCACGCCGATCCAGCGCTTCTGGCGCGACGCGCACGCCGGCCGGGTCCACGCGGCCAACGACGCCGAGCGCGCGTACGTCATGTACGGCACCGGCGCCTTCGGGCTCCCCGTCGAGAACGCGATGTACTGATGGCCGTTCCCGAAGGCAAGTACGTCCAGGCGGGTTCGCTGAAGCTGCACTATCACGAAGCCGGTGCGGAACACACCGAGACGGTGATCCTGCTGCACGGTGGCGGGCCCGGCGCGTCGGCGTGGAGCAACTTCGGGCGCAACCTGCCGGAGTTCGCCAAGCACTACCGGACGATCGCCGTCGACCAGCCCGGTTTCGGGCGGTCGGACAAACCGGCCGAGCACCCGCAGTACTTCCGGCACAGCGCGGACGCCGTCGCCGGGCTGATGGACGCCCTCGGCATCGAACGCGCGCACTTCGTCGGCAACTCCCTCGGCGGGGGCGCGGCCGTGCGGTTCGCGCTGAACCACGGAAAGCGGGCCGGGCGGCTGGTGCTGATGGGGCCGGGCGGGCTGAGCGTCAACCTGTTCGCGCCCGACCCGACCGAAGGCGTCAAGAATCTCGGTCGGTTCGCTGCCAAGCCTTCTCGGGAGCGCATGGAAGCGTTCCTGCGGATCATGGTCCACGACCAGGCGCTGGTCACCGACGAGCTGATCGACGAACGCTTCGCCGCCGCGAACACCCCGGAGTCCCTGGCCGCGATGCGCGCGATGGGGATGTCGTTCGCGCAGCCGGACACCTACGAAGAGGGCATGCTCTGGCGCGAGGCCCACCGCCTCCGCCAGCGCGTGCTCCTCATCTGGGGCCGCGAGGACCGCGTCAACCCGTTGGACGGCGCGCTGGTGGCCCTCAAGACGATTCCGCGCGCGCAGCTGCACGTGTTCGGCGGCTGCGGGCACTGGGCCCAGCTGGAGAAGTTCGACGAGTTCAACCGGCTGGCCCTCGACTTCCTCGGGAGTTCCTGATGGGTATCCGGTCACTGGGCTACCTCCGCATCGAGGCCACCGACATGGCGGCCTGGCGCGAGTACGGGCTCAAGGTGCTCGGCATGGTGGAAGGCAGCGGCACCAGCCCGGATGCGCTTTACCTGCGCATGGACGACTTCCCGGCGCGGCTGGTCATCTCGCCCGGCGACGCGGACCGGCTGGCCGTCACCGGCTGGGAGGCGGCCAACGCCGGCGAGCTCGCCGAGATCCGGTCGCGGTTGGACAGTGCCTCCGTGCCGTACAAGGAAGGCACGCCGGACGAGCTGGCCGACCGCCGCGTCGACGAGCTGATCAGCTTCGACGACCCGTCCGGCAACACCCAGGAGGTGTTCCACGGCGTCGCGCTGCAGCACCGGCGCGTGGTGAGCCCGTACGGCCACAAGTTCGTCACCGGCGAGCAGGGGCTCGGGCACGTCGTCTTGTCCACGAAGGACGACGAGGCGTCGCTGCGGTTCTACCGGGACGTCCTCGGCTTCCGGCTGCGCGACTCGATGCGGCTCCCGCCGCAACTGGTCGGCCGGCCCGCCGACGGCGCGCCCGCGTGGCTGCGGTTCTTCGGCTGCAACCCGCGCCACCACAGCCTGGCGTTCCTGCCGATGCCGACGCCGTCCGGGATCGTGCACCTGATGGTCGAGGTGGAGAACACCGACGACGTCGGCCTGTGCCTCGACCGCGCGATCCGGCGGAAGGTGCCGATGTCGGCCACCCTCGGCCGGCACGTCAACGACCTGATGCTGTCGTTCTACATGAAGACCCCGGGCGGTTTCGACGTCGAGTTCGGCTGCGAAGGCCGTCAGGTCGACGACGACAACTGGATCGCCCGCGAGAGCACCGCGGTGTCGCTGTGGGGCCACGACTTCTCGGTCGGCGCGCGGCCTCCGGGCGCATGACGTCCGTGGCGGTCGACCAGACCGAGTTCCGGAGCGTCCTCGGGCACTTCTGCACCGGCGTCACGGTCGTCACCGGCCGTGACGGCGACACCCTCGCCGGGTTCGCCTGCCAGTCGTTCGCGGCGCTGTCGCTGGACCCGCCGCTGGTGTTGTTCTGCCCGTCCCGCACGTCGCGGACCTGGCCGGTGCTGGCCGCGGCCGGCCGGTTCGCGGTCAACGTGCTGGCCGAGGACCAGCAGGAGGTCAGCGCGGTGTTCGGCGCCCGCGGCGAGGACAAGTTCGCCCGCGTCGGCTGGACACCCGCGCCGTCCGGCGCGCCCCTGCTCGACGGCGCCCTGACCTGGATCGACTGCGCTCTGGAAGCCGTGCACGAAGCCGGCGACCACTACGTCGTGATCGGCCGGGTGACCGCGCTCGGCGGCCCGTCCGACGCCCGCCCGCTGCTGTTCCACCGCGGCCGCTACGCCGTCACCGAACCGGCCCGGGACGCGCTCGCGGCCATGCTGCCCTGGCCCCGCCCCGACGACTGGCTGTGACCGGACTGGCTCCACCGGGTGGTTGTGCAGGGGTTCACAGGTGGGCCGCATCCCATTCGCGAGAGAAAGTCGAGCCCCGGCGCGCACACTGTTACCGAGAAGACACCTTCCCGGGAGGAGTGAGTCGCGCATGCGCGGACGGATCGCCCGCTTCCGGCGCCGGTTGCTGCCGGGCCGCAACCCGCTCGCCCGCGCGGGCGACCGCGTCGAGGCCCTCCTGCTGCTCCTGGTGATCGCCGGCGCGTTCCTGGTGGTGCCGTTCGCGGCGGCGTTCGGCTCGGACACGTACGCGGCGCAGACGGCCCGCGCGGCGCAAGAGCGCACGACCCGCCACCCGGCGACGGCGGTGTCGCTCGCCGCGGCGTCGAGCCAGTCGTACAGCACGGACGGCGCCGGCGCCCCGGCCGACCAGACGACGGTCCCGGCAGCCTGGTTCGACGCCCGAGGAGCCCGCCACACGGGCGACGTCCTCGCGGACGCGGGCAGCCCGGCGGGCACCCGCGTGGCGGTGTGGCTGGACCAGCGCGGCGAGCTGACGAGCGAACCCCTGTCCCCCTCGACCTCGGCGGCCGACGGAGTGTTCGCGGCCATCCTCCTGTGGGCGGCGGTGACGGGCGGTTTGGTGGGCCTGTACGGCACCGGCTGGTTCGTGGTGTCCCGCCTCCACGCGGCGGCGTGGGGCCGCGCGTGGTCCGAAGCCCGCCACGACAGCCGCTTCTGATCACTTCCAGCGGAAGTGCACGAACACCCGGCCGAAGTTGTCCTTGTCCTTCTCGACGCGGTGATAGAGCGCCTTGACGTCCTTGCGCTCGAGGAACCGGAGGACGTGCTTCTTGAGCTGACCCGAGCCTTTGCCGGGGATGATCTCGACGAGCGGTGCTTTCTTGGCCACGGCCTCGTCGATGATCGCCTTGAGCGCCCGGTCGATTTCGCCGCCGCGGTTGTAGATGTCGTGCAGGTCCAGCTTGAGCTTCACACGCCCTCCTGGGCTCGCCGACGTGCGGAAACGGTCGACACGCGTGATGCCCGAGCCGACCCGCGAGATCCCCGAGCCGACACGACTGGTCCGGGCCGTGTCGACCCTCCGATCACGCGTGTCGGCTTCCTGATCACGCGTGTCGGCGTTCGGGTCACAGCGACTGCCACCAGCCGTCCACCGCCGGGGGCTCGGCCACGTCGATGCGCTCGCCCGGGCGCGGGATCGCCAGCGGGAGGTCCGCCTCCTTCGCCTCGCTCCACACGCGGTCCGCCGGCTCGCCCCACGGGTGCATCGCCAGCTGGAACGTCGCCCAGTGCACCGGGACCAGCAGCTTCGCCCGGACGTCGAGGCCCGCCGCCACGCCTTCCTCCGGGGTCATGTGGATGTCCGGCCACTGCGGGGCGTACGCGCCGATCTGGATCAAGGCCGCGTCGAACGGGCCGTGCTCCGCGCCGATCGCCGCGAAACCGTCGAAGTAGCCCGTGTCGCCGCTGTAGAACACGCGGTGGTCCGGGCCCAGCAGGGCCCACGACGTCCACAGCGTGTCGTCGTTCGTGATGCCGCGGCCGGAGAAGTGCTGGGCCGGCGTCGCGATGAACCGGACGCCCGCCACCGTCGCCTCTTCGTTCCAGTCGAGCTCGATGATCCGGGAAGCCGGGACGTGCCAGCGCTCCAGATGCGCGCCCACCCCGAGCGGCACCAGGAACGGCGCCGAGGACGAACCGACCAGCGCGCGGACCGTGGCCAGGTCCAGGTGGTCGTAGTGGTCGTGCGAGATCACCACCGCGTCGATCCGGCCGAGCCCGGACAGCGGCACCGGCGGCTCGTGCAGCCGCCGCGGGCCGGCGAACGCCGCCGGTGACACGCGGTCGCTCCACACCGGGTCGAGCAGCACGCGGGCGCCGTCGAGTTCCACCAGCGTCGACGCGTGGCCGTACCAGGTCAGGTGCAGGCCGTCGGCGGAGTCGACCGGCGACGACACCACCAGCGGCACCGCGCCGGCCGGTTTGCGCAGCTCACGGTGCTCGCCGAAGAACATCTCGCGGAAGATGGTCCGCATCGACGACGCGGTCATCGGGTGCCGCGGCGCCGCGTTGCGGAACACCTTGCCGTCGAACTGCGGCGAGGTGCGGACCCGCTCGGCCCGGGCGCCGGTGGCCTTCGCGCCGAACGCCGCCGGGAGGTCCCGCAACCTGAGGGCTGCGAACGTCTTTTTCATAGCTCGGTCTTCCTCATGCCCCGAGTCTACGAACGGTTCCTGAGAGGCGCCCCAGCTTCATGCAGGTGGGTGAGCGCCTGCCGGTAGGACTCGGCGAGGCTCGTCTCCAGGTAGGGAACGCCCAGCTCGGCGCAGTACGCCCGGACGATCGGCTGCGCCCGCCGCAGGTGCGGCGACGGCATGCTCGGGAACAGGTGGTGCTCGATCTGGTAGTTGAGGCCGCCGAGGGCGACGTCGGTGACGACGCCGCCGCGGACGTTGCGCGAGGTCAGCACCTGTTTGCGGAGGAAGTCGAGCTCGGGGCGCCCGGTCAGCGTCGGCATGCCCTTGTGGTTGGGCGCGAAGATCGATCCCATGTAGACACCCCACAGTCCCTGGTGGACGGCGAAGAACAGCAGCGCCATCCCGGGGGAGAGCACGGTCAGCAGCGCGCTGAAGTAGAGGACGAAGTGCCCGGCGAGCAACGCGGCCTCCACACCGCGGTGGCGCAGCCCCGGCTTGCGGACCGCGCGGACGCCGGACCAGTGCAGGTTCAGGCCCTCGAGCGTGAGCAGCGGGAAGAAGAGAAACGCCTGGTACCGCCCGATGAACCGGGGGACACCGCGGCTGGCGCGCGCCTGGTCCTTCGACCACACGAGGATGTCCGGATCGACGTCGGGGTCGAGCTCTTCGTGGTTCGGGTTGGCGTGGTGGCGGGTGTGCTTGTCCATCCACCAGCCGTAGCTCATCCCGATCCCGAGGTTCCCGGCGAGCATCCCGGCGATTTCGGTGGGCCGCCGTCGCCGGAACACCTGCTTGTGCGCGAGGTCGTGGGAGAGCAACGCGACCTGCCCGAACATGACCGCCATGAAGGCCGCGACGGCGAGCTGCCACCAGGAGTTCCCGAGCAGCGCGAAAGCAACCCACCCGGCGGCGAACAACCCGGTGACGACGGCGATCCGGGCCGCGTAGTACCCGGGCCGGCGGGCCATCAGGCCGGCGGCGGAGATGCGGTGGCTCAGCCGGGCGAAGTCGCTGCCGACGTGGTTCTCGGTGGTGGTCACCCACCCGAGTCTCCGCGGTGCGGGCCGGTGCCGGAATGCGGTGCGCTCGAAGGACTTTCCGGGGGCCAGCCCTACCGGCCGCGCTGGTATACGCGGCCGGCGGCAGCGTCAGCTCACGTACTCGGCGAGGTGCTTGCCCGTCAGCGTCTTCTTCCGCGCCTTCACCAGCTGCGCCGGCGTGCCCTCGAACACGACCCGGCCGCCGTCGTGGCCGGCGCCCGGGCCGAGGTCGATGATCCAGTCCGCGTGGGCCATCACCGCCTGGTGGTGCTCGATCACGATCACCGACTTGCCCGCGTCCACCAGGCGGTCCAGCAGGCCCAGCAGCTGCGCCACGTCCGCCAGGTGCAGGCCCGCCGTCGGCTCGTCGAGGACGTACACCCCGCCCTGCTCGGCCATGTGCGTCGCCAGCTTGATCCGCTGCCGCTCGCCACCCGACAGCGTCGTCAGCGGCTGGCCCAAAGTCAGGTAGCCGAGGCCGACGTCGGACAGGTGCGTCAGGATCCTGTGCGCCGCCGGCAGTGCCGCGTCACCGGAAGCGAAGAACTCGAGCGCCTCGGCCACCGGCATCGAGAGCACCTCGCTGATGTCGCGGCCGCCGAAGGTGTACTCCAGCACGTCGGCGTTGAATCGCTTGCCGTCGCAGACCTCGCACGGCGTCGCCGTGCCCGCCATGATCCCCAGGTCCGTGTAGACCACGCCGGCGCCGTTGCAGTTCGGGCACGCGCCTTCGGAATTGGCGCTGAACAGCGCCGGCTTCACGCCGTTGGCCTTGGCGAACGCCTTGCGGATCGGCTCCAGCAGGCCCGTGTACGTCGCCGGGTTGCTCCGGCGCGACCCGCGGATCCCGGTCTGGTCGACCGTCACCACGCCCTCGCCGCCGGACACCGAACCGTGGATCAGCGAGCTCTTGCCCGAGCCCGCCACCCCGGTCACGACCACCAGCACCCCGAGCGGGATTTCGACGTCGATGTCCCGCAGGTTGTGCGTGGCTGCCCCGCGCACCTCCAGGAGCCCCGACGGCGAGCGCACCGACGGCTTCAGCGACGCGCGGTCGTCCAGGTGCCGCCCGGTCAGCGTGCCGCTCTTGCGCAGACCGTCCACAGTGCCCTCGAAGACGATCTCGCCGCCCTCGGTGCCGGCGCGCGGGCCGAGGTCGACGACGTGGTCGGCGATCGCGATCGCCTCCGGCTTGTGCTCCACCACCAGCACCGTGTTGCCCTTGTCGCGCAGCTGCAGCAGCAGGTCGTTCATCCGCGTGATGTCGTGCGGGTGCAGGCCGATCGTCGGCTCGTCGAAGACGTAGGTGACGTCGGTGAGCGACGACCCGAGGTGGCGGATCATCTTGGTGCGCTGGGCCTCGCCGCCGGAGAGTGTCCCCGATGGACGGTCGAGCGAGAGGTAGCCGAGGCCGATTTCGACGAACGAGTCCAAGGTGTGCTTCAGCGCGTCCAGCAGGGGTGCGACCGACGGCTCGGACAGCTTCGCGGTCCAGGCGGCCAGATCGCTGATCTGCATCGCGCAGGCGTCGGCGATGCTGATCCCGTCGATCTTCGACGACCGCGCTTCGGCCGACAGGCGCGTGCCGTCGCAGTCCGGGCAGGTCGTGAAGGTGGCCGCCCGCTCGACGAACGCGCGGATGTGCGGCTGCAGCGAGTCGATGTCCTTGGACAGCATCGACTTCTGAATCGCCGGCACCAGGCCGGAATAGGTCAGGTTGATGCCTTCGACCTTGATCTTCGTCGGTTCCTTGTAGACCAGGTCGTTGAACTGCTTCTTGGTGTACTTCTTGATGGGCTTGTCCGGGTCGAAGAAGCCGGAGCCGCGGAAGATGCGGCCGTACCAGCCTTCCATGCTGTAGCCCGGGATGGTGATGGCGCCTTCGTTGAGCGACTTGTCCTCGTCGAAGAGCGCGGTCAGGTCGATGTCGTTGACGCGGCCGCGGCCCTCGCAGCGCGGGCACATGCCGCCGGTGATGCTGAAGCTGCGGCGCTCCTTGACCTGCCGGCCGGCCTTCTCGATGGTGACCGCGCCGGCGCCGCTGATCGAAGCGACGTTGAACGAAAACGCCTGCGGTGAACCGATGTGCGGCGTCCCGAGCCGGCTGAACAGGATGCGCAGCATCGCGTTCGCGTCCGTCGCCGTGCCGACGGTCGAGTGCGCGTTGGCGCCCATCCGTTCCTGGTCGACGATGATCGCGGTGGTGATCCCGTCGAGCACATCGACGTCGGGTCTCGCCAGCGTCGGCATGAACCCCTGCACGAAGGTGCTGTAGGTCTCGTTGATCAGCCGCTGCGACTCGGCGGCGATCGTGCTGAACACCAGGGAGCTCTTGCCGGAACCGGAAACCCCGGTGAACACCGTCAGCCGCCGCTTGGGCAGCTCGACGCTGACGTCCTTGAGGTTGTTCACCCGGGCGCCGTGGACGCGGATCAGGTCGTGGCTGTCCGCGGCGTGCGATGCGTTCTTCCTCGTGGGCTTGCTCATCGGGGTCTCCAGCGTTCGTTCGGGTCAGCGGGCCTGTTGGATGCGGACGAGGTTGCCGGCGGGGTCGCGGAAGGCGCAGTCGCGGACGCCCCACGGCTGGTCGGCCGGCTCCTGGACGACCTCGGCGGCGCCGGCTTGCCGGTAGGCGTGCGGCGTGACGCCATAAGCATCCCGGAACCGGCGGACGAACAGCGCGACGGGCAGGTCCACTGTGGTCGCGAGCGCCTCGATGTCCAGCGGCAGCGCGTGTTCGCGGTCGATGCGGTCGCGGACGCGGCGCAGCAGCACCAGCTCGCGCAGGTGGTTCTGCGCGGCGGCCTTGAGGCTCAGGCACATGTCGGTTCCCCTTCCGTAGTGCGCCCGAGCACCGCCCGGGCCGCGATCGGGAGCAGCAGCAGCGTCAGCACGCCGGACAGCACGAGACCGCCGGTGCTGCCGGCCAGTTCGATCAAGGGCCCGCCCAGGGCGAGGCCCAGCGGGGCGGCCACCGTGGCGCCGGTCGTCCACAGCGTCACGACCTGCTGCTGTTCGCCGGGCGCCAGTCCGGATTGGAGGAAGTTGTAGGCGACCGGTGTGAACGGCGCGTACACCAGGCCGCCCAAGCCGAAGACGAGCAGGGCCACGGTGAGGTCGCCGGTGACCGCGAGCGCGATCGGGCACAGCGCCCACAGGCCGATGATCGCGACCAGCAGCGGCTGCTGCGGCAGGTTCCGCAACCGGCTGACCAGCGCGGCGCCGAGGAACGCGCCGGCCCCGAGCGCACCCCACAGCACCCCCAGACCGGACGCGCCGGCGTGCAGGGTCCCGCTCACGTACAGCGGGAGCGCGACTTCGACCGGCATGTACAGGAAGTTGAAGAAGAACTCGACCGCCAGCAGCCGCGCGGCGACCGGGCGGCGGCGCAGGATCCGCCAGCCCGACTCGTGGTCGCCCCCGTCGCGCAGGGCGTCACGGCCCTCGGTACCCCGGGGGACGCAGGCGAGCGTGGCGGCCAGCAGGACGAGCGCTCCGGCCGCGTCGGCGAAGAGCGCGAGGCCCGCGCCGGCCGTCGCCACGAGCACCCCGCCGAGCACCGGGCCGGCGATGAAGAGGGCGAAGGTCGTGTTGAGCCCGAGCAGGCCGTTGACCGAGAACCGGCCGGCCTCGCCCGCGGCCGACGTCGCCAGTACGCGGCGGCTGCTCGACCCGGCCAGCCGGAAGGTCGCGCCGAAGAAGAGGCCGGCGACGAGCACCGGCAGCGTGAGCCGGCCGGTGACGGCCAGGACGCCGAGGGTGGCGAAGGCCGCCGATCGCAGCACGCAGTCGGCGACGAGCAGCGTGCGCGGCGGCACCCGCACCCGGCCCAGGCCGATGGCCAGCGCCAGGACGGTGGACAGCACGAACGGCGCGGCTTCGACGAGCCCGATGGCGATCGCCTTCGGGACGCCGCCGTGCAGCGACAGCGTCTGGACGGGCATGGCGACCAGCAGCATGCCGGTGCCGACGTTGGCCAGGAGGTCCCCCAGCAGGAGCCCGGCGACCCGCCGGTCGCGCAGCACCTCGCGGTAGCCGAGCGCGGGGACGTTCGTGGTCAGCGCAGTTCCTGGATGCGCAGCAGGTTGCCGGCGGGGTCGCGGAACGAGCAGTCGCGGATGCCGTAGGGCTGCTCGACCGGCTCCTGGACGACCTCGGCGTTCCCGGCTTCGAGCTTCGCGAACAGGGCGTCGAGGTCCTTGGTGGCGAGGTTGACGCTCGCGTAGGTGCCCTTGGCCATCATCTCGTTGATCATGCGGCGTTCGTCGTCGGTCAGGCCGGGCGTCGCGGCCACCGGCGACAGCACGATCGACGTGTCCGGCTGGTTCGGCGGGCCGACGGTGATCCACTGCATGTCGCCGTACTTGACGTTCTGGCGGACCTCGAAGCCCAGGAGGTCGCGGTAGAAGGCGAGCGAGGCTTCCGGGTCCGTGTGGGGGAGGAAGCTCGAGTGAATGGTGACGTCCATGGTCGTCACCCTAGGTGGCCGTCGAGGGCCGCGCTTCTCGATTCCTGATCGGTCTGGTGACCTGTTTGGCGACGCACGGCGGCATCCCGACGGTGGCCGCGGCCTGCTGCTCGCGGTAGACGCTCGGGGGCATGCCGACCAGCTCGGCGAACCGCGTGCTGAAGGTGCCCAGCGACGAGAACCCGACGGTGAAGCAGACCTCGGTGACGCTCAGTTCGCCGGTGCGCAGCAGCGCCATCGCCCGTTCGATCCGCCGCGTCATCAGGTATGAATACGGTGACTCACCGTAGGCACGCCGGAACTGCCGGCTGAGGTGCCCGGCGGACATGTTCACGCCCCGCGCGAGCGCCTCGACGTCGAGGGGCTGCGCGTACTCCCGGTCGATCCGGTCCCGCACGCGCCGCAGCAGCGCGAGGTCGCGCAGGTATTGGGCCGTGGCGGGTGAGCTGGTCACGCATGGATCGTGCCACAGGGGACGGGTTCCGCGGCGGTGTTCGCCGCGGCCAGGATCAGCGGAGCGCTCCGCGGATGGTCTCCCGCAGCCACCGCTGCGCCGGGTCGGCGTCCAGCCGCGCGTGCCAGGACAGGCGGACCTCGAGTTCGGGGAGGTCCACCGGGACCGGGAACCAGCGCAGGCCGAGCGGGCCGGCGTACTGCTCCGCGAGGCGCTGCGGCAGCAGCCCCACGTACGGGCTGGACGCGATCACCAGGACCGCCACCGCGGCCGTGGGCACCACCGCGGCGACGTGGCGGCGCAGGCCGGCCGCGTCCAGGACGTCGTCCAGCGGGCCGCGGGCCAGGCCGCGGCGGGAGGCCGAGACGTGCGGGTGCTCGCACAGCTGCGCCAGGGTCGGCCGGCGGTGCCGGCCCAGGGTGCTGTCCGCGCGTACCGCGGCCACCAGGCGCTCGCGGTAGAGCGCGGCCGTCCGGATGTCGGGCGCCGGGTGCCCGCCCACGCCGATGTCCAGGTCGACCGAGCCGTCGCGAAGGGCCTCCGCGGTCTCGCTGCCTTCGGCCACGAACCGCAGGGTGACGCCCGGGGCGGCCGCCGCCGTGGCTTCGGCCGCCGCCGTGGCGAGGGTCGCGGCCACGCCGTCGTTGATGCGGATCGTGAAGGTGCGTTCCAGGGCGGCGAGCGAGAAGCCGGTGCTGACCAGGGAGGCCGCCTCCTCCAGCAGCGACCGCACCCGCGGTGCCGTCCGCAGCGCGAACGGTGTCGGCGCCAGCCCGCGGCCGGCGCGCACCAGGATCGGGTCGCCCATCGCCCGCCGCAGCCGGCCGAGAGCGCGGCTGGTCGCCGGGATGGACAGGTGCAGGCGCTCCGCCGCGGCCGTCACGCTGCCGTCCCGCAGGAGCGCGTCGAACACGCGCAGCAGGTTCAGGTCGAGCTGGTCGGTCATAGTTGCAGCGTACGCAAAAGACCTTTGCCGAAGTTGCGTCGCGCGCAGCCTTCCGCCGTCCCTACCTTCGGTCGCATGACCACTCAGCTTCACGAACCGGCGTCCCGCCGAAGAGGACAACGCGGCTTGCTCACCCTCATGTGCGCCGCGGTGGTGCTCGTCGTCGGGATGGTCGCCGCGATCAACCTCGCCGTCCCGTTGCTCGCCGCGAGCGCGCTGCACCCGTCCGCGCCGGCGCTTGTCTGGATCGTCGACACCTACGTGATCGTGTTCGCCTGCCTGGTGATCCCGGCCGGGGCCGCCGGCGACCGGTTCGGCCGCAAGGGCGTCCTGCTGGCCGGCCTCGGGCTGTTCGCCGCGGGCACGCTCCTGTCGGCGCTGGCGCCGGACGTCGCCGTCCTGCTCGCGGGCCGGGCGCTCACCGGGGCCGGCGCGGCCGCGGTGCTGCCCAACTCCCTCGCCGTCCTGCTGCACGCCGTGCCCGCCGCCCGCCGGCCGGCGACGATCGCCACCTGGGCGTCGATGACCGGGATCGGCGGGGTGGCCGGCAACGTCGGTGGCGGCCTGATCCTGACGGCCGGCTCGTGGCGCTGGCTGTTCGCCGCCGCCGCGGGGGTCTCGCTGGGGCTCGCCGCCCTGGCCGCCCGGTGCACGCCGGTGTCGTCGCGCCACGACCGGCGGCTCGGGCCGGTGGCCGCGGCCCTGCTGACCGGCGCGTCGGTCGCGCTGCTGCTCGCGATCGTCGAAGGCCCGGAAGCGGGCTGGGACAGCGTCGTCGTGGTGACCGGGTTCGCCGGGGCGGCCGCGCTGTTCGCGGCGTGGGTGGTCGCCGAGCTGCGGTCCGCTCACCCGCTGCTGGACCCCCGGCTGTTCCGGGACGCCCGCCTGCGCAGCGCCTGCCTGGGGTTGACCGCGATCTTCTTCGGCATGTTCGCGCTGTTCTACGTCAACGCGTCGTTCCTCCAGTACGCCAAGGGGTTCGGCGTGCTGGCGGCCGGGCTCGGGATCGTCCCGCTGACCGTGCCGGTCATCCTCGGCGGGCGGCACGCCGGGCGCCTGGCCGGGCGGATCGGCCTCGACGCGACCGTCGCGGGCGCGTTCGCGTTCGTCGGCGGCGGCTTGCTCGGACTGTCCACGAGCGACGCTGACACGCCGTACGCCGGCTACGCGGCTTGGCTGGTGGTGACCGGGATCGGGGTGACACTGGCGTTGCCGACGCTGTCGGGCGTGATCGCGGGGGCCCTGCCGCCGGACCGGGCGGGCGTCGGCACCGGGCTGCAGGCCACGACCCGGGAGTTCGGCAGCGCGCTCGGTGTCGCGGTGGCCAGCACCGTGTCGACCGCGCGGTTCGCCGCCGCCCTGCCGCCGGACGCCCGCGGGGCGCACACGGTGGCCGAGGCCCTCGCCCGGACGCCCCGGGCGGCCGACGTCGTCACGGCGTTCGTCGCGGGAACCGGCGCCGGGCTGCGCGTCGCCGGGGTGGCGGTGCTCGTCCTCGGCGGACTCGTCGTGGGGGAGTCGTGGTGGTCGCGCCGCTCGCGGTGAAGGCCGTCCCGGGGGTTTCCGGTGCGCCGCCGGGCGGCGGCCGCGGACCGGTTTCGTCCGGTGGGGACGGATCTCGCGTGATTGGGG
>NZ_PPHG01000068.1:0-8509 GCF_002904295.1 Amycolatopsis sp. CA-128772
CGGGTCTCGCGTGATTGGGGGCGGATCGAGGGGCGGGTGGAGGCCGTCCCGGGGGTTCCCGTGCCCCCGGGACGGCCGTGCACCGGTGCTTCAAGACCGTGGAGTCCCTTCCGGCGGCATACCCTTCCGCCGGAACGGCCTCCACGGCCCGCGCGCCCCGGCGGGAGTGACCCCGCCGCGGCGCTCGACCTCGGGCCCCCGCCCGGTGCGCCGGAAGAAGGCCACCCCGGGGGCGTCGGGTTCCCTCGGGATGACCTTCTCCTGGCCCGCCGGACGCTCGTGGACGCGACCGCGAGGCGGGCTGGGGGACGGTCGGGGCCGGTCACCACACCACCCAGCCGCGGAGGGGGCGTGGTGACCGGCAAGGGACGGGAGCCGCCGCGCGCAGCCCCGCCCCGGCTTTCGTTACCTCCCCATCGGGATGGCCATGGTCGGCAGCGCCGCCCCCGGCTGGGCGGCGAACGCCGTCGTCGGCGGGGCCGGCAAGGACTGCGCGGGGAACGCGGTCGTCGGGATGTCGTTGGCGAACTCGCTTTCGAACTCGCGCTCGAAGGCCTGGTGGTCGAAGCCGCTGTCGAACTCCGGCGGCACGTCGGCCGCCAGTGCGGCGAGCGACGGCGCGACCGTGGGGACCTCGGGGACCTCGGCGACGGGCGCGGGCTCCGGCTCGGGCACGTAGTCGGGCGCGGGGAGCCGGCGGTCCAGCTCGGCCATCCAGTCGAGCATCGCCCGCGGCTTGTCCCACGCGGAGATGCCGACCAGCCGGCCGTCGCGGATGAACCCGGTGATGCCGTCGGCCAGCGTGACGGTGTCCTCGGCCAGCGACGGCATCCCGCACATCTGCAGCCGCGTGTCGTACAGCGTCGACCACGCGCGGGGGAGCGGGGTGAACGGAATGGCGCTGGAGTGGCCCATCAGCAGGTTGTCCGCCGCGTGCCGGGCCGACTCGACCGCGTTGATCCAGTGCTCGACCCGCCGCGGCGTCTCGTCGAAGCGCAGGTTCGGCCAGCGCGCGATGTCGCCCGCGATGACGACGTCGGAGGCGCCCTCGGCGAACAGCTTCGAGTCGCAGAGCACGCCGTCGCTGATGTCGAGGCCGGAGCCGCGCATCCAGTCCACCGACGGGACGCTGCCGATGGCGAGCACGACGACGCTGGCGACCAGCAGCTGGTTGTTCGTCAGGTGCAGCCCGACGGTGTCCTTCGTGCTGATCCAGTGCCGCACTTCGCTCTTCATCGCCAGCTTCGCGCGGTGCTCGTGGTGCGCTTCGACGACGCCGCTGGAGACGCGGTCGCCGAACCGGTGCAGCGGCGCCTTCGCGTGCCCGATCAGGGTGACGTCCCGGCCGATGTGCCGCATGCTCGCGGCGAACTCGTTGCCGATCAGCCCGGCGCCGATCACGACGGCCGGCTTCTTGCTGGCGTTGAGGCAGCGCCGCACGGCCATCGAGTCCTCGACCGTGCGCAGGATCCGCACGCGCGGGTCGTGCCGCGGCGATCCGGGCAGGTGCCGCGGGTAGACGCCGGTCGCGGCGATCAGGCCGTCGTACCAGAGGGACTCGCCGCCGGGCAGGTGCACGACCCGCTCGGTGGTGTCCAGGTGCGTCACGCGCGCGCCGAGGCGCCAGTGCACGTCGAGATCCGGCAGGTAGTGCGAAAGGCCCACGTCGCTGGGCCGTTCGGTCCCCATCACCAGCGCCTTCGAAACCATCGGGCGGTGGTACGGGCGCCGCGCCTCGTCGCCGATGAGCACGATCTCGCCGTCGAACTTCTGTTCCCGCAGGCGTTCCGCGGCACGCAGCCCGGCGACGCCCGCACCGACGATGACGATCCGGTCGCCGTCAGCCATCGAGGTCCCCTCTCATCACGACCGCCTGCATCGGGCAGCAGCGGGCGGCCATCTTCGCCTGTTCCATGGTGGTTTCGTCCAGCAGCCGCGTGATGAAGCGCAGGCGGCCGTCCTGACCGAGGTCGAACACGTCCGGCGCCTCCATGGCGCAGATGCCGTAGAGCTCGCACCGGTCGTTGTCGACGCTGATCCGGGGCCCGCTGCCGGGCAGACGGAGCGGCATGTCAGGCCACCTGCTCTTCCACGAGTCCGATGCGTTCCAGGGTGCGGGCCGGCATGAACCGCAGCATCGACACCGTCACGGCCGGCACGAGCAGCGTGATGCCGCCGAGCCAGGTGACCGAGAGGTGGCCGTTGGCGATGGCGCCGAACCAGGAGTGGAGCGCGATGAGCCCGACGGCCGGGTACGCGCAGCGGTGCAGCCACAGCCAGCGCCGGTAGGAGGTGAAGCGCTGCAGGCCGGCGGTGAGGAAGATGGCGAACATGACCTCGAAGCCGACGATGCCCGCGATGTGGCGCGCTTCCTGGCCGGAGCCGAACGGGACGAACATGTAGGCGAAGCTGTACGGCGCGACTGTCAGGTAGGTGAACCCCAGTGCGTGGACGAGGCCGAAGATGATCGTCGCGGTGGCCAGCACCATGTGGGTGCTGCGCAGGCCCTTCCGGCCGGTGACCGAGCGGATCCAGCCGGTCGCGGTGAGCACGCCCCAGGTGAGCGTCAGCATCGTCGCCGCGTAGGACGTCCGGGCGGCGAAGGCCGCGAGGCCGCGGGCCGCCGGGTCGGTCTTCGGCTGGAACTGCTGGGTCAGGAAGATCGTTGCGTCGTGCCAGGTCTCAACCATGGCTACCCCCGGTTCTCGCGGTGGCCGGCCGGGAAGCCCTGGCGCGGCCACGGTTACCCTTGATCTGGCGCAGCACGTAGAACAGGCCGCCGCCGACCAGCAGGAACAACGCACCCACCACGGCGAGCTGGGACGTGTCGAGGCCGAGCTGGATCCCGGTGGGCGCCGCGGTCGTGGAGACGACCGGCGCGGGCAGCGCGGTGTAGTCGACCATCCCCGTGCTCTCGAGCATCGTCATGTGCCGCATCACGGCCTGGTTGCCGACGGTGGCGAAAGCCCGCACGTCGTCGTTGCGGGTGCCGGCCCGCAGCTGCGCGAGGACGGCGAACACCTGGCCGTGCGCGGCCCGCAGCCGGTTGGCGAAGACGCGGTCGAACTCGGGGCCGGGGGAGGCGGCCATCTCCTCGGCGAGCCAGCCGCGCTGCTCGTCGGAGGGCTGGTCGGGGACCGGCGAGTTCAGCTTCTGCGACAGGGCGCGGGTCGCCACGTCGAGGCGGCCGTGGTCCATCATGATCGCGAAGCCGACCTTCTGGACGAGCGGGCTGCCCTTCTCCATCGCCATCATGCCGGAGGGCATCTCCCACAGCCCGGCCTGGCGGACCTTGGTCAGGAGCACCGCGTCGGTGTCGGAGACCGAGTTCACCGCGCCGGTCTGGGCGAGGGAGGTCGAGCCCGGCGCGAGCAGCGCCAGGACCGCGGCCAGCACGAACAGGATGCGGACCAGCGGCCGGGAGCGCTCGAGGACCGACGGGGATTCGAACCCGAACCCGGCCAACTCAGACGCCGAACGCATCTTGCCTCCACTCGTCCTGGGTCAGCGTGATCTTCTTGCCGTCCGGCGCGATCGGGTACCACGCCTGGTCGGCGCCCTGGCCGGAGGTGTCGGCCGGTTCCTGGTCGCCGGTGAAGTGGTACAGCGGCCAGCCGGCGAGGGTCTGCTGGGGGGTGCCGTCGTCGCGGGTGATCTGGCCGATCAGCGACTGGTCGACGTCGATCGGGGCGAGGGTGCCGGGCTTGACCGGGATCCACTTGGCCGCGCACGCGTCCGTGCAGTTCGACCGCGACGGCCGGGGGGTGTCGCGGTCGTAGCGGTAGATCGTGTACCCGGTCCCGTCGACGAGCAGGAGCCCGAGGTCGAACGTCTTCGCGGCCCGGAGCTGGCTCTTCGCCGGGTTGTTCGGGTCGGCGGTGATGCCCTGCGGCATCGGCAGCACGACCTGTCCTTGCTGTTGCTGCATGCCGGGCATCTGCATCCCGGCGGCGCCGTACCCGCCACCCGAGGTGGCGGCGCTGGCAGTACAGGCAGTGAGCAAGGCGAGTGCGGAGAGGCACACGGCGGCGGGGACCACCGGGCGGGGAATGCGGATCACTGCTCCTCCGTGGGGCATGACTACGCGCTGTTGCCGGTAGTGCAACGGAAAGGGCGCGAAAGATCCACAGTGGACATTCGGTCCGGAGTGGATGCGGAGCGTTGCGGGGGACAACGCCTGGTCGGGGTCTTCGGTAGGGGATACGGACACGGTCCGGAAACGGTTCAAAAAAGTTTTGCTCCCGGTTTGGGCCACGAAGTACTGGACGTAGGCCGTCCGGCCCACCAGGATGTCCCGCGTGGGACGGCACACCCGAGCGCTGGGATCCGTCGGAGATCCCGAGGCTGTCGTCGAGCCCGGCGACGGCTCCGACGATCTGGCGAAGGCGCTCTACCAGGAGTTCGGCGGGTCCCTGATGGCGTTCGCGCTGCGCCTGACCGGCCACGACCGGCAGTGGGCCGAGGACGTCGTGCAGGAGACCCTGATCAAGGCGTGGCGGAACGCGGACAAGCTCGACCGCCAGCCCGAGATGCTGCGTGCCTGGTTGTTCACGGTCGCCCGGCGTACCGTCATCGACGGCTGGCGCAGCCGCAGTGTCCGGCCCCAGGAGCTCGAGGAGATCGAATCCGACGCGATCGCGGTGTCCGACGAATCGGACCGGACGCTCGCCGCGATGATCGTTTACGAGGCGCTGCAGGGCCTTTCGCCCGAGCAGCGGGAGGCCATCCAGCAGACCTACCTGCGCGATCGCACCGTGAACGAAGTCGCGGCGACCCTCGGCGTGCCCCCGGGCACCGTGAAGTCCCGTATCCACCACGCCGTCCGCGCGCTGCGCCGGGCCCTGCGCGAGCGGGGGTGAACTGAGCGTGGCCGGTTCCGCACACACCGACGTCGCCGCGTACGTGCTCGGCGTCCTCAGCGAGGCCGAGAACACCCAGTTCGAAGCCCACCTGATGAACTGCCCGCACTGCCAGCTCGACCTGATCGAGCTCTACCAGCTGCCGGACGTCCTCGACCTGGTGAAGCGCAGCTGGCCGGAGCCGCCGATGCCGGCGCCCAGCCCGCGCACCCTCTCGCCGGGGCCCCGGGTGCTGCGCGGCCTGATGGAAGAGGCCGCGGTCAAGCGCCGCCGCCGTCGCCGGCTCGGCATCCTCGCCGGGGCCGCGGCTGCCGCGCTCGTCGTGGCCGGCCCGCTGGTGACCCTCGCGGTCCGGCCGGCCGACGCCGTCCCGCCCGCCTCGCTCGCCGCCCCGAGCGGCAAGCAGCCGCCGCCCGCGACGAGCGTCGCCGGGACGTCGACCCCGCCGCCGTCCGCACCGGCCGGCCAGCCCGGCGGCGGCCAGACCTACGGCCGCGGCAGCGGCGGGTCCGCCGTCAACGCCCTGGTGACCGTGTCCCCGGTGGAGTGGGGCAGCCGCGTCGAGCTCGAGCTGCGCGGGATCGTCGGGCCGGTCAAGTGCCAGCTGGTCGCCATCCCGGCGGCCGGCGACGAGCGCGTGGTGTCCAGCTGGTCGGTGCCGCCCAAGGGATTCGGCATCCCCGGCTCGCCCGAACCGTTGCGGCTGCAGGGTTCCGTCTCCCTGGCGATGGACCAGATCAGCCGGTTCGAGGTCCGCGGCGACGACGGCACGGTGCTTGTCGTCGTGCAGCGCTGAACCTTCGGTTTTCCGTCCCGTCTCCGTGACCTGGGTGAACGCTGCCCGGTTGCGTTCCGGTTGATAACGAACAGATAACGGGCCGGTCGCTTTTGAACCTCGGGGCGCTCGGGTCCGTATCCCCCAATGCATCCCCCGATGCACTCCGACAGCCGGAACCGCAAGCATCCCCTCCGGGTTCCGAGCGATCTCGACCTCAATTGACGGTAGTTCTTGCCCGGGCTGCCGCGCTGTTCGGCGCGCCCGGAATAACGAACGAGGTGAATCAGTCTATGGCCCGGAATTCTCGGCCCCCCGTGACGGGCAAGCATCGCGTCGCCCGCCGAACCAAGATCGCGATGGGCGCGATCGGCCTGGCGATCGCGGTCGGCGCACTCGCCGTCGCGGTCACCGCGGGCCGCACGGGCGAAGCCAGCGCGGACCCCGCGGACCCGTCGTTCTTCATCGACATCAACAAGGTTCCCGCCGGCAACAACGTCAACGCCGCCCTGAAGAAGAAGGGCGTGCGGGGTTCCTTCACCGTCAACTGCGGGACGAACGCCGACGGCGCGCACCAGAACCCCGACAACTTCATCGCCCAGCCGGGGATCAAGAACGGCGCCCAGCACCTGCACGACTACGTCGGCAACGAGACCACGGACGCCGACTCCAGCCTCAAGAGCCTGCTCGCCGGCGGCACCACCTGCAAGAACGGTGACAAGTCCGCCTACTTCTGGCCGGTCATCCGGATCGACCGCGAGGACAAGGCGCAGGACGAGCAGAAGAACCAGCAGGCGCAACAGCAGCAGAAGGGCAAGACGGGCGACGTCCAGCAGGACCAGAGCGCCCGGGACGCCCGGGATGCCCAGGACCAGCGCAACAGCCAGGGCCAGGGCGGCGGCCGTTCGGGCCGGAGCGCGCAGCAGCAGGGTGACCAGAACCAGAACCAGGACGGTCAGCAGCAGCGCCGCCAGCGCAACCAGGACCAGAACCAGCAGCAGCAGAAACAGAACAACCAGGACCAGGCCAACCAGGACCAGGGTCAGCAGCAGGACGAGCTCGGCGGCGTCCAGGGTGAGAACAAGGAGGTCGGCGACAACGACGGCACGATCATCGAGCCGGAGTCGGCGACGCTGAAGTTCATCGGCGGTGGCGCGCAGGACGTCGTCGCGATGCCGCTCGGCCTGAGGATCCTTTACGGTGACGCCAAGCAGAGCACCAACGGCCCGAAGAACGCCCGGCCGAGCTGGACCTGCACCGGGTTCGAGGACCGGCTGACCGACCTCTACCCGATCTGCCCGGCGGGCAGCAAGGTGGAGCGGATCCACGCCTTCCCGAACTGCTGGGACGGCAAGAACACCGACAGCAAGGACCACCGCAGCCACATCGTGTTCGCCGACCAGCAGGGCAAGTGCCCGCAGGGGTTCAAGAACGTGCCGCAGCTCGAAGTCACGCTGGTGTACAACGTCCCGCAGGACGTCCAGCAGAACGGCGAGTACAAAGTGGACGCGTTCGCCCAGGAGAAGCACAACCCGCGGTCCGACCACGACGACTTCGCGAACGTGATGAGCAAGCAGATCATGGGCCGCCTGGTCAACTGCATCAAGTCCGGCAAGACCTGCGCCGAATAAGCGTCGCCGTCCCGTCCCTCCGGCCAGTCAGGAAGGAGAACCTCCGATGTACCGTGCTCGCCCGGTTGCCGCTCTGCCGCTCGCCTTCGCCGGACTCGCGCTGGTCGCGGCCTGCGGAACCAACCCGTACGCCCCTTCCGGTGCCGTCCAGCAGCTGACGCTCGGCGCGCAGCAGCAGCAACCGGCGAGCGCGGTCCCGGCCGGTTCGGCGGCCGGCCAGGCCCAGCTGATCACGTCCACAGTGGAAGGTCTGGGCGAGGTGCTGGCCGACGGCGAAGGACACACGCTCTACCGCTACGCGAAGGACGCGGCCGAACCGTCGAAGGCCACCTGCGCCGGCCCGTGCGCGATGACGTGGCCACCGCTGGTGTCCGACGTCCCGGCGCTCGCCGCCGGCGTGGACGCCCGCCTGATCGGTCAGGTGACCCGGCCGGACGGCAGCAAGCAGGTGACGGTCGCCGGCCGGCCGGTCTACCGGTACGCCAAGGACACCGGGCCGGGCGTGGCGCTCGGCCGCAACGTCAGCGCGGACTGGACGGCGGTCACGCCGGCGGGGCAGCAGGCGGGCAGCGGCCCGGCCACCCTCGGCACCACCGGCGTCGCCGGCCTCGGCCCGGTCCTGACGGACTCGGCCGGCCGCACGCTCTACCTGTACACGAAGGACACCAAGGGTTCCGGCAAGTCCACCTGCGACGGAGCCTGCGCGCGCAAGTGGCCACCGCTGCCCGCGGACGGCCGGATCACCGTCGCCGGCGGCATCGACCCCGGCCTGGCCGGCCGCATCCGCCGGCCGGACGGCACGAGCCAGGTGACGGTCGGCGGCTGGCCGGTGTACACCTACAGCCAGGACGCGGCGCCCGGAGAGGCCGGCGGCCACGGCACGGGCGGCACGTGGTTCGCGGTGGAACCCAACGGCTGCAAGGCGAACCCGGCGAGCCGCCCCGAGGTCAGGCAGGCGGTCGCGACCACCCCCGGCGTGTACTGACCCGCCCCACGAGCCCCGGTCCGGTGGACGCTTCCCTCCACCTCACCCCCCTGTCCGCCGGGCCGGTTGCTTCACCCCGAGAAGAAGCGGGATCCCTCCCGCGCCCCGAGCCCCGGTCCGGTGGACGCTTCCCTCCACCTCACCCCCCAGTCCGCCGGGCCGGGATTCTTCACCCGACGATCCGGCCGAGCCGGGTCAGCGAAGGAGGAAACGGCGGGAGTCGCTCCCGCCCGCGAGTTCCGGCCCGGTGGACGCTTCC
>NZ_PPHG01000068.1:8606-56497 GCF_002904295.1 Amycolatopsis sp. CA-128772
CCCCACAAGATGCCCGCCCATCACACGAGATCCGCCTCCAATCACGCGAGTCCCGTCCCCGATCACGCCGGACCCGCCGCGCATCACGCGAGTCCCGCCCCCAATCACGCGAGTCCCGCTCCCAAGGCCCCGGCCGGTAACCGCCCCTTGGTCACCCGGCCGGCCCCTCCCCGAAAAGTCCGCTTCCGCGGCACCCACCGAACCCCGGTCCCGGGGGATGCTTCCCTCCACCTCACCCCCCTCATCCCCCGGGCCGGTCAACGCTGCGGTCCCCGTGCTCCGGCGCGGGGACCGCGGCCCAGAAGTCCAGCGGCACGCGTCCGCACCCGCGGCCCGCCGCGTCGAGGAGCCGGCCCATCAGCTTGACGCTCCGCAGCGTCACCGCCCGGTCGACGACCTCCAGCCACGGCAGCTTCGCCGCCAGGCCCGCCTCCAGCGCCAGGACGTCGTGCTGGGCCGGGAGCCAGACCACCAGCATCAGGTTCGCCGCCCCCGACAGCGCCGCGCACATGCGGACCTCCGGGACCATCGCCAGCGAGCGGGCCGTCGTCTCGAGCTTGTCCGGCGGGACCCGCAGCCACAACGTCACCGTGACCGGCGCCGGCGACACCGACCGCGCGATCTCGCAGCGGACGCGGATCGCGCCCCGGCCCAGCAACGCGTCCAGGCGGCGCCGGACCGTTGTCGCGCCGATGCCGAGGTCGCCCGCCAGGGCCGCCGCCGACGCGCGGGCGTCCGCACCCAACGCCAGGATCAGCGCCCGGTCCGCCGCGTCGAACCGCACCGGGACGCGGTGGCGGACCGGCTTCGCGGACAGCGCCTCGCGTTGCCCCGGTGAAATCGCCCGAACCCGCCAGCGGCTGCCCTCGGTGAACATCCGCGGGGACAGCACCGTCCTCATCCGCGTCACGCCCGGGACCGCCGCCAGCCGGCCCGCCACGTGCGCGCCCAGCTCCCGCAGGGACGGCGCCACGACGTGGACGAGCAGGTCGCCCGGGCCCGCCACGTGCTCGACCGTCGCCACGTGGACGTCTGCCGCCAGCGCGAAAGCGACGTCGAGGACCGCTCCTGGCGCGCAGTCGATCGAGACGAAGGCCAACGCCAGCTGCGTAGTCAGTTCCCCGCCGGCGTAGGCGGTGAGCCAGGCGTCGCCGCGCTCGACCAGCGCGTCCCAGCGCCGGGCCGCCGTCACCGCGCCCAGGCCCAGCGCGTGGCCGAGGGTCGACCACGACGCCCGCGGCGCCGCCTGGAGTGCGTCGACCAACTTGAGGTCCTGCTCGGCCAACATGGCGGATTCTTCGCTCATCGGACCCCGCATCGGTGGTTCTCGCGATTTTCCCCGGTCATTGTGCTCGACTCTCGCATGATCGGCGGATGACCCTGCGTTCCGATGCCGCCGCCCTGCTCGCCGACCTGGTCACCCTCCGCCGCGACCTGCACCGCATCCCCGAAATCGGGCTGCACCTGCCGCGCACCCAGGAACGGGTCCTCGCGGCCCTCGACGGCCTGGGCCTGGAGGTGACGCTCGGCAAGAACCTGTCGTCGATCACCGCCGTCTTGCGCGGTGGCAAACCCGGCGGCACCGTCCTCCTGCGCGGCGACATGGACGCGCTCCCGGTCACCGAGGCCAGCGGCGAGGAGTTCACCTCCACCATCGACGGCGCCATGCACGCCTGCGGCCACGACCTGCACACCGCGGGCCTGGTCGGCGCGGCCCGCCTGCTCGCCGCGCGCAGGCAGGACCTCCCCGGCGACGTCGTGTTCATGTTCCAGCCCGGCGAAGAAGGCTGGGACGGCGCCGGCCACATGATCGAGGAAGGCGTCCTGACGGCGTCCGGCCGGCCCGTCGACGCCGCCTACGGCCTGCACGTCTCCGCCGCCAGCTACGCGAAGGGTCACTTCGTCGCCCGCCCGGGCACGCTGATGGCGGCGTCGGGCGCCCTCGCAGTCCGCGTCGTCGGCGATGGCGGCCACGGCTCGTCACCGCACGACGCCCGCGACCCGATCCCGGCGGCCTGCGAGATGGTGACCGCGCTGCAGACGATGGTCACGCGCACCTTCGACGTCTTCGACCCGGTCGTGATCACCGTCGGCTCGTTCCACGCCGGCACGCGGCGCAACATCATCCCGGACGACGCGGTGTTCGAGGCGACGCTGCGGTCGTTCTCCCCGGAGGTCGCCGCGCGGGTGGGGGAGCGCGCGGTGCAGGTCTGCCGCGGCATCGCCCAGGCGCACGGGCTCGACGTCGAAGTCAGCTACGAACCCGAGTACCCCGCGACGGTCAACGACGCCGGGGCGTACGCCTTCGTCGCCGACACGATCCGCGACGTCTTCGGCGAGGAACGCTTCACCGAAATGGCCGATCCGATCACCGGTTCGGAGGACTTTTCCCGGGTCCTGGAACGGGTTCCGGGTGCGTACCTCTTCCTCGGGGCGTGCCCGGCCGACCCGGCGACCGCCCCGGACAACCACTCGCCGCGGGCCCGCTTCGACGACAGCGTGCTCGGCGACGGCGCCGCGCTGCTGGCCGAACTCGCCGTCCGCCGCCTCGCGCTCCTGGCCGGGTGAGGCCGGTGCTCCGCAACGCGTGGTCGCGCCGGCGCACCCGGAGAAGCTGATGGTCCACAGTGGACCGGATGACCACGTCCGGGAGCGGTTCCGGATCAACCACGGCACGGTTGTGCTCGCGAGTACCCTTGCCCTCGTGCCCGGCATCTTCCGGCCGGATCCGCCGGCCAACCTGCGGGGGCTCGTGGGCACGGTCGTCGTGCTCGCACTCGCTG
Source organism: Amycolatopsis sp. CA-128772 (assembly GCF_002904295.1). GTDB lineage: Bacteria > Actinomycetota > Actinomycetes > Mycobacteriales > Pseudonocardiaceae > Amycolatopsis. The sequence goes on from NZ_PPHG01000068.1 coordinate 11,390, forward strand.
CGGCGGTGGCGCCGCGACAACCTGCTCTCGTGGAGGCGGCGTGACGCGCACGGTGTTCACCGGCGGCTCGGTGTTCGACGGGACCGGCGCGGACCCCGCCCCGGCCGACGTGGTCGTCGAGCACGGCCGGATCGTCGACGTCGGAACGGACCTGGACGGCGACGAGGGCGTCGACTGCACCGGCACGGTCCTGCTGCCCGGGCTGTTCGACTGCCACGTGCACGTGACGGTGTCGGACATCGGGCTGCTGGCCCGGGTGCAGAAGCCGTTTTCCTACCAGTTCTACGAAGCCGCGCGGAACCTGTGGGCGACGCTGGGGCTGGGCATCACGACGGTCCGCGACGCCGCGGGCGCCGACCTCGGCATCAAGCAGGCGGTGGACGACGGGCTGATCCCGGGGCCGCGGCTGCAGATCTCGGTCGGGCTGATCAGCCCGACCGGCGGTCACGGCGATTCGTGGCACCCGTCCGGGCTCTGCGTGCCGCTGCTGCTGCCGCACCCGGGCCGGCCGGACGCGACGGCCGACGGCCCCGACGAGGTGCGGCGGGTGGCCCGCACGCTGCTGCGCGCGGGCGCCGACGTCCTCAAGGTGTGCACGACCGGCGGCGTGCTCTCCCCGCGGGACGACCCGCGCCACGCCCAGTTCACGCCGGAGGAGCTCGACGTCCTGGTCACCGAGGCGGCGATGCAGGGCCGCCCGGTGATGGCGCACGCCCAGGGCGCGGCGGGCATCAAGAACGCGGTCCGCGCCGGCGTCCGCTCGATCGAGCACGGGATCCACCTCGACGACGAGGCGATCGAGCTGATGCTGGGCCACGGAACCTGGCTGGTCCCGACGCTGATCGCCCCGGTCAACGTGGTCCGCGCGGCGGACGCGGGCGTCGACCTCCCGGCGGCGGTGGTGGCGAAGGCCCGCGAAGTGGTGGAGGCGCACCGCGACTCGGTCCGCCGGGCGTACGCGGCGGGGGTGCGCATCGCGATGGGCACGGACAGCGGCGTGGGCCCGCACGGCACGAACCTCGAGGAACTGGCGCTGATGGCGGCGTGCGGGATGACCCCGGGAGACGTCCTGGAGGCAACGACGTCCTCGGCGGCGCGGCTGATGGGCCTGGACGGCGAACTGGGCCGGCTGGAGCCGGGACTGCGGGCGGACGTCGTGGTGGTGAACGGGAACCCGTACGACTTCCCGGCGCTGGCGTCGAACATCCGGGAGGTCTGGAAGGACGGCATCCGGGTCGTCTGACGCCTCAGAGCTCCGGGCTCAGCAGTTCCCGCAGCGCCGCAGCGAACTTCGCCGGGTTCCGCTGCGGCGCCAGATGGGCCCCCGGCAGCTCGGTGAACGGCAATCCCAGCTCCAGGGCCAGGATCTTCGCCGGCTGGTAGTGATAACGCCCGCGGCTGCCTTCGCCCGCCACGGGGAAGATCTCCGTGCTCGCCTTCCGCAGGGCCCGCAGGTCCGGCAGGTAGTCGAAGAATTCCGTCAGCTCGCGGTCGAACAGGCGGATCCAGTCCGCTTCGTGCGGCAGGCGGAGGTTCGGCAGGTTCGGCAGCGCCGCGCCCGCGATCGCGTCCGCGAACCGCGTCACCGCCGTCATCAGCTCGCCCGAGCGGGCCAGGCGGACCTGTTCCGCCGCCGCTTCGAGCCAGCCGCCCGCGTCCGGCATCAGGTGGACCGCCGGGGGTTCGTGGGCGACCAGCGTCGTCACGCGGTCCGGGTGGCGGGCCACCAGGTCGAGGCCGATCAGCGCGCCCGCGCTCGAGCCGAACACCCGGGCCGGGCCGTCCGCCGCGTGGTCCAGGACCGCCAGTGCGTCGTCCGCCTGCAGCGAAACCGGGACCGGGCCCGTCGTCGTGTCCGTGCTGCCGAAGTGGCCGCGGCGGTCGTAGGTGATCACGGTGTGGTCCGCGGACAGCTGTTTGGCCAGCGCGCGGTAGGAGTCGCCCGATCCGGTGCCGCCGGCGATCAGCAGCAGCGCCGGGCCCTCGCCGCCGCGGCGGACGAGGAGCTCACCGTCCTCCACCGGGCAGCGGCTCTCCGAGATCATGCACCGAAGTGAAGCACAAGGGCCGCAAGCTAATGTGCGCGGTATGACGGAACGGCGAGCGATCCTCAGCGGGTCCGCGTTCGAGGAACGGATCGGTTACGCCCGCGCCGTGGTGCACGGCGATCGCGTGTACGTCTCGGGCACGACCGGCTTCGACTACGCGGCGATGACCATCTCCGACGACGTCGTCGAGCAGGCCGCCCAGTGCCTGCGCAACATCGACGCGGCGCTGGCGGAAGCGGGCTGCACGTTCGCGGACGTGGTCCGCGTGCGCTACCTGCTGCCCTCGCGCGCGGACTTCGAGCCGTGCTGGCCGGTGCTGCGCAAGGCGTTCGCGGAGGTCCGCCCGGCCGCGACGATGCTGGAATGCGGCCTGGCGGACCCGCGCATGAAGATCGAAATCGAGGTCGACGCCCACCTACCGGGTTAGCGCCGCTCGATGATCGTCGCGGTGGCGAGCGCGCCGCCCGCGCACATCGTCACCAGGGCCGTCGACGCGTCCCGGCGCTCCAGCTCGTGCAACGCCGTCGTCAGCAGCCGGGCTCCGGTGCTGCCCACCGGGTGGCCGAGCGCGATCGCGCCGCCGTTGACGTTGACCCGCGCCGGATCCGGCGCCAGCACCTGCTGCCAGGACAACGCCACCGACGCGAACGCCTCGTTCACCTCGAACAGGTCCACGTCGGCCACCGTCATCCCGGTCCGCGCCAGCACGCGCTCGGTCGCGCGGATCGGGCCGTCGAGGTGGTAGTACGGCTCGGCGCCGACCAGCGCCTGCGCCAGGATCCGGGCCCGCGGACGCAGGCCCAGCGCCGCCGCCCGGTCCGCGTCCAGCAGGAGGATCGCCGCCGCGCCGTCGGAGATCTGGGACGACGTGCCCGCCGTGTGGACGCCGTCCTCGACCACCGGCTTGAGGCGGGCGAGACCTTCCACCGTCGTCTCGCGCAGGCCCTGGTCGCGGGAGACCAAGCGGGTTTCCCCGGTCGGCGCCCCGTCCGGGGAGAGGACCGGCGCCTTCACCGGCACCACCTCGCGGTCGAAGTGGCCGGCCGCCCAGGCGGCCGCCGCCTTGTGCTGGGAGGCCGCGCCGAACGCGTCGACGTCGTCGCGCGTCAGCCCGCGCCGGACCGCGATGCGCTCGGCCGCGCCGTACTGGTCGGGCAAGTCGATCGACCACGACGAGGGCCGCGGTGACGCGCCGGCGCGGTTCGTGCCCAGCGGGACCCGGCTCATCGCCTCGACCCCGCAGGCGACGCCGGTCTCGATGGCGCCGGCCGCGATCAGGCCGGCGATCAGGTGGGTGGCCTGCTGCGCCGAGCCGCACTGGGCGTCGATCGTCGTGGCGCCCGCCGTCTCCGGCAGGCCCGCGTGCAGCCACGCCGTGCGCGTGACGTTGTTCGACTGCTCACCGGCCTGCGTGACGCAGCCGCCGATGAGCTGCTCGACCAGCCCGGGGTCGATCCCGGCCCGGTCCAGCAGGGCCAGCTGCGCGGCGCCCAGCAGCTCGGCCGCGTGCAGGCCGGCCAGCAGCCCGCCCCGCTTACCGATCGGGGTTCGCACGGCTTCGACGATGACCGGCACGCCCATGTCGTCCCCTTCGTCGGGAAACACTGTTCACTGGGCCAAAAACTAGAACAAGTTATTGTTTATCGCAAGTCCGCCCAGGCGTGGCGGGTTCTTGATCTTTGTCAGGTGAGCGGGCGCTCACCTGGCGTCATCGGTTCAGTAAACAGGTTTCACTCACGCTCTTCCCATGGTTAACACCGTATGCTTCAATCCAACCTAGAACGTGTTCCAAGTGCGAACCGTGGGAGGCAACGTGGCCGCTCCGCTCATCCCCGCCGGGTTCGACTTCACCGATCCCGATCTCCTGGCCGAACGGCTCCCCGTCGCCGAGTTCGCGGAACTCCGGCGGACTGCCCCGGTGTGGTGGAACCCCCAGAAGCACAACACCGCGGGCTACCGCGACGACGGCTACTGGGTCGTCTCGCGGCACGCGGACGTCAAGGAGGTCTCCCGCGACAGCACGCTGTACTCGTCGCGGGAAAAGACCGCCATCATCCGCTTCGACGAGAACATGACCGAGGACAACCTCGAAGCGAACCGCCTGGTGCTGCTCAACCAGGACGCCCCGCAGCACACGAAACTGCGGCGGATCGTGTCGAAGGGCTTCACCCCGCGGTCCATCTCGAAGCTGGAGGACACGCTGCGCGACCGCGCCGAGCGGATCGTGCACGAGGCGCGGAAGAAGGGGTCGGGCGACTTCGTCACCGACGTCGCCTGTGAGCTGCCGCTGCAGGCGATCGCCGAGCTGATCGGCATCCCGCAGGAGGACCGGCGCAAGATCTTCGACTGGTCCAACCAGATGGTCGCCTACGACGACCCCGAGTACGAGGTCGCGCCCCTGGAGGCGTCTGCGCAGCTCGTCGGGTACGCCTGGAACATGGCCGAGGACCGGCGCAAGTGCCCGATGGACGACATCGCCACCAAGCTCATCCAGGCCGACGTCGACGGGGAGTCACTGGGCTCCGACGAGTTCGGGTTCTTCGTCATCCTGCTCGCCGTCGCCGGCAACGAGACGACGCGCAACGCCATCACCCACGGCATGAAGGCGTTCCTGGACCACCCGGACGAATGGGCGCTGTTCAAGGAACAGCGGCCGAAGACCGCCCCCGACGAGATCGTCCGCTGGGCCACCCCGATCGTCGCCTTCCAGCGCACGGCCACCCGCGACACCGAACTCGGCGGCGCGCAGATCCGCAAGGGCGACCGCGTCGGCATGTTCTACAGCTCGGCCAACTTCGACCACGAAGTCTTCGAGGACCCGGAGAAGTTCGACATCCTCCGCGAGGACAACCCGCACGTCGGCTTCGGCGGCACGGGTTCGCACTACTGCATCGGCGCGAACCTGGCCCGGCTGGAGATCGACCTGATCTTCAACGCCATCGCCGACGTGATGCCGGACATCGCCGAGGCCGCACCGCCCGTGCGGCTGCGGTCGAGCTGGATCAACGGCATCAAGCACTACCCGGTCAACTACGGCTGAGGAACTCCTCGACGCGTTCCCGAGTGAGCTCGGCCGCGGCCGGATCGTATTCGGGGCCTCCGGCGTCGGTGTAGAAGTGGCCGAGGCCCGGGTAGGTGTACACCCGGGCATCGGCGCCCAGCCGCGCCGCGGCCTCACGCCAGGCCGCGATCTGCGCCGGCGGAGCGAGGGGGTCGGGGTCGGCGACGTGCACCTGCACCGGCAGGCCCGCGCGGACCCCGGCCGGCAGCGCGCCCACCGCGTGGAGCAGCAGGACGCCGGCGGTGCCGGGCCGGTGCGGCAGCACGGTCTCGACAACCCCGGCGCCCATCGACACGCCCACGAACACCGTCTCCGCGGGCAGGTCGCGCACCGCGTCGCGGGCTCGTCGCGCGATGGTGTCCCAGCCGACGGCGTCCTTCAGCGCGAAACCCGCTTCGAGGGTCGAGGCCGTCCGGCCGTCGTAGAGGTCCGGGGTGGTGACGTGGTGCCCCGCCGCCCGCAGCCGTTCGGCGAAGCCGAGTTCGACGGGCCGCAGTCCGAGCACGGAATGGAACACCACGACGTCGGTCATCCGGCGATTCTGCCTGGGGATGGCATCATGGGACGATGGCGCCGCGATCGACCGTGGACGTCGAGTTCGCCGTCCGCGTCACCGAACCCGGGCCCGCGGCGATCTCGGTCGCCGCGGCGCACGCCGACACCGAAGAGCTCCGCGTGTCCTGGCACGGCGACAGCCGGCCCGTCGAATTCGAGCACGGCACCCGGGCCGAGGTCTTCGACCTGCCCGCCGGCGAACACCGCGTCACCTACCACGCCGAACGCGCGCTGACCGAACCCGAACCCGAGCCGGTCACCCTCGCCGACGTCGCCGTGTTCACGCGGCCGAGCCGGTACTGCCCGTCGGACCGGCTCGCCGGGCTCGTCCCGCCCGGGCTGCTCAAGCTCAAGGGCGCGGAAAAGCAGGTCCCCGCCATCGTGCGGCACGTCCACGACCGGCTGTCCTATGTGGCCGGTGCCAGCCGGCCCACCGACGACGCCGTCGACACGCTGGTCGTGGGCGAAGGCGTCTGCCGCGACTTCGCGCACGTCTGCATCGCCCTGTGCCGGTTCCTCGACATCCCCGCCCGCTACACCGGCGTCTACGCGCCGGGGCTCGCGCCGATGGACTTCCACGCCGTCTTCGAGGCCGCCGTCGACGGCCACTGGTACGTCTTCGACGCCACCCGCCTCGCGCCGCGGCAGACCATGCTCCGGATCGCCACCGGCCGCGACGCCGCCGACACCGCGTTCCTCGCCACCCTCGGCTGCGAACTCGACTTCCTGGGCAGCACCGTCTTCGCCACGACGGACGCCGCGCTGCCCGCCGACGACGGGTCCGGATTGGTCGTTCTGGGCTGATCCGCGTGTTGCCTGAGCGAAGACGGCCGCGGCTGGGTAGACAGACTCCGTGAAGAGTTCCCCCAAGGCGCCGAGTCCCTGGGCCCGGGCACGTGCCCGGTACCGGTGGCTGGACCACATCGCCCGCGCGACCAACCGCTACATCGACTCGGGCGGCTACCACTACGTCGCCTCGATCACCTACTTCAGCCTGCTGTCGCTGGTGCCGCTGCTGATGGTCGCCTCGTCGGTCGGCGGGTTCGTGCTGGCCACCCAGCCGCACCTGCTCGACACGCTGGTCGCCGCCATCGTCAAGACGTTGCCCGGCGGGCTCGGCGGCAAGGCCACCGACCTGCTGACCGGCTTCGTGAAGCAGCGGACCAGCGTCGGCGTGGTCGGCCTGGCCATCGGCCTCTACTCCGGCTGGAACTGGATGAACGCGCTGCGGGACTCGCTGACGGCGCTGTGGGGGCAGAACCGGTCGGACCAGTCGCTGCTGCGGCTGGTCCTCGTCGACCTGCTCGCGCTGCTCGGCCTGAGCGCGGCGCTGCTGGTGTCGTTCACGCTCACCATCTCCGGCACCGCGCTCGGCAGCTACCTGCTCCGGCTCGCCGGCCTCGACGACACGAGCTGGGGGCACCAGCTCGTGTCCGCGTCCTCGGTGCCGCTGTCGCTGGCCGCCGACTGGCTGGTGTTCCTGTGGGTGCTGACCCGGCTGCCGCGGCAGAAGGTCGGCGTGCGCAGCGCGGTCCGCGGCGCGGTCGCCCTCGCCATCGGGTTCGAGGCGCTGAAGCTGGCCGGCGGGTTCTACCTGCGGCTCATCAGCGACTCGCCGACCGGGATCGCGTTCGGGTCGATCATCGGCCTGATCTTCTTCATCTCACTCGTCGCGCGGCTGCTCGTGTTCGTCACGGCGTGGACCGCGACCGGCTCCGACGCGCCCCCGAAGCCGGTCCAGCCGCCGGCGCCGGTGGTGCTCAAGCCGGTGGTCGTGGTGGACCCGCCGATGGCGGTGCCGGCCACGGTCGGCGTGGTCACCGGCGTGCTCGGCACCCTGCTCGCCCTCCGCCTGCGCCGCTCCCGCCGCTGACCCGGCACTTTCACGTGAAAGCTACGGTTTACGCCGCAAAGCGGCACTTTCACGGGAAAGTGCCGCTCAGGCGGGCTTCTCCGAGCCCACCAGCCACATCGAGAAGTACTGCGACCCGCCGCCGTAGGCGTGGCCGAGCGCGCGGCGCGCGCCGTCCACCTGGTAGTCGCCGGCCCGGCCCATGACCTGCTTCGCCGCTTCGGAGAACCGGAGCATGCCGGACGCGCCGATCGGATTGGACGAGAGCACCCCGCCGGAGGGGTTGCACGGCAGCCGGCCGCCGATCGCCGTCTCGCCCGCCTCGGTGACCTTCCAGCCCTCGCCTTCGGGCGCGAACCCCAGGTTCTCCAGCCACATCGGCTCGAACCACGAGAACGGCACGTAGATCTCGGCGACGTCCACTTCGGACATCGGATCGGTGATGCCCGCCTCCGCCCACAGCGCGGCCGCGGCCTCGCGCCCGGCCCGCGGGTTGACCTGGTCGCGGCCGGCGAACGTGGTCGGCTCGGTGCGCATCGCCGTCGCGTGGACCCAGGCCGCACCGCCTTCGACGGCGTCCCCGGCGGCCTCGTCGCCGAGCACCATCGCGCACGCGCCGTCCGAGGACGGGCACGTCTCGTCGTAGCGGATCGGGTCCCACAGCATCTGCGACGCCCGCACCGACTCCACGGTGATGTCCGGCTGCCGCAGGTGCGCGTACGGATTGAGGGCGCCGTTGCGCCGGTCCTTCGCCGCGACGATCGCGCCGACGTGCTCGGGCGCACCCGAACGGCGGATGTAGGACCGCACGTGCGGCGCGAAGTAGCCGCCTGCGCCGGCCCCGACCGGCATCTGGAACGGCGGCAGGATCGACAGGCCCCACATCGCGTTCGATTCCGACTGCTTTTCGTAGGCCACGGTCAGCACGCGCCGGTGCACGCCGGCCTGGATGAGCGACGCCGCCACCAGCGCCGTCGAGCCGCCGACCGACCCGGCGGTGTGCACGCGCAGCAGGGGTTTGCCGGTCGCGCCGAGGGAGTCGGCGAGGAACAGCTCGGGCATCATCACGCCCTCGAACAGGTCCGGGGCCTTGCCGAGCACGACGGCGTCGATGTCGGCCCACCCCACCTGGGCGTCGATCATGGCGCGGTCGATCGCCTCGCGCAGCAGTCCCGGCATCGAGACGTCCTGGCGCTTGGCGCGGTGGTGCGTCTGGCCGGTGCCGAGCACGGCGGTGAGCTGCTTGGTCATCGGGCCTCCAGCACGGTCACCAGGTTCTGTTGCAGGGCCGGGCCGCTCGTCGCGTGCGCCACGGCCTTGCGGGATTCGCCGCTGTGGATCCGGGCCGCCGCCTCGCCGATGCGGGCGAGACCGGCGGAGAACATCGGGTTCGCGGCGAGCGCGCCCCCGGACGGGTTGATCTTCACGCCGTCGCCGAGCCCGAGCGCGGACCGCAGGATCAGCTCCTGGTGCGTGAACGGCGCGTGCAGCTCGGCGAGGTCGGCGCCGTCGAGGTCGAGGGCCTTCGCGGCCGCCTCCGTGGACGGCGACCGCGTCAGGTTGCGGGCGCCGAGCACGGGGGAGTCGACGCGGTGCTCGATCCCGGTGATCACCGCGGGCCGCTCGACGATGTCGCGGGCGCGTTCCACAGTGGACAGCACGATGACGGCGGCGCCGTCCGTGATCGGCGCGATGTCGTGCCGGCGCAGGGGATCCGCGAAGTACGGCGCGTCGAGCAGCTCGGCGACGTCCCGGCCCGAGCCGCGGGCGGCCACCTCGGCGAGGTCCTTTTCGGACCAGAGCCCGGCCTCCAGGCCGAGCCGGGCCTGGATCCCGGCGATCGACACCGAGTCCGGCCACAGCGGGGTGACGACGTACGGGTCTAGCTGCAGGGCGAGCACCCGGCGCAGCTGCCCGGCGCTGGACTTGCCGAAGCCGTAGACGAGCGCGGTCTCGACCTCGCCCATCCTGATCTTCAGCCAGGCTTCGTAGAGCGCCCAGGCGGCGTCCATCTCGACGTGCGACTCGTGGATCGGCGGGAACGCACCGATCGCGTCGACCGCGGCGATGAACGAGAACGCCCGCCCGGCCAGGTAGTCCGACGAGCCGGAGCACCAGAAGCCGATGTCCTGTTTGGACAGCCCGGTCTGCGCGAAGACCTCGGCGAAGATGGGGACGAGCATTTCCACGCCGTTGGTGGTGCCCTCGGTCTCGCGGACGTTGGGGGCCTTCGCGAAGCCCGCGATGGCGACGTCTGGCATCAGGACCTCACAGGTGGTGGGCGAAGGTTTCGTAAGCCGCGTCCGGCTCACCGGTCGGCTCGAAGTGGCTGATGTTCTCCAGCGACGTCCACCACTCGTCGCGCGGCTTCCACGCGGCGCGCACCCGCATGCCCATCTTGACGTCTTCGGCGGCGCAGCCGAGGACGAGGTGCAGGAAGGCGATGTCGGCGCCGTCGAGCAGGATGTACGCGGCGACGTACGGCGGCTTGAGCCGCTGGCCCAAGAACGGGACGTTGACGATGCAGAACGTCGTGACGATGCCGGTGTCGGGCAGTTCGACCTCGTCGGTGGTCGGCACGCCGTCGGTCGGGCACGCGCCGCGCGGCGGGATGTAGACCTTCTCGCAGGCCGGGCAGCGCTGGCCGACCATCTTGCCTTCGGCGAGCCCGCGCAGGTAGGTGCTCTCTTCGGGGGAGGCGGAGTGCAGGTACTTGAGGTGCACCGGCGTGATGACGACGCTGATCGGCGCGCCTTCTTCGCGCTCGGCGACCGGGGGAGCGGGCTCGGTGGGCGTGGTGTCCTCGGCGTCCACCGGCAGGAAGTAGGCGATGTCGCGGATGTGCCCGACGGTCTCCTCGGCCCAGCGGACCCGCACCCGCTGTCCACTGTGGATGTTCGACGGCGAGCCGGCGTCCACGGCGTGCAGCATCGGGGTGTCGGCCCCGTCGAGCTTGACGAGCGCCCACGCGAACGGCCGGCTCAGCGGCTGCCCGTCCAGCGGCTCCGGGCACCACGACCAGGAGACAACGGTGCCCTCTTCGGCGACCGGCACGAACTCGCCGAGCTGTTCGGCGGTGACGGGGTCGTACTCGACGGGCGGGACGTGCACGCGCCCGTCGCTGCCCCGGATGCCTTCGATGCGGTGGTCACGCAGCGCGGTGACGAACCGGCCGAGGACGGGCCCGGTCGAGCGGGTGTAGTCGAAGCCGACGTTCAGCGGTGCCGCAAGCGGTGTCTCGGTCACGTCCTTGAGTGAAACATGTTCTTGTTCTGCGGGCAAGTTCACCACAGGAGCCGTAGTTGTTTCATGGAACGCGTTCTAGTAAGTCGTACCAGCGCGACGCGGACCGAGCCGGCGGAGCGGGGTGGGGGGAAGCGTGGGTGCCTCGCGCTCGGAGGGCAACTGTAGTCATCATCGTGGGCTTGAGCGGCTTTCACTCGTTGTCCCTTTGGTGCGAACCGATCCTCGGGGACGGGGTCGGGATCGACATCCGTCAGCGGAAGGAGCGTCAATGGGTGACAAGCAAATGAGTGATGATGTCGACGGTGTGTCGGGACCGGCCGCCTCGGTGCTCTGTGAAGGGCATCCGTGACGTGTGTTGCCCGTCGGTGGGGCGCACTTGGCTCCATGACGCCGTTCGGCGGTCGCGAAAACGGCGAACTCAACGACCTTCGAAGTCCGGCTTCCGCTTCTCCGAGAACGCCCGCGGCCCTTCCTTGGCGTCCTCCGAAGCGAACACCTCGATGCCGTACTGCGAGTCCAGCTTGAACGCCTCTTCCTCGTGCAGCCCCTCGGTGTCCCGGATCGTCCGCAGGATGGCCCGCACGGCCAGCGGCCCGTTCGCGTTGACGAGCGAAGCCAGTTCCAGAGCCTTCGCCAGCGCCGAACCGTCCGGGACCACGTGCCCGATCAGGCCGATCGCCAACGCCTCCGAAGCGGACAAATGGCGTCCGGTCAGCAGGATGTCCGCCGCCACCGTGTACGGGATCTGGCGTGGCAGCCGGACCGCCGAGCCGCCCATCGGGAACAGGCCCCACCGCGCCTCCGACACGCCGAAGCGTGCCGAAGAGCCCGCCACCCGGATGTCCGTGCCCTGGAGGATCTCCGTCCCGCCCGCGATCGCCGGGCCCTCGACCGCCGCGATCAGCGGCTTCGTCAACCGGCGGCCCTTCAGGAGGCCGGGGATCCGCGAAGGGTCGAACTTGCCCGACGCGAACGACTCCGACGGCGAATTGCGGGACATCGACTTCAGGTCCGCACCCGCGCAGAACGCGCCGCCCGCGCCGGTCAGGACGCAGCTGCGGATCGAATCGTCCGCGTCGACGCGGTCCCAGGCGTCGACCATGATCGACATCATCTCGCCGGTGATCGCGTTGCGCGCCTCGGGCCGGTTCATCGTGACGACGAGGGTCTGGCCCTCCTGTGTCACCAGCGCGTGCGGTTCACCCACGGAAGACCTCCTGAAGGAGCAGTGCCATTGCCCGGAACGATAACATGTTCTACTTTGAGGGCGTGGCACTCAACATCGCGGATCTTCTGGAGCACGCCGTCGACGCCGTGCCGGAGCGCGTCGCGGTCGTGTGCGGCGACCGGCAGGTCACCTTCGCCGAACTGGATGCGCGGGCCAACCGGCTCGCCCACCACCTCGCCGCGCGCGGCGTGGGACGGGGCTCCCACATCGGGGTCTACTCCCGCAACTCGATCGAGGCCCTGGAGGCGATGATCGCGGCGTACAAGCTGCGCGCCATCGCCGTCAACGTCAACTACCGGTACGTGCACGGCGAGCTCGTCTACCTCTTCAACGACGCCGAGCTCGTCGCCCTCGTGCACGAACGCAGCTACGCCGGCAAGGTCGCCGCCGTCCGGCCCGAGACGCCGAAACTGAAACACGTTGTCGTGATCGAAGACGGTAGCGACGGCGACTACGAGAGCTACGGCGGCGTCGACTACGAAGCCGCCCTCGAAGCGCAGAGCCCCGAGCGGGACTTCGGGGAGCGCAGCGGCGACGACCACTACATCCTCTACACCGGCGGCACCACGGGCTACCCGAAGGGCGTGCTCTGGCGGCAGGAGGACGTCTGGCGCGCGCTCGGCGGCGGGATCAACTTCGTCACCGGCGAGTACGTCCCGGACGAATGGACGCTCGCCGAGCAGGGCAAGGCCGGGAGCCTGAGCCGGCTGCCCGCCGCGCCGCTGATCCACGGCGCCGCGCAGTGGGCCGCCTTCGGTGCGCTGTTCACCGGCAGCCCGGTGGTCTTCGTGCCCCACTTCGACGCCCACGAGATCTGGAAGGCCGTGCAGAAGCACAAGGTCCAGGTCCTCACGATCGTCGGCGACGCGATGGCCCGGCCGCTCATCGAGGCCTACCACGAGGGCGACTACGACGCTTCGTCGATCGTCGCGGTGTCCAGCCACGCCGCGCTGTTCTCGCAGACGGTGAAGCAGCAGTTCGTCGAGCTCGTGCCGCCCCACGCGCTGGTCACCGACGCGATCGGCGCGTCGGAGAGCGGCTTCACCGGGATCGGCGCGGTGGCCAAGGGGGCCGACCACAGCGCCGGCCCGCGGGTGACCTTCGGCCAGGACGCCGTCCTGCTCGACGAAGACGGGAACATCGTCGAGAAGAAGCCCGGCGCGACCGGGCTGATCGGCCGCCGCGGGCACGTCCCGCTCGGCTACTACAACGACCCCGAGAAGAGCAAGAAGATCTTCGTCGAGGTCGACGGCGTCCGGTACGTCGTCCCGGGCGACTACGCCCGTTACGAAGACGACGGCACGGTCACCCTGCTCGGCCGCGGCTCGCAGTGCGTCAACACGGGTGGGGAAAAGGTCTACCCGGAAGAGGTCGAAGGCGCGCTCAAGTCGCACCCGGACGTCTTCGACGCCCTGGTCATCGGCGTCCCGGACGAGCGGCTCGGCCAGCGCGTCGCCGCCGTCGTGCAGCTGCGCGAAGGCGCCGAGGGCGACCTCGCCGCGCTCGAAGAGCACGTCCGCGGCCGGATCGCCGGGTACAAGGTGCCGCGCACGGTGTGGCTGGCCGGCGAGATCGGCCGCTCGCCCAGCGGCAAGCCGGACTACCCGTGGGCCCAGCGCTACGCCGCCGAGCACGAACCGGCCGCGGCCCAGCCCGTCTGAGCCCGCTGGCTACTGATCCGGAAGCGGCACTTTCACGTGAAAGTGCCGCTTCCGGGAGGAGGGAAGACACCGTGCGGACATCCCTGTGCGACCGGCTCGGCATCGACCTGCCGATCATCGGGTTCACCCCGTCGGAGCACGTCGCCGCGGCGCTGAGCCGCGCCGGCGGGCTCGGCGTGCTCGGCTGCGTGCGGTTCAACGACGCCGCCGAGCTCGACCGGGTGCTCACCTGGATGGACGAGAACACCGGCGGGAAACCGTACGGCGTCGACATCGTCATGCCGGCGAAGGTGCCCGCCGAGGGCACCCAGGTCGACCTGGCGAAGATGATCCCGGACGGGCACCGCGCGTTCGTCGACCGCGTGCTGGACGAGCTGTCGGTCCCACCGCTGCCGGAGGACACCGACGAGCGCGCGGGCGTGCTCGGCTGGCTGCACTCGGTCGCCCGCTCGCACGTCGAGGTCGCGCTCAACCACCCGATCAAGCTGATCGCCAACGCGCTCGGTTCGCCGCCGGCGGACGTGATCGGCCAGTGCCACGATCGCGGGGTGCCCGTGGCGGCGCTGGCCGGGAAGGCCGAGCACGCGGTCCGGCACGTCGAAAACGGCGTCGACTTCGTGGTGGCGCAGGGGTACGAGGCCGGCGGCCACACCGGCGAGATCGCGTCCATGGTGCTGGTGCCGGAGATCGTCGACGCCGTCGACGTGCCGGTGCTCGCCGCGGGCGGGATCGGCTCCGGGCGCCAGGTCGCCGCGGCGCTCGCGCTCGGCGCGTCCGGCGTCTGGATGGGCTCGATGTGGCTCGCCACCGAGGAGTACCTGCAGACGATGGGCGAATCGGTGGCGATGCAGCAGGCGCTCGTCGCGGCGTCGTCGTCCGACACCGTGCGGACGCGGATCTACACCGGCAAGCCGGCCCGGCTGCTCAAGACCCGCTGGACCGAGGCGTGGGCCGCGGCCGACGCGCCCGAGCCGTTGCCGATGCCGCTGCAGAACCTGCTGGTTTCCCACGCCCACAACCGGATCCACGCGGCGAACGACCCCAGCGTGGTGTCGATGCCGGTGGGGCAGATCGTCGGCCGGATGAGCGGGGTCCGCCCGGTCGCCGACGTCGTCGCCGAGCTCGTCACCGGCTACGAGGAAGCACTGTCCCGATTGGACAAGACCCGCTGAACGAAGATCGGGCCCTCCGCCGCGGCGGAGGGCCCGCTCTTCGTGCGGAACCGGTTACAGCGTGGCGGCCGCGGCGGCGATCTTCGACGCGAACGTGCTCACCTCGGTGTAGACGCCGGGAGCGTGCGCCCGGGCGCAGCCGTCACCCCAGGAGACGATGCCGACCTGGATCCAGGCGCCGGCGTTGTCCCGGCGGAACATCGGGCCGCCCGAGTCGCCCTGGCAGGTGTCGACACCGCCGGAGGCGAGGTTGCCCGCGCAGATCTCCGCGCTCGGGATCAGGTCGGGGTAGCTGCCGCCCTGGGCGGCGCAGGTGGCGTCGTCGACGAACGGGACGGTCGCCTTGAGCAGGTACCGCTGCTGCGCGCCGCCTTCGCGGGCCGCGCCCCAGCCGGCCACGGTGAACGTGCCGTTGTTGTACGCGCTGGTCGTCGCGATGGGCATGGTCGAGAGCCCGCTCACCGGGCTGGCCAGCTTGATCAGCGCCCAGTCGCCGCCGGTCGAGCTGCCGTAGGTGGGGGACTGGTAGACGTAGGTGGAGCGGATCTTCTGCGCGCTGGTGCTCTGCAGGTCGACGACGCCGACGGTCGCGGTGATCGAGGTGTTCGAACCCGTCCGGCTGACGCAGTGCGCTGCGGTCAGCACGATCTGCTTGGTGTAGAGCGCGCCGCCGCAGCCCATCGAAAGCCGGACCATGAACGGGAACTCGCCCTGGGCCGCCCGGGTGCCGCCGACGACGTCCGTGGACGGCGGCTGGGCGGCGGTGGCGATCGCCGGGGTGGCGAACGACGCGGCCGCGGCGACCGCGGCCAGTGCGGTGGTGGCGTTTCTGAGCAGGGTGAACCAGCGCTTGGGAGCCAAGGGGATCAGTCCTTCCAGTGTCCACAGTGGAGACCGTTGCCGTCAGCGGCCCCATGACTACACCAGGTGAGCAGGACCGGGACAACCGACTTTCTTCGGATGTTTCGGGCAGTTGGGTGATTTCTCACCGGCGTAACCGGCGAACACCGTAGCCCAGACTGCCCAGCAACAGCGCGCCGAAACCGGCCAGCACCGACGGCAGGGGCAGGCTGAACGCCAGCACCACGCACCCGGCCAGGCCGAGGACGGCGACCGGCAGCGCTTTCCCGCGCAGGGTGAGCGCGGCGGCGTTGGCGATGGCGTAGTACGTCAGGACGGCGAAGGACGAAAAGCCGATCGCGGCCCGCAGGTCGAGCGACGCGGCGAGCACGGCGACGACGAGCCCGACGGCGAGTTCGGCCCGGTGCGGCACGTGGTAGCGCGGGTGCACGGCGGCGAGGAACCGGGGGAGGTGGCCGTCGCGGCTCATCGCCAGCGTCGTGCGCGAGACGCCGAGGATGAGCGCGAGCAGCGAGCCGAGGGCGGCGAGGGCCGCGCCCACCCGGACGACCGGGGCGAGCCACCCCGGGACGGCCGCCGCGATCGGGTCCGGGCTCGCGGCCAGGGCGGCCGGGCCGAGCCGGACGAGCAGCAGCACCGCCAGGGCGGCGTAGACCACCAGGGTGATGCCGAGGGCGAGCGGGATGGCGCGGGGGATGGTCCGGGCCGGGTCGCGGACCTCCTCGCCGAGCGTCGCGAGCCGCGCGTACCCGGCGAAGGCGAAGAAGAGCAGCCCGGCCGCCTCCAGCACGCCCCCGCCACCCGGCCACGCGACGAGCGGGCCGCCGGCGGACGGCCCGGCGGCCATCGCCACCCCCGCCGCGGTCAGCACGAGCAGGGTGCACGACACGATCACCCGGGTCGCCAGCGCCGAGCGGTGCACGCCGAAGTAGTTGACGGCGGTGAGCGCGGCGACCACCGCGACGGCGAGCGCGCTCCGCCACGGCTGCCCGAGCCCGGGGGCGGCGTAGGCGACGACGGTCAGCGTCATCGCGGCACAGCTGGCCGTCTTCCCGGTGACGAATCCCCAGCCGGCCAGAAATCCCCAGAATTCACCGAGCCGTTCCCGGCCGTACACGTAGGTTCCGCCGGATTCGGGGTGAATCGCGGCCAGCCGCGCCGACGACGTCGCGTTGCAGTAGGCGACCACGGCCGCGAGCACCAAGGCGATGAGCAGACCGGCCCCCGCGGCGCGCGCGGCCGGGGCGAACGCGGCGAACACGCCGGCCCCGATCATCGAGCCCAGGCCCAGGAAAACGGCGTCGGCGAGGCCGAGCCGGCGTAGCAGCGGGGTCGGACGCATCCGGGTGATCCTCCAAGGGGTGAGCCGTGTTGCGCGCCACAGGGAACCACAGCGCACGGGGAACCGAATAGGGTCGATTCCGTGCCCGCCCCTTCGCGTCATGACCGCCTGTCCGCCGACGGCCCCGTTCTCGACGGGATTCCCGAACACGGCCGTGTCCCGCGGTACTACGCGGTCAAGGTCGAGCTGCTGGCGGTGATCGCGGAACTCGGCGAAGGCGCGGCCCTGCCCACGGAACGCGAACTGTGCGAACGGTTCGAAGTGTCGAGGGCGACCGTACGGCAGGCGGTCGGCGAGCTGGTGCTCGAGGGCAAGCTCAGCCGCCGCCAGGGCAGCGGCACCTACGTCGCCGGCCCGAAGCTCGTCCAGCCCCTGGCCCTGGTGAGCTACACCGAGGGGCTCCGGCGCCAGGGCATCCGGCCCGGCCGCAACGTCATCACGCTGGAGCGGCGCCTGGCCGGCCGCGCCTTGGCCGCCGACCTGCAGGTGACGTCGGACGCCGAGGTGTACCACATCGAGCGGGTCCTGCTGGCCGACGAGGAACGCGTCGGGCTGGAGTCGACATATCTCCTCGTCGAGCGGTTCCCGGACCTGCTGGACGTGTTCGACCCCGGCCAGTCGCTCTACGCGTGCCTGAGCGAGCGGCTCGGCGTGGTGTTCGACGGCGCCGAGGAGCGCGTGGAGACCGTGCTGGCCACCCCGCGCGAAGCCCTGCTGATCGGCACCAACCCGGCCCTGCCGATGCTGCTCACGCACCGCATCGCCTGGGGCCCGGACGGCGCACCGTTCGAGCGTGTCCGTTCCCTCTACCGCGGCGACCGGCTCAGCTTCATGACCCGCCTCGGCCGGGTCGACTGAGGCGGGCGAGGCCGGTGGCTGGGGCGAGCCACCCGGATCTGCGCACCGAGCCGCTTGAGCACGCGATCGGTCGCTCCCGCGGCGGGAAGGTCACCACCCGAGGCCGGGTCGGACCCCGCCTCGGCCGGGTCGGCTGAGCCGGCGATGCAACCCGGCGGGGGTCCGTTCCGTCTGGCAGGTATGCGTACCACGGTGAAAGTGCTGGGCACGGGCCTGCTGCTGCTCACGGTGACGGCCTGCGCGGCGAATTCCGGCGCCGGGGCGCCGGCGGCGAGCGGCCCCGGATCGTCCGAGCCGCCCACGGCGTCGGCGTCGGCGTCGGCTCCCGCGACCCTGACCCCGACGCTCGGCCCGCCGCCCTCGCGAACCGTCGGGCGGCCGACCCAGGGCATCGCGCCGGGCGACGATGTGATCGCCGAGTCGCAGGTCGACGCCCGCGGGCTGCCCGAGGGCTACCCGCGCAGCCTGGTCCGCAGCCTCGACGGGCGGACGCTGACCCTGCAGGCCGAGGAGGGCGGCTGCCGCCGCATCTCGGCCCACGTCGGTGACCAGACCGCGCAGCAGGTGGTCGTGCTGGTCGCCGTCACGTCGGCGCCCAAGGGGCAGATGTGCCCGGACTACATCCGCGAGATCAAGGTGCCCCTGGTGCTCTCCGCGCCGCTCGGCAGCCGCACGGTCGTCCTCCGCCAGGGCTGATCCCGCGGCGGTCCGGGTCCCGTGCAACCCCGCGGCGCCCGCGTTCCGTCTTCGGGGCATGAGGTACTCAGCGAAGGTGGTCGGGACAGGAGCGTTCCTGCTGCTGGCCACGGCCTGTGCCGGCCCGGACCTGCCCACCAGCCAGCCCGCCGCGGGCGGCGTTTCCACGGCGCCCACGGGCAGCGTGTCGACGCCGGCCTCGCCGTCGGTACCGCCGTCACCGGGTGACCCGGTGGTGCCGCAGCCCAACCCGCCGGGCAAGCCCCGGCTCACCGTGCCCGAGGGCAGCACCCCGGTGCCGGCGGCCAAGATCGACGCGACCGCGCTGCCCGCCGGGTTCCCGCACGAGGTGTGGACGTCCAACGGCGGCACGATCCTCGACATCCGCGCCCAGGAAGGCGGCTGCGGCCACGCGCTCGGCGAGGCGGCCGAGCAGACGGCCGGTCACGTCGTCGTCAACCTGAGCGAGACCAAGGCGCAGACCGGGCAGATGTGCACGATGGACATCCGCTACCCGGTGATCTCGGTCGCCCTGGCCGCGCCGCTGGACCAGCGCACGGTGGTGCTGAAGACCACGCCGCCGAAGTGAGCGCGAGGCCGTGGCCCCGGATCGCCCGCGGTCACGGCCTGTCCCGTGTGGACATTCGACGACCAGTGGTCCGGACCACGACGGTGCTGTCGTCGAAGTTGTCGAAAATTGTCGGGCCTCCCGCTGAACCGCCGCCGTGACCGGGCCGTGTCCCGGAGTGAGGTGGCGATCAGAGAGGAGGGGCCCATGCCCCGGTTGAGCAGTGGCCGGCACCGCAAGCAGGCGACCGTCGGATTGGCCGCGTTGCTGGGCGTCGCCGGCGTCACCGCGACCGCCATCGCGCTGAGCAGTCCCGCGGGCAACGCGGCCGAAGCGCCCAAGGAGAACTGCGCGGGACTCGACACCGCGCTGCAGAACAACCTGACCTTCATCGCGGGCCAGCAGGCGGCCCCGGACGCGCAGTCGGCCGCGCGGATCGCCAACCGCCAGGCCGTGGTCGACCTGATCCAGCAGCGGCGGCAGGTGGCGGGCTGCACGGCGAACGTGGCGGCCGGCAACGGCCAGGCCGCGGCGGCGCCCGGCAACTCCGGCAACGCGCCGGGTAAGGCGCAGGCGCCGGGTCAGCAGAAGAAGCAGGACGCCGCCGCCGGCGGCGCGGTGGGCCAGGTCGTCTGTCCCGGTTCGACGGTGACGCTCTCCGGCGAGGGCGGCGCCCCGGCCGCGTCGAGCAACCAGTTCCCGGCCGGGACGAAGCTCAAGGTGACCAATTTGGACAACTCGAAGTCCACGACGGTCGAGGTGACTTCGGTGTCGGGCAGCTGCACGCTGCTGAACAACGCGGCCTTCGAGCAGGTCCGGGAGCCCGGCAAGTTCCTCATCCGGCGCGCGCGGATCGAGCGCGTCGGCTGAGCGTGGGAAACGGGGACACCGGCGGCGGGCCGGTGTCCCCGTTTCCGTGCGTCAGCGGAAGCTGATCTGCAGCACCGGATCGCCGGTGCTGGCGAAGAAGTCGTTGCCCTTGTCGTCGATGACGATGAACGCCGGGAAGTCCTCGACCTCGATCTTCCAGACGGCTTCCATGCCGAGCTCGGCGTACTCGAGGACGTCCACCTGCTTGATGCAGTCCTGCGCGAGCCGGGCGGCCGGCCCGCCGATGGAGCCGAGGTAGAACCCGCCGTGCGCCTGGCAGGCGTTCGTCACCTGCTTCGAACGGTTTCCCTTGGCCAGCATGACGAGCGAGCCGCCGGCGGCCTGGAACTGCTCGACGTAGGAGTCCATCCGCCCGGCCGTCGTGGGTCCGAACGAGCCGGACGCGTAGCCCTCCGGCGTCTTCGCCGGGCCGGCGTAGTAGACCGGGTGGTCCTTCAGGTAGTCCGGCATCTCCTCACCGGCGTCGAGACGCTCGGCGATCTTCGCGTGCGCGATGTCCCGGGCGACGACGAGCGGCCCGGTGAGCGAAAGCCGCGTCTTGACGGGCAGCTGCGCGAGCTGGGCCCGGATCTCGGCCATCGGCCGGTTGAGGTCGACGGCGACGACGTCGTCGGAGAGGTCTTCCTCGGTGACGTCGGGCAAAAAGCGGGCGGGATCGCGCTCGAGCTGCTCGATGAAGACGCCGTCGGCGGTGATCTTGGCCTTGGCCTGCCGGTCCGCGGAGCAGGAGACGGCGATGCCGACCGGGCAGCTGGCGCCGTGGCGCGGCAGCCGGATGACCCGGACGTCGTGGCAGAAGTACTTCCCGCCGAACTGCGCGCCGATCCCGAACTGCCGGGTCATCTCGAGGACCTGCTGCTCGAGGTCGGGGTCGCGGAAGGCGTGCCCGAGCTCGGAGCCCTCCTGCGGCAGGGTGTCGAGGTAGCGCGCGGAGGCGAGCTTCGCGACCTTGAGGTTGAACTCGGCGGACATCCCGCCGACGACGATCGCGAGGTGGTACGGCGGGCAGGCGGCGGTGCCGAGGCTGCGCAGCTTCTCGTCGAGGAACCGCGCGAGCCGCTTCGGGTTCAGGACGGCTTTGGTTTCCTGATAGAGGAACGTCTTGTTGGCGCTGCCGCCACCCTTGGCCATGAAGAGGAACTCGTAGGCCGGGTCTTGCTGACCGTCTTTGTGGTACAGCTCGATCTGCGCGGGCAGATTGGTGCCGGTGTTGCGCTCGTCCCAGAAGGTGACCGGAGCCATCTGCGAGTACCGCAGGTTCAGCTGCTGGTAGGCGTCGAAGATGCCCTGGGAGAGTGCACGCTCGTCGTCACCGCCGGTGAGAACGCCCTCGCCGCGCTTGCCGATGACGATGGCTGTCCCGGTGTCCTGGCACATGGGGAGAACCCCGCCGGCCGAGATGGCGGCGTTGCGCAGCAGGTCCATGGCGACGAACCGGTCGTTCCCGCTGGCTTCGGGGTCGTCGACGATGGCGCGCAGCTGCTGCAGGTGTGACGTGCGCAACAGGTGCTGGATGTCGGTGATGGCGGTGCGCGCGAGGGTGGTCAGCGCTTGGGGATCGACCTTCAGGAACTTCCGCCCGGCGGCTTCGACGGTCTCGACGCCCTCGTCGGTGACCAGGCGGTATTCGGTGGTCGTGTCCTTGCCCAGCGGGAGGACTTCGGTGTGCTGAAACGTGGTGGACGGCACTGCCAGGCTCCTTTGCCAGCTCCGGGATCGGTCCACCTTATGCGCCGGGGAACGGTACGCCGAAGAGGCATCCGGTCACTGTGGGCCACCCCACGCGGCTCTTCTGGGCCCACCACCCCGAAGCCCGATTGTTCACTACGGACGGTGGTGCCGCTGCTGCCGGTTGGGCATTTGAAAGCGGTGGGTCCTACAGGCTTGAACCGACCGCCTGGGTGCGCGAGCCGACCGTCCGGGTGGCGACCTCAGCCGGGTGTGCGCGGGGAGCTGGTCGGGAGGCCGGGTCCACCCCGACGGACCCGACCTCCCGGGGGAAGCTTCCGGGTGCGTGCACACCCGGTCGCGAGGCCTGCGCCGAACACTTCGAGGCTCGCGTGACGCAGGTCATAAGTCAACGCCGCCGAACGGGTGCTGGCGGAGGTTTGCTACCCACGGTGGTGAACGGTGAAACCCGCTTTTCGTGGAAGATTTTCGAGGCCGGCCGAACGCCGGTGGCGGGCCGGGGAAATGACTGAGGGCGGGTGCGTCGCCGCACCCGCCCTCAGTCGAAAAACAATCAGCTCGCGTACGCGCGGAGGCGGTCCGCCCGCTCGCCCTGGCGCAGCTTCGACATGACCTCGCGCTCGATCTGGCGGACGCGCTCGCGGGAGAGCCCGAAGTGCTTGCCGATCTGGTCGAGCGTGCGCGGCTGGCCGTCGTCAAGGCCGTAGCGCAGGCGGATCACGTGCTGCTCGCGGTCGTCCAGCGTCGCGAGGACGCGGCGCAGGTCGTCCTGCAGGAGGCCCGAGATCACGGCGCTCTCCGCGTCCGTCGCCTCGGAGTCCTCGATGAAGTCGCCCAGCGGGGCGTCTTCCTCGGTGCCGACCGGCATGTCGAGGCTTACCGGGTCACGCGAGTGGTCGAGCAGGTCCGAGATCTTGTGCGCCGGGATGCCCGACTCGGCCGCCAGCTCCTCGTGCGTCGCGTCGCGGCCGAGCTGCTGGTGCAGGTCGCGCTTGATGCGGGCCAGCTTGTTCACCTGTTCCACCAGGTGGACCGGCAGCCGGATGGTGCGGCCCTGGTCGGCCATGCCCCGGGTGATCGCCTGGCGGATCCACCACGTGGCGTACGTCGAGAACTTGAACCCCTTGGAGTAGTCGAACTTCTCCACCGCGCGGATCAGACCCAGGTTCCCCTCCTGGATCAGGTCGAGCAGCGGCATCCCCCGGCCGGTGTAGCGCTTGGCGAGCGAGACCACCAGGCGGAGGTTGGCCTCCAGCAGGTGGTTCTTCGCCACGTGCCCGTCGCGGACCAGGGCGGCCAGCTCGGTGCGGCGCTTCGCGGTGAGCTCTTCCGCGGTGTCCAGCATGTGCTGGGCGAAGACCCCGGCCTCGATGCGCTTGGCCAGCTCGACCTCGTCGGCCGCGCTGAGCAGGGCCGTCTTGCCGATGCCGTTGAGGTAGACGCGGACGAGGTCGGCGGCGGGGCTCTGGGCGTCGAGGTCGGCGTCGGTGAGCATCCCCATGCTCACCGGCGGCGGCTCCTCGGACACCTGAGCCGGGATGCGCTCGCGAATCCCGCGCGACTCGCGTTCGAGAGTCTGGACTGACATTCTGCCTCCCCGGTCACGGGCTGAACGTGCTGCTGCGGTCGTCCACCGGGTGCGTACCCGCGCACCGGGGCCTGTGGATCCCGGGACGCCGGTCCGGCCGGCTTGGCTGGACATCTGGCACAACGCTCCGGGTTCCCAAAACGTTCCCGGCTCGTCACCGGAGAAGACGGCTGCCGGAGCGATCCGGTTGCTCAACCAATGCTGAGCTTTTGCTGAGAACGTTCCGTGACGGGGAAACCTGAGAATTCCCTATGAATCCGGCGGAAATCGAACCGGAGGGCAGTGGTCTAGACCTCTACGACAACCGTGAACGGACCGTCGTTCACGCTGGAGACCGCCATCATCGCCCCGAACCGCCCCGTCGCCACGGCGGCGCCGCGGCCGCGCAGCTCGGCTACGACGGTGTCCACCAACGGCTCCGCGACCTCCGGCCGGGCGGCCTGTGTCCACGACGGCCGGCGCCCTTTCTTCGTGTCGCCGTAGAGGGTGAACTGGCTCACCACGAGCAGTGGCGCATTCGCCGTGGCGCATGATTCCTCGCCGCGCAACAGTCGCAGTTCGTGGAGTTTGCGCGCCATCGTGGCCGCCTTCGCGGCGTCGTCGTCGACGTGGATTCCCAGCAGCACAAGCAAACCCGGCTCGTCGATCGCGCCGACGACCGCGCCGTCGACCGTCACGTCCGCCCGCGTGACGCGGGCCGCGACCGCCCTCACCGGTCCGCCGGGACGAGCATCCCGTGCCGGACGAGCTCGCGGACGACGGGCAGCGCGGCGGCGGCCAGCTCTTCGGACGAAAGGCCCTGCGCGGCCGCCAAGAGCTCGATCAGGTCCTCCAGGGGCAGGGCGCCGCGGCAGCCCGCCAGCAGCCGGGTGGCCAGCTCGTCGACCTCGTGCTGCCAGCCCGGCCCGTCGGTGCGGTGCAGCCGCCGGATGGTCGTCGCCCAGCCCTCGTCGCCGGGTTCGTCGACGCTTTCCAGCAAAA
This sequence comes from Amycolatopsis sp. CA-128772, assembly GCF_002904295.1. GTDB lineage: Bacteria > Actinomycetota > Actinomycetes > Mycobacteriales > Pseudonocardiaceae > Amycolatopsis. The sequence goes on from NZ_PPHG01000068.1 coordinate 35,687, forward strand.
CCGTGTCGGGGACCACAAAACGGACATCGAGTAATGAATCACCCGATTCGCGCAACCATTCCACCCGGTCGAGCCAGCCGGCCGCTTCCGGACCCAGCGGGTCGTCGTAGGCCTGGCGCAGGTCCTCGCACACCACCGTCGGCGTCCGCCCGGCCGCCCGCCGCAGCGTGACGAACCCGAAGCCGATGCCCCGGACGTCGTTCGCGGCGAACCAGTCCAGCCACGCCGCCGCCTTCGCCCGGCCCTCCGGCGAGCGCGGGTCGAGGCCCGCGTCCCGCAGCCACGTGCCGACGTAGAGCGCCGGATCGGCGACGTCCCGCTGCACGAACCAGGCGTCGGTCTCGGCGGGCAGCCAGCGGCTCACCCGGTCGGCCCAGTCCTCGCGGGAGGTGTGCAGCCAGGAGGCGAGCAGGTGGCCGGTACCGCCGTCGTTGAGGAAGCCGGGCAGCTGCCGCACGACCAGCGCGCTCGCGTCGTCGCCGGCCAGCCCGGAGTCGCGGTAGGTGTAGTCGACCCGCGCCGGGCCGACCACGAACGGCGGGTTGCAGACCACCTGGTCGAACCGCCGCCGCGCGACCGGGGCGAACCACTCGCCGCGGACCAGCTCGACGTCCAGTTCGTTGAGCCGGAAGGTCGCCGCGGCCAGGGCCAGGGCCCGCGCCGAGACGTCGGTCGCGGTGACGCGCTGGGCGTGCCGGGTCGCGTGCAGCGCCTGGACGCCGTTGCCGGTGCCCAGGTCGAGCAGCGTGCCGACCGGACGCCGGCTGGTCGCGCGGATCAGCGACAGCGACGCGTGGCCGACGCCGAGTACGTGGTCTTCGGGCACCGTGGTGCCCAGCACGTCGGCGTCGAGGTCGGAGACGACCCACCAGGAGCCTTCCTCGTCGCCGTGCGGCCGGATGTCCAGCGCGGCGCGGTAGCCGCTGTCGACGCCCGCCAGCACCCCGGCGGCGACGGCGTCTTCGGGGGAGAGGGGCGCGAAGGCGGCCTTGACGGCGGTCTCCGGCTCGGTGCCGCCGAGCAGGAACAGCCGGATCAGCGTGCCGAGGTCACCCGCGTCCCGGCTCGCGCGTTCGGCCGGCACCGGCTCGCCTCGGCCCAGCGCCGCGTGCGCGGCCCCGCCGAGGGCCGCCACCACGCCGTCGGCGTCGTAGGCGGTGCGCCGGAAGGCCTCGCGCAGCCGCGCGCAGACGTCGTCGGACAGGTCGGGCAATGCGCTTCGCGTGCTCACGGTGGGTAATGCTGCCACGATGGCCCCCGTGACCCTTGAACGCGTCCTCGCCCCGCTCGACGCGGCGCTGCCCGAACTCGAAGCGCTGTACATCGACCTCCACCGGCACCCGGAGCTCTCCTTCGCCGAGACCCGCACGGCGGCCGAGCTGGCCCGGCGGCTGGAGGCGGACGGCTACGAGGTGCACACCGGCATCGCCGGCACCGGCGTGCTGGGCGTGCTGCGCAACGGCGAGGGACCGGCGGTGCTGCTGCGGGCCGACATCGACGCGCTGCCGGTCGAGGAGAAGACCGGGCTGTCCTACGCCAGCACCGCCCGCGGCACCGACGAGCACGGCACCGACGTCCCGGTGATGCACGCCTGCGGGCACGACATGCACGCCACCTGGCTCTCCGGCGCCGCCGCGCTGCTCGCGAAGGGGCGCGACACGTGGTCCGGCACGCTGCTGGTGGTGTTTCAGCCGGGGGAGGAGAGCGCGGGCGGCGCGTCGGCGATGGTCCGCGACGGCCTGTTCGACATCGCGGGGAAGCCCGACGTCGTGTTCGGGCAGCACCTGGTGCCCGGCCCGGCCGGCTGGGTGCTCACCCGGCCCGGCGTGATCATGGCCGCGACCGACACGCTGCGCGTCACCCTGCACGGGCGCGGCGGGCACGGTTCGCGCCCGGAGACCACCGTCGACCCGGCCGTGCTGGCCGCGTCCGTGGTGCTCAAGCTGCAGACGATCGTCTCGCGGGAGATCGCCGCCACCGACTCGGCCGTGGTCACGGTCGGTTCGCTGCACGTGGGCACCGCGGCCAACGTGATCGCCGACGACGCCGTCCTGGAGGTCAACGTCCGGTCGTTCGACCAGGCCGTGCGCGAGCGGGTGCTGGCCGCGGTCGAGCGGATCGTCCACGGCGAGGCGGCCACGGCCGGGGCGCCGAAGCCGCCGGACGTCGAGCGGTCCGGCGCCTACCCGATCACCGAGAACGACGAAGCCGCCAACGACGCGCTCACCGAGGCGTTCCGCGGCCACTTCGGCACCGACGTCGTGCTGCCGGCGCCCCTGATCACCGGCAGTGAGGACTTCAGCGAGTTCGGCCGCGCGGCCGGCGTGCCGTCGGTGTTCTGGCTGGTCGGCGGCTACGACCCGCAGACGGTGATCACGGCGATGACCGAGGGCCGGTTCGAGCGCGACATCCCGTCGAACCACTCGCCGCGGTTCGCCCCGGTCCTGCACCCGACCCTGCGCACCGGCATCGAAACCCTCGTCGTGGCGGCGTTGAGCAAGATGCGTCACCCAGGTGTCGGATGAACCGCGCAAGTGGGACGATGGACAGCGGAGGTGGTGCAGTGACCACGCCCGCCAAGGACTCGGACCCGGTGCTGATCACCGGGGCGGCCCCGTCGTACGAAGAGCAGTTCGCCGCGCGCAAGCGCAAGTACGTGATCATGATGGCCTGCCGGATCCCGTGCCTGATCCTCGCCGGGCTGACCTACCACACCTGGTGGCTGGCGCTGGGGTTCCTCGCGATCTCGGTGCCGCTGCCGTGGATCGCGGTGCTGATCGCCAACGACCGCCCGCCCCGCAAGTCCGAGCAGGTGAACACCTACCGGCACGAGGCGAAGGCGATCGAAGGCACCAGCCACCGCGTCATCGACGGCTGAAACGCGGCACTTTCACGTGAAAGTGCCGCTTCTCTCACCCGGGCTGGGGGCCTACCTTCCCGACGGCGAGCGCGCCCAGGCGGGTTCCGTGCCGTAGGACGTCCACAGTGGACTCGCCGGCCAGCCAGCCGGTGAGCACGCCGGCGTCGAAGGCGTCGCCCGCACCGGTCGAGTCGATGCACTCCGCCTCGACCGCCGGGACGCTGGTGACGCCGTCCGCGCCGACCCAGCTGGCGCCTTCGAGGCCCGCCGTGACCACGACTGCGCCGACCGTGCCGAGCAGTTCCTTCGCCGAGGCCGGGTCGGCCGAACCGGTCAGCGCGACCAGCTCTTCGGTGTTCGGCATCAGCAGGTCGACGCCGCGGACGTCGGCCAGGAACGCGGCCGGGTCGGTGATGTGCGCGGCTGCTTGGGGGTCGACGGACGTCGTCAGCCCGGCTTCCTTCGCCGCGGCCAGCGCGGCGAGCCCGGCCGCGCGCGACGGCGGGTCGAGCAGCACGTACCCGGACAGGTGCAGGTGGCTCGCCCCTTCGAGCGCCTCGGGCGTGACGTCGGCGGGCGCGAAGCGCTGGTTCGCGCCCCGGTCGGCCAGCATGCTGCGCTGCCCGGACCCGTCGACCATGACGACGACGCAGCACGTCGGCGCCTCGGGGTCGACGGCGAACGCGCACCGCACGCCCGCCGCCTCCAGCTCGGCCCGGATGAGCCGGCCGCCCGGGTCGTCGCCGATCCGCGCGAGCAGCGTCGTCTCCGCGCCGAGGTGCCGCAGCCACAGCGCCGTGTTGGCGCCCGAGCCGCCGCCGGTGAACCGGATCTTCGCGCGGGCGTCGCCGCCGTGCGGCAACGGCTTGTCGTGCCGGGCGATCACGTCCAGGGCCGCGTCGCCGACCACCACGATGCCACTCATGCCAGCGCCACCGCGACCTCGGTGGCCAGCTTGGCGTTGTTCAGCACCAGCGCTTCGTTCGCGTCGATGCTCACACCGCCGCTCGCGGTGTGGAAGTGCTCCAGCAGCACCGGCGTGACCTCGGCGCCGTGCACGCCCTGCTCTTCGACGAGCGCGAGCCCCTCGGCGAGCAGCCGGTCGTGCAGTTCTTTGTCCATTTCGGACGCCGCGGGGATCGGATTCGCCAGCAGGACACCGGAACTCGCGTAGGCGCGGTGCGCGTCGATCACGGCGGCCGCCTGCTTCGGGTCGTCGACCCGCCAGCCGACCTGGTGTCCCGACGAGCGCAGGTAGAACGCCGGGAAGTCGTCGGTGCGGTAGCCCAGCACCGGCACCGAGTTCGTCTCCAGCACCTCGAGGGTGGCCGGGATGTCGAGCACGGACTTCACCCCGGAGCAGACGACCACCGTCGGCACCTTCGCCAGCACGCCGAGGTCGGCCGAGACGTCCCAGGACTGCGCCGCCCCGACGTGCACGCCGCCGAGCCCGCCGGTGGCGAACACGCCGATCCCGGCCGCGGCGGCCAGCGCCGACGTGCTCGCCACGGTCGTCGCGCCCGAGCGGCCGAGGCCGACGGCCGGGCCGAGGTCGCGCAGCGAGAGCTTGTCCAGGCCGGCGTCCGGCGCGCAGACGCGCTCGAGCTCGGCGGGGGAGAGGCCGACCACGACCCGCCCGTCGAGCACCGCGATCGTGGCCGGGACGGCGCCGCCGTCGCGGACCACGCCTTCGAGCCGGCGGGCGACGTCGAGGTTGCGGCCCGGCGGCAGGCCGTGGGACAGGATGGTGCTCTCCAGCGCGACGACGGGGTGCCCGTCACGCAGCGCCGAGGCGACCTCTTCGTGCAGCGAGAGTGCGGTAGTCACGAGAGACCATCATCGGTGATCGCCCCGCGCCCGGCGCCAGTGGGTCAGCTCGGCGGTGAGGTTCTCCGCGGCGGCGCTCGCCCAGCGTGTCCGCGCGGCTTCGCTGCGGTAGAGCTCGCGCGCGAGCATGCGTTCCAGGACTTCGATGCGGCCTTCGCGCCAGACGTCGTCGGGGTACTTCGCGTACTCCTCGCGCACTCCGCGGGCGTACGCCGCGTACCGCTCTTCGGACGCGCCGAGGACGGCGAGGTCGGCGTCGAGCAGGGCGGTGGCCAAGAGGTCGTCCGGCGGTGCGTCGTGCTTGATCGTGGCGAGGATCAGGCCCTCGACGCGCTCGACGTGCGCTTCGGAGACTCCTGACAGGGCTTCGCGGGCCCAGGCGGCGCTGGCGCGTTCGTCTTCGCCGGGCTTCGCGTCGTACACGACGTCGTGGGTCCAAGCCGCGACGGCGACGATCGCGCGATCGGTGTCGCCGAGGCCGCCGGCCAGCCAGGCCGAGTCACGCGCGACGGCGGCCGCGTGGGTGAGCGTGTGGTAGCGGCGGTGGGGCTCGGCGTACCGGGCCTGCAGCCGCGGCCACGCAGCGGACGTGCCGTTCAGCGCGGCGACGGCGTCGGGCCACTCCATCAGTCGAAGATCCCGCGCGGCCGGGCGAGGAGGTCGAGCCACCCTTCGAGCTGCTTCTCCCAGTCAAAGTCCGGCTTCATCGTGAACATTCCGAGGAAGTCCTGGCCGCGGCCGCCGAACCCGCCGGTCTTGCTGACCCGGACCCGCTTGGTGACCTCCAGTACGACGTCGGTGCGCTCGGCCGACGTCAGGAAGGTGACCGCGACCTGGGAGAAGGCGCTCGCGAAGCGCGGCGAAGGCGCGAAGCGGATCTCCTGGAAGAACGGCAGCTGCTGGCGGGCGCCGTCGACCCGGCCCTGCTCGAGGACCGCCTCGCGGAAGGTGAAGCCGAGCCGGCTCAGCGCGTCGAGGATGCGCTTCTGCGCGGGGAGCGGCTCGACCGCGACGGCGTCGGCGTCGAACGGGTCGCTGACCGCGGCGGCCAGGTCGAGCTCGGCCCGGACGCCGACCGCCATCCCGGTCAGCGGCTTGGCGTAGACGCTGGTCACCGGCGTCTCCCAGGGCAGCGGCACCTCGAACGGGACGCGCACCTGCTGCCCGGCCCGGATGACCTCGGCACCCACCAGGTGCTGGGTGCCGAACGGGAGGTCTTCGGTCTTCTCGCCGCCGGGCACCTGGACGCGGGCCAGCAGCGTCACCGCGAGCCCGTTGATCTCCTGGTCGACCTCGCCGCCGAGGAGCAGCACCTCGCCGTGCAGCGGGCGGCCGGGGACGGCGGTGCGGTCGAGCAGGCGGGCGTCGATCCGCGCCCCGCCCGAGCCGAACGTCGCGAGCACCTTCTGGAACATGCCGGGGATCCTGCCAGGCCGGGGACCCTTCGCGCGGGTCTCGGGCACAATGGCCGGGTGAGCACCGAGACGCTGACGAAGCCGGAGACCACGCCCGAGGGCACGGACACCACCGACGACGACACCCCGAAGATGTTCCACTACGTGAAGAAGAACAAGATCGCCGAGAGCGCGGTCATGGGCACTCACGTGGTGGCGCTGTGCGGCGAGGTCTTCCCGGTGACGAAGTCGCCGAAGCCCGGGTCGCCGGTCTGCCCGGCCTGCAAGGAGATCTACGACAGTCTCCGCCCGGGCAAGTGAACCGGGCCTGAGCCCCGGCGGGGTGTCCCCGCCGGGGTTTCGACCTGTCCGGAATCGGACAAGTCGTCGAACAAACGTGAAAAACCTTCATTCGGCGGGTGTGCCGGGTGCGGGAGTCCTGGTACATCCTCCGGACCAGGTTCCCTCACCCACCGGAGTCGCACATGCGCAGAACCGGGATCGTGCTCACCCTCGTCGCCCTGCTGGCCGTGGTCTCGCCCGCGCTGGCGCAGGCCGTCACCGGCTGGACGGAGGTCGGCTCCGACAACGCCCGGGCCCTCGACGAGAGCCAGGGCCTCGCGACGATCGTGCGCCCGTCGGGCACGACGATCCGCTACACCGGGATCGGCACGATCCCGGCCGACCTGAACGCCCAGGGCTGGAACCACGTCGGCGACCCGGGTTCGGCCCAGGGCTGGTACGTCGAGCCCTACCAGCGTGACGACCGGGGCGCGAAGCTGTTCCGCGTCCAGGCCCCGGACGGCTCGTGGGCGAACTACAAGCACAACCTCGAGTCGTGGGAAGCGAACAACAACTCCTTCGCCGCGGTGTCGCCCGACGTGCGCTGGCTGGTGGCGGGGGAGTGGGGCACCATGGACCGGCTCCTGGTGCACCCGATGCCCGGCGTGGTGGCCAAGGACCCGGCGCAGAACCTGCCGTACGCGTCGGCGATCCGCCTCGACCACCCGGTCCGCGACGTCCAGGGCTGCGACTTCCAGACCGCGACCCGCCTGCTCTGCGCGTCCGACGACCCGGACGGCAGCCTCTTCGGCACGACGAAACCCCTGCTCCAGGTCGACCTGGCCGGCCCGCTGTCCGGCTCGGACGTCACCGCCCACGTCACCTCCCTGGGCCAGCTCCCCCTCCGCAGCGGCTGCTCGGGCGCGTTCGAGGTCGAAGGCATCGACTTCGACGAGCGGGACAACACGCTCCGCGTGGTGGTCATGGCCCCGAGCATCTGCATCCTCTGGGACAGCAGGACCTACCGCTTCCGCCAGTAACCCGTAACTCGCGTGATTGAAGCCGTAACTCACGTGATTGGGGCCGTAACCGGCGAGTTACGGCCCCAATCACGCGAGTTCCGGCTCAGATCACGCGAGTTCCGGGTTCAGGTTCCGCTCCGCAGCGGCTGCTCGGGCTCGTTCGAGGTCGAAGGCATCGACTTCGACGAGCGGGACAACACGCTCCGCGTGGTGGTCATGGCCCCGAGCATCTGCATCCTCTGGGACAGCAAGACCTACCGCTTCAGGCCGTGAACGCCGAAGGCCCGGCACTTTCACGTGAAAGTGCCGGGCCTTCGTGGGTGACTCAGGCGGTCGGGGCGGGGTCCAGGGACTCCGACTCCGGTGCCTTCGCCGGTGTCCGTCTGGCCTCGCGACGGACGCGGCGGCGTTCCTTGCGGGTCTCGACCATCGTGTAGAGGGTCGGGACCAGGACCAGGGTCAGCAGGGTCGAGCTGACCAGGCCGCCGATCACCACGATCGCCAGGGGCTGGCCGATGAACCCGCCCTGGCCGGTGATGCCCAGCGCCATCGGGACCAGGGCGAAGATGGTCGCCGCCGCGGTCATCAGGATCGGCCGCAGCCGGCGCCGGCCGCCTTCGGTGACAGCGTCGGCGACGCTCATCCCCTCCGCGCGGTACTGGTTGATCAGGTCGATCAGCACGATCGCGTTGGTCACCACGATGCCGACCAGCATCAGCATGCCGATCAGGGACGGCAGGCCGAGCGCGGTGCCGGTGGCCAGCAGCAGCCCGATCGCGCCGGTCGCCGCGAACGGGATCGACACGAGCAGGATCAGCGGCTGGATCAGGCTCCGGAACGTCGCCACCATGATCAGGAACACGATCGCGATGGCCGCGAGCAGCGCCAGGAACAGGTTCGAGAACGCCTCCTGCTGGTCCTGGCTCACCCCGCCGAGCGAGTACGCCGCCCCGCCGGTGAACGCCACACCGTCCAGTTTGGACTTGATGTCCGCCGTGGTCTTGGTCAGGTCGTCACCGGTGTTCTTCGCCGTCACCGTGGTGCTCAGGTCGCCGCCGGTGCGCCGCACCGACGCCGGTCCATCCACAGTGGACACCTTGGCCACCTCGTCGAGCCGGACGACGCCGCCCGGGCCTGGGATCGGCAACCCGCGAACCTGGTCGACCGTGACCGGAGCCGTTCCGGCCCGCAACACGATGTCCGTGCGCTGCCCGCCGACCGGCAGCTGCGTCACCGTGCGCCCGGCGATCGCCTGGTTGGCGATCTGCCCGATGGTGCTGGCGGACAGCCCGCGCGCGGCGGCCGCGGCGTCGTCCACCTCGACCTGCACCCGCGGCGAACCGACGGCCAGGTCGCTCGACACCTCGGTCAGCCCGGACACCCCGCGCAGCGCCTGCACCACCTGGTCGGACGCCGGCTTCAGCGCGGCCTCCGACGGCGCGGTCACCGTCACCGAGACCTGGTCGGAGTTGAACCCGGACGCGTCCGCGCCGATCTTGATCTCGCCCAGCTCGGGCCGCGAGGTCAGCTTGGACCGCAGCCGGTCCGAGAGCGCGTCGAGGTCGGTGCCCTTGGCGACGGTGACGGAGATGCTCGTGTTGGTCCCGCCGCCGAAGCCGAAGGCGCCACCCCCGCCGATGCTGACCTGGTACGTCTGCACCGCGGACTCGGCCGCCAGGGCCTGCTCGACGGTCGTGGCCGCCTTCTCCTTCGCCTCGACGCTGGTGCCGGCGGGCAGCTTCTGCGTCATGTTGAGCGTGGTGCCGCCGGACTGGTCCAGGAAGTTCGTGTTCAGCCGCGTCGCCAGCCCGACCGTGCCGGCGAAGATCAGCAGGGCGAGCAGCACGACGGTCAGCCGCCGCCGCGTCGCGAACCGGATCACCGGCAGGTAGGCGCGCTGCAGGATGCTGCGACGCTCCTTCTCGACGGCCGCTTCGCGCGCCCGCTCGGCCTCGACGGCGTCCGCCGGGACGGCCGGCTGCTTCAGGAACCAGTACGCCAGCACGGGAACCACGGTCAGCGACACGAGCAGCGACGCCAGCAGCGCCACCGTCACCGTGATCGCGAAGGGCGAGAACAGCTCGCCGACGAAGCCGCCGACGAACGCGATCGGCAGGAACACCGCGACGGTCGTCAACGTGGACGAAGTGACCGCGCCGGCCACCTCGCGGACGCCGTCGAGCACCGCGCGTTCCTTTTCCTCGCCGTACGCGAGGTGCCGCTTGATGTTCTCCAGCACGACGATCGAGTCGTCGACCACCCGGCCGATCGCGATGGTCAGCGCGCCGAGGGTGAGCAGGTTGAGCGACAGGTCGCCGGTCCACAGCGCGATCAGCGCGACCACCACCGACAGCGGGATCGACACCGCGGTCACCAGCGTCGAGCGCACCGACAGCAGGAACAGCAGGATGACGATGACCGCGAACGCCAGCCCCAGCAGGCCCTCGGTGGTCAGGCCGCTGATCGCGTCCTTCACCGGGGTGCCCTGGTCGAACACGACGCTCATCTCGGCGCCGGTCTTCTTCGCCAGGTCCGGCAGCTTGCCGCGGACGGCGTCGGAGATCGCGACCGCGTTCCCGTTCTCCACCATGGTGACCGAGAGGCCGAGGCTCGGCTTGCCGTTGGTGCGCGTGATCGACGTCGGCGGCGCGAACCCGGACTGGACGTCGGCGACGTCACCCAGCTTGACCGGACCCCGCGCCGGGGTGGCGGTGCGGCCGGCGGCGCTCGGCGTCAGGTACAGGTTGCGCAGCGTGTCCACAGTGGTCTGTCCGCCGCCGACCTGCACCGACAGCGTCTTGCCGTTTTCGGTCAGCGTCCCGGCCGGCACCGCGGCGCCCGCGGTCTGCAGCGTGCTCGCGACCGAGGCCGGGTCCACGCCCGCGGCGGCCAGCTTCGCGTAGTCGAGCGCGATGGTCACCCGGGGCTGCTGCACGCCGGTGACGGTCACCGTGCGGACGCCGTCGATCTTCCGCAGCTCCGGCGCGACCTGGTCGGTCAGCGCGGGCGCGAGCGCCTGCGGGTCCCCGGTGGTGCCCGCGGCGATGAGCACCACCGGCAGGTCGTCGGTGCTGCCCGCGGACACGGCGGGCTCGGAGTTCTGCGGCAGCCGCGGCCGGACCTGGTTGACCACCTGCTGGATCTGCGAGACGGCGGCGTCGATGTCCGTGCCGAACTCGAACTGCGCGACGACCCGCGAGACGCCGTCCGACGACGTCGACGTGACCTGCTCGAGGCCCTTCAGCCCCTGGAGCCCGCCTTCGAGCGGCTCGGAGACCTGCCGGTCGACCGCGTCCGGCGACGCCCCCGGGTACGCGGTGACGATCTGGGCCTGCGGGAACTGCAGGGACGGGAAGAGCTGCTGTTTGAGCTGCGGCAGCGCGAAGGCGCCGAAGCCGACGACCACCAGCGCGAGCAGGCCGATCAGGCTCCGGTTGCGCAGGCTCAGTCTGGCCAGCACGGACATGACGTGAAAACCCCCTCGGGAATGACGCGGCGACCGACGCCTGCGTCAGTGACGGGGGAAGCGTGCCATGCCCGACCTGAGGAGCGACTCAGTCTGAGGGTGGATTCCGGGTCGTACCTTCGGAGGACCCGCGACCCGGGGCAGCGCTGGGTGCCGGCTCCGGCGCGCTCGGTGACGACGTGTCCTCTTCGGACGGCTCGGGCCCGGCGCCGTTGGCGGCGGCCTCTTCGGCGTGCGGGCGCCGCAGCGGCGTGGTCGAGCGGTCCCACAGCTTGCGGCCCTCTTCCGAACGCAGCCGCTCCGACGCGCGTTCCATCTCCAGCCGCCGCCACTTGCGCCGCTGCCGCCGCGTCGCCTTGGCCGGCCACAGTTCCTGGATGGCGCTGTTGAAGTACGCGCCGCCGACGACGGCCAGGCCGATGAAGAACATCAGCAGCAGGAAGGCGATCGGCGCGGCCAGCGCGCCGTAGGTGTAGCCGGTCTTGGTGATCCAGTTCAGGTAGACGCGCAGGCCGACCGAGGACAGCAGGAACACGACCATGGCGAGCACCGCGCCGGGCAGCCCGCGGTGCCACGGCAGCTTCCGCGGCAGCGCGAGCTTGTACAACGTGGTCAGCGCGAGGGTGATCATCGCGCCGAGCGCCGGGAAGTACAGCGCGCTCACCCACGACGTCACGGTCGGGCGCCAGGCGGCCGGGAAGAACTCCGGCAGCAGGTCCGGGCCGATCGCCAGCAGCGGCAGCCCGACCACCAGGATGACCAGGCCGCACAGGTAGAGCAGCAGCGCGAAGATCCGCTGCCAGACGTCGTTGCGGACGCCGTACTGGTCGTGCGCGACGGTGATCGCGTCCACGAACGACGACATCGCCGACGAACCGGCCCACAGCGAGATGAGGAAGCCGACCGAGACGATCTCGCCCTTGCCGACGGTGAGGATGCTGTTGACGGTCGGTTCGATGATGTCGTGGACCGCGTTCTGGCTGAAGACCGTCCGGCAGAAGCCGATGATCCGGTCGTGCACCGCGGTGACCACGTCCTGGCCGAACCACTCGCCGACGAAGCCCAGGCTGCCGAGCAGGCCGAGCAGCAGCGGCGGCAGCGACAGCGTCTGCCAGAAGGCCGCCTCGGCGGCCTCGGAGAAGACGTTGCCTTCCCAAGCCTTGGCGAAGGTGCGCGTGACGAGCCGCCACGGCCCCTTGCGGGCCACCTTCGTCGCTGCGGACGGCTGCACCTCACCCATGACGTGTCCCAGCATGGTCCATCCGTGCTGATTTGGCTCGTCACACCCCCTGCGGCCGGGCGTGTCGGCGGACATCACCCGTGCCGGTGCCCGGAACTGTCGGACCCGGCCGGTAGACTCGGTCCAGTGCCCTCACCGCAGTCGCCGGCCGATCAATGCAGCAGAAGTCGGTACCACAGTGAGGGTTTTCGCACGTCAAAGGCATGAGCGAGGGGGAGGACCGGCATGACGGAGACGCAGCTCGGGGCGCCTCCCGCGGAGAAGGACTCGACCGCGCGCCCGCTGCGGGCGTGGCAGCGGCGGGCGCTCACCAAGTACCTGACGCAGAAGCCGAAGGACTTCCTCGCGGTGGCGACGCCCGGCGCCGGCAAGACGGTGTTCGGCCTGCGGATCGCCGCGGAGCTGCTCAGCGACCGCACGATCGAGGCGGTCACCATCGTCACGCCGACCGAGCACCTGAAGCACCAGTGGGCGGCCTCGGCCGCGGCGGCCGGCATCGCCATCGACTCGAACTTCCGCAACACCACCGGCGTCACCTCGTCCGACTACAACGGGGTCGCGCTGACGTACGCGCAGGTCGCGGCGCACCCGACGCTGCACCGGGTGCGCACGGAGAACCGCAAGACGCTGGTCATCCTCGACGAGATCCACCACGGCGGCGACGCGAAGTCCTGGGGTGACGCGATCCGCGAGGCGTTCACCCCGGCCGTGCGGCGCCTGTCGCTGACCGGGACGCCGTTCCGGTCGGATGATTCGGCCATCCCGTTCGTGACGTACGAGCCGGACTCGGGCGGCTTCCAGCGCAGCAAGGCCGACCACTCCTACGGCTACGCCGACGCGCTGGCCGACGGCGTGGTCCGGCCGGTCGTCTTCCTGGCGTATTCGGGCGAGGCGTCCTGGCGCACGAGCGCGGGCGAGGAGTTCACGGCCCGGCTCGGCGAGCCGCTGACGGCGGAGCAGAACGCCCGGGCGTGGCGCACGGCGCTGGACCCGTCGGGCGAGTGGATCCCGGCGGTGCTGCAGGCCGCCGACACGCGGCTGTCGCAGGTCCGCCAGAGCGTGCCGGACGCGGGCGGCCTGGTCATCGCGACGGACCAGGAGTCGGCGCGCGCGTACGCGAAGATCCTGGAACGCCTCTCGGGCGAGATGCCGACGCTGGTCCTCTCCGACGACCCGAAGGCCTCGGGCCGGATCAAGGAGTTCTCGGAGACGAACGAGCGCTGGATCGTGGCGGTCCGGATGGTCTCGGAGGGCGTCGACGTCCCGCGGCTGGCGGTGGGCGTGTATGCGACGAGCGCGTCGACGCCGTTGTTCTTCGCCCAGGCGATCGGCCGGTACGTGCGGGCGCGCAAGAAGGGCGAGACGGCGAGCGTGTTCCTGCCGTCCGTGCCGGTGCTGCTGGAGCTGGCCAGCGAGCTGGAGGCGCAGCGCGACCACGTGCTGGGCAAGCCGCACCGCGAGAAGGAGGGCTGGGAGGACGAGCTCCTGGCCCAGGCCAACCGCACCGAGGACGAGCCGGGCGAGGAGGAGAAGGCGTTCACCTCGCTGGGCGCCTCGGCCGAGCTCGACCAGGTCATCTACGACGGCAACTCGTTCGGCACGGCGGTGTTCTCGGGCTCGGACGAGGAGCAGGAGTACCTCGGCCTGCCGGGCCTGCTGGAGCCGGACCAGGTCCGGGCCCTGCTGCGGAAGCGGCAGGAAGAGCAGATCGCGGACGAGAAGCGCCGCAAGCCGGCCAAGGAGGAGGCGCCGCCGCCGGTGGCCCGGCCCCAGTCGGTGAGCGAGCGGCTCGGCGCGTTGCGCAAGGAGCTGAACGCGCTGGTGGGGATGTACCACCACCGGACGAAGAAGCCGCACGGCGCGATCCACAACGAGCTGCGGCGCGTGTGCGGCGGCCCGGTGACCGCGATGGCGACCGTCGAACAGCTGGAGGAACGGATCGTCACGCTGCGGTCCTGGTAGGGCTGCCCGCCTCCCGGACGGCGCCCGCTGTCGCCCGGGAGGCTGAAGTTCCGGTGATCACCGTCCGTTCCCAGGGCCGGTCGTCCTCGCCCGGCCGAGCTTGTGACGCTCTGTATTGCGCTGTCACCACCGGGCTGCCCGCCCGTCCCCCGTTCCGGGACCTTTCGGGCACGATGACGGCCGGAACCCGCAAGCCGGCGACCCATCACGGACGCGCGCCGTGGACTCGGCACGGGTTGCGCTCGGTGCACACCACCGGAGCAACCCGGTGCCCCGGTGAAACGTCGATGTAACTAAGGGTGAGTGCTGACGATCACATCGTCAGCGGATCTACTCTTTCCGGGCGAGGTTCAGCCCGTGTTGCCGAACCGTGTCCAATTGGTGTCATTTAATCGATCCAGCTATCTTCCCCGCAGCCGCTCAGCGGCATATGTTGTCGCCCACAACATATGCGCGACGGTGCGCCGGGCCTCCCCGGATCACCGCCACGCAGGCCCGACGCACACGCCGACGGCCGCTCGTCACCAATGCTTGGATCCGGAAGGAACGAGGATGCGCAGCAGAACCCTTACCCTCCTCGCCGCCACGGTGAGCACCGGCCTGGTGCTGACCGCTTGCGGTGCCAACAGTTCGAACAGCGGGGGCACGGGGAGCAGCTCCGCTTCCTCGTCCGCCCCGGCCGCCGGCGGCGGTGCCTCCGGCAAGGTCGGCGTCATCCTGCCGGAGACCGCCAGCTCGGCCCGCTGGGAAGCCTTCGACAAGCCGATGCTGCAGGCCGCCCTCTCGGCGCAGGGCTTCGAGGCCGACGTCCAGAACGCCCAGGGCGACGCCCAGAAGTTCTCGACCCTGGCCGACGGCTTCATCAGCTCGGGCGTCAAGGTCCTGATCATCGCCCCGTCCGACCCGGCCGTCGGTGCCGCCGTCGAGGCCAAGGCGAAGACCGCGGGCATCCCGGTCATCAACTACGACCGCCCGAGCCTCGGCGGCAGCGCCGAGTACTACGTCTCGTTCGACAACGAGAAGGTCGGCCAGCTCCAGGGCCAGGCCATGGCGGACGCGCTGAAGGACAAGGCCGGCGCGGGTGTCGTCCAGATCGAGGGCGCCCCGACCGACAACAACGCGACCCTGTTCACCAAGGGCCAGGACTCCGTCCTCGAGCCGCTGTTCTCGGCGGGCACCCTGAAGCGGATCCAGAAGCAGCCGATCAACGACTGGGACAACCAGCTCGGCGGCACGACGTTCGAGCAGATCTTCCAGGCCAACGGCGGCAAGGTCGACGGCGTCGTCGCGGCGAACGACGGCCTGGCCGGCGCGGTCATCACCATCCTCAAGAAGAACGGCCTGAACGGCAAGATCCCGGTCACCGGCCAGGACGCCACCGCCGACGGCCTGATGGCGGTCATGCGCGGCGAGCAGTACATGACCGTGTTCAAGCCGATCAAGGAAGAGGCCGAGGCGAGCGCGAAGCTGGCTGCCGCCCTGGCCAAGGGCGACAAGGCCGGGGCCGACGCCATCGCGACGGGCAAGCTGCACGACCCGAAGAACAACCGGGACATCAAGTCCGTGCTGCTGAACCCGACGACGATCCTGGCGAAGGACATCAAGACCGTCGTCACCCAGGGCTACGTGAAGGCGTCCGAGATCTGCGGTGGCGACCTCGCCGCCAAGTGCAGCTCGCTCGGCATCTCCTGAGCCGCCCGCAGTACCCATGAACAGCCGGGCCGGGACGCGCACCCCGACGGCGCGTCCCGGCCCGGTCCCCACCCCTCGCTTCAAGAATCGGCGGAGCCGATTGCGACGGAGGCGAAGCCACCCGACGCAGTCGGGTTCGGACCCACGGGGCGCAAGGCCCGTCGCACACCTGACCCGAGCGGCGGCACAGGGAAGAGAAATTCGGAGAAAGCCCATCCATGAGTGAGCCCATTCTCGAAATCAAGGGCCTGAACAAGAGCTTCGGCCCCGTCCACGTCCTCCACGACGTGGACTTCGACGTGCGTGCGGGGGAAGTGACCGCGCTGGTCGGCGACAACGGCGCCGGCAAGTCGACCCTCGTCAAGTGCATCGCCGGCATCCACCCGTACGACTCGGGGGCCGTGCGGTTCAACGGGCAGGACGCCCACATCCGCGGGCCGAAGGACGCGGCCGACCTCGGTATCGAGGTCGTCTACCAGGACCTCGCGCTCGCCGACAACCTCGACATCGTCCAGAACATGTTCCTCGGTCGCGAGCGCGGCAGCTCGTGGAAGCTGGACGAAGCGAGCATGGAGAAGGCGGCCCGCGAAACCCTGGCCTCCCTCTCGGTCCGCACGGTCAAGTCCGTGCGCACCCCCGTCTCCTCGCTGTCCGGTGGCCAGCGGCAGACCGTGGCCATCGCGAAGTCGGTGCTGTGGAACAGCAAGGTCGTCGTGCTCGACGAGCCGACCGCCGCGCTCGGTGTCGCGCAGACCCGGCAGGTGCTCGATCTGGTCCGCCGGCTCGCCGAGCAGGGCCTGGGCGTCGTGCTGATCAGCCACAACATGGCCGACGTGTTCGAGGTCGCCGACCGCATCGCCGTGCTCTACCTCGGCCGGCTCGTCGCCGAGGTGCACACGAAGGACGTCACCCACGGCCAGGTCGTGGAGCTCATCACCGCCGGTCGCTCCGGTGACCTCGGCCTGGCCCGGCCCGAAGCCGTGGTCCTGTGAGTGCGAAGAGAGAACCGGAAATGACTGAAACCCCTGCCAAGCACGAGGCGGCCACCCCGGCCTCGGAAGCCCTGGCGCACACCCAGAACCCCACCGCGGCGATCTCCGACTTCGGCATCGACACGACATCGATGTCAACCGGCGAAGCGGTCCGCGACTACTTCGCCCGCCTGCGGGCCGGCGAGCTCGGCGCGCTGCCGTCGCTGTTCGGCCTGCTCGTGCTCGTCATCCTGTTCACCGCGCTGTCGGACAACTTCCTCACCCTCGCGAACATCGCGAACGTCTTCCCGCAGGGCGCCGGCGTGATCATCATCGCGATGGGCATCGTCTTCGTGCTGCTCCTCGGCGAGATCGACCTGGCCGCCGGGGTGGCCTCCGGTGTCGCCGCGTCGGTGATGGCCCTGCACTACGTGCACGCCGGGAACCTGCTGGGCTCGATGGGCAACGGCGTGTTCATCACCTTCATCGCGGTCCTCGCGGTGGCCATGCTGCTGTCGGCCTACCAGCGGATCTGGGCCGGTTCCGCGCTGTCGCTGGTCGGCCTGCTGATCGTCGCGATCGGGGTCCCGGCCAACGCGTGGCTGGAGATCCTGCTCGCCATCTGCGTCGGCACCGCGATCGGCTGCATCACCGGCTTCCTCGTGTCGAAGATCGGCATGCCGTCCTTCGTCGTGACGCTGGCGCTGTTCATCGTGTGGCAGGGTGTCCTGCTGCAGTTCATCGGTGAGGGCGGCACGATCGGCATCACCAACTCCGACGTCCTGTACAAGATCGCCAACGGCAACCTGAGCGTCCTGGGCAGCTGGATCTTCTTCGTCGTCGCCGCCGGCGGCTTCGCCGTGGTGACGCTGCTCAGCCACTTCAAGCGGCTCCAGCGCGGCCTGGTCGTCCAGCCGACGTCGCTGGTGCTGATCAAGGTCGCCGCGCTCGTCGTCTTCTCGGCGCTGGGCACCTGGCTGCTGACCGTCGACCGCTCGCAGAACAAGGCGGTCGTCACCATCCAGGGCATCCCGTACGTCATCCCGCTGATGCTGGTGCTGCTGGTGGCCGGGACCTACGTGCTCAACCGCACCCGCTACGGCCGCTACGTCTACGCGGTCGGCGGCAACAAGGAAGCGGCCCGCCGCGCCGGTATCGACGTGCCGAAGATCCGCGCGAGCGTGTTCGTCATCGGCTCGGCGATCGCGGCGATCGGCGGCATCGTCGCCGCGTCGAAGGTCGGTTCGGTCAGCCCGCAGTCCGGTGGCCTGAACACGCTGCTGTTCTCGGTGGGCGCCGCGGTCATCGGCGGCACGTCGCTGTTCGGCGGCAAGGGCCGGGTGGCCGACGCCGTGGTCGGTGGTCTCGTGATCGCCGTCGTCATCAACGGGCTGGGCCTGCTCAAGCAGACCGCCGCGGTGGTGAACATCGTCACCGGTCTGGTCCTGCTGCTCGCCGCCACGGTGGACGCGCTGTCCCGGCGCCGAGCGGCTGCGTCGGCGCGCTGAACCAGCATGGGATGATAAAGCCCGTGACCAGCACACCCGTTGCACGACCGGACGAGGTGCGCCGGCACAACCGCACTACCTTGCTCCGCCTGCTGCACGTCAGCGGGCCGAGCACCCGGGCGACCCTGGCCGCCGAGCTGGGGCTCAACCGGAGCACGATCAAGACCCTCGTCGACGGGCTCGCCGAAGCCGGCGTCGTCGAGGAGAAGGTGCCGAGGCCGGGACGAGGGGCGGGCCGCCCCTCGCTCCTGGTCCTGCCCCAGCCCCACGCGGCGGTCGTGCTCGCGGTCGACCTGCAGGTCGAGCACGTCGCGATCGCGCTGGTCGGGCTGGGCGGGCAGATCCTGGGCCGCAACAGCTGGAACCTGCGCGGCCGGATGGGTCAGCCCGAGGAGGTCATCACCCACATCATCGAGTCGACGGCCATCTTGGCCGGCGACCTCGACGTGACCCCGGTGGCGGCCGGGGTGTCGGTGCCCGGCGTCGTCCGGCGCGCGGACGGGCACGTGCACGAGGCCCCGAACCTGCGCTGGACCGACGTGGCGCTGGGCGAGCGGCTCGGCGGGGTGCTGCAGATCCCGATCCTGGTCGGCAACGACGCGGAGTTCGGCGCGGTGGCCGAGCACCTGCGCGGGGCCGCCCGCGGGGCGTCCGACATCGTGTACATCTCGGCGGACGTCGGCGTCGGCGGCGGCGTCATCGCCGAAGGGGCGGCGCTGCGCGGCGGCTCGGGGTACGTCGGCGAGATCGGGCACATGGTGATCCGCCCGGACGGCCGGGCCTGCTACTGCGGCAGCAGCGGCTGCTGGGAGACCGAGGTCGGCGAAGCGGCGTTGTGCCGGGCGCTCGGGCTGGCCGAGGACACCGCGCGCGGGGCGATCCTGTTCGAACTGCGCGAGCTGGGCCGCGACCCCGAGGCGTCGATGACGCGGCTCGCGGAGTTCGCCGAGTGGCTGACGCTGGGGCTGATCAACGTCGTCAACCTGCTGGGGCCGCAGCTGGTGATCCTCGGCGACCTGCTGACGGTGCTGCCGGAGGCGGTCCTGCGGCACGTCGGCGCGGAGGTCCGGCGGCGGAGCCTGGTGAGCCGCGCGGTCGGCGGCACCCGGATCGTGAGCTCGGCACTGGGGGCCGACGGGCGACTGCTGGGTGCGGCCGAGGTGGCGTTCGAAGTCGTGCTGGATTCTGTCTGATTTTCTGTCTGCTTTCGTGTCCGTAATCACTGCGGTTCGCGGCCATAACGTGATATCGGACACGCAATCTGCAAGATGCAGAAAGGCGGCCGGTGCCTGTGCGCACCGGCCGCCTTTCGTTGTCCGGAGGTTACCGCTGGATGTCGGCGGACAGTTCCTTGAGCTTGGCCTCGTGCTCGCGGGCGTGGTGTCCGCAGAAGAGCAGTTCGCCACCTCCCGAGAGGATGGCTCGTACCTGAGCTGCTGCGCCGCACCGGTCACAGCGGTCGGCGGCGGTCAGTTCGGGGCGGGTGAGCGTCGGCGATGTCATGGGGGTCTCCCTCCGTCCCGGCACCGGTCGCCCGGTGCCATCGATCCAGCTACGCCCACTTCGGGACTGCTGCCGGTGGCGGCGATCGCCTCCGGCTCCGCGTGTTCGTGCTTCCACTGTTCCAGACGTTTCGCGGCTCGCAAGTGTTCCCGCGCCGGTGGGACCTGAGTCACGTCGATTTACCCCGGATGCCGTAACCGGATCCCGCATTCCAGGAGACGAATACCCGGAGAGTTACGTTTTCCGTGGTCAGGCACCATGGGGCTGTGAGTACGGTGACTTCGCCGCGACGGCTTTCCGCGGTACCCGCTCCGCTCTTGTTCGTTCTCAGCGGAATTTCGATGTACGCCGGCGCGGCGGTCGCGGTCGAGCTTTTCGGCCACGCGACGCCGTCGGGGGTGGCCTGGCTGCGCTGCCTGGGCGCGGCGGTGGTCCTGCTGGCCTGGCGCCGCCCAGGCCGCGCGGCCTGGCGGGGCAGGCGGCTGCTCCTGGCGATCGTGTTCGGCGTGGTGACGGCGGGCATGAACGTGCTGTTCTACGAGGCGATCGCGAGGCTCCCGCTGGGCACGGCGGTGGCGATGGAGTTCGCGGGCCCGGTGGTGGTGGCGGCCCTGGGCTCCCGCACCCTGCGGGACGTCCTGGCCCTCCTCCTGGTGGCGGCGGGCGTGGTGGCGATCGCGGACGTCCGCCTCGACGGCAGCTTCTGGGGAGTGGCGTTCGCCCTGGGCGCAGCGGCCGCTTGGGCGGGCTACATCCTGCTGGGCAAGCGAGTGGCGGTGGGCGGCGACGGCATCGACAGCCTGGCGATCGGCTTCGCGGCGGGGACGCTGGTGCTGTCGCCGCTGGCGTGGGGGACGGGACAGGTGTGGTCTTCGCCACGGTTGCTGCTGCTGGGGGTCGGGGTGGGGGTGCTGTCGACGGTGGTGCCGTACGCGCTGGACCAGGTGGTGCTGCGGCGGGTGGGCCAGGCCCGGTTCGCGACGCTGCTGGCGCTGCTGCCGGTGACGGCGGGGGTGATGGGGTTCGTCCTGCTCGGCCAGGTGCCGGGGGTGGTGGAGGCGGTCGGGACGCTTGCGGTGGTGGC
>NZ_PPHG01000069.1 GCF_002904295.1 Amycolatopsis sp. CA-128772
GCGGCGCCGGCCGGGGCCGCGGCCGGCGCGGCTCGGCGGGCACGGCGGGCAGCTGACCGGTCCGCTCGGCGGCGGACTCGTCCGTCGAGGGCTTGCGCAGCCCGGCCACGCGGGGACGCCGCGACGGCGTCGGGGTGCTGCGAGGCGGCTGGCGGCGGGAGGGGGGCACTACAAGCTCCTTTGGGGTGACGCTACTGGCCGGCCGCGACGAGCGGGACGCTGTCGATGCCGGACAGCTTCCAATCATCGCCCACCCGGGTCATCGACACCTCGAGGCGCAGCGGCTTCGCGCTGCTCTTGTCGCCCTGGGTGACGGTCGTGGCGATGGCGGCGAGGAAGCTGGCCTTGCCTTCGTGGTCGTCCAGTTCCTCGACGGCGATGTCCTGGACGTCCGTGGTGACCTTCGTCTTGGCGTCGGTGAGCGCCTTGCGGAACGTCGGGGCCGACTGGTCGATCTGCTGCGCCATCTTTTCGTCCGACACGGCCTTCTGCCGGGCGAAGAAGCCGTCGAGGTCGTTGTAGTCGACTTCGGTGTACGCCTTCAGCGCGTTCGTGCCCGCCTTGACGACGGCCTCGCGCGAGGCCGCCAGGCCGGCGTTGTCGTCGGCCGCCGCCGCCCACCACTGGATGCCGAAGAACGCCGCGGCGATCAGGGCGGCCAGCGCCAGCGCCCCGGCGCCGAGCACCAGGGTCCGCGAGGGGTCCTTCGGCGGCGTCGCGGACGACTCCTCGTCCTCCACCGCCGTGGCGGCCGGCTCGTCCGTGCTCATGACACTCCAGAGTAGGTAACGGTCATCAAATCCACGTCAGGACAGGCCGAGCAGTGAGCCGAGGCTGGTCAGGCTGACGCCGGGGCTGCCGACGATGCCCGGAACGCCCCGGGTGTCCCGCTCGTCGGCCAGCTCTTCGGCCGGCCGGTTCGCGTTGGCCGCGACGTCGCCGTCCGACGGCGCGACCGGCACCCCGCCGTACGGCGCGTTCTGCGCCCCGCGGACGTTGATCGGGCTGCCCTTCGGTTCGGCACAGTACGCGTTGTCGGCCGCGGGCCGCGGCGTGAGGTTGTTCCCGGCGCGGTACTGCGAATACGGGAGGTACCCCTTCGTGCAGGCCGGCGGGTTGAACAGGTTGAGCACCAGGCCGAGGTGCGCGGTGCCGTCGCCGGGCGCCACGCTGCTCGCCGCGCCGGCCAGCGCCGGGTAGGTGACCAGGCCCTGCTCGATCCCGTCGAGCCGGGTCACGGTCAGGTTGGCCGTGGTGAGCAGGTTCGCCGTCAGCGCGCCCAGGCCCGGGCCGGACTCCTTCAGCACCTGGCTGACCTGCGCGGCCACCTGCGGCGTGATGCCGATCAGCTTCCGCAGGTCGCCGTCGGAGTTCTTCAGCGTGCCGGTGAGCTCGTTGAGGCTCTTGCTGAACGACGCGAAGTTCTTCGCCTCGTCGTTCTGCGTGTCGAGCACCTGGCCCCCGGCGTCCAGCAGCTGGATCGTCTGCGGCAGGTACTCCTGCGCCGTCGTGGTGAAGCTGCGCGCGGTGTCCAGCAGCTTCTGCAGGTCGCCGCCGGTGCCGCGGAAGGCGTCGTAGGACTCGTCGACGACCGTGCGCAGCGAGTCGACCGGGACCGACGCGGCGAGCGAGTCGAGGTCGCCGATCAGCCGGTCGGTGCTGACCGGGGTGGTCGTCTTGTTCGCCGGGATCACCGAGCCGGCCGCCAGGTACGGGCCCTGGTCGGCCTTCGGCTTGAGATCGACGTACTGCTCGCCGACCGCCGACCGGTTGGCGACCACGGCGTCGAGGTCCGCGGGCACCTTGGGCGCCGACGGGTCGATGTTCAGGTCGGCCTCGAGCCCGGTCGGGGTGAGCCGCATTTCGCCGACCCGGCCGATGTTGTAGCCGCGGTAGGTGACTTCGGCGTTGGTGAAGATGCCGCCCGATTCGTTGAGCTGCAGTTTCACCGTGTAGCCGCTGTTGCCGAACACGCTGCCGAGCCCGGCGAACCGGATCAGCGCGTAGACGATCGCGACGACGGAGATGACCGCGAAGGCCACCAGCTGGATCTTCGTCCGGCGGATCAGCATCAGCCCGCACCTCCCGGCAGGAGCCCGAAGAGGTTGCCCAGGCCCGGCTTCGACGGCGACGACTGCCCGGCACCCGGGATCGGCAGCGGCGGCGGCTGGTTGGCCGGCGTGCCCTGGACGCCACCGGTCAGGCCGGCCAGCGGCAGCTGCCCGGCGAGGGCGTTCTGCCGGCTGTTGCCCAGGTTGTCGACGATGGTCTTCAGGTTGAGGTCCACCTTCGCGTACAGGTTGAAGTAGTCGCCCTTGACGCCGTTGACGGCCTGGTCGCTGAACGGGAACGTCAGCAGGAGCTGCAGCGCCTTCGGCAGGTCGTTGCCCGCCTCGCCGAGCTTCTGCAGCGTCGGCGTCAGCGCCTTCAGGTCGGCGACGAGGTCCTTCTGCGACTTGTTCACCGTGTCGGTGGCGACGCCGGAGAGGTTGTCCAGCGCCTGCAGCATGGTGACCAGCTGGCCGCGCTGCTGCTCCAGCACGCCGAGGCCCGGCCCGAGGTTGTCGACCGCGCCGACCAGCTTGTCCTTCTGGTCGTTCAGGGTCGACGAGAGCCGGTTCAGCCCGTCGATGGCCCGCGTGATGTTCTGCGACTGCTTGTCGAGGTTCGTCACCAGCTGGTTCGCGTTGTCCAGCAGCGCCTTGATGTCCGGCTCGCGGCCGGAAGTGGCGTTGTTGAGTTCCTTGGTGATCGTGTTGAGCTGGTCGACGCCACCGCCGTTGAGCAACAGCGACAGCGCGCCGAGCAACTCTTCGACCTCGACGCTGCGGTTCGTACGGGCCAGCGGGATGGTCGCGTTGTCGGCGAGCTTGCCCTGGGCCTGGTCGGTGCCGGGCGAGGCCAGCTCGACGTACTTCTCGCCGAGCAGGCTGGACTGCTTGACGTTGGCGATCGCGTTGGCCGGCAGCTTGATGCCGCCGTTGACCTTGAGGGTGACCAGCGCGTGCCAGCCGTCCTTGGTCAGCCCGACGTTCTCGACCCGGCCGACCGGCACCTCGTCGACCTTCACCCCGGCCTGCGGGGTCAGGTCGAGCACGTCCCGGAACTCGACGTTCACCGTGTACGGGTGGTCGCCGAGGTCGGCGCCGCCGGGCAGCGGCAGGTCGTAGATGCCCTTGAAGGCACAGCCGGACAGCGTCAGCGCGGACGCCGTCGCGAGGACTCCGGCGGTCAGGAGCTTCTTCACTGGCCACCTCCGTAGAGCTGCCCGGCGATGGGCAGCGGGAGCGGCGGCAGCTGACCGGACTGCAGGGCCTGCACGGTCTGCGCCACGGACGGCAGCGGGATCACCTTGTCGACCACGGCGGCGATGTTCTCGCAGGCGTTGCCGAGCACGTCGGGGATGCCCTTGGTGCCGACCTGCTTGAGCAGCCGGCAGATCATCACCAGCGGCGGCTGGGTCAGCTCGTTGAGGTTCGGCCGGGCGTCGAGCGTGCCGGACGCGCCGTTGTAGGTGTTCACCAGGTTGCTCAGGCCGACCGGGGCGACGTCGAGGATCTCGGCGAGCGAGCTGCGCTGGTCGACGAGCACCTTGGTGATCCCGGCCAGCTTGTCCACATTGGACTTCAGCCGGTCGTGGTTGGCGTCGATGAACGTCTGCACCGAGGTGAGCGTGGTGCCCAGCTGCTGCACGGTCGCGGCCAGGTTGTCCTTTTCGGACGCCAGGTAGCCGCTGACGTCGGCGAGCTGGCTCTCGAAGCTGCGGACCTGCTTGTCGGAGTCGGCCAGCGTCTGCGAGAACTTCCCGAGGTTCTGGACGGTGGTGAACAGGTCGTCCTTGTTGCCGGCCAGCGTCCCGGCCGCCTGGCCGAGCTTGGTGATCGTGTCGTGCAGAGCCTGGCCGTTGCCGTCGACGTTGGCCGCCGCGGTGTTCAGCAGGTTCGACAGCGACCCGGTCTTGTTGGCGCCGTTGGGGCCGAGGGTCTCGCTGACCCGGGCCAGGCTGGCGGCCAGCTGGTCGACCTCCAGGGGCACCTCGGTGTGGTCCAGGCCGATGACCGCGCCGTCGGAGATCCGCGGGCCGCCGGTGTAGGCCGGGGCCAGCTGGACGTACCGGTCGGACACCAGTGACGGCGCCACGATCAGCGCCTTCGCGTCGGCCGGGACGGCGACCGAGCGGTCGTATTCGAAGTCGACCTTCACCTGGTTGCCCATGGGCTGGATCTTGGTGACCGTGCCCATGTCGACGCCGAGCATCCGCACGCTGTTGCCCTCGTACAGGCCGACAGCACCGGCGAAGTACGCGGTCAGGTGGTTGCGGCCGGCGTCCTTGAGGGTCCACCAGATGCCGCCGGCGACGACGAGCGCGAGGACGATCGCGATGGTGAAGCCCCTGGTCAGGGCGGCCCCGAAGCGGGTGTCACTCATTTCGTGTAGCACCCCTCTTCGTTGATCGGGCCGAACGACGGCAGGACCAGGCCGCAGATGTAGTTGTCGAACCAGCGCCCGTTGCCGATGGTGTTGGTGAAGACGCGGATGAAGGGCGCGAACTTCTTGAGCCCCTCGGCCAGCGAGTCCTGGTTGCGCTGCAGCATCGACGTCAGCTGGTCGAGCTGGGTCAGCACCGGGTCGAGCTGCTTGGAGTTGTCGTCGATCAGGCCCTGCAGCTGGGTGGCCAGCTCACGGGAGCCGTTCAGCAGCGCGGTGATCGCGTCCTCGCGCTTGGCCAGCTCGGCGAGCAGGTCGTTGCCGTCGTCGAGGAGCTTCTGCACCTCGGCGTCGCGGTCGACCAGCGTCTGCGACACCTCGCGGGTGTTGGCCAGCAGGTTGGACAGCTGCTGGTCGCGCGAGGCGATCGTGTCCGACAGCTTCGACAGCCCCGACAGCGCGCCCTTCACGTCCTGCGGCGTGTTGGCGAAGGTCTGGGAGATCGTGTCGAAGCTCTGGGCCAGCTGCTTGGTGTCGATGTTGTCGACCGTCTGGGACAGCCCGCGGAAGGCGTCGAGCACGTCGTAGGGCGCCATCGTGCGGTCCCGCGGGATCCCGGTGCCCGGGTTCAGCGCGGTCTGGCCCTGCGGGTCCAGCGACAGGTACTTCTGCCCGAGCAGCGTCTTGATCTTGATCGCGGCACTGGTCCGGTCGCCCAGCCAGGCGTCCTTTACCTTGAACGACACCTTGACCGACGCGCCGTCGAGCTCGATGTCGCTGACCTTGCCGACCTTGACCCCGGCGATCCGGACGTCGTTGTCCTTCTGCAGGCCGGACGCCTCGCTGAACTCGGCGCTGTAGGTGGTGCCGCCGCCGATCACCGGCAGGTCGTCGGAGTTGAGGGCGGCGGTGAAGGCGAGCGCCAGCACGACGATCCCGACCAGCGCGATCGGCACGGGGTTGCGCTTCTGGAAGGACTTCATCCCGTGCACCTCGCCCGGTTGACCGGGATCAGGGGCAGCGCGACGTCGTTGATCAAGGGGGGCAAGCTGACGCTCCCGGAGAACTCGCAGGCGTAGAAGTTGAACCAGGAGCCGTAGTCCGCGGTGCGGGTCAGCGTGCTCACCTTGGTCGGCAGGAACTGGATGAAGTGCTCCAGCTCCGGCTCGTTCTTGTTGAGCTGCTGGGTCAGGTTCCCGAGGGCGCTGATGTCGTTCTTCAGCGGCTCGCGGACCTCGCCGAGCAGCCCGGACGTCGTCTGGGCCAGGTTGCCGAGGCTCTCGATCGCGTCGCCGATCGGCTTGCGGTCGGCGGCCAGCCCGGATACCAGCTGCTGCAGCTTCACGATCAGGTCGTTGAGCTGCGGCGTGTGCGCGTTGACCGTGTCGAGCACCGAGTTGAGGTTGTCGATGACCTCGCCGATCACCTGGTCCTTGTCGGCGATCGTGGTGGCCAGCGAGGCCGTGTGCGACAGCAGGCTTTCCACGGTCCCGCCCTCGCCCTGCAGGACCTGGATGACCTCGTAGGACAGCTTGTTGACGTCCTCGGGGTTGAGCGCGGTGAACAGCGGCTTGAAGCCGTTGAACAGCTCGGTCAGGTCCAACGCCGGCGTGGTCCGCTCCAGCGGGATGGTGCCGCCGGGCGGCAGCGCCTTGCCACCGGAGTTCTCGCCCTCGCCGAGCGAGACGTATCGCTGGCCGACCAGGTTGCGGAACTTGATCTGCGCGGTCACCCCGGCCGGCAGCGTCCGCCCGGAGTCGACCTCGAACTCGACCTCGGCCTGGCGCTTGTCGACGATCTTGACGTCCTTGACCTGCCCGACACGGACGCCGGCGATGCGGACGTCGTCGTTGGGCAGCAGCAGCGTCGCGTCGGTGAACCGCGCGTGGTAGGCGTTGGTGCTGGTGGTGTTGATGTTGGCGATGCTGATCCCGAGGATCGTCGTGAACAGCACGGTGACGACCACGAAGATGCCGAGCTTGATCAGCGGCGCGAGCAGGCCCCTCACTTGACCGTCACCTCCGCACCCCGGTACAGCGGGCCGACGAGCAGCGAGCTCCAGCCCGGGACGTCGGCCGCGGCCATGCCCAGCTGCGGGCCGAGCAGGTCGGCCAGGAAACCCTGTTCCGCCGTCGAGTACGCCAGGTCACCGCCGCTGCCTCCGCTGCCGGCCGCGTCGGCCTTGAACTTGGCCGGGTTCAGGCCCTCGCTCGCGCTCTTCGGCGCGGCCTGGTGCAGCGTGCCGTCCTTGAACGCGCCGTCCGGCGGCTCGGACGGGAACGGCTTCGGGATGTCCTTGATGTCGTAGCAGCGCGGGCCGCGCTTGTCCTCGAACCGCGGCTCTTCCTTGCCCGCCTGGTACGGCGCCCGCGGCACGATGATCTCGATCGTGGCGTGCAGGCCGGGCTGGTTGGTGCCGGCGCCCAGCGCCTGGTCGATCAGCGGCACGTTCTTCGCCATCTGGGAGATCACGCAGGGGTACTCCGGCGCGTACTTCGCCAGCAGCTCGGCCGTCGGCCGGGCGGTGTCGACGAGGGAGATGATGTTGTCCTTGTTGTTCTGCAGGAACGTCTGCAGGTCCACCGAAGCCTGGGTCAGGCTGCCGTAGAGGGTGCTCAAGTTCTGCCGCTCGTCGACCACGGTCCGGGTCGTCGTGCTCAGGTTGTCCAGGCTCTGCACCAGGTCCGGCGCGGCGTCCTTCAGGTGGTCGGAGAACTCCGCGAGCGCCTTGAGGTTGTGCTGCAGCTCGGGCTCGTGCGGGTTCAGCTCGCCGATGTAGGTGCCCAGCTGCGAAAGCGTGTCGCCGAGCTGGTTGCCGCGGCCCTGCAGCGCCGTCGAGATCGCGGTGAGCGTCGCCGACAGCTTCTGCGGCTGCACCGCCTGCAGCACCGGCATCAGGTGGGAGAACGCCTGCTCCAGCTCGACCGCGCTGGACGTGCGGTCCTGCGGGATGACGTCCCCGGTGGAGAGGGTCTTCGCCGACGGGTCCTTCGGGATCTCCAGCGAGACGAACCGCTCGCCGAAGAGCGTCTTCGGCAGGAACCGCGCCGAGACGTTCTCCGGGATGAGCTTCGCGGACTCCGGCTGCAGCGCCAGCGTGAGCTCGGCGCCGTGGTCGGTGGCGACGATGTCCTGCACCGAGCCGACGATCAGCCCGCGCACCTTGACGTCGGACTGCTTGATCAGCTGGTTGCCGATCTTGTCGGCCTGCAGCTTGACCGTGACGACGGGCGTGAACGCCTTGTCGTAGAGCGCGATGGACAGCGCCACCCCGCCGACCATCACGGCGATGAGCAGCAGGCCGAGCAGCCTGCGCCGGAGCACCCTCATCCCGCGATCCTTACCGTGACGTCGGTTCCCCAGATGGCGAACCCGATGAAGAAGTTCATGATCGACACCGTGACGATCGACAGCCGCACGGCCTTGCCGACCGCGACGCCGACACCGGCCGGGCCGCCGGTCGCCCGGTACCCGAAGTAGCAGTGCGACAGGATGATCAGGACGCTGAACAACAGCACCTTGATGAACGAATAGAGCACGTCCTGCGGCGGTAGGAACAGGTCGAAGTAATGGTCGTACGTGCCTGCCGATTGGCCGTAGATGTAGATGACGACCAGTCTTGACGCGAGGTACGAACTCAGCAGGCCGATGATGTAGAGCGGGATGACCGCGACGAACCCGGCGATGATCCGGGTCGTCACCAGGTACGGCAGGCTCGGCACGCCCATGACCTCGAGCGCGTCGATCTCCTCGGAGATCCGCATCGCGCCCAGCTGGGCGGTGAACCCGGCGCCGACCGTGGCGGACAGCGCGAGCCCGGCGACCAGCGGCGCGATCTCCCGGGTGTTGAAGAAGGCGGTCAGGAAGCCGGTGAAGGCCGACGTCCCGATCGAGTTCAGCGCCGAGTAGCCCTGGAGGCCGACGAGGACACCGGTGAACAGGGTCAGGCCGACCATCACGCCGACCGTGCCGCCGATGACCGCCAGCGAGCCGGACCCGAAGCTCACCTCGGCCAGCAGCCGGAGCACCTCTTTGGTGTAGCGGCGCAGCGTCCGCGGCGTCCACAGCAACGCCCGGCCGTAGAACGACATCTGGTCACCGAGGGTGTCCAGCGTCTGCAACGGACGGTTGGCGACGCGTTTCGCGCCCTGGAGGAACGTCATGGCGCTAGTCCAGCTTTCCGGGCACGATCTGCAGGTAGATCAGGGTGATCACGAAGTTCACGACGAAGAGCATGAGGAACGTGATGACCACCGACTGGTTCACCGCGTCCCCGACGCCCTTCGGGCCGCCGGAGGGGTTCAGGCCCCGGTAGGACGCGACGACGGCGGCGATGAACCCGAAGATCAGCGCCTTGAGCTCGCCGACCCACAGGTCGGGCAGCTGCGCGAGGGCGGAGAAGCTCGCCAGGTACGCACCCGGCGTCCCGCCCTGCAGCACGACGTTGAAGAAGTAGCCGCCGAGCACGCCGATGACGCTGACCATGCCGTTGAGCAGCAGCGCGACCAGCATCATCGCGAGGGTGCGCGGCACGATCAGCCGCTGCACCGCGGAGACGCCGAGCACCTCCATCGCGGCGATCTCTTCGCGGATGGTCCGGGCGCCGATGTCGGCGCAGACGGCCGAGCCGCCCGCGCCCGCCACCAGCAGCGCGGTGACCAGCGGACTGGCCTGCTGCACGGTGGCGAGCACGGAGCCCGCGCCGGTGTAGGACTGCGCGCCCAGCTGGCGGGCGAGCGAGCCGAACTGCAGCGAGATGACCGCGCCGAACGGGATGGCCACCAGGGCCGTCGGCAGGATGGTCACGCTCGCGATGAACCAGGACTGCTGGATGAACTCCCGCAGCTGGAAAGGCCGCTGGAACAGGCCGCGGACGATGTCCAGGCCGAGAGCGAACAGGTTCCCGGTCTCGCGCAGCATGCCGATCCCGGGGATCTTCGCCTGTGTTGCGGGAGAGCTCACCGGCCACCTGGCCCGTTGTTCGGTGGCATCCGGTGCGTGCCGGTTCTCGGCGGCTCGCCGCCGGGGATCCGCGCGACCTGCTCGGCGGGCAGCTGGCCGTGGTGCTGGTTCGGGACGCCGTCACCCGGCGGCCGCATCCCGGCCGGGACCTGCTGCGGCTGCCCGCGGTGCGGCCGCACGCCGTAGTGGCGCTGCTCCTCGGGGCTCAGCGACTCGATGATGCTCTCCTGCGCGGCCGGCGGCAGCCGGTGCATGATCTCCATGACCCGGTCCTTCCGGCGGATCGCCCCCATCCGCGTCGCCACGCCCGGCGTCGTCTGCATCTGCGGCGGCACCCCGCTGATGTCCTCGACCCCGCCCGCGTGGTGGCCGGCGTCGAACATCGCCTGCTCGGCGGCCATCTGGGCGCTGTCCTTCTCCTCGGACATGCCGATCGGGCCCTGCATCTTGCCGTTGAGGAACTGCTTGACGACCGGCTCTTCGCTGGTCAGCAGCACCTCGCGCGGGCCGAACATGACCAGTTCCTTGCGGAAGAGCATGCCCAGGTTGTCCGGCACCGTGCGGGCCAGGTTGATGTTGTGGGTGACGATCAGGAACGTGGCGTCGATCTGCGCGTTGACGTCGAGGAACAGCTGCGAGATGTAGGTGGTGCGGACCGGGTCGAGGCCGGAGTCCGGCTCGTCGACCAGGATGATCTCGGGGTCGAGCACCAGCGCGCGGGCCAGGCCGGCGCGCTTGCGCATCCCGCCGGAGATTTCGCCCGGCAGCTTCTTGTCGGCGCCGTTCAGACCGGTCATGTCCAGCTTTTCGAGCACGATCCGGCGGATTTCCGTCTCGGACTTCTTCGTGTGCTCGCGCAGCGGGAAGGCGACGTTGTCGTAGAGGTTCATCGAGCCGAACAGGGCGCCGTCCTGGAAGAGGACGCCGAAGAGCTTCCGGATCTCGTAGAGCTTGTGCTCGGAGCAGGTGACGATGTCGACACCGTTGATCACGCAGCGGCCGCGGTCGGGCTTGAGCAGCCCGATCATCGACTTCAGGAACACCGACTTGCCGGTCCCTGACGGGCCGAGCATGGCCGACACTTCGCCCGGGGGGAGCGTCAACGTGACGTCCCGCCAGATGGTCTGCTTACCGAAGGACTTCGTCAGACCTTCGATGACCACCTCGGCACCCATCGCACCTCCAGGAGCTGTTCCGCGTCATTGCGCCCGCTGCCACACCCTGCCACCCACGCCGGCGGCGGATATGGGCCGGTGGCGCCCACGAACCCGCGTCAACCAGGTGCAACGAGCTGAGTGCGAACAGGTTACTCACCAGTTTTCTTTTCTGGCCAGCCCCGGCTCCATCGTCACCCCGCCGTGATCGCCAATGCGCAGCACGGTAGCCCAAACGGGGCAACTGCGCAGGTCTGTGCGGCCCCGGGTCCACGATTTAGGGACCCCGGGGAGATCCGGACACCGCTCCTAGGGGTTGCACCGGCCCTGCAGCTCAGGAAGTCGTAGACACGGAAGGGGCGGGCATCCGCGTGGATGCCCGCCCCTTCTCGAGGTGGTGCTACAGGCGCTTGCGCGCCCGGAATCACTTGATGGAGATCTTGGCGCCCGCAGCCTCGAGCTTCTCCTTGGCGGCCTCGGCGGCCTCCTTGTCGACCTTCTCCAGGAGGGCCTTGGGAGCGGCCTCGACCAGCTCCTTGGCCTCCTTCAGGCCCAGGCCCGAGACGACCTCGCGGACGACCTTGATGACCTGGATCTTCTTGTCGCCGGCGCCCTCGAGGACGACGTCGAACTCGTCCTGCTCCTCGACCGGGGCGGCAGCGGCGGCGGCCGGGCCGGCGGCGACGGCGACCGGCGCGGCGGCGGTCACGTCGAAGACCTCTTCGAACTCCTTCACGAACTCGGACAGCTCGAGGAGGGTCAGCTCCTTGAAGGCGTCGATCAGCTCGGCGGTGCTCAGCTTCGCCATGATGGCTTCCTCTCAGAAAAACGAACGAGACGTTCGGGGTGGGGGGTGGTTCAGCTCTCGGCGGGTGCTTCGGCTGCTTCGGTACCGGCGGCTTCGCGCTGCTTTTCCTCCAGCGCCGCAGCCAGGCGGGCGACCTGGGACGCCGGCGCCTGGAACAGCGCGGCGGCCTGGGACAGCTTCGCCTTGAACGCGCCCGCCGCCTTGGCGAGCAGGACCTCACGGCTGTCGAGATCGGCGATCCGGTTGATCTCGTCCACGGACAGCGCACGGCCGTCCATGTAGCCGCCCTTGATCACAAGCGCGTTGTTGTCCTTCGCGAAGTCGCGAAGCGCCTTGGCGGCGTCGACCGCTTCACCCTCGACGAAGGCGATGGCGGTCGCGCCGACGAACAGGTCCTCGAGCCCCTGGACGCCAGCGTCCTCGGCGGCACGCTTGACGAGGGTGTTCTTCGCGACCCGGTACTTGGCACTGGTGCCGAGAGCGCGGCGCAGCTGGGACAGCTGGGACACGGAGAGGCCGGTGTACTGGGTAACGACGGTGGCCGAGCTGGTGCGGAAGCTCTCCGCGATCTCGGCGACGGCCGCCACCTTGTCGGGCTTCGCCATGGTCGCCTCCTCTCTTGGCTAGTGGGTTCCACTGGCTCTCGAGGGGCTCCGCAAACGACGAAACGCCCTCGCGCAGACAGGCGCGGGGCGTCTTCGGGCACCTGAGTGCCCGGCCTCGTTCCTCCTGCGCGGGCCGCCCGGCGAGATGCGGGACCTTCGTTCCCCGTTGAGACGGGGAAAACCAGCGGTCTTCGGTAGAACCGTCACCAACTATACGCGACGGGTTCCGGCGGCTGTTCTCACCCCCGGCCCTGACCTGCGTTTAGGGCGCCTGGGGGTTCCGTATGCGGTGCCGGAGGGCATCATGGTGACGTGGCGGAGCAGCGCGATGACGGAAAGCCGGGCTCGGAAGTCGAACCGGCGGGCCAGAACACGCCCGCTGCCGATCCCCGGCCCGGCGGTGCTCTGGCGCCCAGCCAGGGGCCTCCGCCGCTCCCCCAACCGTCCGGCGCGTCGGCTCAGCCGCCGGTGGATCCGGCGGAGCTGGAGCAGTTCCGCCAGTTCCAGCAGTTCCAGGACTACCTGCGCTACACCCAGTCCCAGCAGGGCAACCAGCCGGCGCCCCTCCCGGACGCGGGCATGGTCCAGGCCCCGCCCTCCCAGCCGGCCCCGCAGCAGGGCGGCGCCCAGCCCCCGATGATCCCGCCGGGCTACCAGCTCGTCCCGACCGAACGCCGTCGCGCGCCGAAGTGGCTGACCTGGCTCGGCAAGAAGGTCATCGCCTGGGTCCTGGCCATCGTGATCCTCGGGCTCGCGGCCACCTGGCTGTACAACCACTTCTTCCCCAATGACTCGGGTAAGTCCTCCGCCCAGCTCGCCCAGGAGGGCGGCGGGAAGTACCACACGAACCACATCCTCTCGACCAGCCCGTACGAAGCCGTCCGCGAGGTCTACGACGCCATCGCGCAGAACCTCGTCCCGCAGGCGTGCGGGCGGATGGACGAGCCGATCCAGCAGAAGTTCGCCCAGGACCTGGGCTACACCGACTGCCAGGTCGCGGTCCACGAGCTGAACCGCAAGGTCACCAACAAGAACAAGTACGCCGAATCGATGCCGTCGTACGTCTCGGAGCCGATCCCGGGCGACCGGTTCACGATCAGCTCGTGCCGGTTCGGCATCGAAGGCGGCCCGGCACTCGGCGCGTTCACCGTGGCGAAGGTGCCGAAGGGCCAATGGCTGATCGTCGAGCACACGAACGAGCCGACCCCCTGCCCGGCGCCGACGCCGACCAGCCGCTAGCGCGGGTGCGGCGCCGCCAGGAAAGCCACCAGCGCCTCCGCGAACGCCGGTGACATCACCGCCGTCATGTGGTCACCCGGGATCCGCACCAACCGCGCCCCCGCGATCGCCGCGGCCAGCCGCTCCGGCTCGGCCGCCAGCTGGTCCTGTTCCCCCGCCAGCACCAGGGTCGGCACCCCGATCGACGACAGGTCCAGGTGCCCCTGCCGCGAAGCCAGCGCCACCGCCGCCAGTGCCTTCCGGTCGCCGCCCACCGCGTCGGCCAGCAGGCGGAACGGCACGCCCGACGGCGGGACCAAAGCAGGGTCCTCCGCCAGCAGCGCCGAGGCGATATCGGCCGGCTTCACGACGCGCAGGTCCACCCCGCCGAAGTCGACGATGCCCGAGCCGACCCCGCCGGTCGCCAGGCGGCGGATGCGCTTGTCGGCCGCCGTCACCGTCAACGCGATGATCGCGCCCATCGAGTAGCCCACCATCGACGCCTCGTCGAGGCCCAGCTCGTCGAGCAGCGCCGAAACGTCCCGGGCCATCGCGTCCTCGGCGTAGCAGGACTCGTCGTACGGCTTCTCGGACCGGCCGTGGCCGCGCGCGTCGAGGGAGATCACCGTGAAACCCGCCGACCGCAGGGCCGCGACGACACCCGTGGAGATCCAGTTCGCGTTCGTGTCCGCGGCGAACCCGTGCTGCAGCAGCACCGGGCGGCGGGCGCCGTCGCCCTCCCACACGGTGTAGTTCAACCGGAGGCCGTCGAACGACGCGAAAGTCGGCATGCCGTCAATAAGACACGAAGAAAGGGCGCCCCCGCAGCACGCGGGGACGCCCTTTCTGGTGATCTCAGCCTCAGAAACCTTATTCAGCCGTCGGCCGGCGCAAAGCTCGCCTCAGGCGGGCACGTTGCAGTCCGTGGCGCCGGCCTAGCCGGAATAAGGTTCTCAGACGGCAGCTTCCTCCGAGAGGAGGTTGCGGGTCCGCAGCGGGTCGACCGGGATGCCCGGGCCCATCGTGGTGGTGAAGGTGACCTTCTTCAGGTAGCGGCCCTTCGCCGACGACGGCTTGGCGCGGAGGATCTCGTCCAGCGCCGCCGCGTAGTTCTCGACCAGCTTCTCCGTGTCGAAGGAAGCCTTGCCGATCACCAGGTGCAGGTTGGCCTGCTTGTCGACGCGGAAGTTGATCTTACCGCCCTTGATGTCCTGCACGGCCTTCGCGACCGCGGGGGTCACCGTGCCGGTCTTCGGGTTCGGCATCAGGCCGCGCGGGCCGAGGATGCGGGCGATGCGGCCCACCTTGGCCATCTGGTCCGGCGTCGCGA
This sequence comes from Amycolatopsis sp. CA-128772, assembly GCF_002904295.1. Lineage (GTDB taxonomy): Bacteria > Actinomycetota > Actinomycetes > Mycobacteriales > Pseudonocardiaceae > Amycolatopsis. Next base: position 14,506 of record NZ_PPHG01000069.1, read on the forward strand.
TCGCGGCGTCGAAGTCGAGCCAGCCACCCTGGATGCGCTCGATCAGCTCGTCGGTGCCGACCGCGTCCGCGCCGGCGGCTTCGGCCTCGGCGGCCTTGTCGCCGACGGCGAAGACGATGACGCGAGCGGTCTTACCGGTGCCGTGCGGCAGGTTCACGGTGCCGCGGACCATCTGGTCGGCCTTGCGGGGGTCCACACCGAGACGCATCGCGACCTCGACGGTCGCGTCCATCTTGGTCTTGGAGGTCTCCTTCGCCAGCTTCGCGGCCTCGAGCGGCGCGTAGAGGCGCGCCTTGTCGATGAGCTCCGCAGCCTGGCGGTAAGCCTTGCTGTGCTTGGTCATGCTTCTGTCCTTACTGCTGAAAACGGATCAGTGTGGTGACGAGCCAGCACTCGGCTCTCCCACGGTGTTGTCTGCCTCGACTCCGTCGAGGCGACGAGATCGCTCTCAAGCCGCGATCTCGCAAGCTGCAAACGTCAGGCGTCGACGACCGTGATGCCCATCGAACGAGCAGTGCCGGCGATGATCTTCGCGGCCTGGTCGATGTCGTGGGCGTTGAGGTCGGTCTCCTTGGTCTTGGCGATCTCGCGGACCTGGTCCCAGGTGACCTTGGCGACCTTGGTCTTGTGCGGCTCGCCGGAGCCCTTCTCGACACCAGCGGCCTTGAGCAGCAGGCGCGCGGCCGGCGGCGTCTTCAGCTTGAAGTCGAACGACCGGTCCTCGTACACGGAGATCTCGACCGGGACGACGTCCCCGCGCTGCGACTCGGTCGCGGCGTTGTAGGCCTTGCAGAACTCCATGATGTTGACGCCGTGCTGACCCAGCGCGGGGCCGACCGGCGGCGCGGGGTTGGCCGCACCCGCCTTGATCTGCAGCTTGATGATCGCCGCAAGCTTCTTCTTCTTGGGTGGCATTTCTTTTCCTGTCCTGTACTACGTTCCCCGCGTACCTGCCGTGGACGCGGGGACTGCGGCCGAGAAGGCCGGCCGTCAGATCTTGGAGACCTGGTTGAACGACAGCTCGACCGGGGTCTCCCGGCCGAAGATCGACACCAGGACCTTCAGCTTCTGCCCGTCAATGTTGACCTCGGAGATCGTCGCCGGCAGCGTCGCGAACGGGCCGTCCATGACCGTGACCGACTCGCCGACCTCGAAGTCGACCTCGACCGTCGGTCCGCCGAGCTGCGACGACGCCGAAGTGGACTCGCCCTTGGCCGCCTTCGCCGGGGCTTCGCTCTCGACCTTGGGCGCGAGGAACTTCAGCACCTCGTCCACGGTCAGCGGCGACGGCCGCGAGGTGGCGCCGACGAACCCGGTGACACCCGGCGTGTTGCGCACCGCGCTCCACGAGGCGTCGTTCAGGTCCATCCGGACCAGGATGTAGCCGGGCAGCACCTTGCGCTGCACCTGCTTGCGCTGGCCGTTCTTGATCTCGGTGACCTCTTCGGTCGGGACCTCGATCTGGAAGATGTAGTCCTCGACGTCCAGGGTCTGGGTCCGGGTCTCGAGGTTGGTCTTGACCTTGTTCTCGTACCCGGCGTAGGAGTGCACGACGTACCACTCGCCGGGCGCAGCCATGAGCTCCGAGCGCAGCTTGGCGACCGGGTCCTCGTCGTCCGCGGCGGGCTCGGCCTCGTCCTCGGCGTCGTCGGCCACGGCCACGTCATCGCCGCCCTCGTCGACGGAGACGTCCGCGGCCTCGTCGGCAGCGTCGTCGTCGACCTCGGAGTCCGACACGTCGACGGGCTCGAGGTGCGCGGACTCCTCGTCACCGAGTGCCGCGTGCACCTGCTCGTCGGAAAGCTCGGTCAGGTCGTGACCGGCTGATGTGCCGTTGTCGGAGGTCACGTTCCGTCCTCTCAGTTGATCATTGCGGGCCAGGCCGGGACCCGGGCCCCATCCGGCGCGCGCCCGGGGGCGCGTCAGCCGAAGATCTTGCCGATGCCCCACTTGAATGCCAGGTCGAGCACGCTCACCAGGCCCACCATGAAGACCACGAAGGCCAGCACGACCACGGTGTAGGTGACCATCTGCTTGCGGTTCGGCCAGATGACCTTGCGCAGCTCCGCCCACACTTCGCGGATGAAGCGCACCAGCCGCGCGAACACGGAGGCCTTCTTCGCCTTCTGGTCCCGCTTCGGAGTCGGAGCGCCCTTCGCGTCGGGGGCGGTCTTCTCCCCCGACTTCCCGGCCGGGCGGGCCTTGTCGTCCGCACGTGCCGCGGACTTCCCGGCCGGACGAGCGGTCGCACGGCGTTCGCGCCGGGCGGCGGCTGTGACGGGACGGGACGCACTCTCGGGCTTCTGCCCGGTGCCGTCCTGCTCCTGCTCGCCGCCGCTGGCGTCGCTGTCGCTCACGACCACTCCTCCGCTCCACCAGTTCCGTTACGCAGGGGTGACAGGACTTGAACCTGCAACCTGCGGTTTTGGAGACCGCTGCTCTGCCAATTGAGCTACACCCCTGTGGAGCCCCGATCCTTCGGAGCCCCGGTGGACGCATTCCATCGTCCCCACCATCCAGGCGGGGATGACCGTAGTGCGTTCCAAGTCCCGAAGTCTACGGCAAGCCTCGCGGGAGGCCGCAACCGCGCCCCCCGATCGGCCACCGAACCCCGGCCGGCCTGCGGAAAACTCCCCGCCGACCTCCTGATCATGCCAGGATGTCCGCCATGACGACCACCCCCCGGTCGGCGGGTGCGCGCCGGTGAGCGGAACACAGCTCGGGCTCGCGCTCCCCCAGTACGGCCCGCTCGCCGACCCGGCTGCCGTGCCGCGGTTCGCGGCCGCCGCCGAGAAGCTCGGCTACGCGTCGCTGTGGGTGGGCGACCGCATCCTGACGCCGCTCGCGCCGTCGGACCTCTACCCGGGCGGCGGGACGCCGGAACACCCGTACCCCACGGAGTTCGAGACCTTCGCCGACCCGTTCACGACGCTGGCGGCCGCGGCCGCCGTCACCTCCACGGCCCGCCTCGGGATGAGCGCGCTGACCGGCCCGGTCTACTCCCCCGTCCTGCTCGCCAGGGCCCTGACCTCGCTCGACCTCGCCAGCTCGGGCCGGCTGGACGTCGGCTTCGGGCTCGGCTGGCTGCGCGAGGAGTACTTCGCCACCGGAGTGCCGTGGGAGGGCCGGGGCAAGCGGCTCGAAGAGCTGCTCGACGCCCTCGACGCGTTGTGGACCGGCGATCCGGCGGCGCACGAAGGCCCGCAGTGGCGGATCGCGCCGTCGACGGTGGGCCTGCGCCCGGCGCAGCAGCCGCGCCCGCCGGTGCTGCTCGGCGGGTTTTCGCCGCCGGCGCTGGCCCGGGTGGGACGCCGCGCGGACGGCTGGCTGGCCGGATGGATGCCGAAGCAGTACCTGAACGGCCTCTGGTCCGTCGCGCTCGACGCGGCGGAGCAGGCCGGTCGCGACCCCGGCGAGCTGCGTCGCGTGCTGCGGATCAACCCGCGGGCGGGCACCGGGATCGACACGATCGCCGACGTCCCGCCGTGCCTGGACACCGCGCGCGAGGAGGGCATCACCGAGGTCCTCCTCGACCTGCACTACGTCGCCAAGGACGTCGACCACGCCCTGGACCTCGCGGCGGAGCTCATCGCGAACTGATCACCTTTAATGTGAGGCAGGTCACTCCACGGTCACATAGTTCTAATATAGTTAGAACTATGTTGGTCCGGATCGACCCGAGCTCCGCCGTGCCGCTCTTCGAACAGGTGGCGGCGTCGCTGCGCCGCACCCTCGCCGACGGCCGCCCGGCACCCGGCGAGCAGCTGCCGCCCGCCCGCGAGCTGGCCGCGTCACTGGAGATCAACGTCCACACCGTGCTGCGGGCGTACGCGCTGCTTCGCGACGAGGGCCTCATCGACCTGCGACGACGGCGTGGTGCCGTCGTCCTCGGCGGCGCGCCGTCCCGGGCGCGGCTCGCCGAACTGGCCGCCGAGCTGGTCCGCGAGGCCAAGCGCACGGGCGTCGGCCTCGACGAGCTCACCGGGGTGCTGAAGGAGAAGTACACATGAGCAAGCTGATCCGGATCCTCGCCGCCACCACCGTCCTCCCGGGGGCCGCGCTGGCCGTCGCGGCCGCGCTCGCGAACGCCTGGGCGGACCGGCTGCCCGACCCCGTCGCCACGCACTGGAACGGGCCGCCGGACGGCTCGACCCCGCTGGGCCTGTTCACCGGGATGTGCCTGGCGCTCGGCGCCCTGGTCACCGTCATGCTGACGACGACGGCGCTGACCGCGCTGCGCCGCGGGCGGCCGTTGCCGCGCCTGAGCGTCGGGATGGGCGCCGGGTTCGCCGTCCTCCCGCCTGCCGTCCTGCTCTCGGTGCTGGTGCCGAACCTCGACGTGCCGGACTGGCACGCGGCCCGCAGCGGCGCCGTCGTCCTGCTCTTCCTGCTCGGCGCGGTCGTCGCCGGCGTCGCGGCGGGCTTCGCCGGCGGCTTCCCGGCCCCGGTCGCCGAAGCAGCCGCGCACCGGCCGAGCGTGGGTCTCCGGCCGGGGCAGCGCGCGTTCTGGTCGAGTCACGCGGCGAACCCGGCGATGCTCTGGGCGCTGGCGCTGGTCCCGCTGGCGATCGCCCTCCTGCCCGCCGGGCTTCCGCTGCCGACGGCCGTCTGGATCGCCCTGGTCGGCGCCGCGCTCACCGCGCTGACGTACCGCGTGAAGGTGACCGTCGACGCGAAGGGCGTGACGATCCGCTTAGGCCTCCTCGGCCTCCCGTGGCGGCACATCGCGCCGGCGGACGTCCACGAAGCCACCGCGCGCGAGCTGGCGACGTTCGGCGACGGTGGCCTGGGTCTGCGCTTCAACCCGGTCACCGGCACGACGGCGTACAAGGTCCGCGGCGGCCCGGCGCTGGCGCTGGCCTTGGAGAACGGCCGCACGGTGCTGGTGAGCGTGGCCGACCCGGAGACCGGCGCCGGACTGGTCAACGACCTGCTCGCGCAGCGCGTCACCCGGATTGGCTAGCTCGCGGCGGCACCGGTTTCGGTAGAAACGAAGAAGTGGCGAAGAAGAGCGGTGGCGGCGGCTGCCTGGTGGTCCTGCTCGTGGCCGGGCTGTTGGCCTTCGGGTACTACAAGTGGCAGCACGGCTCGTCGTCGGCGCCCCCGGACGGCGCGGACACCGGCGGCGGCACCGGCCGCTACGTCGCGCTCGGGGATTCGTACACGTCGTCGCCGCGCACCGGCCGGCAGGCGGGCACCCCGGCGGGCTGCGAGCGATCGGACGACAACTACCCGCACCTGGTCTCGGCCAAGCTGAAGCCGGCCGCGTTCGCGGACGTCAGCTGCGGCGGCGCGACGACGGCCCACCTGACCGCGCCCCAGAAGACGGGCAACGGCACGAACCCGCCCCAGCTGGACGCGGTCACGGCGGACACGACCCTGGTGACGGTGGGCATCGGCGGCAACGACGTGGGCTTCTTCTCGTACGCATCGGGCTGCGCGACGACGCACCCGAACGCCTCGCCGTGCAAGGACAAGCTGACCGCGGGCGGCCACGACCAGCTGGCCGAGCGGATCGACGCCACGGCCCCGAAGATCGGCGCGCTCCTCGACCGCATCCACACGAAGGCCCCCGAGGCGAAGGTGGTGGTGGTCGGCTACCCGACGGTCCTCCCGGACGGCAACGGCTGCTGGCCGGCCCTGCCGTTCGGCGCGGGCGACGTCGAGTACTTCCGCGGAGCACTGGGCAAGCTGAACAAGATGCTCGAGGACCAGGCGGACGCCCACCGAGCGGGCTACGCGGACACGGCCACCCCGGGCAAGGGCCACGACGTGTGCTCGGCCTCGGACACCCGCTGGGTGGAGGGCCTCCTGCCGGCCTCCCCGGCCGCGCCCCTGCACCCGAACGCCCGTGGCGAGCAGGGCATGGCCGACGCGGTGGTGTCGGTGCTGAAGCTGCCGTAGCCGCGGGCGCCCCAAGCACCCCAATGTGGCGTTGGTTGCGCTGGACGCACCGAACGCCACATTGGGTGCGCCGGACGCACCGAACGCCACATTGGGGCGGGGCCGCGTCAGGTGCGGACCAGGGCCTGCGGCTTTCCCAGCACCGTCTTCCCGTCGAACTTCACCACGAGGTCGATCCGCGCGATGCCGTCGGACTTCACGTCCGCGACCTTGCCGGTGACCTCGACGACCGCGCCCTCCGGTGTGTTCGGGACCACCACCGGGCGGGTGAAGCGGGCGCTGAAGTCGACGAGCCGGGCCGGGTCGCCCAGCCAGTCCGTCACCACGCGGCCCGCCACCGCCATCGTCAGCATCCCGTGCGCGATCACGTCCGGGAGGCCGACGTCCTTCGCGAACGCCTCGTTCCAGTGGATCGGATTGAAGTCCAGCGCCGCCCCGGCGTAGCGGACCAGCTGCTCGCGGGTGATCCGGACCTCGAGGGCGGGCAGTTCGTCGCCGGGGTTCACGCGGTCTCCCCTCGGACCACCAGCTGCGCGCGGGTGGTGCAGACCTTCTGGCCCGCGGCGTCGGTGACGTCCGCGCGCAGGTTGATGAAGTCGTTGCCGGCGCGGGCCATGATCCCGTCGATGTGGGTCGTCACCTCGAGCACGTCGCCCGCGTACACCGGGCGCGTGTGGGTGAAGCCCTGGTCGCCGTGGACCATCCGCGAGTAGTCGAGCCCCAGCTCGGGGTCGGCGACGATCGCGTTGATCGAGGCGAGGTTGATGATCGTGAGGAAGGTCGGCGGGGCGATCACGTCCGGGTGACCGGCTTCGCGGGCCGCCTCCGGGTCGCGGTAGAGCGGGTTCGCGTCGCCGATCGCGTCGGCGAACTCCCGGATCTTCTCCCGGCTCACTTCGTAACTGGTCTGCGGCGGATAGCTCCGCCCGGTGAACGACTGGTCCAAGGGCACGGCGACGAGGCTACCAACAGCGAGAAGCCGCCCGGAGCAACTCCGGGCGGCTTCTTCGAGCTGGTGTGAACGCGCTACGTCGTCAGCGGGTTTCCTTGTGCGTCCGGTGCGTACCGCAGTTCGGGCAGAACTTCTTCATCTCCAGGCGATCCGGGTTGTTGCGCCGGTTCTTCTTGGTGATGTAGTTGCGGTGCTTGCACTCTTCGCACGCCAGCGTGATCTTGGGTCGCACGTCGGTGGCAGCCACAGCGTTTCCTTCTCTCTCAGGTCCCGGGGGCCAGCCCCGTCTTACCGCGTAGCGGTGGCCGGACTTGAACCGGCGACACAGCGATTATGAGCCGCTTGCTCTGCCAACTGAGCTACACCGCCCTTACATGACCCAAGCCGCGACACGCAGGCGTGACGCGGCTGAGGTCGTGAGCCCCTTTACGGAATCGAACCGTAGACCTTCTCCTTACCATGGAGACGCTCTGCCGACTGAGCTAAAGGGGCCTGGCCTCTCGCGAGGACTTGGAAAGATTAGCAAGGGCCGTCACCCGCCCGTGCAACCGGGGTCCCCAAACCGCAAAACCTCAGGTCAGCAGGGTCAGCACGGTCTCCGAGTGCCGTCCCGGCGAGCGCGCGGTCCGGGCCTGCAGCCACGCCTCCAGGCGGTCCTCGGGCAGCGGCCGCGAGATCAGGTAGCCCTGGGCGACGTCACAGCCCATCGCCTCGAGCTGGTCCCGCGCCACGTCCTCCTCGACGCCCTCGGCCACCACCGTCAGCCCGAGCGAGTGCCCCAGCTCGACGATCGACCGCACGACCGCCAGGTCGCCGAGGTCCGTGCCCATCCCGAGGACGAAGCTCTTGTCGATCTTCACCTGGTCCACCGGCAGCTGCCGCAGGTAGGCCAGCGACGAGTAGCCGGTCCCGAAGTCGTCCACCGCGAGCGTGATGCCCAGCGAGTGCAGCTCACGCAGGATCGGCAGCGCCTTCTGCGGGTCGGACATCACGCCGGACTCGGTCAGCTCGAACGTCAGCAGCTCCGGCGGGATGCCGTGGTGCTCCAGCTCGCGGGCCACCTTGTTCGGGAAGTCCTCGTCGGCCAGGTTGCGCACCGACAGGTTGACCGCCACCGAGATCCGCAGGCCCTCGTCGAGCCACTTGCGGCAGCGCTTGAGCGCCTCGCCGAGCACGAACCCGGTCAGGACGCCGATCAGGCCGGCCGCCTCGATCGCCGGGACGAACTCGTCCGGCCCGAGCCGGCCGAACTCCGGGTGCACCCAGCGCACCAGCGCCTCGACGCCCTGCACCTGCCGGTTCGGCAGGGTGATCTTCGGCTGGTAGTGCACGCTGACCTGGCCGTCCTCGAGGGACTGCCGGAACTGCGTCACCATCTGGAAGCGCCGCAGGAAGATCTGGCCCATGCTCGGCACGTAGCCGCGGACCTCTTCGCCGCCCTTCGTCGCGCGGACGGCGACGTCGGCGCGCTGCAGCAGGCCCTCGATGTCGACGACGTCGCCGGGTTCCTCCGCGGACGTCGTCGCGTAGCCGATCATCGCGTTCGCCTCGACCGAGAGCCGGTCGACCGGGTACGGCGCCGACAGCTCTTCGCGCAGCCGTTCCGCCGCCCGGTGGGCGTCCTCCGGCGGGAGGCCGACGAGCAGCGCCGCGAAGGACGCGCCTTCGAGCCGGGCGAGCGGGACGTCGGGGCCGAGCGCGTCGCGGATGCGGCGGCCCGCGGCGACGACCATCCGGTCCGCCCAGGCGTAGCCGAGCGCGTCGCTGACCGTGGAGAAGACGTCGAGGTCGATCCGCAGCACCACGGCGTTGGCGAAGTCGCGCAACGGTTCCTTCGCCACCTGCCGGAAGCCCGGCCGGTTGAGGTGCCCGGTGAGCGGGTCGTGGTAGGCGTCGTGGCGCAGGGTCGCGAGCAGGCGCCGGTTGTCCAGCGACGTCGCGAGGTGGCTGGCCATCGTGCCGAGCAGCTGGACGTCGTACTTGCCGAAGCCGCGCCAGCGGGACAGCCGGTCGTGCGCCTCGACCACGCCGAGCAGCCGGTTCGCGCTGCGCAGCGGGACGACGAGCGCCTCCTGCGCGCCGCGGTCGAGCAGCGCCGCGCGGACGTCGGGGTTGGCTTCGGTGATCCGGAAGTGCCGGACGTGCGCGCCGGGCAGGCGCAGCAGCGGGTCGTCGGCGGCCGGGTCGGCGGGCGGCAGGTCGTCGCCGGCGACCACGACCCGCATGGTGTCCTTCGGTTCGAGCCGGAGTCTCAGCACGACGCGGCCCGCGGCGAGCTGGTCCTTGATGCGCTCGGCGATCGTCGCCCACTCGCGGACGTCGACGCCGCCGACGAGCTCGTCCGCGCGGCTGGCCGGGCGCGCCGCGGCCTGCTGGCCGGAGCGGGCCACCATCAGGCTGACGTCGGAGAGCGCCTCCATGTCCCGCTGCTCGCGCAGCAGGTCCGAGTACGCCCAGTACAGCGCGGTGAGGCCGAGGAAGACGGCGAGCACCAGCGGCCACGCCTTGGGCGTGCTGGAGATGACGAGGTAACCGGAGAGGCCGACGGAGGCGTTGACGAAGCCGACGACCAGGATCCGCCCGGTGAGCCGGACGGCGGTGCTGACCCGCATCCGGCGGCGCAGCACGCGGACCGCGGCCAGCGCGAGCAGCGTGCTCACCAGCGGCGCGGTCAGGGTGCCGGCCAGCGCCGCGACCCACGGGATCTTGTCCCCGGACCCGACGGCGTGCTTGACCAGCCCGGCGACCGCGAAGGCGCCGGTGATCTCGAGCAGGAACGCGCCCGCGTTGTAGAGGACGCGGCCGGCGACCTTCCGCGCGAGCAGCGTGCCGATCCCGGCGACCAGGTGCGCGGCCAGCACGACCTCGAACGGCGCGATGAAGAAGCCGATGACGAGCGGGATCTCGGTGAAGGAGATGGTCCAGGAGATGCCGCTGCGGACGTCGACGTTGATGCCGAGCTGTTCGGCGAGCAGGAAGGCGACCGCGAGCACCGGCCCGATCCACAGCAGCCGGTCGTCCCACTCGAACGGCAGCCACGAGCCGACGGCGAACGCGGCGACGAGCCCGAGGCTCAGGACGGCGAAGGTGTACGCGCGGAACCGGCGCTCGTCGGTGCGGGCTTCGGCGGAGACGGGCGGTGTCCCGGAAGCGGCTCCCGGCCCGGGCTGCGCCTGCGCGACGGCGTCACCGTGGGCGTTGGTGTCCGGCATCCGACCTTCCCTCCCGGCTTGTCCACCGGTGCTGATCCGTGACTTCGGGTGTGGACAGGGGCCATACCGTACCCCGTAGGGCGTACCCGTGTCCCTTTCGAGACAGTAAGAGATCACCCCAGGGTTAACAATGCCTCGAACGCGCTGACCTGCGTGGACCAAGGGGTGAAACGGCAGGTGTCGTAACTGTGGCGGTTCCCCGCACACGCCGGCGCGGGTAGCGCTTCAATGGCTCCATGCACAGCGACGTGATTGCCACCGAACACGCGGCGCGGCTCGCGGCGGTGGATTCCCTCCTCCCCGGTTCGACTCCCTTCGAGGCGGCGGAAAACGCCGTGGTCCTGGAGGTGGCGACCGGCGATTCGGCCGCTTCCGGGCTGGCGTCCCGCGTCCAGGTCGACCGCGACGCCCCCAACGCGCCGTGGCGCGCGCTGACCGAGCACCGCCTCGACCTCCAGCTGGCCGGCCCCCAGCCGGCGGCCGTCCTCGACGCTCTCCTCACCCGATGGGATGAACATCTGCGCGCGGTCGCCGAGCCGGGTGACACGGAGACGGCAGCGATCGTGCCGCGCGCGAGCCGCGACGCCGCCGGCGGGCGGGAGATGCTGCACCACGGGTTCGCGCCGCTGCGGGTGGTCGCGGTCCGCCCGTCGCAGCGGCTGGTGCCGGCGACCCCGCTCGGCACGCCCGGCGTCAAGATCCGCCGCGCCGAGCCCGGCGACCTCGAAACGGCCGTGGCGCTCGGCATGGAACTGCACTCCTACGACGCCCAGTACGGCACGGTGAACTGGCGGACCGGGGTCGAGGAGATCCTGGCCAAGGACCTGGCCGAGCAGCTGAAGCGGCCGGAGCCGCCGCTGTGGATCGCCGAGCTGTACGGCCGCCCGCTGGGCATGGTGAGCGTCCAGCACCCGGGCGAGACGGGCTGGATCAGCGGCCGCGTCGCCGCCTCCCGGGTGGGCTACCTGTCCTCACTGGCCGTGGCCGAGGCGGCGCGGTCGTCCGGCGTCGGCACGGCGCTGGCGACGCACGCCCACCACGTCCTCGACGAAGAAGGCGCCGACGTCGTCCTGCTGCACCACGCGGCGGCGAACCCGCTGTCGACGCCGTTCTGGTACGCGCAGGGCTACCGCCCCCTGTGGACGTACTGGCAGCGTCGACCGGCTGTTCGGTGAACTACTGGAGGATTACCGCCGGTGCGGCGGGCTTATAGGCTGGGCCCCGCCGCCAGCGAGGGGAGCCTCAAGTGACCGACCAGCGGGATTCCGCGCCGAGAGCGCCCGAGGGCGTCGACACCGAGAAGCCGTCCGCGGCCCGGATCTACGACTGGTACCTGGGCGGCACCCAGAACTGGGCCGTGGACCGCGAGTTCGGCCGGCGCATGGAGCAGCAGTGGCCGCTGGTGCGCCCCGGGTCCAAGCAGAACCGCGAGTTCATGAACCGCGCGGTCCGCGCGGCCCTGCGGGCGGGCGTCCGCCAGTTCATCGACCTCGGCTCGGGCGTCCCGACGGCGGGCAACGTGCACGAGGTGGTCGAGGCGGAGCTGCCCGAGGACCACGACGCGAAGGTCGTGTACGTCGACTACGAGCCGGTCGCCGTCGCCCACGCGACGTTGATCCTCGAAGAGAGCGTGGCGACGGACTGGGCGGGCATCGTCCAGGCCGACATGCGGGACGCGAAGTCCGTGCTCCGCGCCGAAGAGACGCGGCGGCTGATCGACTTCTCGCAGCCGGTCTGCCTGATCATGGCGGCGGTCCTGCACTTCGTCGGCCCGGACGACGACCCGGACGGCCTGCTGGCGGCCTACCGCGACGCCCTGGCGCCGGGCAGCTGGCTGGCGATCTCCCAGATGAGCGAGGGCGACGGCGAGGGCCCGTACCTGGACGGCCTGCGCTGGTTCGTCGAGCAGTACCGCAAGACGAGCAACCCGGTCTGGTTGCGCAACCGCGAAGAAATCGAGCCCCTGTTCGGCGACTGGCCGATCCTGGAGCCGGGCATCGTGCACCTGCCGGACTGGCGGCCGGACCGGAAGATCAACGCGCTGGAGGCGGAGGCGCGGCCGTTCGCCTGGTGCGCCGTGGCGGAGAAACCCCGCGCCTGACCTGCGCTTTCCCCGATCGCTCTGGGCGAACGCTCCACCGGAAACAAACATGCCCATCGGAGAGTTGAGCTAGGCAGACTCAACTATCCGAGGAGTGCACATGTCCGACACCCGCCTCCTGCCCGTGCTTCCGCTCGATGACGACGTCGTGCTGCCGGGCATGGTCGTCCCGCTCGACCTGAGCGACACCGAGACGCGGGCGGCCGTCGAGTCCGCCCAGGCCAACACCCCCAGCCAAGCTTCCTTCCCCGGCATCCGGTCGACCGGCGCCGGCAAGGCCGAGGTCCTCATCGTCCCGCGCGCCCACGGCGAGTACGCCGGATTCGGCACCGTCGCGACGGTCGAGCGCATCGGCCGCGTCCCCGGCGGGAAGGCCGCCGTCCTGCTGCGCGGCACCGGCCGCGCGCTCGTCGGCCGGATCGCCGACGGCCCCGGCGCCGCCCGCTGGGTGCACGCCGAGGACGCCCCCGAGACCATCGACGACCGGACCGCGCAGCTCGCGGCCGAGTACAAGGCCGTCGTCATCTCGATCCTCCAGCAGCGCGGCGGCTGGCAGCTGATCGACGCCGTCCAGCAGGTCGAGGACGCCTCCGCGGTCGCCGACCTGTCCGGCAACGCGCCCTACCTGTCCACCGAGCAGAAGCTCGAGCTGCTGACCACGCTCGACGTCAGCGCCCGCCTCGAAAAGGCCCTCGAGTGGAGCAAGGAGCACCTCGCCGAGCTCGAAGTCACCGACACGATCCGCAAGGACGTCGCCGAGGGCATGGAAAAGCAGCAGAAGGAGTTCCTGCTGCGCCGCCAGCTCGAAGCGATCCGCAAGGAGCTCGGCGAGCTCGACGGCACCGCGCAGGACGACGACTACCGCGCCCGCGTCGAGGCCGCCGAACTGCCCGACGCCGTCAAGAAAGCCGCACTGGCCGAAGTGGACAAACTCGACCGCACGTCCGAGCAGTCCCCCGAGGGCGGCTGGATCCGCACCTGGCTGGACACCGTCCTGGAGCTGCCCTGGAGCGAGCGCACCGAGGACGTCTACGACATCGCCGCGGCCCGGGCCATCCTGGACGCCGACCACGCCGGTCTCGACGACGTCAAGGAACGCATCATCGAGTACCTGGCCGTGCGCAAGCGCCGCGCGGAATCGGGTCTCGGCCCGGTCGGCGGACGTCGTTCGGGCGCGGTGCTCGCCCTCGCGGGCCCTCCCGGGGTCGGCAAGACGTCGCTGGGTGAGTCCGTCGCCAAGGCCATGGGCCGCAAGTTCGTCCGCGTCGCCCTCGGCGGCATCCGCGACGAGGCGGAGATCCGCGGGCACCGCCGCACCTACGTCGGCGCGCTGCCCGGTCGGATCGTCCGCGCCATCAAGGAAGCCGGCTCGATGAACCCGGTCGTGCTGCTCGACGAGATCGACAAGGTCGGCGCCGACTACCGCGGCGACCCGACCGCGGCCCTGCTCGAAGTGCTGGACCCGGAGCAGAACCACACGTTCCGCGACCACTACCTCGAGGTCGAGCTCGACCTGTCCGACGTCGTGTTCCTGGCCACGGCCAACGCGCTCGAGACCATCCCCGGCCCGCTGCTGGACCGCATGGAGCTCGTCACGCTGGACGGCTACACCGAACACGAGAAGGTCACCATCGCCCGCGACCACCTGCTCCCCCGCGAGCTGGAACGCGCCGGGCTCGCCACGGCCGACGTGGCGCTGACCGACGCCGCGTTCAGCCGGATCGCCGCCGAATACACCCGCGAGGCGGGCGTGCGCGACGCGAACCGGACCATCGCGAAGGTGCTGCGCAAGATCGCGACCAAGGTCGCCCTCGACGAGGTGGCGCTGCCGCTGACCGTGGACGCCGCCGACCTGGAGGCGTACCTGGGCCGGCCGCGGCACCTGCCGGAGTCGTCGCTGCCCGCGTCGACCCAGCGGACCGCGACCCCGGGCGTGGCGACCGGCCTGGCGGTGACCGGCGCCGGCGGTGACGTCCTCTACATCGAGGCGTCGCTGGCCGACGAGGAGTCCGGCGCGTCCGGGCTGCAGCTGACCGGCCAGCTCGGCGACGTGATGAAGGAGTCGGTGCAGATCGCGCTGTCCTACCTGCGCTCGCACGGCGCGGAGCTGGAACTGCCGGTCGGCGACCTGCGCAAGCGCGGCATCCACGTGCACGTCCCGGCGGGCGCGGTCCCGAAGGACGGGCCGTCGGCGGGCATCACGATGACCACGGCGCTGGCGTCGCTGCTTTCCGGCCGTGTGGTCCGCGCGGACGTCGCGATGACCGGCGAGGTGTCCCTGACCGGGCGCGTCCTGCCGATCGGCGGCGTGAAGCAGAAGCTGCTGGCGGCGCACCGGGCGGGGATGAAGACGGTGATCATCCCGCAGCGCAACGAGCCGGACCTCGACGACGTCCCGGCCGAGGTGCTGGCCCAGCTGGACGTGCACGCGGTGGCCAACGTCGGCGAGGTCCTCGACCTCGCCCTGACCCCGGCTTCGACGCCGGTTTCCCAGGCGGCGTAACCCCCGAGCGCCGCCGCCCAGGACGGCCGGTTTCCCTCCCCGCAAGGGAAACCGGCCGTTCCCCTTATCCGTGGAGCTTGCGGGCGGCGATCAGGTAGCCGGTGCCGAGCCAGCGCTTGGCGCCGCGCGCGATCGTCGTCTCCGGGTGCGCCCGCCACGAGCGGTCCCGGCGCCGGACCAGCCGGTCGACCGGCGGCACCGACGCGGTCACGTCGTAGGCGATGACCTCCCCGGGCTGCAGGCCGGCGCGCCACAGCAGTTCCCGCAGGCGCCGCGGGGTCAGCGCGACGATCCCGGTGCGCCGCGCCCCGTGCCGTCTCGACGGCGGGACGCCGACGAGCCGTTCGAGCGCGCCGAGGGTGCGGCGGGCCGGCCAGAAGACACCCCATTCGAAGAGCCGGTACGGGCTGCGCGGGTTGAGCATCGTCGTCACGACGAGCCCGCCGGGCCGTGTGACCCGGGCGACCTCGTGCAGCGCCAGCACGGCGTCGGTGTATTCGAGGACGCCCATCGCGAGGACGACGTCGAACTGCCGGTCACCGAACGGCATTTCCTGGATGTCCCCCACGGACAGCTTGACGCCGTCACCGGCGCGCGCGGCGACGGCGTCGACCATGGCCGGCGACTGGTCGCACGCGGTGATCCGGAAGTCGCCGGCCCGGGAGTCGAGCAGGTGGCGCACCATCATCCCCGGCCCGCACCCGACGTCGAGCAGATCGCCGCCGGAGCAGCCGGCCAGCACCAGGCCGATGGCGTAGCGCCGCGAATGGTGGTAGCGCGCGGTGGGTCCCCATCCGGCGTGGTCGTTCGCGTAGCCGGCGACCAGCTCGGGCTCGGCGTACTGCACCCGCACCAGCTCCTCGCGGGCCGGTCGCAACGTCACGGGAACGGACATGTGCTCCTCCAACGGCTCGGTGGAATCCCCGGAAGCCCTGCACCCCAGACTGGGGTCGAGTGGCTCAAGAAATGCGTTACCGTTTTCCGGAAATCACCGCGAAAGGCGGAGTGAACCTTCCCCCGAACCGGCCATCCGCGTCACCCGAGCCGCCCCGTCACCGGACAGCGCACCGATCACCGGTCGATATCTCCCAAATAACGCATACCCGGCCAACAGGCGCGATGCCGGGTTCACGCGTCCGGAAATGGACCGCGGTCACCCTGCGAGACCATTCCGGAATTGACGGCACCAGAACGGGGAAACGCACTGGGCCGTTCGGACGGCACGGCGGCGCCGAAGGCACACACGAAGAAGCCCCGCGCCCGACTTGTCGTCGCGGTCGCGGGGCTCGTTCGCTGGGTGGCGGGTGAGGGATTCGAACCCCCGTAGGCGTAAGCCAACTGGTTTACAGCCAGCCCGGCAGCCGCGCCCCACAGGGTGTCTGACCTGCGCCGGAGCCGTTTTGCAGGCTCCAACACGTGGCGATGACCCACAGATGGCCCACCGGGCACCTCACGCGGCCCCCTTCAGCCACGCTGCGAGGCGAGCGCGAGCCTGCTGCTCACCGCCGTCGATGACCTTCGCGTACACCCGCAGCAGGACGGCGACGGTGTGGCCGGCCCAAGCCGCAACACGGACCGGGTCTCCGGTGACGCTCAGCCAAACCGACACGGCGGCGTGCCGGAGATCGTAGGGGCGCTTCCCGAGCGGGGACGCGACGACTTCCGGCACGAACGCCACTTCACGCGCCTTCCCCCACACACGCAGGTACACGCTGCTCGACAACGGCCGGTCGTCGCGCTGCCCACGCACCAGACGGCCATCCGGCGCGACGCCGTAGGCGTCGATGTGCTCGTGCACCAGCTTGGTCAACTCGGCCGGACATGGCACGATTCGCCCCTCGTCCTCTTCGCGGTGCTTGAGCTGCCCACGCGCCTCGCTACGTTCGCCGGAGTCCGTCCACTCCCCCGCGATGTCCGGCCGCGCGTCGCACAGGTGGATCTCTCCGTCCTCGTACTCCCATTCGCCCGTCGCCTCGTTGAACACTGGCGGAGGCAGGACGAAGTCATCCTTTCGAACCGCCTTCGCCTCTTCAGGCCGGAGGCCGGCGAAGAAAAGCAGTGCGTAGAAGAGGACCAGCCGCGGGGCGATCCGCCGAACCTCGTTCAGGATCGTGCGGAACTGAATCGGGTTGACCACGCTGCGCTTGTCGACCTGCCGGACGACCGTCTTCACCTTCTTCACGGCCAGCTCGGAGTACGGGTTGGCGTCGAGCAACTTGCACTCAATGGCGTAGTCGAGCGCCTCACGATGAGCCGCGCGACGCAACTTGAGCGTACTCCGCGCCGCGCGCTTACCGTCGCGCTTTCGAGCCAGTGCCGAGTACACGATCCGAAACCGTTCCGGCGCCGAGAATTCGGCGACGGTCCAGCAGTTCTTCTCGAACCACAGCAGTGCGTCCGCGAAACGCTCGGGCGGCCGCAGTTCCCGATGGCTCTTGTTGAACGCCCAGCGCAGCGCCCGCGACGCCTCGCCGATTTCAGGCCGCCCTGCGGTGTCCGGCGCCGATTGCAAGGTGATCGCGACCAGGGAGTCAGCGATGCTCGCCCGATGCTTGGGTGAGATGTCATCCCACTTCATGTCTGCGTACTTGCAGGCGAACTGCACCCAGGGCACGTCAGCGGGCTTTTCCGGCGGAGGCATCTTGGACTCAGGAAGCCCCGTCTCGATGTCGAATGCCTCACCGCGCTTCGCCGCCGATTTGAGGTCGGACCGAAAACTGTCCGCTTGGGCGTAGAGCTTGAACGTCTCGTCGAATCGCCCGCCTTCGACCTTCCACCGGACGACGTATCGGGTCGGTACGCGCTCCCCGGCGCCATCCGTCTTATAACGCGTCTGCAGGGACCAGACGGTCACCTTGTAGCTCGTAGCACCCATCAAGCCGCCGCCTCTCCACACGAGTTCATCCAACGTTCGAATTCCGCCAGTCGCACCCTGAGTTCGCCGTTTGGCAGTTTGGTGCACCGCGGGCCGGTGTTCTTTGCGCGCCATTCGTAGAACGTGCGGCGCGACACTTTCAGCAAGTCGCAAATCTCGTTCACTGTCAGAACAGCAAGTGAACCGACACCGGTAGCCATAAGCTGTAGATCTCCCCTTGCCACGCGACGGTCAGGGCGGTGACGAACATGGGTGGCTCCCTCTGGTGGGTGTCACAGGTGCTGTCACACCTGTTTGCGCTGGTCAGAGCGGGTCGAGTGACGGAGTGACAGGTGTGACACCGGTGGGGTGGTCGCCGGTGTCACACCTGCCGGGGACGTGACAACGTGCAGGTCAGGCCGCTACGGGAGTCCGCGGCGCTTCTGCTCCGCGCGGATTTCGTCGTAAGCCCGCGACGAGATCAACGGGTCCCGCAGCGCCTGGGCGAGGTCGTCAGCGCTGGCGTTGCCGATGCCGGCGGCCTGCACGCGGTCCTTTGCGCTGGTGTCGCGTGGGCGCTCGATCCGCACGAAGTGCTGGGCGTCGCCGCCGATCTCGATCGCCGCGGCGTGGTCCACGTCGGTGAGGGCCTTGCGGTTGTCCTCCGGTACGAAGTCGATGTTGGGGTTGTTGCGGTTCATCTCCCGCAGGACCCGGGTCACCTCGTCGTGGTCGACGTCTCCGAGTGCCTTGCGGAGTTCCACGAGACCGACCCATTCGCCGTCTGCCGTGGCCAGTTTCGCCACGGCGTCGCGGATGCGTTCTTCGGTGGATCCGGTCGGTGTGCTGCTCGGTTCCGGCTTACTGGGCTTCGGTTCGTCGGGCTTGGCCATGGGCTTCTCCGCCGGGGTCGGGGTGGGCAGTTGGCCGGCGAATGAGCCGGCGTCGGGCGGTGGTGCGCCGGTGGCGGCGGTGTACTTGGCTTCGGCCACGGCGACCGCGGCCGGGTCGCCGGTGGCGCGGGCGGTTTCGAGGCCGCGGCGGGCGCGGCAGCGGGCTTGACGGGCGCGGGCGCCGGCGGCGCCGCAGCTGCGGCCATTGCACCGGCGGCCACCTTCGGCAGCTGATCGGCACATCCGGGTCTCCTCTCGGTGCGGTGAGCTGGGCTTTGTCACGTCCCCACGCGGTGGGGGTGGGCGCTGCGGTGACGGCTGAGGTGGGACAGGGTCGTGCGGGTGTCACACCTGCTGTCACACCCGTTTGCGCTGGTCAGCTGCCGTTGAGGGACAGCGGTGACAGGTGTGCCACCTCCGGGGTGTCCCCGTTGTCCCCGGCGCCGGGGGCGCTGTAGGTGCCGCCGGGCGTCTTGTGCAGCTGTCCCGCGTCCGCCATGCGGGAGCAGGTCTTGCGGACGGTGTTGGGGTTGGTGTCGAGGGCTTCGGCGATCCGGGCGGGCTTGAGCGGGCCGTGTTCGCGCAGCAGGCGCAGGATGTCCGCGCGGGTGTCGGCGACCAGGTGATCGGCGGCGGGGCCGTCGAGCTTGGTCCAGGCGCCGGCGGTGGCGTCGAAGCTCATGGCGTAGTCGGCTTCTTCGACGTCGCGGCCGGTGACGTGCAGCACCCCGTCCGCCTGGCCACGGCCGCGCTCGAGAACGAGCGTCGCGTCGACCGCGCCGGTGATGCCCGCGGTGCCGGAGACCAGGTTCTGCCAGTCTTCGGCGCTCTGCTTGCGGACGTGGTGAATGAGCAGGAACGGGACGCTGTAGTGGTCGGCCAGCTGCTTGAACCGGCCGGCCGCGGCGTAGTCGGCGCTGTAGGCCGACGCCCCGGCCGCGTCGCTGCCGCGCATCTTCTCGAAGGTGTCGATGATGACCAACCGGGCGTGCGGGTTCGCCTCCAGCCACTCGACCAGCACGGCGTCCCCGCCGGCGGTCATGGTGGGGCAGGCGGTTTCGAGGGTGAGCAGCGGCGCGGCCCGGCCGCCGGCGGCGAGCATCTGCCGCCGCCGGCGCTGCAACCGCCGGCCGGTGTCCTCCAGCGCGCAGTACAGAACCGGGCCGCGCTCCACCTCGATCGACCCCAACACCGGCTCCCCGTTCGCAATGTCCGCGCCCATCCCGAGGGACAGCCACGACTTGCCCAGCTTCGGCGCACCGGCCAGCAGGTTCAGCCCTTCCGCCAGCAGGCCGGGCACGGCCCACTTCGGCGGCGGGAACTCCTCTCGCATCAGCTCCGCATCGGTCCACCGGGTGCGGCGGGCGGGCGGTGTCGGCACGGCGGCCAGCGGCCGGGGCGTGGTCATGGTTCAGACCTCCAGGGACGTGACAACGTGCAGGTCAGGCAGCGACGGGGACGGGGTGCGCCTGGTACTGGACGAGCGGAGCGAGAACGGCCGCGGCGAGCGGCGGCGGGACGGCGTCGCCGATCTGCTGCTGCCGGGCGGTCACGTCCCCGGTCCAGGGGTAGTCGGCCGGGAACCCTTGCAGCTGGCCGGCTTCGGCGAGGGTGAGCGCCCGCCGGGTGCCGTCCGGGTGCTCCCACTTGTTGCGTCCGCATCGGCCGGTCACGGTGAACGCCGGGGCGGTCATCGGCCGCCGGCCGCGGCGGCGGGGGTCGCCGCCGGTGCCGTAGTTGGACACCAGTACCGCCCCGTCCCACCCGAGGGCATCGGCCATGGACACCGGCACGGGGAACGTGACACGCGGTCGGTCCACCGGAAGCCCGTCGCGGCGGGCCATCAGCACGGCACGGCGGCGGGTCTGTGGGACCCCGTAGTCCTCTGCCGCGAGCACCCCGCACCAGACTCGGTAGCCGAGCTGGGTGAGCAGGTCGGCGGCGTGCTCCCACAGCGGCAGCGCTGCCCGGACCTGCTCCAGCGCCACCCACCGCGGCAGTAGCGCCCGCACCCACCGCAGCGGCTCCGCCGACAACGGCGACCGCGGATCGGCCCACTCGACCACCGGCGGCGTGTCGCCGGCGGCGAAGGCTGTCATCCGGTCGCGGATGGCGGCGCGGTCCCCGAGTCCCTTGCGGCTGCCCGCCACGGACAGTCCTGGGCACGGCGGGGACTGCACCACCCCTTCCGCTGGGCCGAACATGCGGGGGTCGACCGCGGCGACGTCGCCGTGCACCCGCTCGTGTCCGGCCGCCCGTGCCGTCGCGCACGCGGCCGCGTTCAGCTCGACCCCGCGGGCGCGGCCGCGGAACCCGGCCAGCCGAAGTCCTTGGGACCAGCCGCCCGGCCCGGCGAACCCTTCCACCACCTGCTCGTCCTGCGTGGACATCAGGCCACCTTCCGCGGTCGGTTGGCGCCGGCGCGCAGGCCGGACGTGATCGTGGTTTCGGCCTCGCGGGCGGTGAAGTGCCGTGTCCCGATGTGCCGCCCGGCCGCGGTCATCAGCGCGGCGCGGACCTCGTCTTCGGGGAGCGCGTCCCCGGCCACCAGCTGCCCGAGGGCGACCGCCGCGGCGTAGAGGGTGGCGTTGCGGTTGGACTTGGCGTCGGCGACCTTCCCGGCCTCCGCCCGCACCGCCGCGTCCAGGTAGCGGGACCGCCGGTCACCAGCGGGCCGGATCGGGAGCACCGGCGCGGCCGGCAGCGGCGCCGGGTTGAGCCGGTCGACCAGCCACCTGGGCAGCTCCGCCACCGGCCCGTCCCACAGGAACGCGTACCGGCCAGCCGGGGTGGTGGTGCCGGGGCCGACGACGTAGCCGCCCCAGGCTCGGGTGTCGACCTTCCAGCCGAGCCCGTTGCCGCGTTCGCCGCTGGTGTTGCGGAGTGTCGTGTCCCCCGGGACCCGGTAGTACAGGTGCAGCCCGCCGGACGGCGTCCGGACGGTGAGTGTGTCCCCGGGCAGTTCCTGCCCGGCTTCGGCGGCGACGACGGCGAGCACGTCTTCCCCACACTGCGCGCTGGCCCCGGCCCACCGCTCCGGCACGGCCTCACCGGGCTTGAGGGTGTCGAGGTCGAGCACGCACAGCCGGGACGGGCCGGTGGCCACGCCGATGCCGTACGGGGCCTGGGTCCACGCAGCGCGGATTTTGCCGGGGTCAGTGGTGGCGCGCTGCTCCCAGGTGCGGTGTCCGCCGACGCACCGGCCGGTGCCGGGACAGCTGTCTTCGGCATGCCCGGCCGGGCGCTTGCTACCCGGCCGCAGCGGGAAGACGTGCCAGCCGCGGGCCGCCGCGGCCAGTGCCGCTGTGAGCGTGTCCACTGTGGTCGCGCTGTCCATCGTGGTCACTTGCCTTTCGTGAGCTGGTGGACGGCTTCGCAGCCAGGGCACTTGGCGGTGAAGATCCAGAACCAGGGCGAGCGGGCTTCGCCGGGCTCCAGCACGAGGCCGCACAGGGTGGTGGTTCGGCCGGACCACCACGACCTGCTTCCGCGGTGTACGAGCGGTTTGCGGTTCATCGCGTCTCCCATCACTGGTGACTGTGTGTGCCTGTTTTGGGCAGGAGGTGCCAGCGCGGCGTCCGGGAGGGACTCGCGTCATGGGGTGTTGAAGTACGGGTTTTCGGGTCGTGATCAGGGGTTTGCGCTGGTGCGTCCCTCAGGTCCCTGGTCAGGGTCCGCGCTGGTCAGGTGAGGGACGCGAGCCCGGGGACCCGGCGAGGGACAACTCCCCCGAACTCGCGGCCTCCCTCAGTCGGTCCCTTCGGTGTCGTCGCCGTCGAACTCGCCGTCTTCGTCACGCTCCGCGATAGCGTCGCGGACGCGGGCGGCGGACACCTGCTTGGTGCCGCCGGTCTTGTACGGCTTCGCCGACTCCGGCAGCGCGTCGTGCAGGTCGGCGAAGGTCCACTCGCCATAGGTGGTGCGGTCGCGTTCAGTCAGCCGCTGCAACACTTCCTGCGTCCGCATCCGAGCTTCGGTTCCGAGTACGGCCGCGATGTCGGCGAGGTGGTCGACCGGCCCGATCGAGGCCGGCGCTTCCAGGCCCGCGGGCAGCGCAGCGTGCTCGCGCAGCACCATGGCGCGCTTGGTGACAGCGTGCGCGTCCTTGGGCGCGACGTAGAAGCAGCGCAGCAGGCCGGGCTGCGCGGTGAAGCCGCGGGCCATGCAGGTGCCGACATCGCCGGGCCCCTCGTCGGTCTTCGGCGCGAGGCCCACCGCGGAGATCCCGGCCTTGTACGACCCGGTGCCGAGCACGGCGTCATTGGCCATCTGGTCGCCGATGGCGAAGCACGCCTTGTTGCTGGCCACCGAGGTGATCTTGCGCGGCAGCGCGTCCTTCGACGGCTCCGGCGTGAGGAAGATCAGCGTGATGGCGTACTTGCGGGCGGTACTCATCAGCTTGGACGCGACCTCGATGGCCTTCTTGCCGTCCTTGCCCATGAACAGGTTCTGGCACTCGTCGATCACCACGACGCGCGGGCGGAGCCGTCCGTCCTTTTCGGCCAGTGCGCGGGTGACCGCGCGGTCGCTGGCGTGGGCCTGAAGTGCCTTGCCGCGCACGGAAAGGTCGTCGTACAGCTCGTAGAGCAGGTTCAGGCAGGCGTCCACGGTTTCCTCGCCGGCGCCGGTGGTCAGCGTCCGCAGCCGCGGCTTCATCGCGTCGTAGTCGGTGTTCTCCGCCATGACCACCACGTCGATGTCCACCAGCGGGTCCAGCATGGACCCAAGCACCAGGTTGATGGCCAGCGTGGACTTCCCCGAGCCCATCATGCCGCCGAACACGTAGTTGGCCTCGAACAGCCGACCGCGGACCACGTCACCCTTGAGCGTCACCCCGACCGGCACGCCGGCGAAGTAGTCCGCGGTCGAGTTGTCCAGGTCAGCCAGCAGCGGCCACGGGTCCACCGGGCCGGACAGAGCACCCGGCTTGGCCACCCACAGGTCCAAAACGGACGGCTGCGGTTCGGTCGGCCACACCTCGCGCGGGTAGCGGACCAGGTTGTGCGCCAACGTGGTCTTGCGCTTGACGATTTCCTCGACCGGGCACGCCGGCGGCAGCGCCACCTGCGCGCGCCACCCCTTGCCGTCCACGTGCGGCGGGGTGATGAACTTGATCCGCCACCCCTCCTTCACCGCGCGGTTGAACCCCGGGACGTTCAGGTTCTTCAGCGCGTTGAGGATCGTGTTCTCGTCCGGCAGCTCGTCCATCGCGTCGCCCTCGACCGGCGGAGTCAGCCACGCCGGCATGTCGCCGTGCGTGCGGCCCTGCTGGTACAGGTACCCGACGGCCACCGTGGTGCCCCCGACCAGCAGGAACACGCCGTAGGTGGTCAGGAACCACACGATGAACGCGATCCAGTCGAACACCGTCGCGATGGGCGTCAGGACCTCGCCGATTTCGCCGTCGTTGATCGCCATGATGATGCCCAGGACCAGCAGGGACCCCGTCACGCCAAGGGAACCGATCACGCTGGCCTTGATCAACTGGCCGGGGGCACGCAGCCAGTCCATCGTGCGGTCGTGGCGGCGCTGCTTCTCGGCCACGTCCGCTTCCTGCCAGTACCGCAGCGCTTCCTGGTCACCGGCGGCTTCCGCGCCCCGCATCATCCGCTCGTAGCGGTTGGCGCCGTGGGTGTCGCGCCACCGGGTCACCACCACCTTGACCCCGGCCGCGGGGTAAGCGACGCTGTGCCGAAACGCGGCCTTGGTCTTCTCGTGCTTGACGACCTTGCGCGCGGTGCGGGCGACGGTGACGACGTCGTGGCCGTAGCCGTGGTAGCGGGCGATCGCGCGGGCCTTCTGGGAGGTGAGGCGCTGGTACTCCTCGTCGGTGACGATCTCGCCCTCGATCACCTCGCCGGGCTCCGGCGCGACGGGCAGGTGGTGGACGGTGGCCAGCTCGCCGGCGGCCGGAGTCTGCTCGGTGTGCTCGTTCATCGGGTCCTCCGGCTCACCTGCGGTTGGGGTTGGCGTGCTCGTCGCGCAGCTGACGGGCGTACTTCGGCGCGCAGTGCAGCGTCTTGCGGATCGACTCCGCCGACTTCGGGTTGATCGCCACGTCGGGGTTGTCGATCGCGGCGGCGAACGCGGCCCGCAGGTCCTCGATCGAACGCGTCTTCGGTGCCCGCGGCGGACGGGGCTTGCGAGTCGATTTCGGCTGGTCGGCCGGGTGATCGAGGGTCAGGATCGGGGCGTCGGCGATCGGGCCGTCGTCGGCCCGCGGAGCCGGGTCCTGCTCGGCGAAGAACGCGGCGATCTCCTCGTCGAGCACGTCGGCCGCGTGCTGGTCTGGGTCGACCACGGCGGCGAGTCGGCGGCCGTCGAGGGTGTAGCGGCCCGGGGTGAACACCAACCGCGCCGTGCCATCGGCGGCCAGCTCTGCGACCGCGGTGCGGACGGCGGCCCGCTGCACCCGGGCGACCTTGCGCAGCGTCTGCCGCTCGATCCGGGCGGCGGCTCGCTCCGCCGGCGACCGCGGCGGCGAGGCAACCGCGATCTGGTGCGCGATGACGCCGGCCACGGACACGATGCCCATCACCACCGCGGCGTCCCAGCCGCGGCCCAGGCCGTGCACGACGTTCAGGCCGAACCCGACGCTGGCGAACACCCACACCCCGAGCTGCAGCGCCCACACCGGCCGCTGCGGGTGGCGGTGCCGGGTGACCTCCACCGCGAACGCGAACGCCCACATGCCCAGCTCCGACAGCGCCGGCAGCGCGGCGCCGGTCACGTCCCCGTAGACGCCCACGCCGTAGCCGGCCATCGCGGGCACGGCCATGCCGGCGGACACCAGCGCGAGGAGGTAGATCGGGAGCCGGACCCGGTTCGCCGACAGCCACTCCGTGAGCGCGTCCCACGCGGCCTTCCGCTTGGCCTGCCGGGTCTTGCGGCGCTGGTCGGCGCGCTTGTCGGCTGCCGTGGCATCGGCGCGGAGCCGGTCGGCCTCCGCGCTCTGCGCCTTCAGCTTGCGGTCGAGCGCGGCGTCAGCGTCCTGCCGGCGCTGCTGTGCCTCCGCCGCGCGGTTGGCGCGGCGCTCCTCTGCCCAGCTGCTCATCGCGCACCCTCCCGGCTCGCGTGGTCGGTCGTCTCGTCGTTGGTGGTGGCCGGGGTCGCCGGCAGCTGCTCGCGGTCGGCGGTGCCGGCGCGCAGCCGGGCCTGTTCGCGGTGGTCGCGCACCTCGTGCACCGCCCACCCGACCGCCACGACGGCCGACACGAGGGCGAACCACGGGGTGAAGACCAGGGCCAGGACCAGCGGCCCGACCGTGAAAGCCAGCTCGCCGAAGTGCCACACCGCCCACTCCATCGCCAGCTCCAGCCGGGTCCGCTGCTCACGCTGCACGTTCATCGGGGCACCTCCTGCCCAGTGGGGAAGTCGAGGGGAAAGAACTGGTTCACGCGCCGCGGCGGGCGGGACGCCTGCCGGATTGCGGCCTGGTCGAGCCGGACCAGCACGCCGGCCAAGATCCGTTCCGCGACGACCAGCGGGATCCGCAGCAGGTGCAGGACCAGGAACAGGCACACCGTGCCGGCGAACCGGGCCAGGGCGAGGGTTCCGCGCTGCTGCAACACCTCGAACGTGTTCACGCGGCCACCTCCACCCGATCGGCCTGCTCGCCCTCGAAGCAGATCCAGCACTGGCGGGTGCTGGTCGGCACGCAGTAATCCTGGAGCTGCCCGCAGTCCACGCAGGTGCGGCGGGCCTCCATCGCGTGATCGAGCTGCCCCGGCACCGGCGGGCGCTTGGCCGCGGCCAGCTCCACGGAGAACAGCTCGGCGACGGTTTCCCGGGCGTAGGGGCGGTGGTGGCGGAACACCAGCAGTGCCACGGGGTCCTGTCCGTTGGGCCGCAACCCGACCTCGCGCAGCTGCGTGCGGGTGAGCAGGGTTGAGGGAGCCTCGCCCCACCCGAACACCGGCAGCCCGTCCCGCTCCCCGCGGCACAGGCACGCGTGGTGCGTGCGGCCGTCGAACACCGTGGTCACCGTCTGGCGACGCTTGAGCGGGTTCACAGCGCCTCCCCGCACCACGAGCAGGCGATCCCGGCCGTCTCCAGCTCGAACGCCGCGACCGCGCGCAGCTGCGAGGCCACGTCCCGATACGTCTGCGCCCGCACCGCGAACGCGCCGATGTAGGTTCCGGCCAGGACCAGGCGGGTGAACAGCTCGCCCACCACGTCCGCGTTGGTGGTCAGCGTGTCGGCGACCTCACGGAGCCGGCCGGCGATCTCGCGGGAGATCAGGCGGTTCAGCTCGTCCGGGGTGTAGGCCACGGTCGCGGCCTCGCGCACCGGGGCGGCGGTGTCTACCATCTGGGGTTCCTCCGTACGGTTTCGCGACTGCTCGGTGGAACCCGGCGCGGTCGGCACGTTCTTGCCGGAAGGGGCCGCCGCGTCGGGGCTGAAGAACACGCGGGCCGCCATCACGCGGCCTCGCCGTCGGACGACCAGCTCGCCGGCACCCGAGCCGGCAGCGCCCGCAGGGCCTCGCGGCCGGCACGGCGAAGCGCACGGCTCACCCGGCGCTGATCGTTGAAGTCGTAGCGGTAGGCCGCCTTCGCGGCGCTCTCGTCCGCGGCCAGCTCGCCGTAGACGTCCTGCAACATCGCGTCAATCGCCGCTTCGGTCAGCCCGTCCGGGTAGACCGACTCGCCGGCGAACTCGTCGGCGGCCGACACGGTGGCGTCGATGCGGCGGCGGTAGACGTTGATGTCCATCGGTGAAGTCCCTTCAGAGAAAAGTTGCTGGTCAGGTGCGCTCAGAACGAGCGGAAGAAGGTCACGAGGCTCTGCACGACGTGCCGGACGAGCGCGGCCGCTTCCACCGGCGACGACACAACGAACACCAGCGCCGCGACCACCAGGACCAGACCGACGAGCTTCCGGCCGAACCCCGAACCGGTCTTCAGAACCGGGAACCCCTGCTGCTTGGCCATGAGGTCTTCCTCCTGTGCGATCGGCGGGCGGTCCCCCGCCCGGTCGGTGTGACCCCGACCACCATGAAGCTAACAGTTGAATGGCTTGCGGGTCAACTGTTAGGCGCTAAGAATCTTCGAACTCGTCGCTGACCTGCACAAACAGACCAGTCAAGTGATTGGTAGCTGATAGGTATCTGGTATGGTTCCGATCAGATGACCCGATCGGGCCACATGGCCCGGCTAGGAGTACCGATGAGTCGTCCGCGCTCGGGTGTCGCCCGGCAGGAACCGCTGCACCAGCAGGTGGCCAGGCACATTCGCAACGACATTGCAGCGGGACGCCTACGCCACGGGCAGCGCCTGCCGTCTTCGCGCGACCTGGCGAAGGAGTGGGACGTCAGCGTCTTCACGATCAACGAAGCGATGGACTTGCTGATCAAGGAGGGACTTGTGAACAGCAAGCCGCGAGCGGCGCGGACCGTGAACGCGCCCGAGCAGGAAGCCCGCCACGAGCTACGTTCGGCCACCCCGCGAGTGATCATGATCGGGGGATACGCCGGCAGTGGAAAGACCGAGCTGGGCCGGATCATCGCCCGCGAAACCGGATGGCCGATGCTCGACAAGGACACGTTGACGCGGTACGTCGTCGAAGCCGCTCTTGAACTGCAAGGAATTTCGCGAAATGACCGCGAATCAGACGTTTACATGGAAAAGATTCGCCCTGGCGAATACGCCTCACTACTAGAGGCTATGTCCGAAAACGTGCAGTGCGGAAACAGCACGGTTGTGACCGCGCCGTTCATACGCGAGTTCTCTGATGAGGCATGGCTCACCAAGATTCAGGCGACCTGCAGGAACCTGGGCGCCAATCTCACCGTCGTGTGGGTGTACTGCGATGCGGACACCATGCACTCGTACGTGCGCCATCGAGACGCGGCGCGCGACAGCCTAAAGCTGGCCAACTGGAACGAGTACATGCAGAATGTGGATGTCCATTTCCGACCTAGCGCCCCTCACGTCGTAGTCGACAACTCCGCAAGCGGTGGTCTGCTGACCGAGCAGGCGAGAAGCCTGCTTGCGAGTATTACCGAAGTCGAAAGCAGCAAGTGACGGGGGATCCGCGATGCGCATTCTAGTAAGCAACGAACAGGACGACAGGCAATCACGGGAACTACTAGAGGCCCTGCCTGGCGTAAACGTCTCATTCTATGACCCGAACTCGGATTCACTACCCGAAGAGCTACGCGCAGCAGAAATCCTGATTCCCCCGTATCGGGGAACACATCGCGGCCTACCTCTTATCCCGCAGCTTCCCAACCTCAAGATGGTTCAGCTACCGTCCGCGGGCGTCGACGAATGGATTGCCGAGGTGCCATCGGATGTCACATTGGCAAGCGCCAGAGGAGCGCACGCACGCCCCGTCTCCGAGTGGGTTCTGTCTGCGATTCTGACGCAGTTGCGCCATTGGCCAACCCTGGTGCGCTTCCAGGATGCACACACCTGGGCGCACCGCAGGTTTGATCCAGACACTCTTTTCGGCATGCGCGCCCTGATTATCGGCGCCGGGGCGATCGGCAGCGCCGTTGTCCGCAGGTTAGAGCCGTTCGACGTCACAACGACACTTGTGGCCGCAAATGCGCGCCCAGGTGTTCATGCAGCCGACGAAATACCGGACCTGATCTCAGGTCATGAAATGGTGATCATCACTGCGCCTATCAACGACAAGACGTGTGGACTCGTCGATAAAGATTTCCTTGCCGCAATGGACGATGGCGCCCTTCTCGTAAATGCCGGTCGTGGGCAAATCGTGGTCACGGACGCGCTTGTGGCAGAGCTGCAGTCGGGACGCCTGCGTGCCGCTTTGGATGTCACGGACCCCGAGCCGCTACCGGATGACCATCCACTGTGGAACTGCACGAACGTGATCATCAGCCCGCATGCCGCACGGACGGTGCCGGGAACCAACACCTTGGTACATCAGGTCCAGGTAGACCAGATCGGCGCGTTTATCCGTGGCGAGACGCCATCGAACGCGGTTCTGGCGACAGGAAGCCGCGCGTAGCGGCAAGCGCTTACCGAACACCTTCGGGCCGTTACCGGCGCAGTGAGCGCCAGTAACGGCCCAAATTTTGCCCGCTGAGACGGCCGTACGCGGCCGAACGCGAGTGCGCTGGTGTCCTTCCACCCACCCGACTCGCACACCGGCCCTCAGCGCCTGTTTTTGGGCCGCGCCCTGGCTACTCGCCGTCGAGGTGTGACACCTGTGGGGTGTCGAGGGTGTCACACCTGTCACTCTGTCACTCAACCCCGTCTGACCTGGGGTTTTGAGCGTGACAAGAGAGTGACAGCTGTCGTCGTCACGATCTTCCCACTCTAATTCTATGTCTCCCCTGCCACCGGAAAAGCGGCTGAAACAGGGGGGCGGGGTCCCTCGCGGAACCGCGATCCTGTTCCAGCCGCTTTCCCTTGCGCGGGAGCGCAAGCGGCATGCCCCAGGCGCTGCCCACGGATGGCCCACGGATGGCCGCACACGGCTGCATACCGCCGCACATGGCTGCACACACGAAGAAGCCCCGTGACCGGCATACGCCGTGGTCACGGGGCTTCTTCGCTGGGTGGCGGGTGAGGGATTCGAACCCCCGTAGGCGTAAGCCAACTGGTTTACAGCCAGTCCCCTTTGGCCACTCGGGTAACCCGCCCAGGCCGGTCTGCCCGGCCGTGGAGAAGCTTACCCAACGGGTCGGAGCGGGGGTCAACCGGGATACCCGTCGGGCGGCAGGGGCTAGGCTGGGTGGCCTCTGACGAGCGAGTACGAGGTGTGAGGACACGTGGCGGATCCCTCTTTCGATGTCGTGAGCAAGGTCGACCGCCAGGAGGTGGACAACGCGCTCAACCAGGCGAGCAAGGAGCTGGGCACCCGGTTCGACTTCCGCGGCACCGGCACGACCATCAACTGGGCCGGGGAGGAGGCGCTCACCATCGAGTCCGAGACCGAGGAGCGCGCCCTGGCCGCGGTCGAGGTGTTCAAGGAGAAGCTGATCAAGCGCAACATCTCCCTGAAGGCTTTCGAGGCCGGCGAGCCCGCCCTGTCGGGCAAGATCTACAAGATCGGCGGCAAGATCCTGCAGGGCATCGCATCGGACAAGGCGAAGCAGATCGCCAAGTTCATCCGCGACGAGGGCCCGAAGGGAGTCCAGGCCCAGATCCAGGGGGATCAGCTGCGGGTGTCCGGGAAGAAGAAGGACCAGCTGCAGGACGTCATCGCCCTGTTGAAGGGCAAGGACTTCGAGATCGCCCTTCAGTTCACGAACTACCGGTGATCGTGTTCCGGCGCGGGCGAGCCGCCCGCGCCGGTTCGGGCCCGAGCGCCTTCAGGACGGCGTCAACGTCCAGGTCGCTTCGTACCCCTCCACCATCAGGTACGCCGGCCCCTTCACATCCCGCTCCACCTGCACATCCCCGATCTGGTTCAGGATCAGATCCCGGTCGTCCTCCGACATCCACCAGATCGCGATGTTGCTTCTCGTCTTGGCCGTGAACTGGATGCGCGTCACCCCCGCCGGGATCTTCACGACCGAGTCGCCCTTGCCCGAAGCCGGTTTGCCGCTCTCCGCCAGGGAGATGCTCCGGTAGTCCGCGATCGTGGCCGTCCAAGCCGCGTCCGCGTGGACCGTCACCCTCTTCGTCGGGCGGTCCGGCTCCGTGTTCATCCACGTCGTGCCCTTGTACGCGCCGATCGCGTTGACCAGGCCGTGCTCGCCGCCGTCCGTGTCGATGATCACGTTGTCCCGGCACTTGGGGCAGTCGAACGTGAAGAAACCCAGCTGGTCCGGGGGCCAGCTGGTCTGGAACTCGCCGCTGCCCTTGCCCGTGTGGGTCTCCGTGGGCACCTCGCGGGGCGCCGGGGGCGCCGTGGTCGTGGGTGTCGGGACGGCGTGCGTCGGATCCGCGACGATCGTTCCGTAGCCCGTCGATGGTGCGCACGCCGCCGTCAACGCCACGAGCAGCAGGCAGCCCAGCCGGATTTTCATCGTTCCCCCTCGTGGGCCACCGCGGCCCCCGGTGATCTTTTCGGTGGCCGTTGGCCCTGTGTTACGTCACCCGGACGTGCGGGTGCGGGGACGGGTTCCGCCGGTGGGTGCGTGTTGTAATCGCGCAGTCACCGTGGAGGGCCGAGATGCGCCGCTTGCTCGCTGTCGTGCTGTCGCTCACGGCCGTGGCCTCCCTGCTGACGCCCGCCGGCGCGGCCGAACGGCGGCAGCTCATCCCCGGCTTCGGCGCCTACGCGCGGCTGATCCGGCTCGAGCACTCCGGCCGCATCATCGCCACGCTGAGCAGCGAAGACGCGGCGGGGAAGTTCGCTCCCGTGCTCGAGAGCACCGATGAAGGGGAGTCCTTTCACCGGATCGGGGAGATCCGGGACCCCGACGGACGGTCCGGCATGTGCTGCGGGACCGTCTACGAGCTGCCGGAACGGGTCGGGAAGCTGCGCGCCGGGACGCTGCTGTGGGCCGCGTCCTACCGGCAGGACGCCGGGGCGCAACGCCGGATCGGGATCCGGATCTGGGCCAGCAAGGACGGTGGCCGCTCGTGGAGCTTCCTGTCCGAGGCCGCGCGCTCGCACAACATCGACGGCCTCTGGGAACCCGAGTTCACCGTCGACGCCGGGGGCACGCTCTGGCTCCACTTCGCCGACGAGACGCAGGCGCCGAAGTACGCGCAGGTGCTCAACCGGGTCGCCTCGACCGACGGCGTGACCTGGGGCACGAAACAGCTCACCGTGGCCATCCCGCCCGACCGCGTGCGGCCCGGCATGCCGATCATCCGGCGGCTGCCCGACGGCCGGTACTACTTCGCCTACGAAATCTGCAACTTCCAGGACCGCTACTGCGACCCGTACTTCCGGATTTCGGCCGACGGCGCCAACTGGGGCGATCCCGCCGACCCCGGCACGCGGGTCGAAACCGCCTCCGGGAACTACTTCCAGCATGCGCAAACCATCACGCTCTTCCCCGGCGGGCCGAACGGCGTGCGGATCGTCATGGTCGGGCAGATCTACACCGACGCCCAGGGCCGGCCGCAGCCGCAGAACGGCCAGGTGCTGCTCGCGAACGACGATTTCGGCCGTGGTGACTGGTACGAGCTGCCCGCTCCGGTCCAAATCAGTGGCATCTACAACAACTTCTGCCCCAACTACTCCTCGACGCTGCTCCCGGTCGACGACGGGCGCAACGTGCTGGAGATCGCCACCGAGGACAACTCCGGCTGCAAGGCCTACTTCGGTAAGGGATCCGTCTTCTAGCGCCGGCCCGTAGGGTGAGGCCGAAGTCGCCAAGGAGAGGGAGGCCGTCCATGAAGGGCATCGTGCTGGCCGGAGGCAGCGGCACACGTCTGCACCCGATCACCCAGGCGGTGTCGAAGCAGCTGCTCCCCGTCTACGACAAACCGATGGTCTACTACCCCGTCTCGGTGCTGATGCTGGCCGGGATCCGCGAGATCCTCGTCATCTCCACCCCCACCGACCTGCCGATGTTCCGCCGGCTGCTGGGCAACGGCAGCCAGTTCGGCGTCTCGTTCTCCTACGCCGAGCAGGCCAGCCCGAACGGCCTGGCCGAGGCGTTCGTGATCGGCGCGGACTTCATCGGCGACGACGACGTGGCGCTGGTCCTCGGCGACAACATCTTCTACGGCCAGGGTTTCTCCGGCCGCCTGCAGCAGGCCGTGCGCGAGCTCGACGGCTGCGTCCTGTTCGGCTACCCGGTGAAGGACCCCGAGCGCTACGGCGTCGGCGAGGTCGACGAGTCGGGCAAGCTGATCACCATCGAGGAGAAGCCCGCGAAGCCGCGCTCGAACAAGGCGATCACGGGGCTGTACTTCTACGACAACGAGGTCGTCGGCATCGCCCGCGCGCTCAAGCCGTCGGCGCGCGGTGAGCTCGAAATCACCGACGTCAACCTCACCTACCTGCGTCAGGACCGCGCGACGCTGGTCGAGCTCAGCCGCGGGTTCGCCTGGCTCGACACCGGCACGCACGACTCGCTGCTCGAAGCCGGCCAGTTCGTGCAGGTGCTGGAGCACCGCACCGGGGTGCGCATCGCGTGCCTCGAGGAAATCGCGCTGCGCATGGGTTTCATCAGTGCCGACGAGTGCTACGCGCTGGGCGAGAAGCTGGCGAAGTCCGGCTACGGCGACTACGTCAAGGCCGTCGCCGTCGCGGCCGGAGCTTCGGCCTAGAACTGCCGGCGCGCCATCTCTTCGAGCCGGGCGATGCGGTCGGCGATCGGCGGGTGGGTCGAGAACAGCTTGCTCAGGCCCTCGCCCGGCCGGAACGGATTCGCGATCATCAGGTGCGACTGCGACACCAGCTGCGGCTCGGCGACCAGCGGCCGCGCCCGCGTGCCGGCGTCCAGCTTCCGCAACGCCGCCGCCAGGCCCAGCGGGTCACCGGTCAGCTCGGCGCCGGACGCGTCGGCCTGGTACTCCCGCGACCGGCTCACGCCCATCCGGATGACGGCCGCCGCGATCGGGCCGACGAAGATCAGCAGCAGGCTGAGCAGCGGGTTGCCGTCGCGGTTGTTGCCGCCGAAGAACAGGCCGATGTTCGCCAGCACGCTGATCACGCTGGCCAGCGCGCCGGCCACGCACGAAATCAGGATGTCGCGGTTGTAGACGTGGGACAGCTCGTGGCCGAGGACGGCCCGCAGCTCGCGCTCGTCCAGCAGGTCCAGGATGCCGGTGGTGCAGCACACGGCGGCGTGGCGCGGGCTGCGGCCGGTGGCGAAGGCGTTGGGCGCGACCGTCGGGCTGATGTAGAGCTGCGGCATCGGCTGGCGGGCGACCTGCGCGAGCTCGCGGACGATCCGGTACATCGCGGGCTGCTCGACCTCGGACACCGGCCGCGCGCGCATCGCCCGCAGGGCCAGTTTGTCCGAATTGAAGTACGCGAACGCGTTCATCCCGAGCGCGATGACCAGGCCGATGACCAGGGCACCGCGGCCGAAGAGCCCGCTGATCGCGATGATGATCGCCGACAGCAGGCCGAGCAGCATCGCCGTCTTGAGTCCGTTCTGGTGCCCGTGCACGTCCGCTCGCCTCCGTCCGCCTCCGCAGTGGTTTACCCAGTGGAAACAACGCGATCGGGCGACGCGAAGTTCCTTCACGTGGGGATGGCGCGGGTTACCCTCGGAAGGCGAGTTGATCAGGAGCGGAGGGCGCCGATGCCAGGCCGCCGGCTACCCCGGAGAACGCTGTTCGCGCTGGTCACGGCGGGCGCCGGGGCCCTCGTCCTGCCCGGCACCGCACGCGCCGCGGACGTCCGGTCGGTCGACGTCGGCGGGGCGCCGGCCCGGGTGGCGGTGAACCCGGTCACCGGCCTCGGGTACGTCACCGACGCCGAGGCCGGGACGCTGGCCGTGCTCGATCCGCGCAGCGCGTCGGTCGTCGACGTCGTCCACGTCGGCGGCGAGCCCGGCGATGTCGCGGTCGACGCGACGGCCGGCCGGATCTACGTCGCGAACCCGCCCGGGGGCACCGTGGTGGTGCTGGACGGCCGGACCCACGACCTGGTGAGCGTGGTCGGCGCGGGTGCCGGCGCGTCGGCGCTGGCGGTCGACGAGGAGGCCGACCGCGTCTACGCCGTCAGCGACGGCACCGGCACGCTCGCCGTGCTCGACGGCGTCAGCAGCACGCTGACCGCGCTCGTCCCGGGCCCGAAGCCGAGCCTCACCGGGATCGC
Organism: Amycolatopsis sp. CA-128772; assembly: GCF_002904295.1. Lineage (GTDB taxonomy): Bacteria > Actinomycetota > Actinomycetes > Mycobacteriales > Pseudonocardiaceae > Amycolatopsis. The sequence continues at coordinate 49,574 of NZ_PPHG01000069.1, forward strand.
CGTCGACCCGGGCCGCAAGCTGGCCTACTGCGCGAGCGCCACCACGAACTCCGTGGAGGTCTTCTCGATCGACTCGGGCAAGTTCGCCGCCTCGGCCGCGGTGGGGCGCAACCCGACCGCCGTCGCGGTGCACCACGCGAGCGGCACGGTCTACGTCGCGAACTCCGGCATTCACCACATGTCCATTGTGGACGCCGTGACGCACGCCGAGCGCAAGACCGTGTTGCTGCGCAGCGAATCCTCCGCCCTCGCCGTGCACCAGGGCACGAACACGGTGTACACCAACGGCGGCCAGAACGGGCTCACCCGCGTCGACGGCACCGCGGGCACGCTGAGCGGCGAGCTGTCGCTGGGCATCAACCCCGGCGACGTCGACGTCGACCAGCGCACGCGCGCGGTGTGGGTCACCGACCCGCTGCACGGCCGGGTGTTCGTCGTCCGCGACTTCTGACCGGGCAGCTGGGGCGGCTCCAGGTATACGGTCGGCAAGCATGAAACTCGGACTGCAGATCCCCGACTTCACCTGGCCCAACGGGGCGTCCGCACTGGGCGCCGACCTGGCCGCCGTCGTCCGCGCGGGCGACCAGGCGGGCTTCGACTCCATCGCCGTGATGGACCACTTCTTCCAGATCGGCGGCGTCGGCCCGGTCGAGAACGACATGCTCGAGGCGTACACCACCCTCGGCTTCATCGCGGCGCACACCGAGCGCGCCAAGCTGCTCACCGTCGTCACCGGCGTCCTCTACCGGCACCCCGGCCTGCTGGCCAAGGCGATCACGACGCTGGATGTGCTCTCCGGCGGTCGCGCGATCCTCGGCATCGGCGCGGGCTGGAACGAGGAGGAGTCCCGCGGGCTCGGGTTCCCGTTCCCCTCCGTGAGCGAGCGGTTCGAACTGCTGGAGGAGAACCTCCAGTACGTGCTGCAGATGTGGGCCGAGGGCGACGCGCCCTTCAAGAGCAAGCACTTCGACGCCGAACGGCTGCTGAACGTGCCCCAGGCGCTGCAGCAACCGCGGCCGCTGATCATGATCGGGGGCGGCGGCGAGAAGAAGACGCTGAAGCTTGTCGCGAAGTACGCCGACGCCTGCAACCTGTTCAACAGCCCGGACCTGGAGCGCAAACTCGACGTGCTGCGTCAGCACTGCGAGAACGAGGGCCGCGACTACGACTCGATCACCAAGACCGTCTACCACATCCTCGACGTCGGCGAGCACGGCGAGAAGGCCGGCGCCCTGGTCGCCGAACTGGAGCGGCTGAACGGCCTGGGCATCCAGGTGGCGCTGGGCATGGTCCCGAACGTCCACGACCCGGCGATCCTCGAGAAGTTCGCCACCGACGTCATCCCGGCCGCCGAGGCCCTGGGCTGAGCGCCCGTCCTCCCCGCCGCGGGCGGGGAGGACAGCGTCAGCCGTCCTTCGCCACCACCCGGGTCAGCGCCGCTACGCCGATTCCCACGACGGCCAGCGCGATGCCCGCGACCAACCAGCCCACCAGCGCGAGCACCACGCCGGTCACCGCGAAGAGCGCGAACTCCAGCAGGAAGCGGGCCGGTTCCGGGAGCCGGCGACGCGCCCGCGGCGCGACGAACAGGCCCCAGAGCGCGGCGGCCGCCACCGGCAGCAGGACGGCGTCGACGATCGCCAGCGCCACGCCGCTGCCGAGCTGTGTGCCCGCCAGGGCCAGGCCGCCCAGCAGCGCCAGCTCGGTCAGGAAGCGGACCGTCAGCACCACGCCCGCGACCCCGCTCAGGCGAGGAGCCGGCTCCGAAGTCATCCGGCCAGCCTAAGACCGGGTCCACAGTGGACGTTACGGGTAGAGACGGGCACGGATCGTGATCCCCGCCACAGTTACTCCATCCAGGTTGCGGTTCCGAATCGGTCCACCGGCGGCTCACGCGTCGCTGTAACGACCTTCCGGCGCCGGTCGACGTGTCAGATGCATATCGCGACCGCGAGCCAAGGAGCCTGGTAGATGACCACATGTCGACTCTGCGGTTCGACAAACACGGCCGGCGTCGTCGACCTCGGCGCGACTCCCCCATGTGAGCGATTTCTGACGGCGGAGCAGCTCGACGAGCCGGAAGCCACCTTCCCGCTCCACCTGAAGGTCTGCACCGACTGCTGGCTGGCCCAGATCCCGCCGCTGATCGACCCGGACGACACCTTCACCGAGTACGCGTACTTCTCGTCCTTCTCGACGTCATGGGTCGAGCACGCGAAGTCCTTCGTCGACGGCGCCGTCCAGCGGCTGGGGCTCGGCGAGAAGTCGTTCGTCGTCGAGGTCGCCAGCAACGACGGCTACCTGCTCCAGCACGTCGTCGGCCACGGCATCCGGTGTCTCGGCGTCGAACCTTCGGTGAACGTCGGGCAGGCGGCGCGCGACGCCGGCGTGCCCACCCTGACGGCTTTCCTCTCCGAGGAAACCGGCCTGACGGTGCGCGAGGAGCACGGCCCCGCGGACCTGGTGGCCGCGAACAACGTCTACGCGCACATCCCCGACGTCCTCGGCTTCACCAAGGGCCTGCGGGCCCTGGTCGCCGACGACGGCTGGGTGTCCATCGAGGTCCAGCACCTGCTCACGCTGATCGAAAAGAACCAGTACGACACGATCTACCACGAGCACTTCCAGTACTACACGGTCGAATCCGCGCGCCGGGCCCTGGCGACCGGCGGCCTGACCGTGGTCGACGTCGAACTGCTGCCGACGCACGGCGGGTCGATCCGGCTGTGGGCGCGTCCGGCCGAGGTGGCCGGCGAACCCAGCGAGCGGATGACCGACGTGCTGGAGCGCGAAAAGGCCGCCGGGCTGCACGAGCTGTCCGGGTACACCGAGTTCGCCGAGCGGGTCACCCGCGTGCGGCTGGACCTGCTGAAGTTCCTCATCGAGGCGCGCAACGACGGCAAGACCGTCGTCGGCTACGGCGCCCCGGGCAAGGGCAACACCCTGCTCAACCACTGCGGCATCCGGACGGACCTGCTGCAGTACACGGTCGACCGCAATCCGTACAAGCACGGCCGGTTCACCCCGGGCACGCGCATCCCGGTGCTGCCCCCGGAACGGATCGAAGCGGACCGGCCCGACTACGTGCTCGTCCTCCCGTGGAACCTCCGGGAGGAACTGACCGGACAGCTCTCCTACATCGGGTCGTGGGGCGGCAAGCTCGTGTTCCCGATCCCCCACCTGGAAATCGTCGAGGTGCAGTGACGTGAAGGTCGTTCTCTTCTGCGGTGGCTACGGGATGCGGATGCGCAACGGCGCGGCCGACGACGTCCCGAAGCCGATGGCGATGGTCGGTCCGAGACCGCTCATCTGGCACGTGATGCGCTACTACGCGCATTTCGGCCACACCGAATTCATCCTGTGCCTCGGCTACGGCGCGGCGCACATCAAGAACTTCTTCCTGAACTACCAGGAAACCATCTCCAACGACTTCGTCCTCCGCAACGGCCAGGCGGAGCTGCTCTCCACCGACATCGCGGACTGGACGATCACCTTCGTGCAGACCGGCATCGAGTCGCCGATCGGCGAGCGGCTGCGCCGGGTGCGCCCGTACCTCGACGGCGACGAAATGTTCCTCGCGAACTACGCCGACGTCCTTTCCGACGTCCCGCTGCCCGACATGATCGAGCGGTTCTCGAACTCCGACTCGGGCGCGTCGATGATGGTCGTCCCGCCGCAGTCGTCGTTCCACTGCGTGGAAATGGACGCGGGCGGCAAGGTGGGCTCGATCACCGCGGTGAGCGAAATGCCGCTGTGGGAGAACGGCGGCTACTTCGTGCTGCGGCAGGAAGTGTTCGACCACATCCCGGAGAACGGCGACCTGGTCGCCGACGGCTGCGGTGAGCTCGCCAAGCGCGGCCGGCTGCTGGCCTACCCGTACCGCGGGTTCTGGAAGCCGACCGACACGGTCAAGGAGCGGGCGGCGCTGGACTACGCCTACAGCCACGGCGAACGGCCCTGGGCGCTCTGGGAGCGCACGGCCGCGAGCATCGCGTGATCGGGCTCCGGCCGGACCGGCTCACCGGTGTCGTCGCCCTCGGCGCGCACTGCGACGACATCGCGATCGGCGCCGGCGGCACGCTGCTGACGCTGTGCGAGTCCCGGCCGGGGCTGCGGGTCGACGCGCTGGTCCTGTCCGGCGGCGGCACGCCCCGCGAGGACGAGGAGCGGGCGGCGCTGGCGGCGTTCTGCCCGGGCGCGCAGCTCGACGTCACGGTGCTGAAGCTGCCGGACGGGCGCTTCCCGGCGCACTGGGAAGAGGCCAAGAACGCCCTGGAGGAGCTGCGGCGGCGGGCCGACCCGGACGTCATCCTGGCGCCGCGCACCGACGACGCCCACCAGGACCACCGCGGCCTGGCCAAGCTGGTCCCGACGGCGTTCCGCGACCACCTCGCGCTGGGCTACGAGATCGTCAAGTGGGACGGCGACCTCGGCCGCCCGTCGGCGTACCAGCCGCTGTCCGACGAGACCGCGGAGCGGAAGGTCCGGCTGCTGCAGGAGCACTACGCGTCGCAGCGGCACCGGCCCTGGTACGACCGCGAGGCGTTCCTCGGGCTGGCCCGGGTCCGCGGGATCGAAGCGGCCGCGAAGTACGCCGAAGCGTTTTTCGTCAAGAAACTCACTCTAGATCTGAAGGGCTGAATCCGATGCGGGTGTTGCTGACGGGGCACAAGGGCTACCTGGGGACGGTGATGGCCCCGGTGCTCGCCGCCGCCGGCCACGAAGTCGTCGGCCTGGACTCCGGGCTGTTCGAGAACTGCCTGCTCGGGCCCGCCCCCGCCGACCCGGCCGGGCACGTCGTCGACCTGCGGGACGTCACCGCGTCCCATGTCCAGGGCTTCGACGCGGTGATCCACCTGGCCGCGCTGTCGAACGACCCGCTGGGCTCGCTCGCGCCGGAGCTGACCTACGACATCAACCACCACGCGTCGGTGAAGCTCGCGAAGCTGGCGAAGGACGCCGGCGTGCAGCGGTACCTCTACGCGTCGACCTGCTCGGTGTACGGCGCGGGCGGCGACAACCTCGTCGACGAGGACGCCCCGCTGCGGCCGGTGACGCCATACGCAGAGTCGAAGGTGCGCGTCGAGGCCGACGTCCACGAGCTGGCCGACGACGACTTCACGCCGGTGTACATGCGCAACGCGACGGCGTTCGGCTACTCGCCGCGGCTGCGCGGCGACATCGTGCTGAACAACCTGACCGCGCACGCCCACCTGTCCGGCGAGGTGCTGGTCCTCTCCGACGGCACGCCGTGGCGGCCGCTGGTGCACGCCCAAGACATCGCGCGCGCGTTCACGGCGGCCCTGACGGCGCCGAAGGAGGCCGTGCACAACAAGGCGTTCAACATCGGCACCGAGGACAACAACGTCACCGTCGCCGAGATCGCCCAGGAGGTCGTCGAGGCCGTGCCGGGCTCGACGCTGAACATCACCGGCGAGGCCGGCGCCGACCCGCGCTCCTACCGGGTCGACTTCTCGCGCTTCCGGTCGGCGATCCCCGGCTTCGCCTGCGAGTGGTCGGTCAAGGACGGCGCCGTCGAGCTCATCGAGGCCTACCGCAAGTTCGGCCTCACCCGGGAGTCGTTCCAGCAGCTGTTCACCCGGCTCGCCTGGCTGAAGAGCGAGGGCGAAGCCGGCCGCGTCGACGACACCATGCGGCGGCGCTAGTGGCGGCCCCGCAGCTGCGGACCGGGGCGGAACTGCACGCCCTGGTCGAGCGGCTGTACCCGATCTGCCGCAGCATCACCGGCGACGGCGTGCGGCAGACCCTGGACATCATCGGCGAGCACATCTCGCTGGAGCGGCACGAAGTCCCGACCGGCACGGCGGTGCTGGACTGGACGATCCCGCAGGAGTGGAACATCCGGGACGCGTACGTCGCTTCTTCGGACGGCACGCGCGTGATCGACTTCCAGGAGTCGAACCTGCACGTCGTCGGGTACAGCGTCCCGGTGTCGCGACGGATGCCGCTGAGCGAGCTGCGGGAGCACCTGCACACGCTGCCGGACCAGCCGTCGTGGGTGCCCTACCGGACCAGCTACTACGCCCCGGCCTGGGGTTTCTGCCTCGCGCAGGAGAAGCTCGACGCGCTGCCCGACGGCGACTACGACGTCGTCATCGACTCGACACTGGCCGACGGTTCGCTCACCTACGCCGAGCACGTCGTCCCGGGGCGCGTCACCGACGAGGTCATCGTGTCCTGCCACGTGTGCCACCCCTCGCTGGCGAACGACAACCTCGCCGGCATCGCGGTGGCCGTCTCGCTGGCGCAGCAGCTGGCCCTGACCCAGCCGCACTACACGTACCGCTTCCTGTTCATGCCGGGGACGATCGGCTCGATCACGTGGCTGGCTCGCAACGCTTCCCGGATCGAGAAGGTGCGGCACGGGCTGGTGCTGGCGTGCGCGGGCGACCCGGGCTCGCTGACGTACAAGAAGTCCCGCCGCGACGACGCCGAGATCGACCGCGTGATGCAGCACGTGCTGCGCTCGCGCGAACACCGCGTCGTCGACTTCTCGCCGTACGGCTACGACGAGCGCCAGTTCTGCTCACCGGGCTTCAACCTCGGCGTCGGCTCCCTCACGCGCACGCCGTACGCGGGTTACCCCGAGTACCACACCTCGGCCGACAACCCGGGTTTCGTGTCGCCCGCGGCCATGGAGGACACGCTGGGTGCGTTGAAGGACGCGTTCGGCGTCCTGGACCGCAACCGCCGGTACGTCAACCTCAGCCCGTACGGCGAGCCGCAGCTCGGCAAGCGCGGGCTGTACGACTCGCTCGGCGGCCGCAGCGACGCCAAGCAGGCCCAGATGGCGATGCTGTGGGTGCTCAACCTCTCCGACGGTTCGCACTCGCTCTTGGACATCGCGGAGCGCGCCGGCCTGCCCTTCGACATCGTCGACGTCGCGGCCCGGGCGCTCCACGACGCCGGTCTGGTCAAGGAGTGAACGACGTGGCCAACCATCGCCGGGCACCGCGCTCGATCTTCTCCTCGGGCGCGGTCCGCGCGATGGCCGGACGGTTGAGCTGGGGCCTCGGCGACCAGGCGGTGTCCAGCCTGACCAACTTCGCCGTCGGCCTGTACGTGGCCCGCTCGCTCGGCACGTTCGCCTTCGGCATCTTCAGCCTCGCCTGGGTCACCTACGGCGTGGTGCTCAACGTCTCCCGCGGCCTCGCCACCGACCCGCTGATGGTGCGGTTCAGCGCCGTCCCGGAGGGCCGGTGGCGTTCGGGCGTGGCCAGCGCGTCGGGCACCGCGATCGCCGTGGGCTGCGTGACCGGCGTGATCAGCCTGGTCGCCGGGCTGGCCGCGGGCGGCCCGCTCGGCAACGCGTTCATCGCGCTCGCCATCGTGCTGCCCGGCCTGCTGCTGCAGGACGCCTGGCGGTTCGCGTTCTTCGCCCGCGGCCAGGGCAAGAAGGCGTTCCTCAACGACCTCGTGTGCGGCATCGCGCTGCTCCCGGCCCTGTTCATCGCCGGCCGGGTTGGCACGGTCGTCGCGTTCGTGCTCGCCTGGGGCATCGCGGCCGCGCTCGCCGCGGTCTACGGCTGGTTCCAGACCGGCATCCTCCCGCACCCGCGCGAGCTGGCCGGCTGGCTGCGTTCCCAGCGCGACCTGAGCGTCCGCTACCTCGTCGAGAACGTCAGCAACAGCGGCGCGTCCCAGCTGCGCGCGTACGGCCTCGGCGCCATCGCCGGCATCACCGCCGTCGGCGCGGTCCGCGGCGCCGAACAGCTCCTCGGCCCCTTCCTCGCCCTGCTGATGGGGTTGTCTCTGGTCACGGTGGCCGAGGGCGCGCGAGTGCTCCAGCGGGCACCGCACCGCCTGAAGCACTTCTGCATGATCCTCGGCGGCGGCCAGGCGGCCGCCGCCCTGTGCTGGGGCCTCGGCCTGCTCCTCCTGGTGCCCGACCACGCCGGCCGCTGGGTGATGGGCTCGGTGTGGGACTCCTCGTCCCCGCTGATCCTCCCGGTCACCCTGGCCGTGGTCGGCGCCAGCTTCGCCACGGGCGCGGCCGCCGGCCTGCGCGCGCTCGGCGCGGCCAAGCGGAGCCTGCGCTCCCAGCTGGTCGCGTCCCTGTTCTACGTCACCTTCGGCATCGCCGGCGCGTTCGCCGGCGGCGCCGCGGGATCCGCGTGGGGTGTCGCAACGGCCACCCTCAGCGGCTCCGTCGTCTGGTGGTTCCAGCTGCGGACCGGGTTGCGCGAGTACGTGCCACCGGGCGCCGACGAGCCCACCGTGGTGTTCGAGCCGATCAAAGAGCCGATCAAGGAATGAGGACTCCATGACCACCGTCCCGCGGCTGAGCCTCGGCCTCCCGGTGTACAACGGCGAGGAGTACCTCGCCGAGTCGCTGGACGCCCTGCTCGGCCAGACCTTCGAGGACTTCGAGCTGATCATCTCGGACAACGCCTCCACGGACGGCACCGACGAGATCTGCCGTCGCTACGCCGAGAAGGACTCGCGGATCCGCTACGTCCGCCAGCCGAAGAACATCGGCGCGACGCCGAACCACAACTTCGTGTTCGACGTGTCCCGCACCGAGCTCTTCAAGTGGGTGTCCCACGACGACCTGTACGCCCGCGACCTCCTCAAGCGCTGCATCGAGGCCCTCGACGAGCGCCCGGACATCATCCTCGCCCACTGCGACCAGGCGATCATCGACGGCGACGGCCGCATCGTCCAGCCGCTCGAGTACACCTTGGACACCGGCTCCCGGCACGCGCCGGACCGGTTCCGCAGCGTCCTGTTCGAGCCGGGCGGCGACGACTTCTACGGCGTCATCCGCGCCGACGTCCTCCGCCGCGTCAAGCCGCTCGACAGCTACCACCACGCCGACCGCACGTACTCGGCGGAGATGGCCCTCCACGGCCCGTTCTACCAGGTGCCCGAGCTGCTCTACTTCCGCCGCGACCACCCCGGCCGCGCGGAACGGGCCAACCCGACCATCCGGAGCCGGTGCGCGAATCTGGACCCGCGGCGCGCGAACCGGCTCCGGAATCCCACCGTCCGCCTGCTCGGCGAGTACGTCTACGGGTTCGCGGACCTGATCCGGCGCGCACCGATCTCGGCCGCCGACAAGCGCGAGTGCTTCGGCCACCTCGGCGCCTGGCTCACCAACCGCGCCCGCTCCGGCCACGGCGAGCGCGTCGAGGACCGCGCGCCGACCGCCTCCGACGTCGCCACGGTGAACGAGATCGTGGCCGGCCGGGAAGGCAGGTTGGCGTGAAGCGTGCGCCACGCGTCGGCGTGTTCGGGCTGCTCGGCTCGGGGAACCTCGGCAACGACGGTTCCCTCGAAGCCGTGCTCGGCTACCTGCGCGCCGAGTACCCTGACGCGGTGCTGGGCGCCCTGGTCGGCGGCCCGGAGCTCGTCCGCGAGCGGTACGGCCTCGACACGACGCCGCTGCACTGGAACCAGTCCGAGTACGAGACGGCGTCCGGCCTGCGCTCGGTCGCCCTCAAGGGCTTCGGCAAGCTGGTCGACATCGCGCGCACCGCGGCCTGGGTCCGCAAGCAGGACGTCGTCATCGTGCCCGGCATGGGTGTCCTCGAAGCGACGCTTCCGCTGCGTCCATGGGGTTTCCCGTATTCGCTCTTCCTCCTCTCCGCCACCGGGCGCCTCTTCGGCACCAAGGTGGCGCTCGTCTGCGTCGGCGCGAACCACATCAGCGCCCGGGCCACCCGGACCCTGGTCCGCTGGTCCGGCCGGCTCGCCGCCTACCGCTCCTATCGCGACGACATCTCCCGCGACGCCATGCGCGCCATGGGCGTCGACACGAGCGCCGACCAGGTCTACCCCGACCTTGCGTTCTCCCTCCCCACTCCGGCGGCCGACGGCAAGCCGGGCACCGTCGGCGTCGGCGTGATGGCCTACTACGGCGGCAACGACGACCGGGCCGGAGCCGACCGCATCTACCGCCACTACGTGGACACGATGAACCGTTTCGTCGCGTGGCTCGTTGACCAGGACAGACCCGTCCGGCTGTTCATCGGCGACCAGATCGACCGGCAGGTCGTCGACGAGATCATCGAGCAGACCGATTCCCCGCTGGTGACGGCGGCTTCGGCGGAGACCCTGGACGAGCTGATGCACGAGATGGCCGCGGTGGACAGCGTGGTGGCCACGCGCTACCACAACGTGCTCTGCGCCCTGAAGGTCGCGAAACCGACCGTGGCGATCGGCTACGCACCGAAGAACGACGTCCTCATGGCGGAGATGGGCCTCGACGGCTTCACCCAGCGCGCGAAGACCGTCAGCTTCGACCGGCTCGTCGAACAGTTCACCGAACTCGAGAACCGTTCGCCAGAACTTCGCCAAACGCTCCTGGAACGGAACCAGATGAACGCGCAACGCCTCAAGGACCAGTTCGCCGCCCTTTCGGCGGCCCTCTTCGGGGGTGGGCGATGAAGGCGATTCCGGTGCCCGAGATCGACGGCGCGTACCTGTTCGAACCCACTCCGCACGCGGACCAGCGCGGGTTCTTCAGCCGGACGTTCGACCGCGACGTCATCGCGTCGGCAGGCATCGACCCGGACGGCTTCGTCCAGGACAGCGTTTCCCGGTCCCGCAAAGGGGTCGTCCGTGGGATGCACCTGCGCGGCGGGGCCGGCGAAGCGAAGCTGGTGCGGTGTTCGCACGGCGCGGTCTTCGACGTCGTGGTGGATCTCCGACCGGATTCGCCGACGTTCCGAAATATCAAAACCTTCGAACTGTCGGGTGATACCCAGGTATCCGTGTACATCCCGGCGGGGTGTGCGCACGGATTCCAGTCACTCACTGATCCCTCTGACGTTTCGTACCGTATCGATCGGGCGCACGACCCTGCCGAAGACATTACGATTTCGTACAAAGACCCTGAATTGGACATTTCTTGGCCACTCTCGGTCACAATGGTCAGTGACCGGGACGAACGGGCACCGTCTCTGGAAGAGGCGTTGAAACCAACGAGGTGAGCCACGACATGGGAACGAACCTGCCCCGCTCCAGGCGGGCGGACGAGCGGCTGAACCGGGTCATCCCCGGCGGAGCGCACACCTACGCCAAGGGCTCGGACCAGTACCCGGAAGGGATGGCCCCGGTCATCTCCCACGGCCGCGGCGGCCACGTCTGGGACGTGGACGGCAACGAATACGTCGAGTACGGCGCGGGTCTGAGAGCCGTCAGCCTCGGCCACGCCCACCCGAGAGTCGTCGAAGCGGTGCGCGGCGAGCTGGAGAAGGGCAGCAACTTCATCCGCCCGTCGATCATCGAGGCCGACGCCGCCGAGCGGTTCCTGGAGAACGTGCCGACGGCCGAGATGGTGAAGTTCACCAAGAACGGCTCCGACGCCACGACCGCCGCGGTCCGGCTGGCCCGCGCCGCCACCGGCCGCAAGCTCGTCGCCAAGTGCGCCGACCACGCCTTCTTCTCCACCGACGACTGGTTCATCGGTACCACGCCGATGAACGCCGGCATCCCGGACGAGACGACGGAAGCGGTCGTGTCCTTCCCGTACGGCGACCTGCAGGCCGCGGAGGAGCTGCTGCAGCGCCACGACGGCGAGATCGCGTGCATGATCCTGGAAGCGGCCGCGGCGGTGGAACCGCCGCCGGGGTACCTGCAGGGCCTGCGCGAGCTCGCCACCCGGCACGGCGTCGTCCTGATCTTCGACGAGATGATCACCGGCTTCCGGTGGTCCGCCCAGGGCGCCCAGGGCCTCTACGGCGTCACGCCCGACCTCTCGACGTTTGGCAAGGCGCTCGGCAACGGCTTCGCGGTCTCGGCGCTGGCCGGCAAGCGAGAGCTGATGGAGCTGGGCGGCCTGCGCACCGACCGTGAGCGGGTGTTCCTGCTCTCGACCACGCACGGCGCCGAGACCCACTCCCTGGCCGCCGCGATGGCGGTGATGGACGTCTACCGCGACGAGGACGTGATCGGCCGCATGCACGCCCTCGGCGACCGGCTCGCCGCCGGCGTCCGCGAGGTGGCGGCCGGGATGGGCGTCGAGAACCACGTGGTGGTCCGCGGCCGGGCCAGCAACCTGGTCTTCGGCACGCTCGACGAGGAGCTCAAGCCGTCGCAGCCGTACCGGACGCTGTTCCTGCGGGAGCTGATCGGCGGCGGCGTGCTCGGACCGTCCTTCGTGGTCAGCGCCGCGCTCACCGAGGCGGACATCGACAAGACCATCGACGTCGTCGCGCAGGCCTGCACGGTCTACCGGAAGGCTCTCGACGCCAACGACCCGGCGCCGTGGATGGGCGGGCGCCCGGTGCAGCCCGTGTTCCGCAAACACGCCTGATTCCCGCACGGGCGGGTCGGATTCACCCGTTGGGTCCGATGAGGACACTTGAGGGTGACTGTTTTCCGGCCCGTTCGTGCGTAACTTCCTGCCATGGGCAGATCTCGTGTGGTAATGGTCGCTGCTTGTTCGCTCCTGATCGCCGTGGCGTGCCCCGTGCTCGCGCACGCCGCGGACGGACCCGGACCGGTGTGCGACCACCAGCCCACGGCGTACGAGGAACCGCCCCCGGGAGCCGTCTCCGTCGAGCCGGGTGTCGACAGCGACCTCTCGGCCAAGACCGCCGCCCGTCCGGCCGGCACGACATTCTGGCTCCGGCCGGGCACCCACACGCTCGGGAACGACGAGTACGGCCAGGTCGTCCCCAAGGACGGCGACGTCTACCTCGGCGCACCGGGCGCGATCCTCGACGGCCGCGGCGTCAACCGCGCGGCCTTCACCCAGCAGGCGAGCAAGGTCGAGATCCACGGCCTCACCATCCGTGGGTTCGCCGCGCTGCAGGACCAGGGCGTGGTCAACCACGACTCCGGCAACGGCTGGCTCATCGAGAACACCACCATCGAGGACAACGCCGGCGCGGGGCTGATGGCCGGCGCCGGCCAGGTCGTGCGGCACAGCTGCCTGCGCAACAACGGCCAGTACGGGCTCAACGCGTACCAGGCGGGCGACGGCATCACCGGGCTCGTGCTGGAGGGCAACGAGATCACCGGCAACAACACCGGCGACTGGGAAACCAAGGTGCCGGGCTGCGGGTGCAGCGGCGGCGCGAAGTTCTGGGCCGTGAACGGCGCCGACATCCACGGCAACTGGGTCCACGGCAACCACGGCGCCGGCCTGTGGGCCGACACGAACAACAACGACTTTCTCGTCGAGGACAACCTGTTCGAGAGCAACGACTCCGAGGCGCTGTTCTACGAGACCAGCTACAACCTGGTGCTGCGCGGCAACACCTTCCGCGGCAACAGCCTGGTGCAGGGCCGTACGTTCGCGGCGCGCGGCGACAACTTCCCGGTGGCGACGGTGTACCTCTCGGAATCGGGCGGCGAGCCGCGCGTGCCGGCCCGGACGTCGGCCGTCGACATCACCGGCAACACCTTCGAGAACAACTGGGCCGGGATCACGTTGTGGGAGAACGCCGACCGCTTCTGCAACAGCCCGGCGAACACCTCTTCGGGCTACTGCACCAAGACGGCGCCGAAGTCTTCGTGCGCCGCGGGCACCATCGAAAAGCACCCGGCGTACGACGACTGCCGCTGGAAGACGCAGCGGGTGGAGGTCCACGGGAACACCTTCCGGCTCGACGCGGGCAAGATCGGCTGCACGAGCCTGTGCGGCCGGATGGCGCTGCTGTCCAACTACGGGACGTTCCCGGACTGGTCGCCCTACAAGGGAACCGTGGTCGAGGAGGCCATCACCTTCGGGCAGGGCAACCGCTGGCACGACAACTCGTACACGGGGCCGTGGACCTTCGTCGTGCATGACACCTCCAAGACGGTCGACCCCGCGGGCTGGCAGGCAAAGCCCTACTCGCAGGACGAGTGCTCTTCGTTCACCGGCGGGACCGCCGGCTGCTGAATTCCACCTTGCACGACGGCTCCGACAATTTCCGGCGCAACCTCCCGCCGACAAGCCGTTTTCCATTGCGCCATAGGGTAAAAGTCGCGAGCGGAGGATTTCGGACACCGACCGGTTCACCCTTTCCAGCGATGGCGTTCGCACGGGTGTTCGGTACCGTCGGAGACATGACCGCTCCGACTTACCAGTGCCACCAGGCCCTTCAGGCCGCGGTGAAGCGCGCACTCGCCTCGCCGCGAAGACGTCCGGCGGGCAACCGCCGGTTCGAAAGGACAAGCAAGAGATCCTGCGCCGCCCCGGTCAATGGCGTGCCGGTGCCGTACGACCAGTCGAGATCGTCGGCGCGCAGCGCGATGCCGGCGAGATCGGCGCCGAAGTACTTGACCTGCTTCGGTTTCATCGCGGTGAAGATGGCCTCGAGACGTTCCGGCGGAACCCGCCGATCCAGCCGCAGGGCGGTCGTGATGTCCAGGCCGTGGATCACGTCGTGGCTGAGCGCGCCGACCGCGCCCCCGCCCGGTGGCCGCCACGGGTGGCCGGCGTTGTCCCGCAACGAGGCGATGAGCGCTTCGCGGGAGAGCTCGGCGGCGTCACGCCCGGCCACGCGGTCGGCCATGGCGTTGAAGCGGCCACCGGACTTGAGCAGTTCCCGCAGGAACCGCCCGGTGGAAAACCGGAACGGCATGGTCATGTGGGCGACCACCTCGGCCACCCGCCACCCGGCGCACAGGGTGGGCGAGTCCCAGCCGGATGGCGGAAGCTCGCCGAGGAGCACAGCGATTTCCCGCCGTTCGGCGGCGATCATGTCCTGGATCATGGGGGTCTCCTTCGGAGGTGGGTCTCCCGACCGACGAACGACCCGCGCGAGGATCGACACCTCTCGGAGGCCGACCCGGCCTCATGACCCGGTCGGCCGGGAATCGAACGTCCCTGCCTCAGAGCCGGTCCGCGACTCGATCCAGCAGCCACGCGGTCGCCGGCACCGCCGCCAACGCGGTGCAGAAACCCCCGACGGCATCCGTCGGGTAGTGGGCACCCAACGCCACCTCGGCCCACCCCATCGCCACCCCGGCGACCAGCGCCAACCCCGGCGCGAGCACCACCGCGGCCCCGCGCCCGAGCCCCAGCCGGTCGGTCAGCAGCAGCGCGACGACCAGCGCGAGCGCCGTGGCCATGGCCGTGTGGCCGCTCGGGTACGACAGGAACTCGCCGTGGATGGTGCGGCCGACGATCGGCTTGAGGACCGTCGTCACCGCCACCGTGACCACCACCCCGAGCACCGTCAGCACCGCCGTCCGCACCCGGTTGAGCAGGAAACAGATCCCGGCGAGGAGCGCCACCAGGATCACCGACCCCACCGGCTCGCCGCCGAAGTCGAAGACCAGCGCGAGGTAGCCCCACGGCGGCTGGACCCCGTCGACCGACGGCAGAATCGCCGCGTCGAGCCCGGTCAGGCCCGAGTCGTGGAAGTGGAGGATGCCGAGCGCCACGACGACCGCTGTCGCCAGCGCTGCCGACATCGCCAGCGGGGTGCGCAGCGCCGCCGGCAAGGCCGGGGGCGCCGTCCGGACGAGCTGCCTCACCCGGCGATCGCCGCCTCGTACCCGGCGATCAGCCGGTCCAGCCCGACCGCCGGGGTGAAGTCCTTCTCGTACCGGACCCTGGCCGCGTCGCCCATTTCGCGGTTCCGGTCGCCGGTCACCGCGCGCAGGCGCTCGGCCAGCGAGGCCGGGTCGTCCGGTGCGTGCAGGAGGCCGGTGACACCGTCGTCGACGAGCTCGGGGAACGCGCCGTGCGCCGCCGCCACCGTCGGCACTCCGGCCGCCATCGCCTCGACCACCACCAGGCCGAACGCCTCGAGCCAGGTCGACGGGGCGACCACCGCGACGGCGTCGGCGGTCAGCGCCCGGCACTCCGCCTTGTTCTGGAGGCCGACGTACGAGACGTCGGGACGCCCGGCCGCCCAGGCCGCGACCTCGTCCTGCATCGGACCGGTGCCGGCGATGACCAGCGGCACGCCCAGGGCGCCGCCGAGGCGGTCCCACGCCTGCATCAGCAGCCCGATCCCCTTTTCCTCGGTGATCCGGCCGAGGAACAGCACGTGCTTGCCGTCGCCGGTGCGGCGGACGCCGGGGTCGGTGACGAAGTTGTGCTTCACCGCCATCCGCTCGCCGGGCATCCCGGCCGACACCAGGAGGTCACGTTGAGCCGCCGAAATGCAGAAGAACCGGGAGATGCCCGTCCACCACCGGCGCCGGTTCGCGACCATGCTCGCCGCCATCGGGACCGTGGCCGCGGACGAACCGCGGTAGCAGCCGTGCTTCACCGCCGGCAGCGGTGAGCCGCCGACGCACTCGGTGCAGATGCGGCCGTCGCGGTGGAGCGTGCCGGGTGGGCAGACCATCGTGTAGTTGTGCAGCGTCGCGACCGCGGGCACGCCCGCGTCCGCGCACGCGGCGACCACCGACGGCGACAGCAGCGGGAACGTGTTGTGGATGTGCACGACGTCCGGGCGCGACGCGCGCAGGCGGCCGGCGAGCTCCTTCCGCACCGCCGGGTTCCACGGCACCATCAGCGGCACCGCCGCCTTGCGGGGCAGTGGCATCGCCCCGATGTCGTCGCTGCGACGTTCGAACAACGACACCTGGTGACCGCCCTCGGCGAGCAACGTCACCTCGGCGTCGACGACGTTGTTCTCCCCGCTCGGCTGCTCGGACCGGTACCGGTTGTGCACCACGAGCACCTTCACGCGCTTGTCCCCTTCGCCGGGATGAATGCTTGTTCGTCGGACTGCGGCACCCCGCGGACCAGCAGCGACGCGGCGACCGCCAGGTGCAGCAGGTACGGCGACGCGTCGCCGAGGCCGGCTTCGGTGTAGGAGGCCGAAATACAGTAGGTGATCAGGAAGATCGCGCACGCGCGAGCCAGCGACGGCGGCCGCAGCACGGCCACCACGACCAGCGTGAGGAGGAACCCGGCGACCAGCGCAATACCGACGAAGCCTTGTTCGTGGTAGATCGCGAGCCAGCTGTTGTCGATCGGGAGGCCGTCGTAGGACTTGTCCGTCAGCCCGACGCCGAAGATGTACTCCAACGGCGTCCGGGGGGCGTCCAGCAGCGCGTCCCACACCTTCGCACGACCGGTCAGGCTGGAGAAGTTGTCCGCGCTCTGCCCGCGGAGGAACCACGTCTGCAGCGCACCCGCGAGCACGATGCCGGCGACTCCGCCGACCCCGACCGTCCACGCGAACACCTTCCGCGCGCGGGCGCTGGTCAGCACCATCGACAGGAAGGCCACCGCCAGGCCGGCGATCAGGCCGAGCGTCGCCGTGCGCGTGTGCGTGAGCATCAGCAGGCCCACCACCGGCACCACGATCGCCAGCGCGCTGCGCCACGTCGTGCGGCGCCCGAACCAGAGGAGGAGCGTGAGCCCGGAGATGACGGCCGCGTACTGGCCGATCTGCGGCGGCGTGAGCGGCCAGATCGCGCCCGAAAGGCGACCGCCGTAGATGTCCGGCATGGCGTTGCCCGGCGAGATGGCCAAGCCGAGCGCCACCGACGCGAGCACGACCGCGTAGGTGCGGATGTGGTAGCGGACGAAGGCGAAACCACCGTCCCACCAGCGGGTAAGCAGCCAGAGCGTCGAGACGAACACCGTCAGCCGGAAGCACCGGAACAACGCGCCGGCGCCCTCCTGCAGGTCGGCGCTGGAGAGGATGCTCGACACCAGCAGGCCCGTCAACAGAAGGAGGTACGCGCTCGGCCGGATCCGCAGGTGCTTGTTCAGCACCAGCGCGATCACGAACGCCGTCATCAGCGAACCCATGGTCACCAGCTGGCTGACCGACCGCGGCAACGGGAGGACGGTCTTGGCGCCCGTCGAGCCGAGCGTGTTGAGGATCAGCAGGGCCCAGGCCAGGCCCGCCCACTTCGGCGTCGAGGAGGCGGGTTCGGGGGTGGCTTCGCCGCGGATGCCGGCCGTTCCGGTGCGCGTCGCCACGTCAGCCCCCGCCCTGCACGCTGTAGGTGCTGCCGGTGTCCTGCGAGTACGGCGCACCTTCCCATTCGCCGATCTCGAGGACGCGGTCGGCGGAGTAGGCGATGAACGTCCACGGGCCGGCGTAGCTGTTGTCGTGCCAACGGTTGTCCTGCTTGAACGTGATTGCTTCCTGCACATCGTCGCCCCGGTACGGCGACCAGTCCGGGTAGCTGCCGAAGTTGGACAGCAGGCCCATCCGGCCGCAGGAGGCCTGGCAGCCGACGACGGCCTGGTCGAGGACGAACTTGTTGTCGTGGATGTCGACGTGCTGAGTCTTCCAACGGCAGTCGGCCAGGAGCGCGCCGCTGGTGATCGCCGGGGCCGCGCACTGCTTGACGGCCGGCACCAGCCGGGTGCAGTCGCCGGAGGAGGTGTTGGCCGGGCTGTTGCAGAACCGGTCGGCGTTCTCCCACAGCGTGATCCCGGACCAGTTGTTCTCCAGGTAGTTGCGGGAGATTTCGATCTTGGCGGTGCGCGCCTTGATCCGCGGCTCGCCGCCGGACTCGGAGATGTAGACGGCCGACGTCGGGAAGTTGTCGCTCTTGTCGGCGTACCGGCGGCCGTCGACCCAGTTGTTCTTGCGGATCGTGTTGTCGCGGATGATCGCGTTGTAGCTGATCTCGTAGATGAGCGCGGCGCTATCGTTGTTCTCGATGAGGTTGCCCTCGATGAGGAAGTCGTTGTTGTTCGTGTCCGCCCACAGCCCGGTGCCGCGGTTGTCGTGCACCCAGTTGCCGCGCACGTCGGCACCGTTCACGTCCCAGAACTTGACCCCGCCGCTGCAGCCGCAGCCGTCGATCTTCGCTTCCCAGTCGCCGGTGTTGTTGCCGGCGATCTCGTTGCCCTCGACGACCAGCGCGGTGATCGGCGTGCCGCCGGAGTAGGCGTTCATGCCGTACTGGCCGTTGCGGCGCAGGCAGTTGCCGCGCACCTGCTGACGCGCGCCCGCCATCAGGCCGGCGCCGTCGTTGTCCTGGATGGTCGAGTGCTCGATCACCCAGCCGTCGCCGGAGTCGTGGTTGACGACGCCTTCGTCGTGCGGGGCGGCGAAGCCCTGCACGGTCACGTAGGTGATCTTGACGTTGACCGCGTGCCCGGTGAAGGCGTACTGATTGATCTTCCGGCCGTCGACGACCGCGCCGGGGGCGCCGATGTAGACGTCACCGTCCTTCGGGGACACCTGGTCGTACTTGTCGTCGCCGAGGATGTGCTTGCCCGGCTTGAGCCAGAAGGTCGTGCCGGCGTTGGCCGAGCGCGTCTTCACCGCCAGGTCGCCGGGCACCGCCGGGTCGATGACCACAGCTCCCGCCGGCGCCGCGGTGGGGCCGGCCGGTTCCTTGTCGCAGACCGCGGCCACCGACCCGCTGGGTGCGGAGGTGGCCCCGGCGGGGCCGGTGCCGGAGTCCGGCCCGCCGGAGCACGCCACAGCCGTGAGCAGGACGCCGAGCAGGGGCACGGCACGGCGGAGTCGGAAGCGGCGGGCTGTCACGGGCGGGTCCTAACTGAAGTGGAGCAGGGTGGTGAGCTGTCCGGGAGTCCCGGAGCCGACAAGGGTGGTCGAAGGCTCCTTGCGGCCGAACCCCGCGGAATACCAGCCGAGCGGCGGCTCGGTGTCTCCCCGGTGCACGGTCCACGAGAGCCCGGCCGGCAACTCCATGACGGCGGTGCGCACGGCGGTCCCGCCGAGTGACCCGGACACGCGGCCGACCAGCGGATCGGTCACCGCGGCGGCCTCCGAAGGTCCGGCGGGATCGGGATCGGCGACCCAGCGGAGCCGCGCGGTGGTCCCGTCGAGCATCACCGTCACCGCCGGGCCTAAGTGGAACGCCAGCCGCGCCGCGCCCGGGTCACCGTCGCCGAGGACCTCGTCCACGATGCTCAGCACGTCGCCGTCGAGCTCCACCGTGCGGCGGTGGAGCGCCGGTGCGTAGCCGTCGTGGGCCGCCGACCAGCGGGACGGGCCCGCGTCCGGCGTGTGCACGTCGAGCACCTTCGTCACCGCGTGCCGGGTCCACAGGAACGGGCCGCCCGAGACCGACTGGTCACGGTTGTCCAGCTCGAGTGTGTTGTGCCCGAGCGTCGACCGGAAGTACGAGCGCCACTGCGGCTCGCCGTGGTAGCAGAACGTGCCCGGGTCGGCGAGGATGTCCACCCCGTCGTGGCGGACCTCCAGCGACAACGCGTCCGCGTGCGCGTGCGCCGCGATCGACAGGAAGCCGTGGGGGCCGCCGTCGCAGCGGACCCACAGCCGGCCGGACCGCAGGATCGTCATCCCGGCGTCACGCAGGTGCGCCGGGCGGCGGCCGGGGCGACCGCCCGAAGCCCGCGGGGTCCGGGCAGCCAGGGACGCCAGCAGCGCCGTGCGGACGTCGTCGCCCGGCACCGGCGGCCACCAGTCCAGGCGTCCGAACAGGACTTCGCCCGTCGCCAGCAGGGACGCCCAGCGGTCGGTCGAGGTGCCGTCGACGATCAGGCCGAAGCCGTCGTCGGCGTCGCCCTGGCGGGGCGGGCGCAGCCGGTTGTCCACAATGGACGCCAGCGCGTCCGTCATCCGGAGCAGGACGTCCCACGTCGACTCCGGCACCGGTGTGCCCGCCGCGTCGGCCTCGACCGCCGCCGCCAGGCCGAGTTCCAACACCAGGCCGTGGTACTCGGACGCCAGTTCGGCGTTGAGCCCCGACGCGAAGGTGTTGCGTGCCAGCTGGACGTCCAGCGAGCGCATCGCCGCCGAGCGCCAGCCCGCCGACTCCGGGAACCAGCCGAACGCGCACGCCGCCGCGAGCAGCCCGGCGTCCTCCGCGATGACGTGGTTGTTCGCCGACGAGCCGTGGCTGCGTAGCGTCGCCAGCCAGTTCTGGTGGTGCCACAGCTGGAGCTGGAAGTCCGGGTTGTCCTCGAACAGCTCCGCGGCACCCGGCCAGCCGTCGAGCAGCCGGCGCGTCCAGACCCACGACAACAGCCGGATGCCCAGCTCGATGCCGCTCACCCAGTGCGGCCCCTGCAACGGCGGGTTCGCCGCCCACCACGACCGCAGGTGCTCGGCCACGCGGGAGGCGTACGCCGAAGTCCCGGTCAGCGCGTAGGCCGCCGCCAGCACGGTGAGGTGCTGGTGCCGCGACGGCTCCCAGATCTGCTTGATGTCACCGACCGTGTCCTCCGACCGGTACGGCACATCGAACGCGTAGACATCCGAAGGCGCGCGGCGCCCGGTCTTCGGGTCGAGGAACCAGTCCGGCGCTTCGAAGTCCGAACGGTCCACCCCGAAGTACTCGGCGCGGCCGGCCATCAGCTCATCGGCGGTGGCCACGAGCCGCGAACCAGCTTCGCCGGAAACCTTCCCCAGCACGCCGGCGGGCAGCGCCGAGGTGAAGCGCGGGTGCGACGGCCAGTCGGGCGGCGTGGGCAGCGAAGACCGCCACTGCCGCTGGACAACGGCATGCCGCGCACGCCCGACAACCTCAGCCGGCCCCATCCGCGACAGCCGGCGCAGGTACCAGCCGGGCCCCATCATGCGACGACCCCCGGCTCCGGCCGGACCGGCGCGCCCGCCAGGGCGACGCTCGGGCGGACGCCCGCCAAGG
This sequence comes from Amycolatopsis sp. CA-128772, assembly GCF_002904295.1. GTDB lineage: Bacteria > Actinomycetota > Actinomycetes > Mycobacteriales > Pseudonocardiaceae > Amycolatopsis. The sequence continues at coordinate 71,048 of NZ_PPHG01000069.1, forward strand.
CGACGCTCCGGCGGACGCCCGCCAAGGCGCCTACCTCCCGCGGCACCGCCAGCCGTACCGGAGCGGCCGCGTCCCGCGGCACCGCCAGGCGGACCAGCGCGCCCGCCTCCCCCGGCACCGCCGGCCGAGCCGGCGCGGCGCCCGCCGAGGCGCCTACCACCCGCGGCACCGCCAGGCGGACCAGTGCGCCCGCCTCCCGCGACGCTGCCCGCCGGGCCGGCGCGGCGGCCGCCCAGGCATCCGCCTCCCCCGGCACCGCGTCCCGGCTCGTCATGCCGGGGCGCCCGTCTTCCGCGGCAGCTCGATGCGCACCGGCGCCGCGTTCGCGACGCTGCTTTGCGCGGCCAGCGTCGCCAGTGTCGTCGCCGCCAGGGACGCCAGGGGGATCGGCATCGGCGAGCCCGTCCGGACCGCCTCCAGGAACGCGTTGACCTCCGCCGCCTGGCCCTTGTCGCGGCCCTTCGGGAGGCGGGAGCTCGCCCACTTCTTGCGGGCGTACACCGATGCCCGGACGAAGTCGTCGAACTTCAGCACCTTGCCGTCCGCCGTGAGGTCCAAGGTCTCCTTCGGGAAGCCCGACGAGCCCGTCTCGGCGTACGTGATCACCGCCGTCGAGCCGTCCGGGTAGGTCAGGGTCACCTGGACGTCTCCTGTTGCGTACACCGAGACCGGGTCGGCGTCGAGGAGCCAGCTCACCGTGTCGATGAAGTGGCCGCCCTCGCCCGCGAAGCGGGAGCCCTCCGTGGCCGTCTGGTTGTACCAGCTGCCGTGGTCGAGGCGGCCCGCGTTGACCAGGTAGCGGACCGTCGCCGGGCCGACGCGCGGGCCGAACTGGTCGCGGGCCTCGTGCAGCAGCGGCGCGAAACGGCGGTTGAAGCCCACCTGGAGGCGGTCGTTGCCCGACTCCTCGATCGCGTCCAGGACCTTCTGCAGCTCTTCCGGAGACAGCGCCAGCGGCTTTTCGACGAACACCGCCTTGCCCGCCAGCAGCGCCTGGCGGGTCAGCTCCGCGTGGGAGCTGTGCCGCGTCACGACGAACACCGCGTCGATCGAGGAGTCGCCCAGAACGTTGTCGATGTCCGTCGACGCCGCCGCGAAGCCGAACTTGCGCCGTGCGTTGGCGCCCGACAGCGCCGACGTCGTCGCGACGTGCTCGAGCTTGACGTCGGGCCGATCGACCAGGTGCGGCAGCAGCATCGAGGACGCGTAGTTGCCCGCCCCGATGAAGCCCAGGCGGACGGCCTGGCCCGCCGGAAGGGCAGTGGCAGCCGAAGACGACGCCACCGCGACACGCGCCGACGTCACGACCGGCTCCGTCCGGGCGACCGCGTCCGGGTAGCGGAACAGCACCGCCACCGCCTTCAAAGCGCCCTCGTTCAGCGACTTGTACGTGTCGACGGCAGAAGAGAAGTCCGACACGTGCGTGATCAGCGGCTCGACATCCAGCCGGTCGCGCGCGATCAGGTCCAGCACGCACTCGAGGTTGCGGCGCTCGGTCCAGCGGACCTGGCCGATCGGGTAGTCACGGCCTTCGAGCTCGTACGACGGGTCGTAGCGGCCCGGGCCGTAGGACCGCGAGAACCGGACGTCCAGTTCCTTCTCGTAGTAGGCGTTCCACGGCAGGTCGAGCTTGCACTTGCCGATGTCGATCACGCGGCCGCGGTCGCGTGACAGCTTCGCGGCCAGCTCCACCGGGTCGTTCGTGTTGCCACCGGCGGCCAGGTACGTCTGGTCGACGCCCGCGCCGTGGGTCAGCTCGTCCACCGCCGTGTCCACGATGCCGGACGCCGGGTGCGCGCAGGTCAGCGCGCCGAGGCTCTCGGCCAGCTTGCAGCGCTCCGGGTCCGGGTCGACGCCGACCACGCGCACGCCGGACGACGCCAGCAGCTGCACGACCAGCTGGCCGATCAGGCCGAGCCCGATCACCAGGGCGACGTCGCCGATCTGCGGCTCGCCGCGGCGGACGCCCTGCATCGCGATCGACCCGACCGTGCCGAACGCCGCGTGCCGCGGGTCGACGCCGGCCGGCACCTTCGAGTACAGGTTCTTGGGCACCCAGTTGAGCTCCGAGTGCAGCGCGTGTTCGTTGCCCGCGCAGGCCACCAGGTCGCCGACCGCCACGTCGGTGATGCCGTCGCCGACCTGCTCCACGATGCCGCACAGCGAGTAGCCGAGCGGGGTGTAGGAGTCCAGTTTGGACGTCACCTTGCGGTAGGTCGCCGACAGCCCGTTGGTGGCGACGCTCTGCATCACCTTCGCCACCTGGTCGGGCCGCGCCTTCGCCTTGCCCACCAGGGACATGCTCGCCTCGGACACCTTCATCATCTCGGTGCCGGTCGAGATCAGCGAGTACACCGTCCGCACCAGCACACCACCGGGCTTGCAGGCCGGCTCGGGCACGTCGAGGAGCGCCAGTTCCCCGCTCTTGTAGTTCTGGACTACCTGCTTCACTTCGCTCCCGCTCCAGACATCGCGTTCCGGTACCAATACTCAAGAGTCAAGACGTGCCAGAGGTGCTTGCCGCGGTCCTCCTGGCCGGCGGCGTCCTCGGCGACCATGCGCTGCAACGCCTCACGCTGCAGGAGGCCGGACGTGACGAGCACGCCGTCGTTGACGACCTCGCGCACCAGCGGCGCCAGGTCGCGGCTCATCCAGGCCCGCAGCGGCGCGCTGAACAGGCCCTTCGGCCGGTGCACGATCTCGCTGGGCAGGATGTTCAGCGCCGCGTTCTTCAGCGCGACCTTGCCGGCGCGGCCGACGATCTTCTTGTTCCCCGGAACCTTGAACGCCGCCCGCACGACCTCGACGTCGACGAACGGCGTCCGGACCTCGGTGGACGCCGCCATCGTCGAACGGTCGGTGTAGGTCAGGTTCAGCCCGGGCAGGAACATCCGCGAGTCGGCCAGGCACATCCGGTTGACGAAGTCGTCCAGCGCCTGGTCGTTGTAGGTGTCGGCGTGCTCGGTCAACACGGAGTCGACGTCAGCGGCCAGATCCGGGTTGACCAGCGAGAGCAGCTCCGCGCGGTCGTACATCGTGTAGCTGCGCCGGAACGCCGTCTCCTCGGGCAGGCCCGCGAAGGACAGGAACCGCTTCGCGAACCGCACCGACCGGTACCCGCGCGTGGCCGACGCCACCGGCAGGCGGTCCACAATGGACTCGACCGGCCGCCGGACCGCGCTCGGCACCTTGTGGTAACGCAGCGCGATCAGGTTGGCGAGGTGCTTGCGGTACCCGGCGAACAGCTCGTCGGCGCCCATCCCGGACAGCATCACCTTGACGCCGGCCTCGCGCGCGGCCGAGCAGATCAGGAACGAGTTGATCGCCGCCGGGTCCCCGATCGGCTCGTCGAGGTGGTAGGTCATCTTCGGCAGCAGGTCGAGCACCTGCGGCGCGATCTCGATCTCGTGCAGGTCGACGCCGAACTTCTCGGCCACGATCCGGGCGTACTTGAGGTCGTCCGGCATGGCCTCGAACTTCGCGTCCTCGGCCCGGAAACCGATGGTGTAGGCGGAAATCCCCGGCTGCGACCGCGCAGCCAGCGCCGTCAGGTAGCTGGAGTCCAGCCCGCCGGAAAGGAACGTCGCCACCGGGACGTCGGAAAGCAGGTGCTTGGCCGTCGACTCGGCGATCACCTCGTGCAGGTCGATCTCGCCGTCGAACGCCGCGCCCTCTTCGGCGACCTCCCGCAGCGACCAGAACCGGCCGCGGTCGACCTGGCCGTCCGGGCGGCAGCGCAGCCACGTGCCCGGCTGCAGCTTCTCCGCGCCCTGGTAGGCGCACCGGCTGTCCGGCACCCAGTAGTAAAGCAGCGAGGCGATCAACGCCGCGTTGTCGACCTGCAGGGACCCGCCGAGCTCACCGGCGATCGCCTTCAGCTCGGAGGCGAACACGACCCCGCCACCGCGCTGCACGAAGAACAGCGGCTTGATGCCCAGCTGGTCGCGGACCAGGAACAGCTCCCCGGTGCCCTCCTCGAACAGCGCGAACGCGAACATCCCGCGCAGCTTCGGCAGGCAGTCCGTGCCCCAGCGCCGCCACGCCTGCAACAGCACCTCGGTGTCGGACGTCCCCCGGAAGCGGACGCCGGCGGATTCGAGCTCGGCCCGCAGCTCCGGCGCGTTGTACAGCTCGCCGTTGTAGCTCAGCGCGAGCCCGTCGAGGACCATCGGCTGGGCGCCGGTCTCGGACAGGTCGATGATCGACAGCCGCCGGTGGCCCAGGTGGACTTCGCCGGGGCCGGCCCGGTGCTCGTAGCGGCCGGAGCCGTCCGGGCCGCGGTGGGCCAGCGTCTTCGTCAGCCGGTCGGTGAGCGGCCCGCCGTCCGGCCAGAGGTAGGTGCCTGCGATGCCGCACATCTCGGGTGCGTTCCCCTTCGGTCGCGGCGGGGGTCAGGAGACCTCCGCGCTCTTCTCTGGCTCGAGTCCGGCGTTCAGTTCGCCCTTGTGGGCCGGTTCGCCGTGGTCGCGTTTGAACGGCGTCGGCCGCTTCGGCGGCTTGACCGGGGCGAATTTCTTCGTCGGCGCGTTCAGGTGGTCCGGGACGCTGACCGTGCCGGGGGCCGGCAGCGGGGACGCCGGCGGCTTCGGGTGGGTGACGACCGGCGGGATCACCGGCCGCACCGGGGCGAACCGGCGCGTCGGCTGCTCGGTCTTGGCGACGCGCTCGGCGACGCGGGCGACCAGCTCGTCCAGGCGGTCTTCGCGCTCGGCCGGAGCCGGCGGCGCCGCCGGGACCTCGGCGCCGCGGCCGCGCAGGGCCGTGTGCAGGCCGTCCCACAGGGTGCCGTCGGACTTGTCGCGCGGGTCCGGGTCGACCAGCACCACGCCGATGACCGGGATCCCCTGGTCGGCGAGCTGCCGCGCGACGGTGTGCAGCCACAGCGTGTTCGCGTGCCCGGCCTTGACGACCAGCACGGTTTCCTTGCCGAGGTGCTCCAGGTCGGTCCAGGCCGTACCCGGCGACACCGTGCCGACGCCGACCCGCAGCTCGCCGGCCGCGTCCCCGGCGCCCACCACGGTGACCTCGCTGCCGGTCTCCTGCGCGAGCTTGCGGACGTCCTCGCCCGGCAGGTCGTCGACGACGCTCACGGTGCCGTCGCCGGCCAGCTCCCCGGCCATGTCGAGGGCGAGCGCGGCGACGACCGCCGGCGCGCCGAGTTCGAGCAGCGACACCGGCCGCGGGTCCTGCTTGACCAGGCGGACCAGCGTGGTGGCGACGCGCTTGCGTTCGGAGACCGCGCGCGAGCGCCGCCACAGCCGGGCGGGGCCGCGCAGCTTCGACGGCAGCTGCGCGATCACGGACGCGCCGAGGTGCGTCGAGATCTCGCGGCGCAGCACCGGCCGGTCACGCGACACCGCGCCGACGGCGACGAGCGCGAGCCCGAGGAACAGGCCGAGTGCGAAGCCGACACCGGCGTCGGTCGCGATGGTCTTGAGGAACGCCTTGGGCAGCGCGCGGGGCGCGTCGACGATCTGGGTGCCTGCGGCGACCTGCGGGCTGCCGATGCCGGCCTGCTGGGCGCGCGAGGTGAAGTCCGAGATCTGCGCGGTCAGCGCGGCCCGGCGGCTGTAGAGGTTCTCAAGGGTGGGCTGGCTGGCCTGGCGGCCCTTGCCCTCCTCCTCGACGATCTGCTGCTCGACCTTGGCCAGCTCGTCCTGCGCGTTCTTGCGCTGGTCGAGGATGGCCTGCGACTGGGCGGCCGCGGCCGCCTGGCTGCGCTTGACGTGGTCGGCGATGAACGTGTCGGCGAGCGCCTGCGCCTGCGCCACGGCCGCTTCGTTGCTCTTCGCCTTGACGGTGATCTGCAGGACGTTGTTGGTCAGGCCCAGTCCCGCGTAGTTCTTCATGAAATTTTCGGGCGTTTCGGTGCTGCCCAGCTTCTTCAGCGCGCCTTCGGCGATCTGGGTCGTCTGCAGCACGGCGACGTCGGTGCGCATCAGCGTGCCGCTGTCGGTCGGCGAGTCGTCCTGGTGGACCACGATCACCTTGGCCACCGCGGTCGGCGGCGCGGGCAGCGCGACCGCGACCGCCGCGCCGGCGATCAGCCCGAGCAGCGCGGTCGCGAGCCAGACGCGCTTGCGCCGCCGGATGGCGATGAACAGCCGCGAAAGGTCGAAAAGCGGCGCCGTGCCGCCGGCGGTTGGGGGGTCCAGGGGGGCTCGCCCCCCGGCCGGGGTTCGGGGCTTGGCCCCGGAGGATGCAGTTTCGGAGGAAGTCGTCACGCCGAACCTGCCAGGGCTTTCTCGGGGGCTTCCGCCGCGGGCTCGGGTTTCTCGGGCGCCGCCGGCCGGACGGCGTGGGTGAGGACCGCGCCGACGATCTCCTGGCTCCCGTCGGTGCAGGCTTCGGCCAGCCGGATCAGCTGCCACGCGGTGCGCGTGCCGGAGCCGAGCACGACCAGAACACCCGAGTCGGCGGTCGCGTCCGGCACCGTCGGCCGCTCGGCCGAGTACTCGAAGATCCGCAGCGGCACGGAAAGCCGGTCGGCCAGCTCGGCGAGCTGGCCGGCGGCCAGGCGGCCGGTCTCGTCGTCGTCGGCCACCAGCAGCAGGACGTCGGCGGGGCCGGTGGCCAGCCGGGCCAGCACCCGGCGGTAGCGGATGTCGCGGTTGACCTCGTCGGCCGAGGTCGCGACGGGCGGCAGCACCCACGGCCGGTCGCCGCCGAGCAGCCGCCGGACCTTGCCGAACAGGCCGTTCGCCGGCAGGCGGTCGCCCTGCGGAGTCGCGACGTCGACCCCGGCGAGGATCGGCGCGCCGAGCGCGGACGCGATCTCCGGTTCGCCCCGCAGCCGCCGGTCGGCGCGGGCGGTGAACAGGTGGCCGAAAACGCCCACGAGGAAGAACAGCACCGCGCCGCCGGCGACGAACTGCGTCATCGTCGGGGCCGCGGGCGACGTCGGGCGCTGGGACGGCCCCAGCACCACGGTGTTGCCGACGCCGGTGGCCAGGTCGGCCTGGTTCAGGTCGTTGATCGCCTGCTCCAGCGACGTCCGCAGGCCCTCGAGCTGGGTGCGGACCTGGACGCTCTCGACGGTCAGGTTCCCGCCGACGTTCTTGGCGAGGTCGCTGATCTTCTCCGTGGTCAGCTTGACCTGCTGGCGCAGCGACTCCCGCTGTTCCTGGGCGAGCTGCACCGAGGCGTCGGCGGAGTTGCTCGCCAGCTGCGTGGAGTACTTGACGTACTGCTGCGCGACCTGGTCGGCGAGCTGCTGGGCGTGCTCGGCGGTGTCGGCGGAGACGGTGATCGTCACGACGTTGCTCTGCGCCACCGCCGCGCTGACCTGCTTCTTCAGGTCGGCACCGCTGGGGTGCCACGGCAGCACGGCGGCGGCGCGGTCGAGGACGACCGAGGCGGTCGCGATCTCGGCCTGGGTCAGCAGCTCGTCGGCCTGGCGCGGGCCCTGCAGCAGCACGCCCGAGGTCGTCTTGTAGCCGGGTGAGAACAGGATCGACGCTCCGGCGCCGACCAGCGCGCCCAGGACGGCGAGGGCGGCCAGCAGCCGCCATCGTCGTCGCAGGACCTGCCCGACCAGGGCCAGGCGCACCGTGTCGTCAGTCAACGGCGGGCTCTCCATTCCTGAGACGGGTACGCCGAACGGGTTCAGTTGATCGGCCGGTTACCCGAACCGTCGTAAGACCGGGAGCATTGGTTACACGTTCGGTGGGTTCTTGACCGAACGGCGATCAAGACTTCACAGCGTGCTCATACGCGGCCAGCAGGGCCTTCGCGGAGTTCTCCCAGGAGAGCGGACCGGCCACCCGGGCCTGGCCGAGCTTGCCCATCCGGGTGCGCTCCTCCGGGTCGTCGAGCAGCTGGGCGACCAGCTTCGCGAACGCCGACTCGTCGTTCGCCGGGGCGTACACGGCCGCGTCACCTGCGGAAACGCGGGCCTCCCGCAGTTCGAACGAGACGATCGGCTTGCTCATCGCCATGTACTCCATGACCTTGTTCATCGTGGAGACGTCGTTGAGCGGGTTGAGCGGGTCCGGCGACAGGCAGACGTCGGCGGTGGACAGGTAGCGGACCAGGTCCTCGTCGGAGATCCGGCCGGTGAACTCGACCTGGTTGGCCAGCCCGAGCTTCGCCGAGAGGGCGACCATGTCGTCGAACGCGTCGCCCGAGCCGACGAACACCGCGTGCCAGTCGGTGCGGCCGATCTCGTCACGCAGCTTCGCGAGCGCGCGCAGGGCGTAGTCGACGCCGTCCTGCGGGCCCATCACGCCGAGGTAGGCGAGCAGGTACGGCTTGCCCTTCTTCAGCTCGGGCTCGGCCGGCACCTCGTGGAACCGCTCGACGACCGGGGCGCTGCGCACCACGAAGACGTCCTCGGGCTTCTTGCCGCCGCGGATCCGGGCGACCTGCTTGTAGCTCTCGTTCGTCGAAATCACGACGTCGGCGGCGCGGTAGGTGGCGCGTTCGAGCGCGCAGACCCCGCGGTAGAGCAGGTCCTGCCCGCGGTCGAACCGCGAGAGGTACAGCTCCGGGCAGAGGTCGTGCTGGTCGAAGATGAACCGCGCGCCCTGGCGCTTGAGCACCTTCGCGACCAGGTACAGCAGGTCCGGCGGGTTGCAGGCGTGGACGACGTCGACCGGGCCGATCTTGCGGGCCAGCCGCAGCGTGTGCCACAGCGCGGTGCCGTACTCCTGCAGGTAGCCGGCGGGCCCGCCGGTCGCCGCCTTCAGCGGGTAGCGGTGGATGTGGACGCCGTCGACGACGGCTTCGGCCTCGGTGTCGCGTTTCGTGCCCTGCGGGCAGATCACGTGGACTTCCCACCCGGCGTCGCGCAGGGTCGTGGACTCCTGCCAGACCCGGCGGTCGAAGGGGACGGAGAGGTTTTCGACGAGGATGAGCGCTTTACCAGGCAAGGCCGGCGTATCCCTCTTCAAGGCGACGCTCTGCGGCGTCGGGCAGGCGGACGAGGTCGACGATGGACCGGCCGTGCGGCAGGGCCGCCAGCACGTCCGGGTCCTTGGTGCCCACGAGCAGAACCTCGGCGTGGTCCACGACCTCGCCGACCGACCCGGCCAGCAGCTGGCCGAGGTGCGGGAGCCTGCTCTCGATGTACTCGCGGTTGGCGCCCATCAGCCGGGAGAGGCTGACGTTGGCGTCGTAGATCTTCAGGTCGTAGCCCTTGCCGAGCAGCCGTTCGGCCAGCTCGACCAGCGGCGACTCGCGCAGGTCGTCGGTGCCCGGCTTGAACGACAGGCCGAACAGCCCGACCTTGCGCTTGCCGGTCCGCGCGACCAGGTCGAACGCCCGCTGCAGGTGTTCGTCGTTCGACGCCAGCACGTGCGACAGGATCGGCACGCTGACGTCGGCGCGGTGCGCGGCGTAGACCAGCCCGCGCAGGTCCTTTGGCAGGCACGAGCCGCCGAAGGCGAATCCCGGCTTCAGGTAGGCGGGGCTGATGTTGAGCTTGGTGTCGGCGAGGAAGACGTCGATCACCTGGTGCGAGTCGAGGCCCAGCGCCCGGCAGACGGCGCCGAGCTCGTTCGCGAAGCCGATCTTCAGGCCGTGGAAGGAGTTGTCGGCGTACTTCGTCATTTCCGCGACCGGGATCGGCACGCGGAAGACCGGGCCGGGCAGGCCCTCGTAGAGCGCCGCGACGGCGTCCCCGCTGGCCGCGTCGATCTCGCCGATCACCGTCTTCGGCGGGTCGAAGAAGTCGCGGACGCTGGTGCCCTCGCGCAGGAACTCGGGATTCACCGCGACGCCGAAGTCGACGCCCGCCGTGCGGCCCGAGGCCTTTTCCAGGATCGGGACCAGCAGGTCCAGGCACGTGCCGGGCAGCATCGTGCTGCGGAAGACGACGGTGTGCCGCTCGCTCTTCTTCGCGAGCGCCTCGCCGATCTCCTCGGCGACCCGCTCGAGGTAGACCGTGGACAGGCTGCCGTTCGGCGCCGACGGCGTCCCGACGCAGATCAGCGAAATCTCGCTGTCCGCGACCGCCTCGGCGACGTCGGTCGTGGCTCTCAGCGCGCCGCTCGCGACGACCTCGGCGGTCAGTTCGCCGATCCGCTCCTCGACCACCGGGGCGTTGCCCTGGGTGATGAGGTCGATCTTCACCGGGTTGACGTCCACGCCGACCACCCGGTGCCCCTGCCCCGCCAGGCACGCGGCGGAGACACAACCGACGTAACCGAGCCCGAAGACACTGATCTTCACGCCAAACCTCCGCTATTCCGCGCGACCCTCAAGTTGGTCGGCGGGCACCCCTGGATCGTTACCGCGGGCGCGGCGAACGGGGGACGGCGTGAAACGGCCGTGAGACACAAGGGATTCAGGTGAAATTCGGGTCACGGTCCGGCGCCGGACCGTGGACGAGGACCACGATCCGGCGCCGGCCGGTGAATCGGTTGCGTCAGTTGTTGTTCACGAAGGTGGTGGCGAGGCTCTGGCCCTTGCTCACCGCGTTGGCGTGGTTCTCGATCGGCGAGACGGTCGAGTTCTTGAAGCAGATGTAGGTGACGCCGGAGTCGGTGCCGCCGTTGGAGGGGTCGGGGTTGATGCCGAGGTCCTTCGCGGTCGCGTAGGAGGCTTCGCCGATGATCTGCGTCGGGCCGGTGTCCCCGATGACGGCGTACTCGACCTTGCCGTTGTAGATCACCGCGCAGGAGCCGCCGCCCTTGAGGCCGGAGGAGGAGTACTTCCAGATGCTGCTGGAGCTCGGCACGACGATGTAGGGCAGCTTCGCGGCGTTGAGCGGCTTGCCGTCGGACTGGTGGAACGCGGTGTCGTCCTGGTAGCAGCAGTCGGTGTTTTCGTTGCACTGCGAGGTGCGCTGCCCGTCGCAGTCGATGTCCATGTCGGCTTTCCAGAACACCGCCCCGTTGGCGTCGCAGACGGCGACGGATTTGCTCGAAGCGTCTTCGTCGGTCTTGTACTTGCCGTTCGAGATCTGGTTGCAGCTGCCGGTCTTGGCGAGCAGCTGGGCCGCGGTGGGGGCGGCTTCGACGGCGGCCGGGGCGGGCGACGCCGACGCGAGCGCCGACGGCATCACGGCCGCGGCCAGCGCGAGCGTCGCGAGCAGGATCAGTTTCCGCATTCCTGGTGCTCCCTTTAGTTAGGAAACTTTCCTTACGGCGGCGGGGCACCAGGATGCACCCGGGCGAGAGCGCGTTCAAGCCCTGCGGGTGCGGGAATTTCCCATCAGGTGGCCGAATTTGCCGAAAAGGCTGCTCATCGGGGTGAGGTGGGGAGGAGGGGTTTGCGCGGTGTCCCGTTGGCCGGGACGCCGCGGTGGCTGATCCGACGCCAGAGCACGGCCTCGCCCGAACCCGCCGGACTCGGCCACCCACCCACACCTACCGAGCAGACCGCCGAACCAGCCGGTTCACCCAGTGCGTCCGCCGGGCCCCCACCGAAAGCACCCCGGTCCAGCCGCTCGCCGTCGAGGTCGTGCCGGAGCTCGGTCCTGGCCTGCAACCAGCCGTCGCGGCGAGCCGTGCCGCCGTCGCTCGTGTACACCCGCGTTGCGCCCGCCTGCCGCAGCCTGGCCAGCACCCGGCGGTCGTACGCGCCGAACGGCAGTGAATACCGCCGCACCGGCTGGCCGCACAGGTCGCCGAGGAGCTTCGGCGCCTCCGTCAGCTCGCGACGGGCGTGGCGGTCGTCGAGCCGCCGCCAGTCGCGGGGCTCCCAGCCGTGCGAACCGATCTGCATCCCCGCCCGGGCGAGTTCGCGCAGGCCGTCGCGGTCGAGGTACCCGCGCTGCCCGAGCCGGCCCGCCAGCGGGAAGAACTCCGCCGTCAGCCCGCGCTCGACCAGCCGCGGCAGCACGACTTCGACGTCGGATTCGTTGCCGTCGTCGAACGTGAGGTGAACGTCCTCGCGGTCTGCCGCGCGGTCGAGCACCTCCTCGAGCTGGTCGACCGTCAGCCAGTGCTCGTCCTCGCCCGGGTCGAGCTGGCGCGCCGGCCGTCCCGCCCCATGCATGGCGAAGATCACTGTCACCACTCCCACCGCCTGCCACCGCGAGTAGTCGTTTTGCTACTTCGATTAATCGCACTGGCAAACGGGTGAGTTACATGATTTTGCCGTTATTTAGCCTTTGCGGATTTCCAGCGTGCAGCACTTGGGGCCGCCGCCGGCTTTCCGCAGCTCAGCGATGTCGACGTAGACCGGCTCGTAACCGCGCCCGGCGAGGAGTTCACCCAACCGGGTGGCCTCGACCGGGAGCACCACGTTGCGGCCGTCGGACACGCCGTTGAGGCCGAAACACTCGGCGTCTTCCCGCGTCGCGAGCACCGCATCCGGGAACAGGCGCTCGAGCACGCGGCGCGAGCCCGCCGAGAACGCGTCCGGGTAGTAGGCGATGTGCGCGCGGGTCGAGTCCGTCGCCTCGGCCAGCACGAACAGGGCCGTGTCGAGGTGGTAGTAGCGCGGGTCGACCAGCTGCAGCGAGACCACCGGGACGCCGAGGACCTCCTGCGCCTCGGCGTGCGCGGCCGGGTCGGTGCGGAAGCCGGTGCCGGCGAGCAGCAGCGCGCCGGTCCAGGCGAAGTCGCCCTCGGCCTCGTTGATCTTCTCCGGCATGGTGATGTCGCGGTAGCCGTGCTCGACGAACCAGCGGCGGAAGTGCTCGGCCTCGGCGGCCCGCTGCGGCGCGCGGAACCGCGAGCCGAGCACGCGCCCGTCGACGACGGTGCCGGAGTTGGCGGCGAAGACCATGTCGGGCAGGCCGGGCTGGGGCTCGATCTCCTCGACGGTGTGGCCGAGGCGGCGGTAGGTGTCGCGCAGCTCGGTCCACTGCGCGACGGCGACGTCGGCGCTGACCGGCTGGGTCGGGTCCATCCACGGGTTGATCACGTAATCCACCGCGAAGTGACGCGGGGAACACATCAGGTATCGACGGGTGGTCGGTACGCGCATCGCCTGCATGATTGCAGGGTAAGGGGCGCCTAATATCGCAATCAATCGCTGTTCGCTGCGCGTATCTGTGCTAGATGTTGCGTGTGAACACCATCGACCAGCGAATCGTTTCGTGTCTCGTGGCGAACGCGCGCTCCAGCTACGCGGAGATCGGCAAGGTGGTCGGGCTGTCGGCGCCGGCGGTGAAACGGCGGGTCGACCGGCTGCTCGAAACGGGCATCCTGCGCGGCTTCACGGCGGTGGTCGACCCGGAGGCCCTGGGCTGGGGAACGGAGGCGTTCGTCGAGGTCACGTGCCAGGGCAACATCACGCCGGCCCGCATCCGGGCGCGCCTCGAACCGCTGCCGGAGGTGGTGGCGGCGTACACGGTCTCGGGCGCGGCGGACGCGATCGTCCACCTGCGGGCGGCGGACATCCACCACCTGGAGACGGCGCTGGAGCGCCTGCGCGGGCTGGAGATAGTGGACCGGACGGTGTCGACGGTGGTGCTCTCGCGGCTGCTGGAGAGGCCCCCGACGCCGGAGCAGTGAGCGCCGGTGTCGGATCAGGGCGGCGCTGTTCGTAGGAGGGTGAGACCTGGCCCGCTTCCCCCCGAGGAGACACCGTGACCTACACCTTCGACATCTTCTCCACGCTCGACGGCTACGCCAACCACAACACGGCCACACACAGGTCCTGACCTACCACCCCACCCGGCGCGGCTGACCTGCGACGAGCCACGCCAGTTCATCGGCAGTTCCGGCGGCGGCCCACCCTCAGCCGCCCAGAGCCCGCACCGCCGGCAGGTTGCCCGCCACGACGATGCCCCTGACCAGCACCCCGGCTCGTCCCCCAAGAACCCGCCACCACCCGACCGTGCCACCCTGAGCCCATGACCGACAGCATCGTCACCGAGCACGCCGGCGGCGTCGCCCTGCTGACCGTCGACGCTCCCGGCAGCCGCAACGCGCTGACCCTCGAACTCTCCGCGCAGCTCGCCGCCGCCGTCGAGGCTGCGGAACGGGATGAGTCCGTGCACGCCGTCGTCGTCACCGGGACGCCGCCCGCCTTCTGCGCCGGGGCCGACCTGGCCGCGCTCGCCGAGGCCGATGAAGCCGGCCTGCGCGCCATCTACGAAGGCTTCCTCGCCGTCGCGCGCTGTGCGCTGCCGACCATCGCCGCCGTCGGGGGTGCGGCCGTGGGGGCCGGGCTGAACCTCGCCCTCGCCGCCGACGTGCGGCTGGCCGGGCCGCGGGCCAAGTTCGTCGCCCGGTTCCTCGAGCTCGGGCTGCACCCCGGCGGCGGGATGACCTGGATGACGCAGCGGCTCGCCGGCCCGCAGCAGGCCGCCGCGATGACGTTGTTCGGGCAGCCACTGGACGCCGGAGCCGCGGTGCGCGCCGGGCTGGCGTTGCGCGTGGTCGACGGCGGCCATGACGAACTGCTGACCGCCGCGCGTGAGCTCGCTCACCCCGCCGTCGCCGCGCCGCGCGAGGCGTTGATCGCCACCAAGCGCAGCCTGCGCACCACCGCGGGCCTGGCGGCGCACGCCGACGCCGTCGACGTCGAGATCACGCCGCAGCTGGCGTCGCTCGCCTCGCCGGAGTTCGCCGAGCGGCTTTCCCTGATGCGGGCCCGGATCCGTTCTCGGTCGTGATTCGAGCCGGAAGTCTTACCGTGCTCGGGAGACACGCATCACAACGCACCACCACGGCTACCCGTTACCATCGGTTACAGGTATCTGGCGGACCAGCGAAGAGACATGAGAGAGCACCGATGAGGTCGCCCAACAGCCGGGACACTACCAACATCGGTGTTGGGGGCGAGCTAACCTCGGGAGTACACCTGGTGAGCGCAGCCGCGGCACCGGCAGGCGAACGGAAGCCGTACCGTCGGGAGAGAGGGAATCCCTGACCCATGAGCACGAGTGCGAACGGCAACGGCGCTGGCCACGGCTCGCTCGCCGCAACCAGGCCGACCGAGATCAGCAAGCTGGACCGGGTGGTCATCCGGTTCGCGGGCGACTCGGGTGACGGCATGCAGCTGACCGGCGACCGCTTCACGTCCGAAGCCGCCGCGTTCGGCAACGACCTGTCGACGATGCCGAACTTCCCCGCCGAGATCCGCGCGCCGCAGGGCACCATCCCCGGCGTCTCCAGCTTCCAGGTGCACTTCGCCGACTATGACATCCTCACCCCCGGCGACCGGCCGGACGTGCTGGTGGCGATGAACCCGGCCGCCCTCAAGGCGAACCTCGCCGACGTCCCGCACGGCGGCACGATCATCTTGAACACCGACGAGTTCATCAAGCGCAACCTGACCAAGGTCGGCTACGCGACGGACCCGCTGGACGACGACACCCTCGCGCCGTACCAGGTGCACCGGGTCGCCATGTCGACCCTGACCCAGGGCGCGCTCGCCGACACCGGCCTCGGCAAGAAGGACGCCGAGCGCTGCAAGAACATGTTCGCGCTCGGCCTGCTGTCGTGGATGTACCACCGGCCGACCGAGGGCACCGAGCGGTTCCTGCGCGAGAAGTTCGCGAAGAAGCCGGACATCGCCGAGGCGAACATCCTCGCCTTCCGGGCGGGCTGGAACTACGGCGAGACGACCGAGTCGTTCGCGACGACGTTCCAGGTCGCCCCGGCGAAGCTGACCCAGGGCACCTACCGGCAGATCACCGGCAACACCGCGCTCGCCTACGGGATCGTGGCCGCCGGGCAGCGCTCCGGCCTGCAGATCCTGCTCGGCACCTACCCGATCACGCCGGCGTCGGACATCCTCCACGAGCTGTCCAAGCACAAGAACTTCGGCATCATCACCTTCCAGGCCGAAGACGAGATCGCCGGCATCGGCGCCGCGCTCGGCGCGTCCTACGGCGGCGCGCTCGGCGTCACCTCGACGTCCGGGCCGGGTGTCGCGCTGAAGTCCGAAGCCGTCGGCCTCGGCGTGATGGTGGAGCTGCCGCTGGTCGTCATCGACGTCCAGCGCGGTGGCCCGTCCACCGGCCTGCCGACCAAGACCGAGCAGGCCGACCTGCTGCAGGCGATGTTCGGCCGCAACGGCGAATCGCCGGTCCCGATCGTCGCGCCGCTGTCGCCGGCGGACTGCTTCGACGCGGCCGTCGAGGCCACCAGGATCGCGCTGAAGTACCGCACCCCGGTGCTGCTGCTCTCCGACGGCGCGATCGCGAACGGCTCCGAGCCGTGGCTGATCCCGGACGTCGAAACGCTGCCCGACCTGCGGGTCGAGTTCGCGACCGAGCCCAACGCGGAAAACGACTCCGGCGAATTCTGGCCGTACGTCCGCGACCCCGAGACGCTCGCCCGCGCCTGGGCGATCCCCGGCACCCCGGGGCTGCAGCACCGCATCGGCGGGCTGGAGAAGGCCGACAAGACCGGCCACATCTCCTACGACCCGGCCAACCACGACAAGATGGTCCGGCTGCGGCAGGCGAAGATCGACGGCATCGACGTCCCCGATCTCGTCGTCGACGATCCCTCCGGCGGCAAGGCGCGCGTCCTGGCGCTGGGTTGGGGTTCGTCGTTCGGCCCGATCGGCGCGGCCTGCCGGCGCGTGCGCAAGCTCGGCCTGCCGATCGCGCAGGCGCACCTGCGGCACCTCAACCCGCTGCCGGCCAACCTCGGCGACATCCTGCGCAGCTACGACAAGGTCGTGGTGCCGGAGATGAACCTGGGCCAGCTCGCGCTGCTGCTGCGCGCGAAGTACCTGGTCGACGTCCACTCGCACACGAAGGTCGCCGGGATGGCGTTCATGGCCGAAGAACTGCAGAACGTCTTCTCGGAGATCATCACCAGCGTTGCTACGGAGGCGGCGAAGTGACCGCAATCGACATCGGGCTCCCCACCGTCGGCGGCCTGGACCTTGTACCCACCACCGACGAGCCGCAGAAGGCCAAGGACTACAAGTCGGACCAGGAGGTCCGCTGGTGCCCCGGCTGCGGCGACTACGTCGTGCTGAACGCGGTCCAGTCCTTCCTGCCGACGCTCGGCCTCAAGCGCGAGAACATCGTGTTCATCTCGGGCATCGGCTGCTCGTCGCGGTTCCCGTACTACCTGAACACCTACGGCATGCACTCGATCCACGGCCGCGCGCCGTCGATCGCGACCGGCCTGGCCACCACGCGCCCGGACCTGTCGGTGTGGGTCGTCACCGGTGACGGCGACGCGCTGTCCATCGGCGGCAACCACCTGATCCACGCGCTGCGCCGCAACGTGAACATCAAGATCCTGCTGTTCAACAACCGGATCTACGGGCTGACCAAGGGCCAGTACTCCCCGACGTCCGGGCAGGGCATGGTCACCAAGTCCACCCCGATGGGATCGGTGGACACCCCGTTCAACCCGCTGTCGCTGGCGATCGGCGCGGAAGCGTCGTTCGTGGGCCGCGCGATGGACTCCGACCGCAAGGGCCTGACCGAGGTCCTGCAGGCCGCGGCGCAGCACCGCGGCTCGGCCCTGGTGGAGATCTACCAGAACTGCCCGATCTTCAACGACGGCGCGTTCGACGTCCTGAAGGACGCCGATGAAGCTGCCGCCCGCCTGATCCCGCTGCGCGCGGGCGAGCCGATCCGCTTCGGCCCGAACCAGGAGTTCGGCGTGAAGCGCGGCGATTGGGGCGGTCTGGACGTCGCCAAGGTCGCCGACATCGGCGAGGACAACATCGTGGTGCACGACCCGGCGATCGTGGACACGTCGTACGCGTTCGCGTTGTCCCGCCTGGGCGACCAGAACCTCAACCACGTCCCGACGGGCATTCTCCGCCAGGTCGAGCGCCCGACGTACGACGACGGCGCCCGCGCCCAGGTCGAGGAGGCCCGCGCGGCCCGCACGCCGGACCTGCAGGCGCTCCTGCGCGGCAAGGACACCTGGACGGTCGCGTAGTTCCGTCTTGACGAAGGCCGCCACGCCCGGTGCGTGGCGGCCTTCGGCGTTTCCGGGGTTGCCCTATTTGGGACACACGTCCTAGGTTTCAGGTCGTGTGGCTGGGCCGCCGATCCCGGCGGTGCCACGCTCGTCCTGTTCCAGGAACTCAGCTGAGCGGCCGGAACCCGACCCGTTCGGCGTCCTCGGCGGTCCGGAACCACACCTCGGCCACCATCTTCGGGAACTGCGTCGATTCCTCGGTGCAGTAGCGCAACGCCGTGACGCTGGCCTTCACGGCGAAGCTGTCACTGGGCGCCCCGCCACCCGGGCGCGGCATCGCCGAACCGGGACCGAAGGGCCCCGGCGGCACCGAGTCGCCCGCCGCCTGCCGCGCGGGAGGCGGCTCGGGCGCCGCGATGCCGGCGGCCGCCTGGTTCGGCTGCACCGACGGCTCGAACAGCGAGCCGCTGTGCGCGCCGGACAGGTCGGGCTCGCGCCGCTCGACCGTGCGCATCGACGGCTGGATCGGCTGCGGCGCGTCGAACCCGCCGCGCACCGCCTCGCGCGGCTGGCGCTTCGGCAGCACCTGCGTCGCCTCGGCCGGGGTCTCCGCCGGCACGTCGAGCTCGCCGTCGGTGACGTCACCCCCGAAGGCGTACTGCGGCGGCTCGGGCTCCTCCGGTTCGTCCTTGCGCACCGAACCGGGGTGCTCGCCGATGTACCGCGTGCGCTCCACCGGCTCCTCGAACGCCGACCGCTGGGACCGCGGCTCGTGGTCGAACCAGTCGGGCGTCTCCTCCCCCGGGGTCTGGAACAGCGAGCCCGCCGACGAGTCGGAGTCGTGCTGCTCCAGCCGCGAGAGGGCCGGCGAAACGGGCTCGGGCTCCTCGTCGGGGACCAGGTACTCGGTCCCCGGAGCTTCGTAACCGTCTTCCTGCTCCGGCGTCAGGAACTGGGTGGCCGCGGTCCGGTAGGGGTCGTCCTCGTCGAGCTCGGGCTCAGGCTGGGGTTCCGGCTCGGGCTCCGGCGGCACCCGCGTGGGCACCTGCGCGTCCAGCTCGGCGAAGTCCTGGTCGATGTCGTCGTGGACGTCGTCGCGGTGGATCGGCGGCGCGGCGACCAGCGTGCCGGGGTAGGAGGTCTCCTGGCGCGACGGCTCCGGCTCGAAGCGCGGCTCCGGCCGGGAGAACGCCTCGACGCCCGCGTTGGCCGGGGTGCGCGCGGCGTCGGCGTGGGCTTGCGCCAGCGCGCTCTCCAGCTTGCGGACGCTCTTGCGGAGCGGCAGCACGAGCACCAGCCAGGCGAGGACTGCCCCGACGAAGAACGCCGCCAGGCTCCACAGCCAGACCTGTCCGAATATGGACATCTTTCCCTGCCCCTGTTTAGTGCATCAGCGCGTACGCGCGACCAGGTAGTCGGCCACCGACTCGCAGGCGTCCCGGGCGGGTGACGCGGGCAGCGCGGTGAGCTCGGCTCGCGCGCGCTGAGCGTAGTCGGAAAGGGTGACGCGTGCTCGATCGAGTCCGCTACTGACGCGCAGCAGGTCCAGCGCCTCCTGCACGAGCGCGTCGTCGGCGATCGGGCCGGACAGCAGCTCGGTGAGCCGCGGGTCGGTCTCCGGGTCGGCCAGCGCGTACAGCATCGGCAGCGTCCGGACGCCTTCGCGCAGGTCGGTGCCCTGCGCCTTGCCGAGCTCGTCGGACGGCGACGCGATGTCGATGATGTCGTCGGAGATCTGGAACGCGGTGCCGATGATGTCGCCGAACCGGCGCAGCGCCTCGATGTGCTGCTCGGCGGCGCCGGACATCATGCCGCCGAACCGCCCGGACGTGGCGATCAGCGAGCCGGTCTTCTGCGCGATCACGGTGAGGTAGTGCGCGACGGCGTCGTCACCCGGGCCGGGGCCGACGGTCTCGCGCATCTGGCCGGTGACCAGCTCGCCGAAGGTCTCGGCGATGATCCGCGCGGCGTCGGTGCCGAGGTCGGCGACCAGGCGCGAGGCGTGCGCGAAGAGGAAGTCGCCGGTCAGGATGGCGATGGTGTTGTCCCACCGGGCGTTGACGCTCTCGGCGCCGCGGCGCATGTCGGCCTCGTCCATGACGTCGTCGTGGTAGAGCGTGGCCAGGTGCACCAGCTCGACCGCGGCGGCGGCGATCACGACGTGGTCGTCCTGCTTGGGGCCGAACTGCGCGGACAGCAGCGTGAAGAGGGGACGGAAGCGTTTGCCCCCGGCCTCGACCAGGTGCAGGGCGGCGTCGTTGACGGCCTGGACGTCACTGCGGACGACGTCACGCAGCAGCTTCTCGACCTCGGCCAGCCCACCGGCGATGGACCGCAGCAGGGCTTCGTCGGCGATCTGCAGCCCGACCGACGCCCGCAGGTCGTCGAGGGCGCCGCCCGGCGCAGCGGGGAGGGATCCCGCCCCGGGGGCTGGGGTTGGCACAGACACGTCGGCTCCGCTCTACTCGTGCACCGGTCGGGTTGCCTCTTGAGCGTAGTGGCAACCTCGCGCGGTCGTTTACCCGCTGTCCAGCGGAAACGGTGACGAACATGACACCCGCCGCCCCCACCCACCGGGTGGTTCCCAATCCCCGAAAGGGTGACCGGAGATTCCGGACGCAACGGACGTCTCCGGCGGGCGGATATTCAGTCATGGAGGGGTGGGTCCGGACGTCACGAGGGCCGCGGCTTGGGAGAGCACCGAGAGGACCGCCGCGGCCCTCGTGACCTCGGTTTTCCGGAGGGGGAACTTTGGTAAGGTCGGCGGCGTCGGATACGCAGGGTGCTCGGGAGGCAGCACACTGCAAGCTAGGGGAGAGCTGATGACGACGGTGGTGCGGCGTGCCTGAGGGACCGAGTTATGAGCCGGATTGGCAACTGCCGGGGCCGAACGGGGTGCCGGTGCCGGGGTCCTATGGGGGCGGGGACGGTGGCGCGGGGTTCGAGTACGACGAGGAGACGCTGCGAGCCCTGATGCACGAGTGGAACGACCTGGCGAACGAGTTCGAAGACGACCTCAACAGG
Source organism: Amycolatopsis sp. CA-128772 (assembly GCF_002904295.1). GTDB lineage: Bacteria > Actinomycetota > Actinomycetes > Mycobacteriales > Pseudonocardiaceae > Amycolatopsis. Next base: position 91,813 of record NZ_PPHG01000069.1, read on the forward strand.
GCCGCTCTGCTGCAGCGGGCCCAAGGACCCGGCGCGGAATACGCCAGCAATGGCAATGCCGAACGCGTGAGGGCATCCGGCGATGCCTTGTACGAGACCCTTGTCGCACGGGCACAGTACTGTCGCTCGATGGCACAGCGGTGCAAGACGGCTTTGGGTAAATACGCGGCCACGGAAGAGGCCAGCGTCGCGGATTTGAAGCCAACTGCAGGCAGTCTCTGATGCGCCGCGTCCTTCCTCCACTCTGCGCATCACTGATGCTCCTCAGCGCATGCACTGCAATCACCACTGGAACTGCGTCGCCCTCGAACTCGAGTTCCGTGACGGCTGCGACTCCCAGCGATCACCTACCGGGCCCAGGCGTGCCGAAGGTCGACGTTCCGATCGATATCAGCCGCTTCGCGCAGGCACCATGCGACTCGTTGACCTCGATTCAGGTCAACGAACTCCTTGGGGCCGGCGTAACGCCGAAGGCGGTATTCAACGCTCCCGGCGGTCCCAGCTGTAGCGTCCACCCACCGCAGGTTACCCAAGCCGCCGTACTCGTGATCTTCAACAAGGTCAACGATCGCGGTCTGACCGGGGTTTATCAGGCCAAGTACAAATTCTTCCTACCTCTGGAACCTGTCGACGGTTACCCGGTGGTCGCCTACGGCCTCGTTGACGACCGAGCCAGCCGAGGTGGCTGCCAAATCGCGATAGGAACGAGCGACAAACAGACTGTGGACGTCGGCGTTACTCAGTCCGAAGAGAACATCGGCAAAAAGGATCCATGCGAAGCAGCTCGTGGTGTCGCCTCGTATGTCCTGAGCAACCTCCGCGGAGGGAAATGATGGCTACCGAAGGACCGTTGACAGCGGCACAGATCTACGAGCAGATCACCGGGGGCGAGGGTATTAACTCGCTGGCCGACGCCCATGATGGTGCCAGTCAGTTGACCGATCGGATGGTTGAACGGGCTCAGCGGATCAGTGCCCTTCGGGCCAAGACCATGTCCGGGTGGCGAGGACGTGCCGGAGACGCTGCCGCCGATGCCACCCTTCCTCTCGTTCAAGCCGCCGCTGATGATGCTGTTCATCTTCGGAATGCTCAGGGGGCTGTTGGGGCTCAGATGGATGCCTTTGGGACTGCCAAGTACTCCGTCAAGCCTGTTGCTGCTCAGCCTCCTGAGCTCGATATCGATGATGTTCGGAATGTTCTCACCGGGCATGGGTGGGATTCGTACACCTCCAAGGTTGCCGGGTGGCAGGCTGATAGCCAAGGGAACATTGATGCCTTTCGGGCCTATCACTCCGCCTCCACTGACAATGGTGGGCAGATGCCCGCTCAATACGCCGAGCTTCGGGACTCCGGTTCGCCCGTTTCCATGACTGGTCGGTCCGGGCCCAGCGATACCGGTGATTGGGCGCGGGATACCCAGGTGCCTTCGCAAGACCGAGAGACCTTCCGGCCCGGGCAGGACCACGTCACCGATCGGGTCACCAGTCAGACCACCGACGACGTCCGGGATCAGACGGCGAATCGGCCTGTGAGCCAGGATCAGGCGCTGAAACCCGTCCAGCCGCCCAGCAGCTTTCAGCCGTCACAGCCGGGGAACGCCGGTACCACCCACGCTGACAGCTATGTCCCCACGCCGCCCGTCGCTCAGGGTGGGTATGTTTTCGGGCCTACCGGGCAGTCCGGGGGCTGGTCCGGCGGGGGTAGCTTCTCGGGTGACTTCGGGCCCGGGACCGGCAGCGGGTACTACAGCACGGGAACCGGCACCGGCACCGGCACCGGGCCAGGAAACGGGGCAGGAACCAACACGGGAACCAACACGGGAACCGGGCTAGGTAAACCAGGCACGAACCTGCCCGGCACACGCACCCCCGGCAACGCCACCGGCGCCCGCCTCCCCGAGGAACGCCTCCCCAGCCCCACCCGCGCCACCGCCGGCCCACGAGGCGCCAACGGCCTCCCCATGGGCGCCCCCGTCAACGGCCGCGGCGGTAAAGAAGAAGACCGCGAAAAGAAAAAAGCCCCCTACCTGCAAAACCCCGATCCGGACGAAACCTTCGGCGGCTTCATCGAAAAGCCCATGCCCCCGGTGATCGGCGAAAAGAAAAATGATCGCCACCTTCTCCCTCACCACCCTCCTCACCGCCATGCGCAACGTCGGCGGCGGTGACCCGCACCCCGTCCTCGCGAAGGGGCTTCGCTACATCCCGCCCTCCGCCACCCCGAGAATGAACCGGGAAGCCTTCGAAGAACTCAGCCCCTTCGGCTTCATCCAAGGCGACGGCTTCACCCCCGAATTCGAAGACGTCCTCCACCTCATCGACCACCCCGGCGAACAATTCGTCGCTCACGCACGAAACACCGCCGGGCAAATCGGCGTCCTGATCGCAAAACGCAGCCGTACCGCCGTCAGCCTTGTCTGCCGCGCGGACTACGTCGAACTCGAGAGCGTCGACACCCACCCCGCCGACGCCCTCGTCTCGAAGCTTCCGCCCTGCAAGCCGGCCGGCATCAAGCCCTTCTCGGTGCCGCAGGAAGAGTTCCAGGCCAAAGAAAGCGACATCTTCGACGAAGACCGCAGCCGCGAAGTGCAGGAGCTCGACGCCCTTCTCCAGCGACCCCACCTCGGCATCGGGCAGCTTCACGCCCACGACACCACCGTCAGCTACCTGGACCTCGAAGAAGGCCGCGTAGGGATCGCGCTCGACGACGGCTACATCAGTGTCCTGCCCGGTGCTCCGCGGCAACTGAGCCAAAAACTCGGCCGCCACCCCCGATAAAACCAGGGTGGCGGCCGAAGGGAAAACCTCAGAAAGCGAAACCGCCCGAACTCGCCCAGCCCAGAGCGAACGCCGGAGCCAGGCCCAGCACCAACGTCACCGCGGTACCCAGGAAGATCGCCGTTCCCGTGCCGAAGCCCGGGACCGAAACCGAGGGTCCGTCCGCCGCCGGCTCGGAGAAGTACATCAGCACGATCACGCGGAGGTAGAAGAACGCCGCCACCGCGCTGAACACCAGGGCCACCACCACCAGCGGCGCCATTCCGTCGGACAGCGCTGCCGAGAACACCACGAACTTGCCGACGAAACCGGACGTCAACGGAATGCCCGCCAACGCCAGCAGCAGGAACGTGAAGACGCCCGCCAGCAACGGCGAGCGCTTGGCGAGACCCGCCCACGCCGACAGGTGCGTCGCCTCGCCCGAGGAATCGCGGACCAGGCTGATCACGCCGAACGCCGCCAGCGTCGTGAAGCCGTACGCCAGCAGGTAGAAGAGCGTGCTCGACAAGCCATCGCGAGTCATCGCGATCGCGCCCACCAGCAGGAAGCCCGCGTGGGCGATCGACGAGTACGCCACCATGCGCTTCACGTCCGTCTGGGTCAGGCCCAGCACCGCACCGATCACCATCGAGATGATCGCCACACCCCAGAGGACTCCGCGCCACTCCCACGACGTCGACGAGAACGCCACCGACAGCACCCGCAGGATGCCGCCGAACGCCGCCACCTTCGTGCACGCCGCCATGAACGCCGTCACCGGCGTCGGGGCTCCCTGGTACACGTCCGGGGTCCAGGTGTGGAACGGGCCGACCGAACCCTTGAACAGCAGGCCGACCACCAGGAGGCCGAGGCCCGCGAACAGGAGCGTGTCCGAACGGTCCGAACCGGCCGCCGCGGCCGCGATGTCGCCCAGCTTCACCGAGTTCGCGTAGCCGTACAGCAGGGCCAACCCGTACAGGAAGAACGCCGACGAGAACGCGCCCAGCAGGAAGTACTTGACCGCCGCCTCCTGGGACAGGAGACGGCGGCGACGCGCGAGGCCGCACATCAGGTACAGCGGGAGGGACAGCACCTCCAGCGCGATGAACATCGTCAGCAGGTCGTTCGCCGCGGTGAAGGCCATCATGCCGCCGAGGGCGAACAGCGTCAGCGGGAACACCTCGGTCTGCATCACCGTCGCCGTCTGGGCGCGGTCCTGGACCGTGCCCGGGCGGATGCTCGCCTGGGCGACCAGCGCGCCGCCCGGCTCGACCACGCGGTCCGAAATCAGCAGCACCGCGCCGACCGCCAGCGCCAGCAGCGTGCCCCAGAGGAACAGGGCCGGGCGGTCGATCGAGATCGCGCCGCTGAACGTCGTCACGCCGCCCGCCGGCGCGCTGCCCGTCGCGTAGATGACCAGGCTGACGCCGGCCGCGACGATCGACGCCAGGCTCAGGACCACCTGGATACCGAACCGCGAGCGCTTCGCCGCGAACGCCTCGACCAGCACGCTGACGCACGCCGCGCCGAAGACGATCAGCACCGGCAGCACCGCCGGGTAGTCGACCGACGGCGTCGCGATCGGGGGCTCCGCCTGGGTCAGGAGGATGTCGAGCACTTTTACTTGCCTCCCTGGACCGCGGACAGCGTCTGCTGCACCGTCGGGGTGACTGTGTCGAGCACCGGCTTCGGGTAGAAGCCGAGGACGATGATCAGCACGACCAGCGGCGCGAGGATCGCGATCTCACGACCGTCGAGGTCGCGGATGGCCTTCTTGGCGCCCAGTTCCGGCGCGATCGCCGTGCCCGGGCCCCCGCCGACGCCGACGAGCGCGTCACCGCGGACCGGGCCCTGGAAGACCCGCTGGTAGAGCCACAGGACGTACGCCGCGGCCAGGACCATGCCCACCGTGGCGAGGATCGTGTACACCGGCTGGTCCACAAAGGACCCGATGAGCACCAGGAACTCCGAGACGAAGGAGTTGGTGCCCGGCAGCGAAAGCGTCGACAGGCCGGCGAGCAGGAACAGCCCGGCCAGCAGCGGGGTCACCTTCGCCATGCCGCCGTAGTCGGAGATCTTCGACGACCCGCCGCGGGCGATCACCAGACCGATCACCACGATCAGCATGCCGGTCGCCAGGCTGTGGTTCAGCATGTACGTCGCCGAGCCGATCATCGCCTGCTCGTTGAACGTGAAGATGCCCAGCGAGATGAAGCCGAAGTGGGCGATCGAGACGTAGGCGATGAACCGCTTCATGTCCCGCTGCCCCGCGGCGAGGATGGATCCATAGAGGACACCGATCACCGAGAGCACCAGCACCAGCGGCGCCAGCGTCTTGCTCGCGTCCGGGAACATCGGCAGGCAGTAGCGCAGGAAGCCGAACGTGCCGACCTTGTCCAGGATGCCGACCAGCAGGACGGCGACGCCGATCGGCGCCTCCCCCGCCGCGTCCGGCAGCCAGGTGTGGAACGGCACCAGCGGCGCCTTGATCGCGAACGCCAGGAAGAACCCGAGGAACAGCCAGATCTGCGTGGACAGCGGCGCCTCGCGCACCACCGTCACCAGCGTGGCCCAGTCGAACGTGCCCTTGCCGAGCTTGTCCGCCGCCAGCGAGTACGCCCCGATCGCCGAGGCCAGCATGATCAGGCCGCCGAGGAACGAGTACAGGAAGAACTTCACCGCCGCGTACTGCCGGTTCGCGCCGCCGTAGCCACCGATCAGGAAGTACATCGGGATCAGCATGATCTCGAACAGCACGTAGAACAGGAAGACGTCGGTCGCGGCGAACACGCCGATCGTGAGCGCCTCCTGCAGCAGGATCAGCGACAGGAACCCGCCCGCGCTGCGCCCCGGCGGGAGCTTGTCCATCGTGCCGAGGCCGCCGACGACGATCGGCACCAGCAGCGCGATCACCGCGATCATGATCAGCGCGATGCCGTCGGTGCCGAACGCGATGTGCACGCCGAACGTCGGGATCCAGTCGAAGCTCGACGTCATCTGCAGCCGGGGGCCGGCCGCGTGGTAGCTGAGCCAGAACGGGATCACCAGCACGAACTCGAGGATCGAGAACCCGAGCGCGGCCAGCACCGCGGCGCGGTCGTTCCCCTTGAGGAACGCCAGCACCAGGGAGCCGGCGAGCGGCACCAGGATGAGGATGAGCAACCAGGTCATCAGGAGAACCTCACCAGCAGGAGAGCCGCCAGAAGCAGGAACGTGCCGCCCAGCATCGACAGCGCGTACGACCGGACGAAGCCGGTCTGCAGCCGCCGCAACCGGCCGGACCCGCCGCCGAGTCCGGCGGCCAGGCCGTTGACCGCGCCGTCGACGCCGCGGTTGTCGACGAACACCAGCGCCCGCGAGAGCCAGGTGCCCGGGCGGGCGACCAGCGTCTCGTTGAGGGCGTTGCCGTACAGGTCCTTGCGCGCGGCCCGGGTGACGAACGAGACCCGCTGGGGCTGTTCGACCGGGACGTCACGACGGAAGATCAGGACCGCGATGAGCGCACCCACCAGCGAGAGCCCGACCGTCAGCCACGGGACGAGGCTCGCGGCGAGCACCCCGTGTTCGTGGTGCTCCGCCAGCTCGCCGACGGAGGGCGTGAGCCAGGTCGCGAACCGGTTGCCGATCGCGAAGAACGCGCCGGCGCCGACCGAGCCGACGGCCAGGATGGCCATCGGGACCCACATGATCGGCTTGGCCTCGTGCGGGTGGAAGTCGTGCCCGTCGGCGGACTTGAGGTTCTCCCACCGCGCCTTGCCGAAGAAGGTCATCATCATCAGCCGGGTCATGTAGAACGCGGTGAGGCCCGCGCCGATCAGCGTGGCGAGACCGAACACCCAGCCACGCCAGGCTTCCTGGCCGAAGGCCGCCTCGATGATGGCGTCCTTCGTGTAGAAGCCCGACAGGAGCGGGAAGCCGATCAGCGCGAGGTAGCCGAGACCGAAGGTGACGAAGGTGATCGGCAGCTTCTTGAAGAGGCCGCCGAACTTGCGCATGTCGACTTCGTCGTTCATCGCGTGCATGACCGAACCGGCCCCGAGGAACAGCCCGGCCTTGAAGAAGCCGTGCGCGACCAGGTGCATGATGCCCAGCGCGTAGACGCCCGGGCCGAGGCCGACCGCCAGCATCATGTAGCCGATCTGGCTGACCGTCGAGTACGCGAGGACCTTCTTGATGTCGTCGTAGGCGCAGCCGATGATGCACCCCAGGAGCAGCGTCACCGCGCCGACCAGGGTGACGATCAGCCTGCCGTCCTCGGTGGCGTTGAAGATGTCCTTCGACCGGGCCACCAGGTAGACACCCGCGGTCACCATCGTCGCCGCGTGGATCAGGGCCGACACCGGGGTCGGGCCCTCCATCGCGTCCGGGAGCCACGCCTGCAGCGGGAACTGGCCGGACTTACCGCAGGCACCCAGCAGGAGCAGGATCGCCATCGCGGTGATCGCACCCGGCGAGAACTTGCCGTCGCCGACCGCCTTGAACACTTCGGCGTAGCCGGTCGAACCCGCGTACTTGAACATGATGAAGATCGCCAGCGCGAGCCCGACGTCCCCGACGCGGTTCATCAAGAACGCCTTCTTCGCCGCGGTCGCGGCGGACGGGCGGCCCTGGTACCAGCCGATCAGCAGGTAGGACGCGAGACCCACGCCCTCCCAGCCCATGTACAGCGTCACGAAGCTGTTGCCCAGCACCAGGATCAGCATCGACGCGACGAAGAGGTTCAGGTACGCGAAGAAGCGGTACCGGCCTTCGTCGTCGGACATGTAGCCGATCGAGTAGAAGTGGATCAGCATGCCGACGCCGGTGATGAGCAGCACGAACGTCAGCGACAGCGCGTCGATCCGCAGGCCGAAGTCGATCTGCAGCGCGCCGGCCGGGATCCACGAGTACAGCTTGGTGTCCGTCGTGGTGCCGGTGTTCGCGGTGAAGAACAGGATCAGGCCGTAGACGAAGGCCAGCGTGACGGTGGCCGAGCCGAGCAGATGCCCCCATGCCTTGGCCCGCTTACCCGCCAGCAGCAGGATCAGCGCGCCGAGACCGGGGAGGGCCACCAGCAGCCACGATGATGCGGTCACTCGGGGGTCTCCTAGTACTTCAGCAGGTTGGTGTCGTCGACCGAAGCCGAGCGCCGGGTGCGGAAGATGGCCATGATGATCGCCAGGCCGACCACGACCTCGGCGGCCGCGACGACCATGACGAAGAACGCCATGATCTGGCCGTCGAGCCCGCCGTTGATCCGGGCGAAGGTGACCAGCGACAGGTTCACCGCGTTGAGCATCAGCTCGATGCACATGAACACGACGATCGCGTTGCGCCGCACCAGCACGCCGACCGCGCCGAGCGCGAACAGCAGCGCCGACAGCAGCAGGTAGTACGTCGGGGTCATTCCTTCTCCCCCTTGGTCTCCGGAGCTTCGGTGCCGACCAGCGCGTGCGCGTCCGGGTGCGGACCCTGGTCCGAGACGAGCTTGCGTTCCTTCGCCAGCTCGATCGCCGAGGTGGACTCGATGATCGCCGACAGCGACTCCGGCGCGACCGAGCCGTCCGGCAGCAGCGCCGGCGTCGCCACCGAGTTGGCGGTGGCGAAGACACCCGGGCCGGGCAGCGGCGACGGCCGGTCGTGCTCGCCGCGGAAGCGCAGCAGGACCAGTTCCCGCTGCGACAGCTTGCCGCCCTTGCCGTGCCGGTCGGTGAAGGCCAGCACCATCGCGCCGATCGCGGCGGTGATGAGCAGCGCCGACGTCAGTTCGAACGGGAACAGGTAGTCGGTGAAGATCAGCTTGCCGAGGCCCTTGGGACCGCCGCCCGCCGACGTCGTCGAGTCGAGCGGGACGGCCGGGGTGACGTTCTCCAGCGCCCGGTAGATGCCGGTGGCCAGCAGCGCCGCCATCCCGATGCCGAGCACCGTCGCGGCCAGCCGCTGGCCACGCAGGACTTCGACGACCGAGTCCGAGCTCTCCCGGCCGACCAGCATCAGCACGAACAGGAACAGCATCATGATCGCGCCGGTGTAGACGATGATCTGCGTGAAGCCCAGAAACGGCGCCGACTGGATCATGTACAGCGCGCCCAGGCTCAGCATGGTCAGCACCAGCCACAGCGCCGAGTGGACGGCGTTGCGGGAGAAGATCATGCCGAGCGCGCCGAGGAGCGAGACCGGGCCGAGGACCCAGAACGCGATCGCCTCGCCGGTGGAGACACCCGCCGACGCGTTCGGCGCGGCGGCCAGGAGAGCGGTGATCACTTGACGCCCTCCCCGCGAGCCAGCTGTGTTGATGAGCTCTCAGCTGAGAAGCGTGCTTCGAGCTGCGGACCGTTGACGTAGTAGTCCTGCTCGTTTTCGCCGAGCCGCATCGGGTGCGGCGGCTGCTCCATGCCGGGCAGCAGCGGGGCGAGCAGGTCCTCCTTCGTGTAGATCAGCCGCTGGCGGTCGTCGTCGGCCAGCTCGTAGAAGTTGATCATCGTCAGCGACCGGGTCGGGCACGCCTCGATGCAGAGGCCGCAGCCGATGCAGCGCAGGTAGTTGATCTGGTAGTCCGCGCCGTACCGCTCGCCCGGGGAGAACCGGGCTTCCTCGGTGTTGTCACCGCCCTCGACGAAGATCGCGTCCGCTGGGCACGCCCACGCGCACAGCTCGCAGCCGACGCACTTCTCGAGGCCGTCCGGGTGCCGGTTCAGCTGGTGCCGGCCGTGGTACCGCGGCGCGGCCGGCGCGCCGGCCTCCGGGTACTCCTCGGTGGCGACCTTCTTGAACATCATCCCGAAGGTGACGCCGAAGCCCTTGACGGGATCAAGAAACCCCATCTTGCGCTCCTTCCTTTGCGGTACCGACGGCCGCCGGCTTGCGGCGGGCCGCCTTCGCCTCGGCCTTGGCCAGGGCCTTCTGACGCGGGGTGGTCTGCGGAACCTTGAGGTCCAGCGGCGGGACCGGGAAGCCGCCGCCGGTGACCGGGATCGACTCGCTCTCCTCTTCGCGGCCCGACGCGCGGACGTAGAAGAACAGCGCGACGACGATGAAGATGGCGACCGCGGCGATGATGATGGTCGCGGTGTTCCAGGTGATGACCTTCGCGAAGGTCACCATGACGATCCAGACGAGGTTCAGCGGGACCAGGACCTTCCAGCCCAGCCGCATGAACTGGTCGTAGCGCAGGCGGGGCAGCGTGCCGCGCAGCCAGATGAACCCGAACAGCAGGACGAACATCTTCGCGAAGAACCACAGCACCGGCCACCAGCCGGTGTTGAGCACGTTGTTCCCGATCAGCGACAGCGGCCACGGGGCCATCCAGCCGCCGAGGAACAGCGTCGTCGCGAACGCCGACACGATCACCATGTTGACGTACTCGGCGAGGAAGAACATCGCGAACTTCATCGAGCTGTACTCGGTGTGGAACCCGCCGACCAGCTCCGACTCGGCCTCCGGGAGGTCGAACGGCGCCCGGTTGGTCTCGCCGACCATCGAGATCAGGTAGATCACGAAGCTCGGGACCAGGTAGAGGAACCACGCCGGCTGCTGCCGGGCGACGATGTCGGCCAGGTTCAGCGACCCGGCCTGCAGGATCACCGCGACGATCGACAGGCCCATCGCGATCTCGTAGGAGATCACCTGCGCCGCGCTGCGCATGCCGCCGAGCAGCGGGTACGGCGAACCGGACGACCAGCCGGCGAGCACGATGCCGTAGACGCCGATCGAGGAGCAGGCCAGGATCACCAGCGCGCTGACCGGCAGGTCGAGCAGCTGGAGGACGGTCCGTTCGCCGAAGATCGACACGACCGGCCCGAACGGGATGGCCGACAGCGCGATCAGCGACGGCACCACACAGACGACCGGGGCGAGGAAGTACACCTTGCGGTCGGCGGTGTCCGGGATGATCTGTTCCTTGAACGGCAGCTTGATCGCGTCCGCCAGGGACTGCAGGTAGCCACCCGGGCCGACCCGGTTGGGGCCGGGCCGGTTCTGCATCCGGCCGACCGCCTTGCGCTCCCAGACGATCAGGAAGATCGTCAGGATCGGCCCGATCAGCAGGATGACCACGCACTTGAGCAGGATCAGCCACAACGGGTCGTCGGCCAGCAGCGCCGCCCGCGTCGCCGCGTCGGGCACGCTGCCCACAGCGGCTTCGGTCAGCAACGGTGTCACTGTTCACCCCCAGCGAGGTTCACCACAGCGCCGTGGCCGGCACCGAGCGTCTTGAACACGGCGGAGCCGTCCGAATTGCCCGGCAGCCACACGACGCCGTCGGGCAGGTCGGCGATCTCCACCGGGAGCGTGATCGCACCGCGTTCGGTGCTCACCGTGACCGTGACGCCCAGCCCGGCCGCGGTCGTCGCGGACAGCCGCGCGACCGGCGTGCGCTGGGTGCCCTTGAGGTGCGGCTCGCCGTCCTGCAGGGATCCGTTGTCGATCAGCTGGCGCCAGGTCGACAGGACCGCCTGGCCGTCGCCCGGCGTCGCGGGCGGCGCGACCTCGGCGGCGACGTGGCTCCAGCGCAGCGCCGAAGCCTGGCCCAGCTTCTCGAAGTCCCCGCGGGCGGCGGCCGGTGTCTGCGTGAACAGGTCCGCGTCCATCTCGACGGCGAGCGTGTCGAGCACCCGGCAGTCCGGCAGGGCGCCGGTGCCTTCGATCGTCGTGTCGAACGGGCGGGTGCGGCCCTCCCAGTTGAGGTAGCTGCCGGACTTCTCGTCCGACGCGGCCACCGGGAGCACCACGTCCGCGCGCTCGGTCACCGCGCTGTGCCGCAGTTCGAGGCTGACCACGAACCCGGCGGTGTCCAGCGCGCGCAGCGCGAGGTCCGGGTCCGGCAGGTCGTACGGGTCGACCCCGCCGACGACCAGGCCGCCGAGCTCGCGGGCCGAAGCGGCCAGCAGGATGTCGGTCGTGTCGCGGCCCGGGGTGGCCGGGAGCGGGACGCCCCAGGCGTTTTCCACGGCGACGCGGGCGGCGTCGTCGCCGACCCGGCGTCCGCCGGGCAGCAGCGACGGGACGCAGCCGGCTTCCAGCGCGCCCCGGTCACCGGCGCGGCGCGGGATCCACGCGAGCCGGACGCCGGTGCGCTCGACCAGGTCGTGCAGGGCGGCGAACAGGCCGGGGACCGCGGCGGCGCGCTCGCCGACCAGGACCACGGCGCCTTCGCCGCGCAGGGCCTCGTCGAGGTCCGGCGCGTGCTTGGCGATGCCCTCGACGGCCGCGGCCTCCTGGCCGGGAACGCAGGCGAGCAGCTCACCGAACGTCTTGCGCACCGACGACGTCGTCCACTGTCCCAGGTGGACGACCCGGGTGCGGTTCCGGCGGGCCGCCTTGCGCAGCCGCAGGAACACGATCGGAGCCTCGTCCTCGGGCTCGAACGCGACGCACAGGACCGTGCGGGCCCGCTCGATCTCGCCGAAGGTGACGCCGGACTCCGGGGTCACGCCCACGACGTGCGAGGTGATGAAGGCCAGTTCCTCGGCCGAGTGCGGGCGGGCGCGGAAGTCGACGTCGTTCGTCTGCAGGGCGACGCGGGCGAACTTCGAGTACGCGTAGGCGTCCTCGACGGTCAGCCGGCCACCGGGCAGGACGCCGATACCACCGTTGCCACGGGCCTCGGTGAGGCCCGCCGCGGCGATCCGCAGCGCGTCGGTCCAGGACGCCTCTTCCAGCGCACCGGTCTCGCGGTTGCGGACCAGCGGCCGCCGGATGCGGTCCTCGGCGCCGGTGTAGCGGAAGGCGAAGCGGCCCTTGTCGCAGATCCACTCTTCGTTGACTTCCGGGTCGTCGCCGGCCAGCTTGCGCTGGACCTTGCCGCGCCGGAAGTCGGTGCGCTCGGCGCAGCCGGACGAGCAGTGCTCGCAGACGCTCGGCGAGGACACCAGATCGAACGGGCGCGACCGGAAGCGGTAGGCCGCGCTCGTCAGGGCCCCGACCGGGCAGATCTGGATGACGTTGCCGGAGAAGTAGCTCTGGAACGGCTGGCCGGACGTCGTCCGCGACGCGAGGTCGAGCACGTCCGCCGTCTCCGCGGTGCCGATCTGCTGGTGGGCGCCGCGTTCGAGGAGCTCGATGAACGGGTCGCCGGCGATCTCGCGGGAGAACCGGGTGCAGCGCTGGCAGAGCACGCAGCGTTCGCGGTCCAGCAGCACCTGCGTCGAGATCGGCAGCGGCTTCGGGAACGTCCGCTTGGTGTCGACGAACCGGGACTCGGTGCGGCCGTGGGCCAGCGCCTGGTTCTGCAGCGGGCACTCGCCGCCCTTGTCGCAGATCGGGCAGTCCAGCGGGTGGTTGATGAGCAGCAGCTCCATCACACCCTGCTGGGCCTTGTCCGCGACGCCGGACGTCAGCTGCGTCTTGACGACCATGCCGTCGGCGACGGTCATCGTGCAGGACGCCTGCGGCTTGGGCATCGGCCGGCCGCCCATCTCGACCTCGACCAGGCACTGGCGGCAGGCGCCCGCCGGGTCGAGGAGCGGGTGGTCGCAGAACCGCGGGATGACCGTGCCGAGGCGTTCGGCCGTGCGGATGATCAGCTCGCCCTTGGGGGCGATGACCTCTTCGCCGTCGATGACCAGCTTGACGTGGCCTTCGGGGACCGGCGTCTCGGTGGTTTCGGATTTGTCGGGGGCGATCGTCATGCCTGCGCTCCCACGAGTTCGGGCTTGGTCTGTTCGTGCCGGTTCTTCTCGCACAGCGCGAGGAACTCCTCGCGGAAGTACTTGATGCCGCTGGTGATCGGCGACACCGCGCCGTCGCCGAGGGCGCAGAAGGACCGGCCGAGGATGTTGTCGCAGACGTCGAGGAGGGTGTCGATGTCCTCCTCGGTGCCGTGGCCCTCGACCATGCGCTCGAGGATCTGCGCCAGCCAGTACGTGCCTTCGCGGCACGGCGTGCACTTGCCGCAGGACTCGTGCTCGTAGAACTGGGTCCACTTCATCACGGCCCACGGCACCGACACGGTCTCGTTGAAGACCTGGACGGCGGTGGTGCCCAGCATCGACCCGGCCTCCGCCGCGCCTTCGAAGTCCAGGGGAACGTCGAGGTGCTCGGCGGTGAACATCGGGGTGGAGGAGCCGCCCGGGGTCCAGAACTTGAGCGGGATGCCGTCCTTCATGCCGCCCGCCATGTCGAGCAGCTCGCGCAGCGTGGTGCCGAGCGGGCACTCGTACTGGCCGGGCTTCTCGACGTGGCCGGAGATCGAGTAGATCTTCGGGCCGGGCGACTTCTCGCGGCCCATCTCGCGGAACCAGCTGGAGCCGGCGTTGACGATGTAGGGCGCGCTGGCGATGGTCTCGACGTTGTTCACCGTGGTCGGCGCGGCGTAGAGACCCGCGGCGGCCGGGAACGGCGGCTTGAGCCGGGGCTGGCCACGACGTCCCTCGAGGGAGTCGAGCAGCGCCGTTTCCTCGCCGCAGATGTACGCGCCCGCGCCGGCGTGGACGGTGATCTTGAGGTCGAAGCCCGAGCCGAGGATGTTCTCGCCCAGGTAGCCCGCCGCTTCGGCTTCGCGCACGGCCGCGTTGAGGCGCCGGATGCAGTGCAGTGCCTCGCCGCGGACGTAGATGAAGCAGTGGTTGGACCGCATCGCGTACGAGGCGATGATGCAGCCTTCGATGAGCGAGTGCGGGTCCGCCATCATCAGCGGGATGTCCTTACAGGTACCCGGTTCGCCTTCGTCGGCGTTGATCACCAGGTAGTGCGGCTTGTCGAAGTTCGGCGGCATGAAGGACCACTTGATGCCGGCCGGGAAGCCCGCGCCGCCGCGGCCGCGCAGCCCGGAGTCCTTGACCAGCTGGACGAGCTGCTCCGGCGTCCCGGCCAGTGCCTTGCGGACGGCGGTGTAGCCCTCGAGGGCCTCGTACTGGCCGATCTGCCAGGAGTTCGGCGACAGCCAGCGCTTCGTGAGGACGGGGGTAATGGGGTCGGCCATTACTTCTTCTCCACTTCTGGCAAGGGCACATCGGACGCCACCGGGGCGACCCAGCCGCGGTCCTGCGCGAGCTGCGCGCCCCGCAGCGTCTCGACGGCCTGCGACGGGCCGTCGACGTCCGCGCGGTAGGTCCGCTCGTCCTCCGGGAAGAACCCGGCGAGCTGCAGTTCGGCGCCCTTGAAGTTCGTCAGCGGCGCCCCGCGCGTCGGGGCCGGCTTCTTGCCCGCCTGCAGCGCGTCGACCAGCGCGACGGCCTTCTCCTCGGTCTGGTTGTCGAAGTACTCGTAGTTGACCTGGATGACCGGGGCGAGGTCGCAGGCCGCGAGGCACTCGGCGTGCTCGAGGGTGATCGAGCCCGGCTCGTTCGGCGTGCCCGCGGTCTCGTTGTGCCCCAGCGGTTCGGCTTCGGAACCCAGGTGCGTCTGGAGCTTCTTGTAGATCGCGTCGCCGCCCATGGCCGCGCACAGCGTGTTGGTGCAGACGCTCACGAGGTGCTCGCCGCACGGGCGGCGCTTGTACATCGTGTAGAACGTCGCGACCGCGCTGACCTCGGCGTCGGACAGGTCGAGCTGCTGCGCGCAGAACGCGATGCCCTCCTGGCTGACGTACCCCTGCACCGACTGCACGAGGTGCAGCAGCGGCAGCAGCGCCGACCGGGACATCGGGTAGCGCGCGATCAGGTTCTGCGCCTTGGCGTGGATGTCGGCGTCGAAGATGTCCTCGAGGGGCGTCTCCGTGATGATGCCGGCGGCCACTTCCGGATCCGGCGCGATGGCGACGACGTCGGTGTCGGGCCCGGCCGCGGCGTGCGTCGTCGCGGAGTAGTTCGGGCCCGGCTCGGGCACTGCTGTGGTCATCGGTCCACTCCCCCCATGACGGGGTCGATCGAGGCGATGGCGGCGATCACGTCGGCGACCAGGCCGCCCTCGGCCATGGCGGGCATCGACTGCAGGTTCACGAAGCTCGGTTCGCGCACGTGGACCCGCAGCGGCCGGGTGCCGCCGTCGGACACCAGGTGCACGCCCAGCTCGCCGCGCGGCGACTCGACCGACGTGTAGACCTGGCCGGCCGGCACCTTGAAGCCCTCGGTGACCAGCTTGAAGTGGTGGATCAGGGACTCCATGGACTGGCCCATGATCTTCTTGACGTGCTCGAGCGAGTTGCCCATGCCGTCGCTGCCGATCGACAGCTGCGCCGGCCACGCGACCTTCTTGTCCTCGACCATGACCGGGCCCGGCTCGAGCTTCTCCAGGCACTGCTCGATGATCTTGAGGCTCTCGTGCATCTCGTGCACCCGGATCAGGTAGCGCGACCAGCAGTCGGCGCCGTTGTCCACGGGCACGTCGAAGTCGAACTCGTCGTAGCAGGAGTACGGCTCGGTCTTGCGCAGGTCCCACGGGAGACCGGCGGACCGCAGCACCGGGCCGGTGACGCCGAGCGCGAGGCACGCGTCGACCGGCAGGTACCCGACGCCCTTGAGCCGGTTGCGCCAGATCGGCTGCCCGGTGAACAGCTTGTCGTACAACGGAAGGCGCTGCTTCATCGTCTTGACGAAGTCGGTGACCTTCTCGCGGTAGTCGGCCGGCATGTCCTGCGCGAGGCCGCCGGGGCGGATGAACGCGTGGTTCATCCGCAGGCCGGTCAGGTGCTCCAGCAGGTGCAGCACCTCTTCGCGCTCGCGGAAGCCGAGCGTCATCGCGGTGGTGGCGCCGAGCTCCATGCCGCCGGTGGCGATGTAGACCAGGTGCGAGCCGATCCGGTTGATCTCCAGCAGCAGCACGCGCAGCAGCTGCGCGCGCCGCGGGGCCTCGATCCGGAGCAGCTTCTCGACGCCGAGGCAGTACGCCATCTCCGTCGAAAGCGGGGCCAGGTAGTCCATCCGCGTCACGAAGGTGACGCCCTGGGTCCAGGTCCGGTACTCGCAGTTCTTCTCGATGCCGGTGTGCAGGTAGCCGATGACCGACCGCAGCTGCGTGACGGTCTCGCCCTCCATCTCCAGCACGAGCCGGAGCACGCCGTGCGTCGACGGGTGCTGCGGGCCCATGTTGATGACCATGCGCTCGTCGTGCTGGGCGTCGGCGATGACGTCGTCCCAGTCGCCGCCGGAGACCGTGTAGACGCGGCCTTCGGTGGTGTCGCGGGAGTCGGCGTAGTTCGCGTTGTCCGTGCTGTCGCTGCCGGTTTCGGTGGTGCTGGTGCCGGTCGTGACGTCGGACAGGTTCTCGGTGCTCACGAGTACGACCTCCGCTGGTCCGGCGGCGGGATCTCCGCGCCCTTGTATTCGACCGGGATCCCGCCGAGCGGGTAGTCCTTGCGCTGGGGGTGGCCGTCCCAGTCGTCCGGCATCAGGATCCGGGTCAGCGCCGGGTGACCGTCGAAGACGATCCCGAACATGTCCCAGGTCTCCCGCTCCTGCCAGTCGGCGGTCGGGTAGGTCTCCACCAGCGACGGCACGTGCGCGTCCTCGACGTCGAGGGTGACCTCGAGCCGGATCCGGCGCCGGTAGGTCAGCGACGTGAAGTGGTAGACCGCGTGCAGCCGCTGCGGGACGTCGACGCCGTAGTCCACACCGGACACCGACGACAGCAGCTCGAAGCGGAGACCGCCGTCGTCGCGCAGGGTCTTGGCGATCGCGGGCAGGTGCTCGCGGGCGACGTAGAAGGTGATCTCGCCGCGGTCGACCGTCGTCTGCAGGATCGCCTCGGCCGGGATCTTGCGCTCGGCCAGCGCGGCGTAGAACTCGTCGGCGAACTGGTCGAACCAGCCGCCGTACGGGCGCTCGGCCGGCGCCGGGCTGTAGGCCGGGAGCCGGACGCCGCCGTAGCCGGAGGTGTCGCCGCTGCCCTGGACGCCGAACATGCCCTGGCGTTCGCGGCCGGTCACGACCGCTTCGGCCGAGCCCGGTCCCTTCGCCGTCAGGCCGGTTTCCGCTCGCTCGGCGCTCGACTGCTCTTCGCCGGGTTGGGGGTTCTCAGTCATCGCTCTACTTCTTCGCGTACTTGATCGACGACGCGACGAGCTCGGTCCGGGCCCCGCTGGCCGCGCGGATGGCGGCGCGGCGGGCGTTGATCGGCTCGTCCTGGATCTTGGCGTGCAGCTTGAGGATCGCGTCCAGCAGCATCTCCGGCCGCGGCGGGCAGCCGGGCAGGTACATGTCGACCGGCACGATGTGGTCCACGCCCTGCACCACGGCGTAGTTGTTGAACATGCCGCCGGAGGAGGCGCAGACGCCCATGGCGAGCACCCACTTGGGCTCGGCCATCTGGTCGTAGATCTGGCGCAGGACCGGGGCCATCTTCTGCGTGACGCGCCCGGCGACGATCATCAGGTCGGCCTGCCGCGGTGTCGCGCTGAAGCGCTCCATGCCGAAGCGAGCGATGTCGTAGCGGGAACCGCCGACGGTCATCATCTCGATCGCGCAGCAGGCGAGGCCGAAGGTGGCCGGCCACATCGAGTTCTTCCGCGCCCAGTTGACGAGACCTTCGAGGCTGGCCAGCAGGATGCCGTTGGGGAGTTTCTCTTCGAGGCCCATGGGTCTAGTTCCAATCCAGGCCGCCGCGCCGCCACACGTAGGCGTACGCGAAGCCGACCGTCGCGATGAACAGCAGGATCTCCACCAGGCCGAAGGTGCCCAGCGCGTCCGCCTGCACGGCGAACGGGTAGAGGAAGACCATCTCGATGTCGAACAGGATGAACAGCATCGCGGTGATGTAGTACGCGACCGGCATCCGCCCGGCGCCGACGAGCGGCTGCGGGGACGGCTCGATGCCGCATTCGTAGGCGGCCAGCTTGGCCCTGTTGTACCGGCTGGGGCCGACGAGCGGTCCGAGCAGGACCGACAGCACGGCGAAACCGAGCGCCAGGACGAACAAGATCACGATGGGCAGGTAGGGCTTCAGGCTCGGGGCCTCTTGCGCCAGCTGCACCGTGTCGGTCCGGGTCAGCAACGTCAGCACGGGGTCTTCGCCATCCTTTCCGCGCCGCTGCGGTTGAGCTTGTGGTGGGGAACCGCTGGGCCTCGTCGGCACCCTAAGGGACCTGGGTCACACCGCCGAGGGTCAGGGTCTCCTTACGGCCCGTGGCTGGACCGGGAGGGACAACACTGCGAGCTTGTGAAATAGTTCACAAGCCACTCGTCGCGGATGTGAAGGGATTCACAAAGCATGGGGGGAGTCTAGGACGCGACTCACACTCTTGTCCCTAGTACCCCGTGTTATAAGGGTCGCCTAAGTTCCGGCGCCATCGTTGTCACGGCTCGGCAACACCGCGCGCGCGACCTGCGCGAAAGGCGTCCAAGATCGCGTTCCGGCCGGACAAAACGGGCGCTGACCTGTGATCTATCCCACTGACCGCACGGCCAACTTGCTAGGCCACCCGTGTGTCCGCGCGCAGAAGCGGCCCCGATGTGGCATTGGGTGCATCTGACGCACCCAACGCCACATTGGGGGCGTTTGAGAGCCGGGGTCAGCGGGGGGTGGGGGTGGCGCGGGCGAGGGCTGCGATGAGGCGGTCGATGCCGTCGCCGCCCTTGGCGTCGTAGCAGCCGGAGAGGCCCTTGTAGACCAGCGGCAGGAGCTTGGTGATGCGCAGGCCGTACTTGGTGCACGCGTGCATGATCTTCGGCTTGCCGATGATCTTCGCGAAGACGTTGCCCAGCTGGTAGTAGCCGCCCATCAGCTCGCCGACCGCGCGCGGGTACGCCTCCAGTGCCCGCTCCCGCGAAGGCCCTTCACGCCGCGCCAGCGCCTGCACGACGACCTCCGCGGCGATCTGCGCGGACTCCATCGCCGCCGAGATGCCTTCGCCGTTGAACGGGCTGACCATGCCGCCCGCGTCGCCGAGCAGCAGGAGGCCGTCGCGGTAGTGCGGGGTGCGGTTGAAGCCCATCGGGAGGCCGGCGCCGCCGACCTTGCCGATCGCGTTCTCCTCGCGGTAGCCCCACTCCTCCGGCGTCCCGTCGAGCCACTGGCGCAGCAGCGCGCGGTAGTCGGTGTTCCGGAACGACGCCGACGTCGAGAGCATGCCGAGGCCGACGTTGACCGTGCCGTCGCCGAGCGGGAACGCCCAGCCGTAGCCCGGCAGCAGCTTCGGGTCGCGCGGGTCGGAGCGGTCCCACAGCTCGAGGTGGCCCTCGATGAACGGGTCGTCGTGACGCGGGCTCTTGTAGTACTGGCGCACCGCGACACCCATCGGGCGCTTCTCGTTCTTCTGGATGCCGACGCTCAGCGCGAGCCGCGCGGAGACGCCGTCGCAGGCCAGGACCAGCGGCGCGTAGTACTTCACCGGCGTCCGCTCCGGGCCGACCTTCGCCTCGACGCCGACCACGCGCCCGCTCGCGTTCGTGATCGCGCTGGTGACCGTGGTGCGCTCGTACAGCCGCGCGCCGGCCTTGACGGCGAGCTTCGCGAGGAGGTCGTCGAAGTCGTGGCGGGTGCGGGAAACGCCGTACGGCGGGTAGCTGGTCAGGTCCGGCCAGTCGAGCTCCAGCGTGAGGTCGCCGGTGAGGATCCGCAGGCCGCGGCTGTGCACCCAGCCGGCGTCCTCGCTCGTGTCGATGCCAAGGTCGATGAGCTGCTTGACGCCGCGCGGGGTCAGGCCGTCGCCGCAGACCTTCTCGCGCGGGAACTCGGTCTTCTCCAGCAGCAGCACGTCGACGCCCGCGCGGGCCAGGTAGGTGGCCACGGTGGACCCGGCGGGTCCGGCGCCGACGACGATGACTTCGGCGTCCTGGTCTGCGGTGCGACGACTCATACGCGCGAGTTTAGGCGGGCTTTCGCGCGCGGTGGATCGCCACGACGCCGAATGTGAGGTTCAACCACTCGACGTCGGTCCAGCCCGCGCTCGCGATGATCTCGCCGAGCGTGCGCTGGTCGGGCCACGCGAGCATGGATTCGGCCAGGTAGGAGTAGGCCTCGGGGTTGGACGACGTCCGCTTGCCGACCCAGGTGAGCAGCTTCAGCATGAACCGCCGGTGGACGAACCGGATCGGGGCGAACGGCGGCGTCGAGACCTCGCAGATCACCAGCCGGCCGCCCGGCTTGACCACCCGGGCGATCTCGGTGAGCGCGGCCTTCGTGTCGACG
The DNA here is from genome assembly GCF_002904295.1 of Amycolatopsis sp. CA-128772. Taxonomy (GTDB): domain Bacteria; phylum Actinomycetota; class Actinomycetes; order Mycobacteriales; family Pseudonocardiaceae; genus Amycolatopsis. Next base: position 112,551 of record NZ_PPHG01000069.1, read on the forward strand.
AAGTTGCGCAGCGCGAGGGAGATCGTCACGGCGTCGAAGCTCTCGTCGGCGAACGGCAGGTTGAGCGCGTCGGCCGCAACCATCGGCACGTTCCGGTGCTTGCCGGCGCGCAGCATGCCGAACGAGAAGTCCGCGGCCAGGCACCAGGCGCCGCCGCGGGCGTACTCGACGGTGGACACGCCGGTGCCGGCGGCGAGGTCCAGGACCTTCTCGCCGCGGCGGGCGTCCAGCACGCGGGCCGTGGTGGTGCGCCAGCGCCGGTCGAAGCCGAAGGTCATGAACGAGTTCGCCCGGTCGTACCCGTCCGCGACGCCGTCGAACATCGCGGCGACTTCGTGCGGGTCCTTGTCCAGGCTTGCGCGTGACATGACACGAATCTAGACCGGTCCGCCGGGTCGCTCAGCGGAAGGTGGCCAGCATCCCGGCCACCGCCGCGGGCCAGGTGAACTCCTCCGCCCTCGCCCGGGCCGCAGCGCGCCGGAGCTCCTCCGGGCTGTCCAGGAGGTCTGTGACGGCGGTGGCGAACGCGGGCGCGTGGTCGTCCACCGCCGCGCCACACCCCGGCCGCACGATCTCCCGCAGTGCCGATGAGGCCGACACCACGACCGGCGTCCCGGACGCCAGCGCCTCCAGGGCCGCCAGGCCGAACGTCTCGTGCGGCCCCGGCGCCAGCGAGATGTCCGCGCTGGCCAGCAGCCGGGCGACGTCGCCGCGGCCCGGCAGGAACCCGAGGAACGTCACCGGCAGCCCGCGCGCCCGGCGTTCCAGAGCTCGCCGCCGCGGCCCGTCGCCCGCGACCACCAGCCGGACCTTCACCCCGGCCTCGGTCAGCGAAGCGACGGTGTCCACGCTGCGCTCCACGTGCTTCTCCGGCGACAGCCGTCCACAGTGGACCAGCAGGGCGTCCGCGCTCCCGGCCAGCTCGGCGCGCCAGCCGGCGTCGCGCATGGCGGGCCGGAACGTCGCCAAGTCGACGCCGAGCGGCACGCGGCGGACGTTCGGCGCGGCGATCCGGTCGAACTCCGCGCGGGCGAACGCCGTCGTGCAGACGACGGTGTCGTAGCTCGCGGCCATCCGCCGGTTCGCGACGTCGGCGACGCGGCGCGCCACCGGCTCGGGCAGCAGGAACTGCTCCAGCAGGCGGTCGAGCCGCTCGTGGGAGATGACCGTGCTCGGGACGCCGTGGCGCCGCGCCCAGCCGCCCATCCCCCGCAGGGTCAGCCGGTCGGACACCTCCAGCCGGTCGGGTGCGAGCCGGCGCAGGACCGCGCGGACGCGGTGCGGGTCGACCGCGCGGTACCCGCCGGTGCCCGGGATCTTCGGCGCCGGCAGTAAAAACCGGCGCACCCCGGTCGGCAGCACCTCGTCGGCGTACCGGGTGCCGGGCACCACCAGCGTCACCTCGTGCCCGCTGGCGACATACCCGGCACCGAGGTGGTGCAGCGCGGTGCGCAGCCCGCCCGAGCGCGGCCCGTAGAAGTTCGCGAGCTGGACGATGTGCACGGTCAGGCCGCGCGGGCGGCCCGGCCCTGCACGGCTTCGTAGTGCCCGACGAGCTCATGGCAGACGGCGGGCCAGGTCCGGCCGAGCACGACCTTCCGCGCCTTCTCGCCGAGCCTGGCGCGCAACGCGGCGTCGCGCAGGGCGTCGACCTTCTCGACGAGCGCCGGGCCGAAGTCTTCGCGGTCCGCGGGCAGCAGGTAGCCGGTGCGGCCGGGCAGCACGAGGTCCTTGGGGCCACCCGCGTCCGGCGCGAGCACCGGCAGGCCGGACGCCATCGCCTCCTGCACCGCCTGGCAGAACGTCTCGTGCGGGCCGGTGTGGACGAAGACGTCGAAGCTCGCGTACGCCTTGGAGAGCTCTTCGCCGTACTTCGCACCCAGGAAGGCCGCGCCGGGCAGCTGTTCCCGGAGGTTCCCGAGTTCGGGCCCGTCGCCGACGACGACCACGCGGATCCCGGGCACCCCGGCCAGCGCGGCCAGCCGGTCGACCTCCTTCTCGGGCGCCAGCCGGCCGACGAACCCGACGAGCAGCTCGCCGTCCGGCGCCAGCTCGGCCCGCAGCGCCGGGTCGGCGTGGGCCGGGGAGAAGCGGTCGATGTCGACACCCCGCGCCCAGCGGTGCACCCGCGGGACGCCGTGGAGCTGCAGCTGCTCGACCGAGTCGCTCGACGGCGCGAGCGTCCGGTCGGCGCGGGAGTGCAGCCGCCGCACCCAGCGCCACGCGGCGCGGGCGGCGATGCCGAAGCCGTACGCGGCGGCGAACCCGGCGATGTCGGTCTGGTAGACGGCGATCGACGGGACGCGCAGCCGTCTCGCCGCGGCGAGCCCGCGCGCGCCGACGACGAACGGCGAGGCCAGGTGCACGACGTCCGGGCCGAACGCGGTGAGCGCGGTGAGCACCGTGCGCGTCGGCACGCCGATCGGCAGGGAGCCGACCCCGGGGAAGTCCAGCGCGGGGATCCGCACCACGGGGGCGCCGCGGTAGGAGTCCGGGCCCGGGCCGGGGGCGATGATCAGCACGTCGTGGGCGCGTTCACGCAGGTGCTCGACGACCCGCAGGACGGAGTTGGTCACGCCGTTCACCTGGGGCAGGAAACTTTCGGTGACTATGGCGACTCGCACGCCCTGGACGATCGCACCCGATCCTGGCGCGGGTGTGACGTGGGAGCCAACGGCGCCGGAACAGATCGGCTACGACATGTCATCTCAAGGTCGTGTGCCGGAAACCAGGGTGGCCCAGACTAAGCAGGCATGACCCTCTTGTCCTCACGGCCGCCGCGGCCCGTCGAGCCCGGCCTGCTGTCGAGGGCGCTCGAAGTGGCCGGACGGCTGGCCAACGACGCCACCGACGTGATCACCGCGACCGCCGGCCGCGGCGCCCACCCGTCGACCCTGGATTCGCCGTTCGACTGGGTCACCGACACCGACCGCATCCTGGAGCGCCACACCAGGCGGGTGCTGACGGCGGAGTTCCCGGGCATCCCGGTGGTGGGCCACGAGTTCGGCGCGGACCACGGCGCGGACGTGGCCGAATACCGCTGGGTGGTGGACTCGGTCGACGGCACGGCGAACTACGTGGCCGGAGTGCCGTGGTGCGCGTACAGCCTGGCCCTGGTGGACGCGGCGGGCCCGGTGGTCGGGGTGGTGGCGGACCCGTACCGAGCCCAGATCTACGCGGCCGCCCGCGGCCGTGGAGCCCGGGCGAACGGCAAACCGGTGAAGCTGACGGACCGCTGCGCAACAGCGGGCGCACTGGTCTGCACGGAGTTCGCCCGCAGGGGCCCATGGCCGGGCATGGGCGGCTTCATCGAGCGAGCAGCAGCGGCCCACGCAGGGGTACGGGTCCTGGGCTCGGCAGCGTTGTCGATAGCCCAGGTGGCACTCGGTCACGCGGCAGCGGCGGTGTTGCACAGCTACCACGAGTGGGACGTAGCGGGCTCGGTGGCGATGGCGATCGAGGCGGGAGCGGTGGTCCTGGACAGGCACGGAGAGGACACGGCGTTGCCAACGGACGGGCTGCTGGTGGCGGCCCCCGGGGTGGCGGACGAGGTCCTGGGCTGGTGGCAGGAGACGGCGGGCTGAGCAAGCACCCAGCCCCGGCCTGAACAGCGGTTTCCCACCACCCAACCGGCACCCGACCGCAGAACCCAACTCGCCCTACACCCCTCCCCGCCCCTCGTCCCAGCCGCAGTCAGCACCGGAGAGCCGGGGTCAAGGGTGAGCTTGCTCATCGCGAAGCGACGCCGAAGGCGCCCTTGAGCCCGGCTCTCCGGTGTTGAACAATCGAGGACGAGGAGCGGGGAACCCCCGCCCCGGCAAAAACCGGCTGTCCGCGACCCGCCCCAATCAGGTTGCGCGGATGACGAAGATCGAAGAATGCCGATGCTTCGAACACCGCGCCTCACCCTCATACCGCTGCGGGACGAGCACCTCGACCTGGAGTACGAGCTGGACTCCGACCCCGAAGTGATGAGGTACCTGACCGGGCGAGGATCAACCCGCGAGGAAGTCTCGCGAGCACACGCGCGACGGATGGCCACAGAGCCCGGCTTCGGCTTCTGGATGGGCTTCGCGGCCGAGGACTTCATCGGCTGGTGGCTCCTCCGCCCACCAAACGGCCCGGACCAGCCGAAAACCGACGGCGAAGCCGAGCTGGGCTACCGCCTGCTGCGCCGCCACTGGCGACAGGGATACGCCCGCGAAGGCTCGCAAGAGCTGCTCCGGTACGGCTTCGAGCAGCTGAAGCTGAACCGGATCTTCGCCCAGACGATGGCGGTCAACACGCCATCACGAGCAACGATGGCCTCAGCGGGCATGACGTTCGCAAGAGCGTTCACCTCAGCCGAGGAGTACGACGACCCGGTCGCGGGCGCCGACCAAGGCGAAGTCGAGTACGAAATCACGCGAGAACGCTGGTTCGAAACGGCGAGATAAGACCGGTCAAGCCGCACTCACCACCGCAGCCCGCTTCTCGACCCGCCGGATCCACCAAAGCAACGGCCCCGCCACCAGCCACGTGAAGAACACGAAACTCCCCAGCGGCAGCAACGTCAGCGCAGCCGACCGCCCCGCCACCCGGGCCAGCTCGGGATCCGACGCGTCGTACTCGATCCGCACCAGCTGACCCGCCGCCAGCCCGTCCGGGTACAGCACCCCGTTCGCCGGGCTGTGCACGATGCCGTCCGGTGTCTCGAAGTGGATGATCGTGCGGTCGAACGCCACCGAGTCGACCGTTGCCGTGGCCGTGCCCAGCTGGGACGAGATCGCGCTGTCGTTGCGGATCGCCGCGAACACCAGGCACACGCACATCACCGTGAGGAGTGAGGCGACGCCGAGGGTGGTCCACCACCCGACGCGCCTCACCCGCTCACTTCTCGTGCTCACGCCGCGAGCGTAGCGGTCCCGCTCAGCCCGCGTGCTCGGCGGCGAGGAACCGGTGGTTCGCCTGGATCTGGTCGTACGACTTCGGCTTCACGGAAGCCGAAGAGCCCGGAGCAGCAGCACGCAGAGCCGGAGCAGCCGCAGCCGCGCCGTTCGGACCCACCGCCGGCTTGCCCGCCGTGTACAGCCACGTCTGGAACAGGTCGTGCAGCGGCTTGCCCGAGATCTTCTCCGCCAGCGCGATGAACTCGAGGATCCGCCCGGCCGAACCCGCCTTCTGCACCTGCCACGTCTGCAGGATCTTGAAGAACGCCTGGTCACCCACGGCCGTCCGCAGCGCCTGCAAGGCCAGCGCGCCCCGGTCGTACACCGCGTTGTCGAACTGGTTGTCCGCGCCCGGGTCGGCCGGGACCAGCTTCCACAGGTCGCCGTCGGCCGGGTTCGAGTCGTACGTGTACTGGGCCAGCTCCGCGACCGTGCCCTCGCCCTCGTGCTCCGACCACAGCCACTCCGCGTACGACGCGAAGCCCTCGTTCAGCCAGATGTCGCTCCAGCGGCCCAGCGACACGTTGTCGCCGAACCACTGGTGGGCGTTTTCGTGCGCGATCAGCGTCGTGTTCGAGCCCGCGCGGAAGTTGCGCGCGCCGTACGTCGGCCGCGTCTGGTTCTCCAGGGAGAAGCCGATCCCGCTGGTCACGACGCCGCCCTCGGCCTCGAACGGGTACGGGCCGAACTGGGTCGCCAGGAACTCGTCGATTTCCGGGGTGCGCTCGACGCTGGCCTTCGCCGCGTACAGCGAGTCGCCCAGGTCGGCGCCGTACGCCGTGATGAACGGCTTGCCGTCCGGGGTCGTCGACTGGACCAGCTCGTACTTGCCGACGATGAACGACGTCAGGTACGTGGCCTGCGGCTTCGTGCTGCGCCACTGCCAGCGCGTCCAGCCCGCGCGGCTCTTCTGCGTCCGGACCAGCGTGCCGTTGGAGATGGCAACGTTGTCGTCCGGGGCTTCGATCGAGACGTCGTAGGTCGCCTTGTCGGTCGGGTGGTCGTTGGCCGGGAACCACCACGCCGAGCTCTGCGGCTCGTCGATGCCCAGGGCCCCGAACGAGCCCTTCTTCCAGGCGTTGATGCCGTCCACCGTCTCGGTCGACGGCGTGTCCGAGTAGGCCACGACGACGGTCGCGGTCTGGCCCTTGAGCAGCGGCTGCGCCGGCGTGACGACGAGCTCGCCGTTGCCGGTCTGGTTCGTGAACTGCGCCGGGCGGTTGTTCACCCGCACGCTCGACGCCTTGAGCGCGAAGTCCAGGTCGAACCGCGAAAGGTCCTGCGTCGCGGTGAGCAGCAGCGTCGTGGTGCCCGCCAGGACGTCGGTCGCGGGCTGGTAGGTGAGCCGGATGTCGTAGTGCAGCACGTCCGTGCCGCCGTTGCCGGCGTTCGGGTAGTACGGGTCGCCGGCCCCGGGGGCGCCGGGCGAGGGCGCCGCGCTCGCGGTGCCGGCGAGCAGCACCGAGACGACGCCGGCCGCGAGCGCACCGAGGCCGGTGCGCGTTCTTGCACGCATTCGATTTCCTCCTGAAGGAGTGAGAAGCAGCGCGCTCGAACGTAGCCAGCCAGGAACACCCCAGGAACAGCCGAAGGGAGGTTTCTTGCCTACTGGGATACCACCCGGAAAGCGGTTGACTCAGCCCGCCGAGACCGCTGCGGACACCGCCGCGCGCAGGCGGGCGTGCAGGTCGCGGTGCCGCGCCCGGTCCACCCGCACCTCGACCACGCGCAGCCCCGGCGCGGGCTCCAGGGCGGCCCGGAACTCCGTCAGCGTCTCCGCGACGACGTGCGGGACGCGGTAGCCGGCGCACAGCGCGCCCAGGTCGGCGCCGTGCGGGGTGCCGAAGACGCGCTCGAAGCTCGCCGAGTGCTCCGGCGCGCCCTGCTCCAGCAGCGAAAATATCCCGCCGCCGTCGTCGTTGAGGACCACGATCGTCAGGTCGGGCCGCTGCTCGGCCGGCCCGGTCAGCAGCCCGGACGCGTCGTGCAGGAACGTCAGGTCGCCCAGCAGCGCGTACGACGGACCCCGGTGCACGTACGCGGCCCCGATGGCCGTCGAGACCGTGCCGTCGATGCCCGCGACGCCGCGGTTGCGGTGCACGAGGACGTCCGGGCGCAGCCGGCCGGCCAGCGCGACGTCCCGGGTCGGGTTGGACGAGCCCACGACCAGGAGCGAGTCCGAGGGCAGCGCGTCCACCAGCTCGGTCGCCACCCGCAACCCCGACGGCCACGCTTCCGCGGCCAGTGTCGACGCCACCGCCGCCGCGGCCGCCGCGTCGGCCCGGCGCCAGCTCGCCAGCCACTCCGGGTCGGCGGGCTTGGTCGGCTCGTCGAACCACTGCCCGACCTGCCGGACGTTGTGCGCGGGCGCCGGCCAGTCCGAGTCCGGGCGCACCAGCAGCACCTCGACGTCGGCGTCCGAGAGCACCTTCTGGATCTGCCGGAACACCGTCGGCCGGCCGAGGCAGAGCACCTGCTCCGGCTTGTGCCTGCTGACGAACTCCTCGACGGCCAGCAGCCACACCCCGGACGAGATCGCCGTGCCGCCGGACAGCCCGATCCCCCCGGTTTCGGAGATCACCGGCCAGCCGTGCTGCTCGGCCCACTCGCTGGCCGCCTGGACACCGGTGTCGCACGCGATGACCAGGCCGTGCCGGGCCGAGGGCACCACGAACGACGGCAGCGCGCCGAAGTCCGGCAGCTCGGTCCAGCGGGACCCGTCGGCCCGGCCGTCGAGCGATTCGTACCACTCGCCGGCCGCACCACTGTCGTCCAGGTCCGGCACGAGCGGCTCGCGGAACGGGATGTTCAGGTGCACCGGTCCGCAGCGCCACTCGCCGTAGGCCGCGTTCCAGGCCCGGCAGATCTGGCTGCGCCAGTACGAGTTCTGGCCGGCCCGCCGCTCGGCGACGGCGAGCTCGTCGAAGTAGCGGACGGCGTCGCCGTAGAGCTGGTGCTGGTCGATGACCTGCGACGCGCCCGCGGCCCGCAGCTCGGGCGGCCGGTCGGCCGTCATCACGATCAGCGGGACACCCGCGCGGTCGGCTTCGAGGACCGCCGGGTGGAAGTTCGCGGCCGCGGTCCCGGACGTGCAGAGCACGGCCACCGGGCGGCCGGTGCGCGCGGCGATGCCGAGGGCGAGGAAGGCGGCGCCGCGCTCGTCGATGCGGACGTGGAGCTGCAGTTTTCCGGCCTTCGCCGCGTCGTAGAGCGCGATCGACAGCGGCGCGTTGCGGGAGCCGGGGCAGAGGACGACGTGCGAAACGGTGTTGCGGACGAGTTCGTCGACGATGACCCGGGCCTGCGCGGTGGAAGGGTTCACCGGCAGGCTCCAGACTCCGCCGAGGCACTCTTTCCCGCCGAGGCGGCATCAGGCACAGCGCACATGTCCACAGGTCCTATTCTCCCAAACGTGGATGACGCCCGAGTTTCCGAGCTGTTCGACCCCGCCGCGTGGATCGAGGTCGAAGGTTTCGCCTTCACCGACATCACCTACCACCGCTCCGCTGAGAGCCGCGGTGGCAAGCGCGTCGTGCGCATCGCGTTCGACCGTCCCGAGGTCCGCAACGCCTTCCGGCCACACACCGTCGACGAGCTCTACCGGGCCCTCGACCACGCCCGGATGAGCTCGGACGTCGGCTGCGTCCTGCTCACCGGGAACGGCCCGTCGCCCAAGGACGGCGGCTGGGCGTTCTGCTCCGGTGGTGACCAGCGTATTCGCGGACGCTCCGGGTATCAGTACGCGAGCGGGGAGACCTCCGACACGGTGGACCCGGCGCGGGCCGGCCGGCTGCACATCCTCGAGGTCCAGCGGCTGATCCGGTTCCTGCCGAAACCGGTGATCGCGGTGGTCCCGGGCTGGGCCGCGGGCGGCGGGCACTCCCTGCACGTCGTGTGCGATCTCACCCTCGCCTCGGCCGAGCACGCGAAGTTCAAGCAGACCGACGCCGACGTCGGCTCGTTCGACGGCGGCTACGGGTCGGCCTACCTGGCGAAGATGGTCGGCCAGAAGTTCGCCCGCGAGATCTTCTTCCTCGGCCGCGAGTACTCCGCCGAGCAGATGCACCGGATGGGCGCGGTCAACGCCGTCGTACCGCACGCGGACCTGGAAAAAGAGGCGCTGACCTGGGCGTGGGAGATCACCCGCAAGTCGCCGACGGCGCAGCGGATGCTCAAGTACGCGTTCAACCTCACCGACGACGGGATGGTCGGCCAGCAGCTGTTCGCCGGCGAGACCACCCGCCTGGCGTACATGCAGGACGAGGCCGTCGAAGGCCGCGACGCGTTCCTCGAAAAGCGCGACCCCGACTTCAAGGACGTCCCCTATTACTACTGAGCTGCGCCCCGTCCACCTCGACGGCTCGCCCGAGGCGCTCGAGACCCTGCAGAACGCCGTCGCCGACGCCCTGGGCGGTGGCCCGGCGGTGCTGCCGTTCACCGACCCCGCGCTGCGCGACGCCATGGCGCCGGCCGAGCCCGCCGAGCCGGGCACCGCCGTGGTCATCGCCACGTCGGGCTCGACCGGCGCGCCCAAGGGCGTGCTGCTGTCGGCCCGCGCGCTGACCGCGTCGGCCGAGGCCACGCACGCGCGGCTCGGCGGGCCGGGCCACTGGCTGCTGGCCACCCCGGCGCACTACATCGGCGGGCTGCAGGTGCTGGTCCGCTCGCTGCTGGCCGGGACGACCCCGGCCCTGCTGACCGGCACCGGCTTCCGCCCGGACGACTTCGCGGCCGCGGCGGCCCGGCTGACCGGCAGCCCGCGGTACACGGCGCTGGTGCCGACCCAGCTGGTCCGCCTGCTCGACGACGGCGGTGCGGGCCTGGCCGCGGCGAAGACGTTCGACGCCATCGTGGTCGGCGCCGCGGCGACGTCCGCGGGCCTGCGGGAGCGCGCCGCCGACGCCGGCGTCCGGATCGTGCCCGCCTACGGCATGAGCGAGACGGCGAGCGGCTGCGTCTACGACGGCCTTCCCCTCGACGGCGTCCGCGTCGACGTCTCGGGTGACCGGATCCGCATCGCCGGAGACGTCCTCGCGCACGGCTACCGGCGGCAGCCGGACCTGACCGCGGAGGCGTTCTCCGGGGGCTGGTTCACCACGTCCGACCGCGGGATCCGGCACGACGACGGCCGCATCGAGGTGCTCGGCCGGGCCGACGACATGATCAACACCGGTGGCGTGAAGGTCTCGGCGAACGCGATCGAGCGCTGCCTGTGCGCACAGCCCGGGGTGCGTGACGCGTGCGTCGTCGGCCTGCCGGACCCGGAGTGGGGCGAAACCGTCGTCGCGCTGGTCGTCCCGGACGGGGACCACGGCGACCTGCGGGCGGCGGTCCGGGCGGAACTCGGCGCGGCGGCGACCCCCAAGCGCATCGAATTCGCCACGGAACTGCCCCTGCGCGGCCCGGGAAAGATCGACCGGAAGGCGGTCGAACTCCGTCTTCAGTAGCGTTTGCGCGGCTGAATGGCGGTACTTCGTTGACACGCACAGGGTGCGCCCGCTTGGCTACTCACCATGACGCGCTGGATCAGAATCGCCTTCGCCGCCACCGCCGTCACGCTGGGCGTTCTCCTGCCCGCGAGCGCGGCTCTCGCCGACAGCGTCGACCCCAACAGCGGGTCGCTCGTCTGGCAGCTGCCCACCTCCGACTGAGTACCCGGGTTCCCGCTCGGCTTTGATCGTCATGGCGTTGAATGGCGCCATGGCGAGTGTGAGCGAGTGGATCGAAGGGGCCCGGCCGCGGACGCTGCCCAACGCGGTGGCGCCGGTGGTGGCGGGAGTCGGCGCGGCGATCGCGCTGGACGCGTTCTCCTGGTGGCGTTCGGTGCTGGCGCTGCTGGTCTCCCTCTCGCTGATCGTCGGCGTCAACTACGCCAACGACTACTCCGACGGTATCCGCGGCACGGACGAGAACCGCGTCGGCCCGCTCCGGCTGGTCGGTTCCGGCGTCGCCGCCCCGAAGGCCGTGCTGACCGCCGCGCTGATCTCCCTGGGCCTGGCCGGGGTGCTGGGGCTGGTCCTGGTGGCCGTCAGCGGGCACTGGTGGCTGCTGGGGATGGGCGCGCTGTGCATCCTCGGCGCGTGGTTCTACACCGGCGGCAAGAAGCCCTACGGCTACTACGGCTTCGGCGAGATCGCCGTGTTCGTGTTCTTCGGCCTGGCCGGCGTGCTCGGCACGGTGTACGTCCAGGCGGGCCGGATCAGCTGGGCGGCGCTGGCGTGCGCGGTCGCGGTCGGCTGCTTCTCGACGGCGGTCCTGACGGCCAACAACCTGCGTGACATCCCCACGGACGTCGAGGCCGGCAAGCGCACCCTGGCGACCCGCCTGGGCGACCAGGGCACGCGGCGGCTCTACTTGGCGCTGATCGCCGTGCCGTACGTGCTCAGCGGCGTCCTGCAGTTCACCACGCACTCGCTCGCCGCGCTCACGGTGCTGAGCGCCGCCCTGCTGCCCCAGTCCGTCAAGGCGATCCTGCGGAACGCGACCGGCCGCGACCTCATCCCGGCCCTGCGCGACACCGGGCTCGCGATGCTCGCCTGGGCGGTGCTGGCCGCCGTCGGCCTCAACCTCTAGCGCTCCGGGAACTTCCCGGTGGCCAGGAACTCCTCGAACAACGCGGTGTGCGGCGCCAGGTCCAAGTCCTGCTGGGCCAGCCACTCGTCGTTGTAGTAGGTGTGCGCGTACCGCTCGCCGCCGTCGCACAGCAGGGTCACGACGCTGCCCGCCTGGCCGTCCTCGACCATCCGGGAAATCAGCCGGAACGCGCCGTAGAGGTTGGTGCCGGTCGAGCCGCCCGCCCAGTGCCCGGTCCGCTCGCGCAGCAGCCGGATGGCCGCCAGGGAGCCGGCGTCGGGGATCTGGAACATCTCGTCGATGACGCCGGGGACGAACGACGGCTCGCAGCGCGGCCGCCCGATGCCCTCGATCCGCGACGGCATGCCGGTCCCGTAGTCCAGCGCGCCGGTCTCCCACGCGCCGTAGAACGAGGAGTTCTCCGGGTCGACGACGCAGACCTTCGTGGTGTGCCGCTTGTAGCGCACGTACCGGCCGAAGGTCGCGCTCGTGCCGCCGGTGCCCGCGCCGACGACGATCCACTTCGGGATCGGGTGGCGCTCCGAGCGCATCTGCGCGAACACCGACTCGGCGATGTTGTTGTTGCCGCGCCAGTCCGTCGCGCGCTCGGCGTAGGTGAACTGGTCGAGGTAGTGGCCGCCGCACTCGGCCGCGAGCCGCTCCGCCTCCGGGTACATCGCCGGGGCCTCGTCGACGAAGTGGCACTCGCCGCCGTAGAACTCGATGAGCGCGACCTTCTCCTTCGACGTGCGCCGCGGCACGACGGTGATGAAGCGCAGCCCGAGCATCCGGGCGAAGTAGGCCTCGGACACCGCGGTCGACCCGCTGGAGGCCTCGACGAGCACGGTGTCCGGCCCGATCTGGCCGTTGACCAGGCCGTAGAGGAACAGCGACCGGGCCAGCCGGTGCTTCAGCGAGCCGGTCGGGTGGACCGACTCGTCCTTGAGGTAGAGGTCGATGCCCCACTCCGGGGGCAGCGGGAAGACGTGCAGGTGCGTGTCGGCGCTGCGGTTGGCGTCGGCCTCGATGATCCGGACGGCCTCGCGGACCCAGCTGCGGCTGTGCAGCCGGCTCACTCCGGCTGCCCGGCGCCGTCGCCCCGCAGCTGCGCGCGCAGCTCGGCCCGGGCGCGGGCCCGCTTCTCGTTGCGCTTCGCCAGCCCGGCGGTCACGCGCGCGTTCAGCGGGCGGAACAGCAGCAGGCCCAGCGGCAGCCCGACGACCAGGCCGATGACCAGGGCGACCAGCAGCGGCACCCCGGCCAGGGACAGCGCCCAGGCGATCACCGCGACCAGCACGAACCGCGCCAGCAGGTACAGCGTCAGATCCCGGGGCAGGTGGCCGGCCTTCACGTCGCTCACATCAACGCAGGCTACGCCCCGCCCGGCCGGTCCTTCTGCAGGCCCGCGTTGTTCGGGCGGCCCTCGAAGCGCGTCGAGAGCACGACGGTGGTGTTCGTGCGCCCGACGCCGGGGATGCGGCGGAGCCGGCCGAGCGTGCGCTCCAGCTCGTCGACGGTCGACACGCGCACCTTGACGACGAAGGCCTCGTCCCCCGCCACCGCGTAGCAGCTCTCGACCTCGTCGAGCTCGGCGAGCGCATCGGCGACATCGTCCTCCGTCGCGGTGTCGGTCGGGTGGATGCTGACGAGGGCCGTGACGCCGAGGCCGACCGAGCTCGGGTCGACGACCGCGTGGTAGCCGGTGATCACGCCGGCGGCTTCCAGCTTGCCCACCCGTTCGTGCACCGAAGACGCGGAGAGCCCGACGGCCCGCCCGAGGTCGGCGTAAGTGGCCCGTCCGTTGATGCGCAACGCTGCGATGATCTTCCGGTCCAACTGATCCACGGGGATCACTCTATGCGGTTGGACAATCCCCCATTGGCACCACGCCACGCCGCCGCCGACCGGCCCGGGTGGTGTCTCCGCACGTCAGCTCACCGGACGGTAGTTACCGAGGGGGAACAATCTGTCCGTTTTGACCTTTAAGGGCTCTTTACTCGTGGACAACCGTTCGAGTACCCGACGGGTGAAGTGCAACGATTGCCTTGTTGGCTACCCCGGCGCGACGGGCAGAAGGGCCCGGACGCCTCCGGTATAGCAGTGAGTTCGTTAAGGAGGCGGAAAATGACCGCGACGATGGGCGGACGCCTGCTCACCCCAGGCGAGGTGGCAGCGCTCTTCCGGGTGGACCCGAAGACGGTGACGCGGTGGGCGACCGCGGGCCGGATCGGCTCGATCCGCACCCCGGGCGGGCACCGGCGATTCCGGGAGTCCGAGGTGAACGAGCTCCTCGCCGAGCTGACCACCGACGCCAGCGAACCGGCGCGCAACGCCTGAACCATCCGCACACGGGGGCCGTGTGGGTACGGGAACCACCCCGTCCCGCGCGGCCCCCGGGCATTTCCCGGCCCGGCTTCAGACCCACCACACGGCCGCACGGGTTAACCTCGGGTGGACAGGCAGCCACACGGAAGGATCCGGCATGCTCGCTCTGCTCGCTGCGGTCGGCGCGCTGGTCGTCGCCCTGCTCCTGTGGCGGTCGTTCGCCGGTCAGCGGATCGGGGTGACGTCGGCCCCACGCCGGGCCCCGCTCGCCCCGGACGACGACCCCGATTTCCTGCGCCAGCTGTCCGAACAGCAGCGCAAACGCCGGGACGAAGACTCCTAGGCCACCCTTTACCTTCACCGAACCCGGAACTCGCGTGATCGGACACCGAACTCGCGTGATCCAGCCCGTCATCCGCGTGATTGGGGCCGTAACTCACGAGTTCCGGCTCTGATCACGCCAGTTCCGGCTCTGATCACGCCAGTTCCGGCTCTGATCACGTGAGTTCGGTCAGCGGTAGCCCTGCGAGAGCGGGGTCGCGAAGCCGTCGGCGACCGTGGCCGCCAGGTCCAGCAGGGCCAGGCGGGTGTCGCCGGACAGGCGGTCCAGCTCGATCTCCGCGCCTTCCTCCAGGTGCGGGTCGAACGGCACCTTGCAGACCGCCCGGACCTTCGCGCCGAAGTGCGCCGACAGCTTGTCGAGGTCGACCGAGCCGCCCTTCGGCCGGACCGAGTTGATCACCGCCACCGAGCGCTTGACCAGCTCGCCGTAGCCGTGGGCCTCGAGCCAGTCCAGCGTCGCCGAGGCGCTGCGGGCGCCGTCGACCGAGCCGGAGGACACCACGACCAGCGCGTCCGCGACGTCCAGGACGCCCTTCATCGCCGAGTGCATCAGGCCGGTCCCGCAGTCGGTGAGCACGATGTTGTAGAAGTGCTCCAGCAGGTTGACCGTCCGCCGGTAGTCGTCCTCGGAGAACGCCTCCGACACGGCCGGGTCCTGCTCGCTGGCCAGGATCTCCAGCCGGCTGGAGCCCTGTGACGTGTACGACCGGACGTCGCTGTAGCGCGTGATGCGGGCGGCGTCACGCAGCAGGTGGCGGACGGTCGCGGTGGTCTCCAGCGGGATCTTCTGCGACAGCGTGCCGCGGTCCGGGTTGGCGTCGACGGCGACGACGCGGTCACCGCGCAGGGACGCGAACGTCGAGCCCAGCGTGGTCGTCACCGTGGTCTTGCCGACGCCGCCCTTCAGCGACAGCATCGCGATCTTGTAGCACCCGCGCAGCGGCTGGTTGACGCGCGCGATCAGCTCGCGGCGCCGGGTGTCCGCGGGGCTCTCCCCCGGGTTGACCAGCTTCCCGCTGCCGACGTAGACCGCCTTGCGCCAGCCGGACTGCGGGGGCCGCTTGGTCTGCTTGACCAGGTGCGCGGTCGACAGGTCGTGCCCGTGCCCCGGCTGCTGCGGCGGCGCCGCGTGCCGGCCGCCCTGGGGCTGCGGCAGCCCGGACGGCGGCTGCGGCGGGTACTGGGCGCCGGCCTGGTACTGCTGCGCCGGGTCGCCGTACTGCGGCTGCAGCGGCGGGAGGTTCCGGTCGTAGCCGCAGGGCACCTGGTGCGGCCCCGACACCGCGGGGTTGGGCACCTGGTGGGGGCCCGACACCGCCGGGTTGGGCGGCGGCGCGACGGCCTGCGTCGGCTGCACGTCGAAGGCCCCCGACGTCTCGGGGTGCGGGTGCGAATCCGTCCGGTCGTCGGCGAACAGGCCCGGCTGCGGCGAGGCAGCGGCCTGTTCGGGGTGGCCAGGAGCCGATTCTTCGCTGGGTCCGGTCACCGGTGAAAACCTCCGCGCACTCCGCCTACACCTCAGTCCCCCGGTGTCGACGGTAGTCGGCGGACGCGCGGGACGCTCAGCCCACCCCGGCGTAGGAGTGCAGGCCGACCGAGACGAGGTTCACGAAGAACAGGTTGAAGATCATCGCGGCGAAGCCGACGATGTTGATGACCGCGGCCCGGGCGCCGCGCCAGCCCGCGGTCGCCCGCGAGTGCAGGTAGGCCGCGTAGACGACCCAGGCGATGAACGCGCAGGTCTCCTTGGGGTCCCAGCCCCAGAACCGGCCCCACGCCGACTCGGCCCACACCGCGCCGCACAGCACGCCGAAGGTGAAGATCGGGAAGGCGAAGATTGTCGTCCGGTAGGCGATCCGGTCGAGGACGTCGGCCGCGGGCAGCTTCGAGGCGAACCGGGCGAACTTCACAGTATGGTTTTCAAGCGTGTCCGTCGCTGTGCTTTTTTCGTAGGCCGCGCGGAACAGGTAGAGCACGCTCGCGACGCCCGGCACCAGGAAGACGCCGGAGCCGATGATGGCCGCCGAGACGTGGATGACCAGCCAGTACGACTGCAGCGCGGGCTGCACCGGCGCCGCCGTCGTGTACAGCAGCGTGCCGTTGATGAACATCAGGATCACGACGGGCAGCAGCAGGAAGCCGGTGAGGTGCCGGACCGGGAACTTCCACAGCACGACGATCCAGGTGACCACCGCGATGAAGGTGACCGCCATGCCGTACTCGTACATGTTGCCCCACGGCGCGCGGTGCACGGCGAGCCCGCGCAGCACGATCGCCGTCAGCTGCAGCAGCGCGCCGAGCACGAGCAGCGACGCGCCCATCCGGCCGATCCGC
The DNA here is from genome assembly GCF_002904295.1 of Amycolatopsis sp. CA-128772. Classification (GTDB taxonomy): domain Bacteria; phylum Actinomycetota; class Actinomycetes; order Mycobacteriales; family Pseudonocardiaceae; genus Amycolatopsis. The sequence goes on from NZ_PPHG01000069.1 coordinate 129,053, forward strand.
TCCGGGCGGCCGACCTCGCGCTGCCCGGCCGGAACGTCCTCGACCGGCGGCCCGCCGGCGCCGACGAGCTCGCGCGCCCGCAGCTTGGCGCGCTCGGTGGCGAGCCGCCCCTTCGCGCCGAAGCCCTGCTCGATCAGGGAGAACATCAGCGCGACGACGTAGATTGCCGCGGCGGTGGTGTACAGCCAGTCGCTGTAGGTCGACAGCGTCTCGTCGATCGGCATGCCTCAACCCTTCTGCCCACTGATCAGGCGTTCACTGACCCGGTGGAACTCTTCGCCGTACCCGGCCTGGTCGGTGCGCGCCAGCCCGGCGACCTCGATCACGGTACCCGGCTGGTCTTCGGTCCCCGGTTTCACCCGCACCCACAGCCGGCGCCGCTTGACCAGCAGGGACGCGCCGAGCCCGACGAACATCGCGATGGCGAAGCCGAGCACGAACCCCTGCGTCGGGTCGTGGGAAACCTGCAGCGAGACCCACTGGCCGACGCCGTCGAAGCGGACCTTCGTGCCGTCGTCGAGCTTGAGCTCCTCGCCGACCTTCAGGTTCTGCCGGGCGACCTTCTTCAACCGGCCGTCGTCCACGAGCGACTGGTCGACCTCGAAGACGGACTGGCCGCGCCCGGCGTCGAGGCCGAGGTCACCGCGCAGGACGTCGACGGCGACGGCCGGGTCGTTCGCCTCGGGCGCCGACGACGTCAGGACGCTGCCGTGCAGGAACGCGGTCGGAGCGAACAGGCCGGTGATGGCCAGCTGCCGGGTCCGCCGCTGGACCTCGTCGGTGATGCCGGGCTGGTCGAACTTGGTCGCGCCCTCGGCGAGCATGGTGCCCGGGTCGACGGTGCGCCACTGGGTGTTCTGGGTGCGCTGGGTGCCGTCCGGGAAGGTGACGGTGAACTTCGGCGAGTAGCCGTGCCCGAGCAGGTAGACGCGGTCGCCGGCGGTGCGCAGCGGCGAGTTGACCTCGAGGCCGTACGGGCGCCAGGTGTTCGTGTCCAGGTCCGCACCGGACTGGTACCGGATGTTCGAGTGGTAGTAGTCGGGCTGGCCGGACGCGGTGTAGCGCGCGGTGAAGTCGTCGACCTTCACGCAGAACGGGTTGAGGTCGGTGCCGTCGACGCGCAGGCCGGCGTTGAAGGAGTCGTAGTTGTAGATGCCGGCGTTGCAGAAGCTGTCGCCGTCGGCCTGGACGATGACCTGGCCCTCGTAGCTGTAGAGCTTGCCGAGGGCGAAGAAGACGATCAGGCCGAGCATGCTGAAGTGGAAGAGCAGGTTGCCGGTCTCGCGCAGGAAGCCGCGCTCGGCGGAGATCGTCCGGACGCCGCCGGCCTCTTCGCGCTCGACCCGGCGCCACCCGGAGAGCTGCTTGTGGACGGCGGCGACCTCGGGGGCGACCTCGGTCTTGCCCCGGCCGAGCCGGTAGTGCGGCATCCGGGCCAGGTTGCGCGGGGTCAGCACGGGCTTGGCCCGCATCGCCTTGACGTACTCGAAGCTGCGCGGGGTCAGGCAGCCCACGAGCGAGACCATCAGCAGCAGGTAGATGGCGGAGAACCAGATGCTGGAGTAGACGTCGTAGAACTCGAGCTTGTCGAGCAGCGTCCCCCACCAGCCGTGCGCGGCGATGTATTCGCCGACCTTGGGCGCGTTGAGCTTCCGCTGCGGCAGGAGCGCCCCCGGCAGCGCGGCGAGCGCGAGCAGGAACAGCAGGACGAGCGCGGTGCGCATCGACGTCAGGCCGCGCCAGGTGTTGCGCAGGAAGGCGAGCGAGCGCTTCGCGGGTGTGGGCCCCGGCGGAGTCTTGGGCGGGGCTTCCGTGGTCGTCACAGCGGCAGCTCCAGGCTGCCCGTGAGCTCGTTGCGGAGCCAGCCCATCAGATCCCCCCAGACGCCGGTGACCAGCAGGACGCCGACGGCCAGCAGCAGCACGCCGCCGAAGACCTGCACCTGCCGGCCGTGCCGGCGGACCCAGTCGGTGGCCCGCACGGCCCAGCGGGCGCCGAGCGCGATGAGCAGGAACGGCACGCCGAGCCCGAGGCAGTAGACGGCGATCAGCAGGTACCCGCGGGCCTCGGCACCACCGGTGGCGCTGGCCAGCGTCATGACGGCGGAGAGGGTGGGGCCGATGCACGGCGTCCACCCGAGCCCGAAGATGGCACCGAGCAGCGGAGCGCTCCAGATCCCGCCGCGCGGCACGTGGTGCGAGCGGACCTCGCGCTGCAGGCCGGGGATCCAGCCGAGGAAGACCAGGGCCATGGCGATGGTCAGCACGCCGCCGAGGCGCTGCAGCAGGTTCTGGTTGAGCACGAGCGTGTCGGCGAGCCAGACGAGCGTGCCGAGGGTGGCGACGAAGACGACGGTGAACCCGAGGACGAAGAGCAGAGCGGCCCCGACGACGGCCCACCGGCCTTGCTTGCGCTCTTCGTCGGCTTTGACGGCGGGAGCATCGGCCCCGACGAGCGCGGCGAGGTAGGCGAGGTACCCGGGCACGAGCGGCACGACGCACGGCGAGGCGAAGGAGACCGCCCCGGCCAGCAGGGCAACTCCGGCCGCGAGCAGCAGCGGTCCGGAGATCGCCAGCTCGGTCACGGAGTTCACTCCGTTGAGGGTAGGCAGTGAGGTCCCGGTGAGAACGCCGGGGCCGGTTCACAGGACCTCGGTCACAGCAGTTCAGGACCTTGGTCCCGGTCAGTCTCCGAACAGCTGCCGGTGGGCCCGGCTCCACGCGGACCGGGCCGCCAGCTCGTCGAGGTAGCCCTCCGCCACCCACCGGACCTGCGGCTGGTGGCCCTGCCGCGCCGCCTGCCGGACCTCCTCCGTCCCGGCCTCCTGGACGTCGATCACGGCGTCGGCCAGTCCCGCCGCGGACGCGAGGCCGTATGCCTCCGCGAACAGCTCGAGGCGGCGACGCCGGTCGGGCGGTGCCGGATAACGGAGGCTGCGCAGGCATTCGGCGTCGTCCCGGAAGGGTGCGACGTACTCCAGCGCGTAGGCGACGTCGTGGAGCCGGGCGCCGGGCCGGGCGTAGTCCCAGTCCAGGATCCCGACCGGCCGCTCGTCCTGCCAGACGACGTTCCACGGACCGAAATCGCCGTGGCAGACCACCTCTCCGGTCCCGGTCCCGGTCCCGGTGAACCAGGTGAGGTCCGCGGCCGGCCGGAAGCCGGCCACCGCGTCGTGGTAGTCCCGCAGGAGCCGCGCGAACGCGGTGAGGCCGGCGTCGCCGACCACCTTCGCCCAGCCGTCCGGGCCGGACTCGCCCGGCAGGTAGCTCAGCACCTCGCGGCCTTCGTCGTCGATGCCCAGCACCCGGGGCGCGGCGGGAAAGCCGACGTCCGCCAGGTGCCGGAGCAGCGCGTGGACCGCGGGTGTCCACGGGTGCACCGGACGGCGGACCGTGTCGCCGACGCGGACGACCCGCCGGTGCGGTTCGTCCTGCAGCACTTCCTCGGTCGCCATGCGGACGGGACTCAGCCTTCCGCGGCCAGCCGCTGGACCACCGGCAGCAGGTCCTGGGCCAGCACCGGCCGCAGGAACACCGCCGCCACGCGGTGCTGCTTGTCCAGGACGATCGTCGACGGGATGATGTTCCGCGGGTAGCCGCTCAGCTTGAGCAGGACCCGGCCGTCCGGGTCGTAGATCGACGGGTACGTCAGCTTCCGGTCGCGGACGAAGTCCTGGGCCACCTCGCGGGCCGGGTCGCGGACGTCGATGCCCACCACCTGGGTGCCCTGCTTGGCCACCGTCTCCAGCTCCGGGACCTCCGTGCGGCACGGGCCGCACCACTGGCCCCACAGGTTGAGCACCACGACCCGGCCCGGGAAGTCCGCCAGCGAGAGCTGCTTGCCCTCGTTCATCAGGTCCTCGCCGGCCAGGACCGGGGCCGTCTGGCGGTCCGCGGCGTCGTACGTGATGTCGATCTTGCCGCCCGGGGAGACGAAGCTGAAGCTGCTCCCCTGCACCACCGCGTCCTTGCCCGCGCTGCAGCCCGCGAGCGCCAGCGCCACCACCGCGAGCAGCGCCCCGAAAGACCTCATGCCCCGGTCACCTTCGGGTCCGTGGAGCCCGCCGGCTCGCTGTAGACGATCTCGCGCAGCTCGTCGCCGTCGAACACCAGGGACGTCAGCGACGCCAGTGAGCACTGGCGGCGCCGCGGGTCGTGCCACAGGCGCTTGCCCTCGAGGAACCGCCGCAGCGTCCAGATCGGCAGCTGGTGCGACACGCACAGCGCCTCGTGCCCCTCCGCCGCCTCGCGGGCGCGGTGGACCGCGCCGAGCATCCGGTGCGCGATCTCGATGTAGGGCTCGCCCCACGACGGCTTGAACGGGTTGACCAGCTTCGGCCAGTGGCGGGGCTCCCGCAGCGCGCCGTCGCCGACCGCCACGTGCAGGCCCTCGAACTGGTTGCCCGCTTCGATCAGGCCCTCGTCGGTCGCGATGTCGAGCCGGTGGGCGGCGGCGATCGGGGCCGCCGTCTCCTGCGCGCGCTGCAGCGGCGACGCCACGACGTGCACCAGGTCGTGGCCGGCAACGGCCTCCGCGACGGTCAGCGCCTGCCGCTGCCCGCGCTCCGAGAGCCGGTAACCGGGCAGGCGGCCGTAGAGGATCTTCGTCGGGTTGTGCACTTCGCCGTGACGCAGCATGTGGACGACGGTGGTCACTGGACGGCCCCAGCCGCCGCGCGCGCCGCCGCGGGCAAAGCCGCTTCGATCACCGAGAACGCTTCGTCGTCCATCGCCGCGTTGACGAACCAAGCCTCGTACGCGCTCGGCGGCGCGTACACGCCTCCGTCGAGCAACGCGTGGAAGAACGGCGGGAAGCGCCACGTCTCGGACGCCTGTGCGCCGGCGTAGTCGCGGACCGGCGTCTCCCCGAAGAACACGCTCACCAGGTTGCCCGCGTACTGGACGTTGTGCGCAACCCCCGCTTCGCCCAGAGCCGCGCGGAAGAGGTTGCCGAGGCGCTTCGCGTTGGCGTCGAGCGCCGCGTACACGGCGTGGTCGGCCGCGCGCAGCGTCGCGAGGCCCGTGGCCACCGCGACGGGGTTCCCGGAGAGCGTCCCGGCCTGGTAGACCGGCCCGCCCGGGGCGAGCTTGGCCATCACGTCGGCGCGGCCGCCGAAGGCCGCCGCCGGCAGGCCGCCGGACATCACCTTGCCGAACGTGTAGAGGTCGCCGGCCACGCCTTCGAGGCCGAACCAGCCCGCGTGCGAGACGCGGAAGCCGGTCATCACCTCGTCCATGATCAGCAGCGCGCCGTGCTCGTGGGCGAGCTCACGCAGGCCCGCGTTGAAGCCGTCGGCCGGGGCGACCGCGCCCATGTTGCCGGCCGCCGCCTCGGTGATCACCGCGGCGATCTCGCCCGGATTGTCCACAAAGGACTGGCGGACCGCGTCGAGGTCGTTGTAGGGCAGCACCAGCGTGTCCGCGGCCTGGGCGCCGGTGACACCCGGCGACGTCGGCAGCCCGAGCGTCGCGACGCCGGAGCCGGCCTGGGCGAGCAGCGCGTCGACGTGACCGTGGTAACACCCGGCGAACTTCACGATCTTCGTCCGGCCGGTGAACCCCCGGGCCAGCCGGATCGCGCTCATCGTGGCTTCGGTGCCCGAGTTGACCAGGCGCACCCGCTCGACCGGCCCGACCCGGCCGATGATCTCCTCGGCCAGCTCGACCTCGCCGATCGTCGGCGTGCCGAACGAGAGCCCGGACGTCGCCGCCGCGCGCGCCGCCTCGACGACCGCCGGGTGCGCGTGGCCCAGGATCATCGGACCCCAGGACGACACCAGGTCGACGTAGCGGTTGCCGTCGGCGTCCCACAGGTGCGGGCCCTCGCCGCGGACCATGAACCGCGGGGTGCCGCCGACCGAGTTGAACGCCCGGACCGGCGAGTTCACCCCGCCCGGGATGGCCGTCTTCGCGCGGTCGAACCATGCTTTGGACTGCTCGGTTCCAGTGCTCACCCCTCCAGTGTCCCAAACCCGCCTAGGATGGCCGGACGCCGCCCGGGAGGGGAACAGCCGGTGACCGAACGCGTGCCGCACCGCAACCCGTGGCTCATGCTGGCCGGGTTCCTGGGCGTCGTCGCCGTGGTGGCCGTGGTCGCCGGCCTGGCCGCGGCGTCGGCGAAGGACGTCTACGCGCGGCTGGAGCAGCCGCCGTGGGCGCCGCCCGCGTCGCTGTTCGGTCCGGTGTGGACCGTGTTGTACGTCATGATCGCGGTGGCCGGGTGGCTGTACTGGCGGACCGACGGCGAGACCCGCGGGTTCGCCGCCTACGGCGTCGGCCTGCTGTTCAACCTGCTCTGGACGCCGCTGTTCTTCGAGGGCGGCGCGGCCGGGCTCGCGCTGGCCGACATCGTGCTGCTGGACGTCACCGTGGTCGTGACGATCGTCCTCTTCGGCCGCCGGTCGAAGGCCGCCGCCGCGCTCCTGGTGCCCTACCTGGGCTGGATCCTGTACGCGACGGCCCTCAACACCGCGATCGTGGTGCTCAACTAGCGCGCGGCCTGCTGCGTGATGGCCTGCGCGGTCACCGTGCCGTCTTCGCCGGCCTGGCCCTGGACGACCACGGCCGCCCCCGGCTTGAGGTCGGCCAGCTTGCCCGGCTGGGTGACCCCGACCGTAGTCGAGTCCGATGTGGACACCTTGACGTCGGTGCCCTGCGCGGTCTTCACGTAGACGGTGGTGCCCTCGACGCGGTCGACCGTGCCGGTGGTGCCGCGGCCGCCGCGGAACCCGCCGCCCTGCTGCCCGGCGCCCGCCTGCTGGCCACCTTGGTTCCCGCCCGCCGGACGCGTGGGCGTCGAGGTGGCGGAGCCGAACGCCGCGTGCGTCCAGGCACCACCGCCGAACGCGATCGCGAGCACGACGAGCCCGGCGAGCACCACCGTGGTGCGCGAAAACGGCTTCGCGGCCCGGCGCATCTCGGCATTCAGGTCGCCATCGACAGCCGGGCTGGCCACGATCTCCTCCGCGGCGGCACTTTCACGTGAAAGTGCCGGTTCGGTGGACGAAGACATCAGGACTCCTTATTCGTGACGCAGGGCGTCGATGGGCCTCAGCTTGGCGGCCCGGTTCGCCGGGAAGCTGCCGAAGAACAACCCGATCAGGGCGGATACCGCGAAGGCGAGCAGGATCGAGGACGGCACCACGACGGGTTTGATCCCGGAGATGGTGAACCGGCTGCCGATCACCCCGATCGCGACGCCGAGCAGCCCGCCGAACAGGCTGAGCATGGTCGCCTCGGCGAGGAACTGGCCGAGGATGGCCGAGCGCGGGGCGCCGATGGCCTTGCGGATGCCGATTTCGCGGATCCGCTCGGTCACCGTGACCAGCATGATGTTCGTGACGCCGATCCCGCCGACCAGCAGGGAGATGGCCGCGACCGCGCCCAGCAGCACGGTGAACGTCTCGGTCGCCGACGTGCGGGTCGCGAGCAGCTGCTCGGAGTTCTGGATCTGGTAGTCCGGGGTGCCGCCGAGCCGGATGCCGTGGCGGGCGTTGAGGATCGCGGTGATCTCGGACTGGGCCAGCGAGACGGAGTCGGCGCTGGTGGCCTGGACGGCGATCTGGCTGAGGTTGCCGTACCCGGCCAGCGAGTTCTGCACGGCCGAAATCGGCGCGATGGCGACGTCGTCGGCGTTCTGCAGGCCGGTGCTGCCCTTGGCCTGGAGCACCCCGATCACGGTGAACTGGATGCTGTTGAGCAGCACGTTCCTGCCCACCGGGTCGGCGGTGCCGAAGATCGACTCCGCGGTCGTCGGGCCGAGCACGACGACCTTCCGCGCGGCCGTGACGTCCTCGCTGGTGAACAGCTGCCCCTGGGCGAGTTCGCGGTTGGTCGTGGTGAAGTACGCCGGTTCGGTGCCGGCGACGCTGGAGATGTCGTACGACGTCTGCCCGTAGGTCGCGGTCGCCGTCGTGTTGACCACCGGCGACGCGGCCTTGACGTCCGGGGCGCCGACGGGGTCGACGAGCGCGTGCGCGTCCTGGACGGTCAGCGGCCGCGCCGACGCGCCCTGCCCGCCGCCGCGCGCCGGGGAGACGTTGACGACGTTGGTGCCGAGGCCCTGGATGCTGGCCGCGATGGCCGCCGACGCGCCGTTGCCCACCGCGACCAGCAGGATCACCGCGGCGACGCCGATGGTGATGCCGAGCGTGGTGAGCGCCGAGCGCAGCTTGTTCGCCGTCAGGCCGCGGACGGCGAAGCGCAGGATTTCGAGGAGGTTCACGAGACCGCCCCCACCGCGCGTGTCACTTCGTCCGAGACGATCAGGCCGTCGTCCACCCGCACCACGCGGTGCGCGTGCTGGGCGACCTCGTCCTCGTGCGTGATGACGACGATGGTGCGGCCGAGGGCGTTGAGCCGGTCGAACACGCCGAGGACGTCCTCGGTGCTACGGCGGTCGAGGTTGCCGGTCGGTTCGTCGGCCAGCAGCATCGCCGGCCCGGTGACCAGCGCCCGCGCCACCGCGACGCGCTGGATCTGGCCGCCGGACAGCTCGCTGGGCAGGTGCTTGGCCCGGTCGGACAGCCCCACCATCTCCAGGGCCGCGAGCGCGCGCCGCCGCCGCTCCGACCGCCTAAGTCCACTATAGACCAGTGGAAGCTCCACATTGGACAAGGCGGACGTCCGGGGCACCAGGTTGAACGACTGGAAGATGAAGCCGATCTTCCGGTTGCGCAGCAACGCCAGCTGCCGTTCGTTCAGCTTCGCGACCCCGAACCCGTCCAGCAGGTACTGGCCGGACGTCGGCACGTCCAGGCAGCCGAGCATGTTCAGCAGCGTCGACTTCCCCGAGCCGGACGCACCCATGATCGCCACGTACTCGCCGGGCCACACGGCGAGGTCGACGCCGCGCAGCGCGTGCACCGCCGTCTCGCCGGCGCCGTAGGTCTTGCGCAGCCCGGAGACCGCGATCACCGGGTTCATCCGCGCCCGCCGAAGCCGCCGCCGGTGCCGGTGCCCGTGCCGCGCTGGCCGCCGCCCGGGAACCCGCCGGTGCCCCCGCCAGGGAACCCGCCGGTGCCGCCCGTGCGGCCGGTCCCGCCGGTGGTGCCGGTCGTGGCCGTCCCGGTGAGCACGACGTTCTCGCCCTCGGTGAGCCCGGAGGTGATCTGGACCGTCGACTCGCCGCGCAGGCCGACCTGCACCTGGCGCGTGACGTTCCGGCCGTTCTCCTGCACGGTGACGAGGTTGGTGCCGCCCGCGCTCTGCACCGCCGCGGCCGGCACGCTCAGCGCGTTGTCCGCCTCGGCGACCGTGATCACGACGCTCGCCGACTGGCCGGGCCGCAGCCCGTCCGGCGGGCTGGTCAGCGCCAGCTGTGCGCCGTAGGAGACGACGCTGCCGCTCGTGGTCGGGGTCAGGTTGATGCTCGACACGGTGGCCTGGACCGGCTTGTCCGGCAGCGCGTTCAGCGTCACCGTGGCCTTCTGGCCGGTCTTGACCTTGCTGACGTCGATCTCGGCGACCGAGGTGTTGACGACCAGGCCGGTCATGTTCGTGATGGTGATGAACCCGCTGCCGGAGCTGCTACTGCTGCTGGCCGCAGCGGCTCCGGAATTCCCCGCGCCCTGGCCGCCCTGGCCGCTGCCGCTCGACGTCTGGGAGGTGGCGGACGAGCCGCTCGAGGACTGCTGCCCGACCGTGCCGTTGATCGCGGTGACCGTGCCGGCACCCGGCGCGTACAGCGTGGTGTTGTCGAGCGCCTGCTGCGCGGTCTGTACGTCGAGCTGGGCCTGGTCGAGCTTCGCCTGCGCCGAGGTGACGTTGTTCGCCGCGTTGTTCTGGGCGTTCTGCCCGGTGGCCGGGGTGTTCTCGGCCGTTTCGGCGGTGTCGAGGCTGTCCTGCGCGACGGCGAGGTTCGCCTTCGCGACCTGGAGCTGTTTGGCCGCCTGGGTGCTGTCGACGGTGGCGAGCTTCTGCCCGGCGCTGACGACGTCACCGACCTTCACGTCGATCGAGGTGACCTTGCCGGCGGTCGTGAAACTGGCCGCGCCGGTGTAGCTGCTGGCGAGGGTGCCGGCCGCGGAGACGGTCTCGGTGACCGTCGCCCGGCGGACCGGCGTGCTGCGGCTCTGGGCCTGCGCCGAGCTCGGTGCCGGGCTGAACGCCTGGTATATCCCGAACCCCGCCCCGGCCAGCAGTACGACCAGAGCACCGTTGATCACCCATGCCTTCGAGGCACGCACGCGCGTCATGCGGCAACTTTGGTGCCGCTCGTTAGCAATTGACTGTTGGTTACCTGTGCGCCGGCTGTGTATCAGCCCTTGGCCTTGCGGCCCCGCGCACGGATCGCGAGCGACAGCTGACGCACCGCGTCGACCAGCAGCAACGCGGCCACGGTCCCGAGCCCGATGGCGGCGGCGAGCAGCCCGCCGAAGTACCGGTGCGACTCGAGCACGGCCCCGTCATCGGTCCGCGTGACAACGGTGGCGACGCTGCTGTGCCAGCAGGCGTAGGCGCCCCACCCGGCCAGCACGGCGAGCAGAACCTCCACGACGGCAACCAGCGTCCGCCACGGCTTGTGCAGCCGCGCGCGCGAGCCGGGTTCTTCCGGCGGCCAGAGCTCGGCCCCGGTGGGCTGCGGAAGGTCGATCACGCCACCGATTTTCTCATGCCTCACGCGGCGTCGCCCGGACGAGCCGGTCCAGCGCGTCCTGCAGGGCCTCGACGTCCCTCGCCCACGCCAGCACGACCGTGCCGTCGGCCAGCTGCACCGGCAGCGAGTCGTACTTGCGCGGCACCGACCAGCCGCCGCCGAGGACCCGCGCGCCCACCGGCGTTCCGACGTCCGTCACCGACGCGATCTCCGCCGCCGGGAGCTTCTCGCGGCCCTGGCGCAGCTGTTCGGTCGTCACCTCCAGCGAGAGGAACCGGCGCCGCGCGTACACCCACGGCATCGTGATCACGCACAGCCCGAGCCCGACCAGCAGCCAGCCCACGACGTGCACCGGGCCGCCCGTGACGAGTTCCGCGAGCGCGCCCACCAGGGCGAACACCGGGCCCCAGCCGATCGCCGCCCAGCTCACGCCGGACTCGGCGTAGAGCCTCACAGCTTCTTGCCGACCTTGGGGAAGTAGCCCGCCACCGACGGCAGGTACAGCAGCACCAGCGCGATGACGAACAGCAGCACCGCGACCAGCGTCAGGTAGGTCAGCACCGGCGCGAACGTGAAGATCAGCAGCACCATCACGATCGGCAGGACGGTGAGCACCGTCCGGGCCGAGCGGGTGCCTTCGCGGGCCTTGTACGCGAAGAGCAGGAACAGCAGGGTGAACACGGCCGACCCGACCAGCAGGTACCACAGCATCGCGGTGACGCCGTCGGCGATCATCTGCGGCGAGATCTTCGGGTTGGTGGTGCCCTTGACGTACCGGTCGATGACCGCGGACTTGCCCGCCATCAGCTGGACGTACCCGAGGATCAGCAGCACCCCGCCGGCCAGCCACAGCCAGAACGACACCGTCACCGGACGCGGCGGCTTGGCCTTTGCGGCCTTCGCCCCGGGCAGGACCGGATCGGGTGACCGGCCGAGCTTGCGCCGTTCGTCGTCGGTCAGACCGGTGAGGTCTTCGTTGTCTTCCACGCGAGGACTCTAACGGGTCAATCCAGCCAGGCAGCGGCTTCGGCGGCCCAGTAGGTGAGGATCATGTCGGCGCCCGCGCGGCGGATCGACGTGAGCACCTCGAGGATGGTCCGCTCGCGGTCCAGCCAGCCGTTCGCCGCGGCGGCTTCGACCATCGCGTACTCGCCCGAGATGTTGTACGCCGCCACCGGCACCGGCGAGATGTCCGCCGCGGCCTTGATGACGTCGAGGTAGGACAGCGCGGGCTTGACCATCACCATGTCCGCGCCCTCGGCGAGGTCCAGCTCGATCTCGCGCAGCGCCTCGCGGGCGTTGCCCGGGTCCTGCTGGTAGGTCTTGCGGTCGCCCTTGAGCTGCGAGTCGACGGCCTCGCGGAAGGGGCCGTAGAACGCGCTGGCGTACTTCGCGGCGTACGCGAGGATCGCCGCGTCCTTGTGCCCGACCTCGTCGAGCGCCCGGCGGATGACGCCGATCTGGCCGTCCATCATCCCGGACGGCCCGAGCACGTGCGCCCCGGCTTCGACCTGCGCGATCGCCATCTGCGCGTAGATCCGCAGGGTGGCGTCGTTGTCGACCGCGCCGTCGGCGTCGAGGACGCCGCAGTGGCCGTGGTCGGTGAACTCGTCGAGGCACGTGTCGGCCATCAGCACGGTGGCGTCACCGAGCTCGTGGCGCAGGTCGCGCAGGGCGACGTTGAGGATGCCCTTCTCGTCGACCGCGCCGGACCCCTCGGCGTCCCGGGTTTTGGGGATGCCGAACAGCATCAGCCCGCCGACGCCGGCGTTGACCGCATCGACGGCGGCCTTCCGCAGCGTGTCACGGGTGTGCTGCACGACGCCGGGCATGCTCGAGATCGGCCGCGGCACGTCGATGCCTTCGGCGACGAACATGGGGAGGATCAGCTGGCGTGGCCGCAGCGTCGTTTCGCCCACCAGCCTGCGCATGGCCGGGGTGGTGCGAAGCCTGCGGGGACGATGCTCGGGGAACACCCTTACCAAGTTACTCCGGCGCTGATCGCCGGGGTTCCGCAAGGGTGCTCACGGCATTGGCGACCGCCAAGCGGCCTGCCCCACCTGCGGCCCCAAAGCCCCCCAATGTGGCGTTGGGTGCGTCCAACGCACCCAATGTGGCGTTCGGTGCATCCAACGCACCCAACGTGGCGTTCGGTGCATCCAACGCACCGAACGCCACATTGAGGCGCTTGGGACTCAGGAGCGGCGAGCCCGCTTCGCCTTGCGCGGCGGCGGCAGCGCACCCTCCGCGCGCAGCCGGGCGGCGTGCTCGGCCAGGGCGTCCACCAGGTGCGGGACGTCCGCCTTCTCCGGCTGGACGTCGACCCGGAGGCCGAACTCCACCGCCGTTTCGGCCGTCTTCGGGCCGATGCACGCGACCAGCGTGCGGGTGTGCGGCTTGCCGGCGATGCCGACCAGGTTCCGCACGGTCGAGGACGAGGTGAAGCAGACCGCGTCGAAGCCGCCGGTCTTGATCATCTCGCGGGTCTCGGCGGGCGGCGGCGCCGCCCGGACCGTCCGGTACGCCGTCACGTCGTCGATCTCCCAGCCGCGCTCGCGCAGGCCGGCCGACAGCGTCTCGGTGGCGATGTCCGCCCGCGGCAGCAGCACGCGGTCGACCGGGTCCAGCACGTCGTCGTACGGCGGGAACTCGGCCAGCAGGCCTTCCGACGACTGCTCGCCCGACGGGACCAGCTCCGGGATGATGCCGAACGAGCGCACCTTCGCCGCGGTCGATTCACCCACACAGGCGATCTTCACGCCGGAGAACGCGCGAGCGTCGAGCCCGAACTCCTCGAACTTCTCCCACACCGCGCGGACCGCGTTGGTCGAGGTGAACACGATCCACTGGTAGCGGCCGTCGACCAGGCCCTTGACCGAGCGCTCCATCTGCGCCGGGCTGCGGGGCGGCTCGACCGAGATGGTCGGCACCTCGTGCGACGTCGCGCCGTGGCCGCGCAGGCGCTCGGCCATCTCGCCGGCCTGCTCCTTGGTGCGCGGCACCAGGACCTTCCAGCCGTACAGCGCGCGCGACTCCCACCACGACAGCTTCGAGCGGTGCCCGGCGGCCTGGCCGATCGTGACGATCAGCGGCCCGACGAGCTCGCCGGCGTCGTTGGCCAGCTTCTCGAGCGTGGTGTCGAGGGTGCGCTGGGTGTTGATCGTGCCGTTCGCGGTCACCGCGACCGGGGTCGACGCCGGGACGCCGTTGCCGGTCAGCGCCGACGCGGCCTCGGCCAGGTGCGCCGACGACGCGTGCAGCACCAGCGGGCCGGGCGCGGCGGCCAGGGCCGCCCAGTCGACGTCGCCGCGGACGTCGACCTCGGTGTGCGTGCCGCCCAGCGCGACGCCCGCGTACGCCGGGACGGCCGCGGCCGGGGAGACACCCGGGATGACGTCGAACACGGCGCTCGTGCGCGCGACCGCCTGGACCTCGGCCACCACGGCCGGGGTGGTCAGCGGGTCGCCCGCGACCAGGCGCAGCACCAGCCGGCCGGCCTTGGCCTCGGTGGTCAGGTCCTTGGCGACCTCGGCGGCCTCGCCGACGGCGGGCCGGACCTCGGCGCCCTCGGCGGCCATGGCCAGCACGGCCTGCGGCACGTCGGGGTCGGTCACCACGACCTCGGCCTTGGTCAGCAGCTCCTGGGCACGGACCGTGAGCAGGCCGGCGTCGCCGGGGCCGGAGCCCACGAACGCTACGCGCCCGGTGGTCTTTCGCGCGGGGGTCATCTGTGCGTTTCTCCTCTTGCGGCGGCCGTGCCGGATCGCATGGCCGCAGGTCTCCTATGAATGTCTTTTCGAAGCACTCTTTTCAGAGCTACAGCTTCGAAAGCGCTCGCGAGAGCGCTATCGGGCAGGGCCGGAGAAGGCTCCGGCTCCCAGGTCCAGCAGCTCGGCGGCCAGGTCCTTGCCCAGCTGGGCGGCCTGGTCCTTGTCGGCCAGCGCGGAGGCCCGGACCATGTCCACCGCACCGTTTTCGCCCTCCGCAGCGGCGGTGCCGCGCAGCGAGATCCGTTCCACGACCTTGCCGTCGGCGTCGAGATCTTCGACGATCTCGGCGAGCGCACCCACCGGCGCGCTGCACCCCGCCTCGAGCGCGGCCAGCAGGGCCCGCTCGGCCGTCACCGCGGCCCGCGTGCCCTCGTCGTCCAAAGTGGACCGGAGCAGCTGCTCGAGGTCCACGTCGGCGGTCCGGCACTCCACCGCCAGCGCGCCCTGGGCGGGCGCCGGCAGCATCTGGATCGGGTCGAGGGTCTCGGTGATCGCCTCGACCAGTCCGACCCTGGCCAGTCCGGCACGCGCGAGCACCACGGCATCGAGCTCGCCGTCGGTCACCTTGCGCATGCGGGTGTCGATATTGCCGCGGATCGGCACGATTTCCAAACCGAGACCCAGTGCGCGCAGCTGCGCGGTGCGCCGCGCGGCCCCCGTGCCCACCGTCGAACCCGGCGGCAGCTCACCCAGCGTGAGCCCGTCACGCGCGATCAACGCGTCCCGCGGGTCCTCGCGCAGCGGCACGGCGGCCAGCGTGATGCCGGGTTCCGGCGCCGTCGGCAGGTCCTTGTAGGAGTGGACGATGACGTCGACCTCGTTGCGTAGCAAGGCTTCGCGCAGCGCGGAGGTGAACACGCCGACGCCGATCGTCGCGATCGGCGCCAGGGACTTGTCGCCGGGCGTGGTCACCTTGACGATCTCGACCTCGACGCCGGTGGCGCGCAGGGCGTCGGCGACGGTCCCGGTCTGGGTGAGCGCGAGCTTCGAACCGCGCGTGCCCATGCGAATGACTCTGGTCACCACTACTTCTTCTCTGAGGGGGGCTTCGGGCTCGCCACCGCGGCGGGCGCCTGCGGGTCGAGGCAGAACAGTTCGCGCAACGCGTTCGCGTAGTCGGTCTCGGCCGTCTCGGCGGCCAGCTGCTTGACGCGCACCGTCGGCGCGTGCAGCAGCTTGTCGACCACCCGGCGGACCGTGCGGCCGACCTCCTCGCGGACGGCGCCGTCCAGGTCGGGCAGGCGGTTGTCCAGCCGCAGCAGCTCGGCGTCGACGACCTCGGCCGCGCGGCGGCGTAGCGCGGTCACCGTCGGCGTCACCTCGGCGCTGCGCTGCCCGGCGAGGTAGTCGCGCACCTCGTCGAGGACGATCCCGGTGGCCTTGGCGGTCTGGCGCTCGGTGGTCGGCGTGCCGGCTTCGCGCATCCGGCGCTGGATGGTGGCCAGGTCGACGACCCGGACGTCCGCCAGCCCCCCGACCGCCGGGTCGACGTCCCGGGGCAGGCCCAGGTCGCAGACGACCAGCGCGCGGCCGCCTCGGGGCAGCACGTGCTCCGGAGTGAAGACGGCGTCCTGCGCGCCGGTGCAGCAGATCACGATGTCGGCGTCCCGCACCGCGCCGGCGACCCCGGACAGCGGGACCGCGCGGGCCGGCACGCCCTGCTCGGTGACGTTCGCGGCGAGCCGGCGGGCGCGGGCGTCGGTGCGGTTGGCCACGGTGATCTCGCCGATCCCGGCCTTGCGCAGCTGCGACGCGCTCAGCGCGCCCATCGAGCCGGCGCCGACGATGACGGCGTGCCGGCCGGTGACGTCCCCGGCCGCGGCGAGCGCCTCGGACACGACCGACGCGCCGAGCTGGTCGAGCCCCGTCTCGGTGTGCACGCGCTTGCCGACGCGCAGCGTGGTCTGGATCAGCTCGTGCAGCGTGCGGCCGACCGTGCCGGCCTCGCGGGCGGTGGCGTAGGAGGAGCGGATCTGGCCGAGGATCTGCGTCTCGCCGACGACCATCGAGTCCAGGCCCGACGTGACCGAGAACAGGTGCTCGACCGCGGCACCGGCGTAATGGACGTACAGGCTGTCGTAGAGCTCGGCGGGGGCCATCCCGGCCTGGCGGGACAGCACGCGGGTGACGTCGTCGAGGCCGCCGTGGAAGGTCTCGACGACCGCGTAGACCTCGATCCGGTTGCAGGTCGAGACGAGCATGACCTCACTGACGTGCTCGGCCTGCTGCAGCTCGTCGAGGACCTTGCCGATCTCGGGCGCGGGGATCGCGACGCGCTCGAGCGTGCTCAGCTCCGCACTCCGGTGCGAGAGACCGACCGCCAAAACGCTCATGAGCGCACCACCATTTCCCGTCCGCCGTCCGGACCCCTGCCGTTCCGCCTGCCGTTCCCGTTTTCGGACGGGAGCGCCGTGCCGGGTAACCCGGAATTGCCCTGATTTCCGGCGGCTGGAGCTTCACTGTCCGCGCGGCGGGCCACATGGAACGAGAGTATCTGCAGCTCCACGGCCAAATCCACTTTCCGGACCTCAATGTGAGGCGGAACCTGCAGGACGACCGGGGCGAAGTTGAGGATGCACTGGACACCGCCCGCGACCAGGCGGTCACACACCGATTGCGCGGCGGTGGGCGGGGTGGCGATCACGCCGATCGAAATGCCCCGCTCGGCGCAGATCCGGGGGATGTCGTCCATGTGCGACACCGGCAGCCCGCCGACCGGCACGCCGATCAGGTCCGCGTCCAGGTCGAACAGGGCCTCGACCGGGAACCCGCGCCCCGGGAAGCCGCCGTAGTTGGCCAGCGCGTGGCCCAGGTTGCCGATCCCGACCACGGCGACCTTGTGCTGCCGGGTCAGGCCGAGGATGCGCTCGATCTGGCTGACCAGCACGCCCACCTCGTAGCCGACGCCGCGGGTGCCGTAGGAGCCCAGGTAGGAGAGGTCTTTGCGCAGCTTCGCGGAATTGACCCCAGCGGCCTGCGACAGTTCTTCGCTCGAAACGGTCGTCGCGCCCTGTTCGGACATTCCGGACAACACGCGGAGGTAGACGGCGAGCCGCGCGACCGCGGCCTCGGGAATCGACTTCGCCCGGACAGCCTCGGGGGCATCCCCGTTGCGGCCCGGCTCACCGGCGGTCACCGCGGGCATCTCGGCGGTCGGGGCGTTGTCGGCGTCCGGCGTGGCCGGCCGGCGGGGCCGTCGCGGGGCCCGGCCCGGGGAGTCCGCCGCGTCGCGCCTCCCCCGCTGTGTCACCACGCCGTCGTCTCCTGCTCGCTGTGCACCCGGCGGCCATCGCCACGGCCGTACCGAACTGTGTCTTGACCCCGGTCTCGGAGTCCGGTTCGATGCCGGACGCCCGGGGGCGATGGCCCTACGGTAGACCACTTGTGAACGCACGCACAAAGTCACAGGTCGGAGGCGGTTCCGGGGGCGCGTGCCGGCCCCGCGGATCACGACACCGCGTCAGAATCCTTGCCCGCCAAGGCAGTTCCCGCGTCAGCTCGCGTTGAGCGTCACCGAGTGCCAGCCGGTCGCACCGTCCGGGACCGGGTCGGCGCGGTTCTCCGTCTGCGTGTAGCCGTCCTGGTCGGTCGCCCGGACGAACGCCTGGTGCGTCCCCTTCGGCACGTCGAGCTCGATCCACCACATCCGCCAGGTGTCCTTGCTCACCTCGGCCGACAGCACCGCCGGCCGCCACGCGCCCTGGTCGAGCCGGACCTCGACCTTCGCGATGCCGGTGTGCTGGGCCCACGCCGTGCCGGCCAGGCGGACCTTTCCCGCGGTGACGCCGGCGAAGCCGCGGGGCGTGTCGATCCGCGATTCGGTCTTGATCGGGGCCTGTTCCGCCCACCCCCGGCTGAGCCAGTACGCCTGCCGGTCCGTCCACCGGGTGAATTCGAGCGACTTGACCCACTTCGTCGCCGACACGTAGCCGTACAGGCCCGGGATGACGATCCGGGCCGGGAAGCCGTGCTCGACCGGCAGCGGCTCGCCGTTCATCCCGATCGCCAGCATCGCGCCGCGGGCCGGGTCGAGGGCAACGTTCGCCGGGGTGCCGCACGTCCAGCCGTCGACGCTGGTCGCGAACATCTGCTGCGCGCCCGCCTGCACGCCGGCTTCGGCCAGCAGGTCGGCGAGGTCGACGCCGAGCCAGGTCGCGTTCGAGATCAGCGGGCCGCCGACCTCGTTGGACACACACGTCAGCGTCACCCGGCGCTCGACCAGCGGCCGGTTGCGGATGTCGGCGTAGGAGAACGTCACCTCGCGGTCGACCATCCCGTGGATGCGCAGGCTCCAGTCTTCGGTGCGCAGCTGCGGCACGACCAGCGCGGTGTCGATCCGGTAGAAGTCCGCGTTCGGCGTGAGGAACGGCGGCGAGCCGAGCTTCGCGAAGTCGGCGTCCGCGGGCAGCGGCGGCGCGGTGCGCGCGGGCACGAGCGGCCCGACGGCGGCCCGCGAGTCCTCGGCGTCCGAGCTGGTCCCGGCAACCTGCCCCACCACAGCCGCCAGCCCCGACCCCGCGGCGACCCCCACCCCCACCTGCAAAAACTTCCGCCTCGACGCCCCCAAAGCGGCACCTTCACGTGAAAGTGCCGCCCCCTGGTGGGCACTTTCACGTGAAAGTGCCGCCCCCTGGTGGGCACTTTCACGTGAAAGTGCCAGCCGGTGCAGGAGGGTGAAGACGGCCAGACCGGCGACCAGGGCGGCGACCGGCGCGAGGAGGGAGAGCTGCCCGAGGTCGCTGCGCACGAACACGGCGGCGACACCGGCGGCGCCCAGCAGGAAGACGAGCACCTGCCCGGCCCGGGGCGTCCGGCGCGAGAGCTGCCCGGCCAGCAGCGCGAACAGCACCAGCACCACGGCGAGCCCGAGCTTGAGCACCGGCTTGTCCCAGGTGCCCAGGGTCCGCTCGGCCCACTTCACGATGCCGGTCGGGCTGTGGTCGACCACGTAGTTGGCCACCGCGATGAACGGCGACGCGGTGTACCCGACGAAGCCGGCGACGAGGTGGCCCACGCCGAGGGCCGCGGCCAGCGCGAGGAGCCCGATCAGGGTCGCGACGGGCAGCGAAAGCCGCCGGGGCGCTTCGGGCGGGGCTTCCTGCAGAGTGCTCACGCCTCCATCTTCGGAGCGAGAGCGTGAAGCGGCGGCCGGATCCGGCTTACGGACGTGTTACGGCTGAAGGGCTCGCCGCAGCCGGTCCTCTTCGACGCGCCAGTAGCCGTGCTCGGCGCCGTCGACCAGGATCACCGGGACGCGGTCGCCGTACTCCGCGCGCCACTCCGGGTCCGTGTCGACGTCCTCGGCCTTCCACGCGACACCCAGCTCGCCGCAGATCCGGGCGACCTCGGCTTCGGCGACCTCGCAGAGGTGGCAGCCGTCGCGGCCCATGACCGTCACTTCGTGCGCCATGCCGTCCTTCCTACCGCAGCCGCAGGCGGCGCAGCTTCCCGGTGGCCGAGTGCGGCAGCGACTCGGCGAACTCGACCAGGTGCGGCACCTTGTACCCGGCCAGGTGGGCCGCGCAGTGGTCGACGACCTGCTGCTCGGACAGCGCCGCCCCGGCCGCCGGCACGACGAACGCCTTCACCGCTTCGCCGCTGCGCTCGTCCACGACCCCGACGACCGCCGCCTCGGCCACCTCCGGCAGCTGCCCGATGACCTCCTCGACCTCGCGGGGGAAGACGTTGAAGCCGTTGACGATGATCAGGTCGTTGGCCCGGTCGACCAGGTGCAGGTCGCCGTCGGTGTCGAGGTAGCCGACGTCGCCGGTGCGGAACCAGCCCTTGTCGTCGGGCCCGTGGCCGCCGTCCGGCCAGTAGCCGGAGAACAGGTTGGCGCCGCGGATCGACACCAGCCCGGTCTCGCCCACGGCCTCGAAGACGTCGCCGACGTCGTCCGGGTCGAGCGGCACGGCCTGGTCGGTGCCGTCGCTGTCCACCAGCCGCAGCTCGATCCCGGGCAGCGGGCGGCCGACCGAGCCGGGCTTCGGGTAACCCGTGACCAGCGTCGACGTCACCACCGGCGCGCACTCGGTGAGGCCGTAGCCCTCGTAGACGTCGAGGCCGGTGGCCTCGCGGATGGCGGTCAGCACCTTCGGGTGCAGCGGTGCCGCGCCCGACGTCATCCGCCGCACGGTCGCCAGCCCGCGGCGGAGCTCGTCGGCGCCGAGGGCGGCGAACTCGCCGTACATCGTCGGGACGCCGGTGATCGAGGTGACGCCGTGCTCGGCGCAGTCGTCCAGCGTGCGCTGGGCTTCGAAGCGTTCCGAAAGGATCGCGGTGGCGCCGGCGGCGACCGCCTGCAGCAGCCCCGGCCCGAGGCCGTAGACGTGGAAGAGCGGGATGGTGATCAGCACGCGGTCGTCGTGTTCGAGGACGCCCTCGACCCCGCTGATCTGCTCGAGGTTCGCCAGCAGCGCCCGGTGCGAGAGCATCACCCCGCGCGGCGGCCCGGTGGTGCCGGACGTGTACGAGACGACCGCGATGTCCTCGCCGGAGCGGCCGGATTCGACGGATTCGACTACTCCATCCGGGTCACCCGCCGGCGTGACTCCGCTCACGCCCGCCGGCAGGTCCGCGTCCGCGTCGCGCTGGACGACGACTTTCGCGCCGCTGTGCTCCAGCAGCTTCGCGAGTTCGGGCCCCGGCACCTGCGGTGACAGCGGCACGACGACCGCCCCGGCCCGCAGCGCGCCGAAGAAGGCGACCGCGAAGTCGACCGACGTCGGCAGCCGCAGCCCGACCCGGTCGCCCGGCCCGACGCCGGCCTCCGCCAGCAGCCCGGCCTGGACCTGGGCGGCGGCGGCCAGCTCGCGGTAGGTCAGGCCGCGCCCGGTGCCGGTCTCCCGCACGGCCGGGTGCTCCGGCCACGTGGCCGCGGCCCGCGTGAGCAGCCCGCCGACCCCCGATTGCGTCTCCGTTCCGGCGCTCACCCGCGGCCCACCTCTCCTCGCCCGAACCGAACCGTTGCAAGTCTGTCATCTGAAGCGACGTCATGGGTGCTGACCGCGAGCGTTCCGTCTGCGCAACCCCGGAACCACTACCTACTTAGCGGTAACAACACGTATGCTGCACTGCGTCGCACCGGTGTTGTTGATCACCGGAGCGACCGGAGAGAGGGAGTCGCCGTGACGAACTTGCCTGCCCACGAGGTCGTGGGGCACGCGAGCCGGCCGGCCCCTGCTCGCCGGAGTTCCGGGGGTACCGTGGCCCGCTGGGTCGAAGCCGCCGCCGGAGGTGCCGCCCGATGACCGTCCCGACCGCCGTGAGCCGCGGGCCCGTCTTCATGTTCGCCGAGCGCGTCTTCGGGCGTCCCTCGGCCGTACCGCTGAGCCGGCAGGCCTCCGACGACGAGCGCGCCGAGGCGGCGAAGGCCGAGGCGTGGGAACTGGTGCGAGCCGCGCAGGACGGCGACTCGTCCGCCTTCGGCCGGCTCTACGACCGCTACGTCGACGTGGTCTACCGCTACGTGCTGTTCCGGCTGGGCGACCGCGACCTGGCCGAGGACGTCACCAGCGAGACGTTCCTGCGTGCGCTGCGCCGGATCACGTCGGTGACCTACCAGGGGCGTGACGTCGGCGCCTGGTTCGTCACCATCGCCCGCAACCTGGTGCTCGACCACGTGAAGTCGAGCCGGTTCAAGCTCGAGGTGGTCACCGACGAGGTGACCGAGCCGGGCTCGGCGCCGTTCAGCGTCGGCGCGACCGCGCAGGCGGGCCCCGAGCAGGAGGCGATCAGCCGCGCCACCCGCACCGAGCTGCTGCGCTGCGTCGCGGAACTGGGCGAAGACCAGCGGGAATGCATCGTCCTGCGGTTCCTGCAGGGCCTCTCGGTGGCCGAGACGGCCGAGATCATGAACCGCAACGAAGGCGCCATCAAGGCGCTGCAGCACCGCGCCGTACGCCGATTGGCACAACTTCTGCCCACCGGATTGCGCTGAACCCGCGAACTTTTGCGTTCGTCGGCCCAAACCGGTAACCCTCACGGCTTCTGGATCGTTACCCCTCGCAGACCGGTGCCAGACCGGCCGTGGGCCGAGAGGAAGAACAGCGCCGTGAGGTTTGCCCGGGAGCGAGCCGAGAGCGAGCGGTTCGCGCGTGCTTGCGAGCCGTCCCCGGTTCCCCGGGACGGCGAGTTCGCCGACGAACTCGCGCTCGTCGGCGCGCTGCGCGAGCTCGGCGCGGCCGGGGCGCCCGACCTGGAGACGCGGCAGCGGATCCGCGCGGAGATCGCGGGCCGCCTGGAGACGGCGGCGGCCACCACCCCCCGTCGGAGGTGGCGGCCGCGGACCGCCGACCTGGTGGCCGCCGCGCTCTTCCTGTTCCTCGTCCTCGCCGGGCTGTCGCTGGTGCTCTCGCGCACCGCACTGCCGGGCGACCCGCTCTACGGCGTCAAGCGCGCCGGGGAGTCGACGACGCTCGGCCTGACGTTCGGCGACCAGGAGAAGGCCCGCAAGCACCTGGAGTTCGCCACCAACCGGATCACCGAGCTCGGCGAGCTGGCCGCCCAGGGCGGGAGCGAGGCCGACTACCGGACCGCCTACGACGACTTCGCCGCCGACCTGCGGGCCGGCGTCGCCCAGATGTCGGCCGTGGCGACCAGCGACGGCAGCGGGGCGCAGGCGCTCTCCGACGTCCGGCTGTGGGCGCGCAACCAGGCGTCGAGGCTGGCTTCGCAGCCGCTCCCGGCGGACGCGGCGCCGGTGTTCGGCAACGTCCGGGATCTGCTCGGCCAGGTCCAGGAGCGCACGAGCGGCCTGGTCGCGCGGATGAACTGCTACCAGATCACCACCGGCACGTCCGACGACCTGGGCCCGCTCCCGGCGACCGGCGAGTGCACGCAGCGGCCCGCTCCGGCGGCCGGCGGCGTCAGCCAGTCCCCCGTGTCCGTCGCGCCTTCGTCGTCGGACAGCACTTCGCCGACGCCGACCGGCACGCAGCTGCCGCCGTCGGACGCCGCGGCGACCCCGGGCATCCCCGCGCCGACCGGCGGGGTGACCCCGCCCCCGGTCTACGGCCAGGTGCCGACGACGTCGCCGCGGCCGCCGGTGACGTCGACGACCACCCCGCCGCCGCTGGTTTCGATCCCGCCGTTGCTGCCGGGTCTGCCGCCCATCGTCATCGGCTGAGGTCCGGGCCACACCTGCGCCGGGGCGGTGGGCGGCTCGCTACGCTGTGCGAAGGACCCGGACTTCCCCGGTCGCCGGGACCTGGGCGAACGTGGAGGCGGTGTGCGTGTCAGCTTGGCGTGGCAGGGATAAGAGTCAGGAGCTCGAACGGCTCGCCGCGCTCGCGGGGGAGGCGTCGGCCGAGGCCGCCCAGGTGGCCGCGGGACCCGTCGCACCGCCCGCCCCGCCGGACCTCACCGCGGCCGCGTTCTTCGACGTCGACAACACGATGATGATGGGCGCGTCGATCTTCTACTTCGCCCGCGGGCTCGCGGCGCGCAAGTTCTTCACGTCGGCGGACCTGGCCGGGTTCGTGTGGGGCCAGATCAAGTTCCGCCTCGGCGGCCGCGAGAACAAAGAGGACATCAAGACCCACCGCGAGCGCGCACTGTCCTTTGTGGCCGGCCGCACGGTGGCCGAGCTGACGTCGATCAGCGAGGAGATCTACGACGAGCTGATGGCGGACAAAATCTGGTCCGGCACGCGCGCGTTGGCCCAGATGCACCTCGACGCGGGCCAGCGCGTCTGGCTGGTGACGGCCACCCCGATCGAGCTGGCGGCGATCATCTCCCGCCGCCTCGGCCTGACGGGCGCACTGGGCACGGTCGCCGAAACCCGCGACGGCGTGTACACGGGCCGCCTGGTCGGCGACCTCCTGCACGGCCGCGCGAAGGCGCACGCGGTGCGGGCGTTGGCATCCCGCGAGGGCCTGAACCTCAAGCGCTGCACGGCGTATTCGGATTCGGCCAACGACATCCCGATGCTCTCGGCGGTGGGCACAGCGGTGGCGGTCAACCCGGACGGCGGCCTCCGTGACGTGGCCCGGGCCCGCGGCTGGGAGATCCGCGACTTCCGCACCGGCCGCAAGGCAGCCAAGATCGGCGTGCCATCGGTGCTGGGCGCGGGCGCACTGGCCGGCGCGGTGGCGGCGGGGATGGCCTACCGCCGCCGCTGACGCGAGGTCCGTTCGGACGGTCTTTTCGGGAGCGTGTCGATCCTCGCCGCCGTCGTTCGAACCGTGCCGGCGGCTCCGGAGTGGACCGTCACCGACCTGGTCCGGCACGTGGGCCAGAGACCCAGCACTGGGTCGCGTGACGCCGGCGCTCAGCCGCGGAAGACCGACTTCCGCTGCGAAAGGCGGCGGTACAGCGTCTGCTGGATCGACTCCCGGACCTGGTCGGTCAGCTGGAACACCAGCATCGGGTCGTCGACCGCGTCCGGGTCGTAGGCGTCCGTCGGGATCGGCTCGCCGAACTCGATGCTCCACTTCGTCGGGAGCGGGAGCGCGCCCAGCAGGCCGAAGTGCGGGAAGAACGGCGTCACCGGGAAGTACGGGAGGCCCAGCATGCGGGCCAGCACCTTGATGTCGCCCAGCTTCGGGTAGATCTCCTCGGCGCCGATGACCGACACCGGGATGATCGGCACGCCGGCGCGCAGCGCGGCCGACACGAACCCGCCGCGGCCGAAGCGCTGCAGCTTGTAGCGCGAAGCGAACGGCTTGCCGACGCCCTTGAAGCCCTCCGGCCACACGCCGACCAGCTCACCCTTGCGCAGCAGGCGTTCCGCGTCCGCGTGGCAGGCCAGCGTCTGGCCGGACTTGCGGGCGAACGACCCGACCAGCGGCACCTGGAAGACGAGGTCGGCGCCGAGGCCGCGCAGGTGACGGCCGCCTGTCTCGTCGTGCACCGCCACGGCCGTCATCAGGGAGTCGAGCGGGATGGTGCCCGAGTGGTTCGACACGAGCAGCGCGCCACCGGCCGCCGGCAGGTTCTCGACGCCGTGGGTGTCCACGCGGAACCACTTCTTGTACAGCGCGCGCAGCGGCGGCAGGAAGACCGCTTCGGTCAGCTCGGCGTCGAAACCGAACTCGTCGACCGTGTAGTCGCCGGTCAGCCGGTCGCGGATGAAGCCGAGCGCCGAACGGGCGGCGTCCGAAAGGGGGTCGGCAGCGGGCGGCTGGTCCGCCCCGGGGAAGGCGACGACCGGCGCGCCCTCCTGCTCACGGAGGTCCCGCCCGGCCGCCGGCGCCTCCGGCTTCTCCCGGCCCGGTCCGTGCAGGGGGATGACCTGCGCCTCGGCACCGCCCACCGTTCCCGCCTCGCTTCCGAAGTCGTCCAAGTCGTGCGGCCTGCTCACCGGCTCTGTCCCGTCGCGGCCGCGACGAGCACCTTGCCGGCCAGGCCGGCCAGCTTGCCGCCGTCGAGCACCGGACGGAGCCCGCGTCCGGCGATGTAGTCGTCGAACGCCTCTCGCGTGGTCCACCGCGGGGTGTACCCGAACTCGTGCTTCAGCTTGGCGATGTCGACGACCCGGCCGAAGTTCAGCAGCCGGACCTGGTCGGCGGAGAAGTCCACGACGCGGGCGCCGCGCAGCACCTTGCCGACCGACGGAACCACGCTCCGCGGCATCGGCAGCTCGACCCGGCCGGCTCGCCGGATCGCCTGCGAAAGGGTGAGTACCCCCTCCGCGCCGACGTTGAACACGCCCGGGTGATCGGTCAGGGTGGCCCGCTCCAGCACGGACAGCGCGTCCGCGGAGTGCAGCAGCTGGATGCGCGCGTCGAAGCCGAAGACCGTCGGCACCACCGGCAGCGCGAAGTAGCGGGCCAGCACGGTGTCGGTCTCCGGCCCGATGATGTTGGCGAAGCGGAACAGCGTCGTGGTGATGTCCGGGCGGCGGCGCACCAGGCCGCGGACGTACCCCTCCATCTCGACGGCGTCCTTCGCGTAGCCGCTGGTGGAGGTGGGGATCAGCTCGGAGTCCTCGGTGAACACCGCCTGCGAGCGGGCGCCGGCGCCGTAGACCGCCGCGGTCGACTTGACCACCAGCTTCTGCACCAGCGGGGAGCGCTGGCACGCCGCGAGCAGCCGCATGGTGCCGATCACGTTGACTTCCTTGATCGCCGTGCGGCGGCCCGGCCCGGCCGGGTGCGCGGTGCAGGACGCGTGCACCACCGTGTCGACCCGGGCGGTGCTGATCACCTTGGCGATCAACGGGTTCCTGATGTCCGCGCGGACGAACTCCGCGTGCCCCATGCGCTGCAGGACCGTCTTGTCCGGCGGGACCGTGTCGACACCGATGACCCGTTCGAAGTCCGGGTTGTTGCCCAGCCGGGCGAGCAGTTTCCCGCCCAGTTCCCCGGCGACCCCGGTCACGAGCACGATGTTCGACGGCATGCGACTCCCTGCGGCGTAGGGCATGTGGGGGGTGGACGGTCACCCGAGGCGCGCGAACCTGCACTCACTGGAAGGATCGCGCGGACGCCCTTGAGATGTTACCGCTCTTCAGTGGTAGCTCAGGCCGGTCTCACGTGCTATCGACCACGGTTCCCCCGGAAAGCGACGAACGCCTCACTCGAACGGGGGGAACGTGCCCACCACATGGACGTGGCCCGTCCAGAAGCTGGACGGGCCACGGTCACGCTCTGCCGGATTTACTTGCCGGCCTTACGACGCTGCACTCGCGTGCGTCGCAGCAGCTTGCGGTGCTTCTTCTTCGACATGCGCTTGCGGCGCTTCTTGATCACAGAGCCCATGGGCGCTCCTTAGGTCGTCGTCGGTCACGCTGCCCGGCGCAGCGTCCAACGGGTGGAGCGCACAGGCACGAGCGGTTTTCCAGGTTACCCGTCACCCGGCGAGGGCCGGTCGGCGGGCACGTTGTAGCGCTGTGCGCCCGTGCCCGGAGACCGGTTCAACCCACGTCGTAATAGGCACCCTGCAGGTACTCGTGCACTGCTTTCTCCGGCACCCGGAAGGACTTCCCGACCCTGACGGCGGGCAGCTCACCCGAGTGGACGAGACGGTAGACGGTCATCTTGGAGACCCGCATCAGCGTGGCCACCTCGGCGACCGTCAGGAACTGGACCTGCCCGACGGCGGGCAAATCCTCCTTCTTGTTCGGCGACATGTTTACCGCGTCCTTCGACACGTGTCGCGCCACGAGGCTTCCCCACCTGTGGTATCGACACGCACGTGCTCTATCGAGAGTAGCGGGACTGGTGGGACTAATGCGACGCCTGTCACCGAGATGGGCTCCTACCAGCGCTAACGCACAAGCACCCGCGCGTGCAAGACCCGGGGAATCGCCCGTTCCGGCGAAATCAGGCTTCGTCGTGCGCCTTCCCGAGCTCTACGGAACGGTCCTTCGCGGCCTCGATGGCGGCCAGCAGGGCGGCGCGGACGCCGTGCTTCTCGAGCTCGCGGATGGCGTTGATGGTGGTGCCGGCCGGCGAGGTCACGGCCTCGCGCAGCAGCACGGGGTGTTCGTCGGATTCGGCGAGCATCTTCGCCGCGCCGACCGCCGACTGGATGATCAGCTGGCCGGCCAGCGCCCGCGGCAGGCCGAGCAGGATCCCGGCGTCGATCATGGCCTCGACCAGGTAGAAGAAGTAGGCGGGGCCGGACCCGGACAGGGCGGTGACGGCGTCCTGCTGCGCCTCGGGCACCTCCACGACCCGCCCGACGTGCGCGAGCAGGTCCCGCACCACGGCGAGGTGCTCGGCGGTGGCGTACCGCCCGGCGGAGATGGCGCTCATGGCCTCGTTGACCAGCATCGGTGTGTTCGGCATCACCCGCACGACGGGCACGCCCGCGGCGAGGCGCCGTTCGTAGAGCGAGGTGGGCAGCCCGGCGCAGAGCGAAACGACGAGCGACGACGGCCCGAGCAGCGGCGCGAGTTCGTCGAGAACGGGCTCGATGTCCTGCGGCTTGACGGCGACGACGAGCACATCGGCGCGCTTCGCGGCTTCCTCGACCTCGACGCCGCGGACGCCGTAGCGGGTGGTGAGTTCCTCGACGCGGGCGTGGTACCGCTCGGTGAAGAGGAGGTCGCCGGGTTCGTGGCCGCCGTGCAGCAGCCCCGAGAGCAACGCCTCGCCGATCTTTCCCGCACCCAGCACCGCGATGACCGTCATGCGGTCAAGCGTGCCAAACGCCGCCCAGGACGCCGGTGCCGGGGCGCGGGCGTGCGTACCCCGGCGGTCGGCTCGCGTACCGGGACGGTCGGCTCGCGTACCGGGACGGTCGGTGCGTCCGCCCCGGGCGTCCCGGGCGTCCCGCGGCCGGCGCTCAGCCGCCCGGTGCCGGAGCCAGGCCCAGCTGGCGGGCCTGGCACACCAGGCGGCCCTGGGCGTCCACCACCGTTGCGTCCGAGTCGAACCACGACTCGTGCACCGACCTCGACTCCACCACCACCCGCAGCCAGCCCGGGGCCGGGCGCGTCCGCAGCAGCGCCGTCAGCTGGACCGTCGGGGCCCAGCCGATGCGGCCCAGGTTCATCACCACCGGCGGGTTCACGTCCGAGGCCAGCAGCGTGAAGAACGGGTCCACCAGGCTGTGCCGCGGCCGCACCCACAGCCGCATCCGGGGCGGCTCGTCCGTGCGGCCCGCCAGATAACCCGCCGTGGCCGGGTCCAGGCGGACCTCGCAGCCCTTGGCCAGGTTGAACGGCCCCTCCGTGCTCTCGGCCATCGCCAGCGCGCCCGGCGGGGGCTCGGCCGGCATCGACGGCACGTCCGTCCATTCCGGGCGGCGCATCGGGAGCCGGCCCGTCGTCACCCTGGCCTCGACGCAGCTGCGGCCGCGCTGTTCCAGGCGGACCTCGACCACCGTCGCGCGGCGGCCGACCTTGCGGACGTCCGTGCGCAGCAGGACCGGGCCGAGCGCCGGCGCGTGCAGGAACTCCGCGCTGACCACCAGGGGCTCCGCGTGCGGCTCACCGCGCTCGTGCAGGGCGGAGATCGCCGCGCGGGCGAGCAGAGCGAGCAGGAAACCCCCGTGCGGGTGGGAGCCGATGGCCCATTCCGCACGCAGCACCGCGGTGAAGGTGCCGTCCCCCAGCGACCGCGCCGCACTCGCCGTGTCGAAGGACACGGCGGTGCCGTCCATTCCGCTCACGAACGGTCCGCGCCGTTTCGAGAATTCCGGTAGGTGACGAGCAACGAGAGCGACGGGTTCACGGTCCGAACTTTACGGGTTGGACCGGCGCAAATGCACTCGGGAGCAGGGGTGTCCGGGTGGAACGTGCTCAGTTATTGCCCGAGGTGGAACCGCGCGAACAACAACGCCTCGGCCAGATCCCGCACGCGCTCGGCCGCGGTGACCGCGTGCCGGGTGTTGATCTCCAGCACGATCTGGCCGGCAAAACCGTTGCTGACCAGCTTCTCGAGCAGTTCGGCGCAGGGCTGGCCGCCACGGCCGGGTACCAGGTGTTCGTCCTTCGGGACGCCGGTGCCGTCGGCCAGGTGGACGTGCGAGAGGCCGGCCCCCATCCGCTGCGCGAGCGCCAGCGCGTCCGTCTCGGCTGCCGCTGTGTGGGACAGGTCGAGCGTGTAGTGCCGGAACCCGACGTCCGTCGGGTCGATCGACGGCCGGAACGCGGACACGCGCGAATTCTTCGAACCACCGGGCGGCCGGACCTTGAACATGTTTTCGACCGCGATTTCGACGCCGCTCGAGTCCTCCAGTTCCCGGACCAGATCGCCGAATGCGTCGCCGTAGCGGCGCTGCCAGCGGAACGGCGGGTGCACCACCACCGTGCGCGCGCCGAGCTCGACGGCGGCGTCGACCGACATCCGCAGCCGCACCACCGGGTCCGGCGACCAGATCCGCTGGGTGATCAGCAGCGACGGCGAATGGATCGACAGCACGGGCACGCCCGTGCGCCGTGACAGCCGCCGCAGCGCCGTGACGTCCTGGCTGACCGGGTCGGCCCAGACCATCACCTCGACGCCGTCGTAGCCCAGCTCGGCGGCCAGCTCGAAGGCCGTGCCCGCTTTCAGGGGCCACACGGACGCCGTGCTGAGGCCCACCGGGACCGGCTGCTCGTCTGTCACGCGCGTCATCCTGCCCCGCCCGCGCTGGGCGGGCGGCGCCGCCGGGCCGCCAACGCGACGCGGATCACCGCGCGTGTCAGCGGCCGACGAGCAGCAGCGCGGCCGGCGACACGGTCACCACCAGGCCCACGAGCACCGCGAGCACCGTCGTCTGCAGGTCTTCGGCACGGCGGATCTTCCGCACGATCCAGACCAGCGCGACGACCACCAGCAGCGCGGCGACCAGCGCGGCGGCCGGGATGTTCACCCACAGCCAGTTGAAGCCCAGCCAGACGGCAGCGCCGCCGACCACGCCCATCGCCAGCTGGCCGGCCAGGGCCAGCCACTGCTTGCCCGGCGAGGCCGCGGGTTCCGGCTCCGCGGCCGGCTCGGGGACGTCGTCGTACTCGTCGTCCTCGTAGCCTTCGCCCTGCTCGTAGGCGTAGTCGTCCTGCTCGAAGTCCGGGCCGTCCGCCGGGTAGTCGTCGGCGAACTCGCGCTCGTAGGGCGCGAGGTCGTCCGGGATCGGCGCCCGCGAGGCGCGGTCGCCGGGCGCGAACGGCATCGGCGGCGGGTACGCGCCGGTCGGCGGCCCCCCGTCGTAGGCGGCCTGGTAGCCGCTGCCCTCCGGAGCGAACCCGTCGGGCTCGAAGTCGTCCTCGGGGTAGCCGTCGTCCGGGGCGTCGGTGGGCACCGCCGGCATGACGCCGATCTCGGTGTCCTCCATCTGCTCCTTCTGGCGGCGCTTGCGCCAGTTGGCCAGGCCCGCGGGCGAGGACGGCTCCGGCGGCTCGGGCTTCTTGCCCTTCGGCGGCACCGGCGGGGCCGGCGGCTCGTCGTCGGGGATCGCCGAGAACTGCTCGGTGTGGTCCTCGCGCTTCGGCTCGGGACGGCGGGACGGGGCCCGCCGCGGGCGGCCGGGCGCCGCGGGCGGCGTCGCGAACGTGCCGCTGGGCATCGGCGGGCCCAGCGGGGCGTCGATCTCGGCGTCCGGGGTGCCGTTGAGGCCGTCGAGCCGGGCCGACAGCGGGCCGCCGGGCGGCGGCACCGGCAGCTGCTGGGACGGCTGGGGCGGGGTCGGCAGCTGCTGCGAGGGCTGCGGCGGGCCGGGACGGCGCCGGACCGGCGGGACGGCCCCGCGGGTCTCCTCGGCCGCCGGCGGGACCGGCAGCTGCTGCGACGGCTGCGGCGGGGTCGGCAGCTGCTGCGAGGGCGGCTGCCGGCGGGGCGCGCCGCGCGGCGGCACGGGCAGCTGCTGCGACGGCTGGGGCGGCGCGGGAGGCTGCGCGGGCTCCTGCGGGCGGGCGAACTGCCCGGATTCCTGCGGCGGCCGAGCGAACTGGCCCGGCTCCGGCGGGACCGGGCGCGCGTACTGGCCGGACTCGGCGCCACCCGGGGCGGGCCGCGCCGGGGGCGGCGGCACCGGCCGCGGCAGCGGCTGGG
>NZ_PPHG01000070.1 GCF_002904295.1 Amycolatopsis sp. CA-128772
CCTCCGAGGCCACCCGGTCGATGATCGCCTGCGGGCCGGTGTCGGTCACGCCGGGCCGCCGGTGCGAGCCGGTCGCGCCGGGCGGGGCTTCCGGGGTGGCGGGTTCGTCGTCGTCATCGGCGGCCCGCCGGCGGCGACGGCGTCCGCCGTCGACCTGGGCACCGTGCTGGGCGAGCAGCTCAGCCACGGTCTTCTGCGGCTGGTCGCCTCCGGTCTGGTCCGTCATACCTGGTAATCCCCTGCGCGCTCCGGGTCCTCGGCACCCCGCGGGGAGGTACCCGACGGCAGCTCGGTGGCGCAGCGCGCGCTGTACGCCGTCCTCTGCATGTCCGTCACCTCTCCACCGTGCCCATCCTCTGCGTGCGAAGTCCAGCCGTGTGCTTTCACCGGTCCTCCTGTGCGCCGAAGCGCCCGGCGAGGGCGGCTCCAGTCTCATCCGCGCCGTTCGAATGGTCCAGCCGCCGCAGGATGACACCCTCTCGCAGAGCCCACGGGCAGATCTCGAGTTCCGGCACACCGAGCGCCCGCATCGTGGCCTGCGCGACGAGCGCACCCGCCACGAGCTGGTGCGATCGGCTCGCGCTGACGCCCTCGAGCTGTGCGAGATCGGCGGCCGGCATCCGCGAGATGAAGGCCAGGAGCTGGCGCAATGCGGTGTCCGAGAGCGTACGTCGCACCCGCGGGCCCGCCGCCGAGGGGGCGGCGCCGGTCAGCCGGGCGAGCGACCGGAACGTCTTCGACGTGGCGACGACCCGATCGGGTTCACCCCATTTGGTGACCTTCCGCGCGAGCTCGGTGAGCTGGTCGTCCAGCCACGCGGACGTCGCGACGAGCTCCGAGCGCGTCGGCGGGTCGTGCTTGAAGCGGGTGCGCGTGGTCCGGCCCGCGCCCAGCGGCAGCGATTCGGCCAGCACGGGCTCTTCGTCGCGGCCCATCGCGACCTCGAGCGAGCCACCGCCGATGTCGAGCACCAGCAGCTGCCCGGCCGACCAGCCGTACCACCGGCGGACGGCGAGGAACGTGAGCCGCGCTTCGTCGGTCCCCGAGAGGACCTGCAGGTCGACCCCGGTCCGGTCGGCCACGCGGGCCAGCACCTTGGCGGAGTTCTTGGCTTCGCGGACGGCGGAGGTGGCGAAGGCCATCAGCTCCTCGCAGCCGAGCCGCGCGGCGGCGTCCTTCGCGGATTCGACCGCGGTCACCAGCTCGTCGGCACCGGCTTTGCCCAGCTCACCGCCGGGGGTGATCTGCTCGGCCAGGCGCAGCACGGACTTCTCGGAATGCATCGGCGTCGGGTGGGCGCCCCGGTGGGCGTCGACCACGAGCAGGTGGACGGTGTTGGAACCGACGTCGAGTACCCCTAGGCGCACGGGTGTCCACGGTACCGGCCCCAGCGCCAGGTCTCGAACATGTAACCGAAAACACTCGGTGCGGTACCGCCCCGGCGCGCCTCCACCGGGGCGTTACCGCACCAAAAAGGACTTACGTCTCGAACTTGTAGCGCAGCCCGCGCACCGTGACCAGGTGCCGCGGCGAGCCCGGATCCGGCCCCGACACCGCGCCGCGCCCGGGCCTCCGCACCGACCGAAACCGGCGCGAGTTCGAGTCCGAGGCGATGCCCTCACCCGGCCACCCCGCCCTTGAGCCGCGGCCGGGCCTCCCCTCCCACCGGAACCCGCGCGAGCCCGAGCCCGGCCCCCACACCGCGAAGGGGCGCCCCGCGAACCGAACCGCAAAGCGCCCCTCCCGGCACAAACCCGACTTACGTCTCGAACTTGTAGCCCAGTCCCCGCACCGTGACCAGGTGCCGCGGCGAGCCCGGGTCCGGCTCGATCTTCGAGCGCAGGCGCTTCACGTGGACGTCCAGCGTCTTCGTGTCGCCCACGTAGTCCGCGCCCCACACCCGGTCGATCAGCTGGCCGCGCGTCAGCACGCGGCCCACGTTGCGCAGCAGGTACTCCAGCAGGTCGAACTCCTTGAGCGGCAGCGACACCTCGGCGCCGTCGACCGTCACCACGTGCCGCTCGACGTCCATCCGGACCGGGCCGGCCGACAGCACCAGCGGGGCCAGCTCGCCGTCCGAGCCCGGCTCGCCGCCGCGGCGCAGCACCGCCCGGACCCGGGCGATCAGCTCACGCGCCGAGTACGGCTTCGTCACGTAGTCGTCCGCGCCCAGTTCCAGGCCCACGACCTTGTCGATCTCGCTGTCGCGGGCGGTCACCATGATGA
Source organism: Amycolatopsis sp. CA-128772 (assembly GCF_002904295.1). Taxonomy (GTDB): domain Bacteria; phylum Actinomycetota; class Actinomycetes; order Mycobacteriales; family Pseudonocardiaceae; genus Amycolatopsis. The sequence goes on from NZ_PPHG01000070.1 coordinate 2,227, forward strand.
CCGGGACGGCCGAGCGCTGGCGCAGCTGCTTGCAGACGTCGGTGCCGCTCATCCCCGGCAGCATCAGGTCGAGCAGCACGATGTCGGCGCCGTTGCGGTCGAACTCCTCCAGCGCGGCCTGGCCCGTCACGGCGACCGCCGCGGTGAACCCTTCCTTGCGCAGCAGGAAGGCGAGGGGGTCGGCGAACGACTCCTCGTCCTCGACGATGAGAACCCTGGTCACAGGTTTCCTCCATGATCTGGGCTGTCCTGCCCGGTAACCACGAGCCTGGGGGTGCGCTCGGGGGTCTTCTCCTGCCGCGGTGCCGGCGAGGTCTTGGCCGCCCGCGCCGGCTCGGCGGCCGGTTCGGGGCTGACGTGCGCGGGGATGCGCAGGGTGAACGTCGAGCCGGTGCCCGGACGGCTCCACAGCCCGACCGAGCCGCCGTGGTTGGCCGCGACGTGCTTGACGATCGCCAGCCCGAGTCCGGTGCCGCCGGTGGCGCGCGAGCGGGCCTTGTCGGCGCGGTAGAAGCGCTCGAACACGCGCTGCTGCTCGTCCTCGGCGATGCCGATGCCGCGGTCGGTGACGGCGATCTCGACCATCCCGTCGGCCAGCCGCCGCGAGATGGACACCGGGCTGCCGGCCGGCGAGTACGCGACGGCGTTCTCCAGCAGGTTCGACAGCGCGGTGACCAGCAGCGTGCGGTCGCCCTCGATGAGCAGGCCGCTGGCCACGTCGGTGGTGATGCTGATGTCGGCGGACTCGGCCGAGAGCGTGGTGCGGCCGAGCGACTCGCGCACGACCGCGTCGACCTCGACGACGTTGAGGTCGGGCAGCCGTTCCGCGCCCTGCAGCCGCGACAGCGCGATCAGCTCGGTGACGAGCTGGCCGAGCCGGGTGGACTCGCGCAGGATCTTGCCGCCGAAGCGGCGGACCTCCTCGACGTCCTCGGCGGCGTCGAGCACGGCCTCGGTGAGCAGCGCGATCGCGCCCACCGGGGTCTTGAGCTCGTGGCTGACGTTGGCGACGAAGTCGCGGCGCACGGCCTCCAGCCGGATGGCCTCGGAGTGGTCGACGGCCTCGACGACGGTGAAGCCGTCGCCGAGCGGCCGGACCTGCCCGAGCACCGCCTCCGGCTGGCGGCCGCGCGCTTCGAGCGGCGAGAGGTCGATCTCCAGGGGTTCGTCGGTCTCGGCGACCTGTTCGGCGGCCTTGCGGGCCCGCGGGTCGGCCTGGTTGACCTTCACCAGGCCCAGCTCGTACGCGCGCGGGTTGTGCAGCACCATGTCGCCGAACCGGTTGAGCACGACGATGCCGTTGGTGGAGGAGCGGACCAGCCGTTCGAGGAGCTCGGCGACGGTCGGACCGGGCGGCCGGGCCTCTTCCCGGCGGGTCCGCAGCCGCGCCAGGAAGTAGCCGGCCACCGCACCGGCCACCAGTGCGCCGATGGCCAATGCGAGTGAAACAGGCGTGGTCACGGGCCGATCGTAAGCGGAGAAGTGGCCCTCCGGCCTAGCGTTGTCCGCCTTGTCGTGAGCACCGCGACACCTGGGGAAGACATGTTCGCCGGGGCTTCAGACGGCGTTCACCCGGCCGATTCCCCGGCGAGACATTCCGGGCGAATTCACCCGAGCGTGGTGAGGTCGTCAGCGGTCAGCTCGAGCGCCGCCGCCGCGACGTTCTGCTCGAGGTGCCCGACGTCGCCGGTGCCGGGGATGGCGAGCACGTTCGGTCCTTGGTGGAGCGTCCACGCCAGCCGCACCTGCGCCGGGGTGGCGTCGTGGCGGCGCGCGACCTCGGCGACCCGCGCGTCCTCGCCGGTTCCGCTCGCGACGGCGAAGAACGGCACGAAGGCGATCCCGCGCTCGGCGCACAGCCCGACGAGCTCGTCGTCCTCGCGGCGGGCGCTCAGGCCGTACTGGTTCTGGACGCAGACGACCGGCGCGATCGCCAGGGCCTCGGTCAGGTGTTCCGGGCCGACGTTGGAGATGCCCAGCTCGCGGATCAGCCCGGCCTCGCGCAGCTCGGCCAGCACGCCGAAGCCCTCGGCGAGCGAGCCGGTGCCACGGTCGAGGCTCTGCCCGATCCGGTAGTTGACGACGTCGAGGTGGTCGAGGCCCAGCTCGCGCAGGTTCTCCTCGACCTGGGCGCGCAGCTGGTCCGGCCGGGCCGTGTAGAAGTTGCCCTCGTAGTCGCGCCCCGGGCCGATCTTGGTGGTGATCACCAGGTCGTCGTAGGGCGCCAGGGCGGTGTTGAGCAGTTCGTTGGCCGAGCGCGGCCCGGCGAAGTAGAAGGCGGCCGTGTCGAAGTGGTTCACGCCCAGCTCGACGGCGCGCCGGAGGACGGCGAGCGACGTCTCGCGGGCGCGGATGCCGCCGTCCGAGGTGGACATCAGGCGCATCGCGCCGAACCCGAGGCGGTTGACTTCGAAGGAGCCGAGCTTCCAGGTGCCCGCCGCGGCGGCGGGGAGGGTGTTCGTGGTCATGCCTCCAGCCTTCCGGCGCACCCCTCGTGACCACCGCGGTTGGCATCTTGCTGCCACACTGGAATACGTGGAGAAGGTGACTGACGTCGTCATGGTGCGCGGCGAAGCGGAGCTGTTCGAACGGACGGCCCACCTCTTCGGGCTCGCCACGGAGATTTCCTGCGCGGCCCGCGACCTGCACACGTGGTCGGTGGCGCACCCGAGCGCGCCCGAGCGCGAGCAGTCCGTGCGCGGGATGACCGTGCGCAAGATCTACCAGCCCGGCGTGCTGCTCGACCCCGTGCTGGCCGATCACCTGCGGTTCACGGCCGAACACGGCGCCCGGATCCGGATCTCCGAGCGCGAGATCAACGAGACGATCCTGCTCGACCGCCGCATCGCGATCGTCGCCGGCGACCACGTCGGCGGCGTCCGCGGCTACACCGTGATCAGCAGCCCGGCCCTGGTGCAGGGCATCCAGTCGCTGTTCGAAGCGGCCTGGCACGGCGCCACCGACCTCGAGTCCTACCAGGCGCGGTTCACCGAGCTGGAAGCGCGCGAGATCCTCGAACAGCTGGCCTCGGGCTGCAAGGACGAGACGGCGGCCCGTGCCCTCGGCGTCGGCCTGCGGACCTACCGGCGGCGGGTGGCGGAGCTGATGGAGCTCCTCGGCGCGTCTTCGCGCTTCCAGGCGGGCGCCCGGGCGCGCGAAGCCGGGCTCCTGTGAGGCGTGCGCTGCCGGCGCTGGTCCTGCTGACGTCCGCGTGCACGGTGACCGGCACGGCCGTGCCGGTCGGCAGCAACCTCGCGCTGGTCGACGCGGCCCGGACGGGCGCGGCCCTCGACGCGGTGAAGGCGGCCGCCGAAGCGGTGTTCAGCTACGACTCCGGCAACCCGGGCGCCTTCGACCAGGCCGTCGCGGCGGACGTCACCGGAGCGGCGAAGGACCAGCTGACGCGGCTGTTCGACCAGCTCAGGAAGAGCCCGCAGCCGGTGCACCTGGTCACCCGGGTGCGGGAGGCGGCGGCCCTGGAGTTCACCGGCGACCGGCTCCGGGACCTGGCCGTGCTCGACCAGGACAGCGGCACGTCGAAGGGCCTGGCCACAGTGGCGTTCACGGCGATCCGGGACGGCGGGCACTGGCGGCTGTCGGACATCGCGGTGAACCCGGCTCAGCCCGCACCGGCGCCGCAGCCGGACGACGGCAGCCCGGGCGGGACGCGCGACGCGGCGCTGGCGGGCGCCCGCGCGGCGGCGGCCGGGCTGTTCACCGCCGACAGCGCCGACCCGGAAGGCAGCTACGCGCGCACCGAAGCGGTGGTGGCCGACCCGCTGCTGACCGCCTACCTCGCGAAGAAGACCTACTTCGTCGAGACGGTCCGCCGCAGCGGCACGAAGACCGTGCTCGGCCCGCACCCGATGGCCGGGGTCCTCGCGCTCACCGGCGAGCGGGGGATCGTGCTGTTCTTCACGACGCTGCAGGTCACCGACGCGGCGGGCAAGACCACCAGCCGCCCCCTGACGGCCGAGCTCGACGTCGTCCGCACCGGGGGCACCTGGAAGGCGACCGCCGTCCACCCGGTCACCGCGGCCTGAACGTCAGGAAGGCCACCTCCAGGGACGCCGGGTCCCCGAGGTGGCCTTCACGAACCTTGGTCAGCGGCCCTGGTTGGCGACCGCGGCGGCGGCTTCCTTGGCCGCGTCCGGGTCGAGGTACTCGCCGCCCGGCTTCACCGGCTGCAGGTCCTCGGTGAGGTCGTAGCGCAGCGGGATGCCGGTCGGGATGTTCAGGCCCGCGATGTCGGCGTCGGAGATGCCGTCGAGGTGCTTGACCAGCGCGCGCAGCGAGTTGCCGTGCGCGGCGACCAGCACGGTCTTGCCCGCGCGCAGGTCCGGCACGATCTCGGACTCCCAGTACGGCAGGAGCCGCTCGACGACGTCCTTGAGGCACTCGGTCAGCGGGGCGGCGTCGCCGAGGTTCGCGTACCGGGCGTCGCCGACCTGGCTCCACTCGTCCTTCGGGTCGATCGCCGGCGGCGGGGTGTCGTACGAACGGCGCCAGAGCATGAACTGCTCCTCGCCGAACTCGTTCAGGATCTGCTTCTTGTCCTTGCCCTGCAGCGCGCCGTAGTGGCGCTCGTTGAGGCGCCAGTCGCGCTTCACCGGGATCCAGTGCCGGTCGGCGGCGTCCAGCGCGATGTTCGCGGTGGCGATCGCGCGGCGCAGCAGCGAGGTGTGCACCACGTCCGGCAGCAGGCCGGCGTCGGCCAGCAGCCGGCCGCCCTGGCGGGCTTCGCCCTCACCCTGCTCCGAAAGCGGTACGTCCACCCAGCCGGTGAACAGGTTTTCCGCGTTCCACGTGCTCTGCCCGTGCCGCAGCAGCACCAACGTCCCAATCTCGGCCATGGCCACAGCCTGCCAGAACGCACCACCGGGCCGAGTGGTGACCTCCGTCCTACCCAGAGTGTGTTACTCCGAAGTAACACCTCACTCTTCGACATAGCCGGCTGCCAACAGCGCGCAAAATTCCGGCCAGAGACTGCGCACCGTTATCGAAGCTTGCAAAATTCACTCGAACGGGCTAGCCAGTAGCCTTGTGATTACCCGCCGGGATCTGACAGGTTGACTACGTCCCGAGCGGCCGGATTCCACGCACTCCCCGGCCGGATTCGGGCATTGACCGCGGCTCGTCTCCCCCCTGCCGAGCCGCGGCCCGCCCGGCCCCGTTGGCACCCCCCTCGTCACCGGGTCCTGATCGGCGGGAACTTCAGCGGGGCGGCTCGAGATCGCGACTCCCCCCTCCCTCGAGCCGTCCCGCCTGTTCCGCTCAGCCCTCGCCCGGCTCCGGCACCGCGGTCCGGCGACGCCGGTGCAGCCACCAGCCGAGCCAGCCCAGCGGCACGAGGAACAGCAGGAACGGCGCGATCGCCCCGAGCACCGTGAGCAGGCCGCCGCCGAAGACGAGGAACGCGTGCCAGCCACCGGCCAGGCCGCCGAGGAACCCGCTGTGGTCCTCGCCGGGCGGCGGCGGTGCGGCGACGCCGCGGACGGTCATCGCCACGGTCGCCATCGCGACGCTGCCGGCCAGGGAGTTCCGCTGCTGTTCCAGGGATTCGAGAGCCGCCTCGCGGCTCGTGAGCTCACCCTCGACCGACGCGATCTCGGACACCGAGGTCGCCCGCGAAAGCAGCGCCCGGATCCGCTCGACCGACGCCCGCTGCGTCGCCAGCCGCGCTTCGACGTCGACGACCTGCTCGGTCACGTCCTGGGTGTTCAGCTCCCGCTTCACCAGGCTGGTGCCCAGGTGCGAGAGCTGGTCGAGCACGCCGTCGAGCTTGTCCGCGGGCACGGCCAGGCTGAGCGTCGCCAGCTGGTCGCCGGTGCTCTCCTGCCCGGTGTAGCCGCCGGCGCCCTGCGCGATCCCGCGGGCCTGCGCGACGACGTCGACCACCTTGGGGGCGGTCAGTTCCAGCCGGGCGCTGCGGGAAAGCTTGCGTTCGGTGGCGCCCGGCTGCGGCGGGGCCACCTTCTGCGACCCGGCCTTGCCGTTGCCCTGCTGCGGCGCGGCCGGGACCGGCCCGGTTCCGGCACTGTCCGCCGTGGACGATGCCCCGTTCTCCGCCGCCGAGCAGCCGGCCAGCGCGAACGCCACCGCGGCGGCCGCGAGCCCGGCTCTCCATCGAGTCCGCATGGTGCGTCTCCCTCCAGTTTCGACTGGCGAGGAGACGGATGTCCGGTTCAGGGCCGTTGCACGGCCCGGGTCACGACTCGGTCAAGCCCGGTTCGTGCGGCTTTTCCGGCGCGACGAGGTGCTTGAACGCCTGCAGGTTGGCCAGCGATTCGCCGCGGGAGACGCGCCAGTCCCACTCGCGCTTGATCGACGTCGCGAAGCCCAGCTCCAGCAGCGTGTTGAAGTCGCCGTCGGCCGCTTCGAGCACCTGGCCGAGCACCTTGTCGAGCTCGTCGGCGCTCAGCGTTTCCTTGCCGAACCGGCCGACCAGGTAGATGTCCCCAAGACTGTCCACTGTGTAGTGCACGCCGTAGAGCTTGGCGTTGCGCTGCAACAGGAACCGGTAAACGTCCTCATGGGACTCGTCGGGACGACGGCAGACGAAGGCTTCCACGGAGAACGCGTGGTCGCCGTCGACCAGCCACGCGTTCGTCTGCAGCTTCTTCGTGCCCGGCAGCGTGACGAAGTACTTGCCCGGACCCCGCTTGCCGTACTCCAGCTCCGCGGAGTCCAAAGTAGACTGGATCAGCTCGTCCAGGCTCACACCGCCACCTCCGTGCGCAGGTCCAGCGCGCGGGTGAACGCGCTGGTGGCCTGAGCATAGATGTCCAGCAGCGCGTCGGTCGTGCGCCGCCACGAGAACCGGCGCGCGTGCACGACGGCGTTGGCCCCGAGCTCGGCACGCCGGTCCGGGCGCAGCGCGACGGCGGCGAGCGCGTCCGCCCACTCGTCGGCGCCGTGCCCGGGCACCAGCAGTCCCGAGACACCGTGCGGCACCGCCACCGGCAGCCCGCCGACCTCGGCGGCGACCACCGGCGTCCCGCAGGCCTGCGCCTCCAGGGCGACCAGGCCGAACGACTCGTTGTAGCTCGGCACCGCGACGACGTCGGCGGCGCGGAACACCCGGGCGAGCGCCTCGCCCGGCTGCGGCGGCAGGAACCGGACCTGCCGCTCGATGCCCAGGGACGCGGCCAGCTCGCGCAGGGCCTGCGGCTGCTCCAGCCCGGTCCCGGACGGCCCGCCGACGATCAGCACGACCAGCTTCGCCGCCAGCTCGGGACGGCGGCGCAGCATCGCGGCCGCGGCGTGCAGCAGCACGTCCGGCGCCTTCAGCGGCTGGATCCGGCCGGCGAAGGCCAGCACGACGGCGTCGTCGGCCAGGCCGAGGGCGACCCGGGCCGCGTGCTGCGAGCCCGGCGTGAAGCGTTCGAGGTCGACGCCCGGCGGCACGGCGTGCACCGCGTGCGGCTCGGCGTCGTAGAGCTCGATGAGCTGGCGCGCCTCGACGGCGGTGTTGGCGACCAGCCGGTCGGCCTCGGCGACCACCTGCTCCTCACCGATCACGCGGCTGCGCGGCTCGGGCTTGTCGCCCTCGGCGAGCGCGGCGTTCTTCACCTTCGCCAGGGTGTGCGCGGTGTGCACGAGCGGGACCGACCACCGGTCGCGGGCGAGCCAGCCGACCTGGCCCGAGAGCCAGTAGTGGGAGTGGATGAGGTCGTAGTGGCCGGGCTCGTGGAACGCCTCGGTCCGCAGCACGCCGGAGGTGAACGCGCACAGCTGCGCGGGCAGCTCGTCGCGGCCCAGCGGCTCGAACGGGCCGGCCTGCACGTGCCGCACGGTCACCCCGGGCGCCAGCTCGGCCACCGGCGGCTGGCCGGACGCGGTCGCGCGCGTGAAGACCTCGACCTCGACGCCGCGGCGGGCCATCTCGGTCGCCGTCTGGCTCACGTAGACGTTCAACCCGCCGGCGTCGCCGGTGCCGGGCTGTTCGAGCGGCGAGGTGTGCACGGACAGCACCGCGATCCGGCGCGGCGCAGCGCGGAACCTTCGGATGTTGCTGGTCACCTGGTCACGTCTCCTGCGTACGTCAGCATTCCTCGGCGAACTGCCGGAGCACCGCGTCGAACTCGGCCGCGGACTCGGCGAAGGGCGCGTGCCCCCCGTCAACGAACCAACGCCCGACGGCACCCGGAATCTTCCCGAGGGCGTGTTCGGCCGCCGAGGGCTCGATCACGCGGTCGGCCGTGCCGTGCACGACCAGAACCGGTTTGTCGATCGCGGCCAGCACGTCTTCGCTGCCGGCGTCGCGGCGGAACAGCGCCGAGCGGACCGATGGCGGCACGCTCAGCGACGCCCCGAGCAGGGCCTGGACCTGGGCGCCGGGCACCGGCCCGGTCACCATCCCGCGGCTGAACGCGGTGAGCGCCGGGACCGCGATGTCCGGATCGTCCGAAAGCATCGACCGCATGTGCTGGCGCATCAGCGCGCCGACGCGCCCGCCCGGCCGGTCGCGGCCGATCTCGGTGATGGCGCCGACCAGCACGAGCCCGCGCAGGCGTGCGGTGCCGTGCACGCGGATGTGGTCGGTCAGCACCAGGCCGCCGTAGGACCAGGCGACGACGATCGCGTCCGGGCCGGCGAAGTCCAGCACCGCGGCGAGGTCGTCCGCCCAGACCTGAGGATCGTCGTAGCCCGACGCGGGGACGTCGGAGGCGCCGTGGCCCCGGAGGTCCACCGCGACCAGGCGGAACCGCTCGGTCAGCGCCGGGTCGGCGAGCTGCGCGGCCCAGCAGCCGCCCGACTGCGCCCAGCCGTGCACGAACACGATCGGCCGGCTGTTTTCGGCGCCCTCGACCCGCAGGCCGAGCCGGACCCCGCCGTGCCCGACGACTTCGGTGCGCACGGGTTACTTCGCACCCAGCCCTTGCCAGGCCGCCCAGCTGTAGTTCCAGTCCTTGACGTCCGAGGCCATCGGCGCGGACAGCTTCGAGCCGGTGATCTCCACCGGGTCGCCGACCAGCGCGGAGTCGAAGTAGTCCTTGGCGTCGGCTTCCAGCAGGTTGACGCAGCCGTGGGAGTTGTTGTTCTTCCCGATGTTGGCCGCGTTGTCCTGGTTCTCGTGGATGTACTCGCCGTGGTTGGAGAACCGGCAGGCCCACTTCTTGTTGACGTTCGTGTAGCCGTAGCGGGCGTTGTCGAAGACGGCCGTCGGCTCCTTGCTCATGATGATGTAGGTGCCGTTCGGGGTGTTGCGGTCGACCTCGGCGTCCAGCCCGTTCGCGCACGGGTAGCTCTTGACCTGCGACCCGCCGCGGTAGACGCGCATCTGGTGGTCCGGGGTGTTCACCTTGACCACCTGGTTGCGGCCGATCTTGAACTTCGTCGTGACGTCGGCCTTGCCGTAGGCGCCGCCGCCCAGATCGACGCCGTAGAGCTTCGCCTCGACGTTCACGGTGATGTTCTGCGGCCAGTACTCCTTCGGCCGGTAGTCGACCTGGCTGTCGGACAGCCAGCCCCACGCGCCTTCGACGTTCTTGTCCGTCTTCACGGACAGGGCCTTCTCGACCGCGGCGCGGTTCTTCACCGGCGACGCGAACTTGACGCTGATCGGCATGGCCACGCCGACGGTCTGGTTGTCGGCCGGGTTGAGCGTGGCGCGGACCTGCTTGGCCGGGTTGATCGTGGTGAAGCTGCCCTTGAACTCGACCGGCTTGCCGTCGGAGCCGGTGGCCTTGGCCGCGTAGGAGTAGGTCTTGCCGTAGCCGAGCGGCTCGGAGCTGGTCCAGGTGAGGCCGTCCGGCGTGAGGTCGCCCTTGACCTCCTTGCCGCCCTCGGCGCTCAGCTTGCACTCGGTGAGCTTGCCGTCGGCGACCTTCAGCACGGCCGGCTTGAGCACCGGGACGTCCTTGGCGTCGGCGGCGGGCTCGGCCGTGATCTTCGCCACGGGCTGCGCGCCACCTTCGCCGTCAGCACCGGCCGCGCCCGTGGGCAGCGCGTTGCCGCCGTTCTCACTCGAACACGCAGCGGCGACCAGTGCGGCCCCAGCCGCCAGGGCAGCCTTGAAGACCGTACGCCGTTCGATCACCGAAACCTCCTGTGTCTTACGGGGGCCGAGCCCCCGCGCCCCGGCCGTGGGGGCTCCGCCCCCCGGACCCCCGAAGCGTCAGAATCCCCCGCCCACCAGCGGGCACCCGCCTTTAGCGCTGGTGGCCCAGCTGACGTTACCCGCCGGAAGGTCAAGACCAACCGTTCAGGTGACGGACGCCTTTGTCGACAAAGACGTCCTACCCACGTACGGGTTGCCCGGTTTGGCTCAGATCACGCAGTTGATCAGCAGCGGTTCAGGGTGCAACCGGACGCCGAACCGCTGCTCGACGCCGTCGCGGACCTCCCTGGCCAGGGCCAGCAGGTCCGCCGTCGTCGCCTCGCCGCGGTTGGTCAGCGCCAGGGTGTGCTTCGTCGACAGCGAAACCCGGTTCCCCGGACCGGGGTACCCCTTGCCGAAGCCGGCGCGCTCGATCAGCCACGCCGCGGACAGCTTGACGCCGCCGTCGGCCGGGTACTGCGGCACCTCCGAGCCGACGGCCGCCGTGATCCGCGCGAGGACGGCCTCGGCGTCGGCCGAAGGGACGATCGGGTTGGTGAAGAACGAGCCCGCGCTCCACGTGTCGTGGTCGTCCGGGTCGAGCACCATGCCCTTGCCGCGACGCAGCTTGAGGACGGCTTCGCGCGCCTCGGCGGCCGGGACGCGGGCGCCGATCTCGACGCCGAGCGTGCGCGCGAGTTCGGCGTAGCGGATGGGCGCGGAGAGGCCGTCTTCACGGACCTCGAAGCGGACCGAGAGGACGACGCCGCTGTCCGTGCCCTTGAGGACGCTGGTGCGGTAGGCGAAGCCGAGCTCGTCGGCCTTGAGCGTGCGCACCTCGCGCGTCACGCGGTCGTAGAGCTCCAGGGAGACGATCGATTCCGCGACCTCGCAGCCGTACGCGCCGACGTTCTGGATCGGCGTCGCCCCGACGCTGCCGGGGATGCCGGAAAGGCACTCGAGCCCGCCCAGGCCGGCCTCGACCAGCGCGGCGACGAACGCGTCCCAGTTCTGGCCGGCTTCCACGTCGACGTGGTCTCCGTCACGGCGCCAGCCGGTGTTCGCCACCGCGACGAGCGTGCCGTCGAACCCCGCGTCGGCCACCACCAGGTTGGAGCCGCCGCCGAGCAGCAGCACCGGCTCGCCGGCCGCGTCGGCCTCGCGGACCGCCGCGACGAGGTCTTCGCCGGTCACGGCGCTGACGAACCGGCGGGCCGGGCCGCCGAGGCGCAGCGTGGTGTACGCGGCGAGCTTCGGGAGTTCGGAAGTACGGGTGTCCACCCGCCTGACGGTACTGTTCGGTCCATGGGATCCCGGATCGAGCACCGCGCTGAGTTCTCCGCCGACGTCGCGTCCACGTACGCGGCCGTCGCCGGCGAGGACGCGCTGCGGGCCCGCCTGGAGCAGCTCGGCGGGCACGACGCGGCGCTGCTGGCGTACGAGGTGTCCGGCACGGACCTGCGGTACGAGCTGCGGCAGGGGATCAGCGCGGACAAGCTGCCGCAGGCGGTCCGGACGCTGCACAAGGGCGACCTGCTGGTGACCCGCACGCAGACCTGGCGGGTGAGCAACGACGGCACCGGCCGCCAGGGCAACGCGACCGTCGAGGTCGGCGGCGTCCCGGGCGAGATCAGCGCGCGGACCGCGTTGCTGGCCAACGGCGACAAGACGGTGCTGCGGACCAGCGGCGAGGTGACGGTCCGGATCCCGCTGTTCGGCGGCAAGCTGGAGAGCGTGATCGCCGAGCAGGTCACCAAGCTGCTGGAGCGCGAAGCCGAATTCACGGCGAAGTGGCTCACCGACGCGGACTGACCCCGGTCGGCGCGCCGACCCGCGGCACCACCAACCCCAACCGCCTGCGCCGGGTCGACCGGTGGATCGCGGCCGCGCCGGCGACGTCCCGGCTGCTGCGCGCGGCCGACGCGCCCCTGGTCGTCGACCTCGGCTACGGCGCCTCCCCGGTCACGACGGTCGAGCTGGCGCGCTGGCTGCGGCGAGTCCGTCCGGACGTCCGCGTGCTGGGCCTGGAGCTGGATCCGGAGCGCGTGGCTGCCGCGCTCCCCGCCGCGGCTCCCCCGTTGCTGGACTTCCGCCGCGGCGGCTTCGAGCTGGCCGGGACGCGACCGGTGCTGGTGCGGGCATTTAACGTGCTGCGGCAGTACGCCGAGGACGAGGTCCCCGGCGCCTGGGGCCTGGTGCTGGACTCGATGCCCGCCGCGGGCCTCCTGGTCGAGGGAACGTGCGACGAGATCGGGCGGCTGTCGACGTGGGTCCTGGTCTCCCGGGCCGGCCCGGTCTCCCTGACGCTGTCGATGCGGCTGGCCGGGCTGGCCCGCCCGTCGACGATCGCCGAGCGGCTGCCGAAGGCGCTGATCCACCGGAACGTGCCCGGCGAGCGCGTCCACGCGTTGTTGTCGCAGCTCGACGCCTGCTGGGCGACGGCGGCCCCGCACCAGGCGTTCGGCGTGCGCTCGCGCTGGCTGGAGACGGTCCGGCTGCTGGCCGCGCGGGGCTGGCCGGTGCTCGGCCCGCCGTCGCGGATCCGCCTCGGCGAGCTGACCGTGCCGTGGGCCGCGGTCGCCCCCGCCTGAAGCGCCCCAATGTGGCGTTCGGTGCGTCCAACGCACCCAATGTGGCGTTCGGTGCGTCCCACGCACCGAACGCCACATTGGGGTGGTGGTGTTCACCGGGCCACCCCCGCTGCGTCACCCGGCGGTGACCTGCGGTGATCACCATTGAGCCGTGGAACTCCTGGGGCAGGTCACCGAGCTGCTGCGCGACACGCTCGGCTCGCCGTGGCTGTGGGTGCTCGTCTTCGCGGTGTCCGGGTCGGACGCGCTGCTGCCGTTCATGCCCAGCGAGACCACGGTGGTCACCGTCGCCGTCCTGCTCGGCCCCGATCCCGCGCGGCTCGCCCTGCTCGCCGCCGTCGCGGCCGCGGGCGCCTGGGCCGGCGACTGCCTCGGGTACGCCGTCGGCCGGGCCGCCGGGCCGCAGGTCATCGCGCGGCTGCAGCGCGGACCGGACGGCCGACGTCGCTACGAATGGGCCCGTGACCAGGTGCGCCACCACGGCGGGCTGCTGATCATCGCGGCCCGCTACCTGCCCGGCGGCCGCGTCGCCAGCGCGCTGGCCAACGGCAGCCTCGGCTACCCGCTGCGCCGGTTCGTGCCGCTCGACGCCGCCGGGGCGGCGATCTGGGCGGTGTACAGCGTGCTGATCGGCCTCGCGGGCGGAGCCGCCTTCGCCGACGAGCCGGCCAAGGGCCTGCTGCTGTCCTTCAGCCTCGGCCTGGGTCTGGTGTTCGCCATCGAAGCCGGGCGGCGGCTACGGTCGGCCCATGCTCGAACCGATCGACGTCCACGCCGACGCGCTGAAGCGGGCGGCACCGGCGGCGGGGCCGAACTGTCCGAAGTAGACTGTCCATGACCTGGTGATGCACATCGCGCTCGTGCAGTGCGCCGCCGATGAGGTCTGCCGAGCGCTGTACGGCCGCCCCCCACCACGCGGCCCTCACCGGGACCGGCTCCCGGCGGTCTTACCAGCGCCAGGGAGAATGCCGGGGGTGACCGCTCCCGAACGCCGCTACGTCATCACCTTCGGCTGCCCCGACCGCACCGGCATCATCGCCCGGATCTCCGGGTTCCTCGCCGAGCACGGCGGCTGGATCGTCGAGGCGGCCTACCACACCGACCCGGACACGGGCTGGTTCTTCACCCGCCAGGTCGTCCGGGCCGACTCGCTGCCGTTCGACGCCGACGGGCTGCGCGCCCGGTTCGGCGAGGTGGCCGCGGAGCTGTCCGCCGAATCGAACTGGCAGGTCAGCGACACCGGCGAGCGGCGCCGCGCGGTGATCCTCGTGTCCAAGGCCGGGCACTGCCTGTACGACCTGCTCGGCCGCGTCGCTTCCGGGGAACTCGAGGTCGACATCGCCGCGGTGATCGGCAACCACGAGTCGCTGGCCGACATCACCCGCGCGCACGGCATCCCGTTCCACCACGTGCCGTTCCCGGCCGGCGGCAAGGCCGAAGCGTTCGAGCACGTGCGCAAGCTGGTCGGCGAGCACGACCCGCACGCGGTGGTGCTGGCCCGGTTCATGCAGATCCTGCCCGCGGACCTGTGCCGCGAGTGGGCCGGCCGGGCGATCAACATCCACCACAGCTTCCTGCCGTCGTTCATCGGCGCGAAGCCCTACCACCAGGCCCACACCCGCGGCGTGAAGCTGGTCGGCGCGACCTGCCACTACGTGACGGCGGACCTCGACGCGGGCCCGATCATCGAGCAGGACGTCATCCGCGTCGGCCACGGCGACTCCGTCGAGGACATGGTCCGCAAGGGCCGCGACATCGAGAAGGTCACGCTGGCCCGCGGCCTGCGCTGGCACCTGGAGAACCGGGTGCTGGTGCACGGCAACCGGACCGTGGTGTTCTGATCCGGTTGCCGTGCCCTTTCCGTCAGGCGCCGATGGTCGAGGCGTCGATGACGAAGCGGTAGCGCACGTCGGAGTTCTCGACGCGCTCGTAGGCCTCGTTGACCTTGTCGGCCGAGATCGTCTCGATCTCCGCGCCGATGCCGTGCTCCGCGCAGAAGTCCAGCATCTCCTGGGTCTCCGCGATGCCGCCGATCATCGAGCCGGCCAGCACCTTGTTGCCGCCGAGCAGCGAGAAGGCGTTGTAGGCCAGCGGCTCGCCCGGCGCGCCGACGTTCACCATCGCGCCGCCGACCTTGAGCAGGCTCAGGTAGGCGTCGATCGGCAGCTTGGCCGAGACGGTGTTGAGGATGATGTCGAACTTGCCCTTGAGCACGTCGAACGTGGCTTCGTCGCTGGTCGCGTAGTAGTCGGTCGCGCCGAGCTTGAGGCCGTCCTCCTGCTTCTTGAGGCTCTGGCTCAGCACGGTCACCTCGGCGCCCATGGCGGCGGCGATCTTGACGGCCAGGTGGCCGAGCCCGCCGAGGCCGATCACGGCGACCTTCTTGCCCGGGCCGGCGCCCCAGTGGTGCAGCGGCGAGTAGGTGGTGATGCCCGCGCACAGCAGCGGCGCGGCGACGTCGAGGTCGATGCCCTCGGGGATGCGGCAGACGAAGGCGTCCTTCACGACGATCTGGTTGCTGTAGCCGCCGTAGGTGTTCTCGCCGTCGAAGCCGACGCCGTTGTACGTCTGGACGTTGCCCTTGACGCAGAACTGCTCGGTGCCGGCCACGCAGTATTCGCACTCGCCGCAGGAGTCGACCATGCAGCCGACGCCGACGCGGTCACCCACCTGGTACTTCGTCACGTCCGAGCCGACCGCGGCGACGACGCCGGCGATCTCGTGGCCCGGGACCATCGGGAAGATCGCCTGGCCCCAGTCCTCTTTGGCCTGGTGAAGGTCGCTGTGGCAGATGCCGGCGTAGGCGATGTCGATCAGCACGTCGTCGGGACGCAGGTCACGGCGCTCGATCGTGGTCGGCGCCAGCGGCGCGCCCGGCGCCGGGGCGGCGATGGCGTGCGTGGTCGTGCTCATGGAACCCTCCAAGTTCAAGTACCGTCGTAAGAGGTCTCATACATGCCCTACGTAAGAGGTCTCTTACATATTCCGAGCGAGAGGCGTGAGCCAGGTCATGGGCGGCAAGTACCACCACGGCGACCTCCGCGGCGAGCTCGTGCGCGTCTCCCTGGACCTGATCGCCGAGCAGGGCCTCGAAGGTTTCTCGGTCGCCGAAGTCGCCCGGCGGGCGAAGGTCAGCCCCGGGGCGCCCTACCGGCACTTCGCCTCGCGCGAGAGCCTGCTGGCCGAAGTGGCGGGCAACATCGCCTGCCAGCTTGCCGACCGCGTCACCGCGGCGGCCGGTGCGCACGAGGACCCGCTGGACGCCCTGGCCGCGGCGGCGGGCGCGTACACGCGGTACCTGATCGAGCGCCGCGCCGGGATGAACGTGATCTACGCCGAGGGCCTCCACGGCCCGCAGCACACCGGCCTGCACGACCAGACCCGCCGGCTGACCGACGAGTTCCTGCTGCGCTGCCTGGCGGTCGCTCCGGACCCGGCGACCGCGCTGGAGCTGATGGAGCAGCTGTTCACCCAGGCCCACGGCTACGGCACGTTCCACATCGACGGCGTGTTCGGGAAGCACGGCTACTCGAGCGACCTCGTGGTGCACAAGTCCTCGGAAGCCGCCCGCGCGGCCATCGTCGGCCGGATTGTCGGTGGTGCCCGCTAGCTTGGGGACATGGGGATCATCGACTCACACGAGGCGCTGCGCGAACTCGTCGGCGACGTGGCCGAGCGGACGCAGAAGAAGATCATCGGCTACCTCGACGAGCACGCGCGCACGCTGATCGAGCACTCGCCGTTCGTCCTGCTGGCCACCTCGGCCCCGGACGGCAGCTGTGACGTCTCCCCACGCGGCGACCCGGCGGGCTCGGTGCTGGTGCTCGACGAGAAGACGCTGGTGCTGGCGGACCGTCCGGGCAACAAGCTGATCGACAGCTTCCGCAACATCGTCGACAACCCGCACGCGGGCCTGTTGTTCCTGGTCCCCGGCATGAACGAGACGCTGCGGGTGAACGGCCGCGCGAAGCTGCTGTCGGACGCGCCGTTCTTCGACGCGCTGGTCGTCCGCGACAAGCGGCCGAAGCTGGCGGTGGTCGTCGAGGTCGAGCAGGTGTACATGCACTGCGCGAAGGCGTTCCTGCGCTCGTCGCTGTGGGACCCGGCGACCTGGCCGGACCGTTCGACGCTGCCGTCACTGGGCACGATCCTGCACGACCAGATGGGCCTGGCGATGTCGGCGGCGGAGCTGGACGCCAGCCTCAACGAGCGGGCGCGCACTGAGCAATACTGAACGGGTGCTGTGCGTCTTCGACGTCAACGAGACCCTGCTCGACCTCACCCCGATGGACGCCGTCGTCGGCGGCCCCGAGCTGCGGCGCGAGTGGTTCGGCCTGGCCATCCACACCGTCCTGACCGTGACGGCGACCGGCGGCTACCGCGACTTCGCGGGCATCGCCGGCGACGCCGCGCTCGAGGTCGCCGCCCGGCACGGGCGGGAGCTCGACCTCGCGGCCATCGGCGAGGGGCTGCGGCACCTGCCCGCGCACCCCGACGTCGAACCCGGCCTGGTGAAGCTGCGCGAAGCGGGCCACACCGTCGTCGCGCTGACGAACTCGCCGCTCGCGACGGCCGAGGCGCAGCTGCAGAACGCCGGGCTGGCCGCCCTGCTCGACCGGATCTTCTCGGCCGAGCAGGTGGGCCGGCTCAAGCCCGCGCCCGAGCCGTACCACCAGGTCGTGGCCGCCTACCCCGGCGAAACCGCGGTCATGGTCGCCGCGCACGACTGGGACATCGCGGGCGCGCAGGCGGCCGGGCTGCGGACGGCGTTGCTCGCCCGGCCCGGCGTCCGCCCGCTGCCCGGTTCGCCCGAGCCGACGTTCACCGCGTCGGCCCTGACGGAGCTGGCCGAGCTCCTGTAGACCTGGTCTCAACTCGGCGTGTCGCCAGGTGAACCAACGCCCCCGTGGCTCCGCACCGCCCGCCTGTGGGGCCCGGCCCGACGGACCGGAGGTCTGTCAGAGAGACTGGGGGCCATTGCCCGCCCTCTCGACCTGGAGCCTTTGATGCCGCAAGGGACCGTCCGTTGGTTCGACGCCGAACGGGGTTTCGGCTTCCTCGCGCCCGAGGACGGCTCGCCGGACGTGTTCGTGCACGCCTCCGAGATCGTCGGGGACGGCGGCGCGAAACTGCTCCGCGAGGGTCAGGCCGTCGTGTTCGAGGTCGGCGAGAACGACCGCGGGCCCCAGGCGCTGCGCGTTCGCGTCACCGCCGATGCGGCCACCGGCAGCGCCGTGGGCCTGCTCGGCACCGTCAACTGGTACGAGCCGGGCAAGGGGTACGGCTTCGCGTCGCCGGACGGCGGCGGCGCCGACATTTTCGTGCACAGCTCCGCCATCGTGACCGGCGGCGTGGTCACCGAGGGGCAGCGGGTGGCCTTCCTGATCGTCGAAGGCGAGCGCGGCCCGCAGGCCGGGCACGTGATCCCGCTGGGAGCGGGGGCCGGCTCATCCGCTGCGGCCGGTATCGCGGACGGTGCCGACGGCACGGTGGCCTGGTACGACGAGGACAAGGGCTTCGGCTTCATCAACCCCGACTCCGGCGCCGGGGACGTCTTCGTTCACGCCCGGGCCCTGGCCGAGGGGCTGACGTGGCTCGCGGAGGGCGACCGCGTCGCCTATGAGGTGGCCAGTGGGGACAAGGGCCCGCAGGCCCGCGACGTGCACCTGGTCCGGGGCGCCGAGCCCCAGACGGCGCCGCAGCGGCCGGCACCTGCCGCGGCCGCCGGGCCGGCGGCGCGGGACGTGCCCGCACGAGGCGGCGAGGGCGTCGTCGCGCGCTACGACGACGACCGCGGCTTCGGCTTCATCACCCCGGACGCAGGCGGCGACGATCTCTTCGCCCACGCGTCCGTGATCATGGGGTCGGAGCCGCTGCAGAAGGGTGACCGGGTCCGGTACGCGGTGCGTCAGAGCGACCGGGGCCCGCAGGCCGACCGCGTCGAACGCCTCTGAAGAGGCGGCCCCACCGACGGCTGATCACTTCCCGACGAGAGCGCTCGTCCATCCCCGTCGATGGTGCCGTCAGCAACGCGGCTGCAGCCTCCTCCGGGAGATCGATCTCCCTCGTGGTGACGGGGCCCCGTGCCGACCCGAGGAGACACGTCCTGCCACTCACGTAACCGCCGCCACCCGGACCGCGCGGCGCTGGCCGGGACGGGATCAGGGGTTCGATCAGCTCCCAGAGCCGGTCTCCGACCCGCCGCTGCTGCGTCGTCTTCGCCACGACTGCCCACGATCGACGACCAGGACCGGCAGCTTACGCAGTGACACACCCTTGAGTTTCGAGACCAGGTCTCAGTCCGCGATCCGGACCAGCATCTTGCCGGTGTTGGCGCCCGACAGCAGGCCGAGGAACGCCTCGGGCGCGTTGCGGATGCCGTCGACGAAGGTCTCCGAGTACTCGATCTCGCCGGAGCTCACCAGCGGCGCGATCTCGCTGACGAACTGCTGCTGCAGGTGCCAGTGGTCGATCACCAGCAGGCCGCGGATGGTGAGCCGCTTGGCGATGACCTGCGCGAGGTTGCGCGGCGCCGGCGTCGGCTCGGTCGCGTTGTAGGTGGAGATCATCCCGCAGATGACGATCCGGCCGTGCACGGTGATCGCGTCGATCGCGGCTTCGAGGTGGTCGCCGCCGACGTTGTCGAAGTAGACGTCGATCCCCTCCGGCGCCGCCTTGTGCAGCTGCTCGACGACCGGGCCGTCCTTGTAGTTGAAGGCCGCGTCGAAGCCGAGGTCGTCGATCAGGTGGCGGACCTTCTCCGCCGACCCCGCCGAGCCGATGACGCGCTTCGCGCCCTTCAGCTTCGCGATCTGCCCGACCAGCGAGCCGACGGCACCGGCCGCGCCGGACACGAACACCGTGTCGCCCGGCTTGAACTCGGCCGACTCCAGCAGGCCCGAGTAGGCGGTCAGGCCCGGCATGCCGAGCACGCCGAGGTACGTCGACAGCGGCGCGGCGGCCCCGTCGACCTTCACGTACCGGCCCGCGTCGAGCACGGCGTGGGTGCGCCAGCCGGCCTGGTGCAGGACGTGGTCACCCACCTTGACGTCGTCGACGTTCGACTCGACGACCTCGCCGACCGCCCCGCCGGACATGACCTCGCCGACCCCGAACGGCGGCGCGTAGGACTTGACGTCCTTCATCCGGCCGCGCATCGCGGGGTCGACGCTCATGATCAGGTTGCGGACCAGGATCTGGTTCTCGCCCGGCGACGGCACCTCGGTGTCGACGATCTCGAAGTTGTCGTGCGTCGGAACGCCTTCCGGACGCGAAGCCAGCCGGATTTCGGTCGCCGTGCTCATCGTCGAATCCTCTCAAGTCTCGAAGCGGGGCAAGCGCCCCGGATTCCACCCGATGTAACCAGCTAACCGGGGCGCAGATTCCGATTGTGACTCGTCACACGATCTCGGCGAGCTTCTCCAACATCCCGTCGTAGATCTTCTTCAGCCCGCCGGGCGCGAAGGTCTTCTCGAAGAAGCCACCGATGCCACCAGCACCGTCCCACGTGGTCTCGATCTTCACCACACTGCGTTCACCCGCCTCGGTGACCGTCCAGGTGGTGACCATGCTGGAGTTCGCGTCGGTCTCGACGAGCGTCCCCGGCCGCGGCTCGGTGACGGTCGCGGCCACGTCCCGCACCCGCTTGGACGTCGCCTGCAGCTTCCAGCTCGCCTTGGTCCCGGCGCCGACGCCGCCCTCGGTCACCTGGTAGTCCCGGTAGTGCTCGGTCAGCAGCTTCGGGCGGGTTTCGGCGTAGTCGGCGACGAGCGCGCGGACCTTGTCGGCCGGAGCGTCGATCGTGCGCTCCGCGGTGGCCGTGACCTTTCCCATTTCACTCCTTCTCCCGGCGTACGAGTCAGGGTCCACGATTTCACCGCGCGGCGCACCACCGGCGGGCACCCTCGGACGTCCCAGATAGTGAGCGGCGGAAGTCCGCCCTGGACACCCGTTTGCGCAGGTCAGCGGCTCGCTCTGCGCGGCGGAAGTGGCGTAACACGGTGTTAACGTCCGCTGGCCATCCTCGCCGCCATGCCCACCACACCCCGGCGGACCCGCTCGGACAGCGCCAGACAGGTAGCCGACCTGCTGCGCCGTCAGGTGCTGGCCGAGGAGACGCTGCCGTGCGAGGAGGACCTCACGGTGGAGTTTTCGGCGACCCGGAACACCGTGCGCGAGGCCCTCGCGCTGCTGCGCGACGACGGCCTGATCGCGCGCCAGCCCGGGGTCGGCACGGTCGTCGTCGGGCACAAGTACCCGCACGGGCTCAACCGGCTGGCCGGCCTCGCCGAGGTGCTGCGCGAGCACGGCGAGGTCACCAACGACGTCCGGACGGCCGGCCTGGTGCCCGCGCCCGCCGTGGTGGCGCACCGGCTCGGCGTGCCCGAACGCTCCGAAGTCGTCTACCTCGAACGGCTGCGGCGGCTCGACGGCGTCCCGCTGTCGCTCGACCTCACCTACCTGCTGCCGGAAATCGGGAAACCGCTGCTGGAGCACGACCTCGCCGGGCGGGACGTCTTCGCGCTCATCGAGGAGACGTCCGGGCAGCGGCTGGGCTACGCCGACATCGACGTCGAAGCCCTCAACGCCGACCCCGAAACCGCCGCCGTCCTCGAAGTTCCGCCGGGTGCGGCGCTGCTGCGGTGGGAACGCCTGACGCACTTCGCGGACGGCCGGCCGGTCGACCTCGAATACATCCGCCTGCGTGGCGACCGCCTGACCATGCGCGCCCGCCTCGACCGCTCCTGAAGGGAAACCGCCGTGCCCCTCGTGCCGAACCGGGTCGACGTCCCGGTCACCATCGACGAGTCGAAGTGCCTCGACGGCTGCCGGCTCTGCGTCGACATGTGCCCGCTCGACTCCCTCGCCATCGACCCGGACACCGACAAGGCGTACATGCACGTCGACGAGTGCTGGTACTGCGGGCCGTGCGCGGCGCGCTGCCCGACCGGCGCGGTGACCATCACCATGCCGTACCTGCTGCGGTGAAGGGCGTCCGGATCCTGCTCGCCGCCGCGCTGCTGGCCGCGGGCTGCACCGCGAACGCGTCCACTTCGGACGACGTCGACGTCGTCATCGGCTACCAGTCGAAGACGATCAACACCGTCACCGCGGGCACGCTGCTGCGGTCGCTCGGGTCGTTCGAGAAGCGCCTCACCGACCTGGGCCGGCGGGACGGGAAGCGCTATCACGTCACCTGGCAGGACTACTCGACCGGCGCGCCGATCACCGCGCAGATGGTGGCCGGCAAGATCGACATCGGCTCGATGGGCGACTACCCGTTGCTCATCAACGGTTCCCGCACGCAGGAATTCGGCGACGGCCGGACCAAGCTGGTCGCGGCCACCGGCTACAACCTCCTGGGCGCGCTGAACATGGTCGTCGTGCCGCCGGGCTCGCCGGCCCACACCCTGGCCGACCTGCGCGGGAAGAAGATCTCGGCCAGCATCGGCTCGGCCGGGCACGGCACCACCGTGCACGCCCTGCAGAACATCGGCATCGGCCCCGACGACGTCCACCTGCAGAACCAGGCGCCCGCGGTCGGCGTGTCCGGGCTGCAGTCCGGCGCGGTCGACGCGCTCGGCCAGTTCGTCGCGTGGCCCGGGCAGCTCGTGTTCGCGAACCAGGCGCGGCTGCTCTACGACGGCTCGGCGCTGAACCTGCCGACGTGGCACGGCGTCGTCATCCGGAAGTCCTATGCGGACAGTCACCACGACGTCGTCACGGAGTTCCTGCGCGCGCAACGCGATGCTACCGATTACCTGCACGCGCACCCGATGGACGCCGCGGTGAAGGTGGCCTCCGCGACCAAGCTGCCGGCCGAGGTCGTCTACCTCTACAACGGCGCCGGCGGCATGGTCACCTTCGACCTGCCGCTGAAGCGCCCGCTGGTCGACGCGCTGGCGACGGACGCGCCGTTCCTGCGTTCGATCGGCAACATCAAGGAGCTCGACCTCGGCGCGTTCGTCGACGACCGCTACCTGCGTGAGATCTACGGTCCGGCTTACGACACCGCAGCGTCCTCATTGGACAATTCGGCGCCGGTCACCGGGTTCGACACCACGTGCTCGCAACCGGTCACCGATCCGCGGACCGCCGGCGAGCTGTGGCTGGCCGGGGAGTCCGTGACGCACCCCGCGGCGACACCGGCGTGCCTGCTCGAAGCCGTGGCCCACGCGGGAAAGCCGGTGCGCGCCGCCTACGTCCCGGACGCGGCCACGGGCACCCGCTGGTTCGCCGACAAGGCCGTCTGGGTGCGGGACGCGGGCGGCGCGCTGCTGCCGTTCACCACCGAAGACGGCGCCCGCGCCCACCTGGCCGGACACCCCGGCTCGATCGTCAGCTACGCGCAAGCCGTGGAGGAGTCCCGATGACCCAGACCCTCGAACACGAACCCACCGTCGTCGAAGCCCCGCCGCCGCCGCCGAGACGGCGCGTCAGCCGGCTCGCCGTCCGCGCGGGCAGCATCGTCGCCGCGCTGGTCGTGTGGGAGCTGCTGACGGCGTTCGACGTCGATCTGTGGCTGCACTTCGACCGCCTGCCGACGCCGGTCGAGGTCGCCCGCGACCTCGGCTACCAGCTCGGCACCGCCGTCTACTACCAGGACCTGCTCGATTCCCTGCGCCGGATCGTGACCGGTTTCGCGCTGGCCGCGGTGTTCGGCATCGCGCTCGGCACGGCGATCGCGCGCTCCCGCGGCACGTCCGACGTCGTCCAGCCGCTGCTGGAGGTGCTGCGGCCGATCCCGGCCATCGCCATGGTGCCGATCGCGATCCTGCTGTTCCCCAGCAACGAGCAGGGCATCGTCTTCATCACCTTCGTCGCCGCGTTCTTCCCGGTCGTGGTCAGCACGCGGCACGCGGTGCGCGCGCTGCCGGTGGTCTGGGAGGACGCGATCCGCACGATGGGCGGCTCGCGGCGGCGCGTGCTGTGGAACGTCGTGCTGCCGGGCGCGCTGCCCGGCGTGTTCGGCGGCCTGTCCGTCGGCATGGGCGTCTCGTGGATCTGCGTGATCTCGGCGGAGATGATCTCCGGTGAATTCGGCGTCGGCTACCGGACGTGGCAGGCGTACACCGTCGTCGACTACCCCGGCGTGATCGTCGGGATGCTCACCATCGGCCTGCTCGGCTGGCTCACGTCGGCCGCCGTCGAACTACTCGGCCGCCGCGCCACCCGCTGGCTGCCCCGAGGGGAGAACTCGTGACCCTGCGCATCGAGAACCTGACCGTCCACTACGGACCGCGGCCGGTGCTGACCGGCGTCGACCTCGAAGTCGGCGACGCCGAAATTCTGGCCGTCACCGGGCCGTCCGGCTGCGGCAAGTCGACGCTGCTGCGCACCCTGGCCGGGCTGCTGCCGGTGTCGTCGGGCCGGGTCCTGTCCGCGGGTGTCCCGGTGACCGGGACGTCGGCCGAGCGCGCGCTGGTGTTCCAGGACGACGGGCTGCTGCCGTGGCGTTCGGTGCGCCGCAACGTCGAGCTGCCGCTGGCCATCCGGCGCGTGCCGCGGGCCCAGCGGCGGTCCGAAGCGGAGTCGTGGCTGACGCAGGTCGGGCTGGCCGGCTACGAGGACCACCTGCCGCGGGAGCTGTCCGGCGGCATGCGCCAGCGCGTCCAGCTCGCCCGCACCCTGGCCGGTTCGCCGCGGGTGATCCTGGCGGACGAGCCGTTCGGGGCGCTGGACGCCCAGACCCGCACGGCCATGCAGCGCCTGCTCGTCGACGTCTGGCGCAAGCGGCCGACGACGGTGGTGTTCGTAACCCACGACGTCGACGAGGCGCTGTTCCTGGCCGACCGCGTGGCGGTGCTGACCCGCGACGGGCGGCTGGCGAAGGTCGTCGAGTCGTCGCGGCCGCGGACGGCCGAGCCCGCGGTGGAAACCGAGCGCGCCGAGGTGCTGGACGGGCTGGTGGCGGCATGACGTTCGAGGCACCGCCGGTGTCCACGCGGACCCACTTCGAGACGGACGTCCTCGTCATCGGCGGCGGCACGGCCGGCACCATGGCCGCGCTGACCGCCGCCGAGAACGGCGCGAACGTGCTGCTGCTGGAGAAAGCGCACGTCCGGCATTCGGGCGCGCTGGCGATGGGCATGGACGGCGTCAACAACGCGGTCATCCCGGGCAAGGCGACGCCGGAGGACTACGTCGCCGAGATCACCCGCGCCAACGACGGCGTCGTCAACCAGTCCACTGTGTACCAGACCGCGCGCCGCGGGTTCGCCATGGTGCAGCGGCTGGAGAAGTACGGCGTCAAGTTCGAAAAGGACGAGTACGGCGAGTACGCCGTGCGGCGCGTGCACCGGTCCGGCAGCTACGTCCTGCCGATGCCGGAGGGCAAGGACATCAAGAAGGTGCTGTACCGCGTGCTGCGCGCGAAGCACATGCGCGAGCGCATCACGATCGAGAACCGCGTGATGCCGGTGCGGGTGCTGACCTCCGGCGGGCGCGCGGTCGGCGCCGCCGGGTTCAACACGCGGACCGGCGAGTTCGTCACGGTCTCGGCGTCCGCGGTGATTCTCGCGACCGGCCCGTGTGGACGGCTGGGGCTGCCGGCGAGCGGCTACCTCTACGGCACGTACGAGAACCCGACCAACGCGGGCGACGGCTACGCGATGGCGTACCACGCGGGCGCCGAGCTGTCGGGGATCGAGTGCTTCCAGATCAACCCGCTGATCAAGGACTACAACGGCCCGGCCTGCGCCTACGTCGCCAACCCGTTCGGCGGCTACCAGGTCAACGCGGCCGGCGACCGGTTCGTCGACTGCGACTACTGGTCCGGGCAGATGATGGCCGAGGTGGCGCGCGAGATCTCGTCGGCGCGCGGGCCGATCTACCTCAAACTGACGCACCTGCCGGAGGAGACGCTCGGCGCGCTGGAGAACATCCTGCACACGACCGAACGGCCGACGCGCGGGACGTTCCACGCCACCCGCGGCCACGACTACCGCACCCACGACGTCGAGATGCACATCTCGGAAATCGGGCTGTGCGGCGGGCATTCGGCGTCCGGGGTCTGGGTCGACGAGAACGGCGCGACGACCGTGCCGGGCCTGTACGCGGCGGGCGACCTCGCCTGCGTGCCGCACAACTACATGATCGGCGCGTTCGTCTACGGCGACCTCGCGGGTGCGCACGCTTCGGGCTCGCTGCGCCCGCTCGTCGCCTTGCCCGAGGACCAGATCGCGCTCGCCCACGAGCTGATCTACCGGCCACTGTCCACTCCAGACGGTCCGCCGCAGCAGCAGGTGGAGTACAAGCTGCGCCGGTTCGTCAACGACTACGTGGCGCCGCCCAAGACGACGGCGAAGCTGGAGATCGCGCTGGAGACGTTCGCGCGGATGTCCGGCGAAATCGCCTCGATGGGCGCGCGAACACCGCACGAGCTGATGCGGTGCGCCGAGGTGACGTTCATCCGGGACTGCGCCGAGATGGCGGCGCGGGCGTCGCTGGTGCGGACCGAGAGCCGGTGGGGGCTGTACCACGACCGGACCGACCACCCGGGCCGCGACGACGTCTCGTGGCTGGCGCACCTGAACCTGCGCAGGACGGCGGCCGGCGAGATGGAGTTCGTCAAGCGGCCGGTGCCGCCGTACGTCGTGCCGGTGCCGGAGTTCTCGGTGCCGGAGTTCGCGCCCGAGGTCCTCGGCACGCACACGGCGTTCACCGGGCACACCCCGCCGGACGTCGTCACCGCGGCGCCGGCGCGGATGCATTCGTCGCCGCGGGTGCTGGAAGTCGTCGCCCTCGCGCAGGAGCAGCCGTCCCTCGAGGCGCTGGCGTCCTATTTGGCCGATCCGGACGCCGAGGTGCGCACGACGGCGATCGCGGCGCTCACCGAGTCGGCCCCGGACGGCTTCGGGGCCGCGCTGGTCACGGCGTTGCACGACATCGACGCCCGGGTGCGGGCCGCGGCGGCGGCCGGGCTGCGGGAGCTGGTGGAGGTGCTGCCGCCGTCTTCTCCCCTCGGAGACGGGCTGCGGTCGGCGCGGTCGGTGTCCGACGCGGACGTGCGGTCGGTGGCCCTGGACGTCCTGCGGGCGCTGCGGCTCGGCGATGCGCCGTTGTTCGCCGCCTCGCTGGCCGACCCGGCGGTCGTCGTCCGGCTGGAGGCGGTCCGCGGCCTGGTGTCGCTGGACGCCGCCTCGGCGCTGGCGGAGGCGGCCTCGGACGCGTCACGCGAGATCCGCGTCGCGGCGGCGGCCGGGCTGGGGACGATCGGCGACCCGCGCTCGACGGACACGGTCGCGGCGCTGGCGGCGGACCCGGACCCGCTGGTCCGCGCGGCCGCGTTGACGGCCGCGGCCGACCTCGGCTGCGGCGGCGACCTGGCCCGGCTGGCGGCCGCGGCGGTGGCCGACCCGGCGTGGCAGGTGCGGCGCGGGGCGGCGACGGCCCTGGGCGCGCTGGCCACGCCGTCGGAGCCGCTGCTGGCGGCGTTGTCCGACGAGCACCCGAACGTCCGGCGCGCGGCCGTCCAGGCGCTGGGCAAGTGGGCGGCGCAACCGGCGGTGGCCGAGCGGCTGCGGGCGCGCCGGACGGACTCGGACGCCGACGTCCGCGCGTACACGCGGATGGCCCTCGGCGGTTAGGCTGCCCGGCATGGGTTCGGGAGCGCACCGCCGGTCGACGGTGGCGGTGAAGGAGTCGCTGCGGGAGCTGCGCAACCAGCTGTCGCTGCTGAACCACCAGGTCAGCGCGCACCTGGCGCTCAAGGACGTCGACCTGGACTGCCTGGAGCTGATCGGGCGGCACGGCCCGCTGAGCCCGAGCGCGCTGGCCCGCCGCGCGGGCCTGCACCCGGCGACGATGACGGGCATCCTCGACCGCCTGCAGAAGGGCGGCTGGATCGTCCGCGAGCGCGACCCGGAGGCCGCCGACCGCCGTTCGGTGGCGGTGCGCGCCGTCCGCGGCCGCACCGGCGAGCTGTTCCGGCTCTACGCGGGGATGAACACGGCGATGGACGAGCTGTGCGCCGGCTACAGCGAGGAGGAGCTGGCCCTGATCGCCGGCTTCCTGAGCCGGGCGACGTCGGCGGGTCACACGGCAACGGGCGACCTGGCCAACGGCTGACCAGCGGGTTTGTGCTGTACTGCGTCCCATGTGGCAGTCGGGCGACGCGTACGAGGCGTTCATGGGGCGGTGGAGCCGCCGGCTCGCGGAAGCGTTCGTGCGGCAGCTCGACGTCCCGCCGAGCCGCCGCTGGCTCGACGTCGGCTGCGGCACCGGCGCGCTGACGGCGGCGGTGCTGGCCGCGGCCGACCCGGCGGAGGTGGCCGGCGTGGACCCGTCCGAGGGGTTCCTGGCGGCCGCCCGCGAGCGCGTGCCCGACCCGCGGGCGTCGTTCACCCTCGCCGACGCTCGCGAGCTGCCCTTCCCGGACGACCGCTTCGACGTCGTGGCGTCCGGGCTGGTCCTCAACTTCGTACCGGACCCGGCGACGGCCGCGGCGGAGATCAAGCGCGTGACCGCCCCGGGCGGCCGCGCCGTGGCCTACGTGTGGGACCTGGCCCACGGCATGGAGCTGCTCCGGCACTTTTGGGACGCCGCAGCCAAAACCGACCCGGCGGCCGCGGACCTGCACGAAGGCCGCCGGTACCCACTCTGCCGCCCGGAGCCGTTCGGCCGGTTGTGGACGGAAGCGGGCCTGACGGCGGTGACGGTCGACGAGCTCACGATCCCCACACCATTCGCGAACTTCGACGACTACTGGCAGCCGTTCCTCGGCCGGCAAGGCCCGGGCCCGGCGTACCTGGCGACGCTGCCGGAGTCCCATCGTGACCGGATCCGAGATTTGCTGCGCACCCATCTGCCGACGAACCCGGACGGCTCGATCCCGCTGACGGCCCGCGCGTGGGTGGTCAGCGGAACGGCCTGAGGAGTATCCGGCCAGATCGATCCCGCCGACGACCCGCGAGCAGGTGGTGCACGAAGCCGCCCGGCCGACGACCCGCGAGCGGGTGAAGCGTGAACCGGCCTGACCACCGCCGGCCGCCCTCGTCCGGGCGGCCGGCGGTTCGGGTCAGAGACCGGCCTGGGCCAGCCAGTCCTTCGCGACGTCCGCGGCCTGCTCGCCGTCGGAGTCGACCTTCTTGTTCAGGTCGCGCATCACGTCCGTCGTCAGCTTCGCGCTGACCGCGTTCACCGCCGTGGCGAAGTCGGCGCCGCGCTCGTCGAGCACCTTCTTGTTCACCGCCGGCACCACGTTCTCGGTCGGCACGATGTTGAGGTCGTCCTTCAGCACGGTGTACTTCGAGTCGCCGGTCAGCGGGCTGACCGAGTCGACCGGGATGACCGTGACGGCCCCGGACTTGAGCTGCTCGACCCGCGGCCCGGCCTCCTGGATCGTCTGGAAGCTGATGTTCGTCAGCTTGTAGACGTCCTTGAAGCCGAGGTAGCACGGAAGCCGCTTCTCGCACTCCGGCGGCCCCGCCATGATGACCTTGTCCAGCTTCTTGAGGTCGCTGATCGATGCGATCCCCTTGTCCTTGGCCAGGTCGGACTTGATGATGTAGGTGTTCTTGTCCTCGGCCGGCGCGAAGTTCAGCAGGCCGACGCCGCTGGGCTCGAACAGCTTCGCCAGCTGGTCGTGCTCCTCCGCCGCGGTCTTGCCGGCCTCCTTGCCGAAGCCGGTCGTGATCGCCGCGCCCTGGTACTCCGGGATGAACTGCAGTTCGCCGGACTTCAGCGACGGGTAGATCAGCTCCCGCGACCCCAGGTTCAGCTTGCGCGTGACCGGGTAGCCCTTGGCCTCCAGCGCCTGCGCGTAGATCTCGGCCAGGATCTGGCTGTCGGTGAAGTTGAAGGACGCGACGACGATCGGCGCCCCGCCCTTGCCCTGCGCGGCGGGCTTGTCACCGCTGTCGCTGCCGCCGCAGGCGGCCAAACCGAGCGTTGCCGCGACGGCCACCGCCACCACGGACGCGTTCCGGAACCAGCGCACGAATCCCACTCCCTCGTCACTCGAACAGACGAAAGGACCCTAGCCCCGTCCACCGACAAGAAACCACATCGTGGGACGAAGACCCCAGAATTCCCAACCGGCGGAATTTTCCCGCCCGATCGGGGTAGGGTCGGCCGGTGCACGTGACCGCGGTGACGCCCTTGGCCGCCGACAGCGGACCCCCGATCTTCCAGTGGAAGTGGGTGGACCGCAACGCCGACGCCATCGTCTACCGGCTCGTCGAGCACATCTCCCTGACCGGCGCGGCGCTGGGCATCGGCCTGGTGGTTTCGATCGGGCTGGCCGTGCTGGCCCTGCGTTACCGCTGGTCGTACGGGATCATCCTGGGCACCACGGGCGCGCTGTACGTGATCCCGAGCCTGGGCGCGTTCGCCGTGCTGGCGCCGTTCTTCGGGCTGACGTTCGTGACCGCGATGATCCCGCTCGCGACGTACACGCTGCTCATCCTGGTCCGCAACATCGTCACCGGCGTCGACCAGGTGCCCAAGGAAGTCCGGGAAGCCGCGATCGGGATGGGCTACACACGCACGCGGATGCTCTGGCAGATCGAGCTGCCGCTGGCCCTGCCGGTGGTGATCGCGGGCCTGCGCGTGGCCGCGGTGACGACGATCGGCCTGGTCACCGTGACGTCCATGCTCGGCCTGGGCGGCCTCGGCTACTTCATCCGCGCCGGCATCCAGAACACCACGCCCAACCCGACCGAGATCATCGTCGGCATGGGCCTGTCGGTGGTGCTGGCGGTGGTCGTCGACCTGCTGCTGTGGCTCGGCGAGCGCCTGCTGACCCCGTGGACCCGGAAGGCGCGATGAGCTTCTTCGACCAGTTGAACGCGTGGTTGGCCGAGCCGAACCGGTGGAGCTGGACGGACCGCGCGGGCGTGCCGTACCGGACACTGGAGCACCTCAGGTTTTCCCTGCTGGCGTTGGTGATCGCGGCGGTGCTGACGATCCCGGCGGCCCTGTGGCTGGCCCACTACCGCCGCGGCGCGTTCCTCGCGAGCAGCGCGGTGAACATCGGCCGCGCGATCCCGAGTTTCGGGTTGATCATCCTGTTCTGGTTCCTGGCCAGCCGCTGGGAGTGGGACACGACGTTCTGGCCGTTGCTGCTGGCGTTGGTCGCCTTGGCGATGCCCCCGCTGTTCACGAACACGTACGCGGGCGTGGTGTCCCTGGAGCAGGAGACGGTCGACGCCGCCCGCGGCACGGGTTACCGCGAGTGGCAGATCATGGCGCGCCTGGAGTTCCCTCTGGCGTCGCCGGTGATCCTGGCGGGCGCGCGCGTGTCGTTCCTCCAGCTGATCGCCACGGTGGCCATCGGAGCGATCGTCAACGACGGAGGCGGCCTCGGCCGCTACATAGTCGACGGCTTCGCGTTGGGCGCCCAAGGCTACGGCGAAATCTTCGCGGGCGGCCTGGCAGCGGTGATCCTGGCGCTGGTGTGCGACGGCGCGTTCGCGTTGTTGACCAAGCTGGCGACACCGCGCGGCCTGGCGTTGCAGAACGCCCGCCGCGACTGACCGGCGCGCCCAGCACCGCCCTGCCGATCCGCTAGAAAGCACCCAGCAGGATCAGCACGCCGAGTCCGATCAGGACCGCCGGCAGCACCACGTGCCCCCAGCGAGCGAGCACGCGGGCGACCCCCGGCCGGGTGGCCAGGAACCGGCCCGCGACGCACCACACCGCCACGCCCGCCAGGAACACCACCACGTAGCCCCCCAGGCCCGCAGGCCCGGTAGCCGCGAACGCCGGCACGTACACGCCGACGTTGTCCCCGCCGTTGGCGAAGCACACCAGCGCTATCCCGACCAGCCCGGTCGCGGGCGCCGGCTCGGTGTCGTCCTGGTGCCGTGCCTGCCAGGCCGCGCGGAGTCCGAGCAGCACCGGCAGCACGCCCAGCCAGCGGACCGCACCGTCCGGGAGCAGCCCGGCTCCGAGCGCCCCCGCGACCGACACCGCCAGGATCGCCGCGAAGCCGAGGAACTGGCCGCCCACGACCTTGAGCTCACCGCGGCGGCCGGCCACCTGGCCGAAGAACACCGCGAGCAGCACCAGGTCGTCGACGTTCGTCACCGCGAACATCGCGGCCGCACGTCCGAGCAGTCCGGCGTCCACGCCCACCCTTCCCGGTAAAACCGCTTGGCTGAGGCCGGCGCGGCACAGGACGATTGTGCCCATGCCCGTCGTCACGCGCCGCGGTTACACCGGTCCGGCCGACCTGCGGGCCATGCAGAGCCTGGCCCGGCGGGTCTGGTCGAAGGCGAGTTCGGTGCACGTCGGGGATCTCGCGTGGCAGCGGTTCCAGCACGCCGTCCGGGAAGCCGAGTGGCCGACCGTGCTGTGGGAAGCGGATGGCGAAGTCGTGGCCTGGGGGTGGATTTCGCTACCCGGTGAACTCGCGCTGCTCGTGGACCCGGCGCGCCCCGGGCTCGCGTCCGAGGTGCTCGGCTGGTTCGAAGGCACCGCCTCCGCCGACGAGCTCAGTGTCACCGTGCTCGACGCCGAGGAGCATGCCGTCGCCGCTCTGGAGCGCAGCGGTTACGCGCTGCAGGAAGGTCCGGTTTTCCAGTCGTATATGTCTCGCCTCCTCGTGGATCTGCCCGAGCCCGTGGTGCCCGGTGGGTTCAGTGTCCGGCCGATCACGCCGGACGACGTGGGCCGCCGGGTGGCGGTGCACCGGGCGGTCTGGCACCCGTCGCGGGTGACCGAACCGAGCTACCGCAACGTCATGAGCGCCTGGCCGTACCGGGCCGAACTGGATTGGGTCGCCGAAGCACCCGACGGCCGGTTCGCCGCCCAGTGCCTGGTCTGGCTCGACGAGCGCAATGCCGTCGGCGAGCTGGAGCCCGTCGGAACCTTGCCGGAGTTCCGTCGTACGGGGCTCGCCCGCGCGGTGTGCCTCGCCGCGCTGCACGCGGCCCACCACGCCGGCGCTCGCGAAGCCGTCGTGTATCCGGTGATCGGTCATCCGAAGTCCGTGGGTGCCCTCCCTCTGTATCGCGATCTGGGCTTCCGCCCGTATGCCCGCACCCTCACCTTCACGCGGACCCGCCGTCGTATCCCTCCTTCCCCGGGGCCCGCGTCCCCGGAGGGCGCTCACCGACGAACGTAGCGCGCCACCCGGCCCGCCTGTCCGATTCGGCGGTCTCCGGCGGCCGTTTATCCACATCGGGGCAAGGCTGTGGACAACCCGGTGGATATCCTCGACATGGCCCTGAAATCGTCGGCGTCGCGCGATAGTGTCGAGCCGGGGGGCGCCCCCGCGGGCCGCGGGCCGCGGGTCGAACGGCGGCGAGACGCGCGAAATCAGGTGAGCGTCGCCAGATCGTCGAAGAACGCCGTGCGGCAGGCCGCGATCAGCCGCTCGATCTCCGGCCCGAGCGGGCGGTCCTCGGCCAGTGGCGGCACCACCGACCGCACCCACCGGTAACCCGCGTGCAATCCCGGCACACCGTTGCCACCAGCCAAATTCCGGGCCTGGGACGCCGTGACCAGCTCGCACGCCGTGATCGCGAAAACGTGCGTGGCCGCCGCGCGCAGCTGCTCGCCGGCCGCCGACGAAAACGCTTGCACGTCCTCCTGGCCGGCCGACGTGTCGATCGAACCGAGCGTTGCCGGTGTCGCGAGCCGGCGCAACGCGTGCAATTCGCCCGCCGCTCGCTTGTGCAGCGGCACCAACCCCGCCTGCGGCCCCGGATCCGCCGTGAGCTGCGCCGGCAGGCCGCTGAACCGCTCGTCCAGCAAGCGGTGCGTCCGCTGCACGGAAAGCTCGCCGAGGTGCACCAGCGCCGCCGTCACGGCGTCCATCCGCAGGCCCAGGTCCACCGCGTGGTACCCCGTTCCCGGGATGAACGAGCCGTCGACGAAAGACGGCGAATCGCCGGGCATCGTTTCCCAGCGCCGCCGGGTTTCGTGCAGGTCGGCGTTCACCCGGGATGCGTGCGCGATGGCCCGCGGCGCCACGCGCACCGACAGCGGGGCCTGCACGACGCCGGGCCGCACCGGACCGATTCCGACGAGGGAATTCAGCTCGTGCAGCAGCGCCCGCAGGTGGTCGTCGCCGCCCGCCATGACCGGGGCGAAGACCTCGCGCGGCGCCCCGAGCACGTCGATCGCCATCGCTTCGGCGAGCGTCTGCAGGTCGATGAGCTGTTGCGTTTCGGTCCACCCGCGCTGCGCGTGCATCACGGCCAGCGGAGACCCTTGAAGCAGCGACGCGCCTTCTTTCGGCCCAAGGACATAAGGCGCGACACCGCGGCGAGCGAGCGCCGACGCGGCCGGCACTTCGACGCCGTCCTCCAGGACCGTGCCGACGCCGAGGAACGTCTGGAACGCGTGCGACAGCGCGATGATCTCGCCCGAACTGCCGAGGCCGAACCGCGGGATAGCGGGCGTGAACCCGTCGTTCAGGCGGTCCACCAGGAACTGAACCAGCTCCGCGCTCACCCCCGACCACGGCCGCAGGAAATCGCGCAACCGGACGACGAGCAGCGCACGGACGTCCTCGGGCGGCAGCCACGGCGGCCCGCCGACCGCGCGGCCGATCAGCAGGTTGCGCTGGTGCTCCGCCTGCTGCCGCGCGTCGAGGGCGACGCCCGCGAGACGCCCCATCCCCGTGTTGACGCCGTAGACCGGTTCCGCTCGCTCCGCAAGGGCCGTCAAGAGCTCTTCCCGGCGTCGCTTCAGGGCTTCTACCAGCGGTTTATCCAGAACCAACCGTTCACTCTCGGCGAACTCGCTGTCGGAGACGATCATCGGTAGGGCAGCATGGTGCCGACGCCGGAAGTCTCGGCACGGGCGAGGATCATGTTCGCCACGGCAACGTCCGTTGTGGACAGTCCGCGGTGCCAGAACAGGATCCGTTCGGCGTCGTGCTCGCGGCCTGGCTTCTTCCCGGCCACGATGTCGCCGATCTCGGCGTGGACCCCGTCCGCGGTGAGGAGGCCGGCGTTGAGCTGCGGGCGCAGGGCGCCGAACCGCGGGTTGCCGGACCGCGATTCGCGCCAGTCGTCGACCACGACCTTGTCGATGTCGTCGAGCAGCGTGAGCTCGAGCGCGCTGATCGTGCCGTAGGGCACCAGGAAGGTGCCCGGCCGGAGGAACTCGCGGCGCACCAGCGCCTCGGGTTCGACGAGCCGGGACGCCTCGACCTGGATGTCCGCGCCGTCCAGGGTCTCCTCGGCCGTGGCGCAGACGCGGACGTCCTTGCCGAGCCGTTCGGACAGCCGGCGGCCGAAGTCCTCGCGTGACTCCGGGCGCTTGCTGGTCACGCGGATCTCGGCGAAGTCGAACAAGGAGTCCAGCAGCACGACGTTCCACCAGGCGGTACCGCGGGCGCCGATGTGCCCGAGCACCCGTGAATCCGGGCGGGCCAGGTACTTCGCGCCGACGGCGGTCATCGCGCCGGTACGGGCCTCGGTGATCATCGTGCCGTCGACGATGGCCCGCGGCATGCCGGTGTCCGGGTCGAGCAGCAGGATCAACGCCATTTCCGAAGGGAGGCCCCGTTCGAAGTTCCCCACGAAGTCACCGACGACCTTCACGCCACTGACCTGCTTCGCGGACAGGTGGCCGCGGAGGATGTTGAAGTGGCCCTTGCCGCCGTTGTCCGGCACGAGGTGCGTACGCGGCTCGAAGACGACCTGCCCGCGGCCGTGGTCCGCGAGCACGTCCTCGACCGCGCCGACGATGTCGGCGTCCGTGACACCGAGCGCGTCGATGTCGGCGCCGGTCAGGTACCGGAGCCAGACGGACGTCACCGGGCGAGGTCCTCGATGAGCTCGGCGCCGGGCAGGGCGGCCAGCGCGGCGCCGGAGATCAGCAGCTTGCTGCCGCGGATCCCGCTGCCGATGACGAGCTCGGGTGCGTCGGCGACACGCCGGTCGATCAGGACGGGCCACTCGGCGGGCAGGCCGACGGGCGTGATGCCGCCGTACTCCATCCCGGTCAGCGAGACGGCCTCGTCCATCGGTGCGAACGACGCCTTGCGGACGTCGAGCCGGCGCTTGATGACGCCGTTGACGTCGGCGCGGGTGGTCGCGAGCACGAGCGCGGCCGCGAAGCGGACTTCGCCGGCGCGCTTGCCGGCGACGACGACGCAGTTCGCCGACGCTTCGAGCGGCGAGCCGTAGGTCTCGCAGAAGGCGGCGGTGTCGGCGAGCGAGGGGTCGATCTCGGCGACGCCGACGGCATCCGGCTCGGCGAGCGCGGCGAGGGCCTTGGCCACGGGCTCGGCGAGCAGGTCAGTACGCGTGGGGGCGGGAACGACGGTGAGGCTCCCGGCGATGGTCCAGGTCACGTCGCCAGGGTAACCGCGCTGTTCGCCACCGACCCGGCCACGGTCACGACCGCCGGGCCTTCGGGGCCACGGCGGGTATGACCCGCGGCCGGTCTACCAGCTCGGCGCGGGCGCCTGACCCGTCGGAGGGGACGACTGCGGGTCGCTCGAGGTTCGGGGCCACGGCGGGTACGACTCGGCGGCCGGTTTACCAGCTCGAGCCGCCGCGTTGGACCTCGATCAGCTTCGGGCGGACGTCCACGATGTAGACCAGCACCGCCGCCATCGCCGGGACCCAGAAGATCATCCCCGGGCCCATCACGTTGAACAGGGCCATGGCGAGCGTTGCGCCGCCCGTGATCAGCATCCAGACGGGCTTGGTCTTGCGGTCGGCCGCCGAGTACGCGTCGGCGCGCTGGAGCAGCGCGTGCACGAAGGCGAAGAGCCCGACCAGCGCGCTGCCCCAGTGGATGACATTGAGGATCCAGATGGCGACTAGCACAGCGACAGCTTACGGCAAACCGCCCGAACGACCCCGGCCCCGCCACCGGGGGTCCGGTGACGGGGCCGGGTGTTCACGGCGTTGTCACTTGTCGGTCTTCGGCGCGGCCGGCTTCTTCGCGGCGGCGCTCGTCGTGGTCGACGTCGTGGTGCGGCGGGCCGGGGCGGCCGTCTTCGGGGCCGTCTTGTTCGCGACCTTGCGGCTCGCCGAACGGGTCTCGTGGGCGACGTCGTCACCCAGCTCCTCGATGGCGTCCGCGGTCTCGCCGGCGACCTCGGTCACCTTGCGAGCCGTCTTCTCGCCCGCCGAACGGGTGCGCTTGGTCACCTTGGCCAGCACGCCGTCGACGCGCTCGCGGACCTCGGTGGTCACGACCTCGGCCTGGCCCTGCGCGGTGGTCAGGGCCTCTTCGAGCTGCTCGATGGCCTTCTTGACCTGCGGCTGCGTGGCGATCTTGTCCCACGCCTGCTCGCCCGACTCGGCCAGCTTGTTGTACAGCTTGAGCGCGGCCTCGGTGTACTCGTCGATGACCTTGCGCAGCTCGGCCGGGTCCAGCTTCTCGCGGAGGCTCTCGACGTCGGTCGGCAGCTCCTGCAGGTTCTTGCGGGCGACCTCGCCGCTCTTGGTCACGTTCTCCTTGGCCTTCGCCACGGCGTCGGTGACGGCGTGGGTGGCCAGGTTGCCGGCGCCGAGCGCGGCGAGCAGCGGCGTGCGGACCTGGTCGAACGCGGTGTTGACGGCCTTCTTGACGTCTTCGGTCTTGGGGGTGGTCATGCTGACTCCTCGGTGTTCGTGGCTGGGGCGGGGGAAGGCTCGGCGGCCGGCCGGGCCGCGGCGTTCTCCCGGCGGAAGGATTCGTAGACGTCGAGCAGGACCTGTTTCTGCCGTTCGGTCAGCTCGGCGTCGGCGCGGATCGCGTCACCCACCGGCCCGCCCGTCGGCAGGTCGAGGATCCCGGCCTGCACGTACAGCGCTTCCGCCGAAATGCGCAGGCCCTTGGCGATCTGCTGCAGGATCTCCGCGCTGGGCTTGCGGACCCCGCGCTCGATCTGGCTCAGGTACGGGTTGGACACGCCGGCGAGCTTCGACAGCTGGCGCAACGAGATCTTCGCGGTGTTGCGCTGCTGGCGGATGTACTCGCCGATGTCGGAAGCGATGTCCGCGACCTTCTCCATGGGACTGCCGGATCCTGACGTCCCACCGGACTCCGTCATCCGGTCACCTCCTCGCGACACCTTCGACGGTACGCGCGAGTGCTAGCTATTGCAAGCACCCTGCTTGCAACCATCGGGTGTGACGCGCACCGCTACCGTGGTGCCATGACGCGCTCGGCCCGGCTGCGGCGACGCCTCGTCGAGCACCTCCTCGACGAGGACGTGCTGCACGCGCCGGAGTGGATCGCCGCCTTCCGCGCCGTCCCGCGGCACGTCTTCCTGCCGCGGTTCTTCGTGCCGGCGGGCGGCCTGTGGGCGGCGGTCGACCACGGCGACCCGGGCTGGCTGGAGACCGTCTACTCCCGGGACGTGCTGGTCACGCAGCTCGACGACGACCCGGACCGCTGGGAGCTCGCCCGGCGCGCCGGGCCGGTCACCGGGACCCCGACGAGCTCGTCCAGCATGCCGTCGATCATGGCGATCATGCTCGAGGAGCTGCGGGTGCGCGACGGGCAGTGCGTGCTGGAGATCGGCACCGGCACCGGCTACAACGCCGCCCTGCTGAGCCACCGCTGCGGCGCCGGCCAGGTGTCCACAGTGGACATCGACCCGGTGATCGTCGCCGCGGCGCGCGAGCGGCTGACGGCGGCGGGGTACCGCCCGGCGTGCGCGGTGGGCGACGGTGCGCTCGGTTTCCCGGCCGGCACGGTCTTCGACCGGGTGCTGTGCACGGCGTCGGTGTCGGAGATCCCGCTCCCCTGGCTGGCGCAGACGAAACCGGGCGGGCTGGTCGTGACGACGCTGAACCGCCCGATCGGCGCCGGGCTCGTCCGGCTGGTCGTCGGCGAAGACGGCGAAGCGCAGGGCCGCGTCCTCGCGCGCGACGGCCGCTTCATGCCCCTTCGCGCGCACCGGCTGCCGGAGACGAGCCCGCTGCCGATGCCGTCGCGCGGCGACTGGGAGCAGACGCGGCTGCCGATGTCGGCGGTGCTCCAGCCCCGCCGGCAGTTCGAGTTCTTCGCGGGGCTGGCGCTGCCCGGCGTCCGGGCGGTGCGCGAGAGCGGCGACGACGAGGCGCCGGGCGTCGCCCTGATCCACCCGGACGGCTCGTGGGTCCGCCACCGCAAGCGCGGCGGCGCCGACGAGGTGGCGCAGGGCGGGCCGCGGGCGCTGTGGGAGATCGCCGAGGCGGCCTACGTCGAGTGGTGCGAGCTGGGCAAGCCGGACCGCGACCGGTTCGGCGTGACGGTGACCGGCGACCGCCAGGAGTTCTGGCTCGACGCACCCGGCGGCCGCACCTGGCCGCTGCCCTAGCTGTGATGTCCGGGGACGTTGTCCCGAGTTGAGGTGACTGGTGGCGGCCTGTCGTGCTGACAGGTGAAGGCCTCCGGCTGTGAAGTGGAGCTGTCGAGGAACCACATCACCTGCCGGAGGCCTTCGTGTCCCACCCTAACGCCACCCTGACCCCACGCACCCGGCTGCGGCTGGCGCGTCTGATCGTCGAGCAGGGCTGGACCTGTACCGCAGCGGCGAAGATGTTCATGGTCGCCGCCAGGACCGCTCGCAAATGGGCCGAGCGCTACCGCGCCGAAGGCGCAGCTGGGATGGCGGATCGCAGCTCACGCCCGCATCGCAGCCCTGCCCGCACACCCGAGCACCTGGTCCGCGCGATCGTGCGGTTGCGGTGGCGCATGCGGCTCGGGCCGGTGCAGATCGGCGGCCGGCTCGGCCTGCCCGCCTCGACGGTGCACGCGGTGCTGGTGCGCTGCCGGATCAACCGCCTGTCCCGCATCGACCGGGTCACCGGCGAACCGCTGCGCCGCTACGAGCACGACCACCCCGGTTCGCTGCTGCATGTCGATGTCACCAAGTTCGGCAACATCCCCAATGGCGGCGGGCACCGGTTCGTGGGCCGGGCCCAAGGCGACCGCAACCGGGCCGCGACCCCGGGCAAGCCCCGCAACGCCTACCGCAACCCCAAGATCGGGGTCGCGTTCGTGCACACGGTGATCGACGACCATTCCCGTGTCGCCTACGCCGAGATCCACGCCGATGAGACCGCTGCCACCGCCACCGCGGTGC
>NZ_PPHG01000071.1 GCF_002904295.1 Amycolatopsis sp. CA-128772
TGGTCAGGTAGACGATGTTGAGGACCTGGCCGGGGGAGCGGCTGTAGGCGATGCCGTTGGCGTCGGTGGGGACGATGTTGGCGTTGCCGTGGCCGTCGATGACGCCCTGGTCGTCGTCGGCGGGGCCGTCGAGGCTGTCGCGGGCGTTGGACAGCTTGACCGTGGCCTTGCCGTCGCCGCGCTGGTAGAGGGCGCTGCGGATGTTGCCGGCGTGGTAGGCCTCGACGGCGAGGATGCCGGCCGCGGCTTCGAGGTAGGTCTTGTTGGTGATCAGCGGGGCGGCACCCTTGTAGGCGGTGACGCCGACGTCTTCGAACAGGAAGGCGGCGAGCAGGAAGTTTTCCTCGCAGGCGAAGGCGTCGAAGCTGCGGCCCGGCTTGACCAGGCCGGCGGCTTGGGCGGCGGCGGTGAAGCTGGACTGCAGGTCGATCGCCGGGCGGCTGACGGCGGCCGAGCCGAGCGCCGAGCGCAGGAACTGGACGTGGGCCTTCTCGTCGGCCGCGATTTCCTGGGCGTACTGGCGGGCGGCCTTGGTTTCGAAGCGGACCGCGCGGCCGCCGGTCACGCCGCCGCGGGTGCCGGTGCCGGTGGTCATGGCGTCGGCGAGGCCGCGGCCGGTGACGGCGTGCAGGTAGAACTCGGCTTCGAGGTACTCGAGGTTGAGGGCGAAGTTGAGGACGGCGCCGTCGCTCACCTCGGCCGCGGCGGCTTCGGCAGCAGCGGACGGCCGGGCCGTCGCGGCGGCCGCAGGTCCGGCGGCGAGCCCGCCGAGGGCGCTCGCTCCGACGACTCCGAGGCCGGTCATCCCGGCGGCTTTGAGGAAGCGGCGGCGGTCCTGGTCGTTCTCGGCACTGCGGTTGATCATCGACGCGGCATAGCGTTTGCCAAACACGGGTGATCTCCTAACCCGCCCGCGCGCGAACGAGCGGGCGTAGCCCACCGCCGGCTCCCGGCGCTGGGACGGATCCTTTCGTGGACGTTTCCCTTTCGAAGCTGACCGCGCCGCGGATGGGTCGGTCTCCCGAGCCGGTGGATCAATGACTTCACTCGCCGGAAATTGCTCGGCCGTACCCACGACTCAGCGGTAGTAAACACGTTGGAGTGAAATAAAAAACTTGGATCTCCGCCCAATCCGGTGATGCTCTTCGCCTCGAACCCTGACTGACGGTGAAGTCCAGACCGGAAAGGGGGTGAGATGGATGGATACTTCCCAGACGGATCACGCGCTGGTCCGGCACCCGGTGGTGCTTCGGGTGCTCGTGGTGGCCGGCGCGTTGTTCGGATTCACCCTGCTGGCGTTGGCCGTGTCGGCGGCCGCGGACGCTTCCGAAGGTTCGCCCCCGCCCGACCGGCCCGGCCTGCTCGAGGGCGCCGGGCACACGGTGCACGGCGTGCTTGAGCCTGTCGAACCGGTCCTGAAGCCGGTCACGGGCGCTGTGCACGAGGTGACGTCGCAGGTGGCTCCGGCGGTGAAGCCGGTGACGAGCGGGCTCGAGCCCGTGCTCGCGCCGCTGACCCGCCCGGTGCTGCGGGCGGCGGAACCGGTGCTGACGGCCTTGCGGCCGGTCACCGAGCCGGTGCTGCACGCGGTATCTCCGGTGACGTCGCCCGTGCTGCGCGCGACTGCTCCGGTGACCGCGCCGGTGGCGCGGGCGATCGGAGCCGGCCACGTGACCGGTCAGCCGGCGAAGGCCACACCACGCGGAGAAATCACTGCTCCGCCGGTGGCGGCTGCACCGGTCGCGCCGGTCATGGCGATCGACCGGACTGCTGCGGTCGTCGACGAGCAGGGCGGCGATCAGCGTCGTCGTGATGCGCAGGTCGGTGCCCGGCACGTCGCCGGGGACGCGAATGCGGATACGGCCGGCGTTGCGGGTCCGATGTCCGGATCCGGCGGCGGACCACCCGCCGACGTGGCCGGCCTGAGTGGAGCGATGTCGGCGGGCTCCGGTGGTCAGCACGGCGGCGAGTACGCCGTGACCGCGGCCGGCTCGGTCATACCGGGCGCGGATCGCACGTGGCGGGCACCGCCCGCCGGGGTGTGGTCGTTGCACTGGCTGGAGTACTACGGCAACGACCACCCGAGCTGACGGTCCCTTTCCACTTCCGGAAATCCACAACGGACAGATGGCAAGGAAAGGGAAGTCATGCACAAGTACGTGCGACGCGGCCTGACCGCCGCGGTCATCTCCGGCGGGTTCGTCCTGCTGGGATCAGCGGTGGCCAGTGCGGACACCGGCGACTCGGGCCCGCTGGGCGGGCTCGGCACCACGCTGCACTCCGTGGCCTCCGGCGTGTCGGCCGGCGGCCACGGCGGGGACTCCGGTTCCGGCGGGAACGCCACCAGCAGCAACAACGCGGTGAGCGGGAACTCCGGCAATTCGGGCAGCTCCGGCTCCACCGGGCACAACAGCGCTTACGGCGTGTGTGTGCTGGCCAAGTGCAGCACCTCGGTGTCCTCGGGCAACTCGGGGAACACGGGCGCGACCGGCTCGACCGGGAACGCCTCGAACACCGGCACCACCACCGGTGGGCACTCCGGCAACGCCGGCCACGGCGGCTCCGCAACGTCGACCGCGTCCGGCACGAACACCGCCGGCTCGCGTGGCGGCCTCCTCGGCGCCGTCACCGGTACCGCCAAGGGCGGCAACGGTGGCGACTCCGGCGACGCCGGGAACGCCACCAGCGACAACGCCGCGGTGTCGGGGAACTCCGGCAATTCCGGGAACTCCGGCTCCACCGGCGGCAACAGCGCCTACGGCCTGTGCCTGCTGGCGCAGTGCACCACCACGGTGACCTCGGGCGACTCCGGGAACACCGGCGCCACCGGCTCGACCGGCGACGCGACCAACACCAGCACCACCACCGGCGGCAACTCCGGCAACGCGGGCCACGGCGGCGACGCCACCACGACCGCGTCCGGCCACAACTCCGCCACGAACAACGGTGGCCACGGCTGGGGCTGGAACCGTCACGACCAGGGCGGCAAGACGAGCGTCCTGGGCTCGGTCACCGGCACCGCCAAGGGCGGCAATGGAGGCAACTCCGGCGACGCTGGCAACGCGAACAGCAGCAACAGCGCGGTGACCGGGCACTCCGGCAACTCGGGTGACTCGGGTTCCACCGGCGGCAACACCGCCATCGTGTGGACGCTCGGCGGCCAGAACAACGGCCGCGGCCACCACCACGGCCGGAAGCACGACTGCGGCTGGAACAACAGCGGCAGCGGGAACCACGAGGGCACGCAGTCGGCCACCACGGTGACTTCGGGCGACTCCGGTGACACCGGCGCCACCGGTTCGACCGGCGACGCGTGGAACACCAGCACCACCACCGGCGGGAACTCCGGCTGGGCGGGCAACGGTGGCGACGCCACCGTCGTGAGCACCGGCCAGAACTCCGCCACGAACAGCGGTGGGCACGGCTGGGGCTGGAACCGGCACGGCCAGGGCGGCAGCAACACCGGCGTCCTGGGTGTGGTGACCGGCACCGCCAACGGCGGCAACGGTGGCAACTCCGGCGACGCCGGCGACGCCACCAGCCACAACAACGCCGTGACCGGCACGTCCGGCGACTCGGGTGACTCGGGCTCGACCGGCGGCAACACCGCCGTCACCTCGACCCGCGGGCACGAGCAGCAGGGCCGCCACCACGGTGGCTGGAACAACGAGGGCGACCACTCGAGCACCACGGTCACCTCGGGCGACTCCGGCACCACCGGTGCCACCGGTTCGACCGGCGACGCCGGGAACGACAGCACCACCACCGGCGGGAACTCCGGCCGGGGCGGCAACGGCGGCGACGCCGGTGTCCACGCCTCGGGTTGGAACACCGTCGCGCACACCCCGCACACCGTCTGACGGTTCACCGGGGAGCATGAGGAGCGGGGGCACCGGATTCCGGTGCCCCCGCTTTGTCGTGCGGGATGGGCCCAAAGGCCGAAACCCTGGCCTCTCCGACGACACTGGTGCGGGTTCCCGCGCTCCAAGCCGGGTTCAGCTGGATGTGGTCGGCTACGCCGTCGCCGCTGCGTTCCGGGAAAACTCCCCGCCACGAGCGTAGCTGGCGGGCATGCCGGCGAGGCCCGTGCGGCTGACGTCCGTGGCGAACCTACGCGATGGACACAGCGCACCGTGCCGACCACGGCGAGCGCCCGGACGCGGCACTGCGTGGCTCAGGCCGGGGCCTGGCGGGTGGGTGCTTCCAGCGACAAGGTGGAGTGCAGGCCCAGGCTCGTCAGCTTGCGCCGGGCGGGCTCGGAGGCCACGACACGCAGCGTCGGGGGAATCGTCGTGCGTTACCGCCCGGATGGGTGGAACCTGGGGCGTGCTGTATCGAGTCGGTGGTGCCCGACCGCCGACTCACATCGCGGCCGGGAACACCTTGACGGGAACCAGCGCCCACACGACCTTGCCGCGGCTGTCGGTGCGGACACCCCAGTCCAGGGACAGCTGGCCCACCAGCCGCAACCCGTACCGCAGCGTGACGACCCGGACCGCGTCCGCCACCGGGTCTCCGTCGCCGACCTCGACCAGCACGTTCTCCGAAGTTCGGCCGGCTCGCAGCAGCCTCGGTGTCGTCGCATGACGATAGGCGTTGCCGACCAGCTCGTCGACCACCAGCAACACCGCACCGAAACGGTCGTCAGGGTCCGCATCCGGCAGCAGCGCCTCGACGATCGCCGCCCGCACCTCCCGCAGATCCGGCCGGCCGGTGAGGTCGACGGTCACATCCGCCGCCCACCTTGCCCGCCGCCTCGTTCCGCGCCCGTCGTCGATGTTCACGCCGTCCCTTCCTTCCACTCCGCCTTATCCGTGTTCGGCGCCGCTGCGGGGAATGGATGGGGGCCGATCAGGGGAGATTGCG
Organism: Amycolatopsis sp. CA-128772; assembly: GCF_002904295.1. Classification (GTDB taxonomy): domain Bacteria; phylum Actinomycetota; class Actinomycetes; order Mycobacteriales; family Pseudonocardiaceae; genus Amycolatopsis. The sequence continues at coordinate 4,867 of NZ_PPHG01000071.1, forward strand.
GGACACCATCGCGACGGAGCAGTCTGCTCGGCCGAGGGTTCCGGAGAGGCATTGAAGCAGCAGCGGCCGCGGAAAAGGACCGGGGCAGGGGTGGGCGTGGACGGCTGGGGCTGCTCGCGGCCCTTCACGGCGTGATCGCAGGATTTGCCCGAGGCAGCCGGGATCCCTGTGCAACCGCGCCCAAGCTGAAGAAGTCGCGCAGGATCCGGCTGTGGACTGTGTTCGCAGCTGCCGCAGGGTTCGGCCGACCCGGCGTTCGCCGCGCTGGGTGACGCCAAGTTCACCGAGCTGGCCGGTAAGCCGGCCGAGCTGGCGCCGATTCTGCAGTACCACGTGGTCGGCAAGCGCTACGACGCCAAGGGCCTCGCCGCCGCCGAGTCGCTGGAGCCGCTGAACACCGCCGGTGGCCCGGTGAAGATCGCGGGTCCCGGCGAGAACATGACCGTCAACGGCGCGAAGATGTTGTGCAGCAACATCCCCACGAAGAACGCCACGGTCTTCGTGATCGGCAAGGTGCTGACGCCGGGCACCAACAAGTAACTCCAGCTCCCGGGCAACACACCTTTCCCCCGGGGAAGGCCCGGGAAATGCGGCGGCCGCGCCACATTGGTGCCTTCGACCGGCGGCGAATTCCGGGAGGTCCGCTGCTGAGGGACGCCAAAGCGGCGGCGTTCCGCCGGTCGTCGTCACCGCCGGATCGCTCCAGGGCCGTGCCGGCGGCCGGCCCCCTGCCGGCTGACTTTTCGTCGGATTGCTCGAGCGGGACTCTTCAGTTCGTACGAGTAAGCGCGGCTGTCGGCGATAAGCGAATCAACAAGCGATCCGTGTGCACGGGGGCGGCTCGTCGCGGGCTCGCCTGGGCGGGTGAAGTTCTGCCCGCGGCCGAGTGGCGGGAAAGTCTCCCGAGCGCGAGGCGGGGCGAGACGGGCGCCGCCGGCCGCGAGGAGGAGCCGCCGATGCTCGGCGCCAGCGACCCGACAACAGCCCCCGCACCTCCCGGCCGGGTCGAGGTCACCGTCACTGCGTCTCCGACGACGGCGACAAGGTGATGGCCGCGATCCACTTCACCCTCAGCGCGCCGGCGTCACCGCCGACCAGCTCGGCCAGCTCGGCGGCACCGACGTCGTCCGCGGCTGCTCCGTCGACGTCGGCGGCCCCGAGCGCCGCCGCGACGAGCGGAAAAATCTCGGCGTGGGTGTGGATCTTGATCGGCGTTGTCGTCGTGGTGGCCGCGGACGTCGTCGGGCTGCGGCTGCGGCGGACCCGGGAGTAGCTCAGCGGCCCGGACGTGGTCGGGCCGGCCGATGCGCTCGACGACCGTCCCGCGCTGCTCGGCTCGCATGCGGGGGAGCAGCTCGGCGCGGCCGTCCGGGTACCGGACGACCGGCCAACCCCGGCAAGATCCTCGTCAGCAGGCCGTCCGACGCGCTGAAGGCCAAGCAGCTTTCCGACACGGCGTTCTCCGGGCTGCTGCTCGGCCTGGCCGCCGTGGCGCTGCTGGTCGGTGCCGTCGGGGTGGCCAACACGATGATCATCTCGGTGCTGGAACGCACCCGCGAGATCGGGCTGCGGCGCGCGCTCGGCGCCACCCGGCGGCACGTCCGCGGCCAGTTCCTCGCCGAGTCGGTGGCCCTGTGCCTGCTGGGCGTGCTGGCCGGCGCCGCCGTCGGCACGCTCGTCACGGTGGATCACGCGGCGGCGCGGGGCTGGCCCACGGTCATTCCCCTGACCGGGGTAGCCGGTGGGGTCGGCGCCGCGCTGGTCGCCGGCATCCTCGCCGGGATTCACCCGGCGGTGCGGGCGTCGCGGCTGCCCCCCCGACCGAGGCGCTCGCCACCTGAGGCCGCCGACTGCCTTGCGTGCGTGGCAGCCCTGAGCAGACCAGCCGACTAAGTGGATAAGCCATCCGATCAATGCTATCTTCACGTTGAAACGGATGAACTATCCGTATAGCGCGAGGAGAGATACGTCATGAGGCAGACAGCGGTGGTCACGGCGGGGACCGCGGGGATCGGATTGGAGACCGCGCTGGGGCTGGCCGCGGCCGGGTTCGCGGTCACGGTCATCGGGCGGGACGCCGAACGGGGCGCCCGCGCGGTCGAGCGGATCAGCGGAACGGGTCCGGCGCATCCGGCCCGGTTCCTGCGAGCGGATCTCGCGTCGCTCGACGAAGTGCGCGGGCTGGCGGACCGGATCGCCGCCGAGCCGCTGACCGTGCTGGTCAACAATGTCGGCGCGATGTTCGCCGAACGCCGGGAGTTCGGAGGCGTCGAGGCGTCGTTCGTCGTCAACCACCTTTCGCCGTACCTGCTGACCGAACTGCTCCTGCCCACGCTCGAGGCCGGTGCGCCGAGCCGCATCGTGAACGTGACGTCCGGCGCGGTCGGCGTCGCCAAGCGGGTGTTCGACGCCGTCGAGCCGCCCGGCGGGTACTACGGCTTCCACTGGTACGGCCGCGCCAAGCTGGCCAACCTGGCCTACACGCTCGATCTCGCCGCGCGGCTGGACGGCACGGGTGTTTCGGTGTTCGCCGCGGATCCCGGCGGCGCGGCGACCGGCATGACCACCGGCACGATGACCGACCCGAAGATCGTCTCGCCCGGATTGCGGCTGCTGTGGCCACTGGTTCGGCGCAAGTTCGCCCGCTCCACTTCAGGCCCGGCCTCCGTGGCGGCGCGGCCGTCGATCGTCGCCGCCACCGACGACACGCTCACCGGCCGGACCGGTGTCGTCATCGGCCCACGGGCGCGCCCGGTTGCGCCGTTGCGCGCGGCGGCCGATCCCCGTGTCGCCGACGCGGTGCGGCGGCTCAGTGCACGGCACGCGCCGATCGCCGCCGGTTGAGGCGAAGGGGCGGCGATCCGGACAAGTCATCCGTTATCCTCGGCGTATGACGACCACGTCGTTGCGCAAGGACGCCGCCCGCAACCGGGACCGGATCGTCGCCGTCGCCCGCGACCTCGTCGATGCGGGAACGGTGTTGCAGCTCAACGACATCGCCCGTCGTGCCGGAATCGGTGTCGGCACCGTGTACCGTCATTTTTCCACCGCCGAAGCGTTGTTGGAGACCGTCGCGACACCTTGTCTGGAGGCACTGGTAGCCGAGGGGGAGAAGGCGCTGGCCGACACCGATCCCTGGCACGCGCTGGAAAGCTTCCTGCGATGCACGGTCGAAGCACAGGTGAGCGACGCGTCGCTGTCCCCGGTCACCGCGGCCGCGACGGACGCCTTGGCGCACACGACGGAACTCAAGCAGTCCCTGCGCTCGATCGGCACAACGCTGTTGGAACGAGCACGACAGGCCGGCGTCGTCCGCCCGGACCTCACCGCGGCGGATCTTGTCCCGCTCATGTGCGGTATCGCCTACGCTACGCAGATCCACAGTGAAACGTCCGCCGACGTGGTCGCCACCGCTCACCGCTACCTGACCGCACTGCTCGAAGGATTGCGACGTGTGTGATGCCGCGAGTGGAGGCGGCTGCTCAACGTGATCGCTGTGGGCGACGATCCCGGCGTCGCCCTCGACGACCACGACCACGACCACGGCTCCGCCGGCCGGAGCCGGCCGGCGCGGTCGACGAGCCGTCGCAGTTCCCGCTCCCGGCCGACCATCGGAAGATCCGCGTGCACGGTGACGGCCACGGCGATTCGCCTCCGCTCGTGATCCGGGCGAACAACACGATCGGCGATGCTCGATCAGCGGCATGTACGGATGTCCGTGATGGGGCCTCTCTTCACCAGCTTCGCCGGCCGGGTGGCCGGCGCAGGGTGGCGTGGACTCCTCATTCCGTCCGGGGGCCGGGTTCGGAGTCCTCCGCGAAGCCGGCCCGGTCTCCTGTCGTGGCGGGCGAGGGCGGGTGGTCGTCGACGGTCATGGAGTTGTGGACGCGTGCGGTTTCGGTGGTGAGGCGGAGGAGGGCGCGGCTGGGTCTGGCGGGCAGGGCGGAGATCAGGCGGGCGCCGTGTGCCAGTCCCTGTACGCCGAGGGCGAGATCTGGGGATCAGGGTCTTCGCCGCGCTCAAGGCGGACGCGTGGCTGCCGCGTACGTGCTCGGCCATCGCGCGTTCGTAAGCGGGGAAGGCGCGCTCGTGGTCGCAGCCCGCTCGCGCCAGCTCCCCGGCGAGGACGTACGCGCCGACGACGGCCAGGGTGGCGCTGCCGCCGACGGCCGGGCCGGGGCAGTACCCCGCGTCGCCGACGAGCGTCACCCTTCCGCTTGCCCAGGTGTCCATGCGGAGCTGGGTGATGGAGTCGAAGTAGAACGCCGGGGTGCGGCCGAGCTCCTGCAGCCAGCGATCCACGTCGGGGCGCAGGCGGGCGAACGCACCGCGCAGCAGCTCCTTCTGCCGGGGTAGGTCGCGGTGGTGGCAGCCGAGGTCGCGCTCGTTGCGGAACAGGAACAATGCCCGCGCCTCGTCGAGGTGCCGCGTGCCGTAGATGCCGGCGGCGCGGCCGACGCCGACGTTCTCGACCCGTTCAGTGGTGGCGGCACCACCGGAGTCGCGGCCCGCGCTCTTGGCCGCCGCTTCACCGGCATCGACACCAACCCCGACTACCACCGGATCGCGCGGCGCCGACTTGCCCACGTCCCCGGCGCCGAGCATCGGGGTGCGCAATGACGCGACCTGTAGACACGACAGTCAGGCTGAGCGTGGGCGATGCGGTGGAGGTGGTCGCCGAGATGCCGCCGGCGTCGGTGAACTGCGTGGTGACATCGCCGCCGTATTGGGGCTTGCGTGACTACCGCGTCGCCGGCCAGTACGGAGCCGAGTCCACTGTAGATGGCTACGTGTCGCACCTTGTCGGATTGTTCGACCACCTGCGTCGAGTCCTCTCCCACGACGGGACAGCCTGGCTGAACCTGGGCGACTGCTTCGGCGGCTCGTGGGGCAGCTACGTCGCCGACGGATCGGCGGCACGGACAGCGTCAGCGCGAGCCGCAACCGGCTACGGCGTGCATCGGCCGCCCCAATCGGCTCACCGAAGCAAAGACCTGGTCGGGGTCCCTTGGCGGGTGGCGCACTCGTTGCAGCAGCGAGGCTGGATCGGTGTACAAACGCTGCTCCTGCAAGGACGGCAACGGCCGAAGCCTGGGGGCGGAGTGCCCGAGGCTGGAGCAGAGCAAGCACGGGCAGTGGTGCTACCGGATAGAGCTTCCCGCCGACCGTGCGGGAAAGCGCAGGCCCAAGCGGCGCAGCGGGTTCGCAACCGCGAAAGAGGCGCAGAAGGAGCTGGATCACATCAGCGCGCCGGGGCCGAGGTGCTGGAGCACCCGCTGATGGACGATGTGTTCACCGGGTTCCTGGCGAAGAAAAAGAAGACCCGCAGCCGCAACACCTACCGCTCGTACGAGTCGCACGTGCGCCTCTACCTCCGGCCGCACCTCGGGCACATCCGCCGGGACAAGCTGCGGGTGGCGCACCTGGAGGGGATGTTCGATGCGATCGTCGAGCACAACGACGTGATCGCCGAATACCGGGCCAGTGGAGACCCCCGCAAGATCGAGGCGGTGAAGTGGCAACGCCCGGTCGGACCCACCTCGATCCGGCGGATCCGCGAGACGCTGCGAGCGGTGCTGAGCCCTGCGGTCAAAGAGGGCCTGATCGCGCACGTCGGGCTCCGTCGCGGGGAGGCGTGCGGGCAGCGGCGTTCGGACACCTACCTGGATGCGGCCACGCTGGAGGTGGCAAACCAGATCGTGCAGTACGGCTGGGAGACCGGCGAGTCCGCGCCCAAGACCACCTCGTCCGAAGGGCTCGTTGCCCTGGACGCTGACACTGTCGTCGTGCTGCGCCAGCATGAGGCCAATCAGGACGCGGCTCGTGCCCGGCTTGGCAGCGACTGGGTCGACACCGACCTGCTGTTCACCCAGCCTGACGGCAGCCCGCTGCACCCGGCCGATGTCACCGCCCGGTTCCAGGAGCTGACTCGTCAGGCCGGGTTGCCGCCGATCCGGCTGCACGATCTGCGGCACGGCGCGGCGACGCTCGCCCTAGCCGCGGGCGCGGACATGAAGGTCGTGCAGAACATGCTGCGGCACTCGTCGATCACCGTGACGATGGACACGTACACCACCGTGCTGCCCGAAGTCGCGCTGGCCGCGGCCGAGGCAACCGCCAAGATCATCCCGCGGACGGCATCGCGACCGCTCGGGCACATCTCGGGCTCTTCACCGACCATTGTGGACGGAAGGGAAGTGGAAGAAGCGATTCCGGATACCACAAAACCCCAGGCCGAAGAGAATCAGACCTGGGGAGTGGGAGTGCGCCATCAGGGACTCGAACCCCGAACCCGCTGGTTAAGAGCCAGCTGCTCTGCCAATTGAGCTAATGGCGCCGGTGTCTGCCGTGGTTTCCCTTGGCGACGTGGAAAAGATTAGCACCCCGTCCGGACGGCCGTTCCAGGGGGGTCCCCTTACCGGGTTCCGACGTTGCCGCCCCGGTGTCGCGGCTGGTCGGGCACACTGTAGTCGGACATCGACGACTAAACAGGCGGGTGGGCATGCGGGGTTCGATCGGCTCGGGGGCGCGGCTGCTGGGGGCCGCTGTGGTGATCGGGCTCACTGTGGGTGGTTGCAGTAGTAGCCCTTCGGGTGAACTTCCGCAGGCGACAGCGCCCGCGAGCACCAGCGCCGCCGCCCAGCCGAAGGCCGCCGTGCTTGCCTTCGCGCCCGCGAAGGACGCCAAGAACGTCGCGCCCGGGGAGCCGGTGAGCGTCACCGTCACCGATGGGAAGGTCGGCGACGTCGTCCTCACCGGTGCCGACGGCAAGGTCGTGGCCGGGAAGGCGCGGGCCGACGGCTCCGGGTGGGACTCCGCCGAGCCGCTCGGCTACAACAAGGCCTACAAGCTGACCGCGACCGCCACCGGCACCGACGGCAAGCCGGTGACCCAGGAGTCGTCGTTCACCACCGTCAAGCCCGCGCGGCAGCTCGGCGTCTCGGTGAACCTCGTCGACGGCGAGACCGTCGGCGTCGGGATGCCGCTGATCTTCACCTTCACCGGCAACGTCACCGACAAGGCCGCCGCCGAGAAGGCGCTGAAGATCACCGCAGAGCCGGCCACCGAGGGTGCCTTCCGATGGTCCGGCGACAAGCAGGTGACCTGGCGGCCGAAGGACTACTGGAAGAGCGGCACCCGGATCAAGGTCGACGCCGCCGTCTACGGCAAGCCGCTCGGCGGCGGCAGCTACGGCCGGGAGGACAAGGGCGCCGGTGCGACCGTCGGCGACAAGCTCGTCGCCGTCGCCGACGGGCAGACCCACCAGATGACGGTCACGATCAACGACAAAAAGGTCAGGACCATGCCGACCTCCATGGGCAAGCCCGGCCACACCACGCCGCAGGGCACCTACACCGTGATCAGCGAGCACACCGGCTACACGATGAACTCCGCCACCTACGGCGTGCCCGAAGACGCGCCCGGCGGCTACAGCACCTTCGTCCAGTACGCCGTGCGCCTGTCCTACAGCGGCATCTTCTACCACTCGGCGCCCTGGTCGGTGCGGCAGCAGGGGCACAGCAACGTCAGCCACGGCTGCCTCAACCTGTCCACCGAGAACACGAAGTGGCTGATGGACACGTCCAAGAAGGGCGACGTCGTCACGGTCCAGAACAGCGGCGGCCCGAAGCTCGAGCCGACCGACGGCTGGAGCGTCTGGCAGCTGTCCTGGGACGAGTGGCGGACGGCGGCGAACTAGCCCGATCCGCGCACCAGGTCCCGCGCCTCGGCCTCGGTCGACACCGCCGGCCCCGAGCCCCACAGCGGCTTGTTCGCCGTCTCGCGGCTGAAGTACACCGCGACGGCGCCGATCGCGCCCGCCGCCATCAGGTACCAGGCCGGCCAGAAGTCGTGGCCGGTGGCGGAGATCAGCGACTGCATCACCAGCGGGGTCGTGCCGCCGAAGAGCGACACCGAGATGTTGAACGCGATGGACAGCGCGCCGTAGCGGATCGCCGTGGGGAACAGGGCGGGCAACGCCGCGGGCATCGACACCTCGAAGCAGAGCAGCAGCAGGCCGAGCCCCATCAGCCCGAGGAACGTGAGCACGACGCCGCCGTCGTGCACCAGCAGCATCAGCGGCCACGACAGCACGAGGAACCCGAGGCAGCCGGCCATCATCACCGGCTTGCGTCCGACGTGGTCGGTGATCCGCCCGCCGACCATGATGATCAGCATCATCACGACCATGACGACGATGATCAGCAGCAGCCCGTGGGTGGCGTCGAGGTGCAGCTGCTCGGACAGGTACGTCGGCATGTACGACAGCAGCATGTAGTCGGTGACGTTGAAGACGAGCACCAGGCCGACGCAGATGAGCAGCGCGGGCCAGTATTCGGTGAACATCTTCCAGAACGGCTCCCCGGACCGCCCCCGCTTCTCGGCCTCCTCGGCGTGCTTCTGGAACGCCGGCGTCTCTTCCAGCTTCAGTCGCATGTAGAGCCCGATGATGCCGAGCGGCCCGGCGACCAGGAACGGGACGCGCCAGCCCCAGTCGAGCAGGGTCTCGTGCGGCACCCAGGCCTTCATCCCGGTCACGACGGACGCGCCGAGCACGTACCCGGACAACGTCCCGAACTCGAGCCAGGACCCCATGAACCCGCGCCGCTTGTCGGGCGAGTACTCGGCGATGAAGGTGGTCGCACCCCCGTACTCGCCACCGGTGGAGAACCCCTGCACCATCCGCGCGACGACGAGCAGGATCGGCGACCAGACGCCGATCGAGCTGTACGACGGGATCAGCCCGATGCACAGGGTCCCGATGGCCATCATGATCATGGTGACGGCGAGGACCTTCTGCCGTCCGACCCGATCCCCGAGCGGCCCGAAGACCAGTCCGCCGAGCGGCCGCATCAGGAAGGCGGCGGTGAAGGCCCCGAAGGTCCCGATCAGCCGGACTCCGGGCGCCACGGTGGGCGGGAAGAACACCTCGGCGATGGTGTCGGCGATGTAGGCGTAGACGCCGAAGTCGAACCACTCCATGGCATTGCCGAGCGCGGCGGCTCCCACCGCACGCTTGAGCAGCGACTGGTCGACGACGGTGATGTCCTCGTACCGCAGCTTCTTCTTACGACCCCGGATCTTCGGTGCTGAACGTGCCACGAGAACACCGTGCACCGACGTTCGGCCGCTCGCACGCTGAGCCATCCGGTCGTGAGCGTTGCCACGAACGGCGCAACGCAAAAACCCCGGTCGAGTCCAGGCCGCGAACGGCCCGACCAACCGGGGTGTTGGGGTGAGCGACGGGTTTCGAACCCGCGACCTCCTGGACCACAACCAGGTGCTCTACCAGCTGAGCTACGCCCACCATCGCCGAGGGGATCTGCTTGCGATCACCTCGCTGGGAGTAATCGTAGCGGGTGCCCTCGACCGCTTTTCAGGGGGTCACCGTTGGTGCTGTTCCTGCACTTCAGCGGCGGCGGCCTTGGCTTCTTCGCTGGTCGGCCCGGGCTGGGGGACGAAGGCGACGCGCCGGTAGTAGTCGAGTTCGCCGATGGACTCGCGGATGTCGGCGAGCGCGCGGTGGGCGAGGCCCTTCTCGGGCTTGGCGTAGTAGATGCGGGGGTACCAGCGGCGGACGAGTTCCTTGACGGAGGAGACGTCGACCATGCGGTAGTGGAGGTGGGCGTCGAGGGCCGGCATGTCGCGGGCGATGAAGCCGCGGTCGGTGGCGATGGAGTTGCCGGCGAGGGGGGCGGTGCCCGACTCGGGGACGTGCTCGCGGATGTAGTCGAGCACGCGGCGTTCGGCTTCTTCGAGGGTCACGGCGGAGGCGCGGACTTCTTCGGTGAGGCCGGAGTGGGCGTGCATCTCGCGGACGACTTCGGGCATCCCGGCGAGTTTTTCCTCGTCGGCGTGGATGACGATGTCGACTCCTTCGCCGAGCACGTTCAGGTCCGCGTCGGTGACGAGGGCGGCGATTTCGATCAACGCTTCTTTGCCGAGGTCGAGCCCCGTCATCTCGCAGTCGATCCAGACTAGGCGGTCGGTCACCTGGTGACCCTAACCCGACACGGGGATGTGAAGGGCGTTACCTGCGCGTACGGCGCGTTACGCTCGCCAAGCCGGGGTTCGATGTGGTGCAGAACACAGATCGAGGAGCGGGCAGTGACCGAGCAGGAGTCGCCGGCGAGCGAGATCGCCGCGGGTTACGCGAGTGAGGGCGCCGCGCTGGAGCTGGGTGCGGCGGTGATCGACGGGCGGGTGGACGCGGCGGCGGCCGTGCGGCTGCCGCTGGCGACGTTGAACCGGCACGGCCTGGTGGCGGGGGCGACCGGGACGGGCAAGACGAAGACGTTGCAGCTGGTCACGGAGCAGCTGTCGGCGGCCGGGGTCCCGGTGGTGCTCGCGGACGTGAAGGGCGACCTGTCCGGCCTGGCCGCGGCCGGGGAGGCGAACGACAAGGTCACGCGGCGTGCGCAGGAGCTCGGCGACGACTGGGCGGGCGCGGCGTTCCCGGTGCAGTTCCTGTCCCTGGGCACCGGCGGCAAGGGGGCGCCGACCCGGGCGACGATCACGAGTTTCGGGCCGGTGCTGCTGTCCAAGGTGCTGGGGCTGAACGAGACGCAGGAGTCGACGCTCGGGCTGATCTTCCACTGGGCCGACCAGCGCGGCCTGGCGTTGCTGGACACGAAGGACCTGCGGTCGGTGATCACGCACCTGACCAGCGACGAGGGCAAGGCCGACCTCAAGGGCATCGGCGGGGTCTCGGCGGCGACGGCGGGGGTGATCCTGCGCTCGCTGTCCAATCTGGAGGCCCAGGGCGGCGAGGACTTCTTCGGTGAGCCCGAGCTGGACGTGCACGACCTCATGCGCCAGGCCGACGGCAAGGGTGTCGTCACGCTGCTCGAGCTGGACAACCTCCAGGCGAAGCCGGCGTTGTTCTCGACGTTCCTGATGTGGCTGCTGGCCGAGCTGTTCGAGGAGCTGCCCGAGGAGGGCGATCTCGACCAGCCGAAGCTTGTGTTCTTCTTCGACGAGGCTCACCTGCTCTTCGCCGACGCGTCGAAGGCGTTCCTCGAGCGCATCGAGCAGACCGTGAAGCTGATCCGGTCGAAGGGTGTCGGCGTGTTCTTCTGCACGCAGCTGCCCACGGACATCCCGAACAACGTGCTCTCGCAGCTCGGCGCCCGGATCCAGCACGCGCTGCGCGCCTTCACCCCGGACGACCAGGCGGCGCTGGCCAAGACGGTGAAGACCTACCCGAAGACGAAGTTCTACGAGCTCGACACGGCGTTGACGTCGCTGGGCATCGGCGAGGCCATCGTGACCGTGCTGTCGGAGCGGGGTGCGCCGACGCCGGTGGCGTGGACGCGGCTGCGGGCGCCGCGGTCGAAGATGGGCTCGATCGGCGCCGAGGCCGTGGCCGCCGCGGTCGCGTCGTCCGACCTGCACGCGAAGTACGGGGAGACGATCGACCGGGAGTCGGCCTACGAGAAGCTGGCCGCCAAGGTCGCCGCCGCGCCCACTCCCGAGGCCGCACCCGAAGCTCCGGCGCCCGGGAAGGACGAGCCGGGTTTCCTCGAGTCAGCCATGAAAAACCCGGCCGTGAAGTCGTTCATGCGGTCCGCGGCGAGCGCGCTGGGCCGGGAGATCACGCGCGGGCTGTTCGGCAACCGGAGGCGCTGACAAAACCTGACGCAAGCTGTCAGGTATGGCTGGCAAGCTGGTGCCACCTTCGAAAGGAATCCAGCCATGACCAGCACTGCCACCGCGTCGTTCGTCCTGGACAAGTGGAACCCGCAGGCGACCGACGAGGCCGCGGGCACCGAGTTCGCCCGGGTGGCGATCGCCAAGACGTTCACCGGCGCGGTCGAGGGGACCAGCACGGTCGAGATGCTGACGGCGTCCAACGCGACTTCGCGCGCGTACGTCGCCTTCGAACGTCTCGAAGTCTCGGTCGACGGCCGCAAGGGCGGCTTCGTCCTGCACCATTCGGCCGACGACTCGGGCTTGACGCTGAAGGTCCTCACCGGCTCGGGATCCGGTGAGCTGACCGGGATCTCCGGCACGGCGAGCATCGCGATCGACGAGGAGAAGAACCACGTCTTCACCCTGACCTACACGCTCTGAGCAGCACGAAGGCCGTTTCGAGAGCCCCCGATCGACTCTCGAAACGGCCTTCGCCTGATCTCCCGCTCCCCGAAGCGGGGGACGGGCCGCCCCGACCACGGCCCGTCCGCGTCTAGTTGTTCACGATCTGGTCGACGATTTTCTTGGCGTCGTTGATCGGGATGGCGAAGCCGATCCCGACGCTGCCCGCCGCGCCGTTGGCCGAGGCCGAGGGGCTGTAGAGCGCCGAGTTGATGCCGATGACGTTGCCCTGGGCGTCGACCAGCGCGCCGCCGGAGTTGCCCTGGTTGATCGCCGCGTCGGTCTGGATCGCGGTGTAGCTCGGCGAGTCGCTGCTCTGGTTCGACGTGCGGCTGAACGGCGAGCGCTGCTGCTGCTCGCCCTGCCCGATGTCGGACAGGTTCCGGTTGAGCGCGCTGACGATGCCGGTGGTGACGGTGTTCTGCAGGCCGCCCGGCGAGCCGATCGCGACGACCTCCTGGCCGACGGCGAGCTTGCTCGAGTCACCCAGGCTGGCCGCGGTCAGGCCGCCGGCGTTCTGGGCCTGGACCACCGCGATGTCCGCCTTGGTGTCCGCGCCGACCACGCTGGCCTGGTACTTCTTGCCGTCGGAAGTGGTGATCACGACGTTCTGGGCGCCGTCGACGACGTGCGCGTTGGTCAGGATCCGGCCGTCGGCGGTCAGGATGACGCCGGAGCCGATGGCCTCGCCCTGCCCGGTCGTCACGTTGATCTGGACGACGCTCGGCGTCACCTTCGCCGCGACGGCGCTGACGTCACCGGAAGCCGGGTTCGCGACCGTCTGCCCGTTCGCGGCCGGCGTGCTCACCGATGTCGTGGCGCCGTCCGCCGAAGTCGTCGAGAGCCCGACGATCGCCGCGCCGCCGACGCCGCCGACCAGCGCGGCGCCGAGCGCGGTCGCGCTGACGATCATCGCGACCCGGCCGCCCTTGCGCGGCTTGGTCTTCAGGGCCTGCGGGCCCGGCTGCTGCGGGGTGAAGAGCGGATTCGGCGCGGCCTGCTGCTGGTAGCCGTACTGCGCGTACGGCCCGTACTGCTGGGTGCTGTGGTGCGGCTGGTGCCCACCGGGTGAGGCGGGGCCGGGCCGACTCTCGTTCTCGGTCATGGGACAAGGTTCGCGCCCGCGCTTGTGAACAGCCTGTGGAAACACCTCAGGCTTTGCTGAGAAGAATCAGCTGAGAAAACTCAGCCGATCCTCAGGTGTCAGCCGAAGAACGACGGGACGTCCAGTGCTCCTCCCGCCGCCTCGAACTCGTCGTGCACGGCCTGCCGCAGCCCGGCGTCACCGAGGTAGTCGGCGGCGGTCAGAGCCAGGCCGAGCGCGCCGTCGCGGACGCCCGCGTCGCCCGTCTCCGAACCGGCCGCGGCCGCGAACTCCTTGGTGTGCAACGCCACCGTCGGCCCCGAGATCGCCAGCATGGGGTGCAGCGACGGGACGCGGTAGGAGATGTTGCCGAGGTCGGTCGAGCCGGTGAGCGACTCCGGCACGATCCCCGGCGGGAGTGGCCTGCGGCCGGTGAGCACCTGGTTGGCCGTCCAGCGCCCGGCGAGCGCGGTGTTGAACCGGATCGGCAGGTACGCGGCCTGCGCGTCCCAGATCAGCTCGACGCCGCAGCCGGTCATCGCCGCCGCGCCTTCGGCGATCGACGTCATGCGGGCGGCGAGGTCGCGCAGGGTCTCCGGGGATTGCGAACGGAGGTAGAACAGCAGCGCGGCGCGGGCCGGGATGACGTTCGGGCGGGCCCCGCCGTCGGTGAACACGCCGTGCACGCGGTCGCTCTGCGGGAGCTGCTGGCGCAGGGCCGAGACGCCTTGGTACGCCGCGACGGCGGCGTCGAGCGCGTTGCGGCCCATGAACGGCTGGGCGCTCGCGTGCGCGCCGACGCCGTGGAAGACCATCTCCAGCTGACGGCGGCCGAGGAACGGGTGCAGCGCGATGTCGTGGCTGAACGGGTGCAGCATGATCACCGCGTCGACGTCGTCGAACACGCCGGCCCGGGCGAGGATCTCCTTGCCACCCCCGCCTTCTTCGGCGGGTGTGCCGATGAGGCTGACGCGGCCGCCCAGCCGCTCGGCGACGGTGGCGGCGCCGAGGAAGCCGCCCGCGGCGGTGGTGCAGATGACGTTGTGGCCACACGCGTGGCCGAGCCCGGGCAGCGCGTCGTATTCGGCGAGGACGGCGATGTGCGGGCCGTCCCGCGGTGGCGTGCTGACGCGGAGGGCCGTGTCGAGCCCGCCGACGCCGACCGTGGCTTCGTGACCGTGGCGGCTCAGGAGGCCGGCGAGCTCGCGCACGGACCGGTGCTCGGCGAACCCCTCTTCCGGATGGGCGTGCAGATCTTGGCTCAACGCCACCAGATCGGGTGACGCGCGCTCGACCGCGGCGGTCACTTCGGCCCGCGTCGCCTCGTCCGCGCCGGGGTGCGGCGAGGACAGCGGTTCGGCGGCCGCGACGGCGTCGGCGGTGGCCTCGACCAGGGAACGCAGGTAGCTGTCGTCGGGCGGGACGGGTTCGGCGTGGGTCATGGGGCGATGCTAACCGCCGCCCCCGACAGTTTGCGGCGCTCAGCCGAGCCGGCCCGCCACGATCTGCGTGACGCCGGCGTACCGTTCGGTGATCTCCGTGAAGCCGCGGGCGCGCAGGCTCGCCGCGATTTCGCCGCGGTCGAACATCTTTTGCCCGCTCACGATCCCGCCCGCGGACTCGAGCACGCGCGCGGGTTGCCAGCCGCGGCGGGCGCTCGTCAGCAGCACGACCCGGCCGCCGGGGTTGAGCACGCGCGCGAAGGAGTCCAATGCGGTCTCCGGCTCGGCGAACATGTGCAGCGCGGCGAAGCAGCAGACACCGTCCACTGTGGACGCTTTCAGTGGCGGGTGCACGGCGTCGGCGCGCAGGTAGGCGACGGTGTCCGGGCCGCCTTCGGCGACGGCCTTGGCAAGCATGGTGCGGGCGCCGTCGAGCCCGATCGCGAGGCCGTCCGGGCCGACGGCGGCGCCGAACGCGCGGGTGAACCGGCCGGTGCCGCAGGCGACGTCGAGGACCGTGTGCCCGGGTTGCAGCTTCAGGAGCTTCGTGGCGAGCCGGACTTCGCCCGCCATGCTCGGCCCGAACGGGCCTTTGAGCGCGCGGCCGAGGGCGGGGCGCCAATAGCGCTCGTAGACCTGGGGGAGCAGGGTCGTGCGCATCAGGCGCTGGGTGAGCCCGGTCGGCGGGCCCGCCTGGTCCGCGGCGCCCAGCAGGTCGAGGTAGCCGCCGCCGGCCTCGGCCGGCGTCTCGAGCAGGGCCTGGAGACGATCGGATGCGCTGGTCGACACGGGTTCTCCTCACCTTCGGATACCGGCAGTATGCCAACTCTGTGGCCACTCGATCGAGTGAACAAACCCGAGCTCAGGCGTTCGACGCCCGAAATTGTCGGTCCCCCTTCCTAACGTCGCAGGCAAGGTTCCGATCCGATCCGAGGAGGACATGATGACGACGATTTCCCGCCCCTGTGGCGAGATCGCGGTGCACGGCGAGTTCGACCTGGCCGCGGCGGCCGGGTTCCTGACCGGCTTCGCCCCCGCGGGGCAGCCGGAGTCCGAGCCGGGCGCGCTGCGGGTGGCGTTCGCGCTCGACGGCGAGTGGACGCCGGTGGGAGCGGTGCTCCGGCAGAGATCGCCCGGCGAGGTCACGGTCGAGGTGCACGCCCCGCCCGAGCACACCGATGCCGTGGTGGCGCAGGTGCGGCGGATGTGTTCCCTGGACGTCGACGGCACGGCGTTCCCGGAGGCCGGCGCCCGGGATCCGGTGGTTTCGCTGCTGCAGGCCCTGCACCCGGGGCTGCGCCCGGTCCTGTTCGCGTCGCCGTACGAGGCGGCGTGCTGGGCGGTGCTGAGCCACCGGATCCGGATGACGCAGGCGGTCCGGCTGCGCCGTCGCCTGACCGAGCGCTACGGCACCGAGGTCGACGTGGGCGGCAGCCGGCTGAGGTCGTTCCCGGCGCCGGCCGCGTTGGCGAAGCTGGAGTACCAGCCGGGGCTGCCGGGCCCGAAGCTGCCACGCCTGCGCGCCATCGCCGAGGCGGCGGCCGGGGGCATGCTGGACGCGGCCGCGCTGCGGGCGATGCCGGCCGAAGAGGCGCTGAAGCAGCTGCAGCTGCTGCCGGGCGTCGGCCGCTTCAGCGCGGAGCTGATCCTGATCCGCGGAGCCGGCCACCCGGACGTCTTCCCCCGCGGCGAAACCCGCCTCCACGAGATCATGCGCGACGCGTACCACCTCCCGGACGCGGGAGCCGCGGAGCTGGCGGAGATCGCGGAGGCGTGGGCGCCGTTCCGGAGCTGGGTGTCGTTTCTGTTCCGCGTCGAGGGCGAGGCGCGGATGCGGGAGTCGCGATGAGCTGAGCCGAGGCGCTGCTCGGGGCGTCCGCTGTGGCTGGGCGTTCTCGTACGAGTCTGTCCGCCCGCCGGGCTCGGATCCGCCTCCGGAGCGGCCCCCTCGCGAGTCCGCGCCTCGGGAGGTCTGGCTTTACTGCCCTTCGACCTCGCCGTGCCAGGAACACCGACCGAAAGGAGACCGCAACGACCCGATACCGGAAGCCGCGAAGCGGCGAGCGGTGGGGACTCACCGTAGCCGGATATCGCCTGTGGTGAGGTGTCCGGGTGAGCTCGCCCGTTCATCTTGCGCTCGGCCGCGCGGCCGCCACCGACACCTCGCCGGCCGGTTCATTGCTCGAACAGGCCCAGACCCCGGCGGTGATCACCCTGGTCGCCGGCGGCGTGGCGCTGCTGGTGGTGCTGGTCGGCGGAACGCCGTGGCGGCGGGCGCGCAACGTCGTGACGATGGTCCACGAGGCCGGCCACGCCCTGGCGGCGGTCCTGGTCGGACGGCGCCTGCAGGGCATCAAGCTGCACTCGGACACCTCGGGCGTCACCGTCTCGCGCGGCAAGCCCGAGGGGCCGGGCATGGCGTTCACCGCGATGGCCGGGTACCTGGCGCCGTCGGTGCTGGGGCTGCTGTTCGCCAGCCTGCTGGGCGCCGACCTGGTCGGCACGGTGCTGGTCCTGATCGCCCTGCTGCTGCTCGGCGTGCTGGTGATGGTGCGCAACGCCTACGGGGTGTTCACCGTGGTGGCGAGCGCGGTGGTGCTGGCGCTGGTCGCGTTCGTCGCCCCGGTCGAGGTCCAGGCCCCGTTCAGCTACCTGCTGACGTGGTTCCTCCTGTTCGGCGGCGTCCGGCCGGTGGTGGAGCTGCAGGTCAAGCGCCGCCGGGGCCAGGCCCGCGACTCCGACGCCGACCAGCTGGGCCGCCTCACGGCGGTCCCGCCGGTGCTGTGGGTCCTGGTCTTCGCGGTGGCGACGATCAGCTGCCTCTTCGCCGGCGGGCTGTGGCTCCTGCAGCCGGTCGCAACGTAGCCCGCGACCGCGGTCGGGGTTGCGCCGCCGGTGAGCTCGCCACCCGCGGGGTTCGGCCGGTGCTGCGTTTGCGGGCAGCGTTCCCGTCCGGTGTTCCTGGCGTCGCCGTGGTCAGGGCCGTCGCCGGGCCGGGGCGGTGGATGCGGCAGACTGGGCGCTGGCTGGTCCGCGCGGAGGGAGACGAACGATGGACGAGGTCGGCAAGGCCGTTGAAGCGTGCGCGCGGGCGGCGAAGGCGGCCGCTCCGTCGCTGGCCGCCGCCAGTGCCGAGGCCGTCGATGCCGCCCTCGCCGGGATGGCCGAGCGGCTGCTCGCGCACCGGGATGTCATCCTCGAGGCGAACCAGGCCGACGTCGCGCGGGCCACGGCCGACGGGATGAGCGCCGGGCTGCTCGACCGGCTCACCATCACCCCCGAGCGGCTGACCGGCATGGCCGAACAGCTGTGGCTGCTCGCCGGCGCTCCGCACCAGGAACGCACCGTCGACGTGTCCACCCTGGACGGCGGGCTGCGGCTGGTCGAACGGCGGCGTCCCGTCGGCGTCATCGGCGCGAACTACGAGGCGCGGCCGAACGTGACCGTCGATGTGGCGTCGCAGCTGGTCAAGTCGCGCAACGCCGGCGTGCTGCGGACCGGCTCCGCCGCGCTCGGCTCGGCTCAGCGGCTGCGTGAGGTCGTCATCGCGCCGGCGCTCGCCGAGGCGGGCATCGACGCCGACTGCGTGCAGCTCGTGCCGCGGGTCGAGCGGGAGGCGGCGTCCGCACTCGTGCGGCTGCCCGACCTCGTGCCGCTGGTCATTCTCCGGGGCAGCGGCGACAGCACCCGCGCCCTCGCCACCGAGGCGGCCGTCCACGGCGTCCGCACCCTCGCCCACGCCGACGGTGGCGGCGTCCTGTACGTCGACCGCGGAGCGGACGTCACCAAGGCGCGCGACCTCGTCCACGCCAGCCTCGACCGGCTCGGCGTCTGCAACCGGCTGAACCTGCTGCTCATCCACGAGGACCTCCACGACGAAGCCTGGCCCGCCATCTCCGAGGCCCTCGCCGACCGCGGGGTCACGCCGTCCCTCGCGCCGCACGAGCACCCCATCGGGTACGAGTGGGCGCTGGACTCCGACCGCGAGGCAACCGTCACGGTGGCAACCGTCGGCTCGCTCGCCGACGCCGTCCAGATCGCCAACGAGCGGACATCGGGCCTCGCCGCCGGCATCGCCACCGAAGACGAGTCGGCCGCCGACGCGTTCTTCGACGGCTACACGGGCACGGGCGTCTTCTGGAACGCCCCGACCCGCCTCCTCGACGGCTTCAAGCTCCTCGCCGTCCCGGAAACCGGCATCAACCTCGACAAGGTCCCCGGCCCCCGCGGCCCGGTGACCTACACGGACCTCTACGTCCGCCAGTACGCCGTCCTGCCGGCCTGAGCCCCGCGCGCCGAGGAAAACGCCCGGCTCCGCACACTGGCACGCTCGGCCAAGCCAGCCCAGCTCGAACACGCGGAGCCGGCCACTCCGGCTCCGCCACTCCGGCCGGCTCGGCCATGCCGCCCGGCCGGGGACACCGGCCGGCCGGCCGGGCTCGGCCAAGCCGGCCCAGCTCAGCCAAGCCGGCCGGGCTCGGCCAAGCCGGCCCAGCTCAGCCAAGCCGGCCCGGCTCGGCCAAGCCGGCCCGGCTCAGCCAAGCCGGGCGGCCGGTCAGCGGGTCGGTGGCAGCTCGGCCAGCTTCCGCAGCTCCGTCACCGTCTCCGCCGCGTTGGTCACCAGCTCCGTGGTCTCCCCGGTGTCGCCCGCGTAGCGGTAGATCGCCGTCGGGCCGTCGCTGATGGCTATTGCTGCTACCAGGCGGCCCTCCGGGTCGCGGGTGAGTCCGGTGGTCACCGACACCTCCCGGCCGACCGTGTCGACCGTGGTGAGCGTCCGCTCCTTATACCAGCCTCGCGTGGTCATGTTCCGCAGCTCCGGGGGATGGGCTTGACAGGGATACGTCGTAGGACGCCGGGATCGGCCGTGGCGTTACGGCATACTGGCCCGGTGATCTCCCGGCCGCACGTTCTGCTGTCCGCCGCGCAGTCGCTCGACGGCTTCCTCGACGACACCTCACCCGAGCGGCTGGTGCTGTCCACTGAGGACGACTTCGCCGTCGTGGACCGGTTGCGGGCCGAGGCCGACGCCGTTCTCGTCGGGGCCGGGACCGTCCGGGCCGACAACCCGCGGCTGCTCGTGCGTTCCCCGGAGCTGCGGCGGAAACGCCTGGAGCAGGGCAAGCCCGAACAACCCGTGAAGGTCACCGTGACCACCCGCGGCCTGGACCCGGACGCGCAGTTCTTCACCGTCGGCGACACCGAAAAGATCGTCTACGCGCCGCCCGGGGCCGCCGGCGGGCTCGCGCACGTCGCCACCGTCGCCGACGCCGGGAACCCGGCCGACTTCGGGCGCGTGCTCGATGACCTCGGGGCACGCGGTATCGAAAACCTGCTGGTCGAAGGCGGCGGCGGGATTCACACCCGGTTCCTCACCGAGGGCCTCGCCGACGAACTGCGGCTCGCGATCGCGCCCTTCTTCGTCGGGCAGCCGGACGCGCCGCGGTTCGTCGGGGCCGGGCTCTACCCGCGGCCGCTGACCCTGACCGCCGTCCGCGAACTGCAGGGCATGGCCATCCTCGAGTACCGCGCCGCCGCCGAACCGACCGGCCGGGACGTCCAGCGTCTCAAGGAAGCCATCGCGCTCGCCGCGCTGTGCCCGCCCAGCCACACCTTCCGGGTCGGGGCCGTGATCACCGACGCCGAAGGCGAGGTCGTCGCCACCGGGCACTCCGGTGAAGGCGACCCCGCCAACCACGCTGAGGAAGCCGCGCTCGCCAAGTGCGCCGGCGATCCGCGGCTGGCCGGCGCCACGATGTACAGCTCGCTGGAACCGTGCAGCCACCGCAGTTCGCACCCGCGCAGCTGCACCCAGCTCGTCCTGGACGCCGGCATCCCGCGGGTCGTGTTCGCCTGGCGCGAGCCGCCCGTCTTCGTCGACGCCCGGGGGACCGAGCTGCTGCGGGAGGCCGGGCGGCACGTCGTCGAGGTGCCCGCGCTGACCCGGGAGGTCCAGCGCGAGAACACCCACCTCGACTTCTGAGAAGGAACCGCTAGCAGGCGCCGTTGTCCTGCCAGACGCCCCACTGGCCGGTGGTGCCGGGCTCTTCGCCCTGCGTCCACCACTTGGCCGTCCACTTGTGGCTGTTGTGCGAGACGACGTTGTCCTTGACGTAGACCTTCGTCCGGTCCCACTCCGCCGCGGTGCAGCTGCCGCCGCCCGGGGTGGTCGGGGTCGTCGTCGTCGTTACCGGCGGCGTCGTCTGCGGCGGGGTCGCGCCGGCGAACCGGACGCTGAACTTCGTGAAGTCCCAGTCGTTCTGCGGGACGTTGCTGCAGACACCGTTGTCCGTCGTGCCGACGCAGGCGCGGTCGCGGTTGACCGACCAGAACGTGAAGCGGCCGAGGCCGTGGCTGGTCGCGTAGTCGTACACCGTCTGGAAGTCCGAGGTGTAGAACATCTCGGCCGCGTCCGACTTGCCGTTCATGCCGGAGAAGCCTTCGTGGGCGTACGCGGTCGCGCTGTCCCAGCCCATGTGCGACATCAGCAGGCCGTGCAGGGCCTCCAGCGCCGACACCTGCGACGAGCCGCCGTTGAAGCCGCCGTCGAAGGGCATGATCGAGAAGTTGTTCGGCGTGAAGCCGATCGACTTCGCCTGGTCGAGCAGCTGCGTGCCGAACCAGCCGGTGCCGGCCGCGGTGCCCGGCATGGTCACCGACACGAACAGGCCCGGGTTGTTGGCCTGCAGCGTCTTCGCCGCGCCGAGTTCGTTCGCGATGGCCGCGGTGTTCTCGTACTCGGGTTCTTCGAGGTCGAAGTCGATCGCCTTGAGCGAGTACTTCGTGATGACCTGCTGGTAGGCGGCGGCCGTCGCGGCCACCGTGCCGCAGGTCTGGCCGAGTTTCGTGCCGCCGTAACCGCCGACGGACACCGAAACGTCGCCGCCCGCGCCGCGGATCCGCGAGATCACGCCCGCGACGGCGGTGTCGGAGGAGACGGCGGACGTGCCGTCCCAGGTCGGGCTGCAGCCGCCGCCGTTCGGGGCGAGGATGAACGCCAGCTGGAACGCCTTGAGCCCGGTCGCGTTCATCACGGTGATCGGGTCCGGCGGGTTGTTGCTCTGGGGCATCAGGTACGGCGCCGCGGCGTACCAGTTGTTGCTCAACGCCGCGGTCGCCGACGGTGCGCCGAGCACGAGGCTGACGGCGGTGGCGGCGAAAGTGGCGGCGGCGAGCCCGACGGCGGCCAGTCTGCTCCTGCGCATGAGCTGTCCTCCCGGTGAGGGTCGAGGTGGACAGATCATTGGACTAGACCATTGGCGAAGTCAAGGCGCGAAAGTCGGTTCGGGGGAGCGCGCGGGCGAAAAGCGCCGGAATATCCGAAATTTGTCCGCGGGACTCACGCCGCGGGCGGCGAAGAGGGGCGCGAACGGGCCGCCGTCCACGGGGCTCACGCGGCGGGCGGCGAAAGGGGGAAGCCACCTTCGGCACTCACGCCGCGGGCGGCGAAGAGGGGCGCCACCCTCGGCGATCACACCGCCGGCGGCGAAAGGGGCACGCCACCCTCGGCGATCACGCCGCGGGCAGCGACACGACCACCACCAAGCCACCCTCCGCGCGCGCCCGTGCTGTCACCTCGCCGCCGTGGGCGTGGGCCACCGAGCGGACGATCGACAACCCGAGTCCGGTTCCCTCCGCCGCCACCCGGGCCCGGCGGTGGAACGGGTCGAACAGGGCCGGGACCTCCGCCGGGGGGATCACCGGGCCGCTGTTGGCGACCGCCAGTTCCACCCACCCCGGGCGCGACCGGGTCGTCACGCGCACCCAGCCGCCGGGCACGTTGTGGCGGATCGCGTTCTCCACCAGGTTGCCGGCCAGCCGTTCCAGCAGGACCGCGTCGCCGGCCGTCACCGCCTCGGCCAGCGACTGGTCCACCTCCGGCGGTGTCACGTGCGCGACGAGCGCCGCCAGGTCGACCGGACCCGGCGTGGTCAGCGCGCTCTCCGACTTCGCCAGCAGCAGCAGTCCGCTGATCAGCTTCTCGTTCCGCGCGTTGATCTGCAGCAGCTTGCCGCCGAGCTCCCGGACGTCGCTCCCGCGGCGCATCGCCACCTCGACCAGCGACCGGTTGAGCGTGAGCGGGGTGCGCAGCTCGTGGGACGCGTTCGCGACGAACCGGCGCTGGGCGTCGAACGACCGGTCGAGGCGCTCGACCATCACGTCGAACGCGTCGGCGAGGTCCTTCACCTCGTCGTCGGGCCCGCGCAGCGCGATCCGCGCCTGCCCGCCGGGGTCGGCCGCCGCGGCGATGCGGCGTGCCGTGTCCGTGACCTGCCGCAACGGCGCCAGCGCTCGGCCCGCCACCAGCCACCCCAGACCGGCCGCCAGGACCGCCACCGCGCCGAGGGCGATCGCGCCCTGCGTCAACAGGGACGTCGCCGCCGCCGCGCGCAGCTGCCGGGCCTGCTCGTCGAGGGCCTCCAGGGACGGCAGCGGCGGCGCGTCCGGGGGCGGCGCGCCCGCGAGCACCGTCACCCGCCGGCCGACCTGCCGCGTGAACAGCAGGTACGTCGCGCCCAGCAGCACCACGCCGGCCAGCAGGAACAGGCCGCCGTAGAGCACCGTGAGCCGCAGCCGGAGGTTCACCGGAGCCGGTAGCCGACGCCGGTGACCGTCTCCACCTGCGGCGGGTCACCGAGCTTGCGGCGCAGTTTCAGGATGGTGAGCCGGACCGCGCCGGTGAACGGGTCCGCGTGCTCGTCCCACACCTTCTCCAGCAGGTGTTCGGCGGACACGGCGGCGCCGTCGGCGCGCAGCAGCTCGGTGAGCACGGCGAACTCCTTTCTGGACAGCGGGAGGCGGCGCCCGTCGCGGAACGCCTCGTGCCGCGCGGGATCCAGCGTGACGCCGCGGCGGCGCAGCACCGGCGGGGCGGCCGGGCGGCAGCGCCGGCCCAGCGACTGGATGCGGGCGGCCAGCTCGGGGAACGCGAACGGCTTCGCGAGGTAGTCGTCGGCGCCGAGGGACAGTCCGGCGACGCGGTCGGTGACCTGCGCCGCGGCGGTCAGCATCAGCACCCGCGTGGCCGCTTCGCCGGACACCAGCTCGCGGCAGACGTCGTCGCCGTGCACGACCGGCAGGTCCCGGTCGAGCACGACGACGTCGTAGTCGTGCACGGCGATCCGCTCCAGCGCCGCGCCGCCGTCGAGCGCGATGTCGACGGCGTGGGCGTCCTCGCGCAGCCATTCCGCGATCGCGTCCGCGAGCATCGGCTCGTCCTCCACCACCAGGACCCGCATGCCCCCGATGATCGCCGCGGCGGTGTTTCTTCGCCGTTAGCGGCAGCGGTAGAGCGTGTCCGCGCCGCCGAGGAACCGCCCGCGGGCCGCCCGGCCGCCGTAGCCGGCGGGGTCGACGACCGTGCAGTGGCCCTCGATCCAGCGTTGCCGTTCGCGCTGGACGGGGCTCTGCGGCGGCCCGGGCGGCGCGCCCGTACCGCTCAGCACGAAAGGCAGCTTGCCTTCGGCGAGCCACCGGTCGAGCTGCGCGACCGACGGCGCGTCGTCGCGGCCGCCGAACCCGCCCATGCCGATCACGGTCGCGTCGGAGTCGATCAGGAACGGCGCGACCGCGCCCGCCTCGGCGTTCACCGCGAGGGTGATCTCGGTGCCGTTGCGGCGGGCGTAGCCGAGGATGCGCCGCTGCTCGTCCGACAGCGTCGTCGCGCCGTCGCCACCGGCGAGCAGCGGCCGCGGTCCACCGGGTGACGGCGGCGGAAGGGCTTCGGGGCCGGTCGGGGGCCCGGCGGCGGGCAGCGTCCCGGCGGACGTGCTCTGCGCGGCGGCGTACGACCACACGGCGGGCGTGAGCAGCAGCGGCACCAGTGCGGCGACGAGCGTGAGCCGGCTGCGCGCGGAGAGGAGCCCGGCGATGGCGGCGACGCCCGTGCCGAGCACCGCCCAGCGCGTCCAGCCGTGGAAGGAGGTGTCACGCGAGGCCAGCACGAACGCCCACGCCGCGGTGAGCGCGATGGCCAGGGGGAGCAGGGTGCGCCGGTACCGCCGCCACAGCAACGCCAGGCCCGCGGCGGACACCGCGGCGACGGCGGGGGCCATCGCCGTCGTGTAGTACGGGTGCCAGATGCCGCCGGCGAAGCTGAAGACCACGCCGGTGACGAGCAGCCAGCCGCCCCAGAGCAGCCAGCCGGCGTCGCGCCACCGGCGCCCGATGACGACCAGCACGAGGAGCGCGAGGGGCAGCAGCCACGAGATCTGCCCGCCGACGACGTCGTTGAACATCCGGCCGGGTCCGGGGTCGCCGCCGAACGACGACAGGGTCTGCTGCCCGTTGCGCATGATCATCATGCCACCGCCTTCGCCGTTGCTCCTGAGGCGGCCGAAGCCGTTGTAGCCGAAGACGAGGTCCCACGCGGAGCCGTCCTCACTGCCGCCCATGTACGGCTTGGCGCCGGGCCACCAGTCGTACAGGGCGACCCACCAGAACGACGAGACGGCCAGCACGACCCCGGCGCCGAGCAGGTCGAGGAGCCTTCGCCGGACGGGCGCGGCGGTCCCGGCGAAGGAGGCGAGCGCGAACGCCGGAACGACGATCCACGCCTGCAGCATCTTGGTCAGGAAGCCGCAGCCGAGGAAGAAGGCGCACCAGAACAGCCACTTCCGCCCTTCTTGGAAGGAGCGGGTCAGCGCGTACGCGGCGGCCACCAGGAAGAGGACGAGCAGGGCGTCGGGGTTGTTGTCGCGGTTGATGATCACCGTGACCGGCGTGAGCGCCAGGATGACGGCGGCGAGCAGGGCGACGTTCTCGCCCGCCCACCGCCGGACGGTCCGGTGCAGCAGGAAGACCGCCGCGACGCCTTCGAGCACCTGGGGCAGCAGCAGCGCCCAGCCGTGGTAGCCGAAGACGAGGACGGAAAGCGCTTGCGGCCACAGCGCGAGCGGCGGTTTGTCGACGGTGACGACACCGTAGGGGTCGAAGGAGCCGAAGAGGAAGTGGATGAAACTGCTCGTCATCGACTCCGCGGCGGCGGCGTAGTAGGTGTTGCCGAGCTGGCCGGCACCGATCTTCCAGGCGTAGAGAACGGCGGCGCCGAGGCAGACGAGGAGAATCGCCCGGGAACGCGTCTTCGGAGGGGCGGCGGTGATCATGCCGCCACCCCACTCCGGCGCGCGTTTCCCGGGCGTTTCGGGCGTCAGTCGGACTCGAGGTCACCCTCCAGCGACAGGTACACCTCGCGCATCTGCGCCAGCAGCTCCGGGTCCGGTTCCGCCCACAGCCCGCGGTCCGCCGCCTCGTTCAGCCGCTCCACGATCCCGCGCAGGGCCCACGGGTTCGCCTGGCGGAGGAACTCCTGGTTCACCTCGTCCAGCACGTACGACTCGGTCAGCTTCTCGTACATCCAGTCGCCGACCACGCCCGCGGTTGCGTCGAAGCCGAACAGGTAGTCCACTGTGGCCGCCAGCTCGAACGCGCCCTTGTAGCCGTGACGCCGCATCGCGGCCAGCCAGCGCGGGTTCACCACGCGGGCGCGGAACACCCGGGCCGTCTCCTCGCCGAGCGTCCGCGTGCGGACCGCGTCCGGGGACGTGCTGTCGCCCACATAGGACGCCGGGGCCGCGCCGGTCAGGGCGCGGACCGTCGCGATCATCCCGCCGTGGTACTGGAAGTAGTCGTCCGAGTCCGCGATGTCGTGCTCGCGCGTGTCGGTGTTCTTCGCCGCCACCACGATGCGCTTGTACGAGCTCTCCATGTCCTCGCGCGCCGGGCGGCCGTCCAGGTCGCGGCCGTACGCGAAGCCGCCCCAGACCGCGTACACCTCGGCGAGGTCTTTGTCGTCGCGCCAGTTGCCGCTGTCCATCAGCGGGAGCAGGCCGGCGCCGTACGCGCCCGGCTTCGACCCGAAGATCCGGGTCGTCGCGCGCCGGGCGTCGCCGTGGGAAGCCAGGTCGGCAGCCACGTGCGCGCGGACGAAGTTCTCCGAGTCCGGTTCGTCCAACGAGGCCACCAGCCGCACGGCGTCGTCCATCAGCGCGATCACGTGCGGGAAGGCGTCGCGGAAGAAGCCGCTGATCCGGATTGTGACGTCGATCCGCGGCCGGCCCAGCTCGTCCAGGGGGATCGCCTCGATGCCCGTGACGCGCCGCGAAGCCTCGTCCCAGACCGGCTGGACGCCCAGCAGGGCCAGGACTTCCGCCGCGTCGTCGCCGGACGTCCGCATCGCCGACGTGCCCCACACCGACAGCCCGACCGACCGCGGCCAGTCGCCGGTGTCCTCGCGGTAGCGCTTCAGAAGCGAGTCCGCCAGCGCCTGCCCGGTTTCCCAGGCCAGCCGGCTCGGGATGGCCTTCGGGTCGACGGTGTAGAAGTTCCGCCCGGTCGGCAGCACGTTGATCAGCCCGCGCAGCGGCGATCCGCTCGGCCCGGCCGGGATGTACCCGCCGTCCAGCGCGTGCAGCACGGCGTCCAGCTCGGCGGACGTCCCCGCCAGCCGGGGCACGATTTCCTCCGCGGCGAACGAAAGCACCCGCGCGACCTGCGGGTCCGGGGCGACCGACGCGACCGCGGTCGCGTCCCAGCCCCGCATCTCCATCGTCTGTACGAGCTCGCGGGCCGTCTTCTCGACCGCGTCCACTTCGGTCATCGGCGCGTCTTCCTTGAGCCCCAGTGCGGAGCGCAGGCCGGGCACCGCGCCCTGCTTGCCGCCCCACATCTGCGATGCGCGCAGCATCGCCAGCACCAGGTTGACGCGGGCCTCGCCGGTCGGCGCCGCGCCCAGGACGTGCAGCCCGTCGCGGATCTGCGCGTCCTTGACCTCGCACAGCCAGCCGTCGATGTGCAGCAGGAAGTCGTCGAACTCCGCGTCGTGCGGCCGTTCGTCGATGCCGAGGTCGTGGTCCAGCTTGGCCGCCTGGATCAGGGTCCAGATCTGCTGGCGCACGGCCGGCAGCTTCGCCGGGTCCATCGCCGCGATGTTCGCGTGCTCGTCGAGCAGCTGCTCCAGCCGCGCCATGTCGCCGTAGGACTCCGCGCGGGCCATCGGCGGGATGAGGTGGTCGACGATCGTCGCGTGCGCCCGCCGCTTCGCCTGCGCGCCCTCGCCCGGGTCGTTGATCAGGAAGGGGTAGACCAGCGGCAGGTTCCCGAGCACGGCGTCCGGCGCGCACGACGCCGAGAGCCCCGCGGTCTTGCCCGGCAGCCACTCCAGCGACCCGTGCTTGCCGAGGTGGACGACGGCGTGCGCGCCGAACTCCTCCTCCAGCCACCGGTACGCGGCCAGGTAGTGGTGGCTCGGCGGCAGGTCCGGGTTGTGGTAGATCGCGACCGGGTTCTCGCCGAACCCGCGCGGCGGCTGGATCATGATGATCACGTTGCCGCTCTGCAGGGACGCCAGCACGATGTCGCCGTTGTCGACGTACAGCTCGCCGGGCGCCGGGCCCCAGTGCTCCTCGACGCCTTCGCGCAGCTCGGCGGGCAGGGCCTCGAACCACGAGCGGTACCGCGCGGCCGGGACGCGGATCGGGTTCCCGGCCAGCTGTTCCTCGGTGAGCCACTCCGGGTCCTGGCCGCCGGCGGCGATCAGCGCGTGGATCAGCGCGTCGCCGTCGGGCTGGTCGGTGCCGGTCGGGTCGACGCCCGGGAAGGCGTCCGGCCCCAGGTCGTAACCCACAGCGCGCATCCGCCGCAGCAGCTCGATCGCCGACGCGGGCGTGTCGAGCCCGACCGCGTTGCCGACGCGCGAGTGCTTCGTCGGGTACGCGGACAGCATCAGCGCGATGCGGCGTTCCGCGGGCGGCGTGTACCGCAGCCGGGCGTGCGCCAGCGCGATGCGGGCGACGCGGGACGCGCGTTCGGCGTCCGGCACGTACCGGGGGAGGCCGTCTTCGTCGAGTTCCTTGAACGAGAACGGCACCGTGATCAGCCGTCCGTCGAACTCGGGCACGGCCATCTGGTTGCCGGCGTCGAGCGGCGAGAGGCCGTCGTCGCTGGCCGCCCACGTCTCGCGGTCGCTGGTCAGGCACAGCGCCTGCAGGATCGGCACGTCGAGCGCGGCCATCTCGGCGACGTCCCACGCCTCGTCGTCACCGCCCGCGCCCACCTCGGACGGCCGCGTGCCGCCCGCCGCGAGCACGGTGACCAGCAGGGCGTCCACGGAGGCCAGCTCGGCCATCATCTCGGGCTCGCGCGTACGCAGCGAAGCACAGTAGATCGGCAACGCGCGCCCGCCCGCCGCCTCGATCTCGTCGGCGAGCGCGTGCACGAACGCCGTGTTCCCGGACAGGTGGTGCGCGCGGTAGTACAGGATGCCGATGACCGGGCCCTCGGCGCGTGACGGCCGCTCGAGGATGCCCCATTCGGGCTGGCGAGCGGGCGGCTCGAAGCCGTCGCCGGTGAGCAGCAGCGTGTCGGAGAGGAACCGGTGCAGCTGGGTGAGGTTCGCCGGGCCGCCCTGCGCGAGGTAGGCGTGGGCCTCGGCGGCGATCCCGGCCGGGACGGTCGAGAGCTTCATCAGCTCGGCGTCCGGCGTCTGCTCGCCGCCGAGGACGACGACGTGCGCGCCCGACGCCCGCAGCGCGTCCAGGCCGTCCTGCCAGCTCCGCGGCGTGCCGAGGATCCGCGCGACGACGATCTTGACGCCGTCGAGCAGCCCCGGCAGCTCGGCGACGTCGAGCCGGGACGGGTTGCCGAGCCGGTACTCGCGGTCGCTGGAGCGGGCGCTGAGCAGGTCGGTGTCCGAAGTGGACAGAAGCAGGATCACGAGGTTCCTCCTCGGGGTCCGCGCCCCGGGTAGTGCGGGCGCGCCGGCCGGAGTTCCTGGCTCCCGGAGAGCACCGTCTCCGGTCACAGTGGCGGGACCGCCCCGGATTTCCACCGGGTTCCTCCACCTGCCGACGCGTGGGTATCGCACCCACTCTCCGGTGCCGGTCGAGGCGCGTCAAGGTGACGTTGCCCCGGGTAACCTGACGGCTTGGAATCCCTTCTCCGGAGCTTCACCGCCGCGCAGTCGACCGGGCAGCCGTACCGCCACCCCACGGCGGCCGAGCTCGAAACCGCCGAAACCGGCTTCGCCGCCCTGCTCGATGGCCGTCCCCATCGCCTTTCCGACCTGGGATTCTCCGTGACCGGCGACGCCCTCGCCGTCCAGGAGCCCGGCTCCGAGCGCGCGTGGGGGCTCTACGCGATCGACCGGTCCGCGCCGCCGTCGCTGGTGATCGAGGTGCCGCACGCCTCCTCGGACCTGCGCACGGACCGGCTCGGCCTGGCCCTGTTCCGGCGGGTCCCCGGCGCGGTGCTGGCCGTCGCGGGCGCCCACCGCCGCCGGGAGGACCCCGCGCACGACGTACGGACGGTCTTCCACGTCGTCACCACGCTGCTCGCCCGGCGCGGCCTGCCGCAGGTCCAGCTGCACGGCTTCAACGACCGCACCCTCCCCACGGCCGACGTCGTCCTCTCGGCCGGCGCGGCCGAGGCCGGGGACGCGGCCCGCCGGGCAGCCGACCGGCTGGAGACCGCCGGCTTCCGCGTCTGCCGGGCCTGGGCCGAGCTCTGCCGCGGCCTGGCCGGGACGACGAACGTCCAGAGCCAGGCCGCCGGCGCGACGCCGTTCCTGCACGTCGAACTGAGCCGGACCGCCCGCGAGACCCGCCGCGACGCCGTCGTCGACGCGCTCGCCGAGGCCGACCTGCGCAAGCCCTAGGCGGACCGCTCGCCGAGCCGCGGGAACGGCTTCGTCGAAAACAGCACCTCGACCGAGACCTCGAAGAACTCCGCGATCCGCAGGGCCAGGTACAGCGACGGGCTGTACTCGCCGCGCTCCAGGTAGCCGATCGTCTGGTAGTGCACGCCGAGGGCCTCCGCCAGCTGCCGCCGCGAGATCGACCGCTCCGCGCGCAGCATCGCGATCCGGTTGTAGACGGCCTCACTCATGACTACCCCACACGCTGCATGGCCCGCTGCCGCCGTTCGGCCAGGGACGAACCCGCCTCGCGCCGCGCCATGCGGCGCAGCAGGACCGGGGCCAGCGCGAAGCCGGCCACCGCCCACGCGAGCAGCACCGCCACGGTCGCCACCGGCCGCCACGACTGCCCGATCTCGACGACCACCGCGCCGTCCGGCAGCAGGGCCGAGCGCATCCCGAGGCCCAGCCAGTACATCGGGAACGCCTGCGCGATGTCCTGCAGCCAGCCCGGCAGGGCCGTGATCGGGTAGAAGATCCCGGAGATCGCGCCCAGGCCCATCACCGGCAGGGTGATCAGGCCGATGGACCGCGGGCTGTTGGTCAGCGCGCCCAGCGCGGC
Organism: Amycolatopsis sp. CA-128772; assembly: GCF_002904295.1. Lineage (GTDB taxonomy): Bacteria > Actinomycetota > Actinomycetes > Mycobacteriales > Pseudonocardiaceae > Amycolatopsis. The sequence goes on from NZ_PPHG01000071.1 coordinate 35,739, forward strand.
GCCGATCGGCATCGTCGCGGCCATGCCGAGCAGCAGCACCCCGAGCAGGTGCAGGTACGACCAGCCGCCGTCCGGCGCCAGCGCGGAGAAGGCGAACAGGCACGGGATCAGGACCGCGGCCATGGACGTGAGCTGGGCGAGCGACAGTGCCGTGGTCTTCCCGACCAGGTAGCCGAGCATCCCGTTCGGGGTCGCCTTCGCGCGCAGCAGCGTGCCGTCCTCGCGGTCGACGGCCAGGTAGCCCGCCGCGCCGGTCAGGCCGTTGAACACGATGCCGGCGCCGAGCACGCCGGGCACGGTCGCCGCGCCGAGCGAGAACGAGGTGCCGGGCAGCGTGGCGTTGCGCATGAAGAACAACGTACCGAGGAAGAGCACCACGAAGACGAGCTGCCCCATCACGTCGTCGAGGTTGGTCCACGTCTGCTTGAACTCGATCCAGCCGCGGGCCAGCCCGGAACGCAGGGCTACGGTCGTGCCGTTCATCGCGCACCCGCTTCCTGGAGCCCGAGCTCCGTCTCGCCGCCGGTCTCGGCGCGGTGGACCAGCGTCATGTAGGTGTCCTCCAGCGACGCCCGCCGGACCTCGAGGTCCTCGACGGCGTCGCCGTGCTGCTTGAACAGGTCGTGCACGTACTTGGTCGCCTCGGTCGTCGAGTGCACGAACCGCTGGCCGCCGACGCTCCAGCGGACCTCGGCCTCGCCGGCGATCTGCCGGCTGAGCTGGTCGGCCGAGCCGTCGGCGATGATCCGGCCGCCGTTGAGGATGAGGATCCGGTCGGCCAGCTTCTCGGCCTCGTCGAGGTCGTGCGTGGTGAGCAGGATCGTCGTGTCGAGCTCGTCGGACAGCCGGTGCACCAGGTCGTGGAACTCGCGCCGCGCCTCCGGGTCGAAGCCGGCGGTCGGCTCGTCGAGGAACAGCAGCTCGGGCCGCCCGACGATGCCGATGGCGACGTCGAGCCGCCGCCGCTGGCCGCCGGAGAGCTGCTTGAGCTTCTTGCCCGCGTGCTCGGTGAGCCCGACGGTCTCGATCAGCTCGTCGGCGTCCCACGGCCGCGGGCGCGAAGGCGTCGAGTACGGCGCGTAGTACCGGCCGAGGTGCGCGAGCAGCTCGCGGACGCGCCACTTCCCGTGGTCACGCCAGGACTGGAGCACGACCCCCAGCCGTGCCCGCCAGTCCTCGCCGCCCTGGGCCGGGTCGGTGCCCAGCACGCTGACCTCGCCGGCCGACCGCATGCGGAAGCCCTCGAGGATCTCGATCGTCGTGGTCTTGCCCGCGCCGTTCGGCCCGAGCAGGCACACGACCTCGCCCCGGTACGCCTCGAAGCCGACGCCGTGGAGCACGTCGTTGGTGCCGTACCGCATCCGCAGCTCGCGTACGCGGACGACGGGATCGGCAGGATCTCTCATCACGGTCACCCCCATCTGACTGATGCGATCGAATGTAGCACACCTACTACGTTCGATGAGACTTCTGCTGCCTTGGGAACTTGACCGGCGGTCACCCGGTTCGCCGGGGCATGGGAACCTGGCTGGGCCTGGCGTTGCCGGGCGGTGTGGTGATCCTGCTGGTCATGGCGGCGATCGAACTGCGCCCGCGCAAGGACGGCTCGCGCTTCAAGGCGCGGCTGTCCTCCACCTACCTCGAAGAGACCACCGCGTTCCTCTACGGCACCAAGCGGCGTGAGCTGGAACACCGGGAAACGATGTCGATGCTCGTCGAGCAGGACGCCGAGGGCGCGCCACCCTGGCGTGACGTGGACCTGGACGCCGGAACGGCCCGGATCCGGCCCCGTCCGGACCCGCCGGAGCCGGAGAACCGCCAGCTACAGTGACCCTCATGCCGACCCCAGCACGCGTGCGAGCCGACGCGTGCCCCGGTGTTTTCGCACCGCACGACGCCGCCGACGGGCCGTTGGCCCGGGTCCGGCTGCCCGGCGGCACGATTCCCGCAGTGCAGCTGCGCGCGCTGGCCGACGCGGCCGAGGCGTGCGGCGACGGCGACCTCCACCTCACCTCGCGCGGCAACGTCCAGCTGCGCGGCGTCACGCGGCCCGGTCTCGCGGCCCGGCTGACCGACGCCGGCCTGCTGCCCTCACCGTCGCACGAGCGGGTCCGCAACGTCCTCGCGTCGCCGTTGAGCGGGGTGCGCGGTGGGCTCGCCGACGTCCGCGGCCTGGCGGCGGCGCTCGATCTGGCGCTGTGTGCGACGCCCGAGCTGGCGTCGCTGCCCGGACGGTTCCTCTTCGCCTTCGACGACGGCCGCGTGGACGTCGCCGGGGAAGGCACCGACGTCTGCTGGCTGGCCACGGGCCGGTCCGAGGGAACGCTGCTGCTCGCGGGCGGCGACACCGGACGGCGGGTGTCCCGCGCCGGCGCCGTGGCGACGCTCATCGACGTCGCGCTGGAGTTCTGCCGGGTCCGCGGGGCCGCCTGGCGCGTCGCCGAACTCGACGACCCGGCGTGGCGGGGGACGCCGGTGCCGCGGGGCTCGTCGTCCGTGCCGGCTGGGCTCATTCCCCGGGACGGCGGTTTCGCGGCCGGTGTCGTGCCGCGCTTCGGGCAGCTGTCCGCGACGCAGGCGCGAGCGCTGGCGGAGTTCGGGACGGCGCTGGTCACGCCGTGGAAGTCCGTCATCCTGCCGGACGTGCCCGCGGACGTCTTCGAGCGGCTGGGGTTCGGCGGTTCCGCACTGGGGACCTCCGCGTGCATCGGCCGTCCGGGCTGCGCGAAGTCGCGCGCCGACGTCCGGGCCGACGCGGTGTTCCGGCCGGGCCTGCGCGCGCACTTCTCGGGCTGCGAACGGCGGTGCGGGAAGCCGTCGCAGTCCCATGTGGACGTTGTCGCCGAAGCGGGGGGCTACCGCATCGACGGCCGCTGGGTGCCGCTCGACGAGATGGAAGGGAACCTGTGATCGACTACCTGCGGGACGGTGCCGAGATCTACCGGCACTCGTTCGCCACGATCCGCGAGGAGGCGGACCTGGCGATCCTGCCCGACGACGTGGCCGGGCTGGCGGTCCGGATGATCCACGCCTGCGGCATGGTCGATCTGGTCGACGACCTGCGCTACACGCTCGACGTCGTCGAGTCCGGCCGCGCGGCCCTCGAAGCCGGCGCCCCGATCCTGTGCGACGCGCAGATGATCGCCAGCGGCGTCACCCGCCGTCGCCTGCCGGCGGGCAACGAGGTCCTCTGCACGCTGTCGGACCCCGGTGTTCCTTCGCTGGCCGAACGGATGGGCACGACGCGTTCGGCGGCGGCGCTGGAGCTGTGGCGCGACAAGCTGCCCGGCTCGGTGGTGGCGATCGGCAACGCGCCGACGGCGTTGTTCCGCCTGCTGGAGATCCTCGACGAAGGCGTCGGCGCACCGGCGGCGATCATCGGCGTCCCGGTCGGCTTCGTCGGCGCGATGGAGTCCAAAGTGGAGCTGGCCAAACGTGCTCCGGCCCCGTACCTGGTGGTCCACGGCCGGCGCGGCGGCAGCGCGATGGCCGTCGCGGCCATCAACGCACTCGCGAGCGCCGAAGAATGAGCGTGGGCAAGCTGTACGGCGTCGGCCTCGGCCCCGGCGACCCGGAACTGATGACGGTCAAGGCGGCGCGCCTGATTTCCGAGGCATCGGTGATCGCCTACCACTGCGCCCGGCACGGCCGCAGCATCGCGCGATCGGTCGCGGAGCCGTACCTGCGTGAAGGGCAGATCGAGGAAAAGCTCGTCTACCCGGTGACCACGGAGACGACCGACCACCCGGGCGGCTACGAGGGTGCGATCGCCGACTTCTACGAGCTGAGCGCAAAGCGCCTGGCGGAGCACCTCGACGCGGGGCGCGACGTGGTCCTGCTCTGCGAGGGTGACCCGTTCTTCTACGGCTCGTACATGTACATGCACGAGCGCCTGTCCGGCCGGTACGAGGCGGTGGTGGTCCCGGGCGTGACGTCGGTGAGCGCGGCGTCGTCGGTCTTCGGCCGCCCGCTGGTCCAGCGCGACGAGGTCCTGACGGTGCTCCCGGGCACCCTGCCGGCCCCGGAGCTGGCGCGCCGCCTGGCGGACACCGACGCGGCGGCGGTCCTGAAGCTGGGCCGGACGTTCTCGTCGGTGCGGGAGGCGTTCGCGGAGGCGGGGAAGCTGGACGAGGCTGTCTACGTCGAGCGTGCGACGTGGGGGGAGCAGCGGATCGAGCCCCTGGCTTCGGTGGATCCTGCTTCCGTGCCGTACTTTTCGCTGGCGTTGCTGCCTTCGCCGGGTTACGCGTCACGCCAGTCTCCGGGTTCGCCCCCTCCGGCTCCTTCTTCCGGTGGCGAGGTCGTCGTCGTGGGCCTCGGCCCGGCCGGCCCGGAGTGGCTGACCCCCGAGGCGGCTGCGGAGCTTTCGGCTGCGGAGCACGTCGTCGGGTACGGGCCGTATGTGGCACGGGTGCCGCAGAAGGCGGGCCAGCAGCGGCACGCGTCGGGCAACCGGGTGGAAGCGGACCGGGCCCGCGAGGCCCTGGACCTGGCTGCTTCGGGCGCGCGGGTCGCGGTGGTGTCCTCGGGCGACCCGGGGGTGTTCGCGATGGCGTCGGCGGTGTTGGAGCAGGTGTCCGCGGGGCACGGAACGGGCGTCCGGGTCCGGATAGTCCCGGGCGTGACGGCAGCCCAGGCGGCGGCGTCGCGGGTGGGGGCGCCGCTGGGCCACGATTATTGCGTGCTCTCGCTGTCGGATCGCTTGAAGCCGTGGGACATCATCGAGAAGCGCCTGGACGCGGCTGGGGCGGCGGATCTCGTGCTGGCGTTGTACAACCCTGCTTCGCGGACCCGGACGACTCAGCTGGCTGATGCTCGTGCGGTGCTGCTGCGCCACCGTTCTGCTTCCACGCCGGTCGTGGTGGCGCGGGACGTGGGTGGGCCGGAGGAGGACATCCGCATCACGACGCTGGGCGAGCTGGATCCGTCCACAGTGGATATGCGCTGCCTGCTGATCGTGGGTTCGTCCCGCACTCGCGCCGAGAACGGCATCGTCTGGACACCGCGCAGCTACTGACGTGAGGCCGGGCTCCGGCCCGGCCTCACGCTTCTCAGCGCGTCGGGTCCTTGCCGTTCGGCTGCCGCGGTCCCGGACCCGGTGACCACCAGCCCGGCACCGTCTTCTCCCCGTGCACCACCGTCGGCGCGATGCCCTCCGTGAACGGCTCGATCTGCAGCAGCTGGCCCCACGACTGGCTCGGCTGGCCGATCAGGTAGCTCGGCACCTCCGGCTCCTCGGCCAGCTCCTCCAGCCAGCCGATCGGGCCGCCGTTGGTCGAGGACGCCCACTGGGCCTCGTCCGCCAGGCCGCCCGCCGTGATGCGGTAGTCCGGGACCTGGGAGATCCCGTCGTGGGACGTCACCGGCTGGACGCACGGGTACACGAACGACGCCGGCCAGTCCACGTACACCGGCTTCGAGCCGATGCGGTCCGTCAGCGTCGTGAACGTCGGGACGCGGGGGGCCGACGCCGCGATCCAGCCGTCCTCCGTCAGGTCGTTGTCCACGATGTTGATGCGGACCGCGTTCGTCTCCGGGGGGAGGTCGCGCAGGTTGATGCGGGTGTCGTTCCAGCCGCCCGTGCCCGAGCCCGGCGGGAGCATGAACTGGCTGCGCAGGACCTTCACGCCGTCCGGGGTGTCGACGCCGTAGTCGAGGCTGACCGACGTCGGGCGGCGGGCCGCGCCCGCCGTGGCCACCACCACCTGGCCGTCCGCCGGCTTCTCCGTCAGCGCGAACCAGTCGCTGCGCAGGCGCCCGGCGCGCGTCTCCGGGTCGAGGTAGCTCGACCACATCGGCACCTTTTCCGGCGTGAACCCGTGCGGCGGCTCGGCCAGGGGGTCCTTGTCGTCGACCGGGCGGGTGTGGAAGCCGGTCTGGACGCGGCCGTTGTCCTGGTCCGGGTTCGGCAGCGGGGAGCCGGTCTCCTTCGGCTTCTCCGCCACCGTCCGCTGCTCGGCCTGCGGGTGCAGGATGCTCGTCGCCGCGTCGCGCTCGACCATCACGTGGTCGGAGAGGTTGCAGCTCTTGCCGAACAGGTGCCCGACGTTCGCCGCGCCCAGGCTGTAGCTGCCGGACTGGTTGTGGATCGCCCACGCCATCGTGACGAACTCGCCCGCCGCCACCAGGCCGCAGACCACCACCAGCGACAGCGACCCGAGCCGCAGCGCGCGCCGCTTGCCTTCCTGGGGCTGGTCGGGCAGGCCCGGCCGGTGCGCGCGGACGTTCTCGACGAACGCGTAGATCCCGGCGATCGCGGCCGCCGCCAGCAGGATGGTCGACAGCGGGATGCCGCCGACCGACGGCGCCACGTTCGTCCACTGGACGCCGAGACGCGAGACGAACCAGTACGTGTTCGGCCCGGTCGCGGCGAGCGCGGCGACCACCAGCAGCGCCGCCAGGAAGGCCGCGCGGTTGCGTTTGGACCGCAGCACCGTGGAGCTGGTCGCGAGCGCGGCCAGCGCGGCCATCGACGCGCCGACCGCGGCGAACGCGCCGAAGTGGTGCGTCCACTTCGTCGGCGTCAGGGCCAGCAGCAGGAAGAACACCGCCGTCGTGCCGATCAGGCGGCGGGCCGGCCCGAGCGACGCGCCGGGGATGCGGCCGCGGCGCAGCAGCATCACCAGGCAGGTGGCGGTGCACAGCACGACCAGCAGCACCGGGAACCGGCGCGGTGCCGAGCCGTCCGGCAGGTCGGCGAACAGCAGCTGGTAGCGCGCGAGCTCCTGGAACCACGACAGGTTCGGGCCCACCTGGGTGCGGATCCGGGTCGCTTCCTGGACGGTCGCGAACGTCTGGTCGGCGAACACGACGACCAGCACGAGCAGCCCGGCGGCGGCGACCGGCGCGAGCACCGGCAGCCAGCCGTTTTCGTTCGCGCGCTGGCGGATCAGCTTGAACAGCGGGCGCGCCGCGACCAGGAAGGGCGCCACCGCGATCAGCCCGGTCGGCGTCGCGGCCAGGGTGAACCCGGCCGCGGTCAGGCCGAGGCACAGCGGCAGCAGCCGCCGCGTCACCAGCGCGCGCTCCACCGCGCAGATCGCCAGCAGCGAGCCGAGCGCGGCGACCGGTTCCGGGCGGACGCCGTTGTTGTAGGGCATCCACCAGATCAGGAACACCGTCGCGGCGGCCCAGCTCGCCGGGCGGCTGGTGCGGATCTGGGTGCCGAGGCGCGGCATCACCTCGCGGCTGATCAGCAGCCAGCTGAGCACGCCGAGCAGGAACGAGGGCAGCCGGATCCACGGCGGCACCACGCTGACGTGCGCCATCAGCTCGAACAGGTGGTAGAACCAGCCGAACGGCGCTTCGGCGACGCCGAACCAGCGGTGGTAGTTCGTGAGGAACCCGGTCTGCTCGGTGACCCGGGCCATCGTGAGGATGTAGCCGTCGTCCGAGGTCACCGGCCCGATGAAGACCCACGCGCCGAGCGCGACGATCACCGTCACGTCCCGCGCGGTCAGCCGCCACCAGCCGACCGGCGCCCAGCGCGGCGCGCGTCTCGCGAAGCCGGAGTCGCGGCGCCAGACCGCGATCATGCAGCCGATCAGCGACAGGATGGCGAGCACGCCCACGCTGATCTTCAGCGCGGTCGGCGACGTCTGGTAGCGCGTGTCCGGCACGACCGAGACGTGCAGGCCGGCGATCGGGTCCTTGCTCGAGTTGATCGAGGAGTAGATGCCGACCACGCGGGGCCGGACGTCGCCGCCGGCGTGGAAGATCGGCGTCCCCGCCACAGCGAGGGTCATCTGCGTAGCGTCGACGTCCAGCTCGACGTCGCACTTCTCGGCGGGCAGCGGCTGCTGGGCGATCTGCTGGCCCTGGCTGGAGGCGAGCAGCACGCCGTTGTCGACGCGCAGCTGCAGCCCGACGCCGTTGCCGGCCTTCGGGTCGGTGCGGCCGTCCGGCACGGTGGCGAACAGCAGGCCGGGACCGTTCGTGCGCGCGTCGACCGAGCGGATGGCCGCGCACGGCAGCTCGGCCCGCAGGTCCTGGGCCCAGTACCCGGTCAAGGGCGCGTTGACGGAGCGGGTGTCGCTGCCGGTGGGCCAGACGACCTCCGCCGTGTCCTGCACCACCGGCAGGAAGGGGAAAGCCAGCGCGCACAAGGCCGAGAGCAACCCCAGCGCTACGGCAATCAGACGCATCGGCGCAACGCTAACGGGTCAGATGCGGGCGGTTGACGCAGCCCCCGGGTCACGCCGGGTGAACCGGCCGTGGTGTATCGCCGCGGCCAGGGGACGACGGCTCCGCCAACCGTGGCGCTCCAGGTCGGGCACGGTTTCCAGGGAGCTGACCGGCCCGACGCACAGCCACGCGACCGGCCGCACACCGTCGGGCACGCCGAGCAGCTCGCTCAGGAACGGTTCGCGGTAGAAGCTCACCCAGCCGACGCCCAGGCCCTCCGCGGTCGCGGCGAGCCAGAGGTTCTGGATCGCGAGGCACACCGAGTACAGGCCGGCGTCGGCGATGGCGTGCCGGCCGAGCACGTCGGGCGCGCCGCGCGCCGGGTCGTAGGTGACGACGATGCCCAGGCTCGACTCCAGAATGCCCTCGATCTTGATGTTCGCGAAGGTCCTCGCGCGGTCCTCGCCGAGCTGCCCGGCGAAAACCTCCCGCTCTTCGTGGACGTGCTTGGCGAACTTCTCGCGCGTCACGACGTCCTCGACCAGCACGAAGTCCCACGGCTGCGTCAGCCCGACGCTCGGCGCGGCGTGCGCGGCTTCGAGCACCCGCATCAGCGTGGCTTCGGGGACGGGCGCGCCGGTGAACTCGCCGCGGACGTCCCGCCGCTTGCGCAGGACTTCGTAGAACTCTTCGATCATCGGTGAAGGACCCATTCGACGGCTTCGGGGACGGTTTCGGCGGTCTCGGTCTCGGGGCGGCCCGGCCGCCTGACCAGCAGGACGGGCCGGCCGAGCTCGCGGGCGGCGGTCAGCTTGGCGCTGGTCTGCGGGCCGCCGGAGTCCTTGGTGACCAGGACGTCCACCCGGCCGAGCAGCTCCCGTTCCGCGGCCACCTCGTACGGCCCGCGGGCGAGGAGCAGCTCGTGGTGGCGCGGCAGCGGCGGCTCGGGCGGGTCGACGCAGCGGATCAGGAACCACAGGTCGTCGAGGTGCGCGAAGGCGGGCAGCCCCTGGCGGCCGCTGGTGAGGAACACGCGTTTTCCCAGGTCGGGAAGCATTCGTGCCGCCTCGGCGAGGTCGTCGGCCCAATGCCAGTCGTCCTGCGGTCCGGCCTGCCAGCCCGGCCGCGCGAGCCTGAGCAGGGGCGTCCCCGTCGTCCGGGCTGCTTCCGCCGCGTTGGCGCCGATGCGCTCGGCGAAGGGGTGTGTGGCGTCCACTACCGCTTCCACGTGGTTCTCGCGCAGGTACCGCGCGAGCCCCTCCGGGCCCCCGAAGCCGCCGACGCGCACTTCGCCGACGGGAAGTCTCGGCCGCGCGACCCGCCCCGCCAGCGAAGAGACAACGCGCACTTCGCGCGCGGCGAGCTCTTCGGCGAGCTGCCGGGCTTCGCCGGTCCCGCCGAGGATGAGGATCACGAGGGACGCCCGTAGCCGACGGCTTCGCGCCACCGGTCCAGCGTCCGCAGGTTGGCGAGGGTCTCGGCCCAGGACAGCTCGGGTGCCTGGCGGTCGCCGATGTGGGCGGCGACGTGGTCGGCTTCGCGAGCGAAGACGCCCTGGGTCGCTTCGACCTCGATGACCTCCGGCGCGCCGCCGGCCGGGGTCAGGATGATCCGCGAAACGCCCGGGTCGCGCAGCGGGTGGATCCACGCGGGCTGCGGGATGTGGATCTGCCCGCGCGAGCCGAACACGCGGATGCCGTCCTCGCGGGTGAGCCGGATCCCGCACGAGATCGTGGCGAGGATGTCGCCGGGCAGCCGCAGCAGGCCGGTCGCCCACTCGTCGACGCCGGTGGCGGACAGGTGCGCCATCCCGCTGACCTCGGCCGGCTCGACGACGTCCTGCCCGGTCGCCGCCTGCGCGACCAGCCGGGCCAGCGACGTGCAGTAGCAGCCGACGTCGAGGATCCCGCCGCCGCCGAGCGCCGGGTCGCTCAGCCGGGCGGTTTCCTCGGGGTTGCTGTCGAAGGAGAAGGTCGTGTCGACCGCGCGGACCTCGCCGATCGCGCCGGAGGAGATCAGCTCGGCCAGCCGCCGCGTCTGCGGGTGCAGCCGGTACATGAACGCCTCCATCAGGAAGACGTCGTGCGCGCGGGCGGCCTCGATCACCTCCTCGGCGTCGGCGGCGGTGATCGTCAGCGGCTTCTCGCAGAGCACGTGCTTGCCGGCCTCGGCGGCCGCGATGGCCCACTCCTTGTGCAGCGCGTGCGGCGTCGAAACGTAGACGGCGTCGACGTCCGGGTCGGCGAGGAGGTCTTCGTAGCTGCCGTAGGCCTTCGGGATGTCGAAGCGCGCGGCGAACTCCCGCGCTCGTTCGCCGTCACGGGCGGCGACGGCGGTGAGCACGCCGTGCTTGCTTTCCTCGACGCCCGCGGCGAAGTGGGCGGCAATGGTCCCGGCGGCCAGCAGGCCCCAGCGCAGTTCCGTCACAACGACTCCGGTTGGTTCGCCCGGTCACGGGCACTCGAATAGAGGAAGCTGTCGGGAAAGCCGGTGGCCCCCAGCGCCCGCCCGACGAAGATGGTGGCGGCGCGCGTCATCCCGGCCTCGCGGACCAGCGCCGGCAGTTCCCCGAGCACGCCCCGCACGACGGTTTCCCCGGGCTGGCTCGCGAGCGCGACGACGGCGACGGGGCAGTCTTGGCCGTAGTGCGGCGTCAGCTCGTCGGTGACCCGCTCGACGTGGTTGATGGCGAGGTGCAGCGCGAGCGTGGCCCGCGTCGCGGCGAAGGCGGCGAGGGTTTCACCCGGCGGCATCTTGGTGGAGCGCGCCTGCACGCGCGTGATGACCAGGCTCTGCCCGATTTCGGGCACGGTGAGCTCCCGCTTCAGCACGGCGGCCGAAGCGGCGAAGGCGGGCACGCCGGGCACGACGTCGTAGGGCACGCCGGCCGCATCGAGCCGCCGCGCCTGCTCGGCGACCGCGCTGTAGAGCGACGGATCGCCGGAGCACAGCCGCGCGACCTCGTGCCCGGCGCGGTGCGCGTCGACGAGCTTCCCGACGATCTGCTCGAGGCTGAGGTTCGCCGTGTCGACGAGCTCGGTCCCGGGCGCGCAGTGGGCAAGCAGGTCGGGCGGGGTCATGCTGCCGGGGTAGAGGCAGACGCCGCAGCGCGCCAGCAGGTCCCGGCCCCGCACGGTGATGAGGTCGGCAGCCCCGGGCCCGGCGCCGATGAAGTGCACGGTCATCGGCTGCTCCCGACCGGAGTGCGCAGTGCGGACGGACGCCTGCGGCCGCCGGCCGGACGCTCGCCGGCCGGACGCTCGCCGGCCGGATGCCTGCGGCCGCCGGTCGGATGCTCGCCGGCCGCATGGCCGCCGGCTGCATGCCCGCCGACCGAATTGCTGCCGGCCGGATGCCTGCCGGTGACCGCCGCCATCGGGCCCGTCACCGGTTGCTCCACTGCGTCACGACCCGCGCCGGGGTCCAGCCCGTGAACCCGCCCAGCGGCGCCGCCCGTTCCACACCGATCCGCAGCAGCTCTCCGCCGTGCTCCTCGTACGCGCGCGCCAGGACCTGCTCGGCCTCCAGCGTCACCCCGTGGGCCACCACCCGCGCGCCCGTCGCCAGGCACGCGTCCAGTACGCCGGGCGCCGTCACGCCGCCTCCGATGAAGACCGCGTCCGGCGCCGGCAGCGCGCTCAGCGCCTCCGGTGCTTCCCCCGTCACCACCTCCAGTTCCGGTACTCCCAGGTCCAGTGCGTTCCGGCCGATCCGCTCGGCGCGCTCCGCCGAGCGCTCGATCGCGACCGCGCGGTTCAGGCCGTTCAGCCGCGACCACTCGATGCCGACGCTGCCCGCGCCCGCGCCGACGTCCCACAACAGCTCGCCGGGACTCGGCGCGAGGCGGGCCAGCGCCGACACGCGGAGGTCGCGTTTGGTCAGCTGCCCGTCGTGGGCGTACACGTCGTCCGGGATGCCGATCAGCGGCAACGCCGGACCCACGCACGCCAGCGCGAACACCGTCAGCGGACCGGGATCGCCGGTCCAGCCGTCGGAGACGCGCTCGTCGGGCCCGCCCAGGTTCTCCAGCGCGATCAGCTCACTCTCGCCATAACCCCGCACGGTGAGCAGGGAGCGCAGAGCGGTCGCGTCGGCACCCAGGACGAGCACCCGCCGGCGCGGCGCCAGGACCCGGGCGACGCGGGCCGACGACCGGCCGACGATGGTGACCACCTCGGTCTCCTCGGCGGACCAGCCCAGCCGTGCCCGGGCCAGTGTCACCGACGAGAGCGCGGGCAGCGCCTCGACCTCGTATCCATGGGCCACCAGTGTGGCACCCACCCCCGACAAAAACGGATCTCCGCTGGCCAGGACGCAGATCCGGGCGCCTTCGTGCTCCGCGATGACCGCGTCCAGCGCGGGCAGCAGGGGTGTCGGCCACGCCTGCGCCGGCACCGTCTCGGGCAGGTAGCCCAGCTGCCGCGGCGCGCCCAGCACGACGTCGGCGGCGAGCACCGCGGACTTGGCCCGCTCCGACAGGCCCGGCCAGCCGTCGGCTCCGATCCCGACCACGGTCAGGCGGTCCGCTCCGGCAGCCGGTGGACGTGATTTTTCGCGCACGATTTCCCACCCTAAGCGAGCCGGGCGCTGTGCGATGATCGGCCGGTCGCCGAGCTGGAGGAGCGCTGTTGAAGCCGTACCCGTTCACCGCCGTCGTCGGGCTGCCCGACCTGCGCCTGGCGCTGGTCCTCTCGTCGATTTCCCCCGCCGTCGGCGGGGTGCTGGTGCGCGGCGAGAAGGGCACGGCGAAGTCGACCATGGTCCGCGCGCTGGCCGGTCTGCTGCCCGGGGTCGACGTCGTCGACGGCTGCCGGTTTTCCTGCGACCCCGCGGCTCCCGACCCGCGCTGCCCGGACGGCCCGCACGACGGCGCGAAGAGCCACCGGCGGCCGGCGAAGCTGGTCGAACTCCCCGTCGGCGCGGCCGAAGACCGCGTGATCGGCAGCCTGCACCTGGAACGCGCGCTCGCCGAAGGCGTCACGGACTTCCAGCCGGGCCTGCTGGCCGCCGCGCACCGCGGGCTGCTCTACGTCGACGAGGTCAACCTGCTGCACGACCACCTCGTCGACACGCTCCTGGACGCCGCCGCGATGGGCCGCGCGACCGTGGAACGCGAGGGCGTTTCGGTGTCGCACGCGGCGCGGTTCGTGCTGATCGGCACCATGAACCCCGAGGAGGGCGAACTGCGGCCGCAGCTGCTGGACCGGTTCGGGCTGACCGTCGAGGTCGCCTCCAGCCGCGACCCGGAGCAGCGCGTCGAGGTCGTCCGCCGCCGCCTGGCCTACGAAGCCGATCCGGACGCCTTCGCCGCGCAGTACGCGGACGAAGACGCCCAGCTCGCCGCGGACATCGAAGCGGCGCAACGGCTCCTGCCCGCCGTCAAGCTCCCCGACGACGCGCTGCGCCAGATCGCCGAAATCTGCGCGTCCTTCGAGGTCGACGGCATGCGCGCGGACATCGTCACCGCCCGGACCGCGGTCGCGCACGCGGCCTGGGCCGGCCGCGACGAGGTGACCACCGACGACGTCCGCGTCGCCGCCCGGCTCGCGCTGCCGCACCGGCGCCGCCGCAACCCGTTCGACGCCCCCGGTATCTCGGAAGAGCAGCTGGAGCAGGCCCTGCAGGACGCGCAACCGGACCCGGGGCCCGAGGACGACGGTCCCGGTTCGGGGTCGCCGCCGCCGGAGGCGCCCGAACCGCCGCAGGGCAGCGAAAGCGCGCCGCAGGGCCAGTCGCAGCAGGACGCGGGCGGGCAGCAGAAGACCGTCGGCGCCGGCGAGACGTTCAAGGCCCGCGTTTTCCGCGTGAAGGGCATGGGCGAAGGCGAGCGCGGCCGCCGGTCGCGCGCGATCACCGACAGCGGCCGGACCATCGGCGTCCAGCCCCCGAGTGTCCACGAAGGACGGCCGCACCTGGTCGCGACCGTCAAAGCCGCGGCGCCGCACCAGAAAGCCCGCGGCCGCGACGGCGCCGGCCTGAAGCTGCGCCCGGAAGACCTGCGGTACGCGCTGCGCGAAGGCCGCGAAGGCAACCTCGTGCTGTTCTGCGTGGACGCGTCCGGCTCGATGGGCGCCAAGGCCCGCATGCGCGAGGTGAAGTCCGCGGTGCTGTCCCTGCTGCTCGACGCCTACCAGCGCCGCGACAAGGTCGGGCTCGTCACCTTCCGCGGCGCCGCGGCCGAACTCGCGCTGCCGCCGACGATCAGCGTCGACGCCGCCGCGTCGCGCCTGGAAGGCCTGCCGACCGGCGGCCGCACGCCGCTGGCCGAGGGGCTGCTGGAGGCGGCGCGCGTGCTGCGGGTCGAGGAGATCCGCGACCCGCGGCGCCGTCCCCTGCTGGTCGTCGTGACCGACGGGCGAGCCACCAGCGGCCCGGACGCCGTCGCGCGCGCCCAGGCCGCGGCCGGGCTCCTGACCGGCGTCACGGCCGTCGTGATGGACTGCGAGAGCGGCAAAATGCGGCTCGGGCTGGCCGCCGAGCTCGCCGCCCACCTCGGCGCGGACCACGTCCCCCTCGCCGACGTCGCCGCCGGATCGCTGGCGGACGCCGTCCGCGCCCGCACCGGAAGGGCCGCCTGATGCCGCAGGGCAAACCGGACGCCGTCCCGAACGACGGCCTGACCACCCGCCAGCGCCGCAACCGGCCGCTGCTCGCCGTGCACACCGGCGAGATGAAGGGCAAGTCGACCGCCGCGTTCGGGATGGCGTTGCGCGCCTGGAACCAGGGCTGGTCGATCGGCGTGTTCCAGTTCGTCAAGTCGGCGAAGTGGCGCGTCGGCGAGGAAGCCGCGTTCAAGGCGCTGGGGAAGCTGCACGACGACACCGGCCAGGGCGGCCCGGTCGAGTGGCACAAGATGGGCGAAGGCTGGAGCTGGGCGCGCAAGTCCGGCACCGAGGAGGACCACGCCGAAAACGCGCGCGAGGGCTGGGCGGAGATCAAGCGCCGCCTCGCGGCCGAGACGCACGGCTTCTACGTCCTCGACGAGTTTTCCTACCTGCTGAAGTGGGGCTGGCTCGAAGTCGACGACGTGGTGTCCACTTTGGTCTCGCGGCCGGGGCACCAGCACGTCGTCATCACCGGCCGGTACGCGCCGCCGGAGCTCGTCGAGGCCGCCGACCTGGTCGCCGAGATGACCAAGGTCAAGCACCCGATGGACGCCGGCCAGAAGGGTCAGCGGGGGATCGAGTGGTAGCGCGGGTGGTCGTCGCCGCGCCCGGTTCCGGGCACGGCAAGACCACGATCGCCGCCGGGCTGATGGCGGCGCTGAAGGCGGCCGGGCACCGCGTGTCGGGGCACAAGGTCGGGCCGGACTTCATCGATCCGGGCTACCACGCGCTCGCCACCGGACGGCCGGCGCGCAACCTGGATCCCTTCCTGCAGGGCGAGGACCGGCTGGTTCCCTTGCTGCGGCACGGTTCTCACGGCGCCGACATCGCCGTGATCGAAGGCGTGATGGGCCTGTTCGACGGGGCGCTCGGCACCGAAGGGTACGCCTCGACCGCGCACGTGGCCCGGGTGTTGGACGCGCCGGTGGTGCTGGTCGTCGATGCTTCGGCCGCCTCGCGCAGCGTCGCCGCGACCGTGCTCGGCTTCGCGCACTACGACAACCGCGTGCGGCTCGCCGGGGTCATCCTCAACAAGCTCGGCTCGCAGCGGCACCGCGACGAGATCGCGTCCGCGCTGGAAGCCACCGGCGTCCCGCTGCTGGGTGCCTTGTACCGCAACGAAGAGATCCACGCGCCGAGCCGGCACCTCGGGCTCGTGCCGGCGGCGGAGCGGGCCACCGAGGCGCAGCACGTGCTGCCCGCGCTCGCCGCGTGGGTGCGCGAGGGCGTCGACATCGAGGCGATCGTCCGGATCGCGTCGGCCGCTCCGCGGCTTTCGGCCCCGGCCTGGGAACCGTCCGGTGTGGACGGTCCGCGGGTGACGGTCGCGGCGGCCGGTGGCGCGGCCTTCACCTTCCGCTACACCGAAAACGTCGAGCTCTTGGCCGCTTGCGGGGTCGACGTCGTGGACGTCGACCCGCTGCGCGACGAAGCGTTGCCCGAGGGCTGCGCCGGGCTGTACTTCGGCGGCGGGTTCCCGGAGGTGCACGCGGCCGAGCTGTCGGCGAACACGGCGTTGCGCGCGGAGGTCGCTTCGGCGATCGAACGCGGGATGCCGGTGAGTGCCGAATGCGCCGGGTTGCTGTACCTCTGCCAGTCCCTGGACGGTGTGCCGATGGTCGGTGCGGTGCCCGCGGACGCGAAGATGACCGCCCGCGGCAAGCTCGGCTACCGGCGCGCGGTCGCCGTCGAGGACAACGTCCTGGCCGTGGCCGGGCAGCGCGTCACCGGGCACGAATTCCACCGCACCGAGGTGACGCCGTCGCACGGCGCCTCGGCCGCCTGGGGCTGGGACCGGCAGCTGGACGGGTTCGCGTCGCCGACGCTGCACGCGTCCTACCTGCACGTCCACTGGGCCGGGTACCCCGAGCTGGCTCACCGGTTCGCCGCGCGGGTCCGGGCTCATGGCTGACTACGACCTGCACCACCACGGCGACCGCGAAGTCGGGCCGGGGCTGGTGGACCTGGCGGTCAACGTCCGGCTGCCGCGGCCGCCGGCGTGGCTGCGGGCGGAGCTGGTGTCCGCTGTGGACTCGCTGGCCGCCTACCCGTCCTCTGTGGACGCGGTGCGCGCGGTGGCCGCGCGGCACGGCCGGCCGGTGGAGGAAGTCCTGGTCACGGCGGGGGCCGCGGAGGCGTTCACGCTGCTGGCGTCGGCGCTGCGGCCGCGGCGGGCGGTGGTCGTGCACCCGCAGTTCACCGAGCCGGAGGCCGCACTGCGCGCTGCCGGGCACGCGGTCGAGCGGGTAATCCTGTCCGAAGTGGACGGATTCGTGCTCGACCCGGCGCTGGTGCCCTCCGACGCGGACCTCGTGTTCGTGGGCAACCCGACCAATCCGACGTCGGTGCTGCACCCGGCTTCCGTCGTGCGCTCGCTGGCGCGACCCGGCCGGCTGCTGGTGGTCGACGAGGCGTTCCTCGACGCGGTTCCCGGCGAGGCGGAGAGCCTGGCCGCCGGGCACCCGGGTGTCGTCGTGCTGCGCAGCCTGACGAAGACGTGGGGGCTGGCCGGGTTGCGGGCCGGATACGTGCTCGCCCCGGCGGACATCGTCGAGCGGCTGCGGGCGGTGCAGGTGCCGTGGTCGGTGTCGACACTGGCCGGGGTGGCGACGGTGGCGTGCTGCCGTCCGTCCGCTTTGGAGGAGGCGGAGAAGCTGGCGGTGCTGGCCGAAGCCGACCGCGAGTACCTGGTGTCCGGCTTGGCGGCGGCGGGTGTCGACGTCCTGGGCGACCCGCGTGGCCCGTTCGTGCTGGTCCGCGTCCCTGACGGGGCGGTGGTTCGCGAGCGGCTGCGCGAGGTGGGTTACGCGGTGCGCCGCGGGGACACGTTCCCCGGGCTGGGGCCGGATCACCTGCGTCTCGCGGTGCGCGACCGCTCGACGACGGATGCGTTCCTCGCCGCGTTGGAAGAAATCCGGTAAACACCGACAGGGGGTTGTCGCTGCCGTCGCCGAGAGTGGGCGGAGACCGGGAAACGCCCGGCGAGGCAGCGAAAGGACCACCACCATGCCCGGATTCAACGACGTCGCCTGGTTCGAGATCGGCACCACCGACCCGGCGGCCGCCGAACGGTTCTACGGCGAGGTCTTCGGCTGGACTGTTGCGCAGGACGAATCGGCGAGCACCGACTCGGCCTACCGCGTGATCAACACCGGCGGCTCACGCGGCGGCCTGTCCACCGGCGCGGAGAACTACGCGGTCTTCACCGTCCTCGTCGAGGACGTCGAAGCCGCCTGCAGCCGGGCCGAGGCGGCCGGGGGCACCGTGCTGCGGCCGCCGGCGGTGAACCCCGTCGGGGTGGCGTTCGCCCACCTGCGGGACCCGGCGGGCAACCACTTCTCGGTGTTCACCCCGCCAAGGTGAGCGGCTCGGCGTCGCCGTACGGGATGTCGAGGTCCTCGGGCCGCAGCCGGCGGAGCGGGGCCACCTCGGCGGTCACGGAGAACGAGGCGATCCGGTCGGTGCGGAACGCCCGGATCGCCTTGCGCAGCCGGCACCAGGCGATGAGGTACCAGTGGTCCGGCTTGCCGACGTAGCCCAGCGGCTCGATCTCGCGGCGGGTGACGGTGCCGTCGCGGTCGGCGTACCGGATGCGCAGGACCCGGCGGATGCCCAGCACCTGCGGCATCGGCGGGATGGGGCCGTCGCCGAGCAGGTGGATGCTGGCGGCGAGGTCACGGGCCATGGCGGCGTCCTCCTGCCGCATCGCGGCGACGAGCTTGCGCAGCGCCGAGCGCCCTTCCGCCCGGAAGGGGGTGCCGTCGAGGTGCCTCAGCGCGAGGGCCATGGCGACCGCTTCGGCGGCCGTCAGGTTGACCGGCGGCATGGTGTGGGCCTTGTCGAGGCAGTAGCCGCCGGTGCGGCCGGGTTCGGCGTAGATGGGCACGCCGGACTCCTGCAGCGCGCCGATGTCCCGTTCGACGGTGCGCGTGCTGACCTCGAACCGGCTCGCCAGCCACCGCGCACTCCGCGGCCGGGGCGCGACGGCCCGCAGTTCTTCGACAAGGGCGTAGAGACGATCGGTCCGGTTCACGTGGCCGACTGTAGGAGGGAGGTACGACAGTTTCAGGCGAGCGCGAGCAGCGCGGCCGCGACGGCGGCTTCGACACCCGCGCCGAGGACGTCGCCGGTGACGCCCCCTAGGCGTTGGGTGCACCTGAGGAGGAGGGCGCCGGCGGTGGCGTAGGCGAGGAGCACGGCGAGCGGCCCGCGCCACCACGGGACGCCGGGAAGCAGGGTGGCGAGCCCGGCGGCGGCCACCCCGACGGCAACCGCGGCGACGCGCGGAACCGACCCGGCGACGGTGGCGCCGAGCCCTTCGGGCCGGGCCGAGGGAACACCGCGTGCGCACGCCATCGAGAGCGTGCACCGCCCGATGAGGACGGCGGCAGCGGCCGTGAAGGGGTTGGCGGCGGCGAGCGCGCCGACCTGGACGAGGAGGACGAGAACGAGAGTGGCAACACCGGTGGGCCCGGAGTCGCCGCGGCGCATGACGTCGAGGGCTTTGCCGCGGTCGTAGGAGGCACCCAGGCCGTCGGCGGTATCGGCGAGCCCGTCGAGGTGCAGCCCCCGGCTGCCGAGCGCAACGGCCCCGAGGGCAACAGCCGCGGCGGCGAGGGCCGGAACGTCAAGCGTCCGGCCGGCGGCGACGACGAGCCCGGCGGCCACGGCCAGGGGAAGCGCGGCCAGCGGCGCAAGCAGCATGGCCCCGCCGGCAACCCGCCGATCGATGACACGGGGCGCCGGAACGCGGACGGTGGTCAACGTCCCGACGGCCATCCGCGCGGAGTCGAGCCAGCGGCTCATGCCGGCCCGTCCACAGCGCAGGGGAAAGGAGCCGGGGCGGCACGGTCGTGGCGCCGCCCGCAGCTGCTCGGCTGCGGGTGGCCGGGCAGCGGCGCGCCCTCGCGCGACGGCCGGCGGTACCGGGTGCGCGGTTGGCGCGGTCCGGCGCTGCGGCCTGGCCTCATGCCGGTACGCCCATGTCGGTGAGGATGGCGCGGGCCGTCCGCCGGGTCGCGCCGGCCCCAGCTGTTCCGCTGCGGGTGGCCGGGCAGCGGCGCGCCCTCGCGCGACCGCCCGCGGTACCGGATGCGCGACCGGCGCAAGCCGGCGCTGCGGCCTGCCCTCATGCCAGATCGGCCAGCAGGCCCATGTCGGCCAGGATGGCGCGGGCCGCCCGCAAGGTCGGGACGGCCTGGACCGCGCCGCTGCCCTCGCCGAGGCGGAGCCCGAGGTCCAGGATCGGCTCCAGGCCGAGCGCCTTCAGCGCGAACGCCTGCGAGGGTTCCGTCGATCGGTGGCCGGCCAGCCACCACTGCTCCGCTCCCGGTGCGACGTCGCGCGCCACCAAGGCCGCCGCGCCGGAAAACACGCCGTCCAGCAGTACCGGGATGCCCAGGACCGCCGCCTGGACCAGGAAGCCCGCCGTGGCCGCCACGCAGGCGCTGCCCAGGGCCGTCAGGCGCTCGAACGGGTCCTCCGTTCGGCCCTCCGCCCGGGTCAGGGCCGCCGCCACCGCGGCCGTCTTGCGATCGAGGCCCGCCGCGTCGACTCCGGTGCCCGTGCCGACCACCTCCGCCGCCGGGAGGCCCAGGGATGCTGCCACCAGGGCCGCGCACATCGCCGTGTTGCCGATGCCCATGTCGCCCGGGATCAGCACGTCCGTTTCGCGCTCCTCGAGCGCGATCGCCCGGCCCGCCTCGAACGCCGCCTGGGCTTCGCCCGGGAGCAACGCGTCCTCGACGTCGATCGAGCCCGAGCCGCGGCGGATCTTGTGCGCCGTGACCTCCGGCGGAACGTCCGCGCCGTCCCAGTCGACGCCGAGGTCGGCGACCCGTACCCGGGCGCCGACCTGGGCGGCCAGGACGTTGACGCCGCTCTTGCCGGCCAGGAACACCCGCACCATCGCCGCCGTCACTTCGCGCGGGTACGCCGAGAGCGCCGAGACGCCGTGGTCGCCGGCGAAGACGACCACGCGGACGTCGTCCAGGGGGCGTGGCGGGACGCTCCCGTGGGCCGCGGACAGCCAGGCGGCGATCTCCTCCAGCCTGCCCAGCGCGCCGAGCGGCTTGACCAGGCCGTCGAGCCGCTCCAGGGCGGCGGTGCGGGCGGCAGGGTCGGGCACGGGTACGTTGAACACGGGCGCCTCCTGGCTACAGGTCGAGCGCCCGGCCCGCGACGACCAGCACGACCCGGTCGGCGTCGGCGGACACCCGGTTGTTGAGTGCGCCCAGCACATCACGGAACAGCCGTCCGGACGACGTTGCGGGCACCACACCGCTGCCGACCTCGTTGCTGACCGCGACCACCGGCACCCGCGCCGCGGCCCACGCGGCGAGGAAGTCCTCGAGCCGGTCGTCCAGCCGGTGCTCCCAGCCCGGCTTCTGCTGCCACGCGCCGACGTCGTCCAGCACGCGGGACAGCCACGTGCCGAGGCAGTCGATCAGCAGCGGCTCGGTCGCGCTCCGGAGGATGCCCGCGAGGTCCGTGGTCTCGACGGTCTTCCAGTTCGCCGGCCGCCGGGCCTGGTGCGCGGCCACCCGCGCGGCCCATTCGGGATCGTCCTCGCCCGCGGGCAGGCCGGGTGCGACGTAGACGAGGCGCGCGTGGTGGGCGACCAGCCGCTCGGCGTGCCGTGACTTCCCCGAACGGACGCCGCCGAGGACCAGCACCTTGCCTTCGTCGCGCCCGTACCGGCGGAGGGCGCGTGCCAGGGTCTCTAGGTACCCGGCGAGCCGGTGGGTCAGCCGCGCCGACGAACGTGTTCCAGCGGAGGCGGCATCGGACACAGTCATACCCGGCATTGTGGTGCACGCGCTACCGTGCGCCACGTGCCACTCCGTCTAGGGACAAGCGCGGCCGGACTCGTGACCGGATATGGTGCCGACGCTCTGTTCGGTGACCCCCGAACGGGGCATCCGGTCGCCCTGTTCGGTACAGCCGCGGCTCGTCTGGAACACCGTCTGTGGGCCGACTCGAAGCCGCGCGGAGTCGCGTACGCGGCGTTGTGCACGTTCGGCGCTGTCGGCCTCGGCGTAGCCCTTCAGGCGGCGACGCGGCGACGTCCCTTCGCGCGCTTCGCGGCCACCGCTGTCTGTACGTGGGTCGTGCTCGGCGGCCGCGGCCTCGCCGCCGAAGGCGCCGAAATGGCGCGGCTGCTCGAAGCGGGCGAAGTACCCGAAGCGCGTCAGCGGCTCTCGCACCTCTGCGCCCGCGACGCGACGACGCTCGACTCCGCCGAGCTGACCCGCGCGGCCACCGAGTCGATCGCCGAAAACACGTCGGACGCCGTCGTCGCGCCGTTGTTCTGGGGCGCCGTCGCCGGGATCCCGGGTCTCCTCGGCTACCGCGCGCTCAACACGCTCGACGCCATGGTCGGCTACCGCTCGCCGCGCTACCGCCGCTTCGGCTGGGCCGCGGCGCGGGCCGACGACGTCGTCAACCTGGCGCCGTCGCGGATCGGCGCCGCCCTCACGGTGCTGTCCGCCGGCGGCCGGGCGCGGGAGGCCTGGCGGACGTGGCGTCGCGACGGTGGACGGCACCCCAGCCCGAACGCCGGCCAGGTGGAGGCCGCCTTCGCGGGTGCGCTGGACGTCCGGCTCGGCGGGACGAACAGCTACGGCGGCGAGGTCGAGAGCCGGGCACGGCTCGGGGACGGGCGCGAGCCGGAACCGCTCGATCTGCGGCGTGCGGTGCGGTTGTCGCGCCGGGTCGGGGCCGCCGCGGTCGCGCTGGCGGCGGTGGCGGCCCGGTGACCGGCCTGCTCGTCGCGGGGACGACGTCCGACGCCGGGAAGAGCCTGGTCACCGCCGGGATCTGCCGCTGGCTGGCGCGCCGGGGCGTGCGCGTTGCGCCGTTCAAGGCGCAGAACATGTCCAACAACTCGATGGTCTGCGCCGACGGCGCCGAGATCGGCCGCGCCCAGTGGGTGCAGGCCCGCGCCGCCGGCGCCGAACCCGAGGCGGCGATGAACCCGGTGCTGCTCAAGCCGGGCAGCGACCGGCGCAGCCACGTCGTCGCGCTCGGGAAGCCGTTCGGCACCCTCGAAGCGGGGGAGTACGCCACCGGGCGCGCCGGGCTGGCCGAGATCGCCTTCGGCGCCTTCGCCGACCTCAGCTCGCGCTACGACGTCGTCGTCTGCGAAGGCGCGGGAAGCCCGGCGGAGATCAACCTGCGCGGCGGCGACTACGTCAACATGGGGCTCGCGCGGCGGTTCGGGCTGCCGGTGCTGGTCGTCGGCGACATCGACCGCGGCGGTGTGCTGGCGGCGATGTTCGGCACCCTCGCGCTGCTGTCGGCCGAGGACCAGGCGCTGGTCGCGGGCTGGGTGGTCAACAAGTTCCGCGGCGACGTCGGGCTGCTGCGCCCGGGCCTGGACAGCCTCGAAAAGGTGACCGGACGGCCGGTGCTGGGCGTGCTGCCGTGGCTCGACCGCGTGTGGATCGACTCGGAGGACGCCCTCGCGGCGGCGGGGTGGCGCCGCGAGACGCACGGCGGCGGGCTCGGCGTGGCGGTCGTCCGGTTCCCGCGCGCGTCCAACGCCACCGACGTCGACGCGCTGGCCGCGGAACCCGGGGTCACGGTGACGCTGACGGCCGACCCCGACGTGGTCGCGGCGGCGGACGTGGTGGTGCTGCCGGGATCCCGCGCCACGGTGGCCGACCTGACCTGGCTGCGCGACCGCGGCCTCGACACGGCGCTGGCGGCCCGCGCGGCGGCCGGGCGCCCGGTCCTGGGCATCTGCGGGGGCTACCAGATGCTCACCGAGTCCATTGTGGACGAGATCGAGTCCGGCGCGGGGGCGGTGCCCGGCATGGGGTTGCTACCGGGGAAGGTGACGTTCGCGGCGGAGAAGGTGCTGGCCCGGCCATCGGGAACGTGGCGCGGCCACCGGGTGGACGCCTACGAGATCCACCACGGCTCGGTGACCACGACGGACCCGGACAAGTCCTTTCTGGACGGTGCCCGCGCGGGCGCGGTGTGGGGCACGATGTGGCACGGAGCGTTCGAGAACGACGCTTTCCGCCGCGCGTGGCTCACGGAGGCGGCGACGCAGGCGGGGGTCGCGTGGACCCCGGCCCCGGGCGCGCCGGGCTTCGGCGAGCTGCGCGAAGAGATGCTGG
Source organism: Amycolatopsis sp. CA-128772 (assembly GCF_002904295.1). GTDB lineage: Bacteria > Actinomycetota > Actinomycetes > Mycobacteriales > Pseudonocardiaceae > Amycolatopsis. The sequence goes on from NZ_PPHG01000071.1 coordinate 59,593, forward strand.
ACAAGCTGGCGGACGCGGTGGACGAGCACCTCGACACGGCGACGCTGGCGACGCTGCTGGAGCGCGGTGCACCACCGGACCTGCCGTTCGTGCCGCCGGGCGCGCCGTAACGCGGTCAGGGGAAGAGCGCCGGGGCGAGGGTCGGAGTGGCGAGGCAATGCTTCGGCCCTGCCACCCGCGGGGCCGGAGTGGCGAGGCAATGCTCCGGCCCTGCCACCCGCGGGCCGGAGTGGCGAGCCAATGCTCCGGCCGGCTCCGGCCCTGCCGCCCGCGCGAAGCCGCAGCCGGCCCCGCGCGAAGCCGCAGCCGGCCCCGCGGCCCGCCTCAGCGGGGCAACGGACCGGTGAGCCGGCCGGAGCGTCCTTCCAGTCCGCACGTTCCGATACGTGCTCCGGCCGACCACGCCTGCTCGTCCGGTGCGTACCCGACGAGCACCAGTGACTGCGGGATCTCGAAGCCGCCGCCGAAGCGGGTGGACAGGCGGTCCTGGCAGCTGCGGTCGACCTCGGCCGCGGCTTCGGGGTCGCCCGGGTACGGCGTCTGGGGGCTCGCCACCGTGAACGCGTCGAAGACCACGCCGTCGTGCTCGCCCGCGCACGGCACCCGGACCGCGTCGCGGCCGGGGAAGGCCTTGTCGTAGCAGTTCTCGACCTCCATGGCCGCGATCGGTGCGTTCGAGGCGCTCAACGCCGCGAAGAACCACACCGTGCTCACGATCGGCAACGCCACCGCCCAGGCCACGCCCGCGGCTATGCCGCCGATCGCCCAGGCACGGCCGCGGTCGCCGGTCCGGCGGATCCGGGCCAGCGCCGCGATGCCGAACACCATGCCCAGCACCGCCGTGACCCCGAAGCACCCCAGCACCCCGGTGACCAGCGATGCGGTCGCGTACCCGTCCCGCTTGCCGGGCCCGGTCGTCGATTCCCCCATGGGAAAAGCGTAGGGGGACGCCCCGGCCCGGCGAGCTAACGATTCGGTCAGACGGCGACGGCCGTCCGCCGGTTCAGGGCCTTCTCCGCGAACGCGCCGAACGTCAGGCCCAGGGCCAGCCACAGCGTCGCCTGGGTGCCGACCGAGGCCGTGCGGAAGCTCCACAGCGTCGAGCCCGGGAACGTCGCCGGGACCTCGTCGACCGACGGCAGCAGCCAGGCCACCACGCCGATCACGACCAGGTAGCCCGCCGCTGCCAGGAGGAAGCCGTTCCACGCGCCCACTCGGTCCGCCAGCTTGCGGCCGGACACCGTGGCGAGGATGCCGACCAGCAGCGAGACCGCGACGAACCCGAAGTACAGCTCCGTCCGGGAACCGATCGTGCCCGGCTGGCCCACCGCGGGCGGGTTGGCCGGGTACTTCAGGAACGGCACCAGGAACACCACGGCGAACGCGCCCGCCGTCAGGAGCAGCGCCGTCAGCCGGGGGCGCAGGGTGCCCAGCCGGCCTTGGGCGAACGCGAAGGCCAGCGACAACAGCCCGCCGATCGCGACGCCGTACACGAGCACGCCGGTCAGCAGGCCGAGGGTGCTCTGGATGTCGCGGGGGACGAGCTCCTCTTCGTGGTCTTCGGCAGGCGCAGGAGCCGAAGCGTCGTGGGAATGCGAGTGGCCGCCGCCGGATTCTTCGAGGCCGATGGCCGCGTTCACCGACGGCTCACCGAAGGCGTAGGCGAACCCGAACGCAAGCACACCGGCGATCAGGCCCGCGAGCATGCCGCGGACCAGCAAGGTCTTCATCATGGGAGTGCGTGCCCGCCGATCAGTGGCAGGGGAAGGCCAGCAGGTGCCGGCCGTCGTGCACGAACTCGTGGACGTAGGAGTTCGCGAACACCGCCGTGGCGCCCTGCTCGGCGCTCACGAAGTAGAGCGCGATCAGCGCGAGGAGCACCACGAACACCGCCCACGGCACGATCTCACGGATCGGGATGCGGATCGGGAGCGGAACGGCGGGAGCTGCCGTCTGGGTCATGAGTGGCCTCCTCGGGCTTTCGCGGCCTCATCGGGGTCGGTCACGAGGGTCCGGGTCTGGCTTCCCCCTGGCGGGGGTCACAGTGGCGCGACCGCGCGGACTTGCACCGCGTTCCGGAATCTCCTCGTCTGGCCGGTTGAGCGTAGGTCCGCCGTTCCGGCCCCGTCAATGAGGCTTATTCAGCCGTCGGCCGCCGCATGGCATCCGTGATGCCTCGCGACCTGCGTGGGGGGCGCGGCGGCCTGACCAGAATAAGCCTCAAATGTGACAATGCCGCGGTGACTCGAATGGTGGCCGCCCTGGACGTGGGCGGGACGACGATCAAGGCCGCGTTGCTCGACGAGCAGCTGCAGCCCAAGGCGGCGCTGCGCGCGGAGACGGCGCGCGGCGCGGACGGGACGGCGCTGGCCGCGCAGACCGCGGACATCGTGGCCGCGCTCGCCGAGCAGGCGGGCACCGGGCAGCCGGCGGCGGTCGGGGTGGTGGTGCCGGGGATCGTCGACGAGCAGACCCGCGTCTGCCACTTCTCGGCCAACCTCGACTGGCGCGAGGTCCCCTTCGGCGAGCTGCTGGAGGACCGGCTCGGGCTGCCGGTCGCGTTCGGCCACGACGTCACCGCGGGCGGCATCGCCGAGTTCCGGGTCGGCGCGGGCCGGGGCGCGACGAACGCGGCGTTCATCCCGGTCGGCACCGGGATCGCCGCCGCGCTGCTGCTCGACGGCCGGATCCACCGCGCGCACGGCCAGGCCGGCGAGGTCGGGCACATCGACGTCGGCCACCCGGGCCGGTGCGGCTGCGGCGCGACCGGCTGCCTGGAGGCCATCTCGTCGGCGGCCGCGATCGCCCGCCGCTACACCGAGCGCACCGGCCGCCCGGCCGACGGCGCCCGCGAGGTCGTCGAGCTGGCCCGCCGCGGCGACGAGGTCGCGGTCACCGTGGTCCAGGACGCTCTCGACGGGCTCGGCCACGGGATCCGGACGCTGCTGACGCTGCTCGGCCCGGAGGTGATCGTGCTCGGCGGCGGCCTCTTCACCGCGGCCGACTACGTGCTGGAGCCGGTGCGGGAGTGGCTGGCCGCGCACCTGACGTTCCAGAAGATGCCGGAACTGCGGATCGCCGAGCTGGGCGACGAAGCCGGGCGCCTCGGCGCCGGGCTGCTCGCGTTCGACCTGCTGGGGAACTGACGCCGGAGGCCACCACCGGGCGGACCGGTGGTGGCCTCCGTCCCCCCCCCGGGATCAGAGTGAACGCAGGAACGCCAGCGACGGCATGAAGAAGTACTCGCCGCCCCGCACGGTCACCGCCTGGGGGACCGGCTCGGCCGTCCGCTGCGCCGAGCCGCCCCAGTCCACGGTGTAGTCCGACGCCGCGCGCTCGCCCTGGCCGATCACCGGGTCCAGGCCCGGCGTGACGCCGTTGACCCGCGGGAAGCCCGGGTTGTCCGCCCAGAGCGCCTGGGTGAACTCGAACTGGTTGTCCAGCACGGAATTGAAGGCCATGAACAGCAGCCCGACCCCGCCGCTCGGCCGGGCCGCGGGCGGCACGTCGGCGTTCGGGTCGTCCGGTCGCTCCCCGTAGGTGACGCCGCGGCGGGCCATCAGGTGCCGCCGCTCGCCGTCCGGCTGCTCGGCGCCGCCGGAGCCGCGCGGGTTCGTCTTGCGGATGTGCGCCTGGAACGGGCACTTCAGCCCGTCGCGGTCGCTGTCGTAGGTGAAGTTGTTGGACACCGGGCTTTCCGCGCCGTCTTCCCGCTGGGTGGTCAGCGGCGTGCCGTCCTCGAAGCGGCCGATGAGCATCGCCCCGGCCCGCTCGCGGTCGTCGCCGGTTAGGCCGAGCGCGTCGGCCAGATCCGCCTCCGCCTGCTTGAACCGCCGGACGTTCTGCTCCAGTTTGCGGAAAACGAAATAGCTGCCGAAATGCACGCCGGGATCCGGCGCCGCGGTGTCGGGAACCAGCACCTGGTCGAGCGGCGCCGCCGGGTTCCACACGTTGACGCCGTCGGTGTTGTTCTTTTCCGCGTCGACGTCTTCGGTCAGGAACAACGGCTGGCTCCGGCCGTCGACGTACCCGAAGTGCTCGATGCCTTCGCCGCGCGCGTTGACCCGGCCCAGCCCGGTCTCCTCGGCGAGCACCGCCGCCGAGTCCGGCAGCAGGCCGAGGATCTCGTTGCGTCGGGCTGTCGCCGCTTTGTCGGTGGCGTCGCCGACGAGCACGACGGCGTGGATTTCCCCGTGGTAGCTCGGATCGAACGTCGAACGCGGCGGGTCGTTCAGCTTCCGCCGCGTCGCCGGGTCCGTCATCCCGCGCAGGAACGCCTCGTCCGGCGGGATGTTCTCGACGCCCAGCGCACGGTAGCCGGCCGCGGTGAGCCCGACGCCGACGTACGGCGTCCCCGCCGCGCCTCCGGCCTTGAACGTGCCCACCTCGTCGAGGTGGTCCTTGGCGGACTTCATCTTCCCGGTGACCGAGACCAGGAAGGCCCGCGCCTCCGCCGCGTCCCCGAACGCGAGGAACAAAGCGGACAGGTGGTCGCGGACGTGGGCCTTGAGGATGTTCGGCTGCAGTTCGCCGAGCATCGTGGCGGCGTCACCGCTCGCAGTGGTCCAGGCCAGCGTGGTGGACAGATCGACACTCATTCCGGGTCCCCTCCCGTGTGAAAAAAAGCCCGCCTCTCGGCGGGCACCCGGCCGACCGGAAATTCCCCCCTCGGCCGACCGGGTCCCCTGACCACAGAATGCCGTGCGGAGGGCGGGGAGTGCCACCCGCCGGCCGGGTTCACACGAAAGATTAAGTTGAGCGCGAAATGTTTCGCCTGGGAAAGCAAAACGCGGGCCCCGGCCGGGGCCCGCGTTTCACTCGCCGTAACGGATCAGAACCACCACTGCGACTTGGCGCCCGCCATGAAGTCCCACAGCTGCATCCGCGTGCCGTTGCCACCGACCTGGCCCTCACCGGTCAGGTAGCGGTTGCTGGCGGGGTTCTGCAGCCGCAGGTAGCCCTCCGGGTTGACGGTGTCGAGCCACCACTGGTTCTTGCCGCCCGGGCTGTAGTCCCACAGCTGGACCTTCGTGCCGTTCTTGCCGATCGTGGTCAGGTCGGCCTCGAGGTACCGGCCGCTCTGCACGTTCTGGAAGCGGAGGTAGCCCTCCGGGTTCCGGGTGATGTAGAACGCCTGGTTCGCGGCGTACACGTTGCAGTCCCACAGCGCCATGATGGTGCCGTTGGCGTTGATCGTGTTCAGGTCCGCGTCCCAGCAGCGGCCGAACGCGGCCGACTCGATCAGGTACGCGTCGGCCTCGGCGACCTGGGCGCCCGCGACCCCGGCGGTGGACCGGTGCGCGGCCCCCACCTTCGCCGGCCGCAGCTTGATCCCCCCGGCGAGCGTCTGCACGGGCACGTCGGTTCCCTTGCCTTCGGTCTGCGCCGCGCCGGCCTGCGGAACGGCGACCAGCCCGAACAGGCCCGCCGCCGCGGCGACCGTCACCATCAGGCGCTTCATCTTCGTCATGGTTCCCCTTCTCGTCGCTTCACCAGTGACGACAACGGGAGAACGCAGGCGGCAACCGGCCCCGGGCCACTGTGGACCCGGCGCGTGGTGGTGCCGGCGAATCCCCCTCGTCGAGACCGTCAAACCCCCGAAAGCGGTCTCTCCGCCCATCATTCAGGGCGTTTCCGTCGTCGTCGAGGTCATTTCCCGGAGACGACAGAACGCAGGTCAGCGCTGTAACGGAACGAGATCGGGTGCCGATGGACGGGCAGACACCCGGGGGGGACGGTTGCGGATCGAACTGACGGTGCCGGACCTGATCCGCGTCGGGCTCGCGGCGGCGGCCGATCCGATGGGCGAGCTGACGGCGAGCCTGCAGGTCCTGCAGCGCCGCGACGGCGGCCGCAACGCGGCGTCGGCGGCGTTCAACCGGTGGCGCCACCGGGTCTGGCAGGGCCTGCCGGAATCGGCGTCGGTGCTGATGTGGCTGTGCCGCCCGGACGCGCCGGTCCCGGCGTTCCTGCTGCCCGCGGCGGGGCGCTACGACCTGGAGTCCGGGCTCGCCGCGGTGCTCGACGTCGAGCCGGTTGCCCTGAAGACGGCGTTGCGCACGGCTCCGGCCGGCCGCGATCTCCCGGCCTGGGCGGCCGCCCTGGCCGACGGCGACCCGGCGGGCCTGCCCCGGCTGGCGCAGGCGTTGCAGGACTACCACGACCTCGCCCTCACCTCGTGCTGGGACGTCGTGTGCGCCCAGGTGGACGCCGACCTCGGGATGCGCACGCAGGTGCTGCTCCACGGCGGGGTCGACGCGCTGCTGACCGGCCTGCGGCCGAAGGTGCGGTGGGCGGCACCGGTCCTGGAGACCGACGACCGCATCGCCGGGACGCTCCCGTCGGAAGGGACCGGGCTGCTGCTGGTCCCGACGTACTTTTCGGTGGGGCCGGCGCTCGTCCCGCCGTTCCCGGGAGGGACGCCCCGGCTGCACTACCCCTGCGTCCGCCAGGTCACCCACCCCGCGGGGCTCGCGGGGCCGAGCGCCCGGAAGGCGTCGGGGAACGCGCTGGCGGACCTGCTCGGGCCGACCCGGGCGACGGCGCTGGCGACGCTGGCGGTGGGGTGTTCGACGTCGGAGCTGGCGGCCCGGCTGGGGGTGACGCCGTCGGCGGTCAGCAAGCACACCGCGGTGCTGCGGCGGGCCGGGCTGATCATCACGCACCGCGAGCGGAACACGGTGCTGCATTCGCTGACCCCGCTGGGAAGCGCTCTCCTGGAGGGTTGAGTGTCCCTTGAGGACAGTCAACCCAGGGTGGCCGTCGCCGCCAGGAACTCCGCCAGCGCCTCGGCCGCCAGCGCCGCGAAGTCCCGCTCGACCCCCGGCTCGGTCCACCGCGCGAACGCCGTCCAGAACGCCAGCCCGCCGATCTCCGCGGCCAGTCCCGCCGCCGGGTCCGGTACCCCGCGCTCGCGCAGCGCCCCCGCCATCGCGGCCGTGAGCGTCGCGCGCTTGAGGAGGCCGCGCTCCCGCAGGTCGCGGTGGTCCGCCACCACGGCCTGGACCCGGCGGCCACGCTCCTGCCGCTCCGGCCCGAACTCCGCCGCCGCGGCCGCCAGGGCCGACCCGACCGCTTCGGCCGGGGTCGCGGACGCGGGCGCCGCCGTGACGGCGTCGGCCAGGATCCGGCTCAGCAGCTCCTGGCCCGCGAAGAGGACCTCGCGCTTGTCCGGGAAGTGACGGAAGAACGTCCGCTTGGTCAGGCCGGCCCGCTCGGCGATCTCGGCGACCGTCACGTTGTCGTACCCGTGCTCGCCGAACAGCTCCAGCGCGGCGTCCAGCAGTCGCTCGCGCGTGTTCGGCTCCCAGCGGCTCATGCCCCCCAGCCTAGGGGGTGACACCCGGTGTCATCACGGTGCTAGGCTTATGGCACCAAGTGTCATAAGGAGGCTCTCATGCGTGTGTTCGTCACCGGCGCGTCCGGCTGGATCGGCCGGGCCCTCGTGCCCGAACTCGTCGGCGCGGGTCACGAGGTCGTCGGGCTGGCGAGGTCGGACGAAGCCGCCGCGACCGTCGCCGCCCTCGGGGCCGGCGTGCTCCGCGGCGACCTCACCGACCTCGGCGTCCTGGAAGAAGGCGCGAACGGCGCCGATGGCGTCGTCCACCTGGCCTTCGGGCACGACTTCAGCCGGCTGGACGACGCGATCCGGACCGACGCGGCCGCGGTGGCCGCACTGGGGGCGGTGCTGGGCGGGAAGCGGTTCGTCGCCGCCTCGGGGACGCCGATGGTGCCCGGGCGCGCAGCCACCGAGGACGATCCCGCCGTCTTCGCGGGCCCGGTGGCCGGCCGCGCGGACATCGCCCGGGCCGTCCTGCAGACGGCGGAGCGCGGGGTGCGCGCGTCCCTCGTGCGGCTGCCGCGCTCGGTCCACGGCGAAGGCGACGCCCACGGGCTCGTCGCGCACCTGATCGCCCTCGGGCGTGAGAAGGGCATCGCCGCGTACGTCGGCGACGGCACGCAGCGCTGGCCCGCGGTGCACGTCCTGGACGCCGCGCACCTGTTCCGCGTGGCGCTGGAGGAGGCCCCGGCGGGCGCGGTGCTGCACGCGGTGGGCGACGAGGGGGTGCGGATCCGCGACGTCGCCGAGGTGGCGGGGCGCCGGCTCGACCTGCCGGTCACGTCCGTGGCCGCCGAGGAGCTCGGGTTCCTCGGCGGGATCCTGGCGTTCGACCAGCCGGCCTCCAGCGAGCGGACCCAGCGGCTGCTCGGCTGGCGCCCCACCCGGCCCGGCCTGCTCGACGACCTGGAAAAGGGTTACTACGACTGAGAAAGTGGTACAGCGCCGGCGGAGGTGGCGACAGTGACACCTCCGCCGGCGCCGGGTCCTACGCGATCGGCCGGTCCGTCGGCGCGATCGGGCGGGGCAGGACGTCGCGGCCGGTCAGGTAGGCGTCGACGCCGGCTGCGGCGCTGCGGCCCTCGGCGATCGCCCAGACGATCAGGGACTGGCCGCGGCCCATGTCGCCGGCCACGAACACGTTGTCCAGGCTCGTCTTGAACGCCTTGTCGCGGGCCACGTTGCCGCGCGCGTCCAGCTCGACGCCCAGGTCCTCGAGCAGGCCCTGCTTCTGCGGTCCGAGGAAGCCCATCGCCAGCAGGACGAGCTGGGCCGGCAGCTCGCGCTCGGAGCCTTCCACGGGGACGAACTTGCCGCCCTCGTTGCGGACCTCGACCAGCTTCAGCGCCCGGACGCGGCCGTCGGAGTCACCCAGGAACTCCTGCGTGTTCACTGCGTAGAGCCGCTCGCCGCCCTCTTCGTGCGCCGAGGACACCCGGTAGATCATCGGGTACGTCGGCCACGGATGGGCGTCCGAGCGCAGCTCCGGCGGCTTGGGCATGATCTCCAGCTGCGTCACCGAACGCGCGCCCTGGCGGTGCGACGTCCCGACGCAGTCCGCGCCCGTGTCGCCGCCGCCGATCACCACGACGTCGAGGCCCGCAGCGGAGTAAGGCGACTCGGAAAGCTCGCCCGAAGCGACCCGGTTGGCCGGCGGCAGGAACTCCATCGCCTGGTGGATGCCGTCGAGCTCCCGGCCGGGGATCGGCAGGTCGCGCCAGTCGGTCGCGCCGCCGGCCAGCACCACGGCGTCGTAGGACGAAGTCAGCTCGGCGGCCGAAACGTCCACGCCGACGTTCACCGACGTCCGGAACTCCGTCCCCTCGGCGCGCATCTGGTCGAGGCGCCGGTCGAGGCGGGACTTCTCCATCTTGAACTCGGGGATGCCGTAGCGCAGCAGCCCGCCGATCTTGTCGGCCCGCTCGAGGACCACGACGCTGTGGCCCGCGCGCGTGAGCTGCTGTGCCGCGGCCAGGCCCGACGGGCCGGACCCGACGACCGCGACCTTCTTGCCCGTCAGGGCGACCGGCAGCTGCGGGGTCACCCAGCCCTCGTCGAAGGCCCGGTCGATGATCGAGATCTCGACCCGCTTGATCGTGACCGGGTCGTCGTTGATCCCGAGCACGCACGCCGTCTCGCAGGGCGCCGGGCACAGCGTCCCGGTGAACTCCGGGAAGTTGTTGGTCGCGTGCAGCCGCTCGATGGCCTGCTGCCAGTCCTCGCGCCAGGTCAGCGTGTTCCACTCGGGGATGAGGTTCCCGAGCGGGCAGCCCTGGTGGCAGAACGGGATGCCGCAGTCCATGCAGCGGCCGGCCTGCTTCTGCAGCTTCGTCGTGGCGAAGTCCTCGTAGACCTCTCGCCAGTCCATCAGCCGGAGATCGACCGGACGCCGCTTCGGCTCTTCGCGGGTGGTGGTCAGAAAGCCCTTGGGGTCAGCCATGTGCGGCCTCCATGATCGCCTCGTTCACGTCGCGCCCGTCGCGCTCGGCCTGCACCTGGGCGGCGAGCACGCGCTTGTAGTCCTTCGGCATGACCTTCCCGAAGCGGTCCATGCCCGCGTCCCAGTCGGCCAGCAGTTCCCGCGCGACCGCGGATTCCGTTTCGTCGTAGTGCTTTTCCAGGGTCTCGCGCAGGAAGTCCGCGTCCTCGGAGTCGAGCGGGTCGAGGTCGACCATCTCCGGGTTGACGCGGTGCGCGGGCAGGTCCAGCACGTAGGCGATGCCGCCGGACATGCCGGCCGCGAAGTTGCGCCCGATCGGGCCGAGCACGACCATCCGGCCGCCGGTCATGTACTCGCCGCCGTGGTCGCCGACGCCTTCGACGACGGCCAGCGCGCCCGAGTTGCGCACGCAGAACCGCTCGCCGACCTTGCCGCGGATGAAGATCTCGCCGCTCGTCGCGCCGTAGGCGATGACGTTGCCCGCGATGATCTGCTCCTCGGCGACGTAGGAAACGTCCTTCGGCGGCCGCACGATCAGCCGGCCGCCGGAGAGGCCCTTGCCGACGTAGTCGTTGCCGTCGCCGTAGAGCCGCAGCGTGATGCCCTTGGGCACGAACGCGCCGAACGACTGGCCCGCGGTCCCGGTGAAGGTGACGTCGATGGTGTCGTCCGGCAGGCCTTCGCCGCCCCACCGCTTGGTCAGCTCGGACCCGAGCATGGTGCCGACGGTCCGGTTCACGTTGCGGACGGGGAGTTCCAGCCGCACCTTGTCGCCCGAGTTCAGGGCACCCTCGGCGAGCTGGATCAGCGTGTTGTCCAGGGCCTTCTCGAGGCCGTGGTCCTGCAGCGTCTGCTGCAGCCGCAGGCCGGCCGGGGCCATCTCCGGCACGTGGAAGATCGGCGACAGGTCGAGCCCGGCCGCCTTCCAGTGCTCGATCGCCTTGCGCTTGTCGAGGAACTCGGCGTGCCCGACGGCCTCGGCGATCGACCGGAAACCCAGCTCCGCCAGGTACTCGCGCACTTCCTGGGCGATGAACTCGAAGAAGTTGACGACGTACTCGGCCTTGCCGCTGAACTTCTCGCGCAGCTTCGGGTTCTGCGTCGCGACGCCCACGGGACACGTGTCCAGGTGGCAGACGCGCATCATGATGCAGCCCGACACGACCAGCGGCGCGGTCGCGAAGCCGAACTCCTCGGCGCCGAGCAGCGCCGCGATGATGACGTCCCGGCCGGTCTTGAGCTGGCCGTCGGTCTGCACGACGATCCGGTCGCGCAGCCGGTTGGCCAGCAGCGTCTGCTGCGTCTCGGCCAGGCCGAGCTCCCACGGGCCACCGGCGTGCTTGATGGACGACAGCGGCGACGCACCCGTCCCGCCGTCGTGACCCGAGATGAGCACGACGTCGGCGTGCGCCTTGGAGACGCCCGCCGCGACCGTGCCGACACCGACCTCGGACACGAGCTTGACGTGGATGCGCGCGTTCGGGTTGGCGTTCTTGAGGTCGTGGATCAGCTGGGCGAGGTCCTCGATCGAATAGATGTCGTGGTGCGGCGGCGGCGAAATCAGGCCGACACCCGGCGTCGAGAACCGCGTCTTCGCGATCCACGGGTACACCTTCGCGCCGGGCAGCTGCCCGCCCTCGCCGGGCTTCGCGCCCTGCGCCATCTTGATCTGGATGTCGTCGGCGTTGACGAGGTACTCGCTCGTGACGCCGAACCGGCCGGACGCGACCTGCTTGACCGCGGAGCGCCGCTCGGGATCGTAGAGCCGCTCCGGGTCTTCGCCGCCCTCACCGGTGTTCGACTTGCCGCCGAGGCGGTTCATCGCGATGGCCAGGGTCTGGTGCATCTCCATGGAGATCGAGCCGTAGGAGATGGCGCCGGTGGCGAACCGCTTGACGATCTCCGAGACCGGCTCGACCTCCTCGATCGGCACCGGGGCACGCTTGCCGTACTTGAAGTCGAACAGGCCGCGCAGCGTCAGCAGCTTCTCGGCCTGGTCGTCGACGGCCTTCGTGTACTCCTTGAAGACCTCGTACTTCCCGGCCCGCGTGGAGTGCTGGAGCTTGAACACCGTCTGCGGGTTGAACAGGTGCGGCTCGCCTTCGCGCCGCCACTGGTAGTCCGCGCCGGTCTCCAGCTCGCGGTGGGCGGCCCGGACGCCGTCGGCCGGGAACGCGTACTTGTGCCGCTTCGCGACCTCGTCGGCGAGCGTCTCGAAGCCGACGCCGCCGAGGCGGGACGTCGTGCCGGTGAAGCAGTTCTCGATGACCTCTTCGCCGAGCCCGATCGCTTCGAAAATCTGTGCGCCGGTGTAGGACGCGACCGTCGAAACGCCCATCTTCGACATCGTCTTGCGGACGCCCTTCCCGAGCGCCTTGATCAGGTTCTGCGTCGCCTGCTTCGGCGTTACGCCGGGGATCAGGCCCTGGTGGGCCATCTCCTCGACGGTCGCCATCGCCAGGTACGGGTTGACCGCGGCGACGCCGTAGCCGATCAGCAGCGCGATGTGGTGCACCTCGCGCGCGTCGCCGGCCTCGACGATCAGGCCGACCTGCGTGCGCGTCTTCTCGCGGACGAGGTGGTGGTGCACCGCGCCGGTCAGCAGCAGCGAGGGGATCGGCGCGTGGTGCTCGTCGACCCCGCGATCGGACAGCACGATCAGCCGCGCGCCGTCCTCGATCGCCTCCGACACCTCGGTGCGAATCTCGTCGAGGCGCTTGATCAGCGCGTCGCCGCCGCCGTGCACGTTGTACCGGCCGAGCACGGTGACCGCCTGGAACTCCGGCAGGTCGCCGTCGTCGTTGACGTGCACCAGCTTGGCGAACTGGTCGTTGTCGAGCACCGGGAACGGCAGCACGATCCGGCGGCAGCTGGCCGCGTTGCCGTCCAGGAGGTTCGGCTCGGCGCCGATCTGGGTGCCGAGCGCGGTGACGAGCTCCTCGCGGATGGCGTCCAGCGGCGGGTTCGTGACCTGGGCGAACAGCTGGATGAAGTAGTCGAAGATCAGCCGCGGCCGGCTGGACAGCGTCGCGATCGGCGAGTCGTTGCCCATCGAGCCGATCGGCTCCGCGCCGGTGCGGGCCATCGGTTCGAGGATGGCTTCGAGCTCTTCCTCGGTGTAGCCGAACGCCTGCTGGCGGCGCACGAGCGCGGCGTGCAGCGGGACCTCGCGGTCGCGCTCGGGCAGGTCTTCGAGGTGCACGAGACCGGCGTCGACCCACTCGTCGTACGGGTGGGCGGTGGCCAGCTCGGTCTTGACCTCTTCGTCCTCGATGATCCGGCCTTCGACGGTGTCCACGAGGAACATCCGGCCGGGCTCGAGGCGTCCCTTCCGGACGATCGTCGCCGGGTCGATGTCGAGCACGCCGACCTCGGAGGCGAGCACGACGAGGCCGTCGTCGGTCACCCAGTACCGGCCGGGGCGCAGGCCGTTGCGGTCCAGGACCGCGCCGATCTGCGAACCGTCGGTGAAGGCGACCAGCGCCGGGCCGTCCCACGGCTCCATCAGCGTCGAGTGGAACTCGTAGAACGCGCGCCGCGCCGGGTCCATCTCCTGGTGGTTCTCCCAGGCCTCCGGGATCATCATCAGGACGGCGTGGGGCAGCGAACGGCCGCCGAGGTGCAGCAGCTCCAGGACCTCGTCGAAGCTCGCCGAGTCGCTGGCGCCGCGGGTGATCACCGGGTAGATCCGCTTGAGGTCGCCCGGGACCAGGTCGGTCTCCAGCAGCGCCTCGCGGGCGTCCATCCAGTTGCGGTTGCCGCGCAGGGTGTTGATTTCGCCGTTGTGCGCCACGTACCGGTACGGGTGGGCCAGCGGCCACGACGGGAACGTGTTGGTGGAGAAGCGGGAGTGCACCAGGCCGATGGCGCTGGTGACGCGCTCGTCGGTCAGGTCGGCGAAGAAGCGTTCGACCTGCGGCTCGGTGAGCATTCCTTTGTAGACGATCGTGCGCGAGGACAGGGACGGGAAGTACACGTCGTCCTCGACGAGCTCGTGCTCGGCGCGCTTGCGGACGCAGAACGCGCTGCGCTCGATGTGCAGCGGGTCCGAATGCTCCGGCTTCGGGCGGCGCGCGGTGAGGAACAGCTGCGTGAAGTGCGGCATGGTCTCGGCCGCGGTCGGCCCGCAGTGCTCGGTGTGCACCGGCAGCTCACGCCAGCCGAGGACGCGCATGTCCTCCTCGGCGGCGATGCGCTCGATGGTCGTCATGGCCCGGCCGCGGCGCTTTTCGTCCTGCGGCAGGAAAGCCGTGCCGACGGCGTAGGTGCCCGGCTCGGGGAGTTCGAAGTCCACGACCTCGCGGAAGAACTCGTCCGGGACCTGGATCAGCAGGCCGGCGCCGTCGCCGGTGTCCGGTTCGGCGCCACGAGCCCCGCGGTGTTCCAGGTTGCGCAACGCGACCAGGGCCTTGGCGACGATCGCATGATCTCGGCGCCCGGTCAGGTCGGCGACAAAGGCGACACCGCAGGCGTCGTGTTCGTAGTCGCTCCGGTAGAGGCCCTGGGCCTCGGCGTTGCTGAGCTGCTCCCCGGACGGGGGCAGGGAACTGGCACGGTGGGTCACGGCTGGCCGCCTCCCAAGGCGTTGGCGCGACCGGTACTCACTCCATCGAGTGGTTCAAGCTGAACCGGTTAACGAAGTGGTCCGGTACCGCGATGGTCAGTCGAGAACGGTTGCTCTGCTCGAGGTGCAAGATGCCGCGAGGTACCGGCCGAGCGGCGGTGCTCGGAAACCTGGACGCGGAGCATCTGGGAGGCCGCACAACACTGGGCAGCCGAACATGTCGGGTGCTGCGAGCGCGCACAAGCCGGCCACTGTGGTGGGGGCCGTCCGGAGCGCGCGGTGTTACTCCCGGGTTCGCCGGGTCTTATGACGATAGTGTGAATTCGCTGTTATCGACATACGTCGTTGCGCCCGGGTGGGAAATGCCACGCTGGCGTTGACGGGCCCGGGGGTAGTCCCATATGCCGGGCCGGCGCTCCCGAAAAGCGGGCTGATACCTTGCTGACCTGCGGAAACGTCCGTCCGAAGTGGTCCGGGGCGGCTGCCGGGCCCCGGTTGCGGGGTGGGAAGCTGGGTGCATGGCGGACTGGCCCGATGACTGATCGTTATCTCTCCGTGGCTCGCGAAGCGGTCCACGAGATCGAGATCAAGCGCTCGCGGTTCCTCTGCGCGCTCGCCCCGGTGACGTCGGAGGCGGCCGCGCGGGAGTTCATCGCCGGTCGCCGGCGCGCCGATCCGGGTGCGCGGCACCACTGCCACGCGTTCGTTTTGGGGCCGGACGGGCGAACCCGGCGGTCCAGTGACGACGGCGAACCGGCCGGCACCGCAGGCACGCCGATGCTGGAAGTGCTGCGCCGGCGTGAGCTGACCGACACCGTCGCGGTGGTGACACGCTACTTCGGCGGCGTGCTGCTCGGCGCGGGCGGGTTGATCCGCGCGTACGGTCAGTCCGTTTCGGACGCTCTGGAAGTTGCCGGTGTACTAGAACACCGGCGTCTCAGCCTCGTCGAGGTGGCGGTGAGCTACGACCGCGCGGGCCGGCTGGAGAACGACCTGCGCGCGTCGCCCTACCTGCTCCACGCGACCCGGTTCGACGAGCTGGCCCGGTTCGAGATCGGGCTGGCGCCCGGGGAGGCGCCGGCGTTCGAAGGGTGGCTGGCCGACCTGACGAACGGCGAGGCGGCGACGACCGGGCTCGGCGACCACGACCGGGCTCGGCGACCACTGGGTGGTCCACCGCCGCTGACTGGTCCGGTCGCGGATCGGTTGGCGCGCAACGAACTTTCGGAGCTACCGCCGGCGGTCCCTTCCGTGGCACCATGTCCTGCCACCGAGTTCCGGTACCACTTCGATCCCCTGGACGTTGCCGGCGCGGCGCGAGCCGCGCTGACAACGTTGTCACCACTCGTTCTGCTTGCCCGACAACGTTGTCGCCCGGCGGAAGCGTGCGACAAGGAGAGGAAGGGTCATGTCCAGACCACTGGCCAGACGGGTGCGCGCGGCCGCGCTCGCCGCGGTTTTCCTGGGGGCGGGGCTCGTCGCCCCGGCCGCCGGCGCCGCGTCGCTCGCCCTCACGCAGTACGTGAATCCCTTCATCGGCACGGACAACAGCAACTCGCCCAACCCGGTGCCCGGCGGTGCCGGCGGCAGCACGTACCCCGGCCCCGTCGTGCCGTTCGGGATGGTGCAGTTCAGCCCGGACACCCCGACCGCGTCCCCGTCCGGCTACCGCTACAGCGACACCAGCATCGAGGAGTTCAGCCTCACCCACTTCAACGGCGCCGGCTGCGCCAACAACGAAGACCTCGGCCTGCTGCCGATCACCGGAGCGATCGGCACCTCGCCGGGCACCGGCTGGACCGGGTACGCGGGCCGCTACACGAAGGCGAACGAGTCGGCCGCGCCCGGCTACTACAAGAACAAGCTCGACACCTACAACACGACCGTCGAGCTGTCGGCCACCCAGCGGACCGGCTCCATGAAGCTGACCTACCCGAACACGACGTCCGCGCGGCTGCTGGTGAACACCGGCCGCAGCGCCACCGGCAGCCGCAACGGGTCGATCAGCATCAACGGCAGCCAGCTCACCGGTTCGGTGACCGGGGGCGGCTTCTGCGGCTCGTCGAAGACGTACCAGATCTTCTACGTGATCCAGTTCGACCGGGCGCCGAGCGGGTTCGGCACCTGGCTCGGCGGCACGGTCAGCGCCGGGTCCGCGAGCACCAGCGGCACGAACTCCGGCGGGTACGTCACCTTCGACACCTCGGCGAACACGACGGTGCAGGCGAAGGTCGGCATTTCGTTCGTCAGCCTGGCCAACGCGCAGGCGAACCTCGCCGCGGAGAACCCCGGCTTCGACTTCGCCGGCATCCGCGGCGCGGCCGACGCGAGCTGGAACTCCGTCCTCAACCGCGTCCAGGTGACCGGCGGCGCGGCCGACGACCTGCAGAAGTTCTACACGGCGCTCTACCACGTGTTCCAGAACCCGAACGTCGCCAGCGACACGAACGGCCAGTACCGCGGGTTCGACCAGGCGATCCACACCGCGTCCCACACCGTCTACCAGAACTACTCCGGCTGGGACATCTACCGCTCGTGGGCCGCGTTGATCGGGCTGCTCGCGCCGAACGAGGCGAGCGACATCGCGAAGTCGATGGTGCTGGACGGCCAGCAGGGCGGGCTGCTGCCCAAGTGGTCGCACAACAGCAACGAGCACTTCGTGATGACCGGCGACCCCGGGCCGATCATCGTCGGCAGCATGTACGCCTTCGGGGTCCGCGGGTTCGACACCGCGGCGGCGCTGACCCTGATGGACAAGAGCTCGAACGGCGGCACGGCGCAGGGACAGGCGATCCGCGGCCGGGAAAGCGGCTACCTCAGCCGGCACTACGTCTACGAAGACCCGTCGGACTCCCTCGAATACTCGGCGTCGGACTTCGCCATCGCGCAGTTCGCGAAGTCGCTCGGTGACACCGCGAAGTACACCACCTACATGCAGCGCGCCCAGTGGTGGCAGAACGTGTTCGGCACGGACTCGGGGTACGTCCAGCCGCGGGGGAGCGACGGCACCTGGGCGTGGCCGGTCGTGCCGTCGAGCAACAGCGGCTACACCGAGGGCAACCCGTCGCAGTACACCTGGATGGTGCCCTACAACTACCAGGGCGTGCTCAACCTGATGGGCGGCCGCCAGACCGCCGTCCAGCGGCTGGACCACCACTTCACCCAGCTCAACGGCGGCCTCACCCAGCCGTACTTCTACATCGGCAACGAGCCCGAGCACGGCGTGCCGTGGGCGTACAACTACGCCGCCCACCCGCAGGGCACGAGCTCGGCGGTGCGGCGCGTGATGAACGAGTCGTTCACCACCGGCGCGGGCGGCCTGCCCGGCAACGACGACCTCGGCGCGACGTCGGCGTGGTACGTCTTCGCCGCGCTGGGGATGTACCCGGCGACGCCGGGCGCGGACGTCCTGGCGCTGCACGGCCCGCTGTTCCCGGCGGTCTCGATCAGCCGGCCGTCCGGGACCATCCAGATCACCGGTAGCGGTGCCGGCCAGGGCGCCCAGTACGTGCAGAGCGTGAGCGTCAACGGCGTCTCGACGACGAAGTCGTGGATCCGCTACGGCGACATCGCGGGCGCGTCGACGCTGAGCTACTCGATGGGCTCGTCGCCGAGCGCCTGGGGCACCGCGGTGTCCGACGTCCCGCCGTCGTACAACGACGGGTTCACGCCGCCGGCCGCGGCGCCCGAGCTCGGGACGAACCTCGCGCAGGGCAAGGCGGCCACGGGCTCGGCCAGCTGCAATTCGGCCGAGACCGCGGACAAGGCGGTCGACGGCAGCCTGGCGGGCAACAGCAAGTTCTGCAGCACGGCGGCGACGAAGTTCCTGCAGGTCGACCTCGGGTCGGCGCAGAACGTGTCGTCGTTCGTGGTCAAGCACGCCGGCCTCGGCGGCGAGACCACCGGCTGGAACACGGGCGCTTTCACGATCCAGACGTCGACCGACGGCTCGACGTGGACGACCGTGGCGTCCGTGACCGGCTCGCGGGCGAGCCGCACGTACCACCCGATCACCACCCGATCGGCGCGGTACGTGAAGCTCAACCTCACCACGCCGGCGAACAACGGCAACGGCGCGGCGCGGATCTACGAGTTCGAGATCTACCGCTGACCCACCGGCCGTGAAGGGGCGAGGCGGGCTCTGACCCGTCTTGCCCCTTCACGACCCGGCGGACCACTCCTCGCGGGTGATGGCGTACTCGACTTCGCCGTGCTCGCTGCCCGGGGCGCGCTCGTGCTCCGGGAATTCTTCGAAGTACGTGCGGATGAACCGCATCCCCAGCTTTTCCATCACCCGGCGCGACGCCTTGTTCACCGTCATGGTGAACGCCGTCACCTTCGTGACCCCCAGTTCGGTGAAGCCCTTCGCGAGCAGTGCCGCCGAAGCTTCGGTGCCGTAGCCCATGCCCCAGGCCCGCTGGTGCAGCCGGTAGCCGAGTTCCGGCTCGTCCGGCGGATCACCCGGCCGCGGCCGGAAATGGAACCACCCCAGGAAATCACCGGTGCGTTTCTCGATCGCCGCCCAGAACCCGTAACCGGGGAAACGCTCGTAGTAACCGAGGAACGCGGGAAGATCCAGGGTGACGATCTCGGCGCGGTCGGCCGGCTGTCCCCCATTGAGGTACTTCATGACGGCCGGGTCGTCGTAGAGCTCGAAGAGCGCGTCGGCGTCGTTCTCGGTGAACCGGCGGAGGATCAGCCGCTCGGTTTCGAGGAATACGTGCATCGGGTGATGCTGGCAGTAACCCCAGTGTGTGGCAACGTGATTACGCGGCGACGGCGAGGACCTCGTCCAGCGCCCGCGAGCCGGCCTCGGTGAGCAGCGCGGGCACGCGCTCGCCGCACTTGCCGGGGTGCGCGGGTGCGATCAGGCCGAGCCGGGCGAGCCGGTGCACGGTGGACTGGTCGCAGCAGCTCAGGCCGTCGATGAACAGGTCGGGCTCGCAGCTGCAGCTGATCTCGGCGTGGCCCCCGGCCACGGCTCTCAACGTGGCCCGCTCACGATGGTTCAATGCGGTGATCATGGCGGTGCCTCCTTCCCTTCGAACTCATTAGACGCCTCGCCACCGACAGTTTCCGCCTCCGAGCGTGCGAACCCGGGTATTTCAGGGGGACACGTAGGGGTGGCGTGTCGTGCCTTGACAGGGGTACCCCTACGGGAGCGGTTCAAGCGTCGTCTTGCGCAGGTGCCGGAAAACGATCGAGGTCCGGAACCCGACGATCTCGCGGCGCAATGCCAGCCGGTCGGTCAGGAATGCGTGCAGCGCGTCGATGTCCGGGGTGGTGACTTCGATCAGGAAATCGTCGTTTCCCGCCGTGACGTATACCGAGAGCACCTCCGGCAGTTCGGCGATCGACCGCTGGAAGGAATCGATCACCGCCCGGCTCAGCGGCCGCACCTGCGCCGTGACGAGCGCCCGGACGCCGCGGTTGAGGCTCGCCAGGTCGACGTCGGCGTGGTAGCCGCGGATGACGCCGCGTTCGCGCAGCAGCCGGATCCGTTCGAGGCACGTCGAAGGCGCGATGCCGACCTTCCGGGCGATGTCCCGGTTGGTCTGGCGGGCGTCCTCCTGCAACAGCCGCACGATCGCCGAATCAAGTTCGTCCAGCACCGGATCCGCTCCCTCCTCGCCGAATTTCGTTCGGCAACCAAGCTTGGCTGCCGGTTGTCACTCTAACTTCGGCGCTCATGACCGCACATGAGCAGCTCGTAGCCCGCCGGGGCCGTCGATCCGGCATCACCACGATGGTCGCGATCCACTCGACCGCGCTCGGCCCCGCCGTCGGCGGCTGCCGCTTCAAGCCCTACGGCACGCTCGAAGAAGCCGTCGGCGACGTCCTGCGCCTCTCGGCCGCCATGACGGCCAAGTGCGCCGTCGCCGGGCTGGCGTTCGGCGGCGGCAAGAGCGTGATCGCGCCCGAGCCGGGCCGTGTCCTCTCGCCCGAGGAGCGCCGGGCCGTCCTGCTCGACCACGCCGACCTGATCGCCGAGTTCGGCGGCCGCTACCAGGCGGGACCGGACGTGGGCACCGGGCCGGCCGACATGCTGGTGCTCCGCGAAGCCTCGCCGTACGCGTTCTGCACGCCCGAGTCCGCGGGCGGAACCGGTTCCTCCAGCGGCCCGACCGCCCTCGGCGTGCTGGCCGCCCTCCGCGCCGCGACCGGCTCGGCGCCCATGGCGGGCCGCCGGGTGGTGATCAGTGGCTACGGCTCGGTGGGCGCCCACCTCGCGGCGAGCCTGCAGGCCGCGGGCGCCGGCGTCGTCGTCTCCGACATCGACCCCGGCAAGCGGGCGTACGCCGAAAACCTGGGCCTGACCTGGGCCGAGCCGGAGAAGGCGCTCACCCTGACGGCCGACGTGGTGATCCCGGCGGCGGTCGGCGGCGTGCTCGGCCCGGAGACGGTGGCCCGGCTCGACACGCCGCTGGTCGTCGGCCCGGCCAACAACCAGCTCACCGCCGACGCCGTCGCCGACGACCTGGCCGCCCGCGGCATCCGGTGGATCCCGGACTACGTGGCGAGCGCGGGCGGCATCTTCTACACGCTCTCGCGCGAAGCCGAGGGCCTCGGCCACGAGGCCGCGCTGGCCCGCGTCGAGACGATCGAGGACACCGTGCGCAGCATCCTGGCCGCAGCCGAGGCCAACGGAACCACCCCGCTGCGGGAGGCGGCCGCGCTGGCCGGACGCCGGCTCGCCTCCGGTGCGGGATCCGCGTGAGTGGTGGGTCGCGCCGCTGTGGGAGGCGGCCGCGCTGGCCGGACGCCGGCTCGCCTCCGGTGCGGGATCCGCGTGAGCGGTGGGCCGCACGTCGCCGCAGGAGGCAGCTCACTTGCCGTCCGATGGGGTGAATGAACCCGTTCAGTGCCCTCCGGCGGCCTGCCGGAGGGCACTGAACACCTCGGGCGCCGTCGTGCACTCGCCGAGGCGGACCGGCTTGCGGTCGCCGTGGAAGTCGCTCGACCCGGTGACGAGCAACCCCAGGTCCGCGGCCACCTCCCGGAGCCGGTCGCGGACCTGGAGCGGCTGCTCCGGGTGATCCGCCTCGAGCCCGGCGAGCCCGGCGTCGCGGAGGGCCGCCAGCTGCGTGTCGGACACCGAAGCACGCCGCTTGACCGAGCGCGGGTGGGCCAGCACCGCCACGCCCCCGGCCGCGCGGACCAGCGCGATCGCGTCCACCGCGGCCAGGACGTGCTTCGGTACGTCGGCCCGGCCGCCGTCGGCGATCCAGTCCGGGGTGAAGGCGTCGGTGATGCCCGCCGCGGCCAGCGCCGCGGCGATGTGCGGACGGCCGAGCGGGGCGCCCCCGGCGATCGTCCGGACCTGCGCGAGGGTGATCGAGGCGCCCAGCTCGCGGCAGCGCTCGACCATCCGCACCCCGCGGCGGTCCCGGTCGGTGCGGATCAGCTCCAGCTCGGCCGCCAGTGCCTCGTGCCCGGGGTCGACGAACAGCCCCAGCAGGTGCACCTCGGCGTCGTCGAGCCGGCACGAGATCTCGACCCCGGTGATCACCTCGACGTCCGCGGCGGCGGCGGTGGCCGCGGCCAGGCCCGCGAACGTGTCGTGGTCGGTGAGGGCAACCGCCGTCAGCCCCGCCCGGGCGGCCAGCCGCGGGAGTTCGGCGGGCGGCGTCGTCCCGTCCGAGGCCGTGCTGTGCGCGTGCAGGTCGATCGTCATGCCGCGGATCGTCGCACGGGTTCGCCGCGGCGGTGCCCCGTCGACTTGAATGGAGGGGTGGAGATCCTCACCGACGCCGCCACGCTCGCCCTGTACACGACCGACGCCTCCAACTACCGGCACGTGCCCCGCGGGGTGGTGCTGCCGGAGTCCGCCGACGACGTCGTCGCCGCGGTCGCGGCCGCCCGGGAGCGTGACCTGCCGGTGATCGCGCGCGGCGGCGGCACGAGCGTGGCCGGGAACGCGTGCGGGCCCGGCCTGGTCATCGACACCTCGCGCCACCTCGGCGGGGTGCTCTCGCTGGACCCGTCCGCGCGGCTCGCGCGCGTGCTGCCGGGGACGGTGCTCGACGACCTGCAGGCGGCCGCGGCGCCGCACGGCCTGCGGTTCGGGCCGGACCCGTCGACGCACAGCCGCTGCACGCTCGGCGGGATGATCGGCAACAACGCGTGCGGCTCGCACTCGGTGGCCTGGGGGCGCACGGTCGACGTCGTCCGCTCGCTGGAGGTCCTGCTCTACGACGGCACGCGGCTGCGGGTGGGCCCGGACGAGCCTGCCGAAGGGCGGATCTTCGACGAGCTGCGCGCGCTCGTGCGCGACAACCTGGCGTTGCTGCGCAAGGAACTCTCGACGTGGCCGCGGCGCGTGTCGGGCTACGGGCTCGAACACCTGCTGCCGGAGAACGGTTTCGACGTCGCCAAGGCGCTGGTCGGCAGCGAGGGCACCTGCGTGACCATCCTCGAAGCGACCGTTTCGCTCGCCGAGCTGCCCCGCGAGCGGGTGCTCGCGGTGCTCGGCTTCCCCTCCGACATCGCGGCGGCGGACGCGGTGCCGTCGATCCTGCCGTGGTCGCCGCTGACCGTCGAAGGGGTGGACGCCGAGCTCGTCGCGATGCTCCCCGGACGGTCCGGCGACCTGCCGCCGGGCGGGGCGTGGCTGTTCGTCGAGCTGGCCGGCGACGACCCGGCTTCGCGGGCCCGGGACCTGGCCGCGTCGCTCGACCTGACGGGGTTCGCGATCCTCGACGACCCGGCCGCGCAACGCCGGCTGTGGCGCATCCGCGAGGAGGGCGCCGGGCTCGCGACCCGGCTCGCGGACGGCTCGGAGGCGTGGCCGGGCTGGGAGGACGCCGCCGTCCCGCCCGAGCGGCTCGGCGCGTACCTGCGCGAGTTCAAGGACCTCATGCGCGCGCACGGCCGTCGCAGCGTGGTCTACGGCCACTACGGGGAAGGCTGCCTGCACCTGCGGCTGGACTTCGACATGCTGTCGCCGGGCGGGATCGCGGACTTCCGGCGGTTCCTCGAGGAGGCCGCGGACCTCGTGGCCGCGCACGGCGGCTCGCTGTCCGGGGAACACGGCGACGGCCAGGCGCGGTCCGAGCTGCTGTCCCGGATGTACAGCCCGGAAATGCTGGACGTCTTCGCGCGGTTCAAGGCGATCTTCGACCCGGCCGGGCGGATGAACCCCGGGATACTGGTGGCGCCGCGGCCGATCGACGCCGACCTGCGCGTGCGGTCGACGTCGAAGTCCTTCGAGGACCGTGTGTTCCTGGGTTACCCGGAGGATCGGGGCAACTTCGGGCAGGCGATGCGGCGCTGCGTCGGGGTGGGGAAGTGCCGCAACACCAGCGGCGGCGGCGTGATGTGCCCGAGCTACCGGGCCACGCGCGAAGAGAAGCATTCGACGCGCGGGCGCGCGCACCTGCTCGCGGAGATGCTCAACGGCGAGGTCATCACGGACGGCTGGCGCTCCACCGAGGTCCGCGAGGCCCTCGACCTGTGCCTGTCCTGCAAGGGATGCCTGTCGGACTGCCCGGTCGACGTCGACATGGCCACGTACAAGGCCGAGTTCCTGCACCAGCACTACCGGCGGCGGCTGCGTCCGGCGTCGCACTACTCGATGGGCTGGCTGCCGCTGTGGCTGCGGCTCAGCGGTTTCGCTCCCCGCCTGGCCAATCTGGTGGGCCGGTCCCGGTTGGCGGGCCTGGTGAAACGGCTCGGCGGGATCGCGCCGGAACGCGCGTTGCCTACGTTCGCGCCGGCCCCGTTCACGGCGTCGCGCGCGGATCTCCGGCGCCGGGCGTCCGGGGAGCGCCGGGTCGTGCTGTGGCCGGACTCGTTCAACAACTACCTGACGCCCTCGGTGCTCGACGCCGCGTACGAAGTGCTCACCGCGGCGGGCTACGACGTCGTGCTGCCGGACCGCGGAGTCTGTTGTGGACTGACGTGGGTGTCGACGGGTCAGCTCGGCGTCGCGCGACGCGTCCTGGACCGGACGCTTTCCGTGCTGGCGCCGTACCTGGAGGACGGCTACGAGGTGGCGGGCCTGGAACCCAGCTGCACGGCACTGTTCCGCGGCGACCTGCCCGCGCTCATGCCGGGCGACGCGCGTGCCGCACTGCTGGCGTCGCGGACGTTCACGTTCGCCGAGCTGCTGGAGCGCGCCCCGATCCCGTTCGCGGCGCTCGACGTCGACGCGATCACGCAGGTGCACTGCCACCAGCACGCGGTCCTCGGCTTCGGCGCGGACGAGTCGGCGTTGGCGGCCGCGGGCGTCCGGAACACCACCCTGGACTCCGGGTGCTGCGGCCTGGCGGGCAACTTCGGCTTCGAGCGCGGCCACTACGACGTCTCCAAGGCGGTCGCGGAGGACCGGATGCTGCCCGCGATCCGTGCGGCCGCCCCGGACACGGTGGTGGTGTCGGACGGCTTCAGCTGCCGGACGCAGATCGCCCAGGAGTCGGGCCGGACGCCGGTGCACCTGGCGGAGCTGCTGCGCCGCGCGCTGCCGTGACTATTCGGTGCGCTCCAGCAGCGTCCTGGTCGCGGTCAGGACGAGCCGGACGATGTCGCCGGGGTCGGCGCTGGCCAGCGGTTCCTTGCCGGTGATCTCGCGGACCAGCGCGATGCCCATCAGCCAGGCGAGCGCGAGGTCGGCGCGCAGGGCGGCGTCCGGGGCGTCGGTCAGCGTGGCGAGCACGCGAGCGTACTCGCGGCCGACCTCCTGGCGGATCGCGGCCGCGACGCCGTCGCTGCCCGACGAGCGCAGGTACGTCTCCAGCGCCCGGTTCCGCTGGCCCTCGGGGTCCAGCATGCTGCGCAGCGACGTGCTGAAGAGCCGCTCGGGCGGGGTGGCGGCCAGCTGCTCGCGCCCGGACCGGGCGATGACCTCCTCGAACAGCGCTTCCTTGCTGCCGAAGTAGCGGAACAGCAGCGACTGGTTCGCGCCGGCGAGCTTGGCGATGTCCCGCACGGTCGTCCGGTCGAAGCCGCGGTCGGCGAACAGCTGCGCGGCGGCGTCCAGCAACGCCCGCCGCGTCGCGGCCGCGTCCCGTCTGCGGCCGGCCTGTTCCGTCATCGGACGAGGCTAACCGGCAAACCGGACGCGGGCGCGACGGACCCTAGGCGCCGGACAGGCGGATCGCGGCGGCCGGGCAGGTGAGTTCGGCCTGCCGGACCGCGTCCTCCTCACCGGCGGGCGGCTCGGCGGCGAGCAGGACGACCGTGCCGTCGTCCTCGTTCTGGTCGAACGTCTCCGGCGCCAGCAGCACGCACTGGCCGGAGGAGACGCAGCTTCCGGTGTCGACGGTGATCTTCACGTTCACCACTCCACGGGCACGCGCTCGACGCCGCCGGCCACGCGGTTGGTGCGGACCGGGATCTCGTCGAGCCCGACGGCCAGGCGCAGGCCGGGGAAGCGGCGGAACAGCTTGGGGAACACCGTCCGCAGCTCGGTGCGGGCCAGGTTGGCGCCGATGCAGACGTGGGCGCCGGTGCCGAAGGCGAGGTGCACGTTCGGCGTCCGGTCCGGGTCGAACCCGTCCGGGTCGTCGAACACCGACGCGTCCCGGTTGGCCGCGTCGCTGGAGATGAGCACGGCGTCGCCGCGCATGATCCGCGTCCCGGCGATCTCGACGTCTTCGTGGGCGTACCGCAGCAGGCCGGTGCCGCTGGTCGCGGTGAGCCGCAGGATCTCCTCGACGGTCTGGTTCACCTCGCCGTCGGGGTCGGCGGCGAAGCGGTCGCGGCGGGCGGTGTCGGTGAGCAGGAACAGGGTGCCCATCGCGATGCGCGTCGACGTCGTCTCGTGGCCGGCGAACAGGAGCCCGGCGCCCATCCGGGCGAGGTCCTCGTCGGTGAAGGACGGGTCTTCGGCCTGCACGGCCACCATGTCCGAGATGACGTCGGGCTGCGGGTCGGCGCGCTTGGCGTCGGCCAGCTTCAACATGTACGCCATGAACTCCGCCATGGCCGCCTGGGCGTCTTCGCCGCCGTCCATCACCGCGATCCGCTCGGACAGCCCGCGGAAGTGCTCCCGGTCGGCGTACGGCACGCCGAGCAGCTCGCAGATCACCAGCACCGGCAAGGGGAAGGCGAGGAAGTCGGTCAGGTCGACAGGCTCGCCGGGGTTGGCGTCGCGCGCGGCCTGCAGGTCGTCGAGGCAGCGGTCGGTCAGCTCGGCGATCCGGTCGCCGAGGGCGCGCATCCGGGGCGCGGAGAAGGCGGGCGCGAGCATCCGGCGCATCCGCTTGTGCACGTGTTCTTCGGTTTCGAAGTCGCCGCTCGGGCCGTCCTGCAGGGCGGCGTAGGAGATCCGCGACGCCTGTTCCGGCGCCGGGTGCGACCGGCCGAACCGGCGGTCGCGGAAGACCTCCTTGGCCTGCTCGTAGGACGTCACCAGCCAGGCCGGGTCGCCGGCGGGGGTGAGCACCCTGGTCACCGGCGCCTGCTGCCGGAGGACCTCGTAGTCCGGGGCGATCGCGAGCGCGTTCGCCCGGGCGAAGGGGAGTCGAGGCGTCTCTTCGGTGGTGGTCATGCGTGTTCCCTCGGATCGGTGGTGAGGTCGGCGAGCCAGCGGAGTTCGGCGTCGAACTGCCCCAGCACGTGCTGCAGCGCGGCCCGGCTCCACGGATCGGCCTGCCCGGCGGCGAGCCGGCCGAGCCGCGTTCGTTCGGCGACGAGCGCGTTCTTCCGCACGTCGAGGACGCGCGCCCGTTCTTCCGGCCGCAGCCAGGCGAAGTTCCCGACCCGCGCCAGGAACTCGGGCTCGTTGAGCGCGAGCTCACCGGGAAAGTCGGCGAGCAGGTCGTGCAGCAGTTCCCGCCCGACATCGGTGACGGTGTAGACGTGCCGCGGCGGCTTGGCCTCCTGCTCCTCCGCGCTGCGGCTCACGGCGCCCGCGTCGACGAAGCGCCGCAGGGTCGGGTAGAGCGAGTTGTTGGACAGGGTGTGGCCGGTGGACGCCTCCACGGCCTTGCGCAGTTCGTAGCCGTGCATCGGCTCGACGGCCAGCTTGGACAGCAGGAGGATCTCGATCCACACCTAGGTCACCGTAACCTAGGTTTCGGTGACTGGGCAATGGCGGATCGTGACAGGTGGGGAGAAACTGTGTAGCGTTGTAAGCAGCTGCTTACAAACTGGAGCACGGGGGTTTCCGCATGACCGCCACCCACACCGAGCCAGTCGCCTACCCGTTCAACGAGGAGGCGGGGCTCGACCTCGACGAGGCCTACGCGGCCGCCCGGGACGCCGAGGGCCTGATCCGGGTGAAGATGACCTACGGGGAGCCCGCGTGGCTGGCCGCCCGGTACGCCGATGCCCGGCTCGTCCTGGGTGATCGGCGGTTTTCGCGGGCGATGGAGAAGGAGAAGGACGCGCCTCGCCGCTCGCCGGTGCAGCGCGACGGCGGCATCCTGCAGATGGATCCGCCCGACCACACGCGGCTGCGGACGCTGGTCGCGAAGGCGTTCACCGTGCGTCGCGTCGAGCTGCTGCGGCCGCGGGTCGCGTCGCTCGCGGCCGGGCTGATCGCGGACATGAAGGCGGCCGGCGCGCCCGCCGACCTCGTCGACGCCTACGCCCTGCCGATCCCGGTCGCCGTCATCTGCGAGCTGCTCGGCGTCCCGGTCGCCGACCGGCCGCGGTTCCGCGTGTGGAGCGACGCGGCGCTGTCGACCAGCGGCCTGACGCCCGAGGAGTTCGAGCGCAACCGCGAGGAGCTGCGGGACTACATGCGCGGCCTGATCGCGGAGCGCCGCTCGCAGCCGCAGGACGACCTGATGACGGCGTTGATCGAGGCCCGCGACGTCCGCGACCGGCTGACCGAGCTGGAGCTGGTCGACCTGTGCGTCGGCATCCTCGTCGCCGGGCACGAGACGACCGCGAGCCAGATCCCGAACTTCGTCTACGCGCTGCTGGACCAGCACGAGCAGTGGGAGCGGCTGTGCGCCGGCCCGGACCTCATCCCGGCCGCGGTCGAGGAGCTGCTGCGGTTCGTGCCGCTGGGGGCGGGCGCGGCATTCCCGCGGTACGCCACCGAAGACGTCGAGGTCGGGGGCGTGCTGGTGCGCGCGGGCGAGCCGGTGCTGGTCGCGGTCGGCGCGGCCAACCGCGACGGGCTCCAGTTCGACGACGCGGACAAGCTGCGCTTCGACCGGGCGGAGAACCACCACCTGGGCTTCGGCCACGGCGTCCACCACTGCCTGGGCGCGCAGCTGGCCCGGATGGAGCTGCAGGAGGCGCTGCGCGCGTTGGTCACCGAGCTGCCCGGGCTGCACCTGGCCGGCGATATCGTGTGGAAGACGCAGATGCTCGTCCGCGGACCGCGGTCGATGCCGATCGGGTGGTGACCACGAGCCGGCACGGGGAAGTCTCGTGCCCGGCCTCGGCCATCACGGTGACGGACGGCGGTCGCGAGATCGGCCCGCGCCCCCGAAGACGCCGTGCTCGGTGACGACGGCGGTGATGAGGTCGTGCGGGGTGACGTCGAAGGCGGGGTTGAAGACGCCGGCGTCCGGCGGTGTCACGGGCACGCCGGCGTAGTGGGTGAGCTCGCGGGCGTCGCGTTCTTCGATGGTGATGCCGGTGCCGTCGGGGAGCCTTGAGTCCACAGTGGACGAGGGGGCGACGACGACGAACGGCACCCCGTGGTGTTTCGCGGCGATGGCCAGGCCGTAGGTGCCGATCTTGTTGGCGACGTCCCCGTTGGCGGCGATCCGGTCGGCCCCGACGAGCACGCAGTCGACGAGCCCCCGGGCCATCGCCGCGGCGGCGGCGCCGTCGGGCTGGACGCGGTAGGGAACGTCCGCCTCCGCGAGCTCCCAGGCGGTCAGCCGGGCGCCCTGCAGCAGCGGCCGGGTCTCGTCGACGAGCACCTCTTCGACGAGCCCGCGTCCGTGCAGGTGCCAGACGACACCGAGGGCACTGCCCCACCCGACGGTGGCCAGCCGCCCGGCGTTGCAGTGACTGAGCAGCCGGAGAGGCCGCCGCGAGGTGGCGCCGAGCACCACCTCGGCGGCGTACCTCGACGCGGTCTCGTTGAGCCGTTCGTCTTCGGCGAGCAGGTCGAGGGCCTCGGCGAGAACGGCGTCGGGGCCCTGATCGAGCTTCCGGAGAGCGCGTTCGACACCCCAGGCGAGGTTGACGGCGGTGGGCCGCGCGTGGGCGATCAGCTCGGCGTCCTGGCGGACGTCGCCGCCGCCTCGCTGAGCGGCGAGCGCAACGCCCAAGGCCCCGGCGGCCCCGAGCGCGGGCGCCCCCCGGACGGCGAGCCGCTTGACGGCGTCAACGAGTTCGCCGACGGTCCGCAGGGTGAGCAGGCGGTACTCGCCGGGCAGCGCGGTCTGGTCGATGACGACGACGGCGCCATCCACCCAGTCGATGGTCCTGCGCACGTGCGCTCCCTCCAGCCGTGACGTCCCCGTCCATTGAACGGCAGAACGAGACCACCCACCCGTGATGCCCCCGGGATCACGCGAGATGCCCCGCCATCACGCGAGTTCCGTCCCCGATCACGCGAGTTCCGTCCCCGATCACGCGAGTGACGGGTCCGGTCACGCGAGTGCGGCGTACCGGAGCGGCGAACTCGCGTACCCAGAGGGTCGACTCGCGTACCTGCGGGGTCGGTTCGCGTGAGCGAGGCCGGGACTCGCGTGATTGGAGACGGGACTCTCGTGATTGGCGGGGCATCACGAGAAGCTGCGGACCGGCGAGGGGTCAGAGGCCGGCCATCAGGTCGGTTTCCGTGATGCCCGGGCCCTGGCCTGCGCGGATGAACCACTCCGTGCCGAACGCGAACGTGAACGCGTCGTCCGGCATGGCCAGCATGAACATGTCCTCGCTGATCTGGCTCGGGTGCGCCCGCATCGCCGCGCGCTTCACCGGGGCGTACTTCGACACGTCGACCGCCGCCGTGATCTCGGCCTCCGGTTTGCCGAACTCGACGTTTTCCGGCGGCTTCGGCGCCGCCTCCGGCGGGATCACGCCGTCCGCCACCGCCGCTTCGAAGCCGCGCTGCATGAACTCGCGGTTGAACGTCGCCTGGAAGACCCGGGGCGTGCCCGCCAGCTCGGCCGCGCGCACGCCGACGCGGTGGACCTGGATGTGGTCCGGGTGGCCGTAGTCGCCGTTGTCGTCGTACACCGTCAGGACGTCCGCCGACTCCTCGCGCAGGATCGCCGCCAGCTGCTCGGCCGCCTTCTCGACGTCGGCGCGCCAGAAGCACGCCGGGTCGTCGTTCGTCGGCTCGCCCATCATCCCCGAGTCGCGGTAGCCGAGGAATTCGACGCGCTCCACGCCGAGGATCTCCGCCGCCGCGTGCGACTCCTGGACGCGGCGGTCCTCCAGCTTCTCGCCCTCGGCGAGGAATCCGTCGGGTACCTCGCCGACCTCGCCCTTGGTGGCGACGACGAGCACGACCCGGTGCCCCTCTTCGACGGCCTTGCGCATGACGCCCGCGGTGCGGAGGCATTCGTCGTCCGGGTGGGCGTGGAAGGTGACCAGTGTTCCCATGTCCGCGACGGTACCGGCTGCCACCGACAAAAACCGCCCGCGAGGATGCGCACCTGCCCGCCAGGGGCCGCGACCGTGGACGAAAACAGCACGTCGCCGGCACCACGGACCCCACGTCCCCGCCGGCCTGGGCGCTAGGACTGTTCCTTCGGGCACCACCAGGTCGACCGGCCGCCGACGGTGCCGTGGGTCATCTCCGCCCCGCAGCGCGGGCAGTGGTCACCCGCACGCCGGTGGCCGATGATCTCCCCGGTGTGCACGCCGCCGTGGCGGATCGCCGCGCGCAACGCCTTCCGCAGCGCCTTGTGCAGGTGCGCGAGGTCGTCGCCGGACAGCTCGTTCACCGGCCGGGCCGGGCCGAGCGCGGCCTGCCACAGGGTCTCGTCGGCGAGCAGGTTGCCGATCCCGGCCACCACCGACTGGTCCAGCAGCCGCGCCTTCAGCGGCGCCCGCCCGCGGCCGACGCGCTCGGCGAAATCGCGGCGCGAGATTTCCCCGGCGTCGGGCCCGAGCGCGTCGAGGTCCGGATCGAGCCGCACCCGGCTGAGCCGCCGCGTGTCGAACAGCTGCAGCCGTTCGCCGTCGGCGAAGGTGATCCCGAACCGGAACCACTCGGGCTTTTCGTCCCGCTCACGAGCCCGCCCGGGCGGCCCGCTCTTCCCGCCGAACCGCAGCTGCCCGGCCATCCCGAGGTGCAACCCGAGCTGCGGCCCGGCCCGCCCGTCCCGGTTTTCCGTTTCACACCACAGGGTCTTGCCACGCCGATGAGCGCCGGTGAGGCGCCCACCGGTCAGGGCCCCGGCGATGTCCCCGGGCGCGTGCGGGCGGCAGACCCAGTCGTCGTGGTCGTCGACGTCCCGGATCTCCCGGTCGAGGGCACCGGCGAGGACCTGACGGGCGAGTTCCACCTCGGGGAGTTCGGGCACCCGGCCAGTCTGCCGGAAGGTCGTCCGGAACGCCGATCGTCAGGTCCGCGGCCGATCAGGACAGGCTCGCGGCGGCGGTCGTCTCCCAGACGAACCCGTCCGGGTCGGTGAACGGTTCGGACGCGCCGCCGACGGCGATGCGGTGCGAGCCGCTGCCCTCGGGCGAGACTCCGGCGTCCTTCGCGAGCGCCTTGCGCCGGTACAGGGCCAGCTTCACCGGGCTCGACCCCGCTTCGAACTCGACGTACATCTTGCCGAAGCTCTTCCCCACAGCCAGCCCCCGATCGATGTAGAACTTCTTGCTCGCGGCGACGTCGGCGACGCCCAGAAGCAGCACCACGGCGTCGATCTTGCGGGTGGCCGGGCCGGTGTTCTTCTTGGCGGAGGTGGCGAGCTTCCAGATCGTCCCGTCCGGGGCCCGGACCGTGCCGCCGTAGCCCCACATGGACTTCGTGGCGGGCTTGATCGTGGTGGCGCCGGCTTCGAGGGCGGTGCCGACGAGGGAGTCGACGTCGGCGGGCTGCGGCACGGTGAGGGAGAGGGTGAACCCGCGGAAGCCGGCGCTGGGGGCGGCCGAGGCGCGGAAGCGCAGCTGGGTGGTGAGGCCGAAGGCGTCGGCGTAGAAGCGCTCGGCGGCGGCGGGGTCGGTGACTTCGAGGGTGATGATTTCGCTGTTCGTCATGCCGGTAACGCTAGGTCCGGCGCGCTGACCGGCGCTTCTCGATTCCTGACCGGTCCTGGCGGCCGGCTCCGGAAAAAGGAGTGGGCGGGACGCGTGCGGTGCTGATAGCTTGCCGGTGACCGTGGCCCGGCCCGAGGAGGTGAGACCCGTGAACGTTGTACGCAGTGGGTGCTCCCTCTCGTCGTCACGGGCGGGCGGCTGACGTAGGTGTCGCCGGGAGCCCTCCTCCCGAAAGGCGACACCATGAACCACCTGCACGAGCGGCCGGGCCCCACCGGCCGCGGAGAAGTTTCCCGGCGGCCGGACGGCCGCCTCTTCCTCAGCATCGACACGTGGGACGACGCGGACTTCGCGCGGCTCGCGGCGGACATGCTGCCGACCCTGCCGAGGCCGCTGTACACAGTGGTCGACGAAGCCGACGCGGAACTGCGGTCCCGCTGGGAATCGGCCGGTTTCGCGACCCGGCGCCGCGAGTGGGAGTACGTCCTCCCGACGGCCCGGGCCGCGGGTTCCGTGCCCGCGGACGTGACGATCGGCCCGCCGTCCGACGAGCGGCTGCTGCGCTCGGCCGAAGACGTCATCCGCGCCGAAGTCGAGGCGGCGGTGGGCTGGCACGAGATGCCGGCGGAAATCCTGCCCCGCCCGGAAATCCCGGACGTCACCAAGTACGTGGTGGCGGAGTCCGCGGGCGACTACGTGGGCCTGCTCCGGCTGGCGGCGGTGACGCGGCAGCCGCGGATCGGGCTGCTCGCGGTCCGGACGGATCGGCGACGACGCGGAATCGGCCGTGCGTTGCTCGCTCATGTGCTGGATGTGTTGCACCACAGGGGAATCCCGGCGGCATCGGCCGAAGTGAACGAAGCTAACTCGGCGGCGGTGGCGCTGGTCGAGGGCGCCGGAGCCCGCCGGGTGGGCAGCAACCTCGAGCTGGTGTTGCGCTGATGGCCGGGATCGAAGTCGAAGGCACCGTCGTCGAGTGCCTGCGGAACGCGACGTTCCGGGTGGAGCTGGAGAACGGGCACAAGGTGCTCGCGCACATCAGCGGGAAGATCCGGAAGAACTTCATCAAGATCCTGCCGTTCGACCGGGTCCTGGTGGAAGTGAGCCCGTACGACCTCGACCGGGGGCGGATCCTGTTCCGGTACCGGACGTAGGGCCGCGAAAGGGGGAGGCGTCGCCGGGCGGCGTCTCCCCGCGCGGTGCGGTCAGTACTCGCCCTTGATGACGAAGTACGAGCCCCTGATCGTGCCCGCCAGCTTCGACTTCTGCCGCGCGAACCTGAACGACGAGAGCTCCTCCGGCACCTCCATCCCGTCGGACAGCTTGAACCCCACCGCCCGCTTCCCACCCTCGTCGACGGTGTACATCACGTTGATCGACAAGCCGCTCTCGTAGAACACGTACGTCATCCGGATGTTCTCCACCTGGAACGCGGTCGCCTCGAGCGGGGGCGAGGCGATCACGATGCCGCGTTCCTCCTCGAGGATCCGGTGCACCCAGTCGATCGCCGGGCGGGCGTCGGCGGCGGGCTCGACCGTGAAGACGTGGTCGTACTTGTTCTTGAAGTAGCGGGCCTCGTTCGCCCGCAGGCCCGCGAGCGCGCCGGCGACCGGCGACGTCTCCAGGCCGGTGGTCGAGACGGTCCCGAAGTCGACGGCATAGGGCATGGCGCAGTCCTCCGCGTGGGTGTCCGGTCGATCGGGCCTCAGCGTATGCGCAGGCAGTGGCGGTGGACCACTCGAACGCCCGGCGTGTGTAACAGCCCGCCGCGGCGGCACGACTCCGTACCGGAAATGCTGTCCCCGGAAGGCGGTTCGCGTGTCGAGGAGTCTGGTCAGCACGGTCGGCGGGCACCTGGTTTTCGGCGACGCCGTGTCGCGGATAGCCGAGTCCCTGAGCCCGCTCGGCGCGGCCGGCCGGGTCATCGCCGAGTCCTACGCCCTGGTCAGCGAGATGCGCCGGATCAACCTGGAGAAGACGCAGGCCGCCGACGCCAAGGAGATCACGCTCGCGCTGCTCGAACGACGCCGGCAGGAGTCGTCCGAGTCGCTGCGGCAAATGCAAGCGGGGCTCGGCCAGGCCGACCTCAGCGCCCGGGACATCCGCCGGTGCATGGTCAACATGCAGGCGGAGACGGTCAAGCCGGGGCTGGAGCTGGCGGAACGGCGGGCCTACATCGAGCTGACGCAGCACTTCACCACGATGCTCGTCCAGCACCACTCCGACCTGACCGGTGGCGTCGCGCTCGTCGTCGACAAGGTGCTCAACGGCACCGGGGCCACCGCGCTCGTGCCGGCCACGCGCACGCCGAACGCCCGGAAGGCGGGCGTCAAGCGCGGTGGCGACCGCGGACGGCGTCGGTGATCCGTGGCCGGTGACCGCAACGGCTGCGGTGGGTGCGCGCTCGTCGTCCTGGCCGTGTTCGGCGGCCTGCCGCTGACGATGGTGCTGGCGGCCCCGGCGATCGCGGCCCGCATCGCCTCCAGCGGCGCGCCCGCGCTGGCGCCCTACCTGGCGGAATGGCGCTGGGCCATGATCGCCTCGCCGCTGCTCGCGCTGGTGCTGGTCCGCCTCGTCCTGGCCCGGGACGGCCGGCTGCGCGGCCGGTCCGTTCGCCCGGGGAAGCGGTGGCTCGGCCTGCTGGGCCGGGCCGGGGTCCTGCTCGCGGTGGTGAACGTCGCCGTCTTCGCGCAGCTGACCCGGGCCGGGCGCACCGACCACGTCATCGCGGACGGGTTGCCGCTGTTCGTCTTCGCGGCGCTGGCCGGGATCGCGGTGCTTGTCGCGATCGCGCGGTGGGACCGCCGTCCGGACCGCGTCACCGTCGAGCAGATCCGCGTCGCGACGGCGGAGGCCGACCGCGCCCTGCGGCGGGTCCGCGCCGAGAACGAGCGGGTGCGCCGGCAGGGCGAGCGGGTCCAGGCGCGGCTGGCGAACCTGCGCACGCGCCCGGCCGGCCGGGTCGACGTCGCTTTCCCGGCCCTGCGGACGTTCCACCGCGAGTCCTACCAGTGCGCCGACACCGCGCACGTGGCCTACCAGTCCGCCCAAGCTTCGCTCCGCACGATGTCGTACGTGGTGCGCCGCTCGCGGTACACCGCCCCGAACTGGCTGCCGGGCGGCCGCCGGGCACGGGCCGAACTGCGTGCGGCCGCGGCGCAGCTGGCCCGTTCCCACGGCGAACTGCGGGTCCAGGTCGACCAGGGGCTGACCATGGTGCGGACGCTGAACGCGAACACGTCCGAGCTGAAGCACGAGATCCGCGACAGCTGCGGCGAACCGGGGCGGCAGTGGTTCGAGGCGCTGGAAGCACGGATCGCCGAGGCCCGCGCGAGCCGCGCCGGCTGACGACCTCGGTCACCCGGCGGTGGCCAAGACGCGGTTCGGCCGGGCGAACCGCACCGGATCCACCGCGGCCGGGTCGTCCGACAACTCGATCACCGCGGCTTCGCCGGCCGTCCGCCGGACCACCGCGCCCAGCACCGCCGGAACGGGCGGCAACGCCCGGTGGCGGCCGGCGTCGAAGGAGGTCGACCAGCTCAGCCACTCCGGCCAGGCTCCCGGCGGCGGCGGGTGTCACCCGAGCGGGGATCACGCAGTTCCGCCCGGATCTGCTCCAGCGACCACTCGTCCTCGACCCGGCCGGACAACGCGCCCGTCTCCGCCGCGAGCGCCACCCACAGCTCGGTGAGCCGCCGGTGCAGCGACCGAAGGGTCCGGGGTCTGCCGGCCGTGCCACGAGTCCAACGACAGCGTCACGACGTCCCAGGCCCCGGACCGGCTGCGGCCGGTCGTGCACCCGGTGTCCGCCCTCGACGGCTGCCGGGGGCAACGCGCCGGCGGGCAGCGTCAACGTCCACGGCCGATCCGGACCCGTGCGGTACAGCTTGGCATCGCGGCGCGGGAAGATCCTCCGAAACAATCCCGGCGAGAGTGTCGGATCGGGCCGGCGGTGTTCGTAGCCGTGGTGAAGCCGTCCCAAACGCGAGGAGTTCGGATGCAGTACCTGGTTTCCGTGGTCGACGACAAGAGCAACCCCGGCCGCACCGACCGGCAGCCCGCCATCAGCGAGTTCAACGACCGGCTGATCGCCGAGGGCTACTGGGTCTTCGCCGGCGGGCTCGCCGACACCGACGCGGCCACCGTCGTCGACCACCGGGGCGAGCAGGTGGTGGTCAGCGACGGGCCGTTCGTCGAGTCGAAGGAGTACCTCGCCGGCTTCTGGGTGTGGGAGGCGCCCGACCTGGACGTGGTGCTCGAGCTCGCCGCGGAGGCGTCGAAAGCCTGTGACCGGAAGATCGAGGTGCGGCCGTTCCGGTGAACGACGTCGAAGCAGCGGTCACCCGGGCCCACCGCGCCGAGTGGGCGCGCGTCGTCGCCGCCCTGACCAGGCGGTTCGGCGATCTCGACGTCGCCGAGGAGGCGACGGCGGAGGCCTTCGCGGTCGCCGTCGAACGCTGGCCGGCCGACGGCGTGCCGCCCAACCCCGGCGCCTGGCTGACCACCACCGCCCAGCGCAAGGCCATCGACCGGATCCGGCGCGAGAGCAAGCGCGACGACAAGCACAAGGAGGCCCAGGTGCTGTCCGGTGACGACCCACCCGAGCCGCCCGGCGCCATCGGCGACGACCGGCTCCGGCTGATCTTCACCTGCTGCCACCCGGCACTGGCCATGGACGCCCGCGTGGCGCTGACGCTGCGCATGGTCGGCGGGTTGACGATGCCCGAGATCGCCCGCGGGTTCCTGGTCGCCGAAGCCACGATGGGGCAGCGGATCACCCGCGCGAAGGCCAAGATCAAGGCGGCCGGCATCCCGTACCGCGTGCCGTCCGCCCAAGACCTCCCGGCTCGCGTCAACGGCGTGCTCACCGTGCTCTTCCTGGTGTTCAACGAGGGCTACCTGGCGACTGGGCCGGGCGCCGACCCGGTGCGCCACGACCTGACCGCCGAGGCGATCCGCCTCACCCGGCTGATCCACACCCTGCTGCCGGAGGACGGCGAGGTGACCGGGCTGCTGGCCCTGATGCTCCTGACCGAGGCCCGCCGCACCGCCCGCGTCTCGGCGAGCGGCGAGCTGGTCGCCCTCGACGAGCAGGACCGCGGGGCGTGGGACACGGCGCTGATCGCCGAGGGGCACCGGCTGGTGCGCGAGCGGCTGGTGTCCGGGGTGGCACCGGGTCGCTACCAGGTCCTCGCGGCGATCAACGCCGTGCACACGTCCGCGCGCGACATGCGCGACACCGACTGGTCGCAGATCCTCGCGCTCTACGACCAGCTCGTCCGCCTCGACCCGTCGCCGGTCGTCGCGCTCAACCGGGCCATCGCGGTCGCCGAGCTCGACGGCCCGCAGGTGGCGCTGGCGGCCGTCGACCGGCTCGGGGACAAGCTGGCCGGTTACCACGCCTTCCACGCCACCCGCGCCGACCTGCTGCGCCGCCTCCACCGCGGCAAGGAGGCACGGGCGGCGTACGACCGGGCCATCGAGCTGGCGGGCAACAGCGCCGAGACGGCAGCCCTGACCCGGCGCCGCGACCGGCTGCGGTAGCTCAGCCCTTGACGACCCGCACCCAGGTCCGGAAGAACCGGCGATCACCGGCGGCGGGCGGCGGCACGCGCTTGTTGAGCGCGTCGTCGCTGGCCTGCCGCTTGAGCGGGGCGTCGGCCAGGGGCACCGGTTTGGCGGGCGGGATGGAGACCTTCCGGTAGCCGGGCCAGTTTTCGTCGAGCAGCCGGTCGATGACGTCGCCGCTCAGGCCGGCGTCGAGCAGGTTGAGCCGGCTGACTTCGGTGTCCGGCGTCTCGACGATCTCCATCAGGTTGAACCACGTGTTCGCGTCCGCGGTGGGGATCACCTTCAGGTAGCTGGAGAACGGCTTGGTGTCGTTGGTCAGCGAGCGGAAGAACCCGCCGAGACCCGAGCACGCGTCGCGGAACGCCTTCCGCGCGCGGCCGGCGTCCTGGACCACGTCTTCGCCGTAGGTCTTGGTCAGGAACGCGGCGAGCTGCCTCCCGCTCACGGTCCGGCCGCCGAGCTGCGGGCTCATGTGGTGGACGGCCTCGTCCACGAACGCGACGAACTGGTCGGGCTTGATCGACGCGATGCTGATCTCGGCCGGTTTTCCGAGCCGGTCGCGGACCCATTGCAGGTCGGTCCGGAATTCCGGCGGCAGCGACAGTTGGATCTGTTCTTCGTGGTGCGGGACCACGGCCGGGTTGAGGACGTATTCGGGGCCGGGAATGACCACGTCGGTGTCGTAGTTGAGGTTGACGAACAGCGTTTCCCCGTAGGTGTCCTTGTGGAGCGTGTCCCGCCCGATCCCCTGCCGGCGGCGGTAGTAGTGGATCTCGACGAGCACCTTCCACCCGTTCCCGACGAAGCCGCTCTTGCGCAGGTAGTCGAGCTGGTGCGCGGCCATCATGGTGAGCAGGGTGTAGCGCACGAGCTGCCGCGCGGCGCCGACCGCCTGCACCAGCGGGAACCCGTTCAGGTTGGTGGCCAGGGCGTGAATGGGCGCCTTGTCCTTGGTTTCGGTGATCGACGGCAGGTTGATCAGGTCGACACGGTCGAACAACGCCCCCTCTTCGGACGGACCCGGGATGACGGGCAGTTCGAGCGCACCGACGAACAGAAGGTGCTTGTCGAACTTGGCAGGATCTTTCTTGATCCCCTCCTCCAGGGCGGCGACAAGGGATTTCTGCAGTTCCGGATCCGGGCAGTCCCCGACGAGCGGCGTGGCGAGCTTCTCGAGAAGCCTGGCCGATTCGCCGGTTTCCATGGTTGTCATGGATCGATCACATCCTGTGTGTTTGCCGGTATGCGCCCCAGGATATCGGTCGGTGTGGGGTGGGAACGTTGGCCTCAACGGGTGGATTCGCGCGCTGAATGGAGTAGGGTGAAAATATCACCGAATAGCCGGTGGCGAGCCAACCCGTTTCCGTGGAGGACGATGGACGCCAGCGAAGCAGTGACAGAGCTGCTCACGGCTCGCCTCCTGTCGTTCGGCGGCCGGGGCTTCGCCGGAGCGGTCGACCCGGGCACGGCCGCCTACCGGCACCTGGCTCACCTGGGCGCGCAGGCGATCCCGCTGCTCGAGCGGGTGGTCGAGGAGGGAACCCCGGCAGGTCGCGCGTACGCGGCGACGTTGCTCAGCGAACTCGACGAACCAGCGGGCCGCGCGGCGTGGGAGCGGCTGGCCGACGAACCCGGGCAGATCCGCTTCTTCCAGGGGTGCGTGTGCGAGGAGCTGACGCTGGGGGAGTACGCCCGGCGCAGCCTCGACCGGTGATCGGCCGGGGCTGTGGGAACCTGTTGGGGTGGAATCCCTCACGCTGCACGTAACCGCTCGCCGGTACCTGATGGCGCGCTACGACGAGCTCGTCGACCGGTACACCGAGCTGCTCGGCCAGGAACGCGCCGGGTTCGGTCACCAGCCCGAGGCTTGGCGGATCTTCCCGCGCTACAACGTCGTCGCGGCGATTCTCGCCCGGGTCGAGCAGCTCGACCCCGATCGGCTTCCCGCGCTGCCGCGCCTGGTCGATGAGCTCGAAAAGGCGGCGACGGCCCAGTCGGCGTTCACCACACCGGCGTCCAGCAAGGTGGCGGCGGCCGCGATGGCCGAGGAACGGGGGCTGTTCTCCTCGGCCGTGCGGGGGTGGGCCGATCGTCACGACCTGCAGGTCGCGCCCCTGCCGTACCGGCGCGTGCTCGCCCCGGCCGAGTCC
Organism: Amycolatopsis sp. CA-128772; assembly: GCF_002904295.1. Lineage (GTDB taxonomy): Bacteria > Actinomycetota > Actinomycetes > Mycobacteriales > Pseudonocardiaceae > Amycolatopsis. The sequence goes on from NZ_PPHG01000071.1 coordinate 99,729, forward strand.
GCCGCCCGGCAGCAGGCACTGCACCGGCGATGGGGGCTTGACGGCCGGATGTGGCACCCGATGATCGCCGCGCCGATGCCGCCGGACGTGCTGGTCCTGGCCGAGGCATCCCTCTGGGAGGAGGAGCCCGTCGAGCACGTGCGCGCCGCGCTGCGCGAACGCGGCGGGGGTCGCGTGACGGAGCTGCGCGAGTACGGCGAGGACTACCTCTTCGACGTGGACCTCTTCGCGCCTCGGTACACCGGCGCCGAAGGCGTTTGGAGCGACGACACGCTCTCGTGGATCGCCTATGCGTCTCACGAAGGAACCGTCGCGTTCGGTGGTCATCTCGCCACCGCCTTGGCCGCCTGGCCTGCGATCGACCGATGGCGCTGAGTGAGCCTTCGTGCGAATGGCAACCGGGAAATGTCCCGTTTGAGAGTAAAACGCGCATTGGCGGCTTTTTCGCGACTGCGGGCTCTGCGGCGAATACCCCACTTGGCCTATTCCTTTTCGCGAGCTGATCAGTCAAGGTGATCTTGGGTTCGTCGGGGGCCCGGCTCTGTGCTGGTGTCTTTGACGAGGGGGATCTCGTGCGTTTTCGTGGTGCGCGCTGGCGCGCTCTTTTGCTCTGCCTTGCCGTTTCCGCCGGAACCGTGGTGACGACCGGGACGGCCGGTGCCGGCCCGTCCGCGGCCGTTCCGGGGGCGGCTCCCGACGAGATCACCGCGGCCGCCTACGCCCGTGCGGGTGGCAAACCGGTCGAGGTGACGTCGGAGACCACCGAAACCTCGCAGACGCTGGCCAACCCGGACGGCTCGTGGACGATGACCCAGTACGTCCACCCGGTCCGGGTGAGGCAGGCCGGGACGTGGACGCCGGTCGACACGACCCTGGTGCACCGGGCGGACGGCACCATCGGGCCGAAAGCGGTCACCGTCGACGTCAAGCTGAACCCCGGTGGCGCCGGCTCGGCGGCCGCCCCCATCGTGCAGGCGGGGCAGGGCGGCAAGGAAATCGGTCTGAAGTGGACGGCCGACCTGCCGGCGCCGGCGCTCGAGGGTGACACCGCTACCTACGCCGAAGTGCTCCCCGGCGTCGACTTGACCGTGCAGGCCGGTCCCGAGGGCTTCACCCAGAACCTGGTCATCAAGACGCCGGAGGCGGCGAAGAACCCCGCCCTGCGGGAGATCCCGTTCGGCCTCCACACCCGCAACACCACGGTCTCGGTCGCGGAAGGCGAGGGCCGCGGCACCCCGGCGCAGGCCGCCCCGACCGACGGGCTGGAGGTCAAGGACACCGCCGGGCAGGTCGTCTTCTCCGGGGACGCCTCGCGGATGTGGGACTCCTCCGGTGACGGCTCGCCCGCCGAGCGGGAACTCGGCGAGGGCGGCGGCCGGCGCGAGGCGGTGATGGATGTCACCCTGACGCGCGACAAGGTGACCATCACCCCGGACCAGGCGTTCCTGACCGACCCGGCCACCCGGTACCCGGTGCTGCTGGACCCGGACAGCTGGTGCGATTCGTGCGGGAACCAGGCGCACGTGGTGGTCCAGTCCGGTTACCCGGGCGCGAAGAACTGGAACGCCACGGGCGGGGACCTCTCGAACCTCAAGGCCGGCTACGAAAACTACGACCGGGCCGGGACGTCGCGGTCCTACCTCCAGATGAACTCCGCCCGGCTCGGCGGCACGGTGGTCCACCGCGCCACGCTGAACACCAAGGTCCAGCACAGTGCCAAGTGCGATGGGGACGCCCGGCCGACCGGCTTGTGGCTGTCGAACCCCGCCGGCCCCGACACGACGTGGGCCGCGCAGCCGGGCTGGAGCTACCAGGTGTCCACCATGAACACCGCGAACTGCCAGGACACGCCGGACGTGTCGGGCATCTTCGACGCCACTTCGGCGGCGAAGGACGCTGCCGCGAACCGGTGGTCGAGCACGTGGTTCGTGCTCGCGGCGGCCAACGAGGCCGACGGGATGGCGGCGTGGCGGCGGTTCGACCTGAACCCGTACTTCGCGGTGAACTACGACTCCTACCCGAACTCGCCGGCGAGCCTGTCCATGCAGAACGGCGCGCTCCCGTGCACGAGCGGCCCGAACCGGCCGTGGGTCTACACGAAGACGCCGCAGATCTCGGGCCGGCTGTCCGATCCGGACGGTGGCACGGTCTACGGCAAGTTCGCCCTCGCCTACGGCGCACTGGGCCACAACGTCTACGTCCACGAGAACGCCGCCAACCTGGTCCCGGTGGGGACGGCGGGCCCGAACCAGCAGGCGACGGCCCAGCTCGCCGCGGTCCCGGCCGGGTGGATCAACGAAGACGGCATCTACAACTGGTCGATGCAGGCCACCGACGGCGAGCTGTGGTCGAACTGGGTCGGCAACTGCGAGTTCACCGTGGACACCAAGGTCCCACTGCCGCCGGACCTCGCGATGGCGTCGTGGACGGACCCGAAGGTGCAGGGGGACGCGGCCGACTTCAGCGTGTGGACCTACATGGCGACCGACGGTCTCTACGACATCGACCACTTCATCTACACCACCGACGGTTCCGAGCCCCAGACCCAGGGTTCGCCCACCGCGCCGGCGGTGCAGGGCACGGACGCCAACGGGAGGATGGTCGCCACGGCCGCGCTGAAGACGAGCGCGGTCAACGGGAACCAGAACCTGATCAAGGTCAAGTCGGTCAACAAGGCGGGCATGCCCAGCCCCGACGGGACCTGCCTGGTGATCCCCGACTCCAATCCCGCGCTGGACGGGCCCTCCTGCTCCTACCACGTCCAGCCGCTCACCCCCGGCAAGAACCTGGTCGGCGCCTGGGGCGCCGACGAACCGTCCGGGACGACCCTGGTCGACAGCGCCTCGTCGACACCGGGCAACGCGACGCTGCCCACGCATCCGGCCACCACGGCCGGGGGCGTCACCCGAGGTGCGGGCTACGACCACGGCACCGGCTGGACCCACCCCGACACGGCCGGCTACAGCGACGGCGTGAAGGGCGCGATCACGCTCGACGGCACCAGCGGCTACGCCCAGACCGGCGACCGCCCGCTCGACCCGTCGAAGTCGTTCACCGTGGCGGCCTGGGCGAAGCTCACCGACACGACGCACTCGCAGACCGTCATCGCGCAGGACGGCACCCAGTCGATGCCGTTCGCGCTGCAGTACAACAAGGAAAGCAACGCCTGGGCGATGCGCGTCACGGCCGGGGATTCGGCCACCCCGGCGGCCGACTGGGCCTTTTCGAGCGGACCGCCCCGAACCGGGGTGTGGACCCACGTGGCGGCGACGTACGACGCGTCGACTCAGGTCGCCACGCTCTACGTCGACGGCGTGAAGCAGAGCACGGTGATCACCCGGCCGTGGGCCGCGACCGGACCGGCGGTGCTGGGCGCGACGAAGTGGGCCGGGACCCGTGCCGACTTCTTCCACGGCCAGCTCGACGACCTGCAGATCTGGCAGCGCACGTTGTCCGGCAAGGACGTGCACGATCTGGCCGGGGTGGCCGTCCCGCTCGCGAACTACGGCCTCGCCGAAGGCTGTGGCCCGGAACTGATCTCCGCGACCTCGCGTGTCCCGTCGCTGCAGGCGAGCTGGGCGCTCGGGCAGACCAGCGGGAACACCGCCACCGACGCCACCGGTTACGGCAACGACCTGACGATCGTGGGCGGTCACGCCTGGGTGCCGGGGCACGGCGGTGGCGGTCTGCAGCTCGACGGGACCACCGGCTACGGCACCACCGCCGGGCCGGTCGTCGACACGGCGAGCTCGTACACCGTGTCCGCCTGGGTGAACCCCGCCGACCTGAACGCGGGTTACCTGGTGCTGTCCCAGGCCGGCGCGCACGCGGCGAACTTCGCGCTGCGCTACGACAAGGCAGCCAACCGCTGGGCGTTCGGCGCGTCCCCGGCCGACGACGCCACGGCGTCCATGGTGTGGGCGACCGGGACGTCGGTGCCGCAGGCGGGGAAGTGGACGCTGCTCACCGCGGTCTTCGACCGGAACACGATGCGCATCCGGCTGTCGGTCGACGGGGTGCGCGAGGCCGAGGCGCCCGTCACGACGTCCTGGACGGCGTACGGGCCCCTGCTGCTCGGCGCCGGACCGGGCGGGACGAACCCGTTCAAGGGGGTCCTGGACCAGGGCCGGATCTGGGCGCAGAGCCTCAGCGACGACCAGATCGCCGCGACGCGGCCGCTGAGCTACTACGACTCGGTCACGCAGACCACCGGCACGCCGTCGGGCGAGGTCTCGCTGGGCCTGGAGACGGACACCGCCGGCAACCCCGCTGCGTGCGCGGCGAAGTTCACCATCAACGGCGGTGAGGTCGCGACCCCCCGGCCGGCCAACCTGCGGACCGACAAGTCGTTCACGGTCGAAGCGTGGGTCAAGCACACGTGGACGGCCGCGGACGCGGCGGCCAGCGGACCGGTCGACTCGTCACCGCGCGCGGTCGTCGGCGCCGGGGACGCCCAGTACTCGCCCTTCCTGCTCGGCTACCGGCCGTGGGCCGACGCGTCCGGGACGCTGCACGGCCGGTGGAGCCTGCTGATCGCGCCGTACGCCGCCTCCGGGGCCGACGGCCGGTTCGTCCTCAGCGACGCGGTGGCCGAGGACAACACCTGGGTGCACCTGACGGCCACCTACGACGCCTCGACGGGGTACGAAGCCCTTTACGTCAACGGCGTGAAGCAGGGCTTCTACGTCAACACGCCGGACGGCGGCGGGGTGGCGGCCCGGGACGCGGGCGTCCCGCTGACCCTCGGCCACGGCGTGTGGACGGGTCAGCGCAGCGACGTCTGGTACGGCGGCCTGGCGGGCGTGCGGGTCTACTCCGGGCTCCGCGGGGTCGACGCGATCACCTTCGACAAGCGGGCCGACGACCCCGGCAACCTCTTCGGCGTCACCCACTAGCACCGGCTTCGGCGCGTCGAGCGCCCACCACACCTAGGTAGGCAGACATGACTCACTCGCGTGGCTTCGTGCGCTTCGGCAGAGGCAGACGGGCCCTGGCCCTCGGTCTCGCCGTCGTGCTGCTGGGTTCGGCCCAGACCGCGGCGGCGGAGGCCGCGGCCGGCGGCTGGCACGGACTGGGCTGGGACCTGCCCCCGTTGCAGCAGACCAGCTCGGTGCACGGCGTCGACGGCGGCTTCCGTGCGAAGCCCGTGGCGCCGCCCGGGGCGAGCAGCCCGGCGAAGGTCAGCTGGCCGGCGGCGGCCACGGCCGATGTCGATCTTCCCGCGAGCGGCGGGGCGAAGGCGCCGGCCGGGCCGGCGGTCGCCGTGGCCCGGTCGCACGCGGCGGCAGCGGCGGCCCGGCACACCCCCGGCAAGGTCCGGATCAGCACCCTGGACCAGGCCGCGACGGCCAGGACCGGGATCAAGGGGGTGCTGGTCAAGGTGGAGCCGGTGCTCGGTGACACCGGCGGGCCGGTGAACGTCGACGTCGACTACCGGTCGTTCGGCGACGCCTACGGCGGCGACTTCGGCGGCCGCCTGCACCTCGTGCAGTACCCGTCGTGCCTGCTGACGACGCCGGACAAGGCCGAATGCCACGTCGGCACCCCGCTGGCTTCCGCGAACGACACCAAGACCCGGCACGTCGCGGCCGACGTCACGCTAGGGGAGAAGCAGGCCGCGACCTCGATGCTGGTGGCCGCGGAAGCCGACACCAAGAGCGGTGGTGGCGACTTCGGCGCCACCGACCTCAAGCCGGCCGGCTCCTGGTCGGCGGGCGGCTCGTCGGCGGACTTCGACTACTCCTACCCGATCGGCACGCCCGCGGCGCTCGGCGGGACCGGTCCGTCGATCAGCCTGAACTACTCCTCGAGCTCGGTGGACGGGCTGACCTCGGCGACCAACAACCAGGCCTCGGGTGTCGGCGACGGCTGGAGCCTCTCGGGCGGCGGGTTCATCGAACGTCGCTACAAGAGCTGCAGCCAGGACCTGGGCGGCAACAACGGCCAGACCAAGACCGGCGACCTCTGCTGGTACAACGACAACGCCACCATCTCGTTCGCCGGCGCCAACGGTGACCTGATCCTGGACAAGACCAGCCAGACGTGGCACCCGAAGGACGACGACGGCACCCGCGTCGAACGCCTCACCGGCGGCGCCAACGGCGACAAGTTCGGCGAGTACTGGAAGGTCACCACCCCGGACGGCATCCAGTACTTCTTCGGCCTGAACCACCTGCCCGGCTGGGCCGCGGGCAAGGCGGAAACGCAGTCGACGTGGACCGCCCCCGTCTTCGGCAACAACAACCTCGAGCCGTGCAACGCCACGACCTACGCCGCGTCCTGGTGCAACCGCGCGTGGCGCTGGAACCTCGACTACGTCGTCGATCCCCGCGGCAACGCGGTCGCGTACTACTACCAGCCCGAGACGAACCACTACGGACTGAACCGCAACGCCACCACCGCCAACAACCCCGGCACGCCCTACACCCGCAGCGGCTACCTGCAGAAGATCGAATACGGCTTCAACACCAAGGTCGGCGACACCTTCGGCCACGCACCCGCGCAGGTCCTGTTCGACACGGCCGAACGCTGCTTCCCCGGCGGCACGATCACCTGTGACCCCGGCCAGCTCAACTCGGGGACGGCGACGTCGTGGCCGGACGTGCCCTCGGAGACGATCTGCGCCGCGGGCGCCGTCTGCGTCTACAACTCGCCCTCGTTCTTCTCCCGCAAGCGCTACACCAAGATCACCACCCAGGTCTCCGACGGCGGCGCGGGGTGGAAACCCGTCCGCGAATGGGCGCTGGCGCAGTCCTTCCCGCCCACCACCGACGGCAACAAGACGGCGCTGTGGCTGGACTCGATCACGGAAACGGGCAAGATCGCGAGCCCGAACACCGTCGGCCCGGCGATCACGTTGCCCGCCACGACGTTCCACGCGAAGCCGATGGCCAACCGGGTCAACGCGAGTACCCAGTACACCGCGCTGACCCGCAACCGGATCGACGCGATCACCACCCCGCAGGGCGGGACGACCACGGTCAAGTACGCCGACCCCGAGTGCCGGCCCGGCGGGCCGATGCCCGATCCGGCGAACCTCAAGAACAACACCCTGTCGTGCTACCCGGTGTACTGGAACCCGCCGGGCGCGACCGATCCGGTGCTGGACTACTTCACCAAGTTCCAGGTCACCGACGTCATCGAAGACGCGAACACCACGCAGCAGCCGCAGCAGAAGGTGACCCACTACGACTACCTCGGCGGCGCGGCCTGGCACTACGACGACGACCCGTTCAGCGACCCGAAGTACCGCACGTGGTCGCAGTGGCGCGGCTACGGCGACGTCAAGACGACCACCGGGCTCGGCCCGGCGGGCGGTGACCCGTCCGGCCCGCCGGTGACCACCGAGACGTTCTACCTGCGCGGCATGGAAGGCGCGACGGTCACCAGCCCGAACTGGCACGAGTCGGTCACCGACCGCAAGGAGACCGCCGGCGTCACCCGCGAGACCGTCAGCTACCGGGACGGCCAGGTCGTCGGCGGCACCCTGACCGAGCCGTGGGTGTCGGGCGCGACGGCCACCGACGCCGACGGCCGCACCGCCGCGTACACCGACACCGACACCACCCGGACCCGCACCTGGCTGGACACCACGAGCACCTGGCGGGTGTCGCGCACCCACACCACCCACGGGAAGTACGGGCTCGCGACCGCGGTGCAGACCGAAGGCGACACCGGCGACCCCCAGCAGACCAGCTGCACCTTGACCACCTACCTGGAGAACACCACCGGCTGGCTGCTGAACTCCTCCAGCCAGGTGCAGAAGATCTCGGGTGCCTGCGACGACAAGGCCAACCCGCCCGGGCCCGGCAACATCATCAGCGACACCCGGACCTACTACGACAAGCAGGCCTTCGGCGCGGCGCCCACCGAAGGGAACATCACCCGGATCGACAGCCTCGACGACTGGCCGGCGGGTGGCACGGAGAAGTTCAAGTCCCCGGCCGCGACGACGGTGTACGACAAGTACGGCCGGGTCGTGAGCGCCACCGACGCCCTCGGCCTGACCAGCACGACGGCCTACACCCCGGCCGAGGGCGGCCCGGTCACGCAGGTCGACACGACGACGCCACCGGTCACATCGGCCGCCGGCGCGCCCAAGTTCACCTCCACGAAGTACCTCGACGCCGTTTCCGGCGGCACCGTCGCGAGCAAGGACGCGAGCGGGCTGCGCACGGACGCCGCGCAGGACGCCCTCGGCCGTGTCCTGTCGGTGTGGAAACCCGGGCACAGCAAGGCGCAGAACGGGCCGGCGGACGTCATCTACAGCTACAGCGTCCGCAATTCCGGCGGCGTCAGCAACGTGACCACGCAGAGCCTGCTGGCGAACGGGCAGTACGCCACCTCGTACAGCCTCGTCGACGGTCTCGGCCGCACGATCCAGACCCAGGCGCCGCGCACCGACGACGGCCCCGGCCGGATCATCACCGACACCTTCTACGACTCGCAGGGGCGCACGTACAAGACCCACAACGCCTACTGGAACAGCGGGGCCCCGTCGGCCACGTTGTATGTCACCGATGACGCGTCGGTCCCGAACACGACGTTGGCGACCTTCGACAGCGCGGGCAGCCCGCGGACGAGCGCGTACCTGCTCCACGCCGTCGAACAGTGGCGGACGACGACGATCCCCGACGGCGACCGCACGACCACCATCCCGCCGGCCGGCGGCACCGCGTCGACCACCGTCACCAACGGGCTCGGCCAGACCGTCCGGCTGCTGCAGTACAAGGATCCGACGAAGTACACGCCGGGATCGCCGGCGGACACCACGACCTACACCTACACCCGCAGCGGCAAGCAGGCGACGGTCACGGACACGACCGGCAAGAACGTCTGGACCTTCGAGTACGACCTGAAGGACCGCAAGACCGCGACGACCGACCCGGACACGGGCCGCACGACGTTCACCTACGACGCCGCGGGCCGGCTGCTGACCACCACGGACGCGCGCCAGCGCCTGATCAGCTACACCTACGACAACCTGAGCCGCAAGACGGCCGAGTACGACGGCCCGGCGCTCACCGGCACGAAGATCGCCGGCTGGACCTACGACACCCTGCTGCCCGGGCAGCCGACCGGCTCGACCCGGTTCGCCGGCACCAAGGCCTACACCAAGGAGACCACCGGCTACGACACCGCCGGCCGGCCCACGGGCAGCAAGGTCACCATCCCGCCCGGCGACAAGGGACTCTCGAACTCCTACCAGTTCGGGATCACCTACAACGCGAACACCGGTGCCGTGCGGACGATGAACACGCCGGCGGCGGGTGGCCTGCCGGCCGAGGAACTGTCGTTCACCTACTACGACAACGGCGCGCCGAAAACGATGCTGGCCGCCAACGACTCGGGCGGCGGCACGACCCTGGTCTCTTCGACGTCGTACAACCCGCTGGGTCAGGTGCTGCGCACCAACTTCAACGACGACCTCAGCCCGTACCAGGTTTCGGTGACCAACACCTACGCCGACGGCACGAACCAGCTCAAGACGGTCCAGGCGCAGCGTTCGACGTCGTCGGACTACTGGATCGCCAACCGCGGCTACACCTACAACCAGGTCGGCAACGTCACGAAGATCGCCGACACCCCACCGGACGCGAAGGCCGACGTCCAGTGCTTCCGCCAGGACTACCTGCAGCGCCTCACGGAGGCGTGGACCCCGTCGTCGGGCGACTGCGCGGCCCAGCCGACAACGGCGGCCATCGACGGCGCGGCACCGTACTGGACATCCTGGACCCTGGACGACACGGGTAACCGCAAGACCCAGGTCCAGCACACCCCGACGGGCGACATCACGACGGCCTCGACGTACCCGGCTCCCGGCGCTCAGCGGCCGCACGCGGTCGAAGCCGTCACCACGACCGGGCCGTCGGGCACGTCGAGCTCGGCCTACGACTACACCGACGCGGGCAGCACCAAGTCCCGCGGCCCGGCCGGCTCGGCGCAGACGTTCACCTACGACGCCGAAGGCCGGGTCGCCACGGCGAAGGAGGCCAACGGCGGAGACAGCAGCTACCTCTACGACGCCGACGGCAGCCTGCTGATCACGAAGGACCCGAGCGGCACGACGTTGTCGATCGGGGACATGGAGCTGTTCGTCCCCACGGGCGGCCTCTTCGCGTCCGGCACGCGGTTCTACACCTACAACGGCCAGGTCATCGCGACCCGCCTGTCCTCGACGGGGCTGAGCTGGAAACTGGCCGATCACCAGGGCACGACGTACGCCACGGTGGACGCGGGCAACCTCGTGGTGTCCAAGCGCTGGCAGGACCCGTACGGCACCAGCCGCGGAGCACCGCCGTCGACGTGGCCGGACAAGCACGGTTTCGTGGACGGCTACCGGAACACGACCGGGCTGACCCACCTGGGTGCGCGCGACTACGACCCGGTGTCCGGGCGCTTCCTGACCGCGGACCCGATCCTGGACACGGGCAACCCGCAGGCGTTGAACGCCTACAGCTACGGGAACAACAGCCCGATCTCGTTCAGCGACCCGACCGGCATGATGTGGGGCGCGGAGTGCGGCCCCGACGGCGTCCTGTGTGGCACGGGCGAGGCGATGTCGGACCCGAACTACGTCGACAACCGCGCTTACTTCATGAAGAAGCGTGGGTACAGCCAGCAGTCGATCGACAGCTTCCGGCACATCGCCGCCAACAGCGGCTGCAAACGCGGTTCGGCGTGCAGCAAGCAGCGGGAGGTCGTCCGGGGGCACGTCAAGAAGTACTCCCCGGTCACCGACGATCCCCAGCGCCTGATCAGCCTCTGGTCGTCGCTGGCCCAGCAGATCGACGGACCGCGCCCGTTCTGGAACACGGCCACCGGTACCGGCGACGAAATGGCGTGCTTCGGCCAGCGCGGTTGCCGCATGGCGTGGATCTACCTGCTGGAGCACGGCCAGGACACGGCAGGCGCCAAGGTGATCGCGGCGACGTACTGCGTCGAGCACCTCGACGAGTGCGTGGACGAGAAGAACTTCGACGACATGGTCATGGACGACCTGACCAACCTGCTGATGCTCGGCGCGATGGGCGTCGGCTCCGCCGCGGAGGCGGCGGCGGGCGCGGAGACGGCGGCGGGGGAGGAAGCCGCCGGCGCCCGGACCGGTTGCCCGAACAGTTTCGCGGGCTCCACCCCGGTCCTCCTGGCCGACGGCAGCACCAAGCCGATCGAGCAGGTCGAGGTCGGTGACGAGGTCGAGAACGCCGAGCCCGACGACACGGTCGTGCAACACCACGTCGTGACGGCACTGCACGTGACCGACGAGGACCACGACTTCGTCGACGTCGCGGTCCGGACGCCGGAGGGCCTGCAGACCGTGGTCACCACGGCGCACCACCCCTTCTGGGACGCGACGGCCCACGCCTGGAAGGACGCGGCCGACCTGGCCACCGACGACCAGCTCGCAACCCCCGGCGGCAGCCGGATCACCGTCGGCTCGGTGCACCCTTACCCGGCCTCCCGCCGGACGTACAACCTCACGGTCGACGGCGTCCACACGTACTACGTGCTCGCCGGAACCGCGCCGGTACTCGTGCACAACTGCGGCGGTTACTTCAACGGGCACGCCGAATCGTGCAGTTGCGAGGGAATCGGCGACATCACCAAGGCGGGGCCCGAGGTCGCCGGGGCCGGCGATGCCGCCCTCGGCCTCACCAAGCATGCTCTGCAGCGGCTGCAGCTGCGTGGGGTGTCCGTGGAGGAAGCCCGGGCCGTGCTCGGAAAAGAGCCGTTCACGTACCAGCACGACGGGGTGTGGAAGAGCGGCTACTACGATCCGGGTTCCAAGGTGTTCATCGCGAAGACCATCGACGGCAATATCAACACGGTCATGACCAACGTCGACGGTGCCTACATCCGCCGCCTGCAGGGAGGCCGTTAGCCATGGCCGTCGTCAGGGTCACCTACGACCAGCAAGCCGATGCGGCGTACATCTACTTCACCGACCCGCGGGAGAGCCGCAGCGTCGCCCGGATGTACGCCTGTGATCCCCTCGAAGTCGGCGGGATGGTCAACCTGGACTTCGACGAAGACGGACGGGTCCTGGGTGTCGAAGTGCTCGACGCGCGGTCCAAGCTGCCGCAATACCTGCTCGACGCGGCTGAACGGCTCGAAACGGAGAAGGGATAGCCCAGCCTGCGCTCGGCCACGACCTCCGGACAGAGCCGATCGATCGCCGCCTCCAGGTCTGGTGCCCGGCCCCGCGCGGACGCGATACTCGCACGGTGACTGAGCCCCCCGAGGTCGTGAACGCCGTTGGTGGCTTCGTGTCCGGATCCGTCGTCCAGGCCGGGACCATCACCGGTGGCGTGCACTTCCACGCTCCGCGCGCCGACACCACGCCGGCCGCGGGGCGGGTGCCCGCCGCGGCTCGGCTGTTCGTCGGGCGTGAGGGGGAACTTGCCGAGCTCGAGCGCCTTCTCGCGCAGGAGAAGCGAGCGGTCGTGCACGGGTTGGGCGGGGTCGGCAAAAGTACCCTCGTGGCGCGACACGCGCGGCTGCACGCCGGGCGCTACCGGCTCGTCTGGTGGATCACCGCCGACAGCTCCGCCGCCATCCGGAGCGGGCTGGCCGAGCTCGCCGTCGCCCTGGCGCCCGAGGCCGCCGGGGTGTCCCTCGGCGAGCGCGTCGAATCGGCGATCCGGTGGCTCGGCAGCGCCGGTGACTGGCTGCTCGTGCTGGACAACCTCGCCACCCCCGCCGACGCCGGGGAACTGCTCGGCCGCGTCTCCGGCGGGACCGTCGTCATCACCGCCCGGCAACGCACCGGGTGGCGGGGCCTGGCCAGTCTGGCCCTCGATGTCCTGCCGGCCGGTGACGCCGAAGAACTGCTGACGCGCGTCGTCGTCGCGGAGTGGCCCGAGGGCGGGGTTCCGGCCGCCACCCGGCTGTGCGCGGAGCTCGGGTGGCTGCCGCTCGCCGTCGAGCAGGCCGGGGCCTACCTCGCGCAGACCCGGATCACCGCGTCCGCCTACCTCGACCTGCTCGCCCGGTACCCGGCCCGGATGTTCGCCGCCGCCGGGGAAGGCGGGGACTCGCAGCGGACCATGGCCCGGGTCTGGCACGTCACCTTCGACCGCCTCGCCGACACGCCGGCCGCCGGGACCCTGCTGCGGCAGCTCGCCTGGTACGCCTCGGCCGGCATCCCGCGCGAGCTGTTCGACGGCGACGGGCCCGACACCCTCGACGCGCTGGGCCGGCTCCACGCCTTCAGCATGATCAAGCTTTCCGCCGGCGACATCGCCGTCCACCGGCTCGTCCAGGCCGTCACGCGCACACCCGACCCCGCCGATCCCCATCGCCGGCCGGAGCTGATCGAAGGCGCCCGGATCGCCGCCACCACCCGGCTTCGGGAGCACGTCGACGGCCAGGACTTCCGCGACCCGCGATGCCGGGCCCGCTACCTGGCCGTCCTGCCGCACGCGCAGGCCCTTTTCGGGTTCGCCGGCGCGGAAACCGACGTCGCCGACACCTGCCGGCTCCTGGCGGACGCCGCGGGCTTCCTGCGCGACCAGGGTGACGTGGCCGGTGCCACCGACCTGCTCGAACGCTGCGTGCACAGCACCCGGCGGGTGTTCGGCGACCAGGACCGCTCGACGCTGACGGCCCGCGGCAACCTCGCGAGCGCCTACAGCGCAGCGGGCAAGCTCGACCGCGCCATCCGGATGTCCGAGGAGATCCTCGCCGGCGGCGACGGGACCCTGGACCCCGATTCGCCCGAAATCATGGCCGTCCGCAACAACCTGGCGGTCGCCTACCACTCGGCCGGCGACCTGGCGAGGGCCATCCCGCTGACCGAGGCCGTGCTCGCCCGGTACGAGCGCGTGCTCGGTCCGGACCACCCGACGACCCTCACCTGCCGCAGCAGCCTCGCCGCCTGCTACGAGTCCAAAGGGGACTTCACCCGCGCCATCCCGCTCTACGAGTCCACTTTGGATCGGCGCCGCCGGGTCCTCGGCCCCGATCACCGCGGCACGCTGACGTCGCAACGCAAACTCGCGTCGGCCTACGCGCAGCTCGGTGACCTGGTCCGCGCGGTCGAGCTGCACCAGGCGACCGCCGACGCCTTCGAGCGGGTCATGGGCCCCGAACACCCGGATACGCTGACGGCCCGCGACGACCTCGCCGACGCCCACCTGTCGGCGGGTGACTCCGCGAAAGCCATCGCCGGCTACACGGCGACCCTCGGAATCCGCACCCGCATCTCCGGGCCGCTCCACCCCGCCGCCCTCGACGGCCGGAGGCGGCTCGCCGAGGCCACCCTGTCGGCGGGGCGGACAGCGGACGCCCTCGCCGAGCACCGGCAGATCGTCGCGGACTGCGAAGTGGTCTTGGGCCGCACCCATCCGACGACGTTCCTCGGCCGGGCCGCCCTGGCCAGTGCCCAGCACCGGATCGGGAACCTCGCGCAGGCCATCGCCGGCTACCGGGAACTGCTGTCCGACAGCGAGACGGTTCTCGGCCCGGACAACCCGACCACGCTCGGGTGCCGCGTGCACCTCGCGCACGCGTTGGCCGCGGCCGGGGACGTCCGCCACGCGATCCCCCTGTTCGAAGCCGCCGCAGCCGCCTTCGAACGGGTGCTCGGACGCAGTCACCCGACCACCCTCGGTTCCCGGGACCACCTCGCCGGCGCCTTCCTGTCCGCCGGGAAGGTGGCGACGGCCCTCCGCCTCCACCGGGAGGTCCACGCCGAAGCAGCACGCGTGCTGGGCGAAGAGCACCCGGACACGATCAAATACCTCAGCAGCCTGGCCGCCGCCCACGAGGGGGCCGGCGACGTCGCGACCGCGCTCTCGCAGCACCGGGCCGCGCTCGCGGCCGCCGAACGCGTTCTGGGCGACGACAGTCCGAGCACGCTCACCTTGCGCGGCAATGTCGCCAACGCCCGTGAGTCGGCCGGGGACGTGGAAGGGGCGATCCCGGAGCACGAGAGCCTGCTGGCCGACCGGATCAGGCTCCTGGGGCCCGAACACCCGGACACCCTCCGCACCCGGAACAACCTCGGCCTCGCCTACCTGCGCATCGGCCGTTACGACGAGGCCGGCGCGATGCTCGGGGCGGTGGCCGCCGACCGGGCCCGGATCCTGGGCGCCGACCACCCGGACACCCTCGTCTCCCGGGACAACCTGGCCACGGCCGCCCTCGTGGGTGGCGACACCCCGAAGGCGCTACGGCTTTGGACGGACGTGGTCGCGCGCCGCGGCCGCATCATGGACGACGAGCACCCCGACCTGCTCGGTTCCCTCATCGGCCTCGGAATGGCTCAGGTACGGGAAGGGAACCTCCCCGAGGGGCTTTCCCTCCTGCAGCGCGCATACGCCGGCTTCGCGAAGGTCCTCGGCCCCGACGATCCGCAGACAAGAGCGGTACAAGCCCGCATCGACGAGATCCGGACCTGGTGAAGTATCGACCCACCGGCGTGAGCGCCCGGTCAGGCCGGCAGGGTCCGCCGCAGGAACGCGGTCGTCAGCTCCCACGCGCGCGCCGCCGCCTCCGGGTGGTGGAACATCGGGGCCACGTGGTTGTGAAACGCGTGGCCGGCCTCCTCCTGCACGTGGATCTCGGCCCCGGGGTGCGCCGCCACCGCGGCCTCCACCTCGGCCACGTCCGAGCGCGGGATGTACGGGTCCTGGCCGCCGAAGTGGAACTGGATCGGACACGTCACCCGCGCGAGGTCCGCGATCTGCCCCGCCACCTTCGAGCCGTAGAACGACACCGCCACGTCGGGATCGCCCTCGGCCGCCGCCGCGAAGGCCAGCGAGCCGCCCAGGCAGAAGCCCAGCACGCCCACCCCGCCCGAAACTTCGGGCAGCGCCCGCAGGTGGGCCACCGCGCCGAGCACGTCGGCCAGCCCCAGCGCCGGATCGAAGGAAGCCGCCACCTCCATCGACGCCGCCACGCCGGCTTCGTCGTGCGTCGACGACCAGCCCGGCGCCGTGCGCCGGAACAGCTCCGGGATCGCCACCACGTACCCCGCGGCCGCCAGGCCGGCCGCCACCGAGCGCAGGTAGTCGTCCAGGCCGAAGATCTCCTGGATCAGCACCAGGCCCGGGCCGCGGCCGGACGGCGGGTGCCACAGCGGGAGGTCGGTCATCGCAGGGTCCTTTCCAGGACGTCGGCGACCAGGGCGGCCTGGCGGCCGTCCGGGTCGGGGTCGGGGTCGAACACGGTCAGCTCGAAGCCCGCCGCGCCCGGCCGGGACAACAGCTCCCGCAACACCGGAACCAGGGTGTCCGGATCGAGGCCGCCCGGGTCCGGACTGTCCACTGCGGACACGTACGCCGGGTCGAGGACGTCTTCGTCGCGAACGTAGGGGCGCAGGCCGTCGATGTCGGCCAGGTCGCTCGCGCCCCGGCCGGTCGTGATGGCCAGGTCCTCGCCCGCCGCGGCGCCGACGTGGTCGGCGATGCCCAGGTGGCGGAAGTCGTCGTGGCCGTCGAGGTAGGCGATGCCGTACCGGCCCGCGCGGCGCAGCGCCGGCATGGCGCCCAGGGAGATCGAACAGTCGCCGCCGAGGACGACCGGGAAGCCGCCGGACGCCCGGACCGAGGCCACCCGGTCCGCCAGCGCGCGCGTGTAGGCGGCCAGCGCCGCCGCGTTGCGGACACCGTCACCCGGCTGCCACGTGCCGACGTACCGGCCCGGCGTCACGACACCGCCGTCGGCCGCCCCCAGCCGGTTCAGGATGCCGAGGTCGCGCAGCACGCCGGGGGTCTTGTAACAGCCGGGCACCGCGCCTTCGGCCGGCGGGCGCAGGCCCAGATCGGACGGTGCGTCGATCAGGACCGGGTTCCTCACCCGGTCACCGTACTGGCTCCGGGGCCGGGAGCGTCCTAAGTTGGAGTGCCGACCAAGGAGGCGTGATGGCTGAACAGACCAAATACGTCCTGGACGAAGCCGATCTCCCGACCCAGTGGTACAACGTCGTCCCCGATCTGCCCGAGCCGCCACCGCCGCCGCTGCACCCCGGCACCCGCGAGCCGCTCGGGCCCGACGACCTCGCGCCGCTGTTCCCGCAGGCGCTCATCGCCCAGGAAGTAACGACTGATCGCTATGTCGACATCCCGGAAGAGGTTCGGGAGGTCTACCGGCTCTGGCGCCCGTCGCCGCTGTTCCGCGCGCGCCGCCTGGAGAAGGCGCTGGGCACCCCGGCGCGGATCTACTACAAGTACGAGGGCGTCAGCCCGGTCGGCTCGCACAAGCCGAACACCGCAGTACCGCAGGCGTTCTACAACGCGGCCGAAGGCGTCACGCGGCTGACCACCGAGACCGGCGCCGGCCAGTGGGGCAGCGCGCTCGCGTTCGCCTGCGCCCAGTACGGCCTCGAGTGCGAGGTCTGGCAGGTGCGCGCGTCCTACGACCAGAAGCCCTACCGCAAGCTGATGATGGAGACGTTCGGCGCGACGGTCCACCCGAGCCCGTCCGAGCTGACCGAGTCCGGCCGGGCGATCCTCGAGCAGCACCCCGATTCGACCGGCAGCCTCGGCATCGCGATCAGCGAGGCCGTCGAGCAGGCGGCGCAGGACCCGGACACGCGGTACGCGCTGGGCAGCGTGCTCAACCACGTGCTGCTGCACCAGACGGTGATCGGCGAAGAGGCGCTGAAGCAGTTCGAGCTGGCGGGCGACACCCCGGACGTCCTGGTCGGCTGCACCGGCGGCGGCTCCAACTTCGGCGGCCTGGCTTTCCCGTTCCTGCGCGAAAAACTGGCCGGCCGGATGGACCCGGTGATCCGCGCGGTCGAGCCGGCCGCGTGCCCGTCGCTGACGCGCGGCAAGTACGCGTACGACTTCGGCGACACGGCGGGCCTCACGCCGCTGCTGAAGATGCACACGCTCGGCCACGAGTTCATCCCGGACCCGATCCACGCGGGCGGCCTGCGCTACCACGGGATGTCGCCGCTCATCTCCCACATCCACGAGCTGGGCCTGATCGAGGCGCTCGCCATCGGCCAGCAGGAGTGCTTCGCGGCGGGGGTGCGGTTCGCCCGGTCGGAGGGGATCATCCCGGCTCCGGAGCCGACGCACGCACTGGCGGCGTGCATCCGGGAGGCGTTGCGGTGCAGGGAGACGGGTGAGGAGAAGGCGATCCTCACGGCCCTGTGCGGGCACGCGCACCTGGACCTGCCGGCTTATGGTGCTTACCTGGCCGGGGAAATGGTGGACGACGAGCTGTCCGAAGCGACGCTGGCGGAGTCGCTGGCGACGTTGCCTTGACCCGAGCGCTCGAGTAATCATTCCTTCGCCCCACTCTGTCCCGGGTCCAGGTGTCCGGTTCGATCTCGGGCTCTCTGGATTTCGGCCCGCTCGAAAACGCGGCTGCGATCACCGCCACCAGAATCGCGCTGCCGAAGACCACGGCCAGGATCAGCAACGGAGACATGAAGGCTCCTGCTCGGTATCAGCTCCCGCTTCCGGTGTCCGCCCTCCCTACTGGTAGTCAGAGGGCGTCCGGGATTTCCGGGCGCGTGAGCTCCGTGCGGGCGGTCGCCAGGACCACGCGGTCGCGGCCGCCCGCTTTGGCCTCGAACACCGCGTCGTCCGCGGCCTGCAGCAGGATTGTGTACTCCGTGGCCGTTTCCGGGTACACCGCTGCGCCGATCGAGGCCGTCAAGCCGGTGATCACCTCCGGCTTGCCCGGGCGGATCACCGGGACCGGGACCTCGACGCGGGCGATCGCCGTGCGGATGCGGTCCGCGACCGACGCTATCTCCGCGCTCGTCGTGCCCGGGAGCAGCACCACGAACTCGTCGCCGCCGAAGCGGCCCACGTAGTCGCCGCCGCGGACCGAGCTCTGGATCGCCGCCGCCACCGCGCGCAGGACCTCGTCGCCCGCCAGGTGGCCGTTGCCGTCGTCGATGGCCTTGAAGTGGTCTATGTCGATCATCAACACGCCCGCCGTCGAGGACAGCTCCGCGGCGCGGGCCAGCTCGTTGCGGGCCAGCTGGACCCAGAACTCCGGGGCGAGCAGCGCGGTCTTGGAGTCCGTGCGGGCCGCCGCCTGGAACTGGGGGAGCAGCAGGCCGATGTGGAGCGCCACCGGCGTCACCATCAGCACCGGCAGCAGCCACGGCCGGACCGTCATCACCAGCGCGATGCCGCAGCCGACGCCGACCGCCGCCAGCACGATCAGCACGTCGGACGGGTTGCCGAACGCCTGCCGCGCCGGCTTGCCCGGGTTGCTCATCAGGATCACGACGATCACGAGCACGTAGTTCAGGCCGAAGTAGACGAGCCCGGACACCAGCAGCGCCGTCATCCCGCCGAAACCGTCCAAGTAGGGGACGTACGGCGCCACGTGTCCGGTGCCCACCGAAAGCACCGCACCCGCCGTGGCGCAGGCGAGGATCACCGTGGCGCCGGAAAACACTTTCCGGTGAATCACGCCGCGGCGTTTGTACACCCGGACCCACGAATGGGCGTAACTGACGACGATGACCACAGTGGCCAGTGGCGGGGGCAGCAGGAGGAGCCCGGCGAAGATCCAGATCGACTGGAGGTGCATGTGCGGCCGGCCGTCGGCGGCCAGCTCGCGGATGCGCTCGATGCGTTGCGCCGCTTCGAGGTGCACGATTTCGCCGGCCAGGATCAGGCCGCACCACAGCAGCGACTGGGCCGTGAGCGGCACCAGCGCGGCCGTCGTCACGACCATGATCAACGCCAGCGCGTCGACGACGAGGACGTAGCCGAGCACCGGAGTGGCCAGCTTCCACATCGCCCACGTACGGATACCTGATCGTGGACGTTCTGAGCTGGGCTTTCGCCCTTGGGACCCGGACAATCCCACGAAACGCCCCTCTTCCCAGGACGGAACTCTTCGCGGAAATCGTCACTGTAATCGAATGAACGCGGTGTGTCACTAGGCTGGTCGGGCTACCGTCCGGTCACGCACCGTGCACCATTCCTCACCACCAGGAGAAATCATGTCGCACTTCCTGCCCAACGCCAACATCGTCCCGTCCCGCCGGCGCGCGCAGCGGCCGACCGACTGGACGCGGCAGCTCCCCACCGACTGGACCCGCGCGATCCCGACCGACTGGACCACGCGGCAGCTGCCGACCGACTGGACCGCCCGCGAACTGCCCACCGACTGGACCGTCCGCGAGCTGCCCACCGATTGGACCCGGCCCGGCGTCTCGCCAGCGCTGCCGCAGTGCCCGACCGACTGGACGCGGTCCTGAGCCGTGCCCGGTGACCGGCCCGCGTGCCGGTCACCGGGGCTCCGGCTGCGCCTGCCGCCACCGGTGCGCCGCACCGAACGCCGCCACCACGCCCACCGCGCCCGCACCGGCCACGACGGCGTGGGGCGCCACGCGTTCCGCCGCCAGCCCCGCCAGCACCACACCCACCCCCTGGGACACCCGCAGCGCCGTCAACGCGAACCCGAACGCCTGCGCGCGCTGGGCGTCGGGCGTCAGCTGCACGAACGTCGTGTTCGCGATCAAGTTGTACGAACTGGCCACCCCGGACAGCGTGAGCAGCGCCAAAGTGGCCGCCAGGTCCGGGTGCAGCGCGCAGCCCAGCAGCGCCGCGCACGCCAGCACCGCCAACGGCCCCAGCAGCCGGCTGCGCCGCGCCGGCGGGATCCGCGACAACGCCGCCATGCCGAGCACGTTCCCCAGCGCGTACGCCCCGAGCAGCAGCCCGACCACCACCGCGCCCCCGCCGAGTTCGGCGGCGTACGGCGCGGCGATCGCCTCGCCCGCGATGTAGCAGCCCGACACGCACCCCAGCGCCACCAGCGCGAGCCGCCGCCGGTCGCCGGCCACCACCGTCCAGCCGGCCCGCACGTGCCGCCACCAGCGGACCCCGGAGGACTCGCGCGGTGGCCGCGGGTGGACGCCGCCGACCAGGAACAGTGCCGACACCGCGAAGCTCGCCGCGTCCGCCACGAGGGCGCCGCCGGTGCCGAGGCCCGCCACGAGCAGCCCGCCGAGCGCGAAGCCGGCGACCTGGCCCGCCTGCACCAGCATCATCAGCAGGCCCATCCCGGGCACGAACGTGTCGCCGGGCAGCACCTGCGGCAGCAGGGCGGCCCGCGCCGAGTTCCACACCGGGTTGACGAGCTGGACGCCGACCAGCAGGGCCGCCACCGCCGCCAGCGGGAGGGCCGGCGTCGCCATGACGGCCACCGCGAGGGTCCGCAGGACGTCGGCCACGACCATCACCGTCCGCGGCGGATACCGGTCGGCCAGTCCGGACAGCAGCGGGCCGCCGACGAGGTCCGGCAGGAACGTCAGGGCGTAGGTCAGCGCGGCCCAGCCCGGCGAGTTCGTGCGGTCGTACACCAGGATCGACAGCGCGACCCGGGCCAGCTGGTCGCCGGTGACCGAGACCAGCTGCGCCGAGAACAGCGCCCGGAATTCGGTCACGCCGAGGACGTCCCGGAACCCTGCCGCGCGTCCGTTCATGGACACCCAGGGTACCGTCGCGGGCGCCCAGCGTGAACGGCCGTTAGGAGGTCACTGACCCCCTCCGCAGACGATTTTCGGCTGCGGGTTGTAGTGGACGGTCCGGGTCGAGCGGCTGACCTCGCGGCCGGTGGCGGCGTCCTTGAGCACGCGCGTGTCGGTGGTGGTGAACCCCGGCGCGCCGTTCGAGGCGTGGCAGTTCTCGGCCGGCCCCGGCTTGGGCTGCGGGTCGCTCTGGTTGGTCTGCGCGCCGGGGATCGACTCGACGGTGTAGCGCTTGGTGCCCCACAGCTTCACGGTGATCGACGACGGCGTCCAGATCGTCTGGATCGCGATGCCGGTCGGCGAGTCGTTGGTGAACTTGAGGTCGATGACGCTGGACCCGTTGGGGTTCTGGAACACCGTCGCTTCGCGCGCCGCCGGGTAGCGGCTGATGTAGTAGCTGTGTTCCTTGTGCCCGGCGTCCTTGAGGCCGGCGAAGTACGCCGCGTTGTACAGCGTGGTCGCGAACTGCGAAATGCCGCCGCCGACCTCGCGTCCCGGGGCGCCGTCCTTGATCACGCCCGCCTCGACGTACCCCTGCGCGGTGCCGCGCGGACCGGTGAAACCGTTGAGGCTGAAGGTTTCCCCGGGCTTGACGATGGCGCCGTTCACCTTCTGGGCGACGACGCGGATGTTGACGCCGGAGTCCGCGGCGAACTTCTGCGTCGTGAACTCGCCGACGACCTCCTTGACGCCCAGCTGGTTCGCCTGGTCGGTGGTGACCTTCGCCGGGCTGTCCTTGTAGATCGCCGGGACTTCGCGGCCGTCGGCCTTCTTCAGCACGTCCGGCAGCGGCTTGAGGCTGGGGTCCCAGTCGACGGTCCGGCCGTCGGTGGAGGGGTCGACCGCGGGCTTGCCGCCTTCGAAGACGATGGTCGCGTCCTTGCCCTCCTTCTCGGTGGACTTCAGCTGCGGCCCGGCGGCTTCGGCGATCTTCGCGTTGTCGATCTTCGGCGTCAGCCCGCCGCCGTCGGCCGGCTCGAAGGTGATCGCCGCGGCGATCGCTTCCGGCTTCACGGTGGCGTCCTTGCCCTCGCCCTTGACCACCAGCGGGCCGGAGACGGCGGGGCGCGCGAACCCGTCGAGCGCCGCCTGGACGCCTTCGGGCGTGGTCCGGACCGGCGTGTGGGTCACCGGCAGCGCCAGGGCTTCCCCGCTCGCCCACTTCTCGACGACGGCGGCGGTGGCGGCCGGCACGTCGAGCTTCTGCCCGGGCTTCGGCGGCACGGCGACCGGCTGGACGCCGTCGAACTTCACAGTGCCCTCGGCCGGGTCGCGGTCGATCCTGCCGCGCAGCTGCTCCAGCGCGGCGGTGAGCTTGGCGTCGTCGGCGTGGCTGACGACGCCGACCTCGCGGCTGGAGAACAGCGATGACAGCCGCGTGAAGGGGTTAAGCGGCTGCTCGCCGGCCTGGTCGAGGGTCTGCGGCCAGTCGAGCTTCAGCCCGGCGATGGTCGGCGAGAGCGTGCCCTGGACGTCGCCCGCGGTGACGGCGACCGGGCGGGTCAGCCGCGGCTCGATCTTCCCGCGCAGTTCCTGCTCGGCGGCTTCGCGGCCCATCCCGCCGACGTCGACGCCGGCCACGGTCACCCCGCGCGGGACGCTGCCCTGGCTGACCAGCAGGTCGACGCCGTAGACCGCGACGAGCAGCCCGAACACGCCGCCGGCGATCCAGCCGGCCTTGCGGAGGGAGCGGTTCGCCGTGCGGCCGGCGCCCGGTTCCGGTTCGGGCCGGACGACCGGGAGGACGTCGGTCTGCTCACCGTGTGAGTCGGGCCAGCGCGGTTCGTACGGCAACTCTCCACCCCTTCAACGCGGCGCTGGAGCACGCCGGTGACGAGGTCAGCGTACGGGGCACCCGGACAAGCCGTACGACTCGCCCTAACGGGGGATGAACCGGTCACGGACGGGTGAAGTGGCACTTTCACGTGAAAGTGCCGCTCGGGTTCAGCGGGCGTCGGGTTCCGGGTTGCGGCCCGCCCGGGCCAGGAAGTCGAAGTCGCAGCCTTCGTCGGCCTGCGTGATGTGTTCGCTGTAGAGCGCGCCGTAACCGCGCTCGAACCGAGGCGCCGGGGCCGTCCACCCGGCACGCCGTCGCTCGAGTTCCTCATCGGACACTTCGAGCCGCAGGGTCCGCGCGGGAACGTCCAAGGTGATCAGGTCGCCGTCGCGGACCAGCGCCAGCGGGCCGCCGACGTGCGATTCGGGGGCCACGTGCAGCACGCAGGCGCCGTAGCTGGTCCCGCTCATCCGCGCGTCGGAGATCCGGACCATGTCCCGGACGCCCTGTTCGAGCAGGTGCGCGGGAATCGGCAGCATCCCGTACTCGGGCATGCCGGGGCCGCCGAGCGGGCCGGAGCCGCGCAGCACCAGCACCGAGTCCGCGGTGATCGACGGGTCGTCGATCCGCTTCTTCAGGTCCGGGTAGTCCTCGAACACGACGGCCGGGCCGGTGTGCGTGAGCAGGTGCTCCTCGGCGGCGATGTGCTTGATGACCGCCCCCGACGGCGCCAGGTTCCCGTGCAGCACCGCGACCCCGCCCTCGGCGGCGACCGGGTTGTCCCGCGTCCGGATGACGTCGTCGTTGTGCACCTGCGCCTGGGCGAGGTTCTCGCCGAGGGTGCGGCCGGTGACGGTGAGCCGGTCCGGGTGCAGCAGGTCGGTCAGCCGCGAAAGCAGCCCGGGCAGGCCGCCGGCGTAGTAGAAGTCCTCCATCAGCCAGTCGCCGCCGGGCCGGATGTTCGCGAGCACCGGCACGCGCCGGGCGATCGCGTCGAAGTCGGCCAGCCCGAGCGGGATCCCGCTGCGGCCGGCCATCGCGACCAGGTGGATCACGGCGTTGGTCGAGCCGCCCAGCGCGAGCACGGTGGTGATGGCGTCGGCGTAGGCGCGCTTGTCGAGCACCTGCGTGATGGTCAGGTCTTCCCAGACCATGCCGACGATCCGGGCGCCGCCGGCCGCGGCCATCCGGTGGTGCGCCGAGTCGACGGCGGGGATCGACGCGGCACCCGGCAGCGTCACGCCGAGCACCTCGGCGGCCGAGGTCATCGTCGAGGCCGTTCCCATGGTCATGCAGTGCCCCGGGGAGCGGGCCAGCCCGCGTTCCAGTCCGGACATTTCGGCGTCGCCGATCAGGCCGGCGCGCTTGTCGTCCCAGTACTTCCACATGTCGGTGCCGCTGCCGAGGACCTCGTTGCGCCAGTGCCCGCGCAGCATCGGCCCGGCCGGGACGAAGATCGCGGGCAGCCCCGCGCTGGCCGCGCCCATCAGCAACGCCGGCGTGGTCTTGTCGCAGCCGCCCATCAGGACCGCGCCGTCGATCGGGTAGGACCGGAGGATCTCCTCGGTCTCCATGGCCAGCAGGTTGCGGTAGAGCATCGGGGTCGGCTTCTGGTAGGTCTCCGACAGCGTGGCGACCGGGAACTCCAGCGGGAACCCGCCGGCCTGCCAGACGCCGCGCTTGACCTGCTCGGCGCGTTCGCGCAGGTGCATGTGGCAGGGGTTGATGTCCGACCAGGTGTTGAGGATGCCGATGACCGGTTTGCCGAGGTGCTCTTCCGGGTTGTAGCCGAGCTGGCGGCTGCGGGCGCGGTGGCTGAAGTTGCGCAGTTCTTCGCCGCCGAACCACCGGTGGCTGCGGAGCTCCTCGGGTTGCTTCATGGGTCCAGTATGGCATCTGATATATGATCTGGCGGGCCTGGTTGAATGGGTGCCGACACGACCATAGGAGCGCGCCATGACCGGGACGTTCAGCCTGCCCGCCTCCCGGACCGAAGTGGTCCTGGAGGAGATCCGCCGCGGCATCCTGACCCGGGAACTGGTGCCCGGCCAGCCGCTCGTCGAGGCGGAGCTGGCCGCGCGGCTCGGCGTGTCGAAGACCCCGGTGCGCGAGGCGCTCAAGGTGCTGTCGAACTCCGGGCTCGTGACGTTCAGCCCGTACAAGGGCGCGTCGGTGATCACGGTCGACGCCGAGCTCGCGAAGTCCGTCTACGACGTGCGGATGGTGCTCGAACCGGAGGCCGTCCGGCGGACCGTCGAACTGCGCGACCCGGAGCTGCTCGAGGACGCGGGCGAGGCGCTGAAGGAGGCGTCGACGGCGATCGCGGACAAGGACCAGGCCGCGCTGAGCCTGCTGAACCGCCGCTTCCACCGCGCGCTCTACCGCGGCTGCGGCAACCCGCTGCTGGTCAGCATCCTCGACGACCTCAAGGACCGCGCGGCGCTGATCAGCGTCGTCGGCTGGGAGGCCAACCCCAGCTGGAAGAAGGAGTGGACCGAGCACCGGGCGGTGCTGGCCGCGGCGAAGAAGGGCGACGCCGAGGGCGCCGCGACGCTGCTGCGCGACCACATCGGCGGGTTCCTGGACCGGGTGCTGAAGGCCATCGGATGAGGCTGCTGCTGATCTCGGACACCCACCTGCCGGCCCGCGCCCGCGAGCTGCCGCCGCCGGTCTGGGCCGAGGTTGCGGCCGCCGACGTCGTGGTGCACGCGGGCGACTGGGTCGACGTCGCCCTGCTGGACGAGCTGGAGGAGCGCAGCAAGCGGCTGATCGGCGTCTTCGGCAACAACGACGGCCCGGCGCTGCGGGCGCGGCTGCCCGAGATCGCCCGGGCGGACCTCGGCGGCGTGCGCCTGGCCGTGATCCACGAAACGGGCGCCAAGCAGGGCCGCGAGCAGCGGTGCGACGCGCGGTTCCCGGACACCGACGTGCTGGTCTTCGGCCACAGTCACATCCCGTGGGACACGGTGGCGCCGTCCGGGCTGCGGCTGCTCAACCCGGGTTCGCCGACCGACCGCCGCCGCCAGCCGTACTGCACGTACCAGACCTGCCGCATCGAAGACGGCGCGCTGGTGGACGTCGAGCTGCACCAACTGCCCCGGAGGGGGTAGACAGGTCCCATGGATCCGGCATGGGCGTTGCGGGAGATCGCGTTCCAGCTCGAACGCGCGGGGGAACCGACCTACCGCGTCCGGGCGTTCCGGAACGCGGCGGCGACGGTCGACAAGACCGGCGTCGAGCAGCTGGCGCAGCTGGCCGAAAACGGCACGCTGACGTCGTTGCCGGGCATCGGGAAGGCCACGGCCGGCGTCATCGGGGACGCGCTGGCGGGCCGTGATCCGGCGTACCGGGGGAAGATCGTCGAGAAGAAGCTGCCGGACGGCGAGCCGCTGCGATCGGCGTTGCGCGGCGACTGCCACACCCACTCCGACTGGTCGGACGGGGGCAGTTCGATCGGCGAGATGGCGGTGGCGGGCCGCGACCTCGGCCACGAGTACATGGTGCTGACCGACCATTCGCCGCGGCTGACGGTGGCGAACGGGCTGTCCCCGGACCGGCTGCGGACGCAGATGCAGATCGTCGCGAAGGCCAACGAGCTGATGGCGCCGTTCCGGCTGCTGCACGGCATCGAGGTCGACATCCTCGACGACGGTGCCCTCGACCAGGAGGACGAGCTGCTGGGGCAGCTGGACTTCGTGGTGGCGAGCGTCCACTCGAAGCTGCGCATGCCCGCCCGCGACATGACCCGGCGGATGGTGGCGGCGGTCCGGAACCCGCACACGCGGGTGCTGGGCCACTGCACGGGCCGGCTGGTGGTGGGCCGCGGGCGCCCGGAGTCGGAGTTCGACGCGGAGGCGGTGTTCACCGCGTGCCGGGAGAACGGGGTGGCGGTGGAGATCAATTCCCGCCCGGAGCGCCTCGACCCCCCGATGCGGCTGCTGCGCCTGGCGGCGGAAATCGGGTGTGACTTCACGATCGACAGCGACGCGCACGCGCCGGGGCAGCTGGATTGGCTGGGCTACGGGTGCGAGCGCGCGATCAAGGCGGAAATCGGGCCGGAGCGCATCCTGAACACCCGCACGGCGGATGCGCTCCTGGCCCGGTAGCCGACGTCAGTTGATCGTGTACGAGTCGCCGTACACCTTCCACTTCAGCGGCGTGTGCAGGTCGAAGTTGCCTTCACTGAGGAACTTCGCCTGCTCGGTGTCCACACGGGACGTGTCCGCGTGGGCCTCTTCCTGCTTCATGATGACCTTGCGGGCCGCGAAGAACGCCTTGAGGTACGTCGCTTCGTCGCCGCCCTGGGCCGGGGTCTTCGCCTTCTTCATCGCGGCCTTGCGGATGCCGCCGAAGCTGTCGCTGCTGTCGCCCGGGCCGTACATCACGATGGCGTCGTAGTAGGCGAACTGGCCGAGGTTGCTCAGGCCGTCCGCCTTGCCCTGGTTGACCGCCGGGTTGAAGTACACGCGGTCGCGCTCGTTGTTCTGCGCCGTCTGGAACGCCGAGGTGGCCGCGGCCTGCTTCCACGCGCTCTCGAACGCCGAGCCGAGGCCCGCGTGCGAGTCCGTGCCGTTCACCTTGCGCAGCGCGGGAAGGAACTTGGCCAGCGGGTTGCCCGGGACCGAGTTCGTGTACGCCTCGACGAGTTCGAGCATGTCGCCGGTGCCCGAGCAGAACCCGATGATGCCCGCGGTGTAGCCGCGGCCGTCACCGATGTCCTCGATGTACTTGTACTGCGCCTTCCAGTCCAGCGACGAGTTCTCCGCGCTGGACACCAGCTTCATCGCGATTTCCTTCTTGGCCGGTGCCGAAAGGTCACCGGTCGCGAGGATCGACGCGCTGCTCGCGGCCAGCGGCGCGGGGGCGGCGGAGGAGAGGGCCGGCGTGGTGATCACGAGGGCGGCGACGGAGGCCGCGCCGAGCGTGCCGACGAGGACCGGCCGCAACTTCTTGCTCATGGGGAGGGGACCCTTTCCGCGGGATGCGCCGTCGGAACACGGCGGTTACGGGTGGTGTGGGTGGAGCTGCGGCGTAACGACACGGTAGCGAAGGGTCAGCGGGCTCCACAAGAGGCGGAATTCGTTCATGTTCGTGAACGGTCCAGACCACTCTCCCGCGTCCGGAAAGGACGGTCAGCGGCCCCCGGCGAAGAGGCGGATGACGTCGGGCAGCACGCTCACCGGGATCGTCGGGTCGATCGCGCGCTGGACGCCGAGCCCGATGCCCAGGGACAGCAGCGCCGTCGCGGCGTCGTCGGCCGACATCGGCAGGGTGATCCCGAACCGCTCGGCGAACCCGGTGAGCAGGCCGGCGATCGTGTCGCGGATGGCCTTGTCCCGCGCGGCGAGCTCCGCCCGCACGTGCGGGTCGCGCCGGGCGTTCGTCGCGAACTCGACCTCCAGGGACGTCCACGCCTCGTCGCCGATGCTCCGCTCGGCCCAGATCTGGAACGCCGCGAGCAGCCCGTCCACGCCTTCGGCGCCGGCCAGCGCCTCGGCGACCAGCGCGACCTGCTCGTCGTGGATCCGGTCGAGCACCGCCAGGCAGAGCTCGTCCTTGTTGCGGAAGTTCGAGTACACCGCGCCCTTCGAGTACCCCGCCTCGTCGGCGACCTTCTCCAGCGACGTCACCGAGTAGCCGTCGCGCAGGAAGAGCAGCTTGGCGGTCTCGACGAGCTGCTCGCGGGTGCGGGCCTGGCTTTCCGCGCGGGTGAGTCGGGGCATGCGGGCACTCTAGCGAACTTCGGGATTGGGGTACCGACAGTATTCGAATACTGTTAGTCTCCGGAAATGGAACAACGTGACTTCGCGGTCCTCGTCGTCGGAGCCGGGGCTTCGGGGCTGGGCGCGGCCATCCGCCTCGGCCAGGCCGGCGTCGGCGACCTCGTCGTGCTGGAGAAGGCGGACACGCTGGGCGGCACCTGGCGCGACAACACCTACCCCGGCTGCGCGTGCGATGTCCCGTCCGCGCTGTACTCGTACTCCTTCGCGCCCAATCCCGAGTGGACGCGCGCCTTCGCCGGCCAGGCCGAAATCCGCACCTACCTGCGGGACACGGCGGCGCGGTTCGGGGTCACCGAGAAGATCCGCTACGGCGTGGAGGTGACCCGGGCGCAGTGGAACGAGCGCGACGCGCGGTGGGATCTGGAGACGTCACAGGGCCCGTACCGCGCCCGGGTCCTGGTCGCCGGCACCGGTCCCTGGCACGAGCCACTGGTCCCGGACCTGCCCGGGCTCGGCGGTTTCCCCGGCGAGGTCTTCCACTCGGCGCGCTGGAACGACGGCTACGACCTGGCGGGCAAGCGGGTCGCGGTGATCGGCAGCGGCGCGTCGGCGGTCCAGTTCGTTCCCGAGATCGTGCCGCGCGTGGGGCGGCTGCACCTGTTCCAGCGCACGGCGCAGTGGGTCCTGCCGAAGCCGGACCACCACGTCCCGGGCGTCGAACGGCTTCTCCTGCGGCGCTTCCCGGCGCTGCAGCGGGCCCTGCGCAGCGCCGAATACGGCGCGATGGAGACGCTCGGCTTCGGCTTCCGGCACCCGTGGCTGCTGCGGCAGGTGCAGAAGATCGGCCTCGCCCACCTGCGGCTCGCGGTGCGGGATCCGGCGCTGCGCCGCGCGTTGACCCCGGACTACACACTGGGCTGCAAGCGCTTGCTCATGTCGAACACGTACTACCGGTCGCTGACCCGGTCCCATGTGGACGTGCACCCGACGGCGGTGCGCTCGGTGCAGGGTTCGCGCGTGCTGGGAGCGGACGGTTCTTCGGCGGAGGTCGACGCGATCATCTTCGGCACCGGCTTCCACATCCTCGACATGCCGGTGTCTTCGCGAGTTTTCGACGGCGACGGCCGGAGCCTCGACGACCACTGGAAGGGCAGCCCCCAGGCGTACGCGGGGACGACGGTGGCCGGGTTCCCGAACCTGTACCTGCTGCTGGGCCCGAGCCTGGGGACCGGGCACTCGTCGGCGTTCATGATCCTGGAGGCCCAGCTACGCCACACGGTGGCGGCGGTGACCCGGACCCTGCGTTCGGCGGGAACGTCCCTGTCGGTGCGGCCATCGGTGCAGGAGGCGTTCAACGCGGAGGTCCAGGCGGCGTTGCCCGGGACGGTGTACGAGTCGGGCGGGTGCTCGAGTTACTACACGGATGTGAACGGGCGGAACAGTTTCAGCTGGCCGTTTTCGACCGGGCGGCTGCGGTCGCGGGTGGGGGCGTTCGACGAGACGGACTACGAGATCGGGAGGGCGCCTGTGGTCCGGTAGGCGCGGTTCGTGGTCGGTGGTACCGCAGTGAGCGGAGAAAGGCCACCGAGCCATCCACCGGGGCCGAGTCGTCCACAGATTCGGTCCGCCACTCTTTTGGGCGGCCATGTCCCGATATGCTGGACTGGGTGTGATGTCCAGGGAGGTTGGTCAGCCGGGTGATCGGCGGCTTGCCGCCGGTTGCACTGTGGGGTCGATGATGATTGCAGAAGTGCAGCCAACCCGGTAACGCCGCCCGGCGCCGGCTCTCGGACGGGTAGAAGCGGGCGTAGGCCCACCCGTCGGCCAGGGTGCGGTGGAAGCGTTCGATCTTGCCGTTGGTCCGGGGCCGGTAGGGCCGGGTCCGTTTCGGGGTG
Organism: Amycolatopsis sp. CA-128772; assembly: GCF_002904295.1. Classification (GTDB taxonomy): domain Bacteria; phylum Actinomycetota; class Actinomycetes; order Mycobacteriales; family Pseudonocardiaceae; genus Amycolatopsis. Next base: position 130,581 of record NZ_PPHG01000071.1, read on the forward strand.
ACACCCCGCTCGGCGCAGACCTCGCGCCAAGTGTGAGAGCGGTAAGCCGCCCCGTTGCCGGACAACTCGCGTTCGACGGTGACACCGAGGTCGGCGAACCAGGCCACCGCCGTCGGGGATGTTGCCGAACTGGGTGACATCGACATGGAGCAGCGAACCGGGATGGTCGTGTTCGTAGCGGCGCAGCGGTTCGCCGGTGACCCGGTCGATCCGGGACAAGCGGTTGATCCGGCAGCGCACCAGCACCGCGTGCACCGTCGAGGCCGGGATCCCGAGCCGGCCGGCGATCTGGACCGGGCCCAGCCGGTGCCGCCCACCGGTGCCGCCCACCGCAGCCGCACGATCGCCCGCACGAGTTGGGCGGGTGCGCGGGTCGGGCTGTGGTGCGGGCGGCTGCTGCGGTCGGTCATCCCGGCCGCGCCTTCGGTGCGGTAGCGCTCAGCCCACGTGCGCGCGGTTCTGGTGGCGACCATGAACATCTTCGCCGCGTCGGTGTGGGTCCAGCCGTGCTCGACGATCAGGCGCGCCGACCGGAGGCGGGTGCCTGGGGTGAGGGTGGCGTTAGGGTGGGACATAAAGGCCGCCGGTGGTCACCGCAACTCGGGACAACGTCCCTGAACATCACAACTAGGGACGCCCCCCGGGGACGGGCGAGGCCGTGGCTGGCCGGCTGAGACCTCCTGGTGGCGTTGACGCCCGAGCCGGTGATGGCCTGGGCCCGCAGCCTCATCGGCGACCGGGCGCTGACGGAACTGGACCCGGCCGCCCGCGCGGCTTACGTGAGCCGGGTGGGGCGGCGCAGGTTCACTCCCACTCCCAGCACATCCCGTAAACCCCCGGCTGGGCGTCCAGCACCGCGATGTGGCTGGTCGAGCTCGGACCCACCGGCAGCTCCGGCCGCGAAGCCGCCTCCCCCGCGTACCGGTAACACCGCACCGGGACCGCCGCCGAATCGAAGCACGCCTGCAGCACGATCTGGCGGGCCGGGGCTCGCACGCCGAACTGCAGGTAGTTCGTCTCCGGGGGCGTTCCGTCGTACGCGAACTCGAAGTCGAACACGTACGTCTCGCCCGCCCGCAGCGGGTAGTCGAACCTCAGCTCCAGCGCCAGCAGCTCGGACGCCGCGTCGCGGCGGACGCGGCCTGGGCGGCAGCAGTGCGCCGAACGCAGGACCGGCTGGTGGCCTCCGCCGGTCTGGGGGCGGAAGAACGACACCCAGCGGTCGACGCCGTCCGCGCGGCTGGTCACCACCAGCTCCGTGCGGACCGATCGCTCGGTGCGGTCCGGGCCCATGGTCGCCCGCTGGTGCACCGACACCAGCGCCAGGCGGGCGTTGCCGTCGAGGTCGATGCCTTCGCAGGCGGCCAGGTCCATGGACTCGGAGCCGAGGGCGCTGGCCAGGCTGACCCCGCCCGGCCACGGCTCCGCCCGGCGCACCCGCGGCCGCGTCACCAGGCTGGTCAGCGCGTTTGCGGGCAGGCCGAGGCAGCTTTCGGCGACGCCCACCGCGTGCAGCGAGCGGTGGCCCTCCGGGTGCCGGCGGCCCCGGCGCCAGTAGCTGAGCGTGGCCAGGCTGACCTGGGCGCCCCGGATCGCCATCCGCCGCTGCAGCGCCTCCAGGCTCAGGCCGCGCTGCCGGATCGCCACGTCGAAGGCCTCGGCGAACGGGGCCGACGCTGATAACGCCTCCATCCGGGTAAGCATGAATACCGGACGCACCGGGCGCAACGAGGGCCTGCCACCAAAGTAGGTGGCAGGCCCCGCCGGGTCAGCTCAACGCGAGCCCGGTGTCGTCGACGGCGAACGACGTCTGCAGCGACTGGTCCTCCGTCCCGGCGAACTTCAGCGTGACCGTCTGCCCCGCGTACGCAGACAGGTCGAGCGTCTTCTGCACGTACGCCGAGTTGCGGTCGAGGTTCGAGTACGTCGCCAGCGTCGTCGTCCCCGCGGACACGACGAGCTTGTCGTAGGCCACGTTCTCGGTCTCGGCCGTCCACACGCGCAGCCAGAACGTCAGGCTCGCCTTGCAACCCGCCGGGATGGTGACCGGCTGGGTGAGCGTGTCCGTGTGCGCCGAACCCCAGCCGCCGAGCCAGGAGTCGTAGCTGCCCGAGCGCGCCGGCGCCTGGCTGCCCCACTGGCCGATGGTCGTGTTCGGGTCCGACCAGGACGCCGGGCCCGACTCGAAGCCCGGGTTCTGCACCAGCTGGCCGCTGCACCCGCCCGGGGGCGTGGTGGACGTCGGCGGCGTGGTGGTGGGCGGCGTGGTGGTGGGCGGCGTCGTGGTGGTCGGCGGTGTGCCGGTGCACGTCGGGTCGCCGGACTGCGCCGGGACGCTCACCGCGTTCCACGCCGCCTTCACGGCGTCGAACTCGGCGCAGCTGTCCGGGTACAGGTTCTTCGCCGCCTGCAGCGTCCACGTCCGGTAGCGCAGGTACGAACTGCCGGAGGTCTTCAGCTGCACCGCGCCGTGCATGATGTTGATCGCCTTGCGGATGCCGATGCCGGCGATCGTGCTGTTGTTGCAGGTCGAGCTGGTCGGCTGCCCGTTGGCCGGGTTGCTGCCTTCGGCCAGCAGGTAGAACCAGTGGTCGCCGGGCCCGGCCGCCTTGTGCACCTCGGCGTTCGGCGTCGAGCTGGAGTAGCAGTTCGGGTCGCCGACCTTCGACGGGTCGTACATGTACCGGATCGCGCCGGTGCCGACCAGGTTGACCTCCTCGCCGATCGCGTAGTCCGGCGGGTCGTACTGCGACGGCTCGTTCGCGTAGAACTCCGTCGCCGTGCCGAACGTGTCCGCGATGAACTCCTGCGTGCCGCCGCCGGAAAAGCCGCCGGAACCCGAGTAGTCGTCGATGCCGTGGCCCATCTCGTGGCCGAGGATGTCGAGCGAGCCGACCCATTCGCCGCTCGGGTTGTGGCCGAGGTTCACGTACGCCGGCCGCGAGTTGTAGTAGTACGCGTTTTCGTCGTCGAGCCCGACGCGGATCTTCCACGCGCCGCCGTTGCCGGTGAAACCGTTGCGGCCCACCCATTCCGAGAGCATCTTCTTCTCGGTCTGCGCGACGAACAGCGCGTCCGCGCAGCCGGTTTCGATGTTCGTGCCGGTGCCGTTGCCCCAGCTGTCGTCCGGACCGGTGAGGACGGAGTCGCTGCTGTAGTTGCGGCAGTCCAGGTTCGGCGTGTTCGGGTCGGCCATCGAATACGTGCTGCCGGACTTCGTCGTGTTCAGCGGCAGCGGCGCCGGGCCGTTCCACTTGCCGGTGCCGGTGCCCGCGGCGACGTGCTGGACGGTCCGCAGCACGCGCCCGTCCACGGCGTCGACGTAGACGCTCAGGCTGCTCGGCTCGCCGCGGGAGTCGGTGCCCTCGACGTTGCTTTCGTAGGCGAGCCGCCCGCTGCCGTCGGCGACCACGACGAGCGTGCCGCCCGGCAGGCTCTTCGGCCCGCGGACCTGCTTGCGCGCCACGGCATCGGCCTGCGCGGCGGACAGCTTCGCGCCGTGGACGTCGAGGTCGCCGAGGGCCTGCTGCTGCGCGACCGACGTGGTCTTCACGGTGCCGGCCGCGTCGGTGGCGATGACCAGGTCGCCGCCGATCACGGGCAGGCCGTCGTAGGTGCGGTCGTAGACCACGTACGACAGCCCGGCCGCCGACCGGACGTCCCGCTGGACGAACTTGTCGTGCTTCCCGGCGTGCAGGGCGGCGGGCCGGGCACCGACCAGGCTCGCGGCGGCGCCGGTGGCGTTGGCCTGGGCCTGTGCGGCGGACGGCGGGGGTTCGGGGGCGGGCTGCGCGGGCGCGGCGACGGCGATGCCGACCACCACCATGCCCGCCGCCGTCGCCCCGCCGAGCGCGGCGAACCGTTGGGGCAATCTCATGACGCTCCTTGAGAAACGCGAAGGGGAAGGGAGAACCCGATCGACGCTAAGGGGCGAGCAGGACCGTCAGAAGATTCATCACAGCGCCGGAATTTCACGCTGCCGGACTGTGAAATTCCAGCAGCGTGAAAGGTCAGAGGGTGGTGAAGCGGAGGCCGGCCTTGGTGAGGCGGTCGACGAGCGCGCCGCCCATCGCGGTCGCCGTCGTCACCTGGCCCGCCGTTTCCGGCAGGTCGTCGGTCGCCAGGCACAACGCCGATTCCGCGAGCATCTTCGCCGTCTCGTCGTAGCCCGGGTCGCCGCCGGACACCTCCGTCACCACGCGCGAGCCGCCGCCCTCGCCGAAGAACCGCACCGAGAACCACGACCGCGCGCGCCGCTCGGGACTCGGGCCGCTGCCGGGCGCGAGCAGCCGGGACAGCGCCCGGCGGGCCGGCGGCACCTGCGCCGCGGCGAGCAGCGCCCCCGCCCCGGCGACGCCGCCGGCCAGCACCGGCAGGTGCTTGACCGCGGCGAAGTGCCGGTAGGTGAAGTCGGGCCCGTAGCGCTCGGACGCGGCCGCCGACCGGCGGACGACCTGCGCGTCGATCGTCGGCAGCGGGACCGCCCACCAGCCCGCGGCGGCGACCCGGTGCGGGCGCCCGAGCGGCGCGTGCGTGAACCGCCCGGCCGGCCGCGGCTCGGCCGCCGCGCGTTCGCGGGCCACCCGGGCCCCGGCCGGCAGCCGGGACATGATGGTCAGGGCGCTGAGCACGGTGCCGCCCGACGGCATCCCGCCGGCCCGCACGTAGCCGTCCACCGTCAGCGGCACGCCCTCGGGCAGCTGCTGCACGGTGAACCAGGCGCCGAGGTCGTGCGGGATGGAATCGAACCCGCACGCGTGCACCAGCCGCGCGCCGGTCTCGCGGGCACGCCGGTCGTGCGCGAGGTACATCCGGTCGACGAACTCGGGTTCGCCGGTGAGGTCGACGTAGTCGGTGCCCGCTTCGGCGCACGCCGCCACCAGCGGCTCCCCGTGCGTCAGGTACGGGCCGACGGTGGTGATCACCACTTTCGCCGATTCGGCCACGGCCCGCAGGGACGCCCGGTCGCCGGTGTCGGCGACGAGCAGGTCCAGCGAGCCGAACCGGTCGTCGATCGCCGCGAGCCGCGTCCGGACGGCCTCGAGCTTGCCGCGGTTGCGCCCGGCCAGCGCCCAGCGCAGGTCCGCGGGCGCGTGGCGGGCCAGGTATTCGGCGGTCAGGCCGCCGGTGAACCCGGAAGCGCCGAACAGGACCACGTCGTAGGCGCGCATGTCTGCTCCTTCGAAGGGACATCGACGGGGCTCAGGTTACCCGTGGGTCACTTCCCGGCGCCGGGTGAACTACCGGCGGGTACAGTGCCCCCTCGAACGCGAGGAGGCAACCGTGACCGAACGCTTCGGCAGCTACCAGAACGAGATCTACCTGCAGGGACTCGGAGGGCAGCTGCCGCCGTGCTCGACCGACGCGACGAAGCTCGAAGCGTCGGCGCGCGAGGTCATGGCGCCCGGCCCGTTCTCCTACGTCGCGGGCGCGGCCGGCTCCGGCGCGACCGCCCGCGCCAACCGGGAGGCGTTCGACCGCTGGCGGATCGTGCCCCGGATGCTGACCGGCGCCACCGACCGCGACCTGGCCACGACGGTGCTCGGCACCGGGCTGCCGGCACCGGTGGCCGTCGCGCCGGTCGGCGTCCAGTCGATCGTGCACCCGGACGCGGAGTCCGCGACCGCCCGCGCCGCCGCGTCGGTCGGCCTGCCGTTCATCCTGTCGACGGCGTCTTCGACCGGCATCGAGGCCGTCGCCGCGGCCAACGGCGACGGCCCGCGCTGGTTCCAGCTGTACTGGCCCGGCGACAACGACGTCTGCGCGAGCCTGCTGACCCGGGCGAAGGCCGCGGGCTACACGGCGCTGGTCGTCACGCTCGACACGTGGACGCTGGCCTGGCGGCCGTCCGATCTGGACCAGGCGTACCTGCCGTTCCTGAAGGGCGAGGGCTGCGCGGTCCCGTTCACCGACCCGGTGTTCCGCGGCCTGCTGGAGAAGACTCCGGAAGAGGACCTGAACATGGCGATCCTGCGCTGGATCGGCATGCTCACCGGCACCGACCGGACCTGGGACCAACTGCCGTTCCTGCGCGAGCACTGGGACGGCCCGATCGTGCTCAAGGGCATCCAGCAGGTCGCCGACGCGCGCCGCGCGGCCGAGGCGGGCATGGACGGCATCGTGGTGTCCAACCACGGCGGCCGCCAGGTCGACGGCGCGCTCGGCGCGCTGGAGGCCCTGCCGGCCATCGTCGCGGCGGTCGGCGACCGCATGGAGGTGCTGTTCGACTCGGGCGTCCGCACCGGCGCGGACGTGCTCAAGGCGCTGGCGCTGGGCGCCCGGGCGGTGCTGGTGGGACGCCCGTGGGTGTACGGCCTGGCCCACGCGGGCGAGGCCGGCGTCCGGCACGTCCTGCGCAGTCTGCTGGCGGACTTCGACCTGACGATGGGCCTGTCCGGCCACCGCACCCTCGCCGACCTGGGCCCGGAGTCGCTGCAGCGGGCGTGAGGTAACGAAACGGCAAATCCGGCGACAGCCGGGACCACGGCCGCTACGGTTCTGCCTCACCACGGCCGCTCGGGGACGGACCGGTGGTTCCACTGTTGCTTTCACGAGGGGTTTTGCCATGGTCCGGATCGGCGGCATTCTGGTTTTCCTGGGGGTCGGCTCGCTGCTGCTCCCGTACATCGGGCTGGAGATCCGCGGGCAGGAAGCGGTCGAGGGCGCCCAGCCGTGGCTCGGCATCGTCCTCGCGCTGGTCGGCGCGGGGTTGATCGCCGCCAACGCGCTCGTCGCGCGGCGCAAGGCCGCCACCACGTCCGCGGCCCCGGCGCCGCAGTCACCCGGCCAGCCCGGCTGAGCCCGAACGCCCCCGATGTGGCGTTGGGTGCGTTGAACGCACCGAACGCCACATCGGGGCGCTTGCGGCGGGCCCCCGACGTGCGCCCGGTCACGCGGCGGGGATATTCGGAGGCCCGGTCCGTCACGCACGGCTATCCTTGGTCCGAGAATGTCCGAGCCATCCCCCTTCCCCGCGCTGCGTGCGCGCCTGCCCGAGCTGATGCCGCGCGACGAGCAGCGGCTGCGCCGCCGGCTCGACGGTGCCCGCAAAGCGCGAGACCGTGACGCCGCCCTGGCGCGGATCGCCGCCGACATCGGCCGGGCCGAGCTGCGGATCCAGGCGCGGCGCGAGAGCGTGCCCAAGATCGAGTACCCCGAAGAGCTGCCGGTCAGCCGGCTCAAGGACGAGATCGCCGCCGCCATCGGCAAACACCAGGTCGTGATCGTCGCGGGGGAGACCGGCTCGGGCAAGACCACCCAGCTGCCGAAGATCTGCCTCGAGCTCGGCCGCGGCATCCGCGGCCAGATCGGGCACACCCAGCCCCGCCGGCTGGCCGCGCGCACCGTCGCCGACCGGATCGCCGGCGAGCTGAAGACCGAGCTCGGCGAGACCGTCGGCTACAAGGTCCGGTTCACCGACCAGTCCGGGCAGGACACCCTGGTCAAGCTGATGACCGACGGCATCCTGCTGGCCGAGATCCAGACCGACCGCTCGCTGCGCCAGTACGACACGCTGATCATCGACGAGGCCCACGAGCGCAGCCTCAACATCGACTTCATCCTCGGCTACCTCAAGCAGCTGCTGCCGCGCCGCCCCGACCTCAAGGTCATCATCACCTCGGCGACGATCGACCCCGAACGCTTCTCGAAGCACTTCGACGACGCGCCGATCGTCGAGGTCTCCGGCCGGACGTACCCGGTCGAGACGCGCTACCGGCCGCTCGTCGACCCCGACGATCCCGAGGGCGACGACGAACGCGACCAGACCCAGGGCATCCTCGACGCCGTCGAGGAGCTGTGCGCCGAGGGCCCCGGCGACATCCTGGTGTTCCTCTCCGGCGAGCGCGAAATCCGCGACACCGCGGACGTGCTGAACCGGGCGAACCTGCGGGGCACCGAGGTCCTGCCGCTGTACGCGCGGCTGTCGTCGGCCGAGCAGCAGCGCATCTTCCAGTCGCACACCGGGCGCCGGGTCGTGCTCGCGACGAACGTCGCCGAGACGTCGCTGACCGTGCCGGGCATCAAGTACGTCGTCGACCCGGGCACCGCGCGGATCTCCCGCTACAGCCACCGCACCAAGGTACAGCGGCTGCCGATCGAACCGGTGTCGCAGGCGTCGGCGAACCAGCGCAAGGGCCGCTGCGGCCGGACGTCGGACGGCATCTGCATCCGGCTCTATTCCGAAGAGGACTTCGAGAGCCGGCCCGAATTCACCGATCCGGAGATCCTGCGGACCAACCTTGCCTCGGTCATCCTGCAGATGACGTCGCTGGGCCTCGGCGACATCGCCGCGTTCCCGTTCGTCGAGCCGCCGGACCGCCGCCAGGTCAGCGACGGCGTCGGCCTGCTGCAGGAACTGGGCGCGTTCGACAGCGTCAGCTCCTCGGACCGGCGGCTCACCGACACCGGCCGCAAGCTCGCGCAACTGCCGGTCGACCCGCGGATGGGCCGGATGGTCCTGGAGGCGGCGAAGAACGGCTGCGTCCGCGAAGTGATGATCATCGCCGCCGCGCTGTCCATCCAGGACCCGCGCGAGCGACCGGCCGAGAAGCAGCAGGCAGCGGACGCCCAGCACGCGCGGTTCGCCGACCCGACGTCGGACTTCCTGGCCTACCTGAACCTCTGGGAGTACGTCGCCGAGCAGCAGAAGGCGTTGTCCGGCAACCAGTTCCGCCGGATGTGCCGCACCGAGTACCTGAACTACCTGCGGCTGCGCGAATGGCAGGACATCTTCAGCCAGCTGCGCCAGCTGGCCAAGCCGCTCGGGATTTCCCTGAACCCGAACACCGCCCCGGTCGACCCGCAGCGCGTGCACACGTCGCTGATCGCCGGGCTGCTCTCGCATATCGGGCTCAAGGACCCGGCCAAGGGCGACTACCTCGGCGCGCGCGGGGCCCGCTTCGGCGTCTTCCCGGGTTCGGCGCTGTTCAAGAAGCAGCCGCGCTGGGTGATGTCGGCGGAACTGGTCGAGACCTCCCGGCTGTGGGCGCGGGTCAACGCGCGCATCGAACCCGAGTGGGTCGAGCCGCTGGCCCAGCACGTCGTCAAGCGGTCGTACTCCGAGCCGCACTGGGAACGCAAGCAGGGCGCGGTGATGGCGACCGAGAAGGTGACGCTGTACGGCGTCCCGCTGATCGCCGACCGCCGCGTCAACTACGGCCGGATCGACCCCGAGGTGTCGCGGGCGATGTTCATCCGGCACGCCCTGGTCGAGGGGGACTGGCAGACGCGCCACCACTTCTTCGCCGAGAACCGGGCGCTGCTGGAAGAGGTCGAGGACCTCGAAAACCGCGCCCGGCGCCGCGACATCCTGGTCGACGACCAGACGCTGTACGAGTTCTACGACGCGCGGGTGCCCGAAGACGTCGTTTCGGTGCGCCACTTCGACAGCTGGTGGAAGAAGGCCCGGCACACCGACCCCGACCTGCTGTCGTTCGAGAAGTCCATGCTCATCAACGAGTCCGCGGGCAGCGTCCGCGAGGGCGACTACCCGGACTCGTGGACACAGGGCACGCAGGTCTTCGAGCTGACCTACCAGTTCGAGCCGGGCGCGGACGCCGACGGCGTCACCGTGCACGTCCCGCTGCCGGTGCTGAACCAGGTGACGCCGGACGGGTTCGACTGGCAGGTGCCGGGGCTGCGCGCGGAACTGGTGACGCAGCTGATCAAGTCGTTGCCGAAGGCGTTGCGGCGCAACTTCGTCCCGGCGCCGGACACCGCCCGCGATGTCCTTTCGCGAGTGTCGCCTTCGGACGGCCCGTTGCTGGAGGTGCTCGGCCGCGAGCTGCGGGCCCTGCGCGGGATCACCGTGCCGTACGCGGACTGGGACCTCGCTTCGGTGCCGGACCACCTGAAGATGACGTTCCGGGTGGTGGACGAGCGGGGTCGCCGCGTCGCCGAGGGCAAGGACGTCTCGGAGTTGCAGCGGCGGCTGGCCCCGAAGGTCCGGGAGACGATCTCCAAGGCGGCCAACACGCTGGAGAAGGCGGGCCTGACCAAGCCGTCGTTCGGATCGCTGCCGCCGGTGTTCGAGTCCCACCAGCGCGGTCACGACGTGAAGGCGTACCCGGCGCTGGTCGACGAGGGCGCGTCGGTGGCCGTGCGGCTGCTGGACACGCCGGCCCAGCAGGAGCACGCGATGTGGGCGGGCACGCGGCGGATGCTGCGGCTGAACCTGAACTCGCCGATGAAGTTCATCACGCGGTCGCTGTCCAACTCCTCGAAGCTGGTGCTGAACCGGAATCCGCACGGGAGCGTGGCGGCGCTGCTCGAGGACTGCGTCGACTGCGCGGTGGACGCCCTGATGACGTCGGCGGGCGGCCCGAAGTGGGACGAAACCGGCTTCAAGGTGCTGCTCGAACAGGTCCGGGCCGGCCTGCACACCGAGGTGCTGGCCGTGCTGACCGACGTGGAGAAGATCCTCCGCGTGGCGAACGACGTCGAGGTGCAGCTGTCGTCCTCGCGCGGCCCGGCGGAGTCCCTGGCGGACGTCCGCGCCCAGCTGGCGGCGCTGGTGTACCCGGGTTTCGTGACGGAGACGGGCGCTTCGCGGCTGCGTCACGTAGTGCGTTACCTGCAGGGGATTTCCCGCCGGCTGGAGAAGCTGGTTTCCGAGCCGACCCGCGACCTGCAGCGGACGGCGGACGTCGCGTGGATAACCCGCGAGTACGCCGACGCGCTGGCCGCGTTGCCGCCGGGAACGTCGTCGCCGGCGTTGCGCGAGGTGCGGTGGATGATCGAGGAACTGCGGGTGTCGTTCTTCGCCCAGACGCTGGGGACGGCGCACCCGGTGTCGCTGAAGCGGATCACGAAAGCCCTGGACGACGCCCTGGCGTGACGCCGGGAATGTCCGGCTCCCCACTTCCGTCGGTTGACCGGGGCCGGACGGAAGTCAAGCCTGGGTCGGCTGGAGACCTTCCTGGGAAAGGACTGTCCGATGTCCTTGGGTGTTTCGTCCGCGAGGCGAAGAATCTTCGCCGCCTGCACCGCACTGCTCTTGCCGCTCGTCCTCGCGCCCGCCGCGCACGCCGCCGGGTCGCCGCTGCTCGTGGATCCCGGGCACGGCAAGCACAAGATCGCCGCGGAGGCTCGGCACGACGTGCCGAATCCGCTGCTCAAGGAGCAGTTCGCCGAAGGGGAAGAGGACGAGGACGGCGACGATCCCGCGCTGTCCGCGCTCTGCCAGACCTACCTCGGCAAGCCGAACCCGTACCGGCCGCTCGCGCCGAACACCGACGTCATCGACGGTGACACCATCGTGCCCACCGGCAGCCAGACCGGCTGCAGCACGGCGCAGAACGAGACGACCGTCGCCGTCAACCCGGAGAACCCGCGCAACATCGTCGCCGGGGCGAACGACTACCGGCTGTACAACACGCGCGAGGCGCGCAACGACTCCGGCGGCTTCGCCTACACCTCGTTCGACGTCGGCCGGACCTGGGCGAACGTCCAGCTGCCGCACCTCGACTTCCCGACCGGCGCGGCCGCCCCGCTGTCCTATATGGACGCCGCCGGTGACCCGGCGATCGCGTTCGGGCCGCACAACACGGTGTACTACGCGACGCTGGTGTTCAGCCGGGCCGCGGTGCCCGACGACCAGCAGCTCGCCAGCGGCATCGCCGTTTCGGTGTCGCACGACGGCGGCCGCAGCTTCGGCGACCCGGCGGTCCTGCACCTCGACGGCGTGACGCCGGCGGGCACGCCGACGCCCACGAACATCTTCAACGACAAGGAGTGGATCGCCGCCGACCCGGTCACCGGCGACGTCTACGTGACCTGGACGCAGTTCACCTACGACGCGGCCGGCGCGTTCGTCGAGTCGCCGATCGTGCTGTCGAAGTCCCGCGACTTCGGCCGGACGTGGTCGCCGATGCGCCGGATTTCGCCGTCCCTGACCGGGTTCTCCGGCGGGATCACGCCGTTCGGCAGCGGCTCGAACCCGGTGGTCACCCGCGACGGGACGCTCCAGGTCGCGTACGAGACGTCGGTGTGCGCGACGGCCGCGTGCGACCAGCCGGCCGACCACGATGCGGTCGTCGTGGCGACCTCGCGCGACGGCGGCCGGACCTTCCGGCACGCGGAGGTGGGGCTCGACTTCGACTTCCCGGTGGACGAAGACGTCGCCAACAACGCGCTGACCGGCGAGAACTTCCGGGTCAACAGCTTCCCGCAGCTGACCTACGACCGCGTGACGGACCACCTGTGGGTGACCTGGGCGGACGACCGCAACGGCACGTACCGCGACGGCGAGTCGGTGAAGACGAACGGCGACGCCTTCCTCAGCGGTTCCGACGGCCGCCACGGCTGGTCCAAGCCGGTGAAGATCGGCACGGGCGCGGACGAGGTGTTCCCGGCGGTCGCGGCCCTGGCCGGCCGGGTCGCGGTGACGTTCTACACGCGCGGTTACGACCCGGGCGGCATCGGCCTGGACTACGCGTACGCGACCGGCTGGGGCGACCGCATGTCCCCGGTCCGCAGGATCACGACCCAGACGGCGAACCCCCAGGTCCAGTTCGTCTCGACGGGCGCGGTGACGGGCAAGGAACTCCAGGGCGTGTTCATCGGCGACTACACGGCGGCGGCGGTCGGCGCGGACTTCCGCCTGCACCCGGTGTGGACGGACTTCCGCGGCAACCCGGGGAAGACCCTGCCGAACCAGGACGTCGGAACGCAGTCGCTGCCGATGTTCCCGTAGTGGTGATCGTTCCGGCCGCTCCCGGGTCCGGGGGCGGCCGGAACGGGCATTTCGCGTGCTTGCGCGGGCATCTCGGGTGATCGGCGGGGCATCACCCGCTACTTGGCGTCGGCGTAGGTGTCGACCGCTGCGGTCTGCATCGGGAAGTGGACCGGGCAGGCCGGGCCGAACAGCATTCTGGCCGCCTCCGTGACCGAGTCCGTGATGGCCGTGGCGACTTCGGTGGCCAGGGCGGCCGGGGTGTGGACGATCACCTCGTCGTGCTGGAAGAACACCAGGTGGGCCGGCGACGGCAAGCGGGTGCGCAGGGTCGCCAGCATCACCGCCGTCATGTCCGCCGCGCTCGCCTGGACCACGAAGTTGCGGGTGAAGCGGCCCCAGCCGCGGGAGGCTCGGCGGGCCTTCAGCTCCGCTGCTTCGTCCACGGCCGAACCGCCGGTCAGCGCGCGCCACGCCGCCGAAGGGGCCGGAGACGTGCGGCCCAGGCGGGAGCGGACGCGCTCGCCGCGTTCGCCCGCCTGGGCGGCTCGCTCCACATAGGACACCGCGTCCGGGAAACGCCGGCGCAGCAAGCCCAGCAGGGGCCCGGCCTCGCCGGACGTGCCGCCGTACATCGCCGACAGCATCGCGATCTTCGCGCGGGACCGGTCGTCGCGGTCGTCGTTCGCCGCCGGTACCCAGCGGGCGGCCGAAAACAGGGCCTCGCCCAGGCGTGCGTACAGGTCCGTCGCCGCCGCGACGTCGGCCAGCCGCCGGTCGCCCGACAACGCCGTCAGCACCCGCGGCTCCAGCTGGGCCGCGTCGGCCACCACCAGCTTCCAGCCCGGGTCCGCCCGGACGCACGTCCGCAGCACCTTCGGGATCTGCAGCGCCCCGCCGCCGCGGCTGGCCCACCGCCCGGACACCACGCCGCCGACGACGTAGTGCGGCCGGAACCGGCCGTCGCCGACCCACTCCTCGAGCCACGCCCAGCCGTTCGCGGTGAACAGCCGCGACAGCTCTTTGTACTCCAGCAACGGCCCGACCGCCGGGTGGTCGATGCCCTTCAGCAGGTACTTCCGCGCCGCCGGCACCTCGATCCCCTCGCGGGCCAGCGCCCGGACCACGCTCGGCGGCGAATCCGGGTTCACCGGGCGCCCGCCGAACGCCTCGCTGATCTTCGCGGCCAGCTCCACCAGCGCCTTCGGCCGCTGCCCGGCCGGCACCCGCGGGCCCAGCCGGGACACCAGCAGCTCCTCGTGCACGTCGGCGCGCCAGGGCAGGCCGTCGGCCGACATCTCCGCCGCGGCCAGCGCGCTCGCCGACTCCGCGGCCAGCAGCAGCCGCATCCGGTCCGGGTGCCCGGTCGCCGCCACCCGCCGCTCCTGCTCGGCGAGCACGCGCCGGACCGCCGTGACGACCGTCACGCCCGCCGGCAGCGTCGGCACCCGCGTCTCGAACAGCGTCGGCTGGGCCAGCTCGACGGCGGATTGCTCGGACGGCGGTTCCTCCCCGTTCGCCCTGGCCCAGGCCGCGCGCAGGCTCCGCGACTGCGTCTCCGCGCCCTCGTAGGCCAGCAGCAGCCCTTCGGCCAGTTCGAGGTCGTAGCAGCGACGCACCCGCAGCCCGGCCGCGAGCAGCACCGGGTAGGTCCGCTCCACCGACGAGAACACCCACCGCGGCGCCAAGGACGCCTCCAGCTCCCGCGCCCGCGCCACGAACGCGGCCTCGTCCAGGCCGGTGACCGTGTCGGTCTGCGTGTGCACGGTGAAACTGCCGTCCTCCTCCCGTCCCGCTATCACCTGCACCCGGACATCATGCCGATCGACACCGACATTTTCCGGGAGTGCGGGTGGCGGGAGCCCCCGCCCGGGGGCGAAGCCCCGGCTGTCACTGTCGGTTTTCGGGGGTGCGGGTGGCGGGAGCCCGCGCCCCGGGGCGATGCCCCGGCTGCCACTGTCGGTTTCCGGGGGTGCGGGTGGCGGGAGCCCGCGCCCCGGGGCGAAGCCCCGGCTGCCACCGCCAGTTTCCGGGCTGGTGCGTTCGGCGTACGGTTGGTTTACTCTCCAGTAGCTCCCATACCGCCGGTACGCCCGCCGTCGGCGTGGGCTCTCTTCCCCGCAGCAACGGAGGTGCTTGGATGAGCCTGGTCGCGCTCGCCACCACGGTGGCGGACAAGGTGACCGAGACGGTGCGCAGCGTCGACGTGATGCGGCGGGCGGGCCTCGTCCCCTTCCCCCGGCTCGACGAAGGCGTGCGCTCGCTGGTCGCGCTGCGGAAGTTCGGCCCGTTCGCCGGCGCCAACCACATCTCCGCCCGCCGCGACCCGGCCGCCGTCGGCATCGTCGACGAGCTCGGCCCGCTCACCTACAAGCAGCTCGACGACCAGTCGAACGCGCTGGCCCGGGCCTGGTCCGAACGCGGCATCCGGCCCGGCCAGGTCGTCGCCGCGCTCTGCCGCGACCACCGCGGCCTGGTCATCACCATGGCCGCGTCCGGCAAGCTCGGCGTCCGCCTGCTGCTGATGAACACCGGGTTCGCCAAGCCGCAGCTGGCCGACGTGGCCAAGCGCGAAGGCGTCACCGCGCTCGTCTACGACCAGGAGTTCACCGGCCTGCTCGACGCGATCCCCGACGGCGTCGACCGCTACCTCGCCTGGGTCGACCCCGGTTCCGACCTGACCGACCGGACCGTCCCGGTGCTCGACGAGATCATCGCCAGCACCGACGACCGGCCCTGGCCAGCGCCGGCCAAGCCGGGCGGTTTCGTGCTCCTGACCAGCGGCACCACCGGCACGCCGAAGGGCGCGCCGCGGCCGCACACCTCCGCGCTGGCGTCCGCGCAGTTCCTCGACCGGATCCCCCTGCGGTCCAACGAAGCCACGTACATGGGTGCGCCGCTGTTCCACGGCACCGGGCTCTCGCAGTTCATCCTGTCCTTCGCGCTCGGCTCGAAGGTGGTGATGCGGCGCAAGTTCCACCCCGAAGAGGCGCTGCGCGGCGTCGCCGAGCACCGGTGCACCGCGCTCGTGCTCGTCCCGACCATGCTGCAGCGGATCGTCGACCTGCCCAAGGAGGTCCGCGAGAAGTACGACACGTCGGCGCTGCGGATCGTCTTCGTGGCCGGCTCGGCCCTCTCGCCGGACCTCGGCAACCGCGCGAACGAGGCGTTCGGCCCGGTCGTGCACAACCTCTACGGCTCGACCGAGGTCGCGGTGGCGACGGTCGCGACGCCTGAGGACTGGGTGAAGGCTCCGGGCACGGTCGGCCGCGCGCCGGTCGGCTGCAAAGTGGCGCTGTACGACCAAAACGGCAGCCGCATCACCGAGCCGCACGTGACCGGGCGGGTGTTCGTCGGCAGCGGCCTCAGCTTCGGCGGCTACACCGACGGCCGCCACAAGGAGATCATCGACGGCCTGCTTTCCAGCGGCGACGTCGGCCACTTCGACGAGGACGGCCTGCTGTTCATCGACGGCCGCGACGACGAGATGATCGTCTCCGGCGGCGAGAACGTGTTCCCGATCGAGGTGGAGAACCTCCTGGTCGAGCGCGAGGACGTGATCGAGGCGGCGGTGATCGGCGTCGAGGACCCGGAGTTCGGCCAGCGGCTGAAGGCGTTCGTCGTGCGGGCCGAAGGGGCCGACCTGGACGCCGACGAGCTCCGCGACTACGTCAAGGCGAACCTGGCCCGCTACAAGGTGCCCCGGGACGTCGAGTTCCTCGACGAGCTGCCGCGCAACGCCACCGGGAAGGTGCTGCGCACCAAGCTGCAGTGACCACCGAGGCTTCGCCTCGGGCCGGGGACTTCGCCACCCGGACCCCCGAGAAGCGTCACGAGCCGCGCTGGACGTTGACGATCCGCCAGCGCCCGGCCCGGCATTCGCCGACCACGGTGCAGGCGACGCCGTCGCGGGTACCGGTCGCGACGCCGACCGACGGCGTCACCTGCAGGCGCGTCCACCGGAACGCGCCTGCGGGCACGCGACCGGGCCAGCCGGCCTTGCCGAGCACGCGCCCGGCCGGGCCGTCGCCGCGGAAACCGTCGGCCAGCAACGACGCCAGCGCCTCGACGTCGCCGGCCGCGTCGGCGTCGCACCAGCGGGCCAGCACCTCTTCGAACGTCTCCACGACCTGAAGGTCGCAGGCACCGGGGAGGTGAACATCGGCCACCTGGCCGAGATCCGCTGGCAGACTGGCCGGGCCATGACTGCGACGAAACTCCTCCCGGCGGGCACCGTCACGATCCTCTGCGCCGGCGACGCCGACCCGGCCGTCTTCGCCACCCCCGGCGAGGCGCTGGCGGCGCTCAGCGGCGGGCCGGCGGCCGTGCACACCGGGGACGTGCTGCTCCGCGACGACGGCACGCCGGCCGGCCCCGTCGTCCGCCGCTGCCAGCAGCTGCGCGCCCTGGCGGACGAGGGCCGGGTCCTCGTGTCGGCGCGCACCGCGGCCGACCTCCGCGACGCCGTCCCGCTGCACGACCTCGGCGTCCACCGCCTGCCGGACCTCACCGCGCCCGAGCGGGTCTTCGAACTCGGCGAGGCCCCCGCTCCCCGGCCGCCGCGCTGGCTCGACGCCGTCCCGAACAACCTCCCCGTGCAGCTGACCGGGTTCGTCGGCCGTGACGCCGAGGTGGCCGACGTCCGGCGGCACCTGGCCGGGACGCGGCTGGTCACCCTGGCCGGGCCCGGCGGCAGCGGCAAGACGCGGCTCGCCGCGCAGGTCGCCGCCGGTGGGGCGTGGCCCGACGGCGTGTGGTGGGTCGAGCTCGACGCCGTGACCGAGGTCGCCGGACAGGTCGCCGCCACGCTCGGCATCCCGGTGGAGCCCACCGCCGGCGCGGCGCGTTCGGTCGCGACGGACCTGCGTGACCGCCGCGTCCTGCTCTGCCTCGACAACTGCGAGCACGTCCTCGACGGCGCCGCCGAAGTCGCCCTCGAACTGCTGCGGTCCTGCCCGGAGGTGGCGGTGCTGACCACCAGCCGGGAACCGCTGGGCGTGCCGGGGGAGACGGTGTGGCGGGTGCCGCCGCTGGCCGTCGAAGAAGCCGTCGCGCTGTTCGTCGAACGGGCCGGCGCGGTCCGGCCGCGGTTCACCCTGGACGCCTCCAGCGTGGCCGCCGTCCGGTCGATCTGCACGCGGCTCGACGGCATCCCGCTGGCCGTCGAGCTGGCGGCGGCCTGGCTCGGCGCGCTGACCCCGCACCAGATCGACGCCGGCCTCGATGACCGGTTCGCGCTGCTCACCCGCGGCCCGCGCGGGGTGCCGGCGCGGCAGCGGACCCTCGAAGGGTCGATCGCGTGGAGCCACGACCAGCTCGGCGACGAGGACCGCGCGGTGTTCCGGCGGCTCGCGGTGTTCGCCGGCGGGTTCACGCTGGCCGCGGCGGGCGGCCCGGCCGTGCTGCCCGCGCTCGGCCGGCTCGTCGACAAGTCCCTGGTGCTGGCCGAAGACGGCCGGTACCGGCTGCTGGAAACGCTCCGCGAGTACGCGGCGGCCCGGCTGGCCGAGGCGGGGGAGACGGCCGCTGCGCGCGACCGGCACCTCGACCACTTCCTGGCTCTGGCCGAAGCCGCCGAACCCGACCTCGACCGCGACAAGGACGCCTGGCGGGCGCGCGTCGAACCCGAGCGCGACAACCTGCGGGCGGCCCTGGAATGGGGGCTGGCGCTGGAGGACCCCGGCCGCGGGCGCCGGCTCGCGGCCGCCGTCGCGTGGCTGTGGAACCTGCACGGCCGCGGCCACGAGGGCCTGGCCTACCTCGAGCGCGCGGTCGCCCGCCGCCCGGACGACCGGACCGCGCTGCAGGCCCGGCTGCTGACCGGGATGGGCCTGGTCGCGGACACGACGGCGCCGTTCGACCGCGAAGCCGCCCGGCGGGGCCTCGACTTGGCCATCGAGCTCGGCGAAGCGGGCCTGCGCGCGCGGTGCCTGGCCCTGACCGCCCTCGGCCACCTGTACACGGACCTGGACGCCGCCTGGGACATCACCTTCGAAGCCGAGAAGGTCGCCGAGGACGCCGGAGACGGCTTCGCGCGGGACAGCGCGTTGATGCTGCGCGGGATCGTCCGCTTCGCCCGCGACTGCCACGACGAGGCCGCGCCGCTGCTGGACGAGGCGGCGGACGGGCTGCTGCGCCGCGGCGACCGCGGTCTCGCGTCGACGGTCCTCAGTGTCCGGTCCGGGATCGCGCTCGCCGCGGCGGACCTGCCGCGGGCGCGGGAGCTCGCGGTGCAAGCCGTCGACGTCGCGGCCCCGCTCGCCGACTTCCACCGGGTCAACACGACGCTGTGCCGGCTCGCGTCGGTGCACGGCCTGGCCGGGGACGTCGACGCCGGGTTCCGCGTGCTGGACCCGTTCCTGCGGCTGGTGGAAACGGCGGGCGACGTCTTCGTGCCGGGCCTGGCCGGGGTGCTGGGGGAGCTGCACCGGCGGCGGGGCGAGCCCGAAGCCGCGTTGCGCTGGTTCGAGCGCGAAGCCGTCCCCGGGACGTACATGGCCGCGCAGGGCCTGGCCGAGCGCGGCGCTCTGCTGCGGGCGCTCGGCCGGGCCGACGAGGCCGCGGAGGTGCTCGCGACCGCCGTCGACCTCACCCGTCGCTGGTCGCTGCCGTCGCCGCTCGCCGACGCCCTCGACCAGCAAGGCCACCTGGCGGAGCCGGCCCAGGCGGCCGAACTGCACTACGAAGCGTTGAACCTGCGCCTCGACCACGGCCTGCGGCTGGGCGTCCTGGCCAGCCTGGACGCGCTGACGACGCTGCTCGCCCGCACCGGCCGCGAGGCCGACGCGGCCCGCGTGCTCGTCTCGGCCGACCGGGCCCGGTCGGACCTGGGCTTCCCCCGGCGCCCGCTGGAGCAGGCGGAGCTGGACGCGCTCGGGCTGGTGCCGGCCGGGCCGCCGATGGGCCTCGACGACGTCGTCGCGTTCGTGCGCCGGGCCCGCGGCAGCCGCGGCCGGCCGTCGAGCGGCTGGGCCAGCCTGACGCCGACCGAGCTGGAGGTCGTGAAGCTGGCCGCCGGCGGCTGCACGAACCCGGAGATCGGCACCCGCCTGTTCATGAGCCGGGGCACGGTGAAGACGCACCTGGCGCACGTCTACGCGAAGCTCGGCATCGCGAACCGCACGGAGCTGGCCACCCGCGCGGCGGCCCACCTGAGCTGAGGACGTACCGGACAGGTCGGCTCGCGTACCCGGAGCGTCGGCTTGCGCCTGGAGGGTCGGTTCGCGTGCCTGGAGGGTCGGCCGGCGAGCCGACCGCCTGGGTACGCCAGCCGACTGGCTGGGTGCGTGCGGTGTCAGTCCCAGTCGATGCCGAAGACGCCCGGGCCGAAGTCGAACACCACCGCGTGGACGCCGTCGGCGCCGTCGAGGGTGAGCGCGCGGCGGGCGAGCGTGCCGGTGGCGCCGTTGCGGGAGTACTGCCAGCAGCGGCCGGGTGCGGTGCCCGGGGCGAACCGGACCTCCAGCAGGTACTCGCGCACCGGGCGGCGGAACTCGCGGTAGTGCGTGTTGCGGCATTCCGGGTACGGCGGCCCGCTGTTGGTCAGCGTGTACTCGATCAGGTGCGTCTCGCCCCGGTTGATCGGCCGGTCGAAGAGCAGCTCGGCGACGATCAGGCCGTGGGCCTCGTCGATCTCGGCGCGCCCGACGCGGCAGTTGCGCACGGCGTGCAGCTCGGGGGCACCCGCCGCGGGGTCGTCCTGGGTGTACACCAGCAGCCAGCGGTCCTGGCCGTCGGCGGCGGCCTGGAACACCGCCCGCGCGGTCACCGCGCGCTGCCCGCCGTCCGCGGCGATCTCGCACAGGTCGTGCAGGCCGACCATCTTCAGCGGCTGCTGGCGATCGAGCGCGTGCGGTGCGCCCACCTTGTCCAGCAGCGGCTGCAGCACCTGGCGTGGGAACGACATCGGTTCGCCGCCGGCCTGGCGCTTCCCGGCGCCCCCACGCGGCCGGGGCGGCGGCAGCAGCCCGAGCAGGGACCCGGCGGGGACGTCGAGGATCTCTTCGAGGGTGCGGACGGCCGACAGCGAGCTCTGCCGCTCCGGCTGCCGCTTGCCCGACTGCCAATAGCTGAGCGCGGTGACGCTGACGACGACGCCGCGGGCCCGCAGCCGCGCCTGGATCCGGTCCAGCGACAGCCCGCTGGTGGCGATGGCCGCGCGCAGCTGGATGGCGAACGCGGTGCGCCCACTGTCCTGGCCGTCGCCCGCCGTGCTGCCCGCCATTGCTGAAATCACGACCCGCCCCGCCGTCCCCCGACGATCCCCGACACGGAGCACGTTAGCAGTTTTCCGCGCGCTCTCCGCGCCCCTCTTCCGGCCGTGCCGCCGCGGCGGCCACTCGGGCGAACGGGCTAGTACTGGCAACTGTGAACCATTGCCCCGGCCTGGGCGGACGCGCTTGTATGACTTGCCTGCGCCGGTGGCTCCGCCTCCCCCTCACGGCCCACCCGGGCGCAGGTGCGACCGGCCGCGAGAGCGGTTCCGGCTCCGGTTCACCCGGCCGCGTTGTGCGACCGGCCGGTGTGGCCGCGCGATGACCGGTGGCCCGGCGACGCCCCCAGCGCCGGGCCACCGGTCTTGTTACCACCGGGTAGCATCCGGGCATGGTTCTCCGGCAGAACATCCTGATCACCGGCGCCAGCAGCGGGTTGGGCGAGGGAATGGCCCGCCAGTTCGCGGCGAAGGGGCGCAACCTCGCGCTGTGCGCGCGCCGCACCGAACGGCTCGACAAGCTGGCCGCCGAGCTGACCGCGGCGCACCGCGGCATCACGGTCGTCACGCGCACCCTCGACGTCACCGACCACGACCGCGTGTTCGCCGTCTTCGAGGAGTTCCGCGCCGAACTGGGGTCCCTCGACCGGGTGATTGTGAACGCCGGGCTGGGGAAGGGGCAGCGGGTCGGCACCGGCCGGTTCGACGCCAACCGGCAGACGCTCGAGGTCAACTTCGTCGCGGCCGCCGCCCAGATCGAGGCCGCCGCCGGGATCTTCCGCGAACAGGGCGCCGGCCACCTCGCCGTCATCTCGTCGTTCAGCGCGTTGCGCCCGTTCCCGGGCAAGCTCACCGCGTACGCGGCCTCGAAGGCCGGCATCTCGGCGTTCGTCGACGGCACCCGCATCGAGCTCAAGCGCCGGGGCATCGCCGTCACCGACGTCCGGCCCGGCTACATCGAGTCGGAGATGAACGACCGGATCGGCCGGAACCCCTTGCTGGTCAAGGCCGAGACCGGCGCGCGGGCGCTGGCCAGGGCGATCGAGGCCGAGCGGGCCCGCGCCTACGTCCCGGCGTGGCCGTGGCTGCCGCTGAGCGTCGTCATGCGCCTGGTGCCGGCCGCGCTGCTGCGGAAGTTCGCGTGAACGCCCCGGTCGACGTCCGCGCGGAGGACGCCTTCGACACCGCCGCGGTGCACGCCTGGCTGAGTGGCAAGCTTGAGGGCCTCGGGGCCGAGCCGCCGCAGGTCCGGCAGTTCCCCGGCGGCGCGTCCAACCTGACGTACCTGCTGACCTACCCGGACCGCGAGCTCATCCTGCGCCGGCCGCCCGCCGGCCACAAAGCGGCGTCGGCGCACGACATGCGGCGCGAGTACCGGGTGCAGCACGCGCTGAAGCCGGTGTTCCCGTACGTGCCGCGGATGCTGGCGTTCGGCGACGACCCGGCCGTGCTCGGCGGCGACTTCTACGTCATGGAGAAGCTCGACGGCCTGATCCTGCGCGGCGACCTGCCCGCCGGGCTCGAACTGAGCCCGGAGCAGGCGCGGGAGCTGTCCGGCAAGGTCGTCGACCGGCTGGTCGACCTGCACGCCGTCGACGTCGGAAAGGCCGGCCTCGCCGACCTCGGCAAGGGCGCCGGGTACGTCGGACGGCAGATCGGCGGCTGGTCGGAGCGGTACGTCGCGGCCCGCACGGACAACGTCGGCGACTTCGGCGAGGTGCGCGCGTGGCTGGCCGCGAACCAGCCCGCCGAAGTCAGGATCTGCCTGATCCACAACGACTACCGGCTCGACAACCTGGTCCTGGACGGCCCGTCGACGCTGAACATCACCGGCGTCCTCGACTGGGAGATGGCCACCCTCGGCGACCCGCTGATGGAGCTGGGCAGCATGCTCGCCTACTGGGTCCAGGCCGGCGACGACGACGCCATGCACGCGAGCCGCCGCCAGCCGACGCACCTGCCCGGCATGTTCACCCGCGAAGAGTTCGTCGCCCGCTACGCCGAGCGGACCGGGCTCGCGGTCGGCGACTGGCGGTTCTACGAGGTCTACGGCCTGTTCCGGCTCGCCGCGGTGCTGCAGCAGCTGTACCGGCGCTACCGCGACGGCGCCACCCGCAACCCGGCGTTCAAGGACTTCTGGCAGTTCGTCGCGTACCTGGACTGGCGCTGCCGCGAGATCATCGCGAAGGGGAGCGTGTAGTGGGCGCGATCTACCTGGTCCGGCACGGGCAGGCGTCGTTCGGCGCGTCCGACTACGACGCGCTGTCCCCGCGCGGGTTCGAACAGTCCACTGTGGTCGGTGCGGAACTGCTGCGGCGCAACGTCACCTTCAGCCGGATCCGGTCGGGCACGCTGGCGCGGCAGCGCGACACGGCGGCGACGGCGCTGAAGGTGCTCGACGCGGTCGTCCCGGTGGTCGAGGACCCGCGCTGGAACGAGTACGACCACGTCGACATCGCGCGGCAACACGCCGGCGGCGCCCCGCAGGAGGATTCCCGCGCCTACCAGGGCGTCCTGGACGCGGCCCTGACCGCGTGGACGGCGGCCGGCGCGGCCGGGCCGTGCGCCGAAACCTGGCCGGCGTTCCTCGCGCGCTGCCGGGACGCGCTCGCGGACCTGGTGGCGTCGCTGGGGAAGGGCGAGCACGCGGTCGTGTTCACCTCCGGTGGCGTGATCGCCACCATCTGCGGCCTGCTCATGGGCACCCCCGAAACCGGCCTGCTCAAGCTCAACCGCGTCACGGTCAACGGCGGGATCACCAAGCTGGTGTCCGGACGCGGGGGTGTCACACTGCTGTCGTTCAACGAGCACCCGCACTTCGAGGCCGACGCGGCTTCGCTGCTCACCTACCGGTAGGAGACCCGATGCGGTTCGGTGAAGTCACGCTGTACCCGGTGAACGGCCACGGCCCGGAGGACGTCGTGGTCGACGCCGAGGGCCGGATCTACACCGGCGTCGACGACGGGCGCATCCTGCGCCTCTCGCCCGACGGCCGGCGCATCGACGTCATCGCGGACACGGGGGGCCGCCCGCTGGGCCTCGAGCTGTACGGCGAGGACGAGCTGCTGATCTGCGACGCCCGCGCCGGCCTGCTGGCGGTCCCGCTCACGGGTGGTTCTCCCTCGACGCTGGCCACTTCGGCGCTGGGGCTGGACTTCGTGTTCTGCAACAACGCGGCGGTGGCGGCCGACGGCACGATCTACTTCACGGATTCCTCCCGCCGTTTCGGCATCGACAACTGGCGTGACGACCTGATCGAGCAGACCGGCGGCGGCCGGCTGCTCCGCCGCACGCCGGACGGCTCGATCGACCTGCTCCTCGACGGCCTCCAGTTCGCCAACGGCGTCGCGCTGGCCCCGGACGAGTCGTTCGTGGCGGTGGCGGAGACCGGCGCGTGCCGCGTGTCGCGGGTGCGGCTTCCCGACGGTCGCGCGGACGTCTTCGTCGACGGCCTGTGGGGGTTCCCGGACAACATCTCGACGGGCACGGACGGGCTGATCTGGATCACCCAGGCGTCCCCGAAGGTGCCGGCGCTGGACGTGGTGCGCCGGCTGCCGGCGGTGCTGCGGGCGGGTGTCCGGCGCCTGCCGGCGTCGCTGCAGCCCAGCCCGGGCCGCGAGGTCGGCGTGCTGGGCGTCGCGGCGGACGGGACGGTGGTGCGGGAACTGCGCGGCGAGATCGACGGCTTCCACATGCTGGTGGGTGTGCGCGAGTGGCGGGGGCAGCTGTATTTCGGCTCTTTGGAGGAGCCGGCGATCGCCGTGACGCCTAACATCGGGTGATGCTGAGCAACGTCCGCATCGAAACGCGCATCCCCACCCAGGACCTGGCCCGGGCGCGACGCTGGTACGCCGAGAAACTCGGCCTCGAAGCGGTCGAGGAACGCGAAGGCGGCCTCCGGTACGAAGGCGAGTCGGGCGTCTTCTGCCTGTACGCCTCGGCCGGCGCGTCCGACGGTTCGTTCACCCAGGCCGGCTTCTACGTCGACGACCTCGAAGCGACGGTCGCGGTGCTGCGCGAGCGCGGCGTGGTGTTCGAGGAGTACGAGGGCACGCGCGGCGGGATCATGGAGATCCGCGGCAACTACCCGAGCAAGGGCAGCGGCGAGCGCGCGGCGTGGTTCCGCGACAGCGAAGGCAACCTGATCGGCCTGGCCGAAGTGGTGCCCTGAGGGATTGCCATGGGACGGTTCTGCCGCGCCCGTCTCCGCGTCTGTCGTCATCGGCGAGCGGAATCCTCGATTGCGGCTGTGCCTCTCCGGCAGCGGCACCTCGCGGATGCTCTTCGCCAATCTGCGGATGCTCGGCTGATCGGCGAAAGACTGAGCCCTCAGCGGCCCGTCCAGCGCGGCTCCCGGCCCGCGGTCCACGCCGCGTAGAACTCCTTGTGGTCCTTCGCCGTCATCAGCAGTGCCTGGGTGATCGCCTCCAGCTCGATCGCGCTGCCCAGGTCCATGTCCAGCTCGCGGGTCAACAGCACCTTCGTCGTCGCGTACGCCAATGCCGGGCCGTCCGCCAGGCGGCGGGCCAGGGCGGCCGCCGTGGCCGGGAGATCCGCGTCCGGCACCACCTGCGAAGCCAACCCGATTTCCGAAGCGCGTGCCGCGGACACCTTGTCGCCCAGGATCAGCAGTTCGGTGGCCCGGCCCAGGCCCACCAGCCGCGGCAACAGGTACGCCGATCCCATGTCCGCCCCGGCCAAGCCGACCTTCGTGAACAGGAACGCGAACTTCGCCGACTCCGCCAGCAACCGGAAGTCGCTCGCCAGCGCGATCACCGAGCCCGCCCCCGCGGCCACTCCGTTCACCGCCGCGATCACCGGCAGCGGGCACTCGCGCAGGGCCTTCACCACCGCGCCCGTCATGCGGGTGAACTCCAGCAGCTCCGCCGTCTCGAACTTCTGCAGCTCGCCGATGATCTCCTCGACGTCGCCACCCGAACAGAACCCGCGGCCTTCGCCGGTGATCACCAGGACCCGGACGTCCTCGTGCTGCGGGAGCTCGATGATCAGGTCCCGCAGGTCCGCGTACACCTCGAACGTCAGCGCGTTCAGCTTCTCCGGGCGGGTGAACGTCACCGTCGCCACCCCGTCGGACACGGTGAAGCCGAAGTGTTCCCACTCCTTCGTCAGCGGTGCGGTTGCGCGGAACGGGCTCATGACTGGATTCCTCCGCCGTCGAGTACGAGGGTCTGGCCGTTGATCGCGGCGGCCTCCGGGGCCGCCAGGAAGGACACCGCGAACGCCACTTCCGCCGGCTCCAGCAGCCGCCCGAGCGGGGACGCCGCCGCCAACGCCGCTTCCGCGTCCGAAGTGGACCGTCCCGACCGGGAGACGATCCGCTCCACCGAGGTCGCCGTCATGTCGGTGCGGACGAACGCGGGGCACACCGCGTTCGCCGTGACGCCGGTGCCGGCCAGCTCCGCCGCCACCGCGCGCATGAAACCCACCGCCGCGTGCTTCGACGCGGTATACCCCGCCGTGTAGCGGTAGCCGACGTGCGACGCCGTCGAGGCCACCGTGACGATCCGGCCGCGGTCGCGCGAACGCATGCCGTC
This sequence comes from Amycolatopsis sp. CA-128772, assembly GCF_002904295.1. Classification (GTDB taxonomy): domain Bacteria; phylum Actinomycetota; class Actinomycetes; order Mycobacteriales; family Pseudonocardiaceae; genus Amycolatopsis. Next base: position 157,021 of record NZ_PPHG01000071.1, read on the forward strand.
CAGCACCGCGCGCGTGCAGAGGAACGCGCCCGTGGCGTTCACCTCGAACTGCGAGTGCCAGTCGGCCAGCGAAGTCCGGGAAACCGGGGCGCTGGACGAGATCCCGGCGTTGTTGACCAGGACATCGACCGGGCCCGCCGACGCGAAATACGCGGCCACGGCGTCCTCGGAGGTGACGTCGCAGTCCGCGCGGCCCGGCGCCAGCACGGTGTCGCCGGAAGACCGGAACCGGCCGGCGATCGCCGCGCCGATGCCGCGGGTGCCGCCGGTGACCACCACCAGGCGGCTCACGACCGGGCCGCCAGGGTGCGCCGGTCGAGCTTTCCGTTGGCCGTGCGGGGGAGTTCCGTCATGAAGACCACCTCGCGGGGATACTTGTGCTTGGCCAGGTGGGCTTTCGCGTGCGCCTTGAGCTCATCGGCCGGCACCGCGGAGCGCACCACGACGTACGCGCGCGGCACGACCAGGCCGTCGACTTCGTGGCCGACCACCGCGCAGTCCACCACCGCCGGGTGACCGAGCAGGCAGTCCTCGATTTCGCCGGGTGCGACGAACACCCCGCCGACCTTGAGCAGTGCGTCCGCGCGGCCGTGGTGGCGGAAGTACCCGTCCGGCGTGCGGCTGAACAGGTCGCCGGAGGTCAGCGTGTCGCCGTCGAAGGTCCGCGCCGACTTCTCCGGGTCGCCGTAGTACTCCAGCGCGATCGTCGGCCCGGTCACGCGCAGCGGGCCGATCTCGCCGTCCGGCAGCGATTCGCCCAGCTCGTCGACGACCTCGGCGGTGTAGCCGGGAACGGGGGTGCCCAGCGTGCCGGCGCATGCGGCGCCCGGGCGGTTCGACAGGTAGATGTGGTACGCCTCCGAGGAGCCGATCCCGTCCACCACGGGCACTCCGAAAGCCGCGTCCCACTTCCGGTGCAGCTCCGAAGGCAGCGCCTCGCCCGCCGACGTCGCCATCCGCAGGCAGCTCAGGTCCTGCTCCGCCGCGGCCGGGTGGGCGACCATCGCGCTCATCATCGTCGGCACGTTGACCAGCACGGTCGGCCGGTAGCGGGCGATCAGCTCGAACATCAGGTCCGCCGTGCTGCGCTCCGGGAAGGCGATCCCCGCGGCGCCGACGCCGAACGGGAACAGCGCCACCAGGTCGCGCGCGTAGCCGAAGAACAGCTTGGGGACGGCCAGGACCCGGTCGTCCTCCCGCAGGCCGAGCACCTGCACCGCGTACCGCTCGAAGCTTTCGAGAGGACTGCGCAGGGTGTGCACGCACGCCTTGGGCGCGCCCGTGCTGCCGGTGGTGAACTTCCAGATGCCGAGGTCGTCCAGAGTGGTCGGCGCGGCTTCCAGCGCCTCCGACGCGGAGTCGACGAGTGTCCTGAACGGACGCTCACCGGGGAGCAGCTCGGCTTCGGGCACGCCCGTGACGAGCAGTCCGGTCGCGCCCGCCTCGCGCAGCGCGGGCAGCGTGACGGCGTCCGCGAGCACCGCGACGGCTTCGGTGTAGCCGAGGTAGTACGCGTAGTCCTTCGGCTGCAGGAACGGGTAGACCTCGGCGGTGACCGCACCGATCTTCTGGGCGCCGTACCAGGCCGCGACGAACTCGTCGCCGTCGCTCAGCGCCAGCAGCACGCGCTGTCCACGACGGACACCGGCGTCCAGCAGCACGTTGCCGACGCGGTTCGCCAACGCCGCCAGCGCCGCGTAGCTGACCGCGCGATCCCCGACGTACAACGCGGTCCGGTCACCCCGGCCTTCGGTCACGTGCCGGTCGAGGAAGTGCGTGGCGAGGTTGAACGGCTCACTCACGGGCCAGCTCCCGGATCGCTTCCACCAGCAGGTCGGTCAACGTCGAAAACGTCGCGTCGCCTTCTTCGGCGGTCGCTTCCGCGGGCTGGCCGCAGTACGCCTCCGACATGCCCATTTCCCGGAAGCCGCCCTCGGGAGGAGCGGCGGCCAGGCTGACCGGCACGTGCGGCAACGTCCGCATCAGCGCCTGATCGACCAGCTCGGGCCGGTCCGCCAGCACCAGCGACGTTTCGTACCGCCCCGCGTGGCACTCGCCGGACCGGAACTCCTCGGTCAGCCGCTGCGCGTGCCGCCGCCGGACCAGGTCGAGCAGGGCGACGCGCCCGTCGTAGGCGAAGTTCAACGTCTCCACGGCCCGCCGCAGCGTCACCAGGTGCGCGGGCTCGAAGTGGTTGTTGACCAGCAGGATCCGCCGGAGCCGCTGGCCGATCAGGGCCGCGCCGATGTCGACGAGCAGCGCGTGCAGCGTCTCCTCGCCGACGTGGATGCCGCCGGCGAACCCGGCCGCGAACCGCGTGACGCCGTAGGGCACCTCGGGCAGGACCAGCACTTGGACGTCCTCGTCGGCGGCCAAGCGAGAAGCCGCGCGCTCGCACATCCCGCGGGAGATGAGCGGGTCCGTGCCCAGCGGCGCGTGCGGACCGTGCGGCTCGACCGCCCCCAGCGGGAGCAGCAGCACCGGTACCCGCGAGCCGTCCGCGAGGGCGGCGACCTGCCGCGAGCTGAGGTCCGCGAAGTACGTCACGCAAATCAAGCTACACCGCAGCGGCCTGGGGTGTATAGAGTTGCGCCCATGCCCGCCGACGCCTTCGAAGCCAGCCCTCAGGAGCTGGTCGTGACGTTGCTGGGCAGCTACGTGCACCCGCGCGAAACCCGCCGGGTGTGGTCGGGTGGTCTGGTCGCGGTGCTCGCCGAGCTGGGCTTCTCCGACGGCGCCGCCCGGATCGCGCTCACCCGCCTGGTGCGCCGCGGCCTGCTGCAGCGCCACCGCGAAGGCCGCACCGTGCACTACTCGCTGACCCGGCGCACCATCGCGCTGCTCGCCGACGGCGACCAGCGGATCTTCTCCCTCGGCCGCCGCGAGCGCGCCGCGGGCGAGTGGACGGTGCTGTGGCAGAGCATCCCGGAGAGCCGCCGGCCGGCCAGGGAACGCCTGGTCCGGCGGCTGCGGTTCCTCGGGTTCGGGCCCTACTCCGACGGCACCTGGATCGCCCCGCACGACCGCGAGGCCGAGGTCGTCGCCCTGCTCGAGGAGCTCGGCGTCACCGAGCACGCCGGGCTGCTGCTCGGCCGCCCGTCGGCCGCGCTGGACGTCCGCCGGTTCGCCGGCCGGGCCTGGGACCTCGACGACCTGGCCGCGCGGTACACCGCGTTCGTCGGCCAGTTCGGCGGGTACGCGGGCCGGGAGCCGCCGGACGCCGAGGCGTTCGAGGTGCGCACCCGGCTGGTGCACACCTTCCGGATGTTCCCGTCGCTCGACCCGGAACTGCCCGCCGGCCTGGTGCCCGCGCCGGACTGCCGGGCGGCGGCGGTCGAGCTGTTCCACGACTTGTACACCGCGCTCGCGCACCCCGCGCAGCGCCACTTCGACGAGGTGACCCGAGGATGACCGAACCCAGCCAAGCGACCCAGGAAGCCCTGAGCTACACCTCGTACCTCGGGCTCGACGATGTGCTGAACGCGCAGCGGCTGCGCTCCGACGAGCACGACGAGCTGCTGTTCATCGTGATCCACCAGGTGTACGAGCTGTGGTTCAAGCAGATCCTGCACGAAGCCGAGTTCCTCCAGCGGAACCTGGAAAAGGGCAACACCGCGCATTCCATCCGCACGCTGCGCCGGATCCTCACGATCCTCAAGGTCGCCGTCGCGCAGATCGACGTGCTGGAAACCATGACGCCCAGCCAGTTCACCAGCTTCCGCGCCCGGTTGGACGCTTCGAGCGGCTTCCAGTCGGCCCAGTTCCGCGAGCTGGAGGCGGTGCTCGGCCGCCGTGACGAGCGCGTGTTCGCGCACTACCCCGAAGGTGGGGAGCAGCGGAAACGCATCTCCGAAGCGATGGCGCGCCCGTCGTTGTTCGACTCTTTCCTCACGTACCTCAAGGTTTCTGGCTATGCGGTCGAGTGTGACCGAGACGTCACTCGCTCGGTGGAGCCGTCCCCGGCCCTGCAGGCGATATTGCTGGACGTGTACAGCGACGACGGGGGATCCTCGGTCGTCGCCGAGTGTCTGGTCGATCTCGACGAAGGGATGCAGGAGTGGCGCTACCGGCACGTGAAGATGGTCGAACGCACCATCGGCGACAAGACCGGGACGGGAGGATCATCCGGCGCGACCTACCTGCGTACCACGCTCTTCCAGCCGATGTTCCCGGATCTCTGGGCCGTACGGAGCCGACTGTGACCACTTTGGACGACCTGCGCGCGGACCACAACGTCCTCGCCGCGCACTACACCCGGTTCGCGGTGGCCGACCGCCTCCTGCTTTCCGGGCATTCGCACCAGGCCTGGCCGGACGTCGCCGAGGAAGGACTCCTCGAGTCCTTCGCCGACGCCGCCCGCGACGTCGACGGCAAGTGGGACCGCGCCTTCGCCAAGGCGGACCAGCTGCGCGCGGGTTTCCGCCTGCTGCTGGGCGACCCGCACGGCGAGTACGCGCTCGGCGCGAGCACGCACGACCTGGTGCTGCGCTTCCTGTCGGCGATGGAGCTGCCGCGGCGGCCGCGCCTGGTCACCACCGACGGCGAGTTCCACACCCTGCGCCGCCAGCTCGCCCGCCTCGAAGAGGAGGGCGTCGAGGTCGTGCGGGTGCCCCTGGAACCGGTGACGACGCTCGCCGAGCGCGTCGCGGGCGAAGTGGACGACAACACCGCGGCGGTGCTCGTGTCCGCGGTGCTCTTCGAGACGTCGAGGCTGGTCCCCGGCCTCGCGCACCTCGCCGACGTCTGCCGCGGCCGTTCGATCGAGCTCGTCGTCGACGCCTACCACGCGCTCGGCGTCGTCCCGTTCCCGCTGCACGACCTCGGGCTCACCAACGCCTGGGTGCTCGGCGGCGGCTACAAGTACCTGCAGCTCGGCGAGGGCAACTGCTTCCTGCGGCTGCCCGCGCACGCCCAGGAGCTGCGGCCGGTGATCACCGGCTGGTACGCCGAGTTCGGCGCGCTGGCCGACGAGCGCCACCCCGGCCAGGTTCCGTACGCCATCGGCGGCGACCGGTTCGCCGGCGCCACCTACGACCCGGCCGGCCACTACCGCGGCGTCCGGGTCCAGCGGTTCTTCGCCGAGCACGGGCTGACGCCGGAGTTCCTGCGCGAGGTGTCGCAGCACCAGGTGGGCCTGCTCGCGTCGGTGTTCGACAAGCTCGGGTTGCCCGAGGACGTCGTCACCCGCGACCGCGAGACGCCGCTCGGGATGCTCGGCGGGTTCCTGTCGCTGCGCTGTGCCGACGCCGCCGGGCTGCAGGCGGCGCTGGCCGCGCACGGCGTCCGCACCGACAGCCGGGGCTCCCACCTGCGCTTCGGCCCGGCGCCCTACCTCTCCGACACCCAGCTGGAGACGGCGATGGGCACGCTCGCCACGGTGGTGCGCGGCTGATCCAGGGGCCCCTACTTCCGGGCTACCGGTCCGTATCGCGGGACCTCCACTGGTCCGGGATGCGGAAGGGATCTAGGTTGGTGCCGGGACCCGGCACAGCGGCGGACGACCTCCGCCCGGCGCCGGTTCCCGGCCACCCGAAGCGCGTCCCGGCCACGAAACCGGGCGCGGATGACAAAGGAGTCACCACCGTGACCGAAGGAGTGTTCGCCCGGGGCACCGGACACGAACAGGTCGTGTACTGCCACGACCAGGCCAGTGGCCTGAAGGCCATCATCGGCATCTACTCCACCTCGCTCGGCCCCGCCCTCGGCGGGACGCGCTTCCACCCCTACGCCACCGAAGCCGACGCGCTCGACGACGTCCTCGCGCTGTCCAAGGGCATGGCGTACAAGAACGCGCTGGCCGGGCTCGACCTCGGCGGCGGCAAGGCCGTCATCATCGGCGACCCGAAGACGCTCAAGTCCGAAGCGCTGCTGCGCGCGTACGGGCGTTTCGTGCAGTCCCTGGGCGGCCGCTACATCACGGCGTGCGACGTGGGCACGTACGTGCAGGACATGGACGTCGTCGCCCGCGAAAGCCAGTACGTCACCGGCCGTTCGCCCGAGGACGGTGGCGCCGGCGACTCGTCCGTGCTCACCGCGTTCGGCGTCTTCCAGGGCATGCGGGCTTCGGCCGAGCACGTCTTCGGCCGCCCGGACCTGGCCGGCAAGCGCGTCGGCGTGGCCGGCGTCGGCAAGGTCGGCCACCTCCTCGTCGGGCACCTCGTGGAGGCCGGCGCGCAGGTCACCATCACCGACGTCGCCGCGCCGGCCATCTCCCGCACGCTCGACGTCTACCCGTCCGTGCAAGTAGCGTCCGATGTGGACACCCTGCTGCGCACCGAACTGGACGTCTTCGCGCCCTGCGCGCTGGGTGGCGTCCTGAACGACGAGACCGTGCCGGTGCTCGGCGCCCGGATCGTCTGCGGCGCGGCGAACAACCAGCTCGCGCACGCCGGCATCGACAAGCAGCTCGCCGACCGCGGCGTCCTGTACGCGCCGGACTACCTGGTCAACGCCGGCGGCGTGATCCAGGTCGACGACGAGCGCCACGGCTTCGACTTCGAGCGGGCGAAGCGCAAGACGACGGCCATCTACGACACGACGAAGGCGGTGTTCGCCCTGGCCGACACCGACGGCGTGCCCCCGGCGACGGCGGCCGACCGGCTCGCCGAGCGCCGCATGGCGGAGGTCGGGCGGCTGCGGTCCATCATGACCGGGTGAGTCCTTCCGCGTTCTTCGAGGCGGTGGGCGTGCGGGGGTTCCTGCACGCCCGCCGCCTCGGTTCGTCCGGCGAAACCGGCCTGGACGCGGACGAGCCGGTGGTGCTGGCGTCCGTGGTGAAGGTGCCGCTGGCGTTCGAGTTCGCGCGCCAGATGGCGGCCGGCCTGCTCGACCCGGCCGACCGGGTGCGGGCGACCGCGGCGGACCGGCTGGGCGGCACCGGTTCGGCGGGGTTCGCCGACGACGCCGAGTACAGCCTGCGGGACGCGGCCCGCCTGGCCCTTTCGGTGTCCGACAACACCGCCGCGGACCTGCTGTTCGACCGCGTCGGCGTGGACAACGTCCGGTCGCTGCTGGCGGAGCTGGGCCTGACGCGGACGTCCGTCATGGGCGCGCCGCGGGACGTGCTGCGCACGATCATCGAGGACACCGAGGCCGGGCGGCCACCGCGGGCCCTGGACCCCCTGCGAACATCGGCAACCACCCCCCGCGAGATGACGACGTTGCTGGCGGCGATCTGGGCCGCCGACGCGGCCGCACCGGTCCGCGAGTGGATGTCGGCACAGGTCAGCTGGCACCGGCTGACGGCGGGATTCCCGCCGGAGGTCGCGGTGGCGGGCAAGACGGGCACGATGCCGGGAATCCGCAACGAAATCGGCGTCGCAACCTACCCGGACGGCACCGCGTACGCGGTGGCGGTGTTCACGACCGGCGGCGCGGAGACGTTGCGGCGCCCGGATATCGATCGCGCAATCGGCGAGGCGGCTCGCACGGCGGTCGATCAGCTGCGCTCGTGAGACTTCAGAACGCTATCTTCACCTGATACGGTTCCCTCGCGTCCGACCCCGCCTTCGCCAGGTCCACGCCGACATGTCGCTGTCGCTTTGTGAACATATTCAGCTCATGGCAATTGCATGACAGGAATGCCGTGGTTTCTTCGAGTCCGAAGAGATTCTTGTCGATGTGCAGTGTTGCCGAATAGTCTTCGTCGTAGGCGGGCAGGTCTTTCGGCGTCCGCTGGTGCCAATTTATCTCCAGCGTATCAGCGGACGTCTTCTTCATGCAGGTCAAGATGGCTCCACTGTCACCATCGTTGAAATGCGTGATCTTGAATTCGTCATAAGTGCTTTCGAATGCCGCCTTCAGGTCGGCCGGGATCTCATCGCCCGGCGTGCACCGGTTCGGCGGCAGGCTTTCCCAGAGATAGTCGCGAATGAGACCGTCGATGTGGTGCTGCTCCTCCGGGATCTGGGCCCCGAGTTGGCGGAATTTCCGGATTACCGCGGCACGTGTGGCGGCGTTCCCGGAAGACAACTGGCCATAGGCGGTCGTCAAGACTGACTCCTGCTGACTCCGCGCGGCGAGCTGAGCTTGCCATTGATTCGTCTGAGCCTGCTGCTGGCTGGTGATGGCATTGTCGGCGGTGAACCACAACGTCACAACGGCGGCCAACGACGCAAGCCGCACCCATCCCTCCCAGACGGCGAGCTTGTTCAGGAGGGCAACGGCTCGAGTCGTCCGTCGCGCCGGTCGGGGACGGGCCTTCATCGCAGGCTTCCTGCGTCGCAAACCGGCTGCGGGAACATTGATGGGTCTCGACGTGATGGTCCGTCGTTCTCGCGAAAAGGAGCTCACCATGGGAGGTATTCTGCACACCACGCGGTCGATCAGCTGCGCTCGTAGAACACGTCCCAAGGCCGGGGGCCCTCCGACGGCGGCACCAGCCGGGAGACGCCGTCGTCCTGAAGGACTTCGGCTGCGATTTCGGCGAGTTTCGCCGCCTGCGGGTGGGGGCTGGTCGACGGCCAGGCGAACGCCGTCCGGGCTCGCAGCACCTCGCCTTCCAGTGGCCGCCAGACCACCCGTGGTTCTTTGCGGACGTTCGGTTCGAACGCGACGCCGTGGCCGGCCAGTACCAGGCCGAGGACGAACTCGGGGTTGCGGGCGTGGCGGATCGACGCGGGGCGGAAGCCGTGGTCCCAGCAGGTGCGCACCAGGGCGTCGTAGCTGCCGGGCGCCGCGGCACGCGGGGCGTGGACCAGGCCCTCGCCGGCGAGGTCGGCGAGGGTGAGGCGGGTGCGGCGCGCCAGCGGCGAGTCGCGGGGGAGGACCACGCCGAGCGGGGTGTCGACGGCCGGGCCGAGGTCGAGGCCGACGACGTCGACCGGCAGCTGCAGCAGCCCCGCGTCGAGTTCGCGGTCGGCGAGCAGCCGGGCCTGCTCGGCGGTGGTGAGCTCCTGCAGGTCCAGCCGGACGGCCGGGTATTCGCCGGCGAACCGCGTGAGGATCGCGGCCAGCAGCCGGCCGGGCAGCTCCGGCGGCACGCCCGCGCGCAGGGCGTCCATCTCGCCGCGGCCGGCCTTCGCGACGAGCGTCGTCATGCGGTCCCACCGGGAGAGCAGGTCGCGTGCTTCGGCGCGGAGGACTTCGCCGGCTTCGGTGAGCGTGACGCGGCGGCCGCGGTCGAACAGGTTCGCGTCCAGCTCGGCTTCCAGCCGCTTGATGCGCTGGCTCAACGGCGGCTGCGCGATCCCGAGCCGTTCGGCGGCCCGGCCGAAGTGGAGTTCTTCGGCGACGACGAGGAAGTAGCGCAGCGAACGAAGGTGGTCCACGCTGCGACGATACCCGCCTGCATATCGACATGCCGACGTCTCGATCTTGGACAGCGCTCCGCCGCGCGTGGTCGAGTGGCGCCATGGAGACAGGATTCAGCAGGCGCGGGCTGTTCGGCGCGGGCGCGGCGGCCGCGGCCATCCTCGCGGGCGCGCCGGCGACCGCCCGCGCGGCTTCGGCGCCGGGTTCGGGGATGACGTTGCGCTGGTGGGGCAACAACGGCTGGGAGATCCGCATCGGGACGAAGACGATCCTGATCGACCCGTGGCTGACGAGGTTCAAGACGGGCACGTACACGCCGGCGGGCGCGGACCCCCGCACCCCGCTCTCGGTGAACCGGGCCCTGATCGACGGCTACCTCGACCGCGGCTTCCTCCGCGCGGACCACATCCTGGTGACGCACGGCCACTACGACCACCTGACGGACGTCCCCTACCTGGCAAAACGCACCGGGGCCACGGTGCTCGGCACCGAGACCCATTTGAGTCTCATGGCGGCCCTGGGCGCCCCGGAGGACCAGCTGGCGATCGCCACGGGCGGCGAGGACCTGACGTTCGACGGCTATTCGATCCGGGTGCTGCGGTCCCTGCATTCGGCCACCGGAACCCGCGCCCAGGTGGCGTTCCCGGGCACCCGGCCCCTGTCCCGGCGCGACCGCCCGCGGGTGATCTCGGACCTGCTGGAGGGCGGCACACTGGCGTACCTGGTGTCCGGCGGCGGGGCGAGCGTGCTGGACTTCGGCGGCTCGAACTACGTCGAGTCCGAGCTGGCGGGCCTGCGCCCGGACGTGGTCCTGCTGCCCCCGGGCGGGGCGAAGGTCCGCGAGTACGTCCCTCGGCTGCTGCGAACCGTGGGCCACCCGCCGTGGGTGGCGGCCACGCACTGGGACGACTTCGACCTGCCGCTGGGCCAGGCCGACGACCCGAACGGCGGGCTGGAGCTGCTGCGCAAGGCCGTGGCCGCGGCGAGCCCGGCGAGCGAGTTCGTGGTGCTGGACCACCTCGGCGAGTTTTCGCCCTGAACCGACGAAGGCCCCCACCGCTCGCGGTGGGGGCCTTCGTGCTGCCTGCTAGCCGCTCTTGCGGCGGAACGTCCGCTTGTTCGCCGCCGGGCCGTGGGCGTGCTGGTTCTTGCCGCCGCCGTTCTCGTGGGCCGCTCCCGTGCGGGCGTGGGCCTGCTTGCGCTCCAGCGCCTCGCGGAACTTGCGCTTGACGTCGTCCTCCTCGCCGCTGGGCGACGGGTCCGGTTCACTCATGCTTACCTCCGAAAACGACGACGTGTGACCGCTCCAGCCTGGCACCACTCCCAGCGCTTGGCGAGCCGATTTCCGTCACCCTTCAGCGTTTGGGCGACGGCACCCCGCCGAACTGGACCGACTTGCGGGTCAGCGGGCGGCCGCAGTGGTCGCACAGGAGCATCGGGCGCAAGCGCTCGCCGCACTCGACGTGGTGCAGCGTGATGTCCGGCTCCTGGCCCGCCACCTCGAACCCGCGCGACCACTCCGCGATGAACGCCAGCGCCGGGAAGAACGCCAGGCCCTTCGCCGTCATCCGGTAGTCGCGCGCGTCCGTGCGCGTGGCCGCCGTTCCCGTGCGCAGGACACCGACCTCGACCAGCTTGCTCAGGCGGGCCGACAACACGCTCGGCCCGATGCCCAGCTCGCGCTCGAACTCCGAAAAGTGCCGGCAGCCCAGCAGTGCCGAGACCAGTAGCCCGGTCGACCACCGGTCGCCGAGCAGCTCCATCGTGTCCGGGAAGAACATCAGCGGGTCGCCGGCCAGGGAATCCGCGTCCTTGCGGCGGAAGCGCTTGGACGCCGTCGCCGCCGCGACGCCGGTGCTGTCCAGCCGCGACGCCCGCACGTCACGCGCGTCGACCCGGCGGCTGCAGGCGGCGCAGCCGAGGGGCGCTGATGTAGCCAGCTCGCAGTCGAGGTGGATCAGCGTCGGCAGCACCTCGCGGCGGCCTTCGACCCACTCGCGCTCCCACGCCCAGATCGAAATCAGCAGCGGCCACAGCTCGAGGCCGCGTTCGGTCAGCCGGTACTCGTGCCGCGTGCGGCGCGCGTCCCGGTACGGCACCCGGGTGAGCAGGCCCGCGTCCACCATGTCCCGCAGCCGTCCCGACAACGCCGTCGGCGAAATGCCCAGCCGCAGCCGCAGCTCCTCGTAGCGCCGGAAGCGCAGGAACAGGCTCTGCAGGATGAGCAGCGTCCACTGGTCGCCGACCAGCTCGAGCGCCCGCCGGAGCGGATCGCCCGCCGGCCGGACGCGGTGTGCAGTCGCTTCGGTCACCCGTTTCCCCTCGTTACTGACGGCCTCAGCGTACACCTGGCTACACCAAAAGAAGCCTATTGACACCTGGGTACACAAATCATAGTCTCTTCCCCATCACCCCGCGCAGCCAGGGAGCAGCCCGATGACCAGCACCTCCGAACAGCCGCTGATGGTGGCCCGGGCGGCGGACGCGGCCGAGGACAACCCCTACCTGCTCGGCGTCTACGCCCCGGTCGGGACCGAGATCGACGCGGAAGACCTGCAGGTCATCGGCGAGATCCCGAAGGACCTCAACGGCGTCTACCTGCGCAACGGCCCGAACCCGCGATTCGCCCCGGAAGGCCGCTACCACTGGTTCGACGGCGACGGCATGATCCACGCCGTCCACCTGGAGAACGGCCGGGCCCGCTACCGCAACCGCTGGATCCGCACGAAGGCCTTCGAGGCCGAGTCGGCCGCGGGCAAGGCGCTCTGGACCGGCGTCATGGAAAATCCGAAGGGCAACCCCTTCGGCAACGCGCACGGCCTGGGGCTCAAGGACAACGCCAACACCGACGTCGTCTTCCACCGCGGCCGGATCCTCGCCACCTGGTACCTGTGCGGCTCGCCGTACGCGGTCGACCCGCTGTCGCTGGAGACCCTCGGCGCCGACGACTTCCTCGGCACGCTGGCCGGCGACATGATGGCCCACCCCAAGGTCGACGAGGTCACCGGCGAGCTGTTCTGGTTCGACTACGGACCCCGCCCGCCGTACCTGCGCTACGGCGTGATCAGCGCGGACGGCAAGGTGGTGACCACCACCGACGTCGAGCTGCCCGGCCCGCGCCTGCCGCACGACATGGCCATCACCGAGCACTACGCGGTGCTGATGGACCTGCCGCTGGTCCAGGACCTCGCGGCGGCGAAACAGGGCCGCCACAAGCTGCACTTCGACCGCTCGCTGCCCAGCCGCTTCGGCGTCATGCCACGCTACGGAGACGGTAGCCGGATCCGGTGGTTCGAAGCGAGCCCGTGCTACATCTACCACGTCGTCAACGCCTGGGAGCAGGGCGACGAAGTCCTCCTCGACGTCTGCCGCGTGCAGCGCCCGCAGCCGCGCGCCGACGCACACACGCCACTCGCGAAAATGCTGTCCTACCTGCGGCTCGACGCCCAGCTGCACCGCTACCGCTTCGACCTGCGGACCGGTGCGTGCCACGAGGAGCCGCTCGACGACGACAACACCGAGTTCCCGACCGTCGACGCCCGGGGCGTCGGACGGCGGAACCGGTACTCCTACGCGGTGCACATCTCGCCCGAGTCGACGCTGAAGTTCGACGGGCTGGTGCGCCACGACAATCTTGCCGGCGCAAAGACCGAATACCGGTTCGGTCCCGGCCGGTGGGGCAGCGAGGCTCCGTTCGCACCCCGCGAAGGAGCACCCGTCGATTCGGCGGACGGGTACCTGGTGACGTTCGTGCAGGACGAGCGTGAGGGGCGCTCGGAACTGGACATCTTCGACGCCGCCGACCTCGCTGCCGGACCCGTGGCCAGGGTCCTGCTCCCCCAGCGTGTCCCGCTCGGTTTTCACGCGACCTGGGTCCGGGCGGACCAGCTGGAAAACCTCCGTCCATGAGATGCCATCGAGAGGGTCGCGCCCGGGACTTCCGGGCGCGGGGATGGTGGAGTGCGGAGACGATCGACCGGCTCGTGAAGGAGCGGGTCAGTGCCGACCCGGAGGGTCTCGCGCTGGTCGATCCACCGAACACCACCGCACTGGTCGGACGCGACCCGGTGCGGTGGACCTGGAACCGGCTCGACGAACGCGTCGACGTCCTGGCCGCGTTCCTGCTCGCCGGAGGGGTGCGAGCAGGTGACGTCGTGGCCGTGCAGCTGCCGAACTGCTCGGCCCTGGCCCAGGCGTTCCTCGCGATCGTGCGGATCGGCGCGATCGTCACCCCGTTCCCGGTGTCCTACCGGGAACACGAACTCGGCCCGATGTGCCGGCGCACCGGTGCCGTCGGGGTGGTGACCGCATCCAGATACGGCGAGCACGAGCTCGCCGGGGCGGCCCTTGGGCTAGTAGGCGCTTCGGCGCCGTCGGTCCGGTTCGTCGTCGCCTGCGGGGACGACGAACCGGCCGGCGCCCTGGGCTGGCCCGAAGCTCCACTGTCCGAAGCGGAGCAATCCGCTTTGGACAGCTATTTGTCCACACTCGACACCGACGTGAACGACTGCGTGACGATCTGCTGGACGTCCGGCACCGAAGCCGAACCGAAGGCGGTCCCGCGCTGCCACGGCGACTGGCTGGCGACCGCGCGCGGCTGCGTGCAGGCCGCGGGGATGACCCCGGACGACGTCCTGCTTTCGCCGTTCCCGATGACGAACATGGCCGGCATCGGCGGCATGTTCCTGCCGTGGCTGCTGACCGGCGCCGTGTTCGCCCCGCACCACCCGTTCGACCTGCCGATGTTCCTCGGCCAGCTCGCGGCCGAGCGGGTGACCTACACGCTCGCGCCACCGGCGTTGCTGACCATGCTGCTGCACAACGAAAAAATGCTGTCCGGTGTGGACATTTCGGCGCTGCGGAAGATCGGGTCCGGCTCGGCGCCGCTCTCGCCGTGGCTGGTGCGCACCTGGGCCGAGCGGTACGGCATCGGCATCATCAACTTCTTCGGCTCGAACGAGGGCACCGCGCTGCTGTCCGGCCCGGTGGACATCCCGGCCCCGGACCAGCGCGCGAGCTACTTCCCGAACTACGCCTCGGACGTCACCTGGTCGACCCCGGTCGCCGGCTGGACGTCGGTGCGGCTGCACGACCCGGTGACCGGCGAGCACGTGACCGAACCCGGGCGCCCGGGCGAGCTGCACATCGCCGGGCCGACGGTGTTCGCCGGCTACCTCACGGAAATCGGGCAGCCGCTGGACACTTCGGCGTTCGACGAGGACGGCTGCTTCCGCACCGGCGACGTCTTCGAGATCGCCGGCGAGCGCGGGGAGTTCCTGCGGTACGTCGACCGGACGAAGGACCTCGTGATCCGCGGTGGCATGAACATTTCGCCCGCCGAAGTCGAGGGCCTGCTGGCCGGGCACCCGGACGTGGCTGACGTCGGTGTTGTCGGCGTGCCCGACGACGTCATGGGGGAGCGGGTCTGCGCGGTCATCGTGCCGGGCGCGCGCAAGCCGTCGCTCGACGAGCTGGTCGCGCACCTGCGCGAGAAGCAGGTGGCCGCGTTCAAGCTGCCGGAACGCCTCGAGTACGCCGACGCCTTGCCCCGCAACCCGGTGGGGAAGATCCTGAAGCGGCAGCTGCGGGAAAGCCTGGGGTGAGGTCATGACGGTGTACGTGCTGGGCGGGGCGCAGACCGACTTCGCGCGCAACTTCACGAAGGAAGGCCGCGGGCTGCTCGAGCTGTTCGCCGAAGTCGTGCCGGCCGCGCTGGCCGACGCCGGCGTGAGCGCCGACGACGTCGAAGTCGCGCACGTCGGGAACCTCGCCGCCGAGCTGTTCACCGGCCAGGCCCAGCTCGGCGGGCTGCTCGTGGCGGCCGTACCGGAGCTGGACGGCGTGCCGTCGGCCCGGCACGAAGCCGCGTGCGCGTCCGGCAGCACGGCGGTGCTCGCCGCGTGCGCCGACCTCGAGGCCGGCCGGTACGACCTGGCGCTGGTCGTCGGCGTCGAGCTGATGCGCAACGTCGACGGGCAGTGCGCGGCCGAGCACCTCGGGTCCGCCGCGTGGGCCGGGCACGAGGCCGTCGCCGCGAAGTTCCCGTGGCCCGCGCTGTTCGCCGACGTCGCTTCCGCCTACGACGAGCGGTACGGCCTCGACCCGGCGCACCTCGGGCTGTTCGCCGAACACGCCTTCGCCCGGGCGGCGCTGAACCCCCTGGCCCAAGCCCGCGACTGGCGGTTCCCGGCCGGCTCGTTCGGACCGGACGACGAGCTCAACCCCGTCGTCGAGGGCCGCCTGCGCAAGCAGGACTGCGGCCGGATCACCGACGGCGCCGCGGCGGTCCTGCTGGCCTCGCCGGCGTTCGCCGAACGGCTCGGCGGCGGGTTCCCGCGCATCGCGGGCTTCGGGCACCGCACCGCGCACATCGGCCTCGCGCCGAAGATCGCGGCCGGCGGGGAGTACCTGTTCCCGCACCTGCACGGCGCCGTCGCCGACGCCTACCGGCGGGCGGGCGTGCCCGGCCCGGCGCGCTCGACGTCGTCGAACTGCACGACTGCTTCACCATCACCGGCCTGGTCGCGCTGGAGCACCTCGGCGCGGCCCCGCCCGGCGAGGGCGGCCGGTTCATCGCCGGCGGCGGTCTCGGCGCGGCCGGGATCAACCCGGGTGGCGGCCTGATCGGGCTCGGCCACCCGGTCGGCGCGACCGGCGTCCGCATGCTGCGCGACGCGGCCCGGCAGGTCTCCGGCACGGCGGGCGAGACGCAGGTCGGGGGCGCGCGGACGGCGTTGACGCTGAACGTCGGCGGCTCGTTCACCACGGTGGTCACCCTGGTGGTCACCGCATGAGGCTGTCGGTGTCGCTGGGGCTCTGGCAGGACCGGCCGCCGGCGGAGGCGCTGGAGACGGCCCGTGCGGCCGAGGCCGCGGGCTACCCGGAGCTGTGGATCGGCGAAATGGCGACGTGGGACGCGTTCGCCCTCGGCACGGCGATCGGTGCGGCCACCTCGACGATTTCCCTGACCTTCGGGCCGCTGGCGGTCACCGTGCGGGACCCGGCGACGATCGCCATGGGCGTCGCGTCGGTGGCGGCACTGACCGGCCGGGAAACCGGCGTCGCTCTGGGGACCTCCAGCGACGTCGTCGTGCGCGGCTGGCACGGCCGCTCGCGCGATCGTGCCGCCACGGCGCTGGCGGAGTCCGCGGTGGCGGTCCGGCAGCTGCTGAGCGGCGAAAAGTCCACTGTGGACGGCCAGGTCGTCGGTTCGCGGGGTTACCGGCTGCGCTTGCCCGCTCCGGAATCGCCCCTGACCATCGCCGCGTTCGGGCCGCGGGCGCTCGACGTCGCCGCGCGGCACGCCGACCGGATGGTCGTCAACCTCGTCAGCCCGGCCGCCGCGGCCACGCTGGTGCGCGGGCTGCGCGCCGCGGCCGAGCGGGCGGGCACCACCCCGCCGCCGGTGGCCGCGTGGGTGGTCGGCGCGGCCGGCCCCGGACCGGCCGAGCTCGAACAGCTCCGCCGGGGCGTGGTCGGCTACCTGGCCGCGCCCGGCTACGCCGACATGTTCCGCGCGGAGGGCTTCGGCGACCTCGTGGCCTTCGCCCGCAGCCGGCCGCACCCGCGCGAACTCCTGGCGGCGATCCCCGCCGAGGCCATCGCCGCCGTGGGCCTGCTCGGGTCGGGGGCGGAGATCGCCGCGAAGATCGGGGCCTACGCCGCGGCCGGCGTCGACGAGCTGGCGATCGTCCCGGCCACCGGCGACGGGGACCCCGGTGGGGCGAAAACCCTCGAGGCGTGTCGATCCGCGGCCGTTCTGTCCGACACTGGGGTATGACCGAACCGACCGCCACCCGCAACCTCGACCGAACCGGGGCCGCCCCGCTGCCGTGGAGCAGGGCGCGTGACCTCCTCGCCACCCAGACCCCGAAGGAGGACCTGACGTTCTTCGTCGGGACCGCCCGCCCGGACGGCCGCCCGCACGCCGCCGGCGTCGGCGCCATCTGGGTGGACGACACGCTGTACTTCGTCAGCGGCCCGGGCACTCGCCGGGCCCGCAACCTGGCCGCGAACCCGGCGTGCAGCGTGTCGGTGCGCCTGAAGGGCCTCGACGTCACGTTGGAAGGCGAGGCCCACCGCGTCGCCGAAGCAGCGACCCTCGAGCGGGTGGCGGCCGTCTACCGCGAAGGCGGCTGGCCCGCGACCGTGCTGGACGAGGGTTTCACCGCCCCGTTCATGGCGGGCAGCGCCGGCCCGCCGCCGTGGCACCTCTACCGGCTCACGCTGCACCGGGCCATCGGCGTCGCCTGCGCCGAGCCGTACGGCGCCACCCGCTGGGACTTCAGCCGCTGATCGCCGCGGCGACCAGCCCGCCGATCGCGGCCATGCCGTCCGCGTTCGGGTGCAGCGGCGCGGCGACCGACGTCGGGATCACGCTCTCGAACCACTTGACGCCGGGGACCTTGCAGACGTCGTGGCCGACGGAGGCGGTCCGGACGTCGACGTAGTGCGCATGGTGCGCGGCGGCCTGCCGGGCCAGGGCAGCGTTGGTCCGGTCGACGCTGCCCTGGATGTAGTTCGCGTCGCGCGGGGTCAGCGGCGCGATCGGCCAGCACCCGTTGTGCGGCAGGTAGGTGCCGTAGCCGGCCACGAAGACGTCGGCGTCCGGCGCCTTCGCGTGGATGGCGTCCAGCAGCGCGCCCCACACCGGCTCGAACGTGGCGATCTTCTCGGCCAGCTGGTCGTGGCCGCCCGCGGTGTACCGGTCGACGCAGTCGGGGTTGATGCCGGGCAGCAGGTTGATGCAGCTCGTCGCGGCGCCGACCAGGCCGATGTCGTTGCCGCCGATCGTCACGGTCACCGTGCGGGTCTGCGCGCCGAGCGCGTCGAGCTGGGGCGGCACCGCGCCGGCCGACGTCCGCTGCGGCGCGGTCATGTCCGCCGTCGTCGCGCCGGAGCACGTGACGTCGGTCAGCGGCACGCCCAGCTGCTTCGCGGCGACGTGCGGATAGTTCGCCAGGGACCGGAGGCAGCCGGGGGAGGCGAGGTCCGGGGGCAGGACCAGCGGCCCGGCCGCCGCCGAATCCCCCAGCGCCACGTACTCCCCGGTGGTGCCCGCCGCCGCCGGGGCCGCCGCCGCGCCCGCCAGCGCGGTGACCATGATCGCGATGAACGCCGTCGTTCTCACTCGCACGCCGTCCTCCTTGACGTTGTGCCGATGGCTGGTCTCCGTGACACCATCGGCACGGCGCGGGGCCGGGTTGACTGGGAATCCGGGTAGAGAACGAGGGGATCGGTTGTGACCGAGCACAAGGGCGGCGGCGAGCTGACCCTCGGCGGCCAGCGCGTGCACGAGCGGCTCACCCGGGAGGAACCCGAGCTGATCGCCCGGGTGCTCCGGCGCATCCAGGCCGAGGTCGCGGACTACCGGCGGCTGCCGGTGGAGGAGCTGACCGGCGACATCGCGGGGATCACCCGGCAGGCGGTGCGGGCGTTCGCGCGCAGCCTGCGCGAGGATCGCGAGCTCAACGCGGCCGAGCTGCGGGAGGTCGGCGCGTCCGCCGTCCGCCGGGCGGAAGAGGGCTTCCCGCTGGAGGCCGTGCTGACCGCGTACCACGTCGGCGCGCGGGAGATCTTCGCCGTCGGCTCGGCTTCTTCGGGCCGTGCGGACGTCGCCGACCTGCTCGAAGTCGCGGACCGGGTGCTGGCGTTCGTCGGGACGGTCACCGGCGCGGTCACCCGCGGGTACCTGGAGGAACTGCGCACGAAGGTCGGGCAGGAGCACACCGCGCGCCGGACGCTGCTGTCGGTGCTCGTCGACGGCGGCCCGGTCGACGTCGTCGCCCGCAGCGCCGGGATCACGCTGCCGGCGCAGTACCTCGTGCTGAGCGTCGAGCTCGGGCCGCACGCCGACGAGGCGTCGCCGGGGGTGGACGCCGAGATCGCCGTCCGCCGCAAGCTCCGCCGGTTCCTGGCGGCGTTCGAGCACGCGTGCGGCGACGGCGTGCTGGCGTCCTTGGACGGCCCGGGCGGGCTGGTCCTGCTCCCGGTGGCCGGCCGGCCGTCGGACTGGCACGCGGTGCTGGATGCGGCCGGGCGCGCGGCGGGCGTGACGGTGCTGGCGGCGGCGGACACGGCGGCGCCGGCGGAGGTCCGCGAGGTGGCCGCGCAGACCGGCGAGGTGCTGGACGTGCTGCGCTGGTTCGGCCGCGACCCGGGGCTCTACCGCCTCGACGACGTCCTGGTCGAGTACCAGCTGACCCGCCCGGGCGCGGCCCGCGACCGCCTCGCGGCCGCGCTCGGCCCCCTGGACGCGCACCCCGAGCTCGTCGAAACCCTGAAGACGTACCTGGCCCTGGACACGAACCGCCGCCGGACGGCAGCCCGCCTGCACGTCCACCCCAACACGGTGGACTACCGCCTGCGGCGCGTCCGCGACCTGACCGGCATCGACCCGCTCCACCCCGCCGGCCTGGCCCGCCTGACGGCGGCCTCGGCCGCCCGCCGCGCAACCCTCGCCCGCCGCTGACGCTCGTCCCCCGCCGGGGGATACGCGAGCCGACCCTCTGGGTACGCGAACCGACCCTCTGGGTACGCGAACCGACCCTCTGGGTACGCGAACCGACCCTTCCGGTACGCGAGCCGGCCTCTGGTTACGGAACCCGGAGCACCCGGCCGGCGAACTCGCGTGCCCGGACGGCCGACTCGCGTACCTGGACGGTCGGTTCGCGTGTCTGAACGGTCGACTCGCGTACCTGGACAGTCGACTCGCGTACCTGGACGGTCGGTTCGCGTGTCCGGAGGGACGACACGGCGGTGCGGGTCAGGGTGCCGGTGACCAGGGCGGTCGTGAGGACCAGGGCGGCGAGGGCGGAGGCGGGGTCGAACGTCAGCTCGCCGAGGCGGCCGAGGACGAAACCCGCGTGCAGGGCCCACGCCACCACCGCCACACCGGCGGCGGGCGGGGGACTCCGGTAGGCGGTGGTGGTGACCACCGCGCCCAGGGTGACCAGCGCGTACCAGGGATGGCCCGTCGCCCCGGCCAGGTCCGCCACGATCACCGCGGCGACCGCGGCCGCGCAGCCGAACGGAAACCCGAAGCCGTCTGTCATCCGTCCAGTCCAGTCCGGCGCAGGCGCGCCGGCGTGGGCCAGGACACGATTCCGTACGCCCGCGCCCGGGATCTTCACGCTTCGTTTACTCGGACGCCGTCACCTGGGCGATCGCGTCGGCGAGTTCCGGCCAGACCGCGCGCGGCAGGTTGTGGCCCATCCCCGGGATGACCAGCAGCTCCGCACCCGGGATGGCCTCCGCCGTCGCCTTGCCGCCGCTGACGTTGATCAGCGGGTCGGCGTCGCCGTGGACGACCAGGGCCGGCAGCCGCACCGAACGCAGCCCCGCGGTCCGGTCGCCCGAGGCGACGACCGCCGCCGCGTGCCGCAGCGTGCCCACCGGGTGGCGGGCGCGGTCGTAGTGCAGGGCCGCCTTGGCCAGCAGGAACGCCTCGTCGTCCGGGTAGCCGGGGGAGCCGAGCTTCCGGTAGCCCTCGACGCTGTCGGCGATGGCCTGCTCGCGCGTGTTCGCCGGCGGCCGCGTCAGCATCGCCAGCGCCCACGGCTCGGCCTGCCCGACGGCCCGGTCACCGGTGGTCGACATGATCGAGGTGACCGAAAGCAGCCGGTCCGGGTGGTCGATGGCCAGCTGCTGCACGATCATCCCGCCCATCGACGCGCCCACGACGTGCGCCCGGGAGATGCCGAGGGCGTCGAACAGCCCCACGGCGTCGTCGGCCATGTCCGACAGCGTGTACGGCGCGGTCGTCAGGTCGCCGGCGGCCAGCGCGGCCAGGTCCGGCGGGGGCAGGTGGTCGAGCCACGTCGAGAGCCCGACGTCCCGGTTGTCGTAGCGCACGACGAAGAACCCGCGGCCGGCCAGCAGCTCGCAGAAACCGTCCTCCCAGGTGATCATCTGGGCACCGAGGCCCATCACCAGGACCAGGGGCGGATCCGCCGGATCGCCGAAGGTGTCGTACTCGAGCTCGAGACCGTTGGCCTGTGCGCGTGCCATGCCCCGATCCTGCCGTACCCGTGCGGAGCTGGCACCCGCCCGGCTGGTGCCGTTACCGTTACGCCCCATGCCGACCTCATCCTCGGGTACCGGACAGCGCCCCCGATCGCGGGCCGCGGCGGGACTGCCGGCGCTCACCGCCGACCGCATCATCAGCGCCGCCACCGACCTGACGGGCCGGCGCGGCCTGGACAACTGGACCCTGCGGGAGCTCGCCCGCGCCGTCGAGGCCTACCCGGCGGTGGTCTACCACCACGTCGGCGACCGGGACGCGGTGGTGAACGCCGTCGTCGACCGGGTGGTCGGGCTGCTCGAGCTGCCGGACGAACACCTGCCGTGGCAGGCGTGGTTCACCGAGCTGCTGGCCTCGCTGCGCGCGGTGCTGCGGAGCTACCCCGGCTGCGCGCGGCGGCTGGCGCTGTTCGGCCCGTCGGTCGAAGCGGCCACGCGGTCCATCGACGCCGGCATCGGCGTGCTGCTGGCCGCCGGGTTCGGCCGCGAGAGCGTGCTGGCCTACAACCTGCTGCTGATGACCGCGTGCCAGTTCGTCGCCATGGAGGACGACCGCGACGGCGCCCTCGCGCTGCGGATCGACAACACCGAGGAGTACGCCACCTACCGCCAGCGGGCCGACCTGCCCGGGATGGCCGAACTCGGCGCGGCGATGCACGACCTGATGGGGGACCCCGACCTCGCCTCGGGCTACTACGCACAGCTCTACGACTACGCCGTCCGGCGTTGCCTCGACGGGCTCGCCCACCGTCTGGCGGAACTGCACGATTCGGACAGTGCCGGTTGACAGCGACTTGACAGTGCCGGGGCGTACCGTGGGCGTGCGTCGGTGGTTCGCCCACTGACCCGGAGCCCCTGGCGCCCTCCTCCCCCTCGTGGCGCCGGGGGCTTCGGTCTACACGCGACCGCTGCCCGGCGGCTCGGCCTGGATGGCCGGGAAGATTTCGCCGACCAGGGTCACCAGCGACTTCGACAGCAGCAGGTGCACCTGGTCGCGGGTCAGTGACCGGCGCACCAGCCACTCCCGGCCGGCCGACTTCACCATCCCGCCGAACGCGCGCACGAGCGCGTTCAGCTCCGGCCCGTGTTCGCTCTCCCGCGACAGCCCGACGGCCTCCAGCACGCGGTCGGCCGATTCGCGGTCGGCTTCTTCGAGGATGCGCTCCACCTCGAGGTCGCGGCCGATGCCCTCGGGCGCGATCGCGGCCAGCCACATCCGCTCCTGGCTGGTGACCATGTCGAGGAACCACTCGATGGCGACGTCGGCCCGCAGCTCCAGCGGCCCGTCGGGGAGGATCTCGACGGCCAGCCGCGGCACGGTCAGCGCGCGGCGGATGATTTCCAGGTACAGCTCGCGTTTCGTGCCGAAGTAGTGGTTGATCAGCCCCCGCGCGACGCCGGCCGCCGCGGCGATGTCCGAAGTGGACACTGCGGAATAGGGACGCTCACCGAACAGCCGCGCGGCACAGGCGTAGATCTGTTCCTTCCGTTCGTCCGGTTCCAGTCTTCGCCATCTCGGCGCCGGCTCGGTGTTCATGTGCTCATCGTCGCACGGGCCGTTGCGCCGGGCAGGGCAGTCAGCACGATGTCGGATGCGCCGCCACTGCTATCCCACGATCGGGGCACGCCTCAGTCCGGCAGCGTGATCGGCGCGATGTCCGCGAAGCCGTCACCCGGGCCGGGGTTCGCCGGATCGGTGGCCCCGCCGAAGTGGTGC
The DNA here is from genome assembly GCF_002904295.1 of Amycolatopsis sp. CA-128772. GTDB lineage: Bacteria > Actinomycetota > Actinomycetes > Mycobacteriales > Pseudonocardiaceae > Amycolatopsis. Next base: position 180,011 of record NZ_PPHG01000071.1, read on the forward strand.
AGCACACCCCACACCGCGTTGAGCGCCGTCTGGACCGCGCCCTCGGCCCAGCCCGCCGTCCAGGAGATGTCGTCGCCGGCGAGGAACAGGCCGCGGTACCGCGGCGGCAGCTCGTCCTGCACGAAGTGCGTGAACAGCCGCTGCTGGTAGCGGTAGTGGCCGGGCAGGTTCGCCTTGAACGCCCCCATGAAGTGCGGTTCGGCTTCCCAGGACACGGTCACCGGGTCGCCGATGATGTGCCGCCGGACGTCGACGCCGGGGTAGATCTCGCGCAGCGACTGGAGCATCACCTCGACGCGTTCGCCCACCGAGAGCGGCAGCCACTTCAGCGAGTCGTCGGCCCACGTGTAGGACAGGCAGATCACGGCGGGCTTCGCCGGGTCGTCGCCGAGCAGGTACGTGCCGCGCGGCATCCGGTCGGTGAGCGTCATGCTCATCGCGTCGCGGCCGGTGGCCGGGTCGCGGTCCAGCCAGAACGGCCGGTCGACCGGCACGAACACCTTCGACGACGCCATGTAGTGCGTGCGCTCGATCGCCGTCCAGTGGTCGATCGGGAACAGCGCCTCGTCGCACTCGATGTTCGACAGCAGCATCCAGCTCTGCGCGGTGAACACCGCCGCCGGGTACGTCCGGATGTGCCCTTCGGTGTCGGTCACGGTGATGTTGCCGGGCGCCGTGCGGTGCAGCCGCGCGACGCCGGGCTGCGGCCGTCCGCCGTGCAGCGTGCTCAGGCTGGTGCCCGCCGGCCAGAACGCGAGGTCTTCCGGCGCGTGCTCCCACAGCCGCAGGGGAAGCTGCCGGCTGCCGCCGGCGATGCTGCGGTGCTCGTCGTCGGCTCCGGTGTAGACCACCCGCAGGATCTCCAGGATGGAGTTCGGGAAATCGGTGTCCCAGCCGCCGGTGCCGAAGCCGACCTGGCCGAAGATCTCGCGGTGGCGGAAGGAGGCGAACGCGGGGGAGTCGCAGAGGAAGCCGTAGAACGTCTGGTTGTCCAGCCGCGGCACCAGCTCGTTCCACAGCCGCTTGATCGTCTTCGCGTCGCGGTCGCGGATCGCCGTCTGCATCTCGGCGAAAGAGGCGTGCTCGGCCAGTGTCCGGTCCCAGGCCGCGGCGACCTCGCGGAAGACGGCGGGCAGGTCCTCGGGCGTGCGCGCGTAGTGGCTCTGCCCCTTCAGGTCCACGACGGTGCTCGGGGTCCCGGGTGCCAGCGGGTTCGGGAACGGCGTGGTCGCCAGCCCGACCTTGTCGATGTAGTGGAACAGCGCGGTCGACGCGGGCGGGAAGCGCATCGCGCCCATCTCGGCGACGACGTCGTCCGGGCAGCCGGGGAACCGCACGGTCCGCAGCCGGCCGCCGAGCTCGGCGATCTCGTACACCACCGGGCGCAGGCCCACCTTCATCAGCTCGTAGGCGGTGACGATGCCGGAGAGGCCGCCGCCGATCACGGCGACCTCGGTGCCGTGCCGGTGCGCGGGCAGCGAGCCGAGGCCGGCGGGGTGGGCGAGGTAGTCGTCGTAGGCGAACGGGAAGTCGGGGCCGAACATGGTGATCGGGCGGCCCGCCGGTTCGTCGTGGTGGATCGCGGTCGGGACGGCGGAGGTCATGCGGTGGTTCCCCGGTACAGTTCGGGCCGTCGGTCGGCCAGGTGGGTGTTTTCCAGGCGGGACGCGGTCAGGGCGTCCCGCGTGACGTCGGCGGCGATGACCTCGGGCCCGGCGCCGGCGCGGGCCAGCACCGCGCCGGTCGGGGCCACGACGCAGGATCGCCCGCAGTAGGTCAGCTCCCGCTCGGTGTCGCAGCGGTTGGCGTAGGCGACGAACAGCTGGCTTTCGTAGGCCCGCGCGGGTACGAGCGTGTCGGCGACGATCTCGTAAGGGCTCATCAGCGCGGTCGGCACGACCAGCAGCTCGGTGCCGGCGAGCGCGTGCGCGCGGACCAGCTCCGGGAACTCGACGTCGTAGCAGATGAGCAGCCCGACCCGGATGCCGCCGAGGTCGGCCTGCACCACCGGCTCGTCGCCGGGGGTGAACCAGGCCTTGTCGAGGTCGCCGAAGAGGTGCGTCTTGCGGTAGTTGGCGAGCCGGTGCCCGGTCGCGTCGATCAGCTGGACGCTGTTGTAGACGTGCTCGCCGTCGGTTTCCGGGTAGCCGTACGCCAGTGCGGTGCCTCTTTGCCGCGCCAGTGCGGACATCCGGGCCGCGGTGGGGCCGTCGGCGGGTTCGGCGAGCTCGTGCGTGCGCGCGCCGATGTGGTAGCCGGTGGTGATCATCTCCGCGGTGACGACGAGGTCGGCGTCGATCCGCGGCAGGTCGCCGAGCGGGCCCTGGTGGACGGCGACCCTCATGCCAGCCTCGACTTCCGGATCCCGTAGCCGAAGTAGATCAGCAGGCCCAGCACCATCCAGGCGCCGAAGACCAGCCAGGTGGCACCGTCGAGGCTGAGCATCATGTAGCCGCAGCAGAGCACGCCCAGGATCGGCGTGACCGGCGAGAGCGGGACGCGGAACGTCCGCGGGCGGTCGGGCTGGCGCTTCCGGAGCAGCAGGACGGCGACGTTGACCAGGCCGAACGCGAACAGCGTCCCGATGCTGGTGGCGTCGGCCAGCTTCCCGAGCGGGATGAAGGCGGCCAGGACCGCGACGAAGGCCGACACGACCAGGGTGTTGATCCGCGGGGAACCGGACTTCGTGTCTACTTTGGACAGCGCGGGCGGGACAAGGCCGTCGCGGGACATCGCGAACAGGATGCGGGTCTGTCCGTAGAGGACGGTCAGCACCACGCTGGAGATGGCCACGATCGCGCCGACGGCCAGGAGCGCGGCCCAGAACGGGTTGTCGGAGACGACGTCGAGCACGTGCGAGAGGGCGGCTTCCTGGCCGTCGAACTGCTGCCACGGCAGGGCGCCGACCGCGGCCACCGCGACCAGGCAGTACAGCACGGTGACGATGCCGAGCGAGAGCAGGATCGCCCGCGGCAGGTCGCGCTGCGGGTTCTTGGCTTCCTCGCCCGCGGTCGACGCGGCGTCGAAGCCGATGTAGGAGAAGAACAGCTTGGCGCCGCCGGCGCTCAGCCCGGCCAGCCCGAGCGGCAAGAACGGGGTGAAGTTCTTCGCCTGCACGGCGCTGAAGGCGATCGCGCAGAACAGCACCAGCGTGCCGATCTTGACCACGACCATGACCGCGTTGGCCCGCGCGCTCTCCTTCGCGCCGGACAGGAGCAGGAGCATCGCCAGGACGACGACGAGGATGGCGGGCACGTTGACGACCCCGCCCGAGCCCGGCGGCCGGCTCAGCGCGTCCGGGATGGTGAAGCCGAAGGCCAGCCGCAGCAGTTCGTTGAGGTACTGCCCCCAGCCGACCGCGACCGACGCGACCGAGACGCCGTACTCGAGCACCAGGCACCACCCGCAGACCCAGGCGACGAGCTCGCCGAGCGTGGCGTAGGTGTAGGAGTAGGACGAACCGGACAGCGGGATCATCCCGGCGAGCTCGGCGTAGGACAACGCGGAGAAGAACGCCGTGACGCCGGCGAGCACGAAGGAGAGCACGACCGCCGGGCCGGCCACCGGGACGGCCTCGCCGAGCACGACGAAGATGCCGCTGCCCAGCGTCGCCCCGATGCTGAGCATGGTGAGCTGCCCGAGGCCGAGCGACCGCTTCAACGTGCCATGATCGCCTTCGGCGACGAGGTCGGCGACCGGTTTCCGCCGCACCGTCGCGGCTCGCAGAGTCATGCCGACGACCGTAACGGCCGTTTCCGGCCCGCAAAACACGAGGACGTTGCGCGTACAGATGAATCACAGGTGATTCATTGCACAGTAGGTGCAGATCGTGGCGATTCGTTCCAAGTGGGTTCCGAGGTGTCGGATCCGGCGAGGGGCCTTCGTGGAGGGGGTGAGCGGGTCGCCACGAGGGCGCCGCCACGTACCCAGGAGACGAAATGCCGCATCCGGAGCCTGTCGCCCGCCGCATGTACGACCTGGTCGAGCCGATCGGCCTGGTGCCCTACTTCGCCGACGAGTCGGACGAGGAGCTGATGGCGCTGGGCCTGCGCAACGTGTGGGACGCCTACTTCGCCGGGCGCGCCGCGCCGCTCGGCCGTGCGGCGTCTCCTGAGGTCGTCCACGCGATCTTCTACAACTTCGCGCCCGGCGAGGTGGCCCGGCACATCCCGAAGGTCTGGGACCTGACCACGCCCGAGGCCGCCCTGGCGGCCCGCGAGCGGGGGTGCGCGGCGGGGATGCGGCGGATCCTCGGCGACCTGGCCGACGACCCGGGCGTCGCCCGCGCCGCCGACCTGCTGCTGAAGGCGGCGACCAGCGCCCCGGTGGAGGGCCGTCCCCTGTACGCCGCCTTGCGGACGGTCCCGGTGCCGCAGGAGCCGGTGGCCAGGCTCTGGCACACGGCGACCCTGCTGCGTGAACACCGCGGCGACGGCCACACGGTCGCCCTGGTCGCCGAGGGCATCGGCGGCACCGAAGCCCACGTGCTGCACTCGCTGTCCGTCAACCTGCCCGCGAAGGACTTCGGCCGGGTCTGGCACCTCCCGGCCGCCCAGCTGGAGGCGGTCATCGAGGGCATGCGCACCCGCGGCCTCATCGGCCCCGACGGCTGGCTGACCCCCGCCGGCCACGCCACCAAGGACCGCGTCGAAGCGCTGACCGACCGGCTCGCCGAGGCCCCCTACAACACCCTGACCCCCACCGAACTCGCCGACCTGATCACCGACCTCGAACCGATCTCCAAGACCTTCCGCGCCACCTTCCCGATGTGACCCGTGCTTCCCGGGCCATCACCCGTGATTGAAGGGGCGACACGGCCCGCCTTTGTGTCGACCTTCTGATCACGCGAGTTGGCTCTCCGATCACGCGTGTCGACCTTTCGGTCACGCTGGTGGGGCGGGGTCGTCGGCCGGGAGGAGGAGGGTGAACGTCGGTGGGCCGGGGCGGCTGAGGCGGAGCCGGCCGCCTTCGGCTTCAGCGAGGCCGCGGGCCAGGCGCAGGCCGATGCCGTGGCCGGTGGGGACCGTGGCGAACGGGTCCGTTTCGCCCAGGTCGGGGCCTTCGTCGGCAACGTCGATGGCGAGCGCGTCACCCGCGTCGCGGGCGACCACCGTGACCGTGCCGCGTCCGTGCGTCACCGCGTTGTCGAGCAGCACGCCGACGACCTGCCGGACCGCCGCGGCCGCCACGTGCGCCCGGGGCGGGTCGTCCCGGACGATCCGCAGCACCCGGCCCCGCGGCCCGAGCAGGGCTTCGCCGGCCTGCTGGACCTCATCCAGGAGCGCGTCGAGGTCCAGCTCGGCGCGCGGGGCGCGGCGTTCGCGGCCCAGCGCCAGCAGGTCCTCGATGGTGCGTTCCAGGCGGTCGGCGGAGGCGATGCCGGCGCGGATCGCCGCGTACGGGTCCGCCGCCGGGGTCTCCAGCGCGGCTTCCAGCTGCAGGCGCAGCCCGGTGAGCGGGGTGCGCAGCTGGTGGGACGCCTCCGCGGAGAACGCGCGCTCGCGCTCCAGCGTCGAGCCGATCCGGGCCGCGGTGGCGTCCAGCGTCTCGCCGACCTGGTCGATCTCGGGGATCCCGGCGCGCGGGGACCGGGCCGTGAAGTCGCCGTCGCCGAGCCGCTCGGCCGTGGCGGCGAGCTCCTCCAGCGGCCGGACGAGCCGCTTCGTGAACCGCCGGGCGAGCAGCCAGCTCACCCCGGTCGTCGCGACCGCGAGCCCGGCCATGCCGACCCAGGTCAGGATGATCCGCAGCCGCAGCTGGGACAGCGGCCGCGCGGCCCGGACCACGCCCGTCACGCGGGAGCCGCTGACCACCGGCACCGCCAGCGCCAGTTCGTCGCCTTCACGGCCGATGACGACGTCCACCCTCGCCTTCGACGCCTGCCGTTCGACCGGGCCGCCGACGGCGGGCCCGTGACCGGCGAGGAGCCGCCCGTCGGGCAGGTAGATCGCGACGTCGACCTCGCCGTCCTCCGCCTCGACCGGCGGCAGGACCGGCTTCAGGCCGGCGTTCAGCTCGTGCGACACGGCGAGGGCGGCGGCGTCCGCGGCCCGCTCCAGGTCACCCTTCGCGTCGTCGTGGTAGTACTGCCACACCGCGAAGCCCAGCGGCAGCGCGAACAGCAGGGTCGCCAGCAAGGCGGCGAGTACGGTCAGCGAGGTGATCCGGCGGCGCACGGCTACCCTTCGGCCGCGGACCGGGCCGGGTCCTCCAGCCGGTAGCCGTGCCCCCGCAGGGTGGCGATCCGCGGCACCTCGTCCTCGGGCCCGGCGGCCGCCGCCAGCTTGCGGCGCACCGCCGCGATGTGCACGTCCAGGGTCTTCGTCGAGCCGTACCAGTGCGCGTCCCAGACCTCGGACATCAGCGTCTCCCGGCTGACCGCGGTGCCGGGCTGCTCGGCCAGCCGGGCCAGCAGGTCGAACTCCTTGGCGCGCAGCACCACCTCGCGCCCGCCCAGGGTGGCGCGGCGGCCGGCGATGTCGACGGTCAGCCCGCCGATGGTCACCGGCGGCCGGGCGCCGGCCGGCGCGCCGCGGCGCAGGTGCGCCCGCACCCGGGCCAGCAGCTCGCCCAGCCGGATCGGCTTGGTGAGGTAGTCGTCCGCGCCGGCGTCGAGGCCGACGACGACGTCCATCTCCTCCTGCCGTGCGGTGAGGATCACCAGCACCGCGGCGGGCAGCGCGGCCCGCAGGCGGCGGCAGACCTCGACGCCGTCGAGGTCGGGCAGGCCGAGGTCGAGCAGCACCAGGTCGAAATCGCCGGTCTCGGCGGACTGCAGGGCGGTCCGCCCGTCGCGGCGCCAGCACACCTGGTGCCCGTGCAGCCGCAGGGTCGATTCGAGCACGCTGCCGATCGCCGCGTCGTCTTCCACCACCAGCAGGTTCGGCATGCCGGGCAGCCTAACCGGCGCCGCCCCGGAATCCGGCCGGTTGTGGCCTATTCCGCCCGCGTCCCGAGGCCGATCTGCGATATCCGCACCGCGGCGGCGGTGACGGCTTCGGCGAACGCGGCGGCTTCGCCGGGGCCGAACCGGCTGCTCGGCCCGGTGATCGCCAGGGCGGCCGGCACCCGTCCGTCGCCGTCGTGCACCGGCGCGGCGACGCTGGACGCGCCCGCCTCGGGCGTGCCGTGGCTGACCACGGCCCCCTCGGCGCCGTCGAGGACCCGCCCGGCGGCGCCGGAGCCGAGCGGCAGCTCGTCGCCGACGCGGCCGACGTGCCGGATGGCCAGGGGTCCTTCCTGCTGGGCCACGCAGACGAGCACGGACGTGCTGCGCACGTAGAGGTTCACCGTCTCCCGGCACTCCCCGGCCAGCTCCCGCAGCACCTGGCGGACCGGCTCGGGCAGCTGCCACGCCGTGTTCGCCAGCTGCGCCCACCGCAGCATCCCGGGCCCGACGGTGATCCGCCCGTCGGGCCGGGTCCAGAGCAGGCCGCGCTGTTCGCAGGTGGCGACCAGCCGCAGCACGGTCGTCTTCGCCAGGCCGCTGGCCACGGTGAGGTCCTTGACCGCCCAGGTCCGGCGGTGTTCGGTGAACAGGGCGAGCAGGTCGAACGCGCGCAGCACGCTCCGGACCGTTCCGTCGTCTTCCGCCGGCATCGAGGCCCCCGTCCGCCTGATGGACCCAGGGTACCGCCAGGTGGACCGCTTCAGGCCACGTGTCGCTCGAATGCCGCAACGGTCTCGGCGAGCACCTCCGCGCCCGGGCGCGCCCACAGCCCGGCGTTGAACACCTCGACCTCGATCGGCCCGGTGTAGCCCGCGGCTTCGACCGCCGCGCGCAGCCGCCGGTGGTCGATCGGGCCGTCGCCGGGCAGGGCGCGGCCGAGCAGCGGATCGGGCAGCGGCACCAGGACGTCGCAGACGTGGAACCCGGCGATCCGGCCGGCGGCCGCGGCGATCGACGCCTCGATCCGCGGGTCCCACCAGACGTGGAACTCGTCCACCACCACGCCGACCTGCTCGGCCGGGTGCTCGGCGGCGACGGCCAGCGCCTGGTCCACAGTGGACAGCACGGATCGGTCCGCGCACTGCATCGGGTGCAGCGGCTCCAGGCCGAGCCGGACCCCGCGATCCCCGGCGTACGGCGCGAGCTCGCCGACGGCGTCCGCGACCCGCTGCCGGGACCCGGGCAGGTCGTTGCCCGCGACCCCGCCGACGACCAGCACGAGCACGCCGGCGCCGAGGGCGGCGGCTTCGTCGATCGCCTCCCGGGTCTGCGCGACGCCGTCCACCGGGGCGCCCTCCGGCGTCACGCCGGTGAAGAACCCGCCGCGGCACAACGACGACACCCGCACACCGTGCTCCTTGAGCAGCCGCGCGGCTTCGTCGACGCCGGTTTCGGCGACCTTGTCGCGCCACAGCCCGATCCAGCCGACGCCCGCCGCGGCGCAGCCGGCCACCGCCTCGGGCAGCGACCACGACTTCGTGGTGATCTGGTTGAGGCTCAGCCGCGGGTCCATCACGCGACCCCCGCGGCCTGCAGCAGCGGCCGCATCCGGGCCTCGGCCAGCTCCGGGTCGGCCAGCACCCCGGCCTCGTCGGCGAGCCGCAGCAGCGTGGCGAGGTGGGTGATGGTGCGGGCGGACTCGCTCCCGGCGATCATCCGGAAGTGGTTCTGGTGGCCGTTGAGGTGGGCCAGGAACACGACGCCGGTCTTGTAGTGCCGGGTCGGCGTGCGGAAGATCTCACGCGACAGCGGCACGGTGGGGTCGAGCCGGGCGCGGAACCCGGCTTCGTCGCCGTCGTCCAGGCAACGCAGCCCCGCCGCGGCGACCGGGGCGATCGGGTCGAAGATGCCCAGCAGCGCCTCGCTGTGGCCTTCGGCGTCACCGGCGATCAGCCCGGGGTAGTTGAAGTCGTCGCCGGTGTAGCAGGCGACGCCGGCCGGCAACGCCCGCCGGAACTCCACCTCGACCTCGGCGTCCAGCACCGAAACCTTCACCCCGGCGATCGCGGGAGCGTGCTCGGTGCACAGCGCCGCCAGCTCCCGGGCCGCGGCGCGGACGTCGTCGTGGCCCCAGTAGCCGGCCAGAGCCGGGTCGAACTGCTCGCCCAGCCAGTGCAGCAGGACCGGCCGGCTCGTCCCGGACAGCAGTTTCCCGTACGCCGCGTGGTAGTCGTCCGGGCCGGCCGCCGCGGCGGCCAGCGCGCGGCTGGCCATCACGACTCCGACCGCGCCCGCCCCGGCGACCAGGTCCAGCTGCTCGCGCCAGGCGTCCACAATGGACGCCACGGTGGCCGGTCCCGGCGGCAGCTGGTCGGTGCCCACCCCGGCGCACCAGCGGCGCCCGGCCGCGGCCGCGCCGGTGCGCGTGACCAGCTGCTTCGTCGTGGCCCAGTCCAGGCCCATGCCGCGCTGCGCGGTGTCCATCGCCTCCGCGACGCCGAGCCCGCACGTCCAGAGGTGCTCGCGGAAGGCCAGCGTCGTGTCCCAGTCCACGGCGTAGGGCTCGTCGGCCAGCGCGTCCGCGACGACGTGCGCGGCGGCGTAGGCGATCCGCGACGACGGCGGCGTCCCCGGTGTCGCGGGGAGCGGTGGTCCGGACGGCGACCAGTTCAGCAGCCCGCCGCCGGGGACCGGGAGCACGAGCATCGGGACCTCCGGGAATCAGAAAGCGCTTTCTCAACCCACGGTAGGGCCTGTGCTGGAGCTCGACAAGGCCCTGGCCGGGGTCAGCGCTTGGGGCGTGCGGTGCTCTCGCGCAGGACGACCTCGCCGGACAGCCGGACCGTCCGCGGCCGCGAACCCGCGGCCCCCTTGATCGCCAGGTCCATCGCCCGCTCGCCGAGTTCTTCCAGCGGAAGCCGGACCGTGGTCAGCGCCGGGGCCAGGTCGCGGACCACCGGGATGTCGTCGAACCCGGCCACCGAGATGTCGCCGGGCACGGACAGCCCTTCTTCGCGCAACGCCGTCAGTGCGCCGATCGCCATCACGTCGGTGACGGCGAACAGGCAGGTCGGCAGCTTGCGGCGGCGGCCGGCGAGCAGCCGCTTCGTGGCCTCGTAACCACCGTCGCGGCTGAAGGCGGCCTCGACGACGTCGTCCTCGCGCAGTTCGATGCCGTGCGCGGCCAGTTCATCGGAAAACCCGGCCAGCCGGTCGAGCACGGTGCTCAGCCGCCGCGGCCCGGCCAGCACGGCGAACCGCTTGTGGCCGAGGCCGACCAGTTCCTTCGCCAGCGCCGCGGCGCCGCCCTTGTTGTCCGGCTGCACGGTGTCGATCTTGAGCCCGCGGTGGCGGCTGACCGCGGCGACCTGCCCGCCGCCGCGGCGGTAGGGCTCCAGTTCGGCGGCCATCGCGCGTTCCCACGCCCGGTCTTCGAACGCCGAGCCGATGAGCAGGATGGCCGCGGCTCGCTGCGCGCGCAGCGTCGAGACGTAGGCGACTTCGCGGTCCGGGTCGCGGAATGTGCCGGCGAGCATCACCAGCAGCCCGTTGTCGGTCGCCACCCGCATCACCCCGCCCGCGATCGCGGCGAAGTACGGGTCGCTGACGTCGTGGCAGATCACGCCGACCGTGCGGTGGGTGCCGCCGGCGAGCGCCTGCGCGTGCGCGTTGGGGGCGTAGGCCAGCTCGGCCGCGGCGGCGGAAACCCGCTCCCGCAGGTCGGCGCGGACGGACGCGGTGCCGTTGAGCACCCGCGACGCCGTCGCGAGCGAGACGTTCGCGCTGCGTGCCACGTCTTCCAGTGTCACGTGCGGCCGGGCCTTCATGGCTGGCTCCTCCAAGGGTCGGTCTCGGGTGTCGCGGCGTGCTCGGTCGGTGCAATCTACTGGGAGGGGGGTGTGTCCCGAGAAGCCGCTGCTCGGGGGACCTCCCCCGAACGAGTGAACCGCACGGGAAGATCGGCCGGGTCGCGTGTGTTGCAAACAAGGAAAACCTTCAAGTGGTGAGCCCGCCACTGCTTCCGACCGCGAAAGGAACCGCATGCTGTTCGGTGACGAGCACGTCCGCCGCTACGAGGAGACCGACGGCGAGGTCGGCCACGACTGGAAGGACGGCGTGCCGACGCTCGTGCTGACCACGAAGGGCCGCAAGACCGGGCAGGAGCGCAAGTTCGCCCTGATCTACCAGGAAGTCGACGGGAACCCGGTGATCGTGGCCTCCAAGGGCGGCGCGCCGAACCACCCCGGCTGGTACTTCAACCTCGTCGAGCACCCCGAGGTCGGCGTCCAGGTCAAGGCGGACAAGTTCACTGCCCGCGCCCGCACGACCTCCGGCGAGGAGCGCGCGAAGCTGTGGGAAAAGCTCGTGGCCGTCTGGCCGGACTACGACGAGTACGCCAAGAAGACGGACCGTGAGATTCCGGTCGTGGTGCTCGAGCGGCTCTGACTCCGAAATCGGTGCTGTGATCTGCGCCGCGTTCGGCGCGGGCGCGGGCCGATCCGGCCGGTCGTGGGCTACGAATGACAACCATGGACCGCTGGACCGCCCTGGACACCGAAGGTGAGCTGCTCACCCGACGCCAGATGATCGCCTACGGCCGGCGCTTCGCCCGCGCCGGCCGGGGCGCCTGGTACAGCTTCGCCATCGAGGTGGTCTGGCAGTTCCTCGCCCAGACCACCCGGTTCCGGGTGCGTGGCTCGCACCACATCCCGAAGACCGGCGGCGTGCTGGTGGCGTCGAACCACCTGTCCTTCGCCGACCCGACGACGCTCACGGCGTTCTGCCTCGCCGCCGGCCGGGTGCCGCGGTACCTGGCCAAGGCATCGCTGTGGAAACTGCCGGTGGTCGGCCGCGTGATGCGCTCGGGCCGCCACATCCCGGTGTACCGCGGCGCCGCGACGGCCGCCGAGGCCTACCGCGACCTGGTTTCGTCGGTGCGGTCCGGCGAGTGCGTCGCGGTCTTCCCGGAGGGCACGTTCTCGAAGGACCCGGACGGCTGGCCGATGCGCGGCAAGACGGGCATCGTGCGCGCGGCGCTGGAGACGGGCGCCCCGGTGATCCCGGTGGCGAACTGGGGCACCCACCACCTGCTGCCGTCGACGGCGAAGCTCCCGCGCGTGCTGCCGCGCAAGACGGTCGAGCTGGTCGCCGGGCCGCCGGTGGACCTGTCGGACCTGCGCGACCGCCCGCTCACCCGCGAGGTGCTGGAAGAGGCGACGGCCCGGATCATGGGCGCGGTGACGGTGCTGCTGGAGGGAATCCGCGGCGAGGAACGTCCGGCCGCGGCCTGACGACCGCCAGGCCGCGGCGAGGGCGCCCCGGCGGCCTGCCGTGAGGCCCGGGTCACCCCGCCCCGACCTGCCCGAAGGGGTAGTTTCGAAGCATGAGTGCACAACACTTTGATGTCGTCGTGCTGGGGGCCGGAGTGGGCGGCTACGTCGCGGCGATCCGCGCGTCCCAGCTGGGGCTGAGCGCCGCGGTGGTCGAGGAGAAGTACTGGGGTGGCGTCTGCCTGAACGTCGGGTGCATCCCGTCGAAGGCGCTGCTGCGCAACGCCGAGCTGGCGCATGTCGTCACGCAGGAGGCGAAGACGTTCGGCATCTCCTCCGACAGCCCGATCAAGTTCGACTACACGGCCGCCTACGAGCGGAGCCGGAAGGTCGCCGACGGGCGCGTCAAGGGCGTGCACTTCCTGATGAAGAAGAACAAGATCACCGAGTTCGACGGGCACGGCACCTTCGTCGACGACCACACCCTCGAGGTGAACGGCGAGCGGATCACCTTCGGCCACTGCGTCATCGCGACCGGCGCGACCACGCGGCTGCTGCCCGGCACGTCCCGCAGCGAGCGGGTCGTCACGTACGAAGAGCAGATCCTGTCGAGCGAGCTGCCGTCCAGCATCGTGATCGCCGGCGCGGGCGCGATCGGCGTCGAGTTCGCGTACGTGCTGCACAACTACGGCGTCGACGTCACGATCGTCGAGTTCCTGGACCGGATGGTGCCGCTGGAGGACGCCGAGGTGTCGGCGGAACTCGCGCGCCGCTACCGCAAGCTCGGCATCAAGGTGCTGACGTCGACCCGCGTCGAGTCGATCGACGACTCGGGCTCCGCCGTGCGGGTGACGGTGTCCTCGGAGAAGAACGGCGAGCAGGTCCTCGAGGCCGACAAGGTCATGCAGGCGATCGGCTTCCAGCCGCGCGTGGAGGGCTACGGCCTGGAGAAAACGGGCGTGGCCCTGACCGAGCGCGGCGCGATCGCGGTGGACGGCCGCGGCCGCACGAACGTCGAACACATCTTCGCGATCGGCGACGTGACGGCGAAGCTGATGCTGGCGCACGCGTCGGAGTCGATGGGCGTGGTGGCGGCGGAGACGATCGCGGGCGTGGAGACGATGGAGCTCGACTTCCCGATGATCCCGCGCGCGACCTACTGCCAGCCCCAGATCGCCAGCTTCGGCTGGACGGAGGAACAGGCCCGAGAGAAGGGCTTTGACGTCCAGGTGGCGAAGTTCCCGTTCACGGCCAACGGCAAGGCCCACGGCCTGGGCGATGCGGCCGGCTTCGTGAAGCTGATCAGCGACGCGAAGTACGGCGAGCTGATCGGCGGGCACCTGATCGGCCCGGACGTGACGGAGCTGCTGCCGGAGCTGACCCTGGCCCAGCAGTGGGACCTGACGGTGCACGAAGTGGCGCGCAACGTCCACGCCCACCCGACCCTGGGCGAAGCGGTGAAGGAGGCCATCCACGGCCTCGCCGGCCACATGATCAACATGTAGGGACGTCGAAGCGGAGCTCCGGCCGTTCCCAGCGGACCTTCGGGGGTCTCGCCGGGATCGTGCCGGTGCGCCGCGCGCCCATCCGCAGGTAGAACGGCAGCGCGGGCGGGTGCGAGACGACACGCACACTCGCCAGCCCACGCCGGCGCGCTTCGGCGGGCATGTGCGCGATCAGACGGTCGCCGACGCCGCGCCCTTGGGCATCGTCGGCGACGAAGAACAGGTCGAGTTCGGCGCCCACGAGCGCGTAGATGGACGCGTAATCGCCGCGTTAAGCCGCGGAAGCGTGCACCAGGACGGTCAGCGTGCCGGCCTGCGCCGGGGTGGCGCGGCGGATTTCGATTTCGGCCATGCCGCGGACCGTACGGCAGGGCACCGACAGTTTCCGGCCGCTGCCCGTGCGCGCGGACCTACGATGGCGGTGTGGCGGACCTCGACCGGCTCCAGGAAGCCCTGGCGCGCAACGAAGTGCTCGTCGAGCTGCTGCGGCGAGCCGGCGGGTTCGGGCTGCCGGGCTGGTACGTCACGGCCGGGTGCGTGGTGCAGACCGTGTGGAACGTCCTGACCGGCCGTGCCGCGACGCACGGCATCGAGGACTACGACCTCTTCTACCACGACCCCGCGGACCTGAGCTGGGCCGCGGAAGATCAGGTGATCCGCGCGGTCACCGGCGCCTGCGAAGACCTGCCCGTCGACGTCGAGGTGCGCAACGAGGCTCGCGTGCACCTCTGGTACGAAGCGAAGTTCGGTACGCCGTGCCCGCCGTTCGCGAGCACGGAAGCCGCGATCGACGCCTTTCCCGCCGTCTGCTCGTGCGTCGGGATTCGGCTCGAGACCGGGGGCAGCTGGCTCGTCTACGCACCCTACGGTCTCGACGACCTTTTCGCGATGGTCGTCCGGCCGAACCCGGTGCTCGCACCGCAGGCCGTCTACGAACGGAAAGCCGTACGGTGGCGGGGCCGGTGGCCCGAGCTGACCGTCTTGACTTCGAGGTAACTGGAAGTTTGAGACTGGATCCATGAAAGCCGTCGCGTTCACCGAGCCGGGCGGGCCCGAAGTGCTCCGCGTCCTCGATCTGCCCGAACCGCACGCCGGGCCCGGGGAGGTTCGCGTCCGCGTCAAGGCCGCCGGGGTGCAGCCCTTCGATGCCGCCGTGCGGGGTGGGTGGGAGCCGCCCGGGCTCGTGCTGGGCTGGCCGCGGGTGCCCGGGAACGAGTTCGCCGGGGTGGTCGACGAAGGCGAACTCCCCGCCGGTACCGAAGTTCTCGGCTTCACCGCCGTGCGGGCCGCCGCCGAATACATCGTCGTGCCCGCTTCCGATGTGACGCCCAAGCCGGCCGAAATGCCCTGGGACGTCGCCGGCGGGTTCACCGCCGGGACGCAGACCGCGTCGATCGCGCTGGAGGCGCTCGAGCTGCGGGCGGGGGAGACGCTGCTCGTCCACGGCGCCGCCGGGTCGGTCGGCGCCGCCGCCGTTCAGCTCGCGAAACTCAACGGCGCCAAAGTGATCGGCACCGCGAGCGAGGCCAACCACGACTACCTGCGCGAGCTGGGGGCGCTCCCCGTCGTCTACGGTGAAGGGCTGCGGGACCGCGTCGCGCCACTGGGGGTCGACGTCGTGCTCGACGGCGCCGGCGGGGAAGCGCTCGACCTCTTACTCGAACTGGTGAGGGACCGGAACCGGATCCTCACGCTCGTCGACCACCACCGGGCCGCGGAACTCGGCGTGCTCGTCTCGAAGTCCGGACGCTCCGCCGCCCGGCTCGCCGAACTGGCCGCGCTCTACGCGAAGGGTGACTTGCGCTTTCTCGTGCGCCGCGCGTACCCGTACCCCGAGGCGGCGGCCGCACACCGGGAAATCGAGACCGGGCACGGCCGGGGAAAAACAGTTCTCATGTTCCCCTGATCGTTCCAGTATGTGGGCCGACGGCCGTTCCCGACTTTGGTCGGTGGAATCCCGGCCGGTCGCTCCTTAGATTCTCCCCATTACACCCAGTTGGGTGTCATTCGGTCGAGTGGCCGAGTACCACAGGGAGACATCGATGGTGAGATTCAGCCGGGTCGCCGCGCACGCGGTTCCGCTGACGGTCGGCACGCTGCTGCTGACCACCGGGGTTGCGGCGGCGCAGCCGTCCACCGTGGACGCGGCCACCGCGCGCACCGAGGCGGGCATCAGCGCGCTTCAGAGCATCAAGCAGAGCCTGAGCCCCGCGGAGCGCAAGCAATCGAGCCAGCTGGTCGTCGAGAAGCGGTTGCGGGCCGACCGGTCGCTGGCCGCGAAACTGCCCGAATACCGCTCGGGCGTCGGCGTGAGCTCCACCGGCACCGTCGCGGTCGACATCTCCTCCCGTGACCAGGGCGTCGCCAACGCCGTCAAGGCGGCGGGCGGCACCGTCCGCTTCGCCACGCCGGACGGGGCCGTCCGCGCCGACCTGCCGCTGTCCGCACTGGACGCGATCGCCGGCCGCGCCGACGTCGTCGAGGTGAAACCCGCCGCGCAGGCCACGACCTGGCGCGAGCCGGGCAACCGCGACGCCCGCCAGTCGGTGGCCGCGCAGGCCGCCGCCGCGACGCAGGTGTCCGAGGGGGACAAGGCGCACGGCGCCGACGCCGCCCGCGCCACCTACGGCGTCAGCGGCGCCGGCACCAAGGTGTGCGTGCTCTCCGACGGCGTCGACTCCCTGGCGAAGTCGCAGGGCGCCGGCGAGCTGCCCGCGGTGGACGTCCTGTCCGGCCAGAAGGGCAGCGGCGACGAGGGCACCGCGATGCTCGAGATCATCCACGACCTCGCGCCGAACGCGACCCTCGGCTTCGCCACCGCGTTCACCAGCGAGGCGAGCTTCGCCGCGAACATCCGCGCGCTGCGCACCACCGGCAAGTGCCGGATCATCGTCGACGACGTCTCCTACTTCGACGAGTCGCCGTTCCAGGACACGCAGGTCGCGCAGGCGGTCAACGACGTGACCGCGGCGGGCGTGCTCTACTTCTCCTCGGCCGGCAACTCGGGCAACGTGACCGACGGCACCAGCGGCTACTACGAAGGCGACTTCCGCGCGTCTTCGACGAAGATCAGCGGTGTCACCGGCACGCCGCACGACTTCGACCCCAGCAGCACCACGCAGAACTTCGACGCGCTTTCGGCCGGCTCGCTCGGCAAGCCGGTGACGCTGTTCTGGTCCGACCCGTGGGGCCGGTCCGCCAACGACTACGACCTGTTCATCCTGAACTCCGCGGGCAGCGTCGTGGCCTCCAGCGAGAACGCGCAGTCCGGCTCGCAGAACCCGTACGAGATCGCGAACGTGCCGGCCACCGGCTCGGGCTACAAGGTCGCGGTCGTCAAGTACAGCGGCGCCGACCGGTTCCTCGCGCTGAACGTGATCCGCGGCCGGTTCGTGGCTTCGGGTTCGCTCAAGGCGTTCAGCACCAACGGCGTCACGAACGGCCACTCGGCCGCGGCGGCCGCGTTCAGTGTCGCGGCGGCGCCGGCGGCGGGCGCGTTCAGCCGTCCGCTGGAGACCGGTGACCCGGCCAACCCGGCCGGCCCGTACCCCGGCCTGTTCACCGCGTCGAGCAAGTGGGAGCGGTTCTCCTCCGACGGCAAGCGCCGACTGTTCTACAACGCGGACGGCACCGCGATCACCCCGGGCAACGTCTCCTCGACCGGCGGCACGGTCCGCAGCAAGCCGGACATCACCGCGGCCGACGGCGTGGCGACGTCGGTGACCGGCTTCCAGCCGTTCTTCGGTACGTCGGCGGCGGCCCCGCACGCGGCGGCCATCGCGGCCCTGCTGTTGTCCGGCAAGCCGGCGGCGACCCCGGCGCAGATCCGCTCGGCCCTGGTGTCCTCGGCGATCGACCTCGGCGCCCCGGGCTTCGACACGGTGACCGGCACCGGCGTGATCATGGCCGGCCCGGCGCTGGCCGCGCTGGGCGTGCCGGCCAAGTAGCACCCCGCACCGGACCGGCCCGGCGAGCAGCGCGCTCGCTGGGCCGGTTCCGTCACGGGCGGCCGGTGACCAGGAGGTGGAAGCCGAGCCCGCCGCCGGCGAGCCGTTCGTGGGCCCGTACTTCCAGCCCGGCGCGCCCCAGCGCGGCCTCGACGTGGTCCAGGGGACGAATCCGGAAACCGTTGCGGGTCAGCATTTCGGCGCGGTTCATCGCGTCCGGATCGCCGATGCCGAGCACGAACCGGCCGTCCGGCCGCAGCACGCGGGCGATCTCGGCGAGGGCGGCGTCGAGGTCGTCGATGAAGTAGATGGTGTTGGTCGAGACGATCACGTCGACCGAAGCGGCGGCCAGGGGGAGCGCCGTCATCGAGCCTTCGTGCACCTGCAGCCGGCCCGCGGCGATCTCCCGGCGGAACGTCTTGCGGGCGCGCTCGAGCATCGTCAGGGAGATGTCCACGCCGTGAACCTCGCCGGCTTCCCGCAGCAGCAGGGAGAGGCCCAGCCCGCCGCCGAAGCCGACGTCGAGGCCCGTTTCGGTGCGGCCGGGCTTCAGCGCGGCGACCGCCCGCACGACCACCGCCCGGTTCCGGCGGTTGAGCATCGCGCCGACGATCCGCCCTCGCAGGCCGTTAGGGTGGCCGAGTTGCCGGGCCAGCCCGGCCTGGAAGCTCTCGCGAAGTCCCATGCGGGCAGTCTAGGAGGAACGATGGCGAAGGTGGCAGTGGTCACCGGGGCGGGTTCGGGCATCGGACGAGCGGTGGCCCGCGCGCTCCTGGCGGACGGCTACCGCGTCGCCCTGGCCGGCCGGCGCGCTTCGGCGTTGGAGGTAACCGCGTCGGGCTTCGAGAACGCGCTCGCCGTGCCCACCGACGTGTCCGACGAAGGCTCGGTCGAAGCACTCTTCGAAACCGTGCGCGACCGGTGGGGGCGGCTCGACCTGCTCTTCAACAACGCCGGGATCTCCGCCGGAGGGACGGTCGCCGACCTGTCCGTCGAGGACTGGAAGCGGACCGTCGACGTCAACCTCACCGGGATGTTCCTCTGCGCGCGCCAGGCCGTGCGGCTGATGAAGGACCAGGACCCCCGCGGCGGCCGGATCGTCAACAACGGCTCGATCTCGGCGCACGTCCCGCGGCCGGCGAGCGTCGCCTACACCGCGACCAAGCACGCCGTCACCGGCCTGACCCGGTCGATTTCCCTGGACGGCCGGGCCTGGAACGTCGCCTGCGGCCAGCTCGACATCGGCAACGCGGCCACCGAGATGACCGAGCGGATGGCCGCCGGCATCCCGCAGCCGGACGGCCGGGTGGTGGCGGAGCCGACGTTCGACGTCCGCCACGTCGCCGACGCGGTCCGGTACATGGCGGGGCTGCCGCTCGACGCGAACGTCCAGTTCCTGACCGTCACGGCGACGACCATGCCGTTCATCGGCCGCGGCTAGGGGATCACCCGGGCCTTCCGGAACTCGTCGAAGAGCCGGTAGAACATCTGCTCCGTCTCGACGTACTCGTGGAACCCCGCCCGGCGCGCCTTCGACGTGTCCGCGAACATGTCGTAGTCCCAGCCGAACACGAAGTCGCCGAACGCCCATGATGCCGAAACGTCCGCATAGGACGCCGAAAGGCCGTGGCGTTCCGCCAATGACGTCCACAGTGGACCCTTGTCCGCCATGACGTCCGCCAGGGACATCGGCAGCGGCGGGGCGACTTCCAGGCCGAAGTACGCCGCCAGTTTCGGCCAGAGCTCGCGCCAGCGGAACAGGTCGCCGTTGGCGATGTTGAACGCGCCCTGGTGGCCGGTGGCCCAGACCGTGGCCGCGGCCAGGAGGCCCGCGTCCGTCATCTCCAGCAGGCTGTCGTACGCCCCCGGCCGGCCCGGGAACCGCAGCGGGAGCCCGAGTTCCTTCGAAATCGACGCGTACACCGCGATCACCAGCGCGAGGTTCATCGGGTTGCCCAGCGCGGTGCCGCCGACCACCGACGGCCGGATCGCCGACCACGTCCAGGAACCCGCCCGCCGCTCGAGGAACTGCTGCTGGTCGACGTTGAACTCCGGCGGCATGTGCCCGGCGTCGGTCTCGCGCGCCGGGGTCTTGAACGGCCCGAGGTGCGCGCCGTACACCTTGTAGCCCTGCATCAGGCTGACGTGCTCGAGGCCGGGGGCCGCCGCCTCGACGGCGTCGACGAGGTTCGTCAGCATCGCCAGGTTCGGCGGGACCAGCTCGGCCCACGTCGGTTTGTCCTGGTAGGCGGCGTAGAAGAGGTGCGTCGCCGCGGTCAGGGGAGCGAGCGTCGCGCGGGTGCCGGCGGGGTCGAGCAGGTCGACGGCGACCGCGCCCGGGCCGCCGCGGCGGGAGAGGCCGACGACGTTCCAGCCGCCGTCCGCCCGCAGGTGCTCGACCAAGTTCTTGCCGATGATGCCGTTCGCGCCGGCGACCAGTGCTGTCTTGCGTTCCATGACTTCAGCTTCGGCCGGACATGCGGATAAGTCCAAGGCTTAGTAATCACCACCTCGATAAGCTGTAGTCATGACGAGCCTGCGGCAGCTGGAGTATCTGGTCACCGTGGTCGACACCGGGTCGTTCACCCGTGCGGCCGAGCAGCTGCACGTGACGCAGCCCGCGTTGTCGCACCAGATGCGGGCCCTCGAACGCAGCCTCGGCGGGCCGCTGCTCGAACGGCTGCCCCGCGCGGTCCGGCTCACCCCGATGGGCCGGGCGATGCTGCCGCACGCGCGTGCCGCGCTGGCCGACGCCGAACGCGCCCGCTGCGCCGCCCGGCTGGCGTCCGGCACGACGGCGGGCGAGCTGCAGGTGGCGACGGTCTACTCGATGAGCCTCGGCGTGCTCCCGCCCGCGTTGCGCGTGTGGCGCCGCGACCGCCCCGAGGTCGACGTCCGGCTGATCGAGTTCCGCCACGCCGACGAGCTGCGCGAGGCGATGGCGGCGGGCGAGGCGGACATCGCGCTCGGCCCGCGTCCCACCGGCTGGCCGGGGCCGGTGCGCGAGCTGGGCACGGAGGAGTTCGTCGTCGTGCTGCCCGCCGACGGCGCGACCGAGGACGAGGCCACCGGCGAGGTCGACCTGGCCACGCTCGCGGACTGCGCGTGGGTCCACTACGCCCCGGGCAACGGCCTGGCCGAGCTGGTGGACGCGGCCTGCGCGGCGGCGGGCTTCCGCCCGCGGCCGGCGGTCCGCACGGAGCAGACGGCGGCGGCCCCGATCCTGGCGGCGGCGGGCCTGGGGCCGGCCCTGGTCCCGGCGAACGTCCTGCCGGCCCGGTTCGAAGGCCGGGTGCTGCGGCCGTCGGTGCCGGTCCGGCGGGTCCTGGCGGCCTACACCCGGGCGGCGGTGGACCCGCTGACCTCGGCGTTCATCGAGACCTTGGCCGAGCACGCGGTGGTCTAGAGGCGGTCCTGCCAGGGGTGGGTGTCCTCGAGTGCGTCCGCGAGCCACCGTCGCTGAGCGGTGTCGAGCACCGGGAGCACCGCGGCGAAGTCCTGCTCGTCCTTGGGCCGGGTGCCGTGGGCCTTGGCGAACAGCTGCACCTCGGGCGCCAGGTAGGGGACGCCGTCCGGCGAGACCCTGCCGAGCTCGGCGACCGGCCGCCGCACGGCCGGATCGCGGCGGGAAACCCACTCGTTCCCCCGTGCCTCGTCGAGCATGACCTGGATCCGCCACGGTGCGGCCGCCGCCGGGCGGCACCACACGTCGTCGATCCCGGTGGACAGCAGCTCGCCGCGCGCCCACGGGCGCAGCGTGCCCGGCGGGTCCGCCGCCCACCACTCCCACGACGGCAGCGCCGCCTGGACGGCGAGCTGATCGCGCCGCAGCAGCAGCACGTCGACGTCGCCGTGCTCGCGGAACGCGCGGCCGGCGGCCAGTTCGATCGCGTACCCGCCGGCGATCCACCACGGCACGCCGGTGCCGGCGAACAGCCGGGCGACCTCGGGCAGCGGCGCGGGGTCCCAGCTCACGAAACGCCGATTCCCGCCAGTACCGGGCCCGTGAACGGCGTCGTCGTGACGTCGTGGACCCGCGATCCCCACACCGCGTGGCCGTGGCCCGACCACAACGGCGCCGCCGGCAGGTCACGCAGCAGCTGGTTCTCCGCCAGGCGGTACAGCTCGCCCGCCTCATCGGGGGTCGCCGCCGCGTCGGCCATGGCCAGGTTCTGGCGGAACACCTCGTCGGTGTAGCCCGACTGCGCCGCCAGCGCCGAGAGCAGCTCGTACGGGCTCGGCGTCGCCAGCTTGAGGTCCACTGTGGATGGCCCGTCGAGCTGACCGGTGTTCGGGAGCGCCTGAGCCGTCACGGAAACGTCCAGGGCCTTGTGCAGCCCGACCGCCAGGGTCCGGGTCCACGCCTCGGCACCCGGTCCGAAGTAGACGGTCGCACCGCCCGGGAACGCCGCCTGCTTCAGCAGGGCCTTGCCCGCCGCCGGGTCGAAGCTGCACGGCCGGCAGGTGCCGGTCCGCTCGCCCGGGGCGTCCGCCGGGGGCAGCAGGGCCTTGGCCGGGTCGACCTGGTGGGCCAGCGGGCCCGCCTCCAGGGCCGCGCGGTCCACGCCGAGCGCGAAGCCGTGGCGGACCGTCGGGTCGGCGAACCGGGGGTTCGTCACCGGGAAGGCCAGGTAGCCCGCCTCCGGGAGGGCCCAGGTCGCGTGGCGGTCGGCGAAGTCGCCGTGCATCGCCTCGTGCCGGGCGCCGGGGACCTCGGTCGCGAGGTCGAGCGTGCCCGCCTTCACCGCGTCGTACTGGGCGCCCGGCTCGCCGACGCGCAGCTCGATCTGCTCGGCCTTCCCCGCGCCGACGCGCTTCAGGGTGCCGCCCAGGCCGGGGTGCCAGCCGCCGTCGAGGCGGTACGGGCCGTTGCCGATCGGCGCCTTCGCGAAGCCGTCCCAGTCGTGGGAGGCGAGCACCGACGCCGGCAGGGGGACCAGGCCCGGCGCGGACAGCAGCGCCGGCACCTGACCGGACGGGCGCTCCAGCGTCAGTGTGATCGTGTCGGGGGCCGTCGCCTTGATCTCGCGGGCGCGCAGGAGCTTGGTCAGCACCGGGGACGAGACCCAGCGCGCCGCCGCGACCGCCCGCCACGTGTCCACATAGGACTGCGCGGTGACCGGCGTGCCGTCGTGGAACGTCGCCGGCCGGAGCTTGACCGTCCAGTGCACCCGGTCGGCGCTCTCGATCGACGCCGCCGCGCGCGGGGTGAGCTTGCCGGCCGCGGCGTCGTAGTCGGCGAGCGGGGTCCAGAGCGCGCCGGTCACCAGGCGGCCCGCCTGGTCGTCGAGGTCGGCCGGCAGCAGCGTCGCCGGCTCGCGGATGCCGACGGACAGGACACCGGGCCGGGCGGGATCGGCACCGGAACAGCCGGTGACGGCGAGGGCCACGACGGCGAGCAGGGCGAGCAAACGCATGAGCAAGTCCTACCAGTCGGAAGGCAACGAAAGACGGTTGTGTCCGGTTGATCTCCGTCGTACCGTTCGGGAGGTCACGGTCGGAGCGTTCTGGGAGGTTTCGCGTGCGCACCTGGTTGCGGTCGTGCTTCGCCGCCGTCACCGTCAGCGCCACGCTGGTCGCGACCGGGCTGCCGGCCGCCGCCTGCGGCGAAGACGACAAGCCCGCGGTCCCGGCCGCCCGCACGCTGGGCGATCCCGGGGCGATCAAGAACGTCAAGGCCGTCGGCAACGTCCCGGACGCCGCCGGCGCCATCTCGATCAACTTCCTCGACTACGGCCGCCGCGACGTCATGGTCGTCTCCGGCGAGTTCGGGTTGAAGGTGTACGACCTGACGAAGAACCCGGCCGCGCCGAAGCTCGTCGGGCAGGTCAGCCTGCCCGGCCTGTGGGAGACCGAGGACACCGAGGTCGACCAGAACCGCAAGCTGGTGTTCCTCTCCCGCGATCCGCGCGCGTACGGCGGCACCACGCACACCGGCGAGTCCGGCATCTACGTCGTCGACGTCTCGAAGCCCGAGGCCCCGGCGATCCTCAGCTACGTGAAGGTGCCCGCCGGCCACACCACCAGCTGCGTCGACGGCTGCCGCTACCTCTGGACCGGCGGCCCGGCCAAGGCCGACGACCAGCCGGCCGACTGGGGCGGGCGGCCGATCTGGGTCACCGACATCCGCGACCCGAAGCACCCGAAGGTCAACCCGCAGCCGATCGAACTGGCCCGCAACGACGGCAAGACCGACTACGTGCACGACGTCCAGGTGGACGGCAACGGCGTGGCCTGGGTGTCCGGCCGCGGCGGCGTCCGCGGCTACTGGACGTCCGGGATCCACCGCGACCCGCTCACGAACAAGATCCGCCGGGCGACCGCGCACGAACCGGTCCCGTACGCCGGCGGCGGCATCGCCGAGACCGCGGCGCCGTCGCGGTTCATGCACAACAGCTTCCACCCGGCCGGCCACCGCGTCGGTGACGGCGCCTGGCGCGGCCAGGACCTGATCTACGCGACGGAGGAGAACTTCGTCGACGGCTGCGCGGGCGACGGCGTCCTGACGATCTCGTCGCTGGCGGGCTCCTACCACGGCGAAGGCTGGCGCTCGACGCCGGAGAAGCCGTTCCGCCTGCAGAGCGTCGGCACGTGGAGCGTCAACGGCCAGGAGGGCAGCGACCCGGCCTCCGACGACTGCTCCGCGCACTACTTCGACGTCCGCGGCAAGATCCTGGTCCAGTCGTTCTACGCGCAGGGCACCCGGTTCCTCGACGTCAGCGACCCGACGAACCCGCGGCAGATCGCCTACTACCGCCCGGGCGACGCGAGCGCGTGGGCGCCGTACTGGCACGGGAAGTACGTCTACGTGGCCGACAACACGCGCGGAGTGGACGTCCTGCAGCTTACGAAGTAGGGCTTTTCAGGGGCTCCGGGTGGCGGAGCCCCCGGCTCGGGGCGAAGCCCCGGATGACGCCGTAGGGCACCAGTAGCGCAGGCGCCCGGCCTGGCTGGTGTCGGTGAGGACGCCGCCGTTGCGTTCGATCACGCGCCGCGAGGCGTGGTTGTCCGGCGCGCACGTCAGCAGCGCGCGTTCGAGGCCGCCCTCGTGCGCGGTGGCCAGCACGGCGCCCAGCAACGCCGTCGCGTGGCCCCGGCCACGTGCGGTGGGGCGGATGTCGTAGCCGATGTGCCCGCCGAACTCGGTCAGCTCCGGGGTGAGCCGGAGGTTGAGGCGGGCGCGGCCGAGAAACTGCCCGCCCTCGACCCACCAGTAGATGCGGTGGGGGGTCCGGTCCCGCACGCTGGGCGCCGCACCCACCAGGCCGGCCCAGCGCAGGTGCTCGAGCCAGTCCCGGAACGCCGCCGGTTCGGCGACGTCGCGTGGCCGGACCTCGAGGGCCTCGCCCTGGTCCTGGAACTCGTGCAGGGCGGCGAGGAACGACTCGTGGTAGCTCTCGTCGGGGACGACCAAGGACATCGCCCGACCATCCCCGACGCCCGCGCCGTGGGCAACCGGGTTTCCGGAGGCCGCCACCCGGTCGGCGACGGCCTCCGGCGGCTCTTCAGGAGCGCAGCCACACCGCCGTGTCGGTCGGCAGCTCGCCGTCGACCGGCCCGCTGGCCAGCAGGAGTTCGCCGGGCGGGAGCGGGACCGGCGTGGCCGAGAAGTTCAGAGCGAAGGTGAACCCGGGGCCGGTCCGGAACGCCAGCACGCCGTCACCGGGCGACAGCCATTCGAGCTCGCCGGCGGGCAGCGTCCGGCGCAGCCGCAGGCCCTCCCGGTACAGCGACAGCATCGACGCCGGATCCGCCGCCTCGGCTTCCGCCGTGTACGCCTTCCACTCGGCGGGCTGCGGCAGCCAGGCCCCGCCGGAGCCGAACCCGAACGGCGGCTCGTCGCCGGACCACGGGATCGGCACGCGGCAGCCGTCGCGGCCGGGGTCGGTGCCGTTCGTGCGCGCCCACACCGGGTCCTGCCGCAGCTCGTCCGGGATGTCCAGGACTTCCCACAGCCCCAGCTCCTCGCCCTGGTAGACGTACAGCCCGCCGGGCAGGGCCAGCGTCAGCAGCGCCGCCGCCCGCGCCCGCCGGGTGCCCAGCTCCCGGTCGACCGGCAGCTCGTGCAGCCGGTTCGCGAAGCTGAAGCCGGTGTCCTCCTGCCGTCCGTAGCGCGTGACGTGCCGGGTGACGTCGTGGTTCGACAGCACCCACGCCGCCGGGGCGCCGACCTCGTCGTGCGCGCGCAGGGTCCGCGTGATGACGTCCCGGAAGCGCGCGGAATCCCACGGGCAGACCAGGAAGTCGAAGTTGAACGCCGAGTGCAGCTCGTCGCGGCGCAGGTAGCGCGCCGCGCGCGAGGCGTCCGCCAGCCACATCTCGCCGACCAGCACGCGCTCGCCGCCGTAGCTGTCGGCGATCTTGCGCCACGACCGGTAGATCTCGTGCAGCCCTTCCTGGTCGGAGAACGGCGTCTCGTCGCCGTCGTCGACGTCGGGCAGGTGCGGGTCCTTGACCAGGCCGTCGGCGACGTCGATGCGGAAGCCGTCGACCCCGCGGTCGAACCAGAAGCGCAGCACGTCCTCGAACTCGGTGCGGATCTCCGGGTTGTCCCAGTTGAAGTCGGGCTGGCGGGAGCTGTAGAGGTGCAGGTACCACTCGCCGTCCGGGACGCGTGTCCAGGCGGACCCGCCGAAGCGGGACTTCCAGTTGTTCGGCGGCTCGCTGCCGTCCGGGCCGCGGCCGGGCCGGAACCAGAACCGCTGCCGCTCCGGTGATCCCGGGCCCGCTTCGAGGGCGGCCTGGAACCAGCGGTGCTCGTCGGAGCAGTGGTTGGGCACGATGTCGATGATCACCCGGATCTCGCGCGCGTGGGCCTCGGCGATCAGCGCCTCCGCCTCGGCGAGGGTGCCGAACAGCGGCTCGATGTCGCGGAAGTCGGCGACGTCGTAGCCGCCGTCGTCCATCGGGGACGGGTACCACGGGGTGAACCAGATCGCGTCGATCCCCAGGTCGGCCAGGTGGTCCAGCCGGGCGCGGACGCCGGCGAGGTCGCCCACGCCGTCGCCGTTGCCGTCCGCGAAGCTGCGGATGTACACCTGGTAGATCGCCGCGCTCCGCCACCAGCCGGTCTTGTCGGTCACGAAAGTGCCCTCCTAGTAGTCGAGGCTCAGCCCTTGAGCCCGCCGGCGGTCAGGCCGGCGAGAATCTGCCGCTGGAACACCAGGAACAGCGCCACCATCGGCAGGCTGGCCAGCACCATCCCGGCGACGAGCACGTTGAGCGGCATGTCGATCGCCACCCGCTGCAGCATCACCGAGAGCGTCTGCTTTTCGGTGTCCGGGAACACCAGCAGCGGCCAGATGAAGTCCTTCCACGCGGTGACCACCGCGAGGATCGACACCACGGCCAGGATCGGCCGCGAGATCGGCAGGATGATCTTCCACAGGGTGCGCACCGGCCCGGCGCCGTCGAGGCGCGCCGCTTCGACGAGCTCGTCGGGGATCTGGTCGAAGAACCGCTTCAGCAGGTAGATGTTGAACGCGTTCGCCGCCGCCGGCAGCCAGACCGCGGCCGGCGAGTTGATCAGGTTGAGGTGCAGCAGCGGCAGGTCGGTCACCGTCACGTACGTCGGGACCAGCAGCGCCGTCGCGGGCAGCATCAGCGTGGCCAGCATCAGCCCGAGCACGACGTTGCCGAACTTCGGCCGCAGCTTCGACAGCGCGAACGCGGCCGGGACGTCGATGGCCAGCTGCGCCAGCCACGCGCCGCCGGCCACGATCAGCGTGTTGAGGAAGTACTTGCCCAGGCTGAGCTGGTCCCAGGCGTCGGCGAAGGTTTCCGGGTGCCACTCGTGCGGGACGAGCGTCGCCGGCGTCTGCGCCAGTTCCTGCGGCGACTTCATCGCGCCCGTCACGACCCAGTAGAGCGGGAACATGAAGGCGAGGACGAAGACGGCGAGCGTGCCGGCGAAGACGACGCCGTAGACGAGCTTGCCGCGCGGGCTGCGCAGCGCGCCGGGCGAGACGAGGGTCCTCATGACTGGTCCGCCTTCCGCGTCAGCCGGACGTACCACGCCGAGAACACGCCGAGCGCCACGAACAGCAGCAGGCTCATCGCGCTCGCCGCGCCGAAGTCGTTGTAGACGAAGGCGTAGCGGTAGAGCAGCAGGAGCACGGTCACCGTGGAGTCGTCCGGGCCGCCGCCGGTCATCACGTACGGTTCGGTGAACACCTGCATGGTCGCGACGACCTGCAGCAGGAGCAGCACCAGCAGGACGAACCGGGTCTGCGGGAAGGTGACGTGCCGCAGGCGTTTCCACGTCCCGGCGCCGTCGAGCTCCGCGGCTTCGTAGAGCTCGCCGGGGATGGTGCCGAGGGCGGCGAGGTAGATGAGCGTGGTGCTGCCCATGTTGGCCCACGTCGAGACGAAGACCAGGGACAGCATCGCCGTGGTGCTCGAATCCAGCCACTGGCCGCCGGGCAGGCCGACCGCGCCGAGCGCCGAGTTGAACAGGCCGGGGCCGGGGTCGTAGAACCACTTCCACATCAGCGCGGTGACCACGGGCGGCAGCATCACCGGCAGGTAGACGGCGAGCCGGAAGAACGCCTTGGCGTGGCGGAGTTCGTTCAGCAGCACCGCGGTGAGGAACGGGACGGCGAAACCGAAGACGAGCGCGAGCCCGGTGAACAGCAGCGTGTTGCGCCAGGCGACGCCGAAGAGCGGGTCGTCGAACAGTTTCGCGAAGTTGCCGAAGCCGACCCACGCCGGTGCGTTGACGAAGTCGACCTGCTGGAAGCTCAGCAGCACCCCGCGCACGATCGGGTACCAGGAGAACAGGGCGAAGACGACGAGCGCGGCGCAGAGCAGGCCGTACGCGGTGACGTTTTCCTTGAGCTTGCGGCGGAACCTCGCCCGGTTCGCCGGCGTTGCGGCCGGGCGCCCGGCCCGCGACGGTTTCGCCGCGGGCCAGGCGAGCAGGCTACTTGACCTGGGCGAGGACACTGTTGACCTTCGACGACGCCGACGACAGCTGCTGGTCGAGGTTGGCGTTCTGGTCGGTCAGCACGGCCTGCATCACGCTGTCGAGCGCGGCGTAGATCTGCTGCGCGTTCGGCGGCTCGATGCTGCCCTTGATCTTGCTGGTCGTGTCCACATAGGACTGGAAGTTCTTCGCGGGCACGTTGGCGTACTTGGCCTTGAGGGTCAGCTGCTGTTCGCGGACGGCGCCGGTCCAGACGTCCGGGGTCGGCTCGGCGGGCAGCCCGACCGGCTGCTTGCCGTCGACGTACTGCTGGATGTGCTTCTCGAAGCGGTCCGGGTTGAGGTACTTCCACTGGATCCACTCGAGGCCGGCCTTGATCTTCTCCGGCGACGCCTTCGGGTTGACCATGTAGCCTTCGCCGCCGAGCAGGGTGCCCTGGCCGCCGGGCATGCCGGCGATGCCGTAGTCCTCGTACTTGCCGTTGAACTGCTTGACGAGCACGGGCACGTTGTCCGGGGCGGCCATGTACATGCCGAGCTGGCCGGCGCCCATCATCCGCTGCACGTCCTGGGCTTCGAGGAGCTGCTTGGCGCCCATGGAGTTGTCGGTCCAGCGCATGTCGTGCAGGTACTGGAGGGCTTGCTTGCCCTTCTCGTTGGCGAAGCCGGCGACCCACTTGTCGCCGTCCTTGCGGGCGATGTCGCCACCCATCGAGTAGAGCCAGCCGGTGAGGTGCCAGCCACCCTGGTTGTTCTTGCTGTAGTCGGCGTACCCGACGACGCCGTTCCCGAGGGCGGAAATCTTCTTCGCGGCCTCACGCACTTCGTCCCAGGTCTGCGGCGGCTTGTCGGGGTCGAGCCCGGCCTTCTGGAACAGCGGGCGGCTGTAGAGCAGCCCCATGGTGTAGTTCATGGTGGGCAGGCCGTAGAGCTTGCCGTTCGCGTCCCGGAAGTTGTCCAGCAGTTCCGGCTTGATGTCGTTGATGTGCGGAACGCTCTTCGCGGCTTCCGTGATGTCGGCGGCCTGGTGCCGGGCGATGATCTGCGCGGGATCGGTGAAGTAGACGTAGTAGACGTCTTCGAGCTGCCCACCGGCGAGCTTCGCGGAGAAGGTCTTCGGATCCATGAAGCCTTCGTGCGGCTCGATGTCGATGTTCGGGTGGGCCGCCTCGAACTCCTTGACGTCGGCGTCGAAGACGCTGCGCTCGAACGGCTGACTGGTCGGCGGCTGCCCGGTGACGGTGATCTTGACCTTGCCGCCGGTCTGGGCGGCGGTGTCGCCGTCCCCGCAGGCGGCTGCGGTGACGGCCAGGCTGCCGGCGGCAAGCAGGCACAACATCCGTCGGGCGGCGGTTCTGGACCAGGGACTGCTCATCTCGAGCCTCTTCTCGGAGTGGCGACGGCTGTCACGTGATTGCGGTCACTCTAAAGTGGCAAACCGGATCGGCGCAATAAGCCGACGAGAATCTGCAAGTTACGAACAGACGCGCAGGGGCCCGTCGTCCGCGACCACAGTCAGGCTTCGGGGTGGGGGTTCCACCGACGTACCTCCCGGCGGCGCGCACGAAAAAGCGCGACGGCTCGCAAGCCGTCGCGCCTCTCGGACGCCGGGGTCAGGCGATGCGGCGGGCCGTGGACCCCCGCACCACCAGTTCCGGCGCGAACAGCAGCTCCTCCGCCGCCACCTCGCCGCCGTTGATGCGCTTGACCAGCAGTTCCACCACCGCCCGCCCCATCGCCTCGATCGGCTGGCGGGTGGTCGTCAGGGGCGGGTCGGTGCAGTTCATCAGGGCCGAGTCGTCGTAGCCGACCACCGAAATGTCCTCCGGCACCGACAGCCCCTGCCGCCGGGCCGCCCGGACCGCGCCCAAGGCCAGGAGGTCGCTCGCGCACAGCACCGCCGTCGCCCCGCGCGGGTACAGGCGGGCCGCCGCCGCGTGACCGCCCTCGATCGAAAACATCCCGTGCTCGACCAGCTCGTCCAGCACCGGCAGCCCCAGCTTCGCCGCGTACGACCGGAACGCCTCGAGCTTGCGCTGCGACGGGACGTGGTCCGACGGGCCCAGCACCAACCCGATCTTCTCGTGCCCCAGCGAGCTCAGGTGCCCGACGACCTGCTCGACCGCCACCGCGTCGTCGCACGACACCTGAGGCAGCCCGAGGTGGTCGACCGCCGCGTTGATCAGCACCGTCGGCAGGCGGCGCTCGACCAGGTGGTGGTAGTGCGAATGGACCGCGTCCGCCTGCGCGTACAGCCCGCCGGCGAACACCACGCCCGACACCTGCTGCTGCAGGAGCAGCTCGACGTACTCCGCTTCGGACACCCCGCCCGCCGTCCGCGTGCACAGCACCGGCGTGAAACCCTGCTGGGCGAGGGCGTTGCCCATGATCTCGGCCAGCGCCGGGAAGATCGGGTTCTGCAGCTCCGGCAGCACCAGCCCGACCAGCCGGGCGCGCTCGCCCCGCAGCTGGGTGGGCCGCTCGTACCCCATCACGTCCAGCGCGGTGAGCACGGCGGCGCGGGTGCTGGCGGACACCCCGGACCGGCCGTTGAGCACCCGGCTGACCGTGGCTTCGCTGACCCCGACCTGGCGGGCGACTTCGGCAAGACGACGCGTCATGGCTGAAACTTTACAGCAACCGAGCGCAAAAGCTCGACGTGCGGAACCGGCGCGGAACCGGTGGACAACCGTCACGGCACCCGCACATCCCGTTCCTGGCTTGGCCGTCGTGACCAGCACCCTCGACCGCACGACCACGTCCCGCGGGCTCAACGCGCTCTTCGCCCTCGCCCTCCTCCTGGCGGCTTACCGCGGGTTCCGGCTGCCGGGCGACTGGGCCGTGACGCTGGAAGCGGTCTCGCTGACCGACGGCTTCCACCGCCGGTTCCTCGTCGGCACCCTGCTCCACCCGCTCGCCGTCGCGACCGGCCACGCGTACTGGGTCTTCGCGGCGGCCGCGTTCGCCGTCCTCGCCGCGCTGCTCGGGGTGGTGGCCGTCGCATTCGCCCGCGCCCGGCACCCGGGCCGGAAGCTGCTGGTCGCCGGCTGGCTGCTGCTGCCGTCCGGGGGTTTTCTCTTCCACGAGGTCGGCTACTTCGATCAGGTCCTGTACCTGCTGCTGTTCGTCGCGCTGGGGCAGCTGCCGCGCCGGCCCGCGGTGGCCTCCGGGCTGCTGACGGCCGCGGTCTTCACCCACGAGATCGCGGCGCTCACCGTCCTCCCCGTCTTCGCCGTCGTGCTGCTGCGGCGATTCCCGGTGCGGAGCACGGCGCTATCGCTCGTGACGCCGATCGTGGCGGAACTCGCCGTGCTCACGCTCCCGGCCTCCAGCCCGGGCGCGGTCGCGCGGCTCACCACCGCGCTGGCGACCGCGGACTTCACCCCGCGAGCCGACGCGCTGGCCCTGTTCGAACGCACCCAGAGCCAGAGCTGGCAGCTGTATTCGATCACCGAGGTCCTGCTGTGCGTGACGCCGATCCTCGTCGTGGTTGTGTCCGGAGCCGTCCTGCAACGCCTCGACGCGCTCGCCGTCGTGGCGGTCGCGGCGCCCGCGTTGCTGGCCTTCGCCGGCTGGGACTGGGCGCGCTGGGGATTCCTGCTCGTCGTGAACTTCGCCGTGGTGCTGTGGCTGAGCCCGGCACTGCGCCCGCTCCCGCTGCTCGCCGCCGCCGCGCTGCTGGCCTACCTGCCGCTGCCGTACTTCGACGCGCTGCACCCGCGTGAGCTGACCGCCGGTCAGGTGTTTCCGGCACCCTGGGGGAGCCGCACGGTGAACACGGCCCCGCAATCGTTGTGCACCGTGAGCGAGCCGCCGTGCGCCAGCACGTTCTCCCGCGCGATCGCCAGGCCCAGTCCGCTGCCCTCGGTCGCCTGACGCGCGTGGTCACCGCGGGTGAACCGGTCGAACAGGATCGGCAGCAGCTCCTCCGGGACACCCGGGCCGGTGTCGGCGACGCGCAGGACGACGTCGTCGCCGGTGCCGTCGAGGGTGACCGTGACCGGCGGGCCGCCGTGCCGGACGGCGTTGCTCAGCAGGTTCGCCACCACGGTGTGCACCCGCCGCGCATCGGCGACGACCGTGACGTTCCCGCTCGCCGTCACGGCGGCCTCGACGCCGGTGACCTCGGCGGTGTCGGCGACCAGGTCGGCGAGGTCGACCGGCGCCACCCGCAGGTCGGCCTTCCCGGCGTCGAACCGGGCGATCTCGAGGAGGTCTTCGACGAGCTTTGCCAGCCGCCGGGTCTGGGTGCCGAGGATTTCGGCGGCGCGGGTGCGGGTGGCGGGCTCGGCGTGGTCGAGGCTGTCGACGGTGGCGAGCATCGACGCGAGCGGCGTCCGCAGGTCGTGGGCGACGTCGGCGACGAACCGCCGCTGCTGGCGGTCCTTCGCGTGCAGCTCGTCGATGGACTCGCCGAGCCGCGCGGCCATCGCGTTGAACGACGCGGCAAGCGCGGCCACCTCGTCCCGACCCGTGACCGGCACCCGGGTGTCCAGCGCGCCCGCGCCGAGTTCGTCGGCGGCCGCGGACAGGGCCTGGATCGGACGGCGGATCCGCCGTCCGATGAGGAACGCGACGCCAGCACCGAGCACGCTCACCCCGGCGGCGATGCGGACGAGCTTCCAGCGCAGCGCGGTCAGGTCGTCGTCGAACCGGCTGAAGTCGAAGAACTCGACGAGGTGGTAGCCCTCCTTGGGCAGGTTCGCGTTGACCACGAACACCTTCCGCCCGGTGCCCGGCACCGTCGTGTAGGTGGTGGTGAGCTGGTCGGCGCCCTGCCGGCCCGGGAACAGCGCGGCCCGCGCGTCCTGCACCATCGCGACCTTGTCCGCCACCGGGATCAGCCCTTCGTACCCGGCGGCGGCCTGCCCGATTTCGACGGCACCGCCGGGCCGGTCGAACACCAGCGCCCAGTCCGGGTCGGCGCCGAGCCGGCCGGGGCCTCGCCGAGCCACCCCACGGGACCCGGCTGCGTGAACTCGAGGAGCACCTTCCGGTCGGCCGCGGTGTTCCGCACCGCCGACCAGGCGAACCGGCCCACGGCCTCGTTCGCCTGCACCTGGTAGGCGGAGTACGCCATGATCGCCGTCGCGGTCGTGGTCACCCCGACGATCGCCGCCACGATCCGCGTCCGCAGGCTGACGGCCGGGAGCCTCACTTCGTCACGAGCCGGTAGCCGAGGCCGCGGACCGTCCGCAGCAGCACCGGGTTCGCCGGGTCGTCCTCGACCTTCGCGCGCAGCCGCGCGACCGCCGCGTCGACGATCCGGGAGTCCCCGACGTAGCCGTAGTCCCAGACGCGCTTGAGCAGCACCTGCCGGCTCAGCACCTGGTTCGGGTGCTCGGCGAACTCGACGAGCAGCCGGATCTCGGTGGCGGTGAGCGCGAGTTCCTCGCCGCCGCGGGTGACGCTCATCGCGGCGGCGTCGATCTCCAGTTCGCCCGCGCGCAGCAGGCCGGCTCCGGGCACGGCGGGCTGCGCGCGGCGGCCGATCGCCTTGATCCGCGCGTCGAGCACGCGCGGTTCGGCCGGCTTGACCACGCAGTCGTCGGCGCCGCACTCGAGCCCGGCGACGACGTCGATCGGGTCGCCGCGCGCGGTCAGCAGCACGATCGGCAGGCGGCTGCGGGCCCGGATGCGGCGGCAGACCTCGAAGCCGTCGATGCCGGGCAGCATGACGTCGAGGAGGACGAACTCGGCGTCGCCCAGCGCGGTCAGCGCGTGCTCGCCGGTGGGGGCGTGGACGACGTCGTGGCCCAGGGCGCTCAACGCCAGCGAAAGTGCTTCGGCCAGCGGTTCGTCGTCCTCGACGAGCAGCAGACGCGGCACTGGCCCTCCCCGGGATGATCTCTCCGGCGAGACTAATGCAGCACACGGCGGCCCGAAGGTTCCCGTGCGGAACCGTCGAGCCGCCGTGCGGTTTCGTCACATCAGGCCGCGGCCACCTCGAATTCGGAGACCTGGCCGGCGGGCCAGCCGGTGTTGCCGGTGAACGTCAGCCGCACGAACCGCTGGGACGTCGCGGTGAACGACACCGACGCCGTGTTGCCGGACGCCGGGTCGAACGTGTAGCCGCGCGAGCCGGCCAGCGTCGTGTACGAGCCGCCGTCGGTGCTGCCGGAGATCGTCACCGTCTGGGTGCGGGCACCCCATGCGGACGACGGCGGCAGTTTCAGCGTCACCTTGTTGATCGACGCCGCCGCGCCCAGGTCCACCGTCAGCGTCTGCGGGAAGGCGTTGTTCGCGCTTTCCCAGTACGAGTTCGCGTCCCCGTCGTTCGCGTTCGACGGCGGGAAGCCGCCCTGGGACCCGGACGCGCTGATCGCTTTGCCCCGGGCGAGGTTGGTGCCGGGCTGCGGCGGCTGCGGCGGGCCCGAGTTCGGCGCGGGCCAGGTCGAGCAGTCGCCCCAGGTGCCGGTCCAGCCGCTGTTGCCCGACCCGCTGAACGTCATCTTCGGGATCGAGGCCGGGTAGGGGCAGTTGTACGTCCCGGTGACGCCGACGCCGGACGCCGTCAGGTTGCTGATCGTCACCGACCCCTGCGTCTGGGACTGCGCCACGAACGTGCCCACGCCCTGCACGGTGACGCCGTCGATGGTGATGCCCTGGATCGGCTTGCCCGCGCCGTTGCCGTCGATGAACTGGATGGCCTCGTACGGGCTCTGGATCGCGGTGAACCCGGTGACGCGGATGGTCACGCCGGTGATCGCCTGGTCGCGGGCGTCGAACCAGAGCGCGCCGACGCCGAACTGCCAGTTCGGGTCGAGCGCCCCGGCCCGCAGCGCGGTGTTGTTCGACAGCGTCACGGTGCCGGACAGCGGCACCGAACTGAACCGGTTCGCCACCAGGTAGCCGCCGCCGAGGGCGTTGGTGTCCTGGACGAGGTTGCCGCTCACCGTGTTGTTCGAGCCGCCGTACAGCGCGATGCCGTTGGCCAGGTTCGGCTGCACCACCGTGTTGTCGAGCAGCGAGTTGCCCGAGTCGGCCTGGCCGTTGGACCACAGCGCGAGCCCGTCGTCGCCGTTGTTGCGCAGGTAGTTGTTGCGCAGCGTCGAGTTCGTGACGGCGCCGTCGAAGTTGACGCCGTCGGCCTGGGTGTCGAGGATGCGGTTGTTCTCGATGGTGAGGTTCGACGAGGCGCCGTTCATCAGCCACAGCCCGCATTTCGTGTCCTGGATCCAGAGGCCGCTGACGACCGAACCGTTGCCGAGGACGCCGTGGAACGCGTTGTCCGGGCTGCCGTCGTTGCGTTCGGTCACGTCGCCGAACACCGCGAAGTCGTACAGCTTGATGTTCCCGGACGCGCTGCCGTTGTTGAAGATGTTGTTGCCGTGCAGCACGGTGTACCACTGGCCCGCGCCGCGGACGGTCGTCTGGTCGATCTGCAGCGCCGAGCCGATCTCGAACCGGCCTGGGGGCACCCACACCTCACGCCCCTGGGAGCGTGCGGCCGAGAGCGCGTTGCGGAACGCCTGCGAGTCGTCCGACGAGTCGTTCGCCGTGGCGCCGTAGTCGGTGACCGACAGCGCGTTCGCCGGTTTCGCGCCCGCGCCGCCGACCTGCTCGAAGTCAGCGAGGTCGAGGGTCGCCTGGCCGACGTCACCCGAGTCGGCCTGCACGCGCACCTTCGCACCCGCCGCCAGGTTCTGGCCCAACAGCAGGCGCGCGTCGTCAAAGAAGTGGTGCGTCTTCGCGCCCGGGATCCAGCTGGTGTCCACATAGGAATAGCGGGAGGTCACGGGCAGGGCGAGCCTGGTCCCGTTGACGGACACCGTGAGGCGCCCGGACGAGCCGTCGGGCAGGTTGTAGTGGACGTTGATCGAGTTCGCCCCCGCGGGCAGGGTGAACTCGACGTACTGGCCGGTCGTGATCCGCACGGCCTGGCGTCCGGACGCTTCCGAGGCGATCGAAGCCTGGGTGTGGTCCGGGCCGACGGCCGAGCCGTTCGTCGCCGAACACTCGGCTTCGACGGTCCGGAACGGCACGCTCGCGCCGCCGGACGCCGTGGTGGGGCAGGTGGCCGCGGCGGCCGGGGTGGCGCCGGCCAGCACGGTCAGGCCGGACGCGGCGAGCGCGGCGGCGAGGAGAGCCGGAATGCGGGACATCGTCAGCACCTCTCAGGACGAATAGGCTTCGAGCTCGGACAGCTGGCCGGCGGGCCAGCCGGTGTTGCCGGTGAAGGTGAGCCGCAGGGTGCGCGCCGACGTCGCGGGGAAGGTCACGGTCGCGGTGTTGCCGGACGCGGGGTTGAACGTGTAGCCGGCGGCGGCCTTGACGCCGTCGACCGAGATCGTCTGCGTGCGGGTCCCCCATGCCGACGACGGCGGCAGCTTCAGGACCAGCCGGGAGACGGTGACGGTGCTGCCGAAGTCGACGGTCAGCGACTGCGGGAACGCGTTGTTCGTGCTCTCCCAGTAGGAGTTCGCGTCGCCGTCGACCGCGTTGCCCGGCGGGAAGCCGCCCTGCGAGCCGGACGCGCTGATCGCCTTGTGCAGCGCCAGGTTCCCGCCCGGCTGGGTCGGCGTGGTGGTCGGGGTGGTGGTCGGCGGAGTCGTCGTCGTGCCGCCGTTGTCCGAGCCGTACACCGGCGTCGGCCACGAGCCGCAGTAAGTCGTGCTCCAGCCCGAGTTGCCGCCCTGGTCGGCCAGGCCGCTCATCGCGTCGGGCCCCATGCAGTTGTAGACGCCCGCGCGGCCGACGCCGGTCGCGACCACGTTCTTCACCGACCCCGACGGCTTGGCCTGGATCTGCCAGGCGAACGTGCCGGCGCCGCTGATCCGGACGCCGTCGAAGTGCACGTCCGTGGTGGCGCTGTCGATGAACTGGATCGCCTCGTAGTTGTTGTCCAGCAAATCGTTGTTCGTGACGTCGATCCGGCCGGTGATGGCCGAGTCGCGGCCGTCGAACCACAGCGCGCCCACGCCGAACTGCCAGTTCGAGTCCAGCACGCCGGTGCGGATCGCGGTGTTGCGCGCGACCGTCGTCGTGCCCGAAAGCGGCACCGCGCTGAACCGGTTCGCGATGTGCAGGCCGCCACCCTGGTCCTGGTTGTCGGCCACCACGTTGTCGGACACGGTGTTGTCGTGCCCGCCGTAGACCGCGATGTTGTTGGCGAGGATCGGCAGCAGCACGGTGTTGGAGGAGAACGTGTTGTGGTGGTCGGCGTCGTGCTCGGACCACATGGCCAGGCCGTCGTCGCCGGTGTTGCGCAGGAAGTTGTTCGTCACCGTGACGTTGCTGATGCCCTGGTGCAGGTTCAGCCCGTCGGCGGTCTGGTCGAGGATCCGGTTGCCGGCCACGGTGAGCCCGTCGAACGGCCCGTCGAGCCACAGCCCGACCTTCGTGTGCTGCAGCCACAGGTTCTGCACGACCGAGCCGCCGCCCAGCGCACCGCCGATGGCGTTCGACTGGTCGCAGTCGACGCGGGCGTCGACCTGGCCGATGATCGCGAAGTCGTAGAGCTTCACCGCACTGCTCGTGCCGGGCACGGCCGGGTTGCCGGGGTACGTCGACGTCCCGCAGCTGGCCGGCTCGCCCTTGCCGAAGATCCCGGCGCGCGGCCCGGTCAGCACCGAGTACCAGGGCCCGGCGCCGCGGATCGTCACCTGGTCGACGGTGATGTGGTGGCCGAGGGTGAAGGTGCCGGAGGGGATCCAGACTTCCTTGCCCTGGCTGCGGGCGGCCGCGACTGCCGCGTCGAACGCGCCCGCGTCGTCGCTCGTGTCGCCCGCGGTGGCGCCGTAGTCCGTGACGGACACCGAGTTCGCGGGCCGCGCGGCGGCCGCGCCGACCTGCTCGAAGTCGGCGAGGTCGACGGTGACCGGGGTGGCGTCGCCCGCGTCCACCTGCAGCCTGATCTTCGTGCCGGCCGGGTAGGACGTGCCGAGCAGCGCCCGGGTCTCGTCGTAGAAGTGGTGCGCGTGCCCGTCACCGGGGTTGTTGGTGAACGGGTACGAGCCGTAGTACCAGGCCCACTTCGACGTCACCGCGAGGTCCCGGTTGTGGGCACCGCCGACGTACAGCGAAATCGTGCCGGCGACGGAATCCGGGACGCTGTACCGGAAGTCGATCGAGTTCGCCGGCGCGGTGAGGGTGAATTCGACGTACTGGCCCTGGCCGGACAGCGTCACCGCCTTGCGGCCGGAGGCTTCGCCGGCGAGGGTGCCGGCGGCGCGGTTGGGGCCGATGACCGCACCGTTCGTCGCGGCCGTTTCCGCTTCCTGCTCGAGGAAGGGCACGGACGCGCCGCGGGCGGCGGCGGGCGCCGAACTCGCCGCCGGACCGGCGGCGATGGTGAGCCCCGCCGCGGCGATCACGGCGGCGGCTAGAGCGCCGAATCGGAATTCGGGCGCACTGAACACAGAGCTGGGAGACATGGGCAGCACTGGCCTTTCCGCAGCAGGTGGGGACCTCTGTGACGGGGATCATACGAATCCTGGACAAGAAATCGCAATAGTTGAACGAACTTACGCAAGTTTGCGACAGAAATTGACGGCTGCGCCGGATGCCCGACGCTCGCTTACACCCCGCGGAGCAACGCCCGGGCACCCCCGCTCCGCTGCTACTTTTCAGGGATGAGCCAGCGACGTGCGGACGGGAGCGCCGGGGACGCCGACTACGGCGCCATCGGCGGGGTCTACACCGACTACCGCAAGCCGGATCCCCGGATCGGCCAGTACATCCTCGACGCACTGGGTGACGCGCGAACCGTCCTGAACGTCGGTGCGGGCGCCGGCGCGTACGAACCCGAAGACCGCGAAGTGACCGCGGTCGAGCCGTCGGCGTCGATGCGCGCGCAGCGGCCCGCGGGCCTGCCGCCGGCGGTCGACGCCGTCGCCGAGAAGCTGCCGTTCGGCGACCGGGCGTTCGAGGGCGCGATGAGCACGTTCAGCGTGCACCAGTGGAACGACCTGTGGGCCGGGCTCAAGGAGCTGCGCCGCGTCACCCGCGGCCCGATCGCCATCCTGACCTGCGACCCGGAGCTGCTGCGCCGGTTCTGGCTGCTCGACTACGCACCCGAGGTGATCGAGACCGAGGCCCGCCGCTACCCGTCGGTCGACGACATCGCCGACGGCCTCGGCGGGCACACGTCGATCGTCGGCGTGCCGATCCCGATCGACTGCACCGACGGCTTCAACGAGGCGTACTACGCACGGCCCGAACGCCTCCTGGACCCGGGCGCGCGGCTGTCGTGCTCGGCGTGGAGCTTCGTCGACGACCGCGTGCACCACCGCTTCGCCGCGGAACTGCAGCACGACCTCGACGACGGCACCTGGGAGCGCCGCTACGGCAAGCTCCGCGAGCAGCCGGCGTTCGAGGGCTCGCTGGTGCTCGTCGTCTCTGACCCGACGGCGTGACACCGCGGCCGTCCGGCCCGGAGCCGGCCGCGGTCGCCGAAGAGCTCCGCGCCGGACGCCCGCCGGCGACATCCCGCCCCGGCGCGCGGTGGTCGCGGCAGACTTTCCGGACCGCGGCGGAGCTGGCGGCCGCGCACCCCGGGTTCGTCTTCCGCGAGGACCACGCCGTGACGTCTCGCTGCTCGGCCCGCACCCCGGCGAGCGGCGGGGGTCGGGAACGGCCGCGACGTATGATCACGCTGAGGGCGAAGCGCCAGGCCGGGTTTCCGGCACCGGCGCGTGGGAGGGGGCACGGTGTTCGGGCGGAAGAAGAAGCGCAGCGGTCTGAACGATCTGATGGCGCAGCTCAGGCCCGACCTGAGCCGGGAATCGCTCGGCGTCGGGCCCGCCTTCCCCGGCGTCGCCCCGAATCCGCTCCTGAGCAATGACGCAGGCAAGCGCAACGCGGAACTGCGTACCGGGGCTCTTGCGCTCGGCGTTCTCGTCGGCTGGCGGGAGGTCAACAGCAATCCACGTGTGGTCCTGATCTTCGACGTGGAGACCGCCGAGGGCATCTCGTTCCGCGGTATCGCGGACGAAGACCTCACGATCACCGAGCTCACCCGGCTCGCCCCGGGACAGACGTTGCCGGTGCGCTACCGGCCGGCCGTCATGGACCATTACGTCGCCCTTGCCCGGGACGCGGACCCCGCCCGGGTGCAGCAGCTCTCCGACGAGATCGCGAGCCGCAAGCGGACCTGACCCGAAGCCACCGGCCGCAGGCGGCCAGGGCCGTCCCCGACCGCGCGCATCCACGCTTTGTCAGGCACGCTCCAGTAGGTCCTGCAGCTCGCGCACCGCCTGCGCGAGTTCCTCGGCAAAACGGTACATCTCCGCCGAGACGTGCTTCGGCGTGCTCAAGTAGATGTTCCAGCGGTCCGGCAGCAGCACGTAGGCGACGCCGATGCACTGCGGGCTCGTCGAACCGAAGCCGAAGTACTGGATGTTGACCGACGGTGCCGAGCTGGTGCTCAGGTAGTCGTCACGCAGCTTCAGCCAGCCCGGCGAGGTGTAGAGGGCCGGGGTTTCGGTGTCGCCGCGGCGTTTGCCGATCAGCTGCAGCTCCCACAGGTGCTGCTCCGGCGCGTCCCCGGCCTGGCACTCCTTTGCGCGGGCGACGTGCTTCGCCGCCGCCGTGCGGAGAGCTTCGCGCTTCTCGTCGGGGGAGGCGTTTTCGTCGGTCATCACGTCGGCGAAGCGCACGACCTCGGGGGTGACGACCCGCATGGCTTCGGTCCGGCCGTTCCGGAACTGGCGGGTGGCGATCGACTCGTACGTCGCTCCCGTCAGGTCCTTCGCCCGGCGGTGCGCCAGCTGGTACGCCATCTGCGCGAACGCGTCCGGGGACATCCCGAGCTCCTTCGCCCGGTTGGCGCCGAAGGCGAACGACACCGTCTGCGTCGCCGTCGCGTCGGCGTACGCGCGGAAGGCGATGCCGGCCGCGCGGGCGTCCTCGCGGAGGGCGTCGGTCAGCGTGAAGTCGACCGGCTCGTGGCCCGGTACGCCCGACGCCGGCTCCCGGGGCGCGCGCGAGCCGCTCAGCAGCGCGTCGGTGAAACCGAGGATCGTGGTGCCGTCGAGTTCGCAGTGCTCGACGTTGATGCCCGCGGTGCCGTCCTCGAAGACGATCAGCGACACCGCCTTGTCGTACCAGCGGTTGTCGCCGTACAGCAGCCGGTCGCACGCTTCGAGGGTGTCCGATGGGCTGAAGTCGTCCAGGCACAGGCAGAACAGCGCGGTCTCGATGGTCTCCAGCGCGGCCGCGTTGCCCGCGTCGAGCAGCGCCGTCCGCGAGGCCGCCCACTCGGCGCGGGCCTTCGTCGTGAAGTGCCCGGCGGGGACGTCCGTGCTGTGGTCGTCCTTGAGGATCGCGCGCAGCCCTTCCGCCAGCTGGGCCGGTGAGTACGGGCGGCCGTCCTCGGCCAGGACTTCCAGCCGGAACGGCGTGTTGCGGTGGAACACGACGATGTGCCGCTCCCGCGACGGTCCTTCCCAGCCTTCGCGGTACGGCGTGCGCGCGCTGTCCAGCACGTCACCCGGGATGCGCGTGGCCGAGAACAGGAACTTGTGCTGCACCATCGACTGCGGGGTGCCGCGCAGGAGCACCGGCGGGACGAGCTCTTCGTCGAGCTTGAGCTTGTAGTCCACGGCGGACGCGGTCAGCTCGGCCGCGCGCTCCACCTGGCCCAGCGGGGAGTCCCGGAACAGGAAGAAGAAGTTGGCGTTGAGCGCGATCCGGTCGCGGCGGCCGAGGTAGCGGTACGGCCAGAAGGTGT
Organism: Amycolatopsis sp. CA-128772; assembly: GCF_002904295.1. Taxonomy (GTDB): domain Bacteria; phylum Actinomycetota; class Actinomycetes; order Mycobacteriales; family Pseudonocardiaceae; genus Amycolatopsis. Next base: position 222,217 of record NZ_PPHG01000071.1, read on the forward strand.
CGAGCCAGCTGCGCACGCCGGGAGAGCGGTCGTACTCCTCGAGCCGGGCCTGCAGCTCCGGCCCGGCACCGGCCAGGAACTCCGCGACGGCGGCTTCGGTCTCCGCCAGCTCGTCCGGCGTCAGCAGCGGGGCGCACCACTCGAGGAAGCGGCGGCCGCTCGCCTCCAACGTGGGGAGCGGGACGCGGGGGAGCCGGTCCTCGTTGCCGAAGGTGCGGGTGGACCATTCCGGACTGCTCACGGTCATCCTTCTCACTCGGAAGTTTCGAGCGCGGCGGCGAGGGCGGCTGCGCCTTCAGGACGGGAAACATACAGCTGCGCGTAGAGCCACCCGTCGGACTCCAGCCCGGCCGGGTCGACGCCGGCCGCGTTCAGCGTGTCCAGGATCTGCGTCTGCTCCTCGGCGGAGACGAACTGCCGCTGCCGGAAGACCCCGCCGACGCTCGCGGTCTCGTACCCCAGCCCGGCCAGGCTCTCGGCGATCGGCTCGTAGGAGAACATCCGCAGCACGAAGTGGGCCATCCACGGCCGCGCACCGCGCGCGACCCGGGTGAGGGTCTTCTCGGTGACGTACCCGACGCAGCCGGTCGAGACGACGAGGTCGACGTCGTCCAGCAGCTTCTGCTGGGTGCTGTCCGGGTCGTCGGCCTCCAGGTCGGCGTGGATCACCTCGTCGAGGAAGCCGGCGGACAGCGCGTACTCGAGGGCCGGGGCCGAGCTGTCCAGGCCGTGGAACTTCGGGCCGCCCGGGTGGACGCGCTGGCGGTCGGCGTCCACCAGCGCCGCGTGGTCCAGCGCGCGCACGGCCGGATCGGTGTAGTGGGCGTAGAGGTCCTCCATCGTCGCGTCGCAGCGCTGCAGGGCCGCGTTGACGCCGTACGAGCAGCCGATGTCGAGCACCGTCGGGCGCTCGGCGGGGTGCGCGCCGATCAGCTTGGTGAAGTACGGCTTGGCCAGCTGGGGAATGCCGTAGCCGACGCGCTTCAGCGTGCCGAAGAACGGCCGCGGGTCGGGTGCGGTGTAGATGTGGTCGAACGAGATCTTGCCGGTCGAGTCGAAGGGCACGGGCCAGGCTCCTGATCTAGTCGAGCAGTTCGTCGCCCCGGACGCTGCGTCCGGCGAGGTGGACGGGCAGGACCCGGCCGAACAGCTGCCGGGTCCGCTCCGCACTGCCGATGACCCCCGGCCGCTCGCTGTAGGCGAAGATCGCGGAGTGCCGCGCGATCGCGCCCGCCACGGTACTGACCCGGTGCAGGGCGAAGCGTCCTTTGAAGAGCTGGAGATCGCCGGGCCGCAGGTCCAGGCGCCGGACCGGCCGGGTGTCGCCGGCCAGCACCGCGCGCACGCCGGCGAAGTTCTCGTCCGTCGAGGACCGGATGGCCGGGCAGTACTCGAAGGTCCCGCCCTCGGCCGCGGCCTGCGTCAGCATGCTGACGGTGTGGGTGTTCGTGTCGAAGTGCCACGGGTGCGCGCGGCCGGGCGCGATGACGTTGAGCGTGAGCCCGGACAACGGGTCGGCGAGCTCGTGCAGCTGCGGCAACCCGAAGCAGTCGGCGACGAACCGCTGGAACACCGGGCTGGTGTAGAGCCGGCTGATGATCGACGACCCGGGGATGCGGTCGCGCGCGACGAAGGCGTTGCCGCGTTCCATGACCGTCCGGCCCGGGTGGTCTTCGGGCAGCGGTTCACCGATCGCCGTGTTGTAGGCGTTGACCTGTTCGACCTTGGTGTACGCGTGCGGTTCGAGCGCGGCGCACTCGGCCCGCAGCACCTCGTGCAGTCCGGGTCGGACGAAGTCGGCGAGCACGCTGCAGCCGGCGCCGGCCAGTTCCGCGCGGGTGCGGCCGACGACCTCCCGCCAGGCAGGACCGTCCGGTTCGGTGAGCGGGTAGCGGTCGGTGTCGACCATTTCCGGCGGCGCTACGGAGGTGCTCATCGTCGAGGTCCCTTCCGGCGGGGTGAAGGAACAGAGGTAGCACAGATCCCCGCTGGTCAACCGTCGGTTTGTGAGCGGTGACACACGGTCGTCAGGCGCCGACCTCGGTGGCCCACGAGCTGACCGTGACGGTGTCGGTAGTGCCCAGATCCGTGTCGAGGGGCTGCTTCTGCTCCGGCTCGCCGGGGACGGGGACCACCGAGACAGCCGCGCCGGTGCGCTGGTCGCCGCTCGTCACCGTGGCCGACCACGCCAGCACGGCCACGACTTTCTCTCCGGGTTGGACGGTCAGGTCCTGCGGACCCAGGTCCCGGGCGAAGTACGACGTGCCGTGCTCGACCTTCACGTCGAGGGACGAGCCGTCGCCCGCGAGGATCTTCAGGTCCGGGTAGCCGGTGACCTTCCGTGGTGCGGTGTCCCGGTTGGTCAGCGTCAGCACGCTCGCCCGGTGACCCAGCCCGGCCTCGACCTGACCGACCGAAAGCGACAGGCCGGTCGGCAGCGGCGGCCCGTACGTCGGGCTCGGGGTGGTCGTGGGCGTCGGCGCGGGTGGTGGCGGCGGAGTGCTGCAGCCCGCGAGAAGCGCGACGAGGAGAACTGGTGCGAAGCGGAAAACCCCCATGCGGCGCAAGGGTAGCGGGCGCCCCGAAAGGCGCCCGCCTCACTGTGTCAACCGGGGCTCCGCCACCCGGACCCCCGAACCACTATTTACGGTGTGAGCAGTGGCAGCAGCGGCTTGCGCACGGCGGTCGCGACGCCGTCCGACGCCTCCGCCGCGGCGAGCCGCTCGGCCGGCGGCCGTCCGTAGCCCGTCGTGCGCTGGACCAGCGGGCGGCCCAGCGGTTCGACCATCGCGCGCATGTCGCTGATCGTCTTGTAGGACCCGTTGGAGGCGCCCGCCATCCGGCTGATCGTCTCCTCCATCAGCGTCCCGCCGATGTCGTTGACGCCGCCCTGCAGCACCGCGCGGCTGCCCTCTTCGCCGAGCTTCACCCACGAGCTCTGGATGTTGTCGATCATGCCGTGCAGCAGCACCCGGGCCAGCGCGTGCACCGCGCGGTTCTCGCGCAGCGTCGTGCCCGGGCGGGCCAGGCCGGCCAGGTAGATCGGCGCGCTCTGGTGGATGAACGGCAGCAGCACGAACTCGCTGAACCCGCGCTTGCCGTGCTTCTCGAGCCCTTCGCGCTGCAGCCGCGCCAGCAGCTTGAGGTGCGCGACCCAGTGCGCGGGCGTGTCGACGTGGCCGTACATCATCGTGGACGTCGTCGGCAGGCCGACCTCGTGCGCGGTGGTGACCACCTTGATCCACTCCGACGTCGGCAGCTTGCCCTTGGTGAGCACCCAGCGGACGTCGTCGTCAAGGATCTCCGCGGCCGTGCCCGGCAGCGAGTCCACGCCGGACTCCTTCGCCGCGATCAGCCAGTCGCGCAGGGACAGGTTCGTCCGCGAAGCGCCGTTCACGACCTCCATCGGGCTGTAGGAGTGCAGGTGGATCTCCGGCTGACGGCGCTTGACCTCGGCCGCGAGGTCGAAATACGCGGTGCCCGGCAGGTCCGGGTGGATGCCGCCCTGCATGCAGATCTCGGTCGCGCCCGCGGCCCACGCCTCGTCGACGCGGTCGCCGACCTGCTCCAGCGAGAGCGTGTACGCGTCGGCGTCGGTGCGACGCTGGGCGAAGGCGCAGAAGCGGCAACCCGTGTAGCAGACGTTGGTGAAGTTGATGTTCCGCGTGACGACGAAGGTGATGTCGTCGCCGACCGTCTCGCGGCGCAGGTCGTCGGCGATCCGGGTGAACGCGTCGAGTTCCTTGCCGTCGGCGTGCAGCAGCGCGAGCGCGGCGTCGTCGGAAAGGCCGGCCGGGTCCTTTTCCGCACTGCGCAACGCTTCCAGGACGTCCGTGTCGAACTTGGCCGGCCCGGTCTTGATCCGGTCGCCGATCTCCTTCCAGTCCCCGTAGACGGAGTCGAAGTCGCTGCGGCGGTCCTCGGTGCGGCCGCTGGTGTCGATCCCGGTGTGCAGGTCGGTGCGGCCCGACTCCTGCCAGCCGCCGTCCGGCTCCTGCCACGGGATGCCCACCGGCATCGCGCCTTCGCGGGCCAGCCCGGTGTCGTAGTCGACGAGCGCGGCGACGTGCCGGGTGATCCGCGGGTCCAGCCACGGCTCGCCGGCCTTGACGTACTCCGGGTAGATGGTGAGCCGTTCCTTGAGGTCGAACCCGGCCTTCTCGGTGCGGCGGGCGAGCTCGTCGATCTGCGGCCACGCGCGTTCCGGGTTGACGTGGTCCGGGGTCAGCGGCGAGACGCCGCCCCAGTCGTCGATGCCGGCGCGGATCATCAGGTCGTACTGGTTGCCGATCAGGTTCGGCGGCGCCTGGATGCGCATCTTCGGCCCGAGCACCAGCCGCGCGACCGCGATGTTCGCGGCCAGCTCTTCGAGGTCGGCGTCCGGGGTCGCGCGCATCTTCGTGTCCGGCTTGGCCCGGAAGTTCTGCACGATGACTTCCTGGATGCCGCCGTAGGTCTTGGCGACCTTGCGGATCTCGAACAGCGCGTCCGCCCGCTCCTCGAACGTCTCGCCGATGCCGATCAGCACCCCGGTGGTGAACGGGACCGAGCTGCGTCCGGCGTCTTCGAGGACCCGCAGCCGGACCGCCGGATCCTTGTCGGGCGAGCCGTAGTGCGGGCCGCCCTTCTCGCTCCACAGCCGGGTCGCGGTGGTCTCCAGCATCATGCCCATCGACGGCGCGACCGGCTTGAGCCGCTGGAAGTCCGGCCAGGTCAGCACGCCGGGGTTGAGGTGCGGCAGCAGGCCGGTCTCCTCGAGGACCCGGATCGCCATGGCCCGGACGTAGGAGAGCGTGTCGTCGTAGCCGTGCGCGTCCAGCCAGTCGCGGGCGGCCTTCCAGCGGTCCTCGGGCCGGTCGCCGAGCGTGAACAGGGCCTCCTTGCAGCCCATTTCGGCACCCTTGCGGGCGATGTCGAGGACCTCGTCCGGGGACAGGAACGGCGACTCGAGCCGGCCCGGGACGGTGACGAACGTGCAGTAGCCGCAGCGGTCGCGGCACAGGCGGGTCAGCGGGATGAACACCTTGCGGCTGTAGGTGATGATCCCGGCGCGTCCGGCCTCGGCCAGGCCCGCGTCCCGGATGCGGGAGGCGTACTCGGAAAGCGTGGTGAGGTCGTCGCCGCGAGCGTGCAGCAGGACGGCCGCTTCGGTGACGTCCAGTGTCTTCCCGTCACGCGCCCGGGCGAGCGCGCGGCGCATCGCGGAGGCGGTCGGGGCGGTGGCGTCGGGTTCGGGTCCCATTCCGCCCACGCTAGGACCGTCCTCGCGGGACCAGCCAGGGTGTGTTCCGCACCCGGCTGACGTCGTACGCGGACGTGATCGTCGTCGCAGGTCAGCGGGTTCACGTGGTTGTCGATCAGCGCGGCGGCGTGTATTACCTAAAGGGTGGCATCGGTGGTCGGCAAGAAGATCGGCGGACGGACGTACTACTACCTCGCGGAGTCGGCCCGGGTGGACGGCAAGCCGCGGGTGGTGACTCAGCGTTACCTCGGCACGGCCGACGAGATCGCCCGCGCCGTCCCGGGCGGCGAGCCGGACTCGGCGTCGTACCGGACCTACGGCGACGTCGCCGCGGTGTGGGCGACGCTGACCCGGCTGGACTTCGTCGCCCGCGTCGACGAGGTCGTGCGCGCGAAGCCTTCGCTGGGCCGGACGCTCGCCGTCGCGGTGCTGCACCGCGCGACCGCGCCGGAGACGCCGATCGGGTCGTGGTGGGAGTCGAGCGCGGCGGCCGACCTGGTCCGGCCCCGGCTGTCCGCAGTGGATGGCCTGTGGCGGGCCCTGGAACGCCTGACGCCGGAGCGCATCGCCGGCATCGAGACGGCCGTCTCCGCCGCCGTGCTGGGGGTGCTCGACGACCACGCGGCGCTCGCCGTCGACGTCCCGCAGTTCGCCGCCTTCGCCGCGGCCGACTGCACGCTGCCGTCGGCCTGCCGGGGCGTGCTCGCCGGCGCGGGCCTGCGGGTGACGCGGGACGGCGCGATCCCGCTGGCGTCGCGGCTGTACCGGCGGGACGACGGCGCGGCGCCGACGTTCGCCTCGGTCATGGCGGGCCTGGGCCCGGCGACGCTCGTCTTCCACGCCGGTCAGGCGGCCCAGCTGGATCTCGGCTCACGCAGCGGGTTCGTCGGGTCGCTGCCGCTGACCGACCACCCGGAGCTGCTGACCCAGCCCGCGTCCGCGCGCAAGCGCGTCGACCCGGAGCGGTTCGCCGGGCTCACGGCGCTGGACACGCACGCGGTCGTCGACGGCGTCCGGCGCCGGGTGATCCTGACCCACTCGGCGACGCTGCACGCGGCGCAGTCGCGCGCGTTCGCCGACGAGCTGGCCACCGCGACCCGCGAGCTGGACGGCCTGGCCGAGGCGCTGGCCGCGGGCACCCACCGCGGCGACCGCGCCCAGGTCCACGCCGAGATCGGCCGGGTGACGCGCGGCCGGCGCATCGAGCGCGTGGTCACCGCGGTCCTGAGCGGGAACCGGCCCGGGGAGATCCGGGTGGAACGGCGGATCGACGCCGTCGCCCTGGCCCGGCTGGACGAGGAGTTCTTCGGCAAGCAGGTGCTGGTCACCGACCGGGACTGGCCGGTCGCCGAGGTGGTGACCGCCTACCGGGCCCGCACCCACCTCGAATCGACGTTCCGCTGGCTGACCGGGCCCGCCGTCACCGGCCCGACCCCGCGCTGGGAGTGGACGCGGCAGCGGATCGCGGCGCACGGCCTGGTCTCGGTGCTCGCCGCGACGGTGACCCACCTGATGCGGCGCGAGGCCGACCGGGCCGGGATGAACCTGTCGGTGCGGGAGCTGCTGGACCAGCTCGCGGGCATCGGCGAGCTGGTGCTGCGCTACCCCTCGACCGGCGGGCGGCCGCGGGCGAAACGCCTGCTGACCTCGCTCGAGCCGGATCAGCAGGCGTTGTCCGACCTGTTTCAGCTTTCCCGGTAGATCTGCAGCGCCGAGAAGCTCTGGACCACCGGCATCAGCTCGATGACGTTGATGTTCACGTGCTTCGGCTGGCTCGCGGCCCAGTGGACGGACTCGGCGATGTCCCCGGCGGTCAGCGGCGTGGTGCCTTCGTAGACCTTGTCGGCCTTGGCCTGGTCACCGTCGAAGCGGACCTTCGAGAATTCCGTGCCGCCGACCATGCCGGGCTCGACGTTCGTCACGCGGACGCCGGTGCCGTGCAGGTCGCTGCGCAGGTTGAGGCTGAACTGGTGGACGAACGCCTTGGTCGCGCCGTAGACGTTGCCACCGGGGTAGGGGTAGGTGCCGGCGATCGAGCCGAGGTTGATCACGTGGCCGCGGCCACGCTCCACCATGCCCGGGAGCAGCGCGCGGGTGACGTGCACGAGGCCGCGGACGTTGGTCGCGATCATCTCGTCCCAGTCCTGCAGGTGGGCCTGGTGGGCGGGCTCGAGGCCCTTGGCCAGGCCGGCGTTGTTGACCAGGACGTCCACCTGGCTCCACTCGGCCGGGAGGTTCTCGATGGTGGTCCGGACCGCTTCGGGGTCGCTGACGTCGAGGGTCACCGGCAGGACGGCGTCGCCGAGCTCGCCGGCCAGCTTCGCGAGCTTGTCCTCACTGCGGGCGACGGCGATCACCCGGGCGCCCTCGGCGGCGAACCGGCGCGCGATGGCGGCACCGAAGCCGGCGCTCGCGCCGGTCACGAACACGGTCTGCTGGGTCATGGGGTGGCTCCGCTGCTGGTCAGGAAGGTGCTGAGGGCCTCGTCGAACTCGGTCTCGCGTTCCAGGTTAGGCAGGTGGCCCGCGCCGTCGATCACCACCAGGGTCGAAGTTGCGATTTCCCGGTGGATGAGCTCGGCGTCGCCGACCGGGGTGAACTCGTCCTCACTGCCCACCATGACCAGGGTCGGGACGTCGATGCGCTTCAGGCTGTTCGTGTAGTCGGGGCGCTCGGCGCGTCCCCGGAGCGCGGCCGCGGCTCCCTCGGCGGGGGCGTTGCGCATCATCCGGCGGACGTGCGCCTCGACGTCCGGCCTGCTCGCGCGGGTCTGCTTCGAGATCATCTTGGGGAGGAGCTCCTCGGCGTACTGCTCCATGCCTTCCTCGGTGATCCGGTCCGCGGTGTCGTAGCGGGCCTGTTTGGCCTGCGGGGTGTCGAGGCCGGCGAAGGTGTCGGCGAGCAGGAGCGCTTCGACGCGGCCGGGGTGGTCCGTCGCCAGCTGCATGACGATCTGGCCGCCCATGGAGAGGCCGCCGAGGACGAACCGGTCCAGCCCGAGGTGGTCGGCCAGGGCGACCAGGTCTCCGGCGAAGACGTCGAGGCCCGTCTTCGTGTCTTCGGTAGGGGACTCGCCGTAGCCGCGGAGGTCGGGGGTGATGACCCGGTACCCGTTCTTGGCGAGGTGTTCGGCCTGGGGCCGCCACATCGAGCGGTCGAAGGGGTGGCCGTGGACGAGCAGGACGGGCCGGCCGGTCCCGGGCCCGAGGTCGTCGTACGCGAGGTTCATGCCGCCGACGCTAAGCGGAGCTCTCGGCCGGAGCAATACGGTGCAATGTAGTCGGAGCAATGTTTTTCGGAGGCCTTTCGGTGGCGCTCGGCGCCGGTTCGGGGCAGACTGGCCCGCAGACGGGCTTCGTCATGGGGCCTGACCTGCGCTGATCTTGTTAAGGGGCCCCCCTGTTTCGGGCCCTTCCGGGGCATGTAAAGTTCTCCAAGTCGCCAGGGAAACCGGGTGGCCACCGGGACACGAACCAAGCTCTCGCGGATCGCGATTGAGTGGGTGTCCCACCAAAAACTGCTAGAAATGACCCGCTTCGAGCGAGCTGCTTGATCGCGGCGGACTCGGGGTGTGTTGCTTGAGAACTCAACAGTGTGCTAGTGAACTAAGCCAGTAGAGCTTATGTATTGAACCTCGTATGAGGTTCCTTTGAGAGCATTAAATTGCCTCGATTAAACTGTTCATTGTTGGAGAGTTTGATCCTGGCTCAGGACGAACGCTGGCGGCGTGCTTAACACATGCAAGTCGAACGCTGAACCACTTCGGTGGGGATGAGTGGCGAACGGGTGAGTAACACGTGGGTAATCTGCCCTGCACTCTGGGATAAGCCTTGGAAACGAGGTCTAATACCGGATATCACAACTTCTCGCATGGGGGGTTGTTGAAAGTTCTGGCGGTGCAGGATGAACCCGCGGCCTATCAGCTTGTTGGTGGGGTAATGGCCTACCAAGGCGACGACGGGTAGCCGGCCTGAGAGGGTGACCGGCCACACTGGGACTGAGACACGGCCCAGACTCCTACGGGAGGCAGCAGTGGGGAATATTGCACAATGGGCGAAAGCCTGATGCAGCGACGCCGCGTGAGGGATGACGGCCTTCGGGTTGTAAACCTCTTTCGCCAGGGACGAAGCGCAAGTGACGGTACCTGGATAAGAAGCACCGGCTAACTACGTGCCAGCAGCCGCGGTAATACGTAGGGTGCGAGCGTTGTCCGGATTTATTGGGCGTAAAGAGCTCGTAGGCGGTTTGTCGCGTCGGCCGTGAAATCTCCACGCTTAACGTGGAGCGTGCGGTCGATACGGGCAGACTTGAGTTCGGTAGGGGAGACTGGAATTCCTGGTGTAGCGGTGAAATGCGCAGATATCAGGAGGAACACCGGTGGCGAAGGCGGGTCTCTGGGCCGATACTGACGCTGAGGAGCGAAAGCGTGGGGAGCGAACAGGATTAGATACCCTGGTAGTCCACGCTGTAAACGTTGGGCGCTAGGTGTGGGCGACATCCACGTTGTCCGTGCCGTAGCTAACGCATTAAGCGCCCCGCCTGGGGAGTACGGCCGCAAGGCTAAAACTCAAAGGAATTGACGGGGGCCCGCACAAGCGGCGGAGCATGTGGATTAATTCGATGCAACGCGAAGAACCTTACCTGGGCTTGACATGCGCCAGACATCCCCAGAGATGGGGCTTCCCTTGTGGTTGGTGTACAGGTGGTGCATGGCTGTCGTCAGCTCGTGTCGTGAGATGTTGGGTTAAGTCCCGCAACGAGCGCAACCCTTATCCTACGTTGCCAGCGCGTTATGGCGGGGACTCGTGGGAGACTGCCGGGGTCAACTCGGAGGAAGGTGGGGATGACGTCAAGTCATCATGCCCCTTATGTCCAGGGCTTCACACATGCTACAATGGCTGGTACAGAGGGCTGCGATACCGCGAGGTGGAGCGAATCCCTTAAAGCCGGTCTCAGTTCGGATCGCAGTCTGCAACTCGACTGCGTGAAGTCGGAGTCGCTAGTAATCGCAGATCAGCAACGCTGCGGTGAATACGTTCCCGGGCCTTGTACACACCGCCCGTCACGTCATGAAAGTCGGTAACACCCGAAGCCCATGGCCCAACCCCGTAAGGGGAGGGAGTGGTCGAAGGTGGGACTGGCGATTGGGACGAAGTCGTAACAAGGTAGCCGTACCGGAAGGTGCGGCTGGATCACCTCCTTTCTAAGGAGCACAACACATCC
>NZ_PPHG01000072.1 GCF_002904295.1 Amycolatopsis sp. CA-128772
GCACCGCGGTGGCGGTGGCAGCGGTCTCATCGGCGTGGATCTCGGCGTAGGCGACACGGGAATGGTCGTCGATCACCGTGTGCACGAACGCGACCCCGATCTTGGGGTTGCGGTAGGCGTTGCGGGGCTTGCCCGGGGTCGCGGCCCGGTTGCGGTCGCCTTGGGCCCGGCCCACGAACCGGTGCCCGCCGCCATTGGGGATGTTGCCGAACTTGGTGACATCGACATGCAGCAGCGAACCGGGGTGGTCGTGCTCGTAGCGGCGCAGCGGTTCGCCGGTGACCCGGTCGATGCGGGACAGGCGGTTGATCCGGCAGCGCACCAGCACCGCGTGCACCGTCGAGGCGGGCAGGCCGAGCCGGCCGCCGATCTGCACCGGCCCGAGCCGCATGCGCCACCGCAACCGCACGATCGCGCGGACCAGGTGCTCGGGTGTGCGGGCAGGGCTGCGATGCGGGCGTGAGCTGCGATCCGCCATCCCAGCTGCGCCTTCGGCGCGGTAGCGCTCGGCCCATTTGCGAGCGGTCCTGGCGGCGACCATGAACATCTTCGCCGCTGCGGTACAGGTCCAGCCCTGCTCGACGATCAGACGCGCCAGCCGCAGCCGGGTGCGTGGGGTCAGGGTGGCGTTAGGGTGGGACACGAAGGCCTCCGGTGGGTGAAGCGGTTCCTCGACAGCTCCACTTCACAGCCGGAGGCCTTCACCTGTCAGCACGACAGGCCGACAACGGGTCACCTCAACTCGGGACAACGTCCCTGGACATCACAGCTAGCCAAGACGATTCGGTCGGAGGTGGAAGACCTCAGCGCCGCCTTCACAATCGACTGCAGCGTCCTTGTCAAGATCGGCAGCGACGCGGTGCAAGTCCTTACCGCCAACAGCGGTCAAGGGTCCGAGACTGTTCCGCTAGGACATCGCCAGCCCATCATCCCGCCGCTCGGTGCGGTGTTCATGGTGGGTGCGACACCCGCGGAGATCGAGGCGTGGATGCAGCGGGCGCCCGACGACAGCCAAGACCGTCGCACCCTTCACGGCCGCCTGCTCGCGACGGTACGTGATCGTGGCTACTCGCTCCTTACTGCCGAGCCTGAGCTGCTGCAGCGTCATCAGGCTGTGCTGACGGAATTCGAGCGGTCCGACCGGCTGCCCCGGCAGGAACGCGACGTGCGGCAGGCGACCGCCGCTCTCGTCGATCTGTTCTGCCCTGACCTGGTCGTTGGCCGGCGCTACGACCTCGCATCGATCGTGGTGCCGGTCCCCGCTACCGCAGACTTGCCGCCGATGGCTTTGCGGATGACCGGGATGCCGAAGTCCGCGCCGACCGAACAGGTCGAGTCCTGGATCCACGGCCTGAGGCGAGTGGCCGCCGCGGCGGCCGCGGCCGGCACCTCCGAGTGATCGGGCGGACTGACCACGCCGCTGGCCGAAGGCACTTGGGCGGTCCGGCAGTCCGGCGCCTACCGGCTGTAGGACACCATCGAGCACGCCGCCGCCGCATTCGACACCTCGACCGGCCCGACGCCACCCGCTCGGCGTGACCGCGCTCAACGTGCCGGGCAAGCAGTTCATCTGGCTCGACGACCCCGACAGCGACCACAGCTGGCCGCTGCTCAGTGACTCCTGAGCAGGTTCTGCGGTCAAACCCGGCGCGCCTAGCGGTGATCGTCCACATTGAGCGTGTGCTGAGCGTCGCGGCAGATCCGGTCGACAGTGTCGTGCAGGCTGGAGGTCTGCGGGATCACGATCTCGCCGGGCACGGCCAGCAGGTCTTCGAGGCTCTTGCAAGCCCCTCTCGACCCGCCCGGCGTCTCCTGGAGATGGCCGCTACCTGGCCAGATGCGAACTGCCGGGCCAGGGGCCCGGGCGCGAGCGGCCGGGACTCGAGGTCGGCGACGAGGCGTTCATTCACCTTGACGTCGCCCACGCTACCAACACCCGGACCACAGTCCTCCTCGAAACGCTGCTCAGCTGGGCCGGCGAGCACCAGCGGCACCCGACCGGAGGCATCCGGCAGGTCCTCGCACCGACCCCACCACCTGTCGGCGCCCGTGCGGACTGCGACTGGGCGATGCCACTGCGTTCACGCGGGTGAGGAGGGGTCCATCCCGTGATCTTGGAATACCCATCTTGTTGCCAATGTGGCGGGGCTCGTTGAGAGGACGCTGAGCGTCGCATGGCACACGCTTCGCGAGCGCCTCCGACTCCAGTCCATCGGGACGGAGGCACGATCGGGGGCGAGTCAGGACAGCGCGCCACGGACGGGGTTGGTGCAGATGATGGCGAAGCTCGAGGGACTCGGGCGCATGCCGGAGCCTGCTGGTCTGTGATCGCGGCGGTGCTCGCCTTCGGTGAAGCAGCCGGCTGATCTGCATGGCGCTTCCAGGGACGTCCGGTAGGACCTGCGTTCCCCAGCGCGCGTCGGCGCGGGGCGTGAGTACGGGTTGCTGCTCGCTTTGTCGCGGCAGCATCGGTCACCGCCGTCGGCCAGGACCTCAGCTACGGCCCGCTTCTGGTGCTCGCAGCTGTTGCGGTGGTGGTGACCTGGTGGGGAAGATTACGCGTCGTCGTGCGGTTTCTGCTGGGCGATTGACGGAAGGTGGCTGCTGACCGTCAGGGCTGGAGTCGGGCTGGCGCGTGCCGACGTGGAATGCCGGGTACGCCGCGGTTAGCGGGTGGCAAAACCTCATGCCTGCGATGTCACTGGATGGGCTGACGGCAGACCTCCGGCGGTGGCTGCCGCGCTTGAATGGTGATCATGAGCAAGCTTCCTCAGGTCACGGCGGTCTTCTGGATCATGAAGATCGCGGCCACCACGCTCGGCGAGACGGCAGGTGACCTGCTTGCCCAGACGATGCAGGTCGGCTACCTCGCCAGCTCGGCGATCCTCATCGGACTGTTTCTGGCGAGTCTCGTGACACAGCTGGCAGTGAAAACTTTTCACCCGGTGCTGTACTGGACGGTCATCCTGTCGACCAGTACCGCCGGTACGACTATGTCGGACTTCATGAACCGCAGTGCCGGACTCGGTTACGCCACGGGTGCGCTGGTCCTGATCGCCGCCCTCGCCACGGTGTTCGCCGTTTGGAAGGCCAGCGGGCATTCTTTCGCCGTGCAGAAGATCGACTCGTTGAGCGGTGAACTGCTGTACTGGACGGCGATTTTGTTCTCCAACACACTGGGCACCTCGCTGGGTGACTTCCTCGCTGACGATTCCGGCCTCGGCTTCGGGGGCACCGCCCTGGTGATCAGCGGTGTCCTGCTGCTCGTCGTGACGGCGATGAAGACGACGCGCGTCTCGCAGACGCTGCTGTTTTGGGTCGCCTTCGTTCTGACGCGTCCGCTCGGCGCGTCTGCCGGTGACTTCGTCAGCAAACCGGTCGACGCCGGCGGGCTGGGATACGGCACGACCGGGGCCTCGGCGCTGCTCGGCGCGGTCCTCGTGGCACTGATCGTGTACACCACGTGGCAACAGCGGCAGGCCCGGGCCGTCGAATACGCCGCCTGATCAAGTCGGTGTCGTCAAGCTTGGCGACGATGTGGTCGACGCCGGCTTGGGCCTGATCGAGGGTGGCGTCGTCGGCGAGGGGGCGCCACCAGCGTCGCGCGGCGGAGTCGTTGGCCTGTCGACCAGGCTTTGCGGTTCCCTCGCCGGGGTGGGCAGGCGACGGACCGGACGCCGCCGTGCATGGCGACCTGGGCGGACGCAGCGATGATCTGCTCGGAGGAGGAGTAGCAGACCGTGGTCATCCGGTCGAACCCGCGTGGCTGCCTGCCGGGCCGCGTTCAAGCACGGAGTGATCACGGCCTTGTCACCGCCAGCACGTCGTCGCAGCGTCGATTGCGCCACTTGGGTGACGACGGGGTACACGAGAGTGTTGATCTTTGTGGTTTGAGGTAACCCGATCCGCCGGAATCTCGACCGAATCGGATAGCGCGCGGCGACAGTTTGTCACGCCGGATCGGACGCTCGGAGGGGAGGCCGGCAGCCGCGGGAGTGGTCAGGAGGGCGGCCGGAATGAACGCACAACACCCGTTGCTCGCAGCGCTGACGTACCGGGCGCGGCACGCCCGCGGGCAGTCGCGGTGGTGGCTGCTGCCGGCTTTGCTGATCGCGGCGGCCGTCATCGCGATCGCCGACAGCCCGGGTGCGTTCGTCGTGGTCAGTGTGGTGGCCGCGGCGGCCGGGGTGTTCGGCGGGCTGTGGCGGCGGTGTTCGCGCGCCGCTGCACAGATCGAAGAGATACTCTCCACCGAGCTGGCTGCCGGTGAGGAGCCACTCGGAGAGAGCCGTGGCCCGGTTCAGTATGGCGACGACGCGCGACCACCCGGGTGAGCCCACGTGGTGCTCCCCGGCCTGTTGGCAATCGGCGCGACCACCCTGCCCCTTCCATAGGGCTGATAGGCGCCCAGGCCGACCTGCGTTGGCCGAAGCGCCTACCCGGGTCACGCGGCCTGGCCGACGGTGACGGGCGTGGAAAGCCCGAGCAGGGTCCGGTACTGCGTCTCGAAAGTCGTGAGCGTGCCGTCGATGTCGTGCCGGGCGATGACGGCCCGGGATGCCTCGCCCATCCGGGCGCGCGTCTCCGGGTCGGCGGCCAGGTCGGCGATCCACCGCGAGATCGTCGTGATCGCGCCCGGTTCGAACAGGTAGCCGTTTTCGCCGTGGTGGACCAGGTGGGGCAGGGCGAGCGCGTCGGCGGCGATGACCGGGAGGCCCGCGGCCATGGCCTCCATCGTGGCGAGGCTCTGCAGTTCGGCGGTCCCCGGCATGCAGAAGACGTCGGCTGCGGCGTAGCGGTGCACGAGTTCGGCGTCGGAGACGAACCCGTGGAACGTCACGCGGTCGGTGACTCCCAGCTCGGCGGCGAGGTCTTCGAGCTCGTGGCGGCGGGTGCCGTCGCCGACGAGGTCCGCGCGGACGTGGGGGAGTGGAGCCAGGGCGCGCAGCAACTGGTCGATGTTCTTCTCCGCGTCGAGCCGGCCCACGAACAGGACCGACATCGGCCGGTCGGCCGGGCGGGCCGGTGCGGCGTAGTGGGCGAGGTCGATGCCGCAGGAGACGACCTGCGCCGGGCGGTCGAGGCCGATCCCCGCGAGTACCTGGGCCGCTCGCGGGGTCGGCGTGGTGACGATGCGCGTGTCGCGGTAGACGCGCACGAGGTCTTTCCACGCCCAGCGGGTGATCGCGTCTTTGAGCCATCGGGGGAACGGCGTGTAGCCGAGGAGGTTGTCCGGCATGAAGTGGTTGGTGGCCATGCCCGGGACATCGCGTTCGGCGGCGGCTTCGAGGAGGGCGCGGCCGACGCCGAAGTGGGCTTGGACGTGGACGACGTTCGGGCGGACGCGGTCCAGGATCTCGCCGGCGGCCGTCCGGGCGCCGCCGGGGGTGCAGAACCGGTACTCGCTGTGGAACGGGATGGCGCGTGAGCGGAGCCGGTGGATCGTGTAGCCGTCGCGCCGTTCGGTCCGGGCCGGGCCGTCGTCGGACGGGCAGACGACGTGGACGTCGTGGCCGCGGCCGACGAGCCCGCGGGCCAGGCGCTCGGCGAAGAAGGCCGCCCCGTTGATGTTGGGCGGGAACGTGTCGGCGCCGATCAGGACGCGAAGGCCGGTCGGGTGCACGGGGTTCTCCTCGGATTTAGGTGGGACCTGCGGAACGGCACCGGCGAGCACGCGCACACCGGCGAGAGCGACGACCGCGGCGAGCGCGGCCGCGGGCTGGGGGACCTCGCCGTAGGCCAGGGCGGCCACGGCAACGGCGGTGAGGGGATCGAGCACGGTCGTCGTGCCGACGACGACGGCGGTGGGCCCCGCGGCGTACGCGCGGTGCAGA
Source organism: Amycolatopsis sp. CA-128772 (assembly GCF_002904295.1). Lineage (GTDB taxonomy): Bacteria > Actinomycetota > Actinomycetes > Mycobacteriales > Pseudonocardiaceae > Amycolatopsis. The sequence goes on from NZ_PPHG01000072.1 coordinate 5,835, forward strand.
ATCACGCCACCGGCGCCGAGCAACAGCAGCGCCTGTCCACCGAGCAGAACCGCGATCGCCGGTGCCTGAGACGCGGCGGCGTGCACGACCGACGCGCCGAGTCCGAAAAGGACGGCTGCCGCGGCGGCGAGCGCGGTGCACCCTGCTCGGGCGAACCAGGCGAGCGCTGCGACGGCGAACCCGGTCACGGCAACGACTTCGGCCGTCTCCGCGTTGATGTTCGTGACGGGGGCGGCCGAGGCCGCGAGGGCCACGAAACCGGCCACGCCCGCCACGACGAGCACGACCGCGGCCACCACGCGGCGGTTGCGGGCGCGCCGCCCGAACAGGACGGTCAGGACCAGGCTGAGCACTCCGAGTGGCTGGACCACCGGGAGCGGGGCCAGGGAAAGCGCGACGACGTGCAGCAGGCTGCCGCCGGTCGCCAGCCCGGTGCCGGCCCACCAGCCGGGGGAGCGCAGGAGCCGGGCCAGACTGCGCAACCCGGGCGTGCCGTCGACGGCCAGATCGGTCACCTCGGCGTGCTGCCGGGACGCCGCCAGCGCGAACAGCACGGCGGCGGCCAGAGCGCAGACGATGGCGAGTGCAGTCATCGGACACCCCGCCCGGATTCGGCCGCCACGGCTTCGGCTCGCGCGACCACAGCCGGTTCGGTCGTGGTCGGCGGGTGAACCGCGCGGGCGGCGCGCCGCAGGGCTACCGCGATCGTGGTGACGATGAAGAACTCGGCCAGCAGCGCGGCGCGTTCGAGCAAGCCGGCCGGGAGCCAGGTGATCACCTGGGCCGCGCTGAACCCGGCCGCGGTCGCGACGCCGGCGATCGCACCGCGCCGGAGCGCCGGGGCCGCCGTGACCCATCGGGACTCGACGTGCAACCGGGTGCTCAGCGTCCAGGCCGCGAGCGGAGGGCTGGCGAACAGCACCGCGCCGCCGGCGCGGTGGATCTCTCCGGACACGGTGGGTTCCGCCGCGCTGACGTTGCTCCGGAAGACTAGGACCACCGTGATCCCGGCCGTCCAGAGCAGGAAGAGCGTGCTCATCAGCGGGCTGCGGGGCAACGCCGCGAGCTGTGCGGCGATCGCCAGCGTGGCCGCGGAGGCGAGCAGCAGCAGGAGGGCGAGCGTGAACAGCGGCCGGCCGCCGCGGTGCCAGGCGTAGTCGCTGACCGGGTCACGCCAGGGGCTCACGTTGCCGGCGAACCCGAAGGTCAGGCCCGTGATGATCGCCTGCGCGAGCGCGGCCGTGACCAGCGTCAGCGTGGGTGCGAGCGCGGTCCGTGGAATCACTCCTCAGACGGTGTCGCCCGTCCGTGAGAGTTCGATGAAGATCGCGCTGAGTTTCCTTAAGAAGCGGCCAGCGGGAAGACGAGGTCGAACCGGGCGCCGCCGCTGCCGGCGCGGGCGGCCGTGGCCTGCCCGCCGTGCTGGGTGACGACCTGCTCGACGATCGCCAGCCCGAGCCCGGAGCCCGGGAGTGCCCGGGCGGCGTCGGCCCGGTAGAACCGCTCGAACACGTGCGGCAGATCCGCCTCGGGAACGCCCGGACCTTCGTCGTCGACGCGCACGCGCACCCGGCCGTCCCCGGCCGCCATGGTCACGTGCACCTTTCCCCCGGGCGGCGACCACTTGGCGGCGTTGTCGAGCACGTTGAGCACCGCCCGCTCCACGGCCACGGGGCGCGCGAGCACGTCGGCCTCGACCAGCTCGGCTTCGAACGCGACGTTCGGCCACCGCGACCGGGTGCGTTCGACGGCCGCGGTGACGATGTCGGCCAGCCCGAGGCGCTCCTCGGCTTCGGTCGGCCGTTCTCCGGTGGACAGGTCGACCAGCTCGCCGATCAGGGCCGTCAGCTCGACGGCCTGGGTGTCGAGGTCGGTCAGCAGCCGGGACCGGTCTTCGGCCGAAAGCTGCCGCTCGGGGTTGGCGTCGGCGTGGATCAGCAGCTCGATGTTGTTGCGCAGGCTCGTCAACGGCGTCCGCAGCTCGTGCCCGGCGTCCTCGACCAGCCGCCGCTGCTCGTCGCGGGAGCGGCTCAGCGCGCCGAGCATCGCGTTGAACGACGTCGCCAGCCGTCCGATCTCCCCGGACGCCGTGACGTCGATCGCCGCCGACAGCTCCTGCGTGCGAGCCACGTTCTCGGCGGCGGAGGTGAGGTCGTCGACCGGCTGGAGCGCCGAACGGGCGATCGCCCGGCCGACCACGGTGGCGCCGAGCACCCCGACGGCGGACACCACGAGGAGCCAGAAGCCCAGCCGGCCCAAAGCGTCCTCGACGTCTTCGGAGCCCTGGGCGACCTGGACCGTGCCCCCGTCGGACCGCGGGGCCGTCCACATGCGGAAATGGCTCTCGTCGCGGTGGACGTTGGCTGCCCGGCTGACGGAGAACGGCGCTTGCGGCGGTGGGGGCGGCAGTTCCGGGAGCGCGCCCGCGATCCCGGTGACCCTGCCGGCGGCCGAGCTGAACTGGACGGTCAGGCCGGTGTTCCGGTCCGGCCCGGGCTTGGTGGTAAAGCGCAGGGTCGAGAGCGCTTCCTCCGGTGAGGAGGCTTTCGCGGCGAGCTGGGCGTAGGACTGCAGCCGGGCGTCGAACTGGTCGTAGAGGTCGGCCCGGGTGATGCCCCAGGAGATCGCCGAGACCGTCACGACGGTGAGTGCGACCGCGGCCGCCACCAGGACGCCGAGCCGGGCGCGCAGGGACAGCGTCTTCCAGCGGGGCCGCTTCACAGCGGCTCCTCGCGCAGTACGTAGCCGACGCCGCGCACGGTGTGCAGCAGCCGGGACCCGCCGTCGGCCTCGAGCTTGCGGCGCAGGTAGCTGACGTAGACGTCGAGCCCGTTGGACGCGGCCCCGAAGTCGTAGCCCCACACGTGCTCGAACATGACCGACCGGGTCAGCACGATCCGGGGGTGATGCAGGAACGTTTCGAGCATCGCGAACTCGGTGCGGGTCAGGTGCAGCGGCCGGTCGCCGCGGAAGACCTCCCGGGTCGCCGGGTCGAGGGTGACGTCCGCGAATCGCAGCGCCGCGGGAGCGGGGGGTGCGGAGGGGACGTGGTATTCGGTGCGCCGCAGCAGCGCGCGCACCCGGGCCAGCAGCTCCTGCAGCGCGAACGGCTTGACGAGGTAGTCGTCGGCTCCCGCGTCGAGGCCGGCCACCCGGTCGGTGACGGCGGTGCGCGCGGTCAGCATCAGGACCGGCACCGTGTTGCCTTCCGCGCGCAGGACTCGGCACACCTCGAGGCCGCCGAGCACCGGCATCGTGACGTCGAGCAGCACGCCGTCCGGGTTCTCGTCGCGGATCGCGGCGAGCCCGGCGGCTCCGTCGCCCGCGATGGAGACGGTGTAGCCCTCGAACCGCAGCGTGCGCGAGAGCGAGTTCTGCAGGGCCGTCTCGTCGTCGACGATCACCAGGTGCACCCGGCGTCCCTTCGTCCTGGGTCCGATGACACACGGTAACTGTAGTTGAGGTTTTGGCGCGGGAGCCGAACTCTCATCGAAGATTAACGTTCGCCCGTGTCCGGCGGCCCTTTCCGCGGTTAGCCTCGGGGAAGTGATTTCCGAGCGGAAGGGGAAATGATGAGCGAGAACGCGCTGGGTACCACCGTGCCCGAGGGGATCCGTTGCTCGGATGCGGAACGTGAGCAGGTCCGGGCCGCCCTCTACGCGGCGGCCGGTGAGGGCCGCCTGACGATGGCGGAGGTCGAGGAACGCCTCGGACGCCTCGAGGAGTTCCGCTACCGGCACGAACTGGCGTCGGTGACCGCCGACCTGCCCGCGCCGGAGCCGCGCACCGCCCTGGGGTGGCGGCAGATCCTGGCGGCCGCGGGCGCGGCGCTCGCCGCCGAGGTCGCGGTGCTGCGTGGCCGGGCTCCGGAACCTGCGCCCGGCCGGCGCCGGCTGCTGATCGTCGCCACCGTCCTCATCGGACTCCTGATCACCGCGGCGATCGTCGTGAGTGCGGTGCACGGTTTCGGCGCGGACGGATTCGAAGGGCACGAGGCGAACGCCATCGAGCGCGGCCACGGCGGGTGAGGTCCGATCCGACGATTACGCCCGGCACCACCACGTCGATGCCTCACCGTCAGCTCGGCGAAGCGGCGCAGCGCGCGGACCAGGGGCCTCGCGGATCGCGCAATCGTCGCCGGCGAGCATGACGCGATGCGGCATGCGGCCGTCAGGCCCGGTCTCCCGGCGATGACCGGTAGTGTCGGTGCGTCCGCGTGGCTCACCGTCCTTGCGTGAGTACGGAGGAGGTCCACATGGCCGGCGGAGCGTTGTTCCTCGCCGTCTTCCTGGCGTGCGTCGTCGAAGCGGTGGAGGCCGTGACGATCGTGCTGGCGGCGGGCACCGCGCGGGACTGGCGCTCGGCGCTGACCGGCGTGGCGGCCGGACTGCTCGTCCTGGCCGCCCTGGTGGCGGCGCTCGGCCCCGCGTTGGCCGTCGTCCCCTTGGACTGGCTGCGCATCGTGGTCGGCGGCCTCCTGCTGATCTTCGGCCTGCAGTGGCTGCGCAAGGCGGTGCTGCGCGCCAGCGGCCACAAGGCGGTGCACGACGAGGCCGCGATCTTCCGGGCCGAACTCACCACCGCACAAGCTGCCGGCACGGGATCCCGCGGGGTGATCCGGGACTGGTACGCGTTCACCCTCTCCTTCAAGGGCGTGCTGCTGGAAGGGCTCGAGGTCGCGTTCATCGTGCTGACCTTCGGCGCCAACCAGCACCAGGTGCCCCTCACCGCGCTCGCGGCCGCGGCCGCGGTCCTGCTGGTGACCGCCGCCGCGCTCGCCGTCCGCGCACCGCTGGCGCGGGTGCCCGAAAACACCCTCAAGTTCGCGGTCGGTATCCTGCTCGCTTCGTTCGGGATCTTCTGGGGTGCGGAGGGCGCGGGGGCGCACTGGCCGGGCGAAGACGCGGCGTTGCTGGTGATCATTCCCGCGGTGGCGACCTATGCGCTGGCCCTGGTCGCGTTCTTGCGCCGCGCCGGGCAGTCCCGTGATTCGGTGCTGCCGGTACGCACCGTGGAGGGCGACCTGTGACGATCCGTGCACGGCTGCGTGCCTTCGCGGCGTTCTGGTACGACTTCGTCGTGGGCGACGACTGGCGCGCCGCATTCGCAGTGGTGCTCGCGCTCGGAGTCACCTTCGTGCTGGGCCGGCTGTCGGTGAACGCGTGGTTCGTCCTGCCTGCCGCGGTGGCCGTGGTCCTGCCGTGGAGCCTGTGGCGGGCCGTGCGCAGGCGCTGAGTCCGGCGGTACCCCGGCCGCGGCCGGTCGTCCCGCCGATCCGCTGCCCGCGGCCGGCGAGGTGCTCGGCCAAGGCGCGGTGTACCTCGGCCTCGGCGGCTGGATCGGTTCGATGCTGCTGCTGTTCCTGCTCCGGCCGCACGACGACGGGCGCCGGGTGCTGAGGGCGCGGCTGCTGCGGACCGGCGCCGTCCTCGCCACGGTCGGCCTGTTCGGCGGCGTGGTCATCATGCTGGTACGGGCCGCGGCTTTCGGCGCGGACGTCGTTCCGCTGGCGTGGCAGCTGATCCCCGGCAGCAGCGCCGGACCACCCTGGGTGGCCAGGGAGACCGCCGCCGCGGGCATGGTCGTCGTGTCGGTGGCCGCCTTGCGACGGGGCTCGCTGCGGAGGAGGGCGACGGCCGTCGTCGTCTCGGTCCTGGCGCTCGTCGCCGCGGCCGCCACCGCGCTGCTGGGGCATCTCGCCCGTTCCGGTCCGCTGCTGCTGGCCACCGACGTCGTCCACATCCTGGCCACCATGACTTGGGCCGGGACGGTCATCGTCGCGGGAGCTGCGCTGGTCGGCCGGCGGGGAGACCGCGAGCAGGCCCGGGAGGTGCTCCGCCGCTTCGGCCTGATCGCGACCGGCGCGCTGACCTTGCTGGTCGCCTCCGGGCTGCTCCTGGCCGGCGACCGGGTGGCGTCGCTCGACGCGCTCCTGCTCTCCACCTACGGCCGGATCCTGCTGCTTAAGGCCGGGCTCGTGGCCGTCGCCGCCCTGGCCGGGCTCGTCACGACGCTCAGCCTCCACGGACGCCACCGCGATCCCGGCCGGACCCGGCCCGCCGTCCGGACCGAGATGATGGCGTTGGCCGGCGTTCTGGTGGCGACGGCGGGGCTGGTGTCGACCCACCAGGCGAGCGGACCGCAATGGCGCCCGCCCGAGCCGGTGACCGCGCAGAACTCGCTGACGGCCGACGACCTGGTCGGCACCGTCGACGTGCGGCCGAACCTGCCGGGCCGCAACTTCGTCACGTTGAGCCTCTTCGACACCCGCCGTCCGGCACCCGCTCCCATCCAAGCCGTCGAAGTGCTCCTGCGAGCTCCGGACGGGACGGTGACGAGCCCGGCCGGACCGAGCTCCTACCTGCTGGCGACCGACGACCTCGCGACCGGTGGCCCCTGGACGATCACGGTGACGGCAGTGCGGCCCGGTCTCGTCCCGGCGACGGCGAGCCTGGACTGGACTGTCCCGCCTGCCGCGGTTTTCGCCCGGCAGCCCGTCTACTCCTGGTCACCGCTGACCGCGTATACCGGGTGGCTCGCGATCGTCGTGCTCCTGGTGGGTGGGGCGGCCTTGCGGCTGGTCACCCGCCGGACACGACGGACTCGTGAGCGTGAAAGCGTGTCGGCGGCAGCGGTATCGCGCTCGTGACGAAGGGCAAACGGACAGCCAACCGGCGGGCGGTTCCTCTCGCCGGTGAGGCTGGTCGCTACTGTTCGGCGCGCCCCCGATTCCGCCGGTAGCGAAGGACAAGACTGTTGAGCGTGATCGACATCGGCCAGTCCGTCATCCTGGGAGTCGTCGAAGGGCTGACCGAGTTCCTGCCGGTCTCCTCGACCGGGCACCTGAAGATCGCGGAGGGATTCCTCGGCATCCCGGTGGACGACCAGGCGGTGGTGGGTTTCACCGCGGTGATCCAGGTCGGCGCCATCGCGGCAGTGCTGGTCTATTTCTTCCGGGACATCATCCGGTTCGCCGCGGCGTGGGGCCGCGGGCTGGTGCGGCCGGAGGCGCGGCAGGAGCACGACTACAAGTTCGCGTGGTGGGTCATCTTCGCCACGGTGCCGATCGTCGTGGCGGGCCTGCTGTTCCAGCCGCTGATCAAGGGGCCGCTGGCTTCCCTGTGGGTGGTCGCCGGATCGCTGATCGCCGGGAGTGCCGTCATGTGGGCCGCCGACCGGTTCGGCACGGGCGAGCGCCGGGAGGCCGAGACGACGCTGCCGGACGCGATGCTGGTCGGTTCGTCGCAGATCCTCGCCCTCCTGTTCCCGGGTTTCTCCCGGTCCGGGGCCACCATTTCCACCGGCCTCCTGCGTGGGCTGGACCGCGTCGCGGCGACGCGGTTGTCGTTCTTCCTGTCCATTCCCGCGCTGACCGGCGCCGGTGTGTACGAGCTGAAGGACGCGGTCGGTGGCGGGGTGGACGTACTGCCGTTGCTCGTCGGAACGGTGGTGTCGTTCGTCGTCGCTTACGCGTCCATCGCGTGGCTGCTGAAGTTCGTGGCGGGGCACACTTTCACGGCTTTTGTGATCTACCGGGTCGTCGTCGGTATCGCGCTGCTGGGTCTGCTGGTGACCGGCGTCCTCAATCCCTGACCGGAACGGCCGCCCGGCCGGGGACGAACCCCGGCCGGGCGGACGCTACCGGGAAAGGACCTCGGTGCCTTCGATGCGCACGGCTTGCAGCGCGTCCGGCCGCAGGCCCAGCAGCCGCAGGATCGTCGGCGCGATCTGCGTGGTGCCGACGGGCGTGGTGACCGAATGAGGGCGGCCGGTTCCGGTGATCACCAGCGGGACGTCGCGGTCGTCGGCCGCGGCTCCGCCGTGTTCGGCGATTTTCTTGGTGCCGCCGGTGTAGACGACGCCGTAACGCGCGATGCCGACGAGTTCGGGCACCCGCGGGTCGCCGGGCCGGGCGTGGAAGTAGCGGGCGGCGTCCTCGCCCGAGTAGGCGCGGTCGAGTCCGGAGTGGGCGAACGGCTTGGGCGCTCCGGAGATGTCGTTGCCGAGCCCGGATCGGGTAAGCAGGTAGTTCTTGGCGAACGTCGTCGCGGCGGTGGAACGGTCGGTCAGCCACAGCAGCATGGCGTCGTCGTCGGTGGCCTGGGCCACGAGATCGGCCGCGCCGGGGTGGGCGGCGCGCCACGCGGCGTCGAGACCGTCGAGCAGGGCGCCGTCGTCGATCCTCGTCAGGGCGGACGGGGCGGTCGGCGACTGGCCGTGCTTGGCCGAGAGGATGATGATCGTGTTCCGGTCGAGGTGACGTCGCTTCAGTTCGGCGGTGATGGCGCCGAGCTGCTGGTCGACGAAGTCCAGCGCCGAACTCAGCACCGGACCCGGACCACCACCGGGCAGGTAGCCGCCGGTGCGGCCACCGGAGAGCCGCAGTTTCTCCGCTGTCGAAACGGACTGGAAGTTGAGTCCGAAGATGGCCGGCGTACCCACCCGGTGGGTTCCGCTGTGGTCGTAGCCGCCGATCGTTGAGCACCGCGCGGACTTTGTAGGAGTCGTAACGCTGGGTCGCGGCGTTGTCGGTGGTCCAGTCGCCGGTCGTGCCGGGGACCAGGCTGTTGATCTCCGGGGTGAACAGATCCTGCACGCCGGTACCCGTCGGCCCGTCGAGGATTTCGTACGCGGGGTGCTTGTCGGCCCACGCGGTGCGCAGGCCGGCTTGCCGGGCGACCTCGAACACGGTGTTCACCTGGAGGTACTGATGCGGGTAGACGGGCGCGCAGGTACGCGGATCCACGGGCAGCCGGGCCGGGTCGAGGAGCGACTGCGGTGCTCCGGTCATGGCGAGGACGTTGCCGGGCAGGCCGGGCAGACCCTGGCCCGCGTCGATGGCGTTCTTCGTGCGGTCGAGGTCTTCGGTGTAGTTCACGGCCGTTCCGGGCCGTGCGCCGCCGCAGGAGGTCGTGCCGGCCGGGAGGAGAGCACGGTTGTAGGTCACGTCGTAGTAGACCCCGGTCGTCGCCGGCCCACCGCCGGTGACCTGGGCGAGCAGTCCGGGGAAGGAGTCCGACGGCACGGGAGTGCGGGCGTGGGTGTACTCGGTGCCGTGACCGAGAAGGCCGGCCAACGTCGAGCCCGGGTGGGTTGCGGTGTAGCGGTCGAGGTCCGACTGGTGCATGCCGTCCACCGAGATGAGCAGGACGTGGGCGGAGCGATCACCGGCGGACGCGGGCGGCGCGGTCGAGGCGACGGTGGCCGCCGCGACCACGGCCAGCGCGGCGGTTCTCGATCGAGTACTCGGCACGGATCTCTCCTTCGGCTACGGGCCGCCCGTGCGGGCGCCGAAGGCATTCCAAGCCGGGCACACGGCGGCCAGGACACACCGAAAAGAATTCCGGATGAACGCTGCGACGCGTTCGCCGCAGAACGCACAACCAGGACGAGTCGGACGTTACCTGAAAGGGTGAACCATAAGACGGCTGAGTCCATTTAACCGTTCTTTTGCTCTCGTGCAAGTGATCACTAATGCGGTTGCCCCTAGCGTGGCAAGCCGTGACGGGACCTCGCGCCCGTTGCCGGGAGTCCCCCCGCTCGGCAACGGTGCTTCGCGGGGTCCCGTCACGCCTCACCGGCACGTGCCCGCCCGCCCGTTCCGCCGCCGCGGTGGACGGACCAGGAAAGAGTCCATGACCTCACAACGTGTTCTTCAACCGAATCGCCGGCTGCTCAACAAAGTGCCGGAAATCACGGTCTATTTCTGGATCGTCAAGGTGCTCTGCACGACGGTCGGCGAATCCGCGGCCGACTTCCTCAACGTCAACCTGAACCTCGGCTTGACCGGCGTCTCCGTCATCACCGGCGTCCTGCTGGCCGTGACGCTGGCCGTCCAGTTCGCGACGAAGCGCTACGTGCCGGGCGTCTACTGGCTGACGGTCGCGCTCGTGAGCGTCTTCGGCACATTGGTCACCGACAACCTCGCGGACGCCGCAGGCGTGCCGCTCGAGACGAGCACCCTGCTCTTCGGCGTTCTCCTCGCGGTGACCTTCCTGGCGTGGTACGGCACCGAGAAGACCTTGTCCATCCATTCCATCGTCACCTGGCGCCGGGAGGCGTTCTACTGGCTGGCGATCCTGTTCACCTTCGCACTCGGCACGGCGACCGGCGACCTCATGGCCGAGGTGCTGGGCCTGGGCTACCTCGCAACGGGTGCCATCGTGGCCGCCTTGATCGCCCTGCTCGCGATCGGGTGGCGGCTCGGGCTCCACCCGGTGCTGGCCTTCTGGTGCATCTACGTCCTGACCCGGCCGCTCGGCGCGTCGCTCGGCGACTACCTCGCCCAGCCGCCGGATGCGGGCGGCCTCGGTCTGGGGACGACCGTGACCAGCGTGATCTTCGCGGCGGCCATCCTCGGTACCGTTCTCTATCTGTCGGTCATGAAGCCGGATATCACGCCGGCCGCGCCGGCCAGTGCTTCGCGCGAGCGAGGTGGTCTGTGGCAGACCGTGGTGGTGCTCGCCCTGGTGCTGATCGCCGGAGCCGCCGGCTACAGCGTGCGCAAGTCCGCGCTGCAGGACTCCGCGGCACCCGTGCCGGTGGCCGTACCGAACGCGAGTGGTGGTGGCCCGGTCGCTCACGTGACGCCGCTGGGTGACCTCTCGGCCTTCCGGAAGATCACCCAGGACACGCTCGACCTGCTCAACGCCGGCGACCAGTCCGGCGCGACGAGCCGGGTCGACGACCTCGAGAGCCAGTGGGACCAGGCCGAGGCCCGGCTGAAGCCCAAAAATCGAGCCACGTGGACCGAAATCGACGGCAAAATCGACAAGGTGCTACGCGAATTGCGGGCCACCAGCCCCCAGCCTGCCGACGAGAAGGCGGCTCTCACGGCCCTGCTCGGCTCGCTCGGATGAGTCCCGGCTCTTCGGGGCGCCTGCAGCTCTTCTACAATCGTGTAGAAGAGATGCACGGGTGTCGGAGCGGTGCGAAAGTCACCGTCGGAAGGTGGTCGCGGGCGTGAACCCACTGAGTGCGACGTCCTGGTTGTCCAGTCTGGGCACGGCAGGGGTGTTCCTCGTATTGTTCGCCGAGACCGGGTTGCTGGTCGGCTTCTTCCTGCCCGGTGACTCCCTGCTGTTCACCGCCGGGCTGTTCTGCACCACCAGCGCCTCGGCTCCGGTGCACCTGTCGTTGCCGCTCGTGCTGGTGGCCTCGGTCGCCGGCGCGATTTCGGGGGCGCAGGTGGGCTTCGTGCTCGGTCGCCGGGGTGGCCGGGCGCTGCTGGGGAAGATCGGCAATCCCCACCTGCACCGGGGTGTCGAACGCGCCGAGGAGCTCTTCTCCCGGTACGGCCACGCGAAAGCCATCGTTCTCGCGCGGTTCGTGCCGGTCGTGCGGACGGTGCTGAACCCGCTCGCGGGCATCCTCGACGTGCCCGCGCGGACCTTCTTGGTGTGGCAGGTGCTCGGCGGCGTGCTCTGGTCGGTCGGGGTCACACTCGCCGGCTACGTGCTCGGCGCCAGCATTCCGGGAATCGACCAGTACCTCCTGCCGATCATCGCCGTCGTCGTGGTGGTCTCGCTGATCCCGCTGGCGCTGGAACTCCGGCGCGGCCGCAAGCGCCCGTCCGACGACCCGGACCGCCGGCGCTGACCGTGCTCTGACTTTCGCTTTTTTGGACCGATCTCGATCTCGTTGCGGTGGGATATGACCCGGACAGCGAACCTGCCGGCTGCGCCGGTGATGATCCGCCGCCTGCGGCGGATCAAGAGGACGCTCCTCGTCTTCGCTGTCCTGCTGGTGTATCCGGCGGTCACCTATGTCCAGGCGCTCACCGACCCCGGTGCCGCCACGTTCACGGCGCGGACGGCCGACTGGGCTCGCGAAATGGGCGCGGGTCCGGTCGTGAACGCGCTCGAGAACTGGTGGTACACCAGGCATCCACCCGCCGACAACCTACCCGGTGCGGACGCGCTGCCGAAGCCCGCGCCGCCGACGGCCGGTGACACGGCGAACGCACCGGCCCCTCTGCCGATCTCGCCGGACGCCTTGCCCGGAGAGGGCGTCTGGGCGCCGGAGGCGCGGATGTCCGGCGGGCAGGCCGCGGACTACACGGCCTTTGTGCGGCCGGACCGGGCCCACACGAGCGTGGTTGCCGGCATGGTGGCGTTCGACCAGAACTGGGTCCGTACGTCGCTAATCGCGGGGACCAGGGAACCCGGCGGTCCGGAATGGCCCGAACACGCGCGAGTCCCCGACTCCCTGCGAGCCGCACTGCTCGCGACGTTCAACTCGGGCTTCAAATTCCGGGACACCGACGGCGGCTTCTTCGTCGACGGCCGTTACGGAAAGCCGTTGAAGGACGGCATGGCGTCGCTGGTGATCGATCGTTCGGGAGTGGCCACCGTCGGTGTGTGGGGCCGTGACGTCCGCCCGGGGCCGCAGGTGGCCGCGGTCCGGCAGAACCTCGAGCTGATCGTCGACGGCGGTGTTCCGGTGCCCGGCCTCGCGGCCAACTCGGCGGGGCAGTGGGGAAGTGCGGGCAACCAGTTCCAGTTCATCTGGCGCTCGGGCATCGGGACCGATGCCCACGGCAGGTTGATCTATGTGGCCGGTAGCCAGCTCACGTTGACGGCCTTGGCCGGCGCCATGGCGTCCGCGGGCGTGGTCCGGGGGATGGAACTGGACATCCACAGTGGCAGGGTCGACTGCACCCTGTTCCGTCCCGGCCTCAAGGGGGCGTCGCCCACCATGCTGCTGCCGTCCATGCTGTCCCCGCCTGACCGCTACCTCACCGCTGACCAGCGTGACTTCTTCGCCGTCACGCTTCGGGCCGTCGCGGGAGCGATTCCTGCCTCGGGCTGATGTGGCGGTGCCGGCGGGAGGGTGAGGTCGGCGAGCCGGCCGACGCGGAGTCCGTGCCGCCGGCAGTCGTCGAGGATGTTCGGCACCGCGGCCAGGGTGGCCCGCCACGCACCGTTGCCGGTGGTGACGTCGCTGTCGTGGAGCAGGATCGTGCCCCTTCGCCCCAGCCGCCGCATGACCTTGCGGTGGATCGACTCCGGGGTGCAGCCTTCGGTCCAGTCGAAGCCCCAGGTGCTCCAGAGCACCGGCGTGAGGTCCAGTGACCGCGCCGACGCCACGGATGCCGCGCTGAAGACGCCGTAGGGCGGCCGGAACCATCGCGGCCGGATCCCGGTCAGGGACTCGACAAGCGCACGCGTGTCCCGGAGTTCGCGATGGGTGCGCCAGGGGGACTTGCGCAGCAGGCATCGGTGGTCCCAGCCGTGGACGCCGATCTCATGGCCGGCCTCGGCGATCGCCCGGGTCAGCTGCGGTGCCCGGAGAGCCTCGGTCCCGAGTACGAAAAAGGTGGCTTTCACGCCGAGGCGCTCCAGCAACCGGAGGAAGTGCGGGGTCGACGCGGCGGAGGGCCCGTCGTCGAAGGTCAGCGCGACCTCGCCGTCCGCGGCGAGGCCGGCCAGCCGGGGCAGGAGGATCCGCCGTGGCCCCGGCAGGAAGGTCGCGGCCGGTGCGGCGTGTGCCACCGCCGCCAGGGCAGCGAGGGTGAGAGCTGCCTTCACGCGATCTCCAAGAGTTTCTCCAGCAGCGGGACGGGGTCGCCGGCCGGGAGCGCGGCGACTGCGGTCGGTCGGTCAGCCGTCAGCGCGGCCGCCAGGCCGGCCGCCGACCGGATCCAGGGAACCACGCCGATCCGGTCGAGCACGTCGGCGTTGGCCCGGCCGTGGCCGGGCAGGCAGCGGTAGGTCACCACGGGCAGCCCGGCGGCGAGCGCCTCGGATGTGGTCAGGCCACCGGCGTTTTGGACGACGGCGTCGACGGCGTGCAGGAGGCGGGGCATGTCCTCGACCCAGCCGAACACGTGGGGGTGCCCGGCGGTGAGGAGCCGGTCGCGCAGGGCGGTGTTCCGCCCGCAGACCACGACCGGGACCGCGACGCCCGATGCCGCGACGTCGCAGACCGTCTCGGCCAGCTGCCCGACGCCCCATGACCCCGCGACGACGAGCGCCAGCCGACTGGTCGGGGGCAGGCCGAACTGCTGGCGGGCACGGGCTCGCTCGGACGTCGTGGCCGGCCGGAACCGGGCTCGGACCAGCGGCGCGACGACGTCGACCTGCCGGGCGCCCCAGAGGAGCGCCTGCGTCGCGGCGTCCTGATTCGGGGCGAGGTGCAGGTCGGCGAGGCCGCTGACACAGAGCCGGTGCACCGAGGGATCGGTGAGGTACACGGCCAGCGGTGCGGTCAGCGCGCCCCGCGCACGCAGTGCGCCCAGTGCGTGGGTGGCCAGGGGATAGGTCGAGATCGCCAGGTCGGGGCCGTCTCCGAGGACGGCGCGCAGACGGTCGCAGGCGAGCGTCGCCGCACACGCCGCGAGCCAGGCCGGCCCGGCGGTGCCGAGAGCCCGCAGCGTCCAGTCCCAGCTGCGCGGAGCGACCTCCAGTTGCCGGTGGTAGAGGCCGCAGAGCCGCCGGCCCAGCGACCGTGGCAGCAGGTCCAGGAAGTCGAGGACCTCGACGTCGTGGTGGACGAGCCGCTCGGCCAGGGCGTGGGCCGCTCCGTCGTGGCCGGCGCCGACGCGCGCCGAGACGATCGCGATGCGCGTCATCATCCGGTTCCCTTCTACGACTATCCTGTAGAAGTTCTACACGTTAGTAGATTAAAGGATGATGAGAGTTTCGGCTCCCGCTCTGCTGCAGACCGAGGTGCACCATGACGGAACCCGCTGAACGCCGACCGGCTCCACCTGGAGACAACAGCGCGACCACGCCGGAAGGCGTGCGCTGCTCCGACGCTGAGCGCGCCGAGACGGAAGCGGCCCTCCACGTCGCCGTCGGCGAAGGACGGTTGACGATGGCGGAGGTCGAAGATCGGATAACCCGGGTCTATGCCGCCCGGTACCGCCACGAACTCGCCGCGATCACGGCGGATTTGCCGCCGGCGCCTGAAGCGGTCACCGGCTGGCGACCGATCGTGTCCGCGGCAAGCCGGCAGGTGTCGACTGACCTGTCGGCCCTGCTGGGACGGGATGGGACAGTCAGCGCTCGCCGGCGCCTGACGATCGCACTCGTCACCCTTGCCCTGGTACTGGCCGCGGTCGCACTCCTCGTGCTCGCACTCCACGGCATCGGCGGGGAAGGCTTCGAACACCACGAACTCGGCCGGGAGTGACGCCGGACGTGAGCCGGCCTCCGTCCTGGCGGGCAGGGCGGAGGCCGGCTCGGCCGCTGGTCACTTGATCGTCTGGTTGGCCTGCTGCGCGAACTCGGTGGTGTAGGTCTTGGTCAGGTCGACGTTGTGGCCCTTGACGTTGGGGTCGAAGGACGACAAGACGTTCAGGACGGTCTGCGGTCCGCCTTGGGGCATGATTCCGTGCGCTGGCGGTGGCCCAGGCCGTCGCGGCGGACCCGGCCGTGCGCACGGAAATGGCCACCGGCGACCGGACCGGCGAAGTGCAGCGGGTGGCCGAGCGGATGCGGCTCGCCACCGGAACGGCCTACGTGGTGGTCATCGACCGCGAAGGAATCCGGCATTCCCACCCGAATCCGGCGCTGGTCGGCCGCCGCATCGAAGAACCGGTGATCGCTCTCGACGGGAAGACTCACGTCGGCATCGATCCGGGCAGTCTCACCGATTCGGCCAACGGCAAGGCGCCGCTGACAGCGCCGGACGGCACGGTGATCGGCGAGGTGTCGGCCGGCATCCTGGAACGGAACGTCTCCCAGAGCCTCTGGACCGAGATCCCGACGATGCCGGCCTACACGGGAGCGCCGCAGCTGGCGGGATTCGTCGTTTCCCTGGTCCTGGCCCGGCGGCTCAAACGGATGACGTTCGGGCTCGAACTGGCCTCGCTCCTGCAGGAGCGGGAAGCCACGCTGCACGGCATCCGGGAGGGCGTCGTGGCGTTCGACGAGTGTGGGCGGCTCAGCATGGTCAACGACGAGGCCCGGCGGCTGCTGGGCTGGTGGCACGCGGCCATCGGTGAACCGCTCGGGGAGATCCTGCCCGAGGGCCGGTTGCGGGACGTGCTGGGCGGCGCGGCGCCCGGGATCGACCAGATCGTCCTGACCGACGAGCACCTCCTGGTGGCCAACCGGATGCCGGTGCGGGTGCGGGGACGGCACATCGGCTCGTGGTGACGCTGCGGGATCGTACCGAGCTGGAGGCGCTGCTGCGGGAACTGAACAGCGTCACGGGGTTGACCGACGCCCTGCGCGCCCAGCAGCACGAGTTCTCCAACCGCCTGCACGTGCTGTCGGTCCTCGTCGGGATGGGGTGAGGCCGAGGAGGCGATGGCCTACCTCGACGAGATCTCCGCGGGCAGCACGGCGCAGGCGGAAGAACTCCGATCGCGGCTCGCGCCCGCGTCGCTCGCCGCGTTGCTGCTGGCCAAGATCACCAACGCGGCTGAACGCGACGTTCACCTGACTGTGTCCGAGGATTCCCGGCTCGACGAGCCGGGGCCGGACGCCCTGCTGTCCATTGTGGGCAACCTCGTCGACAACGCCCTCGACGTCGTCGCCGAGACCCCCGCGCCGCGTTCGGTCACCGTGCGGCTGACCCAGTCAAACGGGCAGATCGTCATTTCGGTCACCGACAGCGGGCCCGGCGTCAGCGCCGAACTCGCCCGTCGCGTGTTCGAGGACGGGTACACGACCAAGCCGCCCCGCAACGGTCTGCCCCGTGGACTCGGGCTTGCGCTCGTGCACCGCCTGGTCACCCGGCTCGGCGGCCGGGTCACTGCTGGGCCGGGTCCGGGCGGTGCGTTCCTCGCGAAACTGCCGCTTCCGGCCGCGAAAGAATTGGTGGAGCACCGATGATCCGGACCCTGGTGGTGGACGACGACTACCGGATCGCCCACGTGCACGCCGCCGGCGTCGGCCGGGTGGGTGGTTTCACCGCGGTGGGGAAGGCCCACTCGGCGGCCGAGACCCGCTCCCTCGTCCTCACCCTGCAACCCGATCTGCTGCTGCTCGACCTCTACCTGCCCGACGGGCACGGGCTCGAGCTCATGCAGTCGCTGCGCGACCGCGCACCGTGTCCCGACTTCATCGTGATCACCGCCGCGCAGGACATCGGCAGCGTACGGCGGGCGATGCAGCTCGGCGAGGTCTACTACCTCGTGAAGCCGTTCGGCTTCGCGCAGCTGCGAGACCAGCTGGCGGCGTACCGGCAGCTGCGGAACAGCATCGATGGCATGGCCGTGGCCAGCCAGGAAACCGTCGACGCCCTCTACGGCATCCTGCGCGGGCCGGTCGTCCGCACGGCCGACCGGCGCCGCCTGCCCGCCACGATGGCGCAGGTGCTCGATGAACTCCGGGGCGCGTCCGGCGAGCTGTCCGCCACCGACGTGGCCGACCGGCTCGGCGTCAGCCGGGCTACGGTGCAGCGCTATCTGGCCGACCTCGTCCGGCGCGGGCTGGTCGATCTCAGCCCGAGCCGCGGCTACACCCGACGGCCCGAGCACCGGTACCGCGCGACCGGAAGCCCGCGGCCGGGACCGTGAGCTCGCGGCTCGTCATGCGCCGGCGGCGGTGACGATCGCGTCCGTGACGAAGCCCAGGACCAGTCCGAGAAACACGCCCCAAGTCGTGACCGTCTTGAGGTTCGCTTTGCGGGCGACGGCGAGGAGTTCGATGACCACATACAGGATCGACCCGGCGGCGAGGCCGAGGAACGCGATCGAGAGGGTCTCGTTGACAAAGGCCTGCCCGACCAGCGTGCCCACGAACGTCGGCCCGCCGCCGATCAGGCCGAGCAGTGCGAGGTAGCCCCAGGACGGACGGGTCCCGGTCAGCGGCGCCACGATGCCGAACCCCTCGGTGGCGTTGTGCAGCCCGAATCCGACCACGAGCAGCACGGCGAGGCTGAGTTCGCCGGCGGCCGCCGAGTTTCCGATGGCGAGCCCTTCGGCGAAGTTGTGCAGGCCGATCCCGATCGCGATCGTCATGGCCAGCCGGGAAGCCGGATTCCGGGTCGTCGCTGCGCTCAGCTCACCGACTGATGCGGCACCCGGCCCGTAGGCGCGCTGCGTGTCCGCCCGGCGGCGAGCGGTCGCCTGGTCGAAGTAGGCGAGGCCGAGCAGGCCCGCCCCCGCGGTCACGAGGAGTACGGCACCGTTGCCGAGCACCCCGCCGAGCTCGTCCTTGCCCAGCCCGGTGTCGATCGGTTCCCAGGCGTGGGCGAGCACGTCCCAGAGCAGGAAGACCAGGATGCCCGTGGCCGTGCCGTTGAGGAACGTCTTCAGGCGCGGCATCTCGGCGCGCAGCCGGCCGAGCGGCAGTCCCAGGTAGATCGTGAGCCCGGAAATGGCGCCGAGGACGGCGATCTGGGTGGGTGACATGAGCTTGGCTCCTGGAGTCTCGCGGTGAACGCTGCGACCGTAACTCAGGGAAGGCTCTCCTCATAGAGGTGAGGCGTACCTAATTCACTTGAGGTGGCGCGTTTCATGCGGACGGAGCACCGCGTTCGGTCTATTTCGGACAGTCGGGCAAGCGCACGGGCAAAGCTCGGTTAGAGCAAGGCAAAATCCTGCTCACCTGTCAGCCGTGTCGTCGAGAGGAGGGAGGTAGAGGGTGAACATCGTGGGGGCGCGGCGGGTGACGGTCAGCCGTCCACCGCCGGCTTCGGCGATCGTGCGGGCCAGTGCCAGGCCGATGCCGTGACCCCCGCCGCCCGATGCCCCGCGGACGAACACGTCGGCGGGGTCCAGCCGGAGGGTGCCTTCGTCGGCCACGTCGACGGCGAGGACGCCGGAGGTGTCGCGGGCGGTCACGGTCACCGTGCCGCGGCCGTGACGTGCGGCGTTGTCGGCGAGGACGTCGACGATCTGGGTGAGCAGGCTCGCCGGGAGGGTCCAGTTCCTTACCTGCGGTTCGATGTCCACGACGAGCCGGCGTCCTTCGCGGGCGAGCGGGCCGTGCCAGCGTTGCTCGGCGCCGGCGAGGACCTCGGCGACGGTGCCGGGTGCCGCCGTGAACCACCGTTCGGGATGGTGGCGCGAAAGGGTCAGCAGGTCCTCGACGGTCCGGGACAGGTCCCGGACGCCCCGTGCGGTGTCGTCGAGGATCCGGGGCAGGTCGGCCGGCGGCGCGGTGCGCGCCGCTTCCAGCTTGAGCAGCAGCCCGCTGAGCGGGGTCCGCAGCTGGTGCGAAGCGTCGGCGCTGAAATGGCTTTGCCGGTCGAGCAGCTGGGTCAGCCGGTCGACCATGAGGTTGTGGGCCAGTGCCACCCGGGTGATCTCCGGGATGTCGCCGGGTTCGGCCCGCGCGCCGAGGTCGCCGCCGGTGATCCGCTCGGACGCACTCGACAGGTCCTCCAGCGGGCCGGTGAGCAGGCGGGCCTGACGGCGTGCGACGAGCACGGCGACCACGAGGGCGGCACCGGCGAGGGCGGCGAGCAACGACCAGGCGAGAAAGGCCCGGGTCCACACCACGCTCATCGGCGCCGCGGCGCGCACCACGCCGTCGACGTGTTCGGCGGCGGACACCGGGACCGCGACCACGAGATCCGCTCCCGACTGACCGTCCGCCGCCGCGCCGGCGTAAGCCTGCCGGACGACGTCGTCGGCGATCGCCGGTCCGCGGCCGCTCTTGAGGTGGCCGTCGAGGTCGTACACGCCGATGGTGTTGTCGGCCTCCGCGGCCGGCAGCTCAACCGGGTCGCCGGTGAGGAACTGCGGACCCACCCGGACGGCGACGGCCAGCGCGACCCGTTCCAGCTCGCCCTGTTCTTCGGTGACCAGTGAGGACCACACCAGGATCGCCAGCGGAACGGCGAACAGGACCAGCGCGACCGAGACGGCGATCATGGCCACCCGGACCACCCGAGCTCTCATGGAGCCCATCATGGTCGTCATGCGGGCTTCAGGGGCGGAACCCGGCCGGTCGTGGCGGCCGGGGTCAGGTTTTGCCGTCCTCGTACCTTTCCGGGCAGTTGCCGTGACCGTGTGGTCCATAGCGTGGGTCACAGGTGATCGGTGGGCAGCCGGGAGGTGTCATGTGGGGCCGGAATGTGGTGCTAGGCGGGGGAATGCTGGCGGTGACGTGGGCGGTGTCCGCGTGTTCGGGGACACCGGCGCCCCCGTCACCGAGCGCGTCGGCTCCGACGTCGGTGACCTCTTCGGCGTCCACATCGGAGTCCGGGCAGCCGGCCACGGAATCCAACCCACCGGGTGACATCCCGGACAACCAGGCCTTCGTCGCGTTCACCCCGCCGGGCGCGGCGTTCTCGGTGAAGATCCCGGAGGGCTGGGCCTCGTCCACCGCGGGCGCGACGACGACGTTCACCGACAAGCTGAACCAGGTCCAGGTCGGCACGGCCGCCGCCGCGTCCGCCCCGACCGCCGCCTCGGTCACGGCGACCGACGTTCCGGCGTGGCGCGGCCAGGTGCCGCGATTTGCCCTCGGTCAGGTATCCACGGTGACCCGCCAGGCGGGTCCGGCCGTCCTGGTGACCTACCAGGGCGACTCGGCCCCGAACCCGGTCACCGGAAAGGTTGTGCGGGATGCCTTCGAGCACTACGTCTTCTTCCACGCCGGCACCCGGGTCGACCTGACGCTGTCCGGGCCGGTGAACGCCGACAACGTCGACCCGTGGCGCACGGTCACCGATTCCCTGCGGTGGCAGGGATGACGGCGGAACCCGCCCCGGCGCTGGAGGCCCGCGACCTGTACCGGTTCTTCCGCACCGGCGACGACGAGACACTTGCGCTGCGCGGCGTGTCACTGACGGTCCACCGGGGCGAGACAGTGGCCGTGGTCGGGCCGTCCGGTTCGGGGAAGTCGACCCTCCTGGCCTGCCTGGCCGGTCTGGACGAACCGGCGGGGGGCACCGTCCGGGTCGGCGGCGAGCTCGTGACCCACCGCCGTGAGGCCGATCGCGCGCGCGTCCGCGCCGCTCGCATCGGCGTCCTGCTCCAGGCCCGGAATTTCGTCCCGCACCTCGACGTGCGCACGAACATCCAGCTGGCCCGCCGCGCCGCCGGCCGTGGCCGCGTCCGGGCCGACGAACTCCTCGAGCAGGTCGGCCTCGCCGGCCGAGGCCGGGCCGTGCCTGCGCAGCTCTCGGGCGGCGAGCTCGCGCGGGCCGGCTTGGCGGTGGCGCTGGTCAACGAGCCGGACGTCATCCTGGCCGACGAACCGACCGGCGAGCTCGACGGGTCGACCGAGCAGGAGGTCCTGTCCCTGTTGCGGGAACGCACCGGCCGGGGCGCCGGGCTGCTCGTGGTGACCCACAGCGCCGAGGTGGTGCGGATCGCCGACCGCGTGCTGACCCTGCGGGACGGGGCGGTGGCCGGATGACCGAGATCATGGTGGCCTGCGACGACGTGTCGCGCACCTACGGCACCGGCCCGTCGGCCGTCGTCGCGGTGCACGGCACCACCTGCACGGTGCCGGCCGGGGCCCGGATCGCCGTGGCGGGGCCGTCCGGGTCGGGCAAGTCCACCCTGCTGCACCTGATGGCGGCCCTGGAGCGGCCGACGCGCGGGAAGGTCACGTGGCCGGGGTTGCCGGTGACCGCCGACACCCGCGCGCACCTGATCGGGGTGGTCTTCCAGAGCCTCAGCCTGGTGCCGACCCTGAACGTCGCGGAAAACACCGCCCTCCCGCTCGTCATCGCGGGCGTCGAACGGTCCGAAGTCACGCGACGGGTGGCCGAGGCCCTGGAACTGGTGGACGTGGCGGAGCTGGCCGCGAACCTCCCCGAGGAGATCTCCGGCGGCCAGGCGCAGAGGGTGGCCGTCGCGCGGGTGCTCGCCCGGCGTCCGCGCCTGGTCCTGGCCGACGAGCCCACCGGCCAACTCGACCACGCGGCGGGTCGCCGTCTGCTCGACGCACTGCTCGCCGCGACGGATCACGTCGAGGCCGCACTGGTCGTCACCACCCACGACAATGCGGTCGCCGATCGGCTCGACACGCACTGGACGATGCGTGAAGGCAGATTGCTCACGCCCGTGGTGCGCTCATGACGCTGCGCTGGCTGGCCGGGCTGCTGCGGCACCGGACCGGCCGGGTGCTCGCCACCGCGGCGGGCATCGCGCTCGGGGTGGCGCTGATCGCGGCATTGGGGGCGTTCCTCACCGCGTCACAGGCGACGATGACCGCGCGGGCACTGCGCTCGGTCGCCGTCGACTGGCAGGTGGAGGTGCAGCCCGGCGGAGACCCCCAGGCTGTGGCGAAGGAACTGCGCACCACCCCCGGAGCCGGTGCGGTGGAACGCGTCCACATCGCACGGACGCCCGGTTTCCGGGCTTCCGGCGACGGCACCACGCAGACCACGGGGCCCGGCGTCGTCCTCGGTGTCCCGGCGGATTACGCAGCGGCCTTCCCAGGTGAGATCCGGCACCTGGCCGGCGCTTCCGCCGGCGTGCTCGTCGCGCAGCAGACCGCGTCGAACCTGCACGTGCGCCCCGGTGACCAGGTCGGCATCGGACGCGGCGGGGCAGGCCCCTTGACGGTCACCGTCGCCGGGGTCGTCGACCTGCCCCAGGCCGATTCCCTGTTGCAGAAGGTCGGAGCAGCCGCCCAGGCACAGCCCGCGGCGCCTCCGGACAACGTGCTGCTGGTGCCGGAAGCCATGTTCGCCGAGCTGAGTGGCCAGCCCGGGACGACCCAGTTCCACGTCCGGCTCACCACCTCGTGGCCCGGCGATCCGGCGGCGGCGTACCAGTCGGCGATTGCCGCCGCGCACAACTTCGAGGCCCGGGCCGCCGGCGCGGCGCTGGTCGGTGACAACGTCGCCGCGGCACTGGACGCCGCCCGCGGTGATGCCGCCTACGCCCAGATGCTCTTCCTGTTCCTCGGATTGCCCGGGGTCGTGCTGTCCGCACTGCTGACCGCGGCGCTGGTCAGCTCCGGCGCCGAACGCCGGCGTGCCGAACAGGCGCTGCTCCGCACTCGCGGCTACGCACCGGCAGCAGTGGTACGGCTCGCGGTCGGCGAAGCCGTTCTCGTCGGTGTCCTTGGCGGCGCCGCCGGACTCGGCATCGCCGCCGCGGCCGGCCGCCTCGCGTTAGGACCCTCTCCGGCCGGTGCCGATATCGGGGCGACCATGCTGTGGTTCGTCGTCGCGTTCGCCGCGGGCTTGTTGATCACCACCCTCACCGTCCTCGTCCCCGCGGTCGTGGACCTGCGCGGCCGCAGCGTCGCCCAGGCCCGGCAGACCGTCGGAAAACACGGAACCCCGTGGTGGCTCAAAACCGGGGGCGACTTCCTGCTCATCGGTGGATCGCTGGTGGTCTTCTGGGCATCGAGTGGCAACGACTACGCGTTGGTGCTGGCCCCGGAGGGCGTGCCGTCGATTTCCGTGTCGTACTGGGCATTCTTCGGACCCGCGCTGCTGTGGCTCGGCACCGCCGTACTGCTGTGGCGCCTGGTGCTCCTGGCCCTTTCGCACGGGCGTGGCCCGCTCGAACGGCTGCTGCGGCCCCTCGCCGGCCAGCTCGCCGCCCCGGGCGCGGCGAGCCTGTCCCGTCAACGCCGGATCCTTGCCCGGGCCATCGTCCTGCTCGCGCTGGCCTTGTCCTTCGCCGCGTCGACCGCGGTGTTCAACAGCACCTACCAGCAGCAGGCCGAGGCGGACGCCCAGCTGACCAACGGCGCCGACGTCACCGTCACCGAGTCACCGGGCACACAGGTCGGACCGGCCGCCGCCGGTCAGCTGCGGGCCGTACCCGGGGTCCGCGCCGTCGAGCCGATCCAGCACCGGTTCGCCTACGTCGGCGCCGATCTGCAGGACCTCTACGGCGTGCGACCGGACACCATCACCCACGCCACCGCCCTGCAGGACGCCTACTTCCAAGGCGGCACCGCGGCCGAGCTGATGGCCGTACTCGCCCGGCAGCCCGACGCGATCCTGGTCAGCGCCGAAACGGTGAAGGACTTCCAGCTCGTCCCGGGCGATCTGGTCAACCTCCGGGTGCAGGACAGCCGCACGAAGCAGCTGCAGACCGTGCCGTTCCACTACGCGGGGATCGTCAAGGAGTTCCCGACCGCCCCCAAAGACAGCTTCTTCGTCGCCAACGCCGCCTACCTCGCCCGCATGACCGGTTCCGACGCCGTCGGCGCCTTCCTCGTCGACACCGGCGGGACCGGTCAGGCCGAGGTCGCCGCGGCACTGCGGACCCGGCTGGGGGCAGGCACGGCCGTCACCGACCTCACGCAGACCCGCGCGCAGGTCGGTTCCAGCCTCACCTCGGTCAACCTGCACGGCCTGACCCGGCTCGAGCTGACCTTCGCCGTCCTGCTGGCCGCCGGTGCCGGCGGCATCGTCCTGGCCGTCGGGCTGGCCGAACGGCGACGCACCCTGGCCATCATGGCCGTGCTCGGCGCGAACCGGCGGCAGCTGCGCGGACTCGTGCTCGGTGAGGGGCTGCTCCTTGGCGCCTGCGGCCTGCTCGGCGGCGCTGTCATCGCCTGGGGACTGGCCCGGATGCTCGTGTCCGTGCTGACCGGTGTCTTCGATCCGCCGCCGTCTGCCATCGCCGTCCCTTGGAGCTACCTGGCGGCCACGGCCGCGGCCGTGATCGCCGCCCTCGCGACCGCCGCGCTGCTCAGCGCCCGGGCGTCGACCCGTCCGGCGGTGGAGGAGCTGCGGGATCTGTGAGCAGGCACAGCGCGCCGGGCCGGCCGGGGCCGCACTGGCTACGATCCGGCACATGAGCATCCAGCGCGCCGACGACGCCGTCGAGGTCCTGCTGATCGAGGACGACCCGGCGATCGGTGGCCACCTCCGCACCGGACTGCTCGCCAACGGCTACGAGGTGCACTGGTGCCGCACCGGGGAAGGCGGGCTGGCGCAGGCGCGGCAGAGCGCACCCGACGTCGTCCTGCTCGATCTCGGCCTCCCGGACACCGATGGCGTCGAGGTCGCCCGTACCCTGCGCGGCGCGGACCCGGACGTCCTGATCATCATCCTCACCGCTCGGGCCGACGAGATCGACATCATCGTCGGCCTCGACGCCGGCGCCGACGACTACCTGGTCAAACCCGCCACCGTCACCGTGCTGCTGGCCCGCCTGCGGGCCCACCTGCGCCGCCGCCCCGCCGCGCCCGCCGGCACCGGTCCGGTCCACCTCGGCGACCTCGTGCTCGACGTCGACGCGCGGCGATGCCTGCTGGGCGGACACGAGATCTCCCTGCGGCCCAAGGAGTTCGACCTGCTCGCCGCATTGGCCCGCCGACCGGGTGTCGCGGTCAGCCGCGAAGACCTCATGGCGGAAGTCTGGGACGAGCACTGGTTCGGGCCGACCAAGACCCTCGATGTCACCATGGCCGCTCTGCGTAGGCGGCTCGGCGATGGGACGGGCGTGACGGTGCCGGTGATCACGACGCTGCGCGGGCACGGCTACCGGCTCGAAGCGCCTCTTTGAATCCGGTTCAGCGGTCGAACTCGTCGTGGTCGTCGGGGAGGATTCCCCGGGCGTCCGTGGCGGAGTCCTGCGCGGATTCGAGGTTCTGGTGCAGGTCGGTGGCCGAGTCCAGCACCGTCTGGGCGGACCAGCCAGTGACGCCCAGGACAAGGGCGGCGCTGAGCAGCGCGGCCGGCAGACGGCGGGCGGGCGCGGTCAGCAGGGCGCTGACCCGCCGGGGCACGGGTCCGCCGGTCGCCGCGAGCGCGAAGCCGGGTTGGGCCCGTCCGGCGAGCGCGGCTTTGGCGACGGCCTTGGCCACCACGGTCCGGTCGCCGAGGTCCTGCGCGGCGGCTTCGTCGGCCCAGCGTTCGAGGGCGAACCTCGCTGCCGAGCAAAGCGGGCGCAGGAGCGGATTGAGCGCAGCGGCGAGAGTGATCGCGATGAGGAAGCGGTGATGGCGCAGGCGGAGATGGGCGCGTTCGTGCGCCAGCAGGGCGTCCCGTTCCGCCGGGCCGAGGGCGTCGAGCATGCCGCTGGAGATCGCGATCCGGCCGCCGCGGCCCGGCGCGGAGAACGCGAGGGGTTCCTTGCCGCGCAGGATGATGATTCCCGCGGCCGGCTTGTGTTCGTCGAGTTCCCGGGTCAGTGCGCGGCTCCAGCGCGCGTACCGCACGGCCGTGTGTGTGAACGCCAGGCCCAGGGCGCTCAGCAGGAGCCCGCAGCCGATCGCCAGGGGAACGTTGACCGGTTCCACGGTGTTCAGGGCCTGCGGTGACCAATGGCCGGCCTGAGCGATGGCCGGTACGAGCGTCAGACCGGCGAAAGCCTGCAATGTCAGGGCCGCGGTACTGGCGGCGGCGAGCACCAGGCATCCGGTGGTCAGCAGCCAGCTTGCGGCACGCGGCGGTAGCCGGGGGGCGACGATGCGCGCCAGCGGCCAGGCCGCGAACGGCAGTAGCAGGGGTACCCAGAAGTCGGGATCCATGCGGTCAGCCTTCGTTCTGCCGCAACAGCTCGCGGAGCACATGTTCGTCCGACTCGGACAGGTTCGAGACGAAACGGGCGAGCACGCTGTCGCGATCGGGTTCGTTGTCGAGCACTTTGGTCATCCGCCGCGCGGCCAGCCCCGGTTCGTCGTCGACAGCGCGATATCGGAAGGACCGGCCCAGCTTCTTCCGGTCGGCGACGCCCTTCTCGTGGAGCCGGGAGAGGATGGTCACGACGGTCGTGTAGGCCAGGCTGGCGCCGAGCCGCTCCCGGACTTCGGCCGGCGCCAGCGGGCCGTCGGCTTTCCACAGCACGGCCAGCACCTGCGCCTCGAGCTCGCCGGGCGCACGCCGGGCACCGTCGTCTCGCCGCATCCGCATACCACCAATCTACCTGCCTGTCGAAACCCCGTTCGCCACCTCCCGACGGCGGAGCACTCGTTGAGCATCTACACTGAAGTAGAAGTTCTACGACGTTGTCAATTAAACGGAAGGGTGGGACGGTGGACGGCGGAGCCATCGATGGCGGCTGGTACCTGGATGTGCTCGCGTTCGCTCGCGCGACGCCGTGGCTGCACGGGTTCTTCCAGGTCTTCACCAACGTCGGCCTGGTGCTGCTCGTGCTCGTCGCCGCGTTCGCGTGGTGGCGCGCACGCCGCCAGGACGCCGGCCGGATGGCGGCCGTGCTCTGGGTGCCGATCGCCGTCGGCCTCGCCTACGGCCTGAGCAACCTCGTCAAGATCCTCGTGGAGGAACCGCGCCCCTGCATCCGCTACCCGGCCGTGCCGACCGTGGCCACCTGCGACTTCGCGACGGACTACTCGTTCCCCAGCAACCACGTGACGATCGCCGTGTCCGCGGCCGTCGCGCTGCTCCTCGTCGGCCGCCGGGTTGGGCTCGCCTCGCTCGCGGTGGCGGTGCTGATCGGATTTTCCCGCGTGTACCTCGGCGCGCACTACGTTCACGACGTTCTCGCCGGTGCCGTGCTCGGCGCCGGGGTGGCGTTGATCGGCCTGCTGCTGCGCGCGCCGCTGACCGCCCTCGTCATCCGGATGCGATCCGGCAGATTGCGGCAGCTGGTCGGGACGACCCTGCTCGAGAGCGAACGGACATCGCGGTAACCGCCGAGCATCGGGTTGCATCCCTGCTGCATTGGTGTAGAAGTAGTACGGCCGGGGGCTTCTGAATGCCGCCGGCCTTGGCTTCGGTGGACTCCTCAGGTCAAGAGATCGAATGTCCAGTGTGGATCATAATGAATCGAACTCGCCAATTGGAAACGGATCTTCGTCGCACTCGACCGTCGGATTCGCACAAACGCTTCCGACGGCGCACGTGTTGACGAATCGGGCTAGTGACACCGGCTCCATCGCGGACCGGCAGGAAGCCTTGAACGTCTGATGGTCAGCAAGTAGCACACGAGAGCGGGGCACCGGAGGTTCCGGTGCCCCGCATTTCGTGATGCCTGCGGCGGGGAAGGAAGTCACCGAGCGCGAGTCCGTCGCCGAGCAGGCCGCCGCCGCAGTCGTGGCCCAGCTGTGGTGGCAGGCGATCCGCAGACCCGCAGGAGACTGAGGTAGAACCCAAGTTGTGGTGAAGACAGTGTCCCTGCCTTTTAGGGCCTGCGCGACCGGGGCTGGTGCGGTGGAGGAGGACTCCGGGTCGGGACGGCGAGCAAGAAGGCCGGTGCCGCGGCGGACACCAGCAGAGGAAGACGAAGTGCACTCACGGTATCTTCCTTTCCTCAACACACGTGGGGGTGGTCGGCTGATGCGCGCTACCAGCATCGGCGCAGATGATCATGCCTGGTCGAGCCGTGGGTAGAGCACCTCGTCGACCAGCAGGAGGATGGCGGCGGCGACGGGGATGGCGACCAGCGCCCCGATGACGCCGAGCAGGGCGCCGCCGAGCAGGACGGCGACGACGGTGACTAGCGCGGGGACTTTGAGGGCGGTGCCGATGATCTTCGGCACGAGCAGATAGTCCTCGGCGAGCCGGTAGATGAGGAAGAATCCGACGGTGGCCAGGCACACCGGTAGCGACACGGTGAGCGCGACGAGGCTCACCAGGACACCGCCGACCACGGAACCGACCACCGGAATGAGGTCCAGTACCGCGACGGCGATGGCCAACAGCGCCGCGTAGGGGACGCCGAAGATCAGCAGCCAGATGAGGGTGAGCACGCCGGCGATGACGGAAACGGCCAAGTTACCCAGGACGTAGCCGCCGACCTTGGCGAAGATGTTGTCGCCGATGAGGATGGCCCGGGGCCGGCGGGAGTGCGGGATGAGCCGGTACATCGTGGCGCGGATGCGGGGCAGGTCGGCGACGAAGTAGATGGTCAGGACGACCACGATCAGCGTGTCGGTCACGGCGTTGAAGACCGCTTTGCCGGCACCGAGGACGCCGCTGGTGAGGCCGCCACCGGAGCTGACCGACGACTCGATCGCCTGCTGCAGGTGAAAGCGTTCGTTGAGGCGGCCGAGGAGCGTGTTGTGGTCCTGAGCCTCGCGCAGGTATTGCGGGGCCTGGTTGACCAGCGCGGTGGCCTGTTCGACGATGACGGGGATGGCGGCGGCGAGGAAACCGCCGACCGCGGCGAAGGCGACGACGAACACGGTGGTGACAGCGAGCCAGCGCGGGAAGCGGTGGGTGACCAGCCACGAGACGAGCGGTTCCAGGCCGATGGCGAGGAACAGGGCGAGCCCGACCAGGACGAGGATCTGCTCGGCGCCGGTGAGGAGCTGGATCAGGCCGTAGGTCACGGCGACGCCGGCCGCGGCGGTCATGCCGATGTAGAACGGGGAGCGGCGGTCGAGCCGCTTGCCCACGGTTCCCAGTGGCTGTTCGGGCGTGCTGATTTCGGCGGCTTCGGCCTCCGCCTCGGCGACCGAGCCCTCTTCGTCGTCGCTGTGGGGCTGGCCCACCAGCGGGTGATGCCCGTCGGCAGCGGGATCGGATGGTGACATCATGGACACCGCACTGTCTCGCACCGGAGGGGTGCGTGGAGGAAGGTCGGCGCGACCGTCGTGACGGATCTGCGCGCTGGTGATCGGCTGTGAGCTCAACCACGAGGAGGATAGCGATCCCGGCCGGAGGTTCACCCTGGCCGCTGGAATAGATCCTCGTTGTTGCCGACACGCGGCGCAGAATGGCCGGGTGGGTCAGCCGAGATCGGCGGGACATCAGGGCCGGAAACAAGAGAGCCGGCCATCTCCGAAGCCCTGAAGTGAACGAGCCGCGGCGATGACCGGCTTGGGGGACACGCGCGGGTCATGGGAACCCGCGCGTCGGATCGGGGCGCCAGATCGTCCACGGCGGCTCCGATCGAGCCGCCGCGGACGCCCGGGAGTGCTTACTTGTTGGTGCCGGGGGTGAGGGCCTTGTCGATGACAAAGACGGCGGCGTTTTGGTCGGGAACACGAAGTGCCAGGAACGCGAGCCGGTGTCCCCGGGTGTGCTCGGAGAGCACACCCGGGGGCACCGGGGCGATGGGCTGGAATCGCACAGGGTCGGTCACGGATCGGTCGGCCACATTCCGACCACTTTCAGCACGGCGACGAGGGTCGTGAGCCCGTCGTGCGGGACGCCTTCAGCGCGCCTTCCCGGATCGCGTGGTCCTGCTGCTACCGCGGCGGGTCGTCCGAGCCGTGGCGGAACAGAGGCAGGTAGCCGTTCCCCCGCCGGTCCGCGAACGCCGCGGCGGCGGCAGAGGCAAGGACAAGCCCGAGATCGCCTACTACTTGTGTTGCGGCTTAACGTAACGACCGATAAGAGCTGATCCGGGTGGCCGCGGCACGCTGGGCAATCGAGGACTGTTTCCAGACCGCGAAGACCGACGTCGGCCTGGACCAGTACCAGGTCCGCCGTTGCGACGCCCGGTACCGGCCATGCTCGCCCATACCTACCTGGCCGTCACCGCTGCGATAGCCCCAAAAGCCTTGGCAGCGACCTCATCCCGGTCACGTTGGGCGAGATCAAGCCTCTCCTGACACACTTGATCACCACCCCACTCGACCGCCTCCCCACCTAGGTATGGTCACACCGGCGCCACTAACATCAAGCCCGACAAGCCCACTACCAGCGAAGACTCACCATCCGCGACGAAGTGCGGCTGGAGTACTAGCCGAGTCTGAATGGTACGCCGAGCGCCTCGATCGCGCTCTTGGCGAACTCGTGAGCGCCTTCGCTCGTCCCGGCGACGATCCGGTGGCGACGGATGCGAGACGAAGTATCACCGCAAACGCCGGCAACGGGGGCTGGGCAAGCTCACCCCGGTCGACTTTGAGACCATCTATACGACCGCGTCAGGGGCCTGAGAAACAGTCAGCTCCGGTGTCAACCGAAGTCTGGGCAGACCCGGCTGAGGGCTTCGGCACGTCAGGTGTGTGGTCGGCGATCAATTCGAGCTTGATCTTGTTGAGCGCCTCTCGGACGGTGTCTCGTGGTAGTCCGGTAGCCGTGACGAGGGTGCGCTGACTTGGACGCCTCATGCCGTAGCGCTCGGCTTGCTCGAGCTGGTGGCGAACTTGCCGAACAGGGTCGACGGGATCGCAAAGCGCCGTCTGACTTGATGTGAGAGTGACGGGTCGATGGTTCAAGGAGCGCTCAAGCTCAGCCCGCCAACGAACGTCATCGTCGACGGGCAGGAGCATCCGTACGCCTCGATTTTGCAACGCGAGACTCCCGGTATCCACGGGGCGAAGTCCGACGGCGAGCGGATGCGGTGCGCCGACCAATGTCGCCAGGACTATCGAGAGTTCCTCCAGTGTCGGGTGGACGTAGGTGAGCGTGTTACCGCTGCGCACGCCTCCGGGTGCGTGACCGGCATAGGCGGCGGCCATCGCGTAGCCGAAGTTGCGTTCGACCCAGGTCAGCGTTGTGTAGCGGAGCCAGTGAGCACTCACGCCCCACCGGTCGGCCCAGTCCAGGTGCCGACGGAGACGCTGCCAGAGCCCCTGAAAGTAGTTGTCGCCGATGGGACGCCCATTTGCGTATCTGAGGATTGGGTCATCGGGATTTCCCGAAGGGGCGTGGACCTCGAAGTGGTCGACCAGTGCGGCCATCACAGTAGGTGACACAGGCCGCTCCCGAGCTGTGCCCTTCTCGCGCAGCCAGATGGTGCAGTCCTGGTCGTTGAGGTCGCGGCGGCGCAGGGAGAGGACGCCGCTGCGCCGGCAGGCTGTCTCGGTGTGCAGTCGAAGAACCAGGGAGTCGAGGGCGGGATTGGGACCGGTTGTGGCGGCGGTGTGGGTGATTTCGGTCAGCTGTGCTGCGCTCAGAGCACGTCGGCGCGGCTGGGCTGAGCCGGAGCGACGCAGTTTCGCTGCCGGATTGCGGTTAGGCCGGACGTACTCGTCGTCGACCGCATGGCGGTAGACGCATTTGATGGCGTCTACGAAGTTCGACCTGGCGCCGTGCCCGCCGCGGGATCCTTTGCGGCTTCTGGCGCGCTGTTCGACCTGGTCGGCGAGGTCGAACAGTTCGTTGTAGCTGGGCTCGTCGACTCGCCGGTCGCCCCAGTGCGCGACGAGGAAGCGCCAGTAGTTGCTCCACAGTCGACGGGAACTTGCCGGGGTGTCGGCGGCGACGACGGGTATGTACTCGCGGAAGGTGGGCGAGGTGACGGCAGTGGTGTCCTCGTTCGCCTGCAGATCACTGAGCGAGACGCCCAGCGATTCCAGCACCAGGCGTGCGGCCGCGGTCGGATCGGCGGCTGTCTTGTGCGTGTCGGTCACCGGTCGGCCTCCGCGTTCGCCTGGTGAAGGGTGCCGAGTGCTCGTTCGAGGGTCGAGAGGGGGTAGGCGAGCAGCAAGTCCAGCTTGGGCGAGGCGGCGAGCAGGACCCGATCTCCGATGCGAATGCCGCATCGGGTTCGGAGGCTGACGGGAAGTCGGACCCTGTCCTTGGTGATCAGCGAGTCGGGCCCGCAGCTGTCGCGGCCGAGGATGATCACCGAGGTGCCTTCGGCAGTGGTGATCAGCCGGTCGTCGACTTTCCAGCCGAGGACGCTCACCAGCTGTTTGTCGGCGATGCGTCCTGAGGCATCCACCCTGCTCATGGCGTAGGTCCAGTGCGCCTGCGCCGGCCGGGCCAAGAGCTCCGCCAGAGCCGGCCGGGCTGTGGCCGGCTGGCCTGGCAGAGGCCGGGCCGGCGCAGCCTGCGCAAGAGGGGTGACGAAGACGTCATACACGGCTCCCTCCGCAAAAAGAAGGCTCTGAGTGATGACCTGATGACGATCGGTGATAGTTCGTGGTCGGTGAGGGGGGATGTATCACCGCAAACTCGAACAAAGCGGCTGCTTTGTCGGCGTATCTGGGACGCATCCCCGAAGGGGGATGTCATGGGAGCGCCTCACGGCTGCGGCGCACTGCTCGGATCGGCGCGTCGCCGCCCCGCGATCTAATTCGAACGTCTGTTCGATGACGGCGACGGTGTGCGGCTCTCGCTCGCGCCTGCTCAGGAACTTGCGTAACCGTCAGTGCCCACCCGGGATTGCGGCCCTCGACGTCGTACCCGTCATCGTTGGGCAGGTGGCAGCCGGCAAGCGGCCCGGCAGCGCAGGAACTCCTGAAAGATGAAGGACGACCCTGAGGTAGCCCTCACTGCCTCGGCCTGCACCCGCGACCGACAGCCGTCACCGGCGCTTGAACAGGCGCCTTGCCTTCTTGCTTGGCGGGGGCAGTCGCGCGATCAACGAACGTACCCACTCGAGGCTCTCCTCCGAGGCGACGGCTTCGTAGGCGGCCTGCGCCTCGGCGTAGCAGGACCGCGCCTGCTCGATGTCCCCGTGCTGGGCGTAGGTGGTGCCGAGGTTCGTCAGCACCAGGCCGGTGCCCGCCTCGTCGCCGAGGTCACGGTAGATGTCGACCGCTTTGCGGTACGCGGCCAGGCCCTCGTCGAGGCGCCCGGCGTCGGTGTAGAGATTGCCGAGGTTACTGAAACTTTTGGCCTCCCCATCGCGGTAGCCGAGCTCCCGGCACAGGTCTGCCGAGCGCAGGTAGTGCCGCAGGGCGTCATCGAGGCGGCCGAGCTCCCGGTACACAGCACCGGCGCTCGCGAGGGCCAGACTTTCCCCGATCCGGTCGCCGAGCTGCCGGTAGCGTTTGAGCGCCCGGTCGTGGTGGTCGAGCGCGGCGGCCGGCCGGCCCAGCTTGGTGAACACGACCCCGAGGTTGATCAGCGCCTGTGCCTGACCACGCGCGTCTGCGGCGGCCTCGAAAAGTGACAGTGCCTCCTCGTAGAACGGAATCGACTCCTCGGGCCTGGCGAGTTTCTGGTGGATGTTGCCGAGCCGGTTCAGCATCGTTGCCGCCATGACGTCGTCACCGGTCGCGCGGGCGGCGGCCAAGGCGACCTCGTGCGTGGTGAGCCAGTCAGCCCAGTGCTTGCGCAGTTGGAAGAACCAGTACATGTGCCGGGTGGTGGTGACGGCATGGGCGTGGTGACCGGTGGCTCCGGCGCGGTCGATCGCCGCGACCAAGTTGGGACGTTCGGCGTCGAACCACGTCAGCGCGTCCTGCCGAGACGTGAACCGCGGTGCCCGGCCCTCCTTCTGGGCGAGGACGACGAGGTGGCTGTCCGCGTCGGCCGCGACGTCGGCGTAGTGCGCCAGCAGGCGTTCCAGCGCGTCGGCGGCCTCGGTGTCTTCGGCGCGGCAGTGGTCCTCGGCGTAGAGGCGCAGCAGGTCGTGGAACCGGTAGGTGCCGTCGCCGATCGCCGGTTGCAGCAGGTGTGCCCGGCGCAGCTCCTCGAGCAGTCGTCGGGCCCGGTCGCTGGACCGGTCGAGCAGTGCACTCGCGGCGCCGGTCCCGACGTGTGGGCCCGGGTTGAGCGCCAGGAACCGGAACGCACGTGCCTGCTCGGGCGACAGGCGCTGGTACGAGGCGTCGAACGCCGCGCGTACGGCTATCGAGTCGCCGTAGGCAAGCTCACCGATGCGGTCGTGGGCATCGCGCAGCAGGTCGACCACCTCGGCGAGCGGCCGCGCCGGCTGATCCGCCAGAAGGTGCGCCAGGATGCCCAGCGCCAGCGGCAGCTTCCCGCACAATTCCGCGAGGGCGACGGCGTCCCCGGATTCGGTCGTGATGCGGGTGTCCGCCGGGTGCGATGCGGTCAAGGCACCCGCCAGCATCGCGAGTGCTTCCGGCATGGGTGGCGCGTCCAGTTCGAGTCGCCGCGCGGCAGGGATCGGCAAGGTGTGCCTGCTGGTGACAAGCATCCGGTGCCCCGGCTCGCCCGGCCGCAGCGGCAGGACCTGGTCGAGATCGGCCGCGTTGTCGGCGATCACCAGCATCGGCCCGTCGGTGGCGGCGCGAGTCGCCAGGACCGAGCGGTAGAGCAGTGCCCGTTCAGCCGGTTCCGATGGGATGTGCTCACCAGGCACACCCAGCGCGCGAAGGAACGAGCCCAGGGCGATGTGGGCGTCGACGACCCGTGCCGTGTCGTAACCCTGCAGGTCGACGAACAGTACCCCGCCGGGGAACCAGCCATCGGCCATCGCCAGCTTGGCGGCGTGCACGGTCAGCGCGGTTTTGCCGACTCCGGCCAGCCCCGCGATGGCACACACGGAAGTGGCGGACCGTGGGCCCAGCACCTCCCGCAACGTGGCGGCGTGCTCGGCGCGCCCGATGAACCCTTCGTCCGGCGGCAGCCCCGCGAGCGCCACGGGTGCGGGCGCCGGCAGGTTCAGGTGCACTCCGCCACTGATCGACCCGGCCTGCACAACCGGCCCGAACACGATTCCCCTGATGACGTTCTTGTGCCCGGTCATCGTTCGATTCTGCCCTGTGGCGCAGGGCGATACCGCGACACTCAGTTCAGGCCAGCCCGGCCGACGTCTCTCCCGTTCCTGGGCAACTTCGTGCGTAGTGGCCGTCGACGACGCGGTGTACCGCGCGAAGGATCGTGGCCGCGACCAGACCGTCACGGCCTCGAACTGCTGGAACCTGCTTCCGGCGCGATGACGTGGTCAGCGATCTCGGCGCTGCGGACGTTCGCTGAGGCAGTCGCTGGCATGGCAGGGCCGTCCGAGCCGAGGCTAGGCGCGGTCGTGAGGACGGCAGCGCCTCGGCGGTACCGAGTGGCGCCGGCAACGAGGGTTCCGCACATGCAGCGGCGACGTTTCCCCGCGTCTCCACGCCCCTGATCCCTCACCGTAGCCACGTCCCCAGCAGCTACGCGTGATCATCGATATCCCCTCGCAATCCGCGCCAATCCGCCAACTCAATGAAACACCCTTGCGGGGGACGTTGAAGGCCGAGTCGCGTAGCCGATCGCGTCCAGCTGCAGTCGCAGCGACTGCCCGCCGACGACCTCCCCGGGTTCGAGCAGGGGCTGCACGATGCCGGCGGTAGGTCGGTCGCCGGGACAGAATGCCGTCGTCTTCGACCGCAAATTCGTCAGGCGTCTGAATTCAGGGTTCCGGCGTCAGCGCGGTGCGGGCCGGAGGTGAACGGGCAGGCTGGTGTGCCCGTTGGACAGGAACGTGGGCAGGGTGGCCAGCTCCTCCGGTGGCACGGCGAAGGTCAGGTCCGGGAAGCGGTCGAACAGCGCCGGGAGCGCCACCTCGGCTTCGAGCCGGGCCAGCGGCGCGCCGGGGCAGTGGTGCACGCCGTAGCCGAAGGTGAGGTGCGGTGCGGCCGCGCGGCTGATGTCGAACTCGTCGGCGGTGTCGCCGTGCTGGGCGGGGTCGCGCCCGGCGGCGCCGAAGCCGACCAAGATCGCGTCGCCGCGCCGGATCACCGTGCCGTCCACCTCGATGTCCTCGACCGCGTACCGCAGCGGCGTGTACGGGATCGGCGCCTGCCAGCGCAGCGTCTCCTCCACCACGGCGGTCCACGACCGTCGCCCGGCCCGGACCAGGGCGAGCTGATCAGGGTGGGTCAGCAGCGCGGTGACGGCGTGGTCGAGCAGGTTCACCGTGGTCTCGTGGCCGGCGGTCATCATCAGCATCATCGTGTCGACGAGCTCGGTTTCGGTCAGCGCGCCGTCCCGATCGTCGCGCGCGGCGATCAGGGCGCTGGTCAAGTCGTCGGCGGGCGCCGCGCGCTTCTGCGCGATCAGGTCGGTGAACAGGGCGTACGCCGCCGCCACGTTCTCCTGCGCCTGTTCCGCGGTGATCGCGCTGTCGAAGAAGCCGTCCACTACTTTGCGGATTCCGGCCCTTTTGTCCCCGGGGACGCCGAACAGCCGGCAGATGACCTCGATCGGCAGCGGGTAGGCGTACCGCGCCCGCAGGTCGACGGGCGCGTCACCGGAATCCGCCTCGATGGCGTCGAGCAAGTCCCGGGTGATTTCTTCGACTTTCGGGCGGAGAGCCTCGGTGCGGCGGGCCGTGAAGGCGGCCGCGGTCAGGGAACGCAGCCGCCGGTGGTCGGCACCGTAGGCGGTGAACATGTTCCGGATCGACACCCAAATCCGCAACGGCCAGTCTTCGGCGATGTCCCCGCTGGTGAACGCGGGCCAGTGCTGCACCGCGTCCTTGGACACCCGAGGGTCGGCCAGCAGCCGACGCAGGACATGGTCCCTGGTAGCGGCCCAGGCCGGAACGCCGCCGGGCAGTTCGATCCGGGTGACCGGCCCGCGTTCCCGGAGGCGGGCGCCTTCGGCGTGCACGTCGGAGGCGTTGACGTCGAGCGTGATCGGCTGTTCCATTCTCATCCCCCTGCCAGTCTCGGACGGACCTGGGCCGAACTCGTATACGGAATGCCGGCTGAGGAGCGCTAGCGGCTTTGGTGGCTGGGGCCGGCGGGCGGATTGAATACGGCCTGGTCGTGTTGACGGCACAGCAGGCGTACTCGGTGGTGCCGGCCGGGAAGGCGCTCGCCGGAGACGGCGGTCTGCTGGCAGCTCCAGCAGAAGCCGCCGGTGGCGGGAATGCGCTGGATCACCACTTCGCGCGGCGCGGTCCCGGTCATAACGATGATCGTCGCGTCGGCCGGCATGCTCGCGCGAGGGCGGCCACCCGATCGAGCGACCGCCTGCAGCACAGACTTCTAGAATCTGGCCTCGTGTCGGCTTGCTCACCGACGCGAGGCGCTGAACCGGTGCCCGTCCGCCGGCGATACCGGTCAGACATCGGAATCGCCCCGGTCGTTGCCGGCCACGAGCGCCACGATCCGGTCGGCGATACGCCGCCAGGCCAGAGTGCGACCCGTCGACATCGGCAGCTCCCGCAGAAACACCCGGTGGCGATGGCGGGTGAGCGACGGCGCGCGCCCACCCTCGACAAGCTGCCCCGCCAACCAGGAAGGACCTAGGTGTACTTGGCCATCAGGTTGGCGGCAGTCGGCTGGTGGGTGGGTGGCCGCCGAGTGCGCCGTGGCGGCGTTGGGTGTTGTAGTGCTCGAGCCAGGGTGCAAGGGCTGCGGTGCGTTCGGTGTTGCTGGTGACGTCTGGGATCGGCGCTCCGCGCGATGAAAGTAAAGCAAAAACGGCCAAAAAGCAGGTATGGTCTCAGGTCAAGAAGTGTGCTCCCCGCATCCGCGGGGATGATCCGAAGCCAGCCGCCAGACAGGAGAACGCTGGGCTGTGCTCCCCGCAGACGCAAGCGTGATCCGACCACCATCCAGACGGGCAGTCCCGAACAGCTGTGATCCGAGGGTTTCTTGCCGAACGGGCCACAAACCGTGTTGGCCGCGTCCGCGGAGACGAACTCAGGGTGTACTCGACCGTGTTGCGCGTGCGCTCGTACTCCTCGCGCCAGCGGAGCTGATTCGACCAGCGCCGAGGCAGCACTAATGGCAACCTGCGTCCGAGCAGTAGTGCATTCAGTGCTTGGGCTTCGGCTCCCTGTGATGTAATCGTCGGATCTCGCGATATTCTCTGCTGGTTCCGATATTGCGTGACGCCCGTGCCGTGGGCCGCTGGGAGCGTCGGCAGGTTTTGTCGGTGGCGTGTGCCATAGTCCCTGCACGTGAGCTTGAACGTGCTGTCGTTCCGATTCGCTCTTGCCGCCGAGCACGCTCATCAGGACCTTGTGTGACGGGTTCCGCGGATCGAACTTGCCGCCCAACCGAAGGCTTGCCTCCCGAGCACGCGGCAGTGGAGCCCGGCGGCTTGGAAGACCTCATCGGCGCCGGCCCCGTCCCGGTGAGGGGCCGCTCGTCGCGGCCACCGTGGCCGAGCTGCATGCAGGCCGCCCGCCGCGCTAGCGAGACGGAAGCTCACAAGACGTCGTGGTCCGTGAGCACAGGAAGATCAAGCTGAGCTGATACGGAGGGTGTCTCGAAACCATAGTTTTGAGACAAGAGCCCAGCTGAGCCTGGTGGAATTCTCGCTGATCAGCTGGTCGTCGTCGAAGTGGAGGCGGAAGCGCCGGTCGTCTTGTATCTGAGCGTCGGGGACTTATCAGGGTGGCCCGATAGGTGCGGGGTTTGTCGCTTTCAGGGCGGTCGTTGTGCCGAGGGAAGGGGAGCGGCCGGCCGGATTTGGTTACCGGGAGTGGTGGCTGCTGGTGTTCGCCCGGAGGGTAGGTGGTCCGGCGTCTCGATGGTGTCCAACGGGCTGCAGCTGTCACCGGACGGCATCTCCGCAGCCGACTAAGACGTACTTCCCGAAGAGGTCTGCCGGCGCATCGAGATCGTCGACGACGCGGTTGTCGTGCTTCCCGCTCCGCAGGGTTCCGACAGCGTCGACTTGCGCGTACGGGAGGTGCCACTCCTGAACCGCCGCCCCGACATCGTCGTCTTTGATTCGGCCGTGCCCGACGATCAGGTGCTTCGCCCTGAGAACTGCCGGCTCGTCGTCGAGGCGATGTCGGCATCCTCGGTGACCGCCGATCAGCTGGACAAGTCGGCCGAGTACGGCGCAGCCGGGATCGAGCACTACTGGCGGGTCGAGGGCCATGCCGAACCCGAGGTTCCGGGGACGCATCCGGGAGGTGACCGTCCGGGCGTGCGCGTGGGAGATTGCTTCCATGGCGGCTGAACTGACTCCGGGACATGAGGTCGTGCTCGAGACGGACCGGCTGCTGCTCCGGCCGTGGCGGGTGGCCGAGGCGGTCGTGCAGCGCGAGCTGTGGGCGGAACGTGATCCGCGGGTGCCGCCGCACCGCCGGATCGACGCGGCCGGGCATCCCACCGTCGCCGAGCTCGAGGAGGCGATTCGCACCGGCCGGTCGCCGGCCGGGTTGCTGGCGATCGAGCGGAAGGCCGAGGGCGACGTCATCGGCTACTGCGGGCTGATCGACGGCGGGGGAGAGCTGGCGTTCGAGCTGCTGCGCCGAAGGTGGGGCCGGGGTTACGCGACCGAGGCCGCGACGGCCGTGGTGGAGTGGGCCGGGTCGGCCGGGCACGGACGGCTGTGGGCCACGGTGTGGGAGTGGAACACGGCGTCCCGCCGCGTGCTGGCCAAGCTCGGTTTCACCGAGGCCGGGCGTGACGCCGTCCACGGAACCACCTTGGTCACCACCAAACAGCTGTAGCCCGCGCCGATTTTCACTGCCGGCCGAGTTCGGCGAGCTGGTTCTCGGCTTTGCCAAGCCTTTCGGGCTGGATACTCCGCCCGCGGGTTCGGCCGCGTCCCGCCGCAAGTACCTGCTTCGCTGCGCCCGGAAACAGGCGCTGCTGATGGGGCGGAGTGACGGTTCGACCTGCCTCAGCCGGGTACTCGCACCCGGATCGTCGGGCGACTGCCTCATCGCGTCCGCGTGCACAGAGGCGGGTAGCCAACTTCTGCGGAGGCAGGCTGAAAGGCAGGTAGTACCGATGAAGAGCGAGATGGCTTGGCGCGGCGCGCGCGACCTCGGGTTGGCTGTGTGGCTGGGTGGATCGCTGATGGGTGCGGTCGGGCTGGACGGGACCGCGGCGCGCGCTGCGGATCGGGTGGCGGCGGCGCGGATCACCAGTACCGGCTGGTCCCGGTGGACACCTGTCGGCGCCGGTGCCATCGCTCTGCACCTCGTCGGTGTGGCCGGCACGGTGAAGGCTCGGCGCAGCCGCGCCGGGATGTTCCCGTTCGCTGGCCGCAGGCGCCTGCCTGAGCAGGCGACCGCGGTCAGGTCGGTGACGACCGTGGCCGCGATGGCCGCATCCACGTACAGCTACTTGGTCGGCAAGCAGATCCAGCACGCGGCCCTGGACGGCGACGGGGTGACCGCCGAGGCCGACCTGGGCGCGCAACGCCACCAGCGCCTGCTGCGCGGTGAGCGTGGTCTGGGCTGGGTGCAGTGGGCCGTGCCGGCCCTCACCGCTTTGCTGGTCGTCGAGTACGCCCGGAGCTGAGCCGGATCGTGCACGGTCCGGGTCTTGCCGGTGAAAGCATGGACAACGAACGGACTCCCGTCGTCGGCACGTGGGTGACCGCCGATCGTCACATCCGTCAGGAACTGCTGCCCGACGGCCGTTACGACGAGGCGCGAGGACGCCCGAACAGCGCCTACACCGGCAGCTACACGGTCACGGGCCACCACATCGACTACGTCGACGACTCCGGATTCACCGCGACCGGCGACATCCGCGACGGCGTGCTGTATCACGAGCACCTCGTTCTCCACCGCGAGGACGGCTGAACCGCCTGGATCGTGGCCTCGGCCGTAGCGGGTGATCAGCCGCTGAGCACGCCGATGGCGATGCCGAGCATCGCGGTGTTGTAGATGAACGAGAGCACGCCGTGCGCGAGGATCCGCAGCCGGGTGGCGGAGGTGCGTGACTCGACGTCGGAGACCGCGAACGAGGTGGCGACGGTGAAAGAGAAGTACGTGAAGTCGATGAACGTCGGGTGCTCGGAGCCGGGGAACACCAACGGTTTCCCGGGCAGGGCGCTGTAGTAAGCTGCGCATAGCGGTCGGCGTAACCGAAGTGCAGGATCGCCCAGGCCAGCAAGACGGCGGGCACAGCCGCTGTCTTGCCGGGAAGTGACGCCGGGGTGCCTTCCTCGGTGAGGACGATGGTCAGGCCGGACATGATCCCGATGAAGCTGGTGAACAGGGTGAAGAGGGTGCCGCTGCGGCGGCCCAGCGCGCTCTTGACCCACGCGCCCCGGTCGTCGCCCGTCCGCTTGGCGCGACCGAGGCGGATGACGCGGATCGTGAGGTAGACGACGGCGATGAGGTCCCACAACGCGATCCACCTGATGTCGTCCGACAAGAAGATGGGGACGCCCAGCAGGACGAGCGTGCTCTCGATGATCCGGGACAGCACGATTGACGGGCGGTAGCGCATGACTTTCCTTTGCAGGCTCAGGAGAAGCGGTGCGATCTCGGCGCCGGCCCCCGCGGGCTGCGGCTCGCGGGGGCCGGGGGCCGGGGTCAGCCCGCGGCGCGCACGATGAGCCGGACGACCGTGTCCGGGTGGGAGACGGCCACGGAGTGCGAGGCCCTCTCGGCAGTCACAGTGGCGAATGAGAGTGCGTTGCAGTGGACGCCTGCCGGTCCCGGGTCGGGACCCGAAGGGCGCCATTCAGGTCTCAGGAGGAGACGCTGGGCGAAGTGAACCGATGCCGAAGTAAGACGGAGAGATCCGTCGGGCGTCCCGCTCGAGGTGATCGAACTCTTCACCCCGCTGCGCCAGTCGCCGTCGATTGTGCCTTCATCGACGCGCTGGGTCGAGGAGAGGAGCCGGTCGACGTGCGTCTCAGCCGGGACTGGCCTTCTGGTGCTCCCCGGTCGAACCTGATGCAGGCCCGATGCCCGAGGCGGTTCGACTCCGAGCGTCATCGTTCGTGGACGCCACCGGTGATCTCCTCTCCGTTCGGTGGCGACCTAGGCGACAGGCGTGATGGGTTTCCTTCATCGAAACTGAGACCTAGTTCAGTTGGAATTCGCGACCTCTGGGATGTCAAGCTCCCTCCGGGCGGCATGAAGGAACGGGTGGCGACATTCCGACATGAACGCCCATACATCTATGCCGTCCGGAACGGTTCCGTAGACGGACTCATGGAGGCGCCATGCGTAGTGGTCGGATGCTCGATGGAGTTGAGGCGTTCCAACAAGTTCGATGCACTTCAGCAGGTACCACATCCGATGGGTTGTGGGCTCCGGGGCCTCACCGTGA
Source organism: Amycolatopsis sp. CA-128772 (assembly GCF_002904295.1). Taxonomy (GTDB): domain Bacteria; phylum Actinomycetota; class Actinomycetes; order Mycobacteriales; family Pseudonocardiaceae; genus Amycolatopsis. The sequence continues at coordinate 48,131 of NZ_PPHG01000072.1, forward strand.
TGGCCCGTCTGGAAGCGGCGTTCAGCCAGGTGTTCCACCGACTGAACGGCGTCGAGGAAATTCCAGATTGCCTCCTTGCGTTCAGTCCTCAGGTCGGCAACTCGTTTGTCTTTGGCCTGCTGTCGAGTAACGCGAGTGGCGAGGTACTGCGCGCCGAACGATGCCCCTGCCCCAACAACGACTCCCACTAGGGGGAGTATGCTTGTCCAATTCACCGATATTCCCTTGAATCGATTGAGTGTTGCCGTCAGCTGAACCCTGACCCTCCCCGGCTCGAACGTACCGTGGCCGTCTGCAGCAGGGCAGCTGCCAGTCGAGGTCGGCAAACCGTGGAAAGCGCGGCTTTGGCATGATCCGGGCCATGCCGTTGTTCGACTACTTCCGTGCATCCGACGCCGACGCTGTGCGGCAGGTGATGGATGCCGGTGAGGGTGACAGTCCGGTGCCCAGTGTGTTCGACGGGATCGACGCGAAGCACGTCGATCCGACAGTCGTGCTGGGCATGATGGTCGCGGCGATCCAGCAGGTGGCGTGGAAGCCGGATCTGGTGACCCACCGCCTTGCCTGGCCGGCGGGTCGGGAGCACGACCTCGACTACGAGGGGCCGTGGGTCTCCGAGCTGAACCCCTCGGCTCGCGATGTGCTGGCCCAGGCCGGCGATGTGCCTCGCGTGGCGCGGGAGTGGGCGCAGATCGAAGAGCTCGGCGGCAACGTCGACGTCGCGGACGCGGAAGCGTTCATCGAGTCGATGGTCCGGCTGGCGCGGCGGGCTCGGGAAGCCGAGGAGCTCCTGTTCTGCTGGATGAGTCTCTGATCGCCCGGGATGGGTCACCCCGGCTGGGGTGACGACCCGCCGGGATGACCTCCGGGCCGCACGCAGAACTCGTTGCCGTCCGGATCCGTCAGGACGACACTGCCGTCGTGGCCGGTGTCGAGGCGAGCGGCGCCGAGGGCGATCAGTGCGTCGGTTGCCGCCTGCTGGTCGCCGTCGGCCGGGAGTAGCTCGAAGCGCTGCCCGCTCGGGGCCGTGGGCGGGTTGTCCCAGGTGTCCCAGGCGATTTTCGTGCCGCCGGTCGGGGATTGGATTGCTATCTGCTCGCCTTGGTCCCACACCACGGGCCAGCCCAGGGCCTTGCTCCAGAACAGGCCCACCTGCCGGGTGCCGGCGCAGGTGAGCTCGCCCAGGGGGCCGCATCCGGCGAGGTAGGGGTTGCCTGGCTCGATCACGCAGAACTCGTAGCCCGCCGGGTCGGCGAGGACGACGTGTCCTTCCTCGGGTCGCTGCCCGACGTCGAGGTGATGGCCGCCGAGCCTGATCGCTGTGGCCACCGCGTCGGTGCTGGTCAGGTGCAGGTGCATCCGGTTCGCGCCGAGCCGGCCGGCGCGGCCCGGGACGAACCGCAGGCCGAGCTGGGCTTCCCCGCCCGGTAGCAGCAGGCCGCCGGTGTCCTCGATGACCTCCCGGCCGAGCAGGCCGGCCCAGAAGCGGGCCGGTTCAGCGGGATTGGCCGCCTCGAAGGTCACCGCCAGCAGTCGCATCACCGGAACGTAGTCATCGCCCTCGTCCGGCGGCAAGCGGTTTCCTGGGCGAGGGCGAGCAGGAACATCCCCGTGGCGATGCCGAGCATCGTGAACACGCCGCGCGGCCAGAAGATGTGACTGTCGAAAAAGGACACGCTGGCGGCCGGCAGTACCACCGCACCCGGCGCAGCACGCCACGATGCTTGCCGTACCGCCGCGAACGCCAGCAGCAGGTTCGCGGCGAGGAAAAGCGCCGCGCCGACGTGGCCGAGGGTGTCGCCGATTTCGAACACCGCCCCGACGACCGGGGTGACACCGTGCTGGGCGTGGACCACCGTGCCGGCCGCGATGCCGGCCACGGCGTCGAGTCCGCCGTAGAACGCCGCGAACGCGAACGCCGCCACCCGGCCGGGCAGCCGGACGGCCCGCGGCGCCGGCGAGAGCAAGGACCACTGGGCTACGGCCAGCAGAGGGAATACGGGCAGCAGGACGACGTGCAGGGACGCCCACCACGGTGCGCTTGCCGCGTCCAGCACCACGGGGTGGGCGAGGCCGAATCCGGCCAGCGTGAGACCGGGCACGGCGTGACCGGCGGCGTACAGCCATCGCGAGCGAGCCATCGCCCGACCGTATCCGTCTTCCGGACGCCGGCCGGTTACCGAATCCTTACCGCGGATCCTGGCCCGCCGAAGCGGTTCGGGCGCCGCCCGCAAGCCCGCATCAGGCGTCGATGTGCTGCCGCAGCTGTTCCAGGGTCTTGGCCAGCAGCCGGGAGACGTGCATCTGCGAAACGCCCACCCGCTGGGCGATCTGGCTCTGGGTCAGCTCGTCGACGAACCGCATCTTGACGATGGCGCGTTCCCGGGGCTCCAAAGTGGCCAGCGCCGCTCGCAGGAGGATGTGGTTCTCGAACCGCTCGAAGCCGGTTTCGTCCTCGGCCAGCCCGGCGGTGGCCGCGTGGTCGTCCTCGCCGTCGCGCGCCGGGGCGTCGAGGGAACTGGCGCGGTAGGCGTGGGCGGCCAGCAGTCCTTCCCGGACGGTCTCGACGTCCATCCCGAGGTGGCGGGCCAGTTCGCTGGGGGTGGGCGCCCGGCCCAGGTCGTGGCCCAGGGTGTCGGTCGCCTTGGCGAGTTTCTGCTTCAGGTCCTTCAGCGCGCGCGGGACGCGCATCGACCAGCCGACGTCGCGGAAGTGCCGTCGCACCTCGCCCATGATGGTCGGCACGGCGAACGACACGAAGTCGCTGCCGCGGCCGGCGTCGTAGCGGTCGACGGCGCGGATCAACCCCGTGCGCGCGACCTGCAGCAGGTCTTCGAAGGGTTCGCCGCGGCCGCTGAACCGCCGCGCGATGTGCTCGGCGAGCGGGAGGTGCTCGGTGATCAGCCGGTCGCGGAGGGCGGTGCGGCGCGGGTCTTCGGCGGCGAGGCGGCTGCGTTCGTCGAAGAGGGGAGCGCAGTGAGCGTATTCGTCGGACCGTCGCGGCGTCGGGACGGTCAGCGCGTCAGCGGCCGGCGCGTGGTCGGGAGCACAGACAGTCATAGCGACCGGGTACCCCTGATCGTGTGAATTACACGAACTCGTTCGCGGGGTTCGGCGGTCACGTCCGGGGCACCCGGAACCGAGAGCGATCCCGACGCGAAGCACCGGAAGGAACCTCCCGGAATGACGACACGCATGGTGACCAGCAACCGCACGATGACGGCCGACGCCGACATCGTCCTCAACACCGCCTCCGACGCCACCCGCGCCAAGGCGTGGCTGCCGGAGGGCGGCGCGGGCGGCTACGACGTCGATCTCCGGGCCGGCGAAGGCCGGGTGGAGTGGCGGACCGGCGGCTGGACGGGCGACCTGACGGTGACCGGCAGCGGGACCGGCGCCAGTGAAGCGGAACTGCGCGCGAAGGTCGACGACGACGCCGACCCCGGCGACGTGCGCGAGCGGCTCGACCGGGCCCTGAGCGCACTGGCCGCCGAAGTGGACCAGAACTTCAACGTCAGTTGACCGGCCGCGGCTTCCGGTTGCGGCGGCCGGGGCGCCTGCGTGAGGCTGGGGCGGGAGCCGACTGCGGAGGACACCCGTGACCCAGCCGCCGGGCCTGGACGACGGGCCGGTTTACCTGGACTACAACGCCACGACGCCGGTCGACCTGCGGGTCGCCGAGGCGGCGATGCCGTTCTGGACCGGGCAGTTCGGCAACCCCTCCAGTGAGCACCCCTACGCGGCGGAACCGAGGAAGGCCCTGGCGGCCGCGCGGGCGCAGGTGGCCGGCCTGGTCGGTGCGCGGCCGGCGGAGATCGTGTTCACCGGGTCGGGGTCGGAGGCGAACCTGCTGGCCCTGCGGGGCGCGGTGCTCGCCGCCGGGGCGCCGCGCGCGCACCTGGTCGTCCAGGCGACCGAGCACCCGTCCGTGCTGGAGACGGCCCGCGCGCTCGCGCGGCTGCACGGCACCCGGATCACCGTGGTGCCGGTCGACCACCACGGTCTGGTCACGCTCGGCGCCTTGGCGGCGGCGTTGCGGACGGCCGCGGACCGGACGGTCGTGTCGATCATGGCGGCGAACAACGAGACCGGCGCGCTGCAGCCGGTCACCGAGCTGGCGGAGCTGGCCCACCGGAACGGGGCGCTGGTGCACTGCGACGCCGCGCAGGCGTGCGGGAAGATCCCGGTGGACGTCGGGCGCCTCGGGGTGGACCTGCTGACCGTGGTGGGGCACAAGTTGTACGCCCCGCGCGGCGCCGCCGCGCTGTTCGTCCGCGACGGCGTGGCGCTGGAGCCGGTCGTCTACGGCGGCGGGCAGGAACGCGGTCTGCGCGCGGGGACGGAGAACGTCGCCCTGGCCGTGGCGTTCGGCACCGCGGCCCGGCTCGCGGCCGAGGACGTCGCGGCGGATCGCCTGACGGCGTTGCGGGACGAGCTGCACCACCGGCTCGACGCGGCGCTGCCGGGCCGCGTCCGCCTCAACGGCCCCGCGGCGGCCGGCCGGCGGTTGCCGAACACGCTCAACATCAGCATCGACGGCACCCGCGGCCACCAGGTGCTCGAAGCCGCCCCCGCGATCGCCGCGTCCACCGGGTCGGCGTGCCACAGCGGCGTGCACACGGGGTCGCCGGTGTTGACGGCGATGGGCTTGGGCGCCGAGCGCGCCTTGGCCGCGCTGCGGCTGTCCCTCGGCCGCTGGACCACCCAGGCCGACATCGACACGGCTGCCGACGCGCTGGTCTCGGCCGTGTCAGGCGGCCGGTGACCGCTCAGGCTCCGGTCCGGTCCGGCGCGGCCACGCCCGTGGGCGTCGCGGGCGGTGGTGGCGGGGACGTCGGGACTTCGCGCAGGGCGTCGGCGAGGAGGGGGTAGACGCCGACGCGGGTGTCGAGGCCGGAGATCCGCAACGGCCCGAGGACCGCGTGGGTCGCGGCGACGATCCCGATCCGGCGGCGCTCGGCGCAGGCCCGGCTCACCGCGCCCTCGAGCGCGCGTACGCCGGCCACCCCGAAGTACGTCACTTCGGACAGGTTGATCACCAGGCCGGCGGGCAGGTCCTGCCACAACGCCCGCTGCAGCAGCCGGACGGAACGAGTGTCGATTTCCCCGGCGGCGGAGATGATCGCCAGGTCGTGCCGCCACGGAATGCGCCGCACGGTCAGCACCTCGTCGGCGTTCCGGAGGGCGGATTCCCCCGCGATGGGTGAATGAGCGGAATTCGAGATGGGTGAAGACATGGCGTGCTCCCGAGCGATTCGGGGCGAAGCGTCGGTGCGGCCACCGGAAGAGTACTGCGCAACAAGGGGGAGCCCGGCACCTCGCCGCGACTTGCGTCGCCGGACGAGGATGGTGCGCAGCTACCCGTTCAACCACGCGCTCTTCACCACTGTAGTCGTTTTCGCACCGGCTGTCGTGGTCGCGGCCACGTGAAATGATATTCACTTTTGTCGGATCGGTTCCTGCCTCGATCCGGTTTCCCTTCCGCGGCGGTGGGTAGATGGCAGGCACACGAAGGAGGACCGAAACCATGGCCGACAAGGACATCAAAGAGGTCAACCCCGACGCGCCGGTGTCGCCCGGCACGGCGCCGGTGCCGGACCTGGACGTCGACGTGGCGCAGTTCATGACGGACGATCCGCCGCCGCCACGGCCGGGGACCGCCGACGCGGAGCCGCCGGACTGACGCTGCGGCGCAGCCAGGGGGGCGCGGCTCGCCGGCGCGCCGATCGGACTTACCGCTGCCAGACTGGGCCCATGGACGAAGAGTCCGCGTGGACGATCACGATGCCGCCGGCGCGGACGACGTCCGGTGTCGTGCAGGTGGTGATGTCCGGAGCGCTCGGCCCTTCGGCGCGTGCCCGGCTGCACGAGACCCTGCGGATCGCGCTGCTGACCGCGCTGTCACCCGAACCGGCGGCGCTCGAAGTCACGCTGACCGCGGTGACCTCGTGCGACGAGGTGCTGCCGGCGGAGCTGCAGGAGCTGGCGCTCACGTGCGCGCGGGAAAACCTCGCTCTGCGCATCGAGGTCACCCCGGCGCTGCTGCCCTGGCTGGGCCGGAGCGAGCTGGCGCCCTTCCTGCACCTTTCCGATGCGCCGGTCGCGGGCTCTTCGGACGTCGCGGTCGTTCCGACGTGGGTCGACCGGGCCACGCTGGTCATCGCCCTCACCGGGGAGCTCGACCTGGTGACCACGGCGCGCACGCGCGACGCGCTCGCGGTGCTCCTCGCGGCCCGGCCCCTGCGGCTGGTGCTCGACCTGGCCGGAGTGACCTTCCTGGCTTCCACCGGCGTGAACGAGATCGTCCGGCTCGCCCACGCCGCCGCCGACGACGCGGTGGCCCTGCACGTCGCGGCGGGTACGCACAACCGGCGGACCTTCGAGCTGCTCGGCCTCACCGGCACCTTGCTGCGCGTCTTCGACACCCGGGCCGACGCGCTCGCGGCGTTCGGCGGCTGAGACCCGGCGATCTGCGCACGACGTCGGGTCGCAACGTCCGGTCAGGCCCGATCGGCCTCCGCCGCGAGCAGCCGGGCGAATCCGGCCGGCCGGGTGTGCATGGGCCAGTGGCCGGAGTCGAGGTCGACGAGGTCGAGATGCTTGACCCGCGCGAGTTCGGGCACGTCACCGGCGCTGATCCACTCCTTGGCCTGGGCCGGGGTGAATTCGGGGCACACGAGCGCCACCGGCACGTCAAAGCGTCGCTCGTCGCTCAGCCGCACGATGCCGGTGGCCACGCCCCCGGGAACGGGAATCGCCGCGGCCGCGAAGGCGCGCCGGGCCTCCTCGTCCAGGTCGGCCGAGTCCGGCCCGTCGAACGGGTCCCAGCCGGGGAAGGGCATGACGCCGTCCCGCAGCTCGAAGAAGTCGGCGTAGGGCTTCCCGTCGGCGGCCGGGAAGCCACCGACGAGGACCACCTTGGCGACTTTGCCCGGCCGCGCGTCCGCGGCCAGCCAGGCCAGGGTGGCCGCGGCCGAGTGCCCGACCACCAGGGGCGGGCCGGCGGCTGCGTCCACGGCGGCGAGCACGGCCGCCACCTGATCCTCGAGCGTGGCGGAGGCGGATCCGTCGCCCTGGCCGGGCAGGGTCAGCGGCACGGGGTGATGGCCGAGCGACCGGAGTCCGGCGGCGACGTCGTCCCAGGCGGATCCGGGGAGCCACAGCCCGGCGATGAGCAGGATGTCCATGATCAGTTCTCGTCCTCCCGTGCGGTCGGGGTCCACGCTAGAGCCGATTCCGGACGGTCTGCTTCCGGATCACGGCGTGATCGCCTAGCCTGCCGGGGTGCCGAGTGAGCTCAGTCCGACCGCCCGGGCCCTGCGCGCCCTGGAGATCCTCCAGGCGCGCCCCGGCGTGACGGCCGATCAGCTCGCCGAAAGGCTGGGCGTCACGGAGCGGGCCGCCCGTCGCTACGTCGGAATCCTCCGGGAGGCCGGCATCCCGGTGGAATCGGCCCGTGGGCCGCACGGCGGCTACCGGCTCCGGCGGGGAACGCGGCTGCCGCCGATCGTGTTCACCCAGGCCGAGGCGCTGGGGCTGGTCATGGCGGTGCTCGACGGCCAGCCGGCCGCCACCGAGGCCGGCGACCCGGTCGGTGCGGCCCTCGGCAAGGTCGTCCAGGCCCTGCCCGAGCACGTCGGCCGGCAGGCAGCCGCCCTGCGTGAGCACGCCGCGGCGGCTCCCGACCGCTACTCGGCCCGCCCGGATCCCGCCACCACCAGTACCCTCGTCGCCGCCGTCGCCGCCCGGCGACGGGTGCTGATCACCTACCGGACCGAGACCGGCAACGCGTGGGACGCCGAAGTGGACCCCTGGGCGGTCGTGGTCCGCCACGGGCGCTGGTATCTGCTGTGCCGTTCCCATCGCGCGGAGGCGATCCGCACCTACCGCATCGACCGGGTCCGCGCGGTCGCGCAGACGACGCACGAGTTCGAACCGCCCGGCGACCTCGACCCGGTCGCCGCGCTGGAGGAAAACCTGGGCACGGGCTGGGAGTTCCCGGCCCAAGTCGTGTTCGACGCCCCGCTCGCCGAGGTGGCGCCCTGGATCCGCCCACCCATGGGCCGGCTCCGGCCATCGGGGAGCGGGTGCGTGCTCGTCGGCAGCACCGGCAATCCCGCGATGTACGCGCAGGAGTGGTTGACGACCGTGCCGTTCAGGTTCCGGGTCGAGGGCGGGGATGAGCTGCGTGCCGCGGTCGCGGAGGTCGCGGCACGGTTTGCCGCAGCTTTGGCGCCGCAGGACCGGTAGCACGGCCTGCCGGGTTCGCTCAGTTCTCCATCGCGTCCGCGATCTGCTGTGCCAGCTTCGTTCGCGACCGGTCACGCGGGTCGCCGAGGGATCCGTTCGCGCGGGCGATCGAAATGGCTTCGCGTATTTCTTCGTGCTGCGCCGGCTGCGAATCCCGCCGGACCAGGTCCGAACAGATCCGGAGAGCGTGCCACTGCTCGAAACTCGAGCGCGGCCGGCGGATGGCCTCCGTGAGGAGGGGGAGGGACACCAGCCGCGGATTTCCGAGCATCAGGCCGAGAGCCGTGATGCGGTTGCCGTCCTGACCGGACCGGAACAGCTCGGCCACCGCATCCGTGCTGACGAAGTCGAGTTCGGCCATCTTCCGGGCCTGGTCGACCAGATCTCCCATCGCCTGGGTGCGTGCCCGACCGTGCGGGCTGTTCTCTCGCACGGCTTCATAACGCGTCGCGATCGGTTCCATCGCGGCGAGCAGGAGCTGGGCCTCTCGGCGAAGCCGCTCGGCGCCCTCCGCGTCGCCCGAGGCGTCCGCTTCGCCGGCCTCCCGCAGCTTCGCCGCCACCGCACCCAGTTGGAGCTTGAAGCCGCCGCCCTCGACGCTTTCGATCTGATTGGCGAACAACGCCACGGCAACCAGCACGGTCCCCGCGGCCACCAGCGCCGAAGCGCCCGCCGAGTTGGCCGTCACGAACACGGCGACCGCGCCCGCCGCCAGCAACGCAGCGCCGGCCAGGGCCACTCCGAGCCGAGCCAGGGTAGTCGTGGCGCTCGTCAATCCGAGCCGTCGTGCTTCAGCCCGCATTCTGCCCGGAACCTTCGCCATATCTCCCCACCCGATAGACGTGCGCGGTTCGACTGCTGCCGATGAACCCTAGTCCACTTCTCGCCGGGAATGTCACCTCCAGCGAGCCGGCAACGCCCACCACTCTTCCAACCGCGGCCGGCCCTTTTTCATCCGTACGCCGTGCTGCCACAGGAACATCAGGACGGTGGCGCTCCCGCCGAGCAGCGTCAGCAGGCTGCCGACGACCATCGGCCCGGTGTGCTTGTCACCTTCGTCGAGCTCTGCGCGCCGTTCGTCCGGCCACATGCGGATCTGCACCTGGCGCCCCGGGACGATCACGCGCCCTTGGCCGTGCTCGAAGGTTTCCGTCCTCGTCACCCCGTCGGGCCCGGTGTACTCGACGTCCACGGTCAGGTGCGCCCGGCCCCCGGTCGCGACGACCCGCCCCGGGAAGAGCCCCGCCGACCGGTTGATGTCCGCGGCGATCGCAACGCCGGTCCACACCACCGCGATCCCGCCGATCAGCACCACCGGGGGAAGCCACGACAAAGCCGTGCGGGGCAGCCAGGACCTCGACGACGTCATGCCTCCAGCACGCCGGGCGAGGCGCCGCGGTGGCCCGGCGGTCCGGAAAAGGGACAACCGGTGGACCCGGCACGTGCCGTCCCCCTAGCCTTCCGTCGAAACCGTAAGCCTTACGTCCGAAGAGGTGCATTGCATGAATGTCCGGGTGGCCTGGCCGTCGACGGCCGGCTCCGTGCTGACCACTGCGATCTATCCCTTGGACGTAGGGAATTCCCGAAGTGGATCTACCCCGTAGCTTCACCATCCGCGAGAGCAGCCACCGCATCCACAACCCGTTCAGCAGCCGGAAACTGGCTCAGCTGGGCGAGGCGCTGGACCCGCCGCCCGGCGCCCGGGTGCTCGACCTGGCCTGTGGCTCGGGCGAGCTGCTGTGCACCTGGGCCCGTGATCACCGCATCACCGGGACCGGCGTCGACATCAGCACCGTCTTCCTGGCCAAGGCCCGGGCGCGCGCGATCGAACTGGACGTCGCCGGACAGGTCTCCTTCACCCATGGGGACGCGTCGAACCACGTGGCCGGCGAGCTGGTCGACATCGGGGCGTGCGTCGGCGCCACCTGGATCGGTGGTGGCGTGGCCGGCACCGTGGACCTGCTCCGGCGCAGCCTGCGCCCCGGCGGGGTGATGCTGATCGGCGAACCGTACTGGCGCAAGGATCCTCCGGACCAGGCCACCGTCGAAAGCTGTCACGCCACCAGCAAGGCCGACTTCCGCGTGCTCCCGGAACTGCTGGAACAGTTCGGCGAGCTGGGGTGTGACGTCGTGCAGATGGTGCTGGCCGACCAGGACAGCTGGGACGGCTACGTCGCGGCTCAGTGGCTCAACACCCGCCGCTGGCTGGACGCCCATCCCGATGACGAGCTGGCGGAGCAGCTGCGGGCGGAACTCGCCGCCGCTCCGGTGCGCCACGCCCGGTACCAACGCGAGTACCTCGGCTGGGGCGTCTTCGCCCTGATGGACCGCTGACCCAGCGGCCGGGTGGGTCCCGGTGCCGGGACTCACCCGGTTCGGCGTGCTCGCCGGAGGTTCAATCCTCCGCGGCCCAGCGGCGGACCGCGAACCGGCTGCCGTTCCGGCGGACTTCGGCCGCGCCCGGTCCGCCGAAGTGGGCGGGGATGACGAGCTCGCCGGTGTCGGCGGCTCGTTCGAGGGTCGCGTGCCGGGTGGTGGCGGCTTGCCGCGGGTCCTCGCAGAAGCAGCTGCTGTGCTCCGGGGCCACGATCTGGGCCGGGCTGTGCAGCAGGTCCCCGGCGAACACCGCCCGGTCCGCACCGGAGGACACCCGCAGGACCGACGAGCCGGGGGTGTGGCCCGGGGCGGCTTCGAGGGTCAGGTTCCGGTCGAGGCGGTGGCGGTCTTCCCACAGTTCGGCCCGGCCGAGCACGGGGGCGACGCTGTCGGCGTAGACCAGCAGGCTGCCTTCGCGGCGGAGCTGCTCGTGCGGGGTGCGCGGGGCGGGGCGGCGGTGGGCGTTGGCCGCGTCGAAGTACACCTGGTCGACGCGGGGGATGAGGTAGGTGGCACGCGGGAACGTGGGCACCCAGTCGCCGTTGCGGAGCTCGGTGTTCCAGCCGACGTGGTCGTAGTGGATGTGCGTGTTGACGACGACGTCGACGTCCTCCGGCCGGACGCCGGCCGCGGCCAGCCGCTCGAGGAAGGGGGTGGCGAGGTGGTCGAACAGGGGGATCTGCGGCCGGTGCCGGTCGTTGCCGACCCCGGTGTCGACCAGGATCACCCGGCCTTCGCTGCGGAGCACCCAGGTCTGCACGGCCCCGCGGTAGCCGCCGGTCTCCGGGTTCCAGTGGTCGGGCGCGAGCCAGGCCGCGTTGTCCGTCCAGAGCTCCGGCGGGCTGCCGGGGATGATCGTCCGCGCCGGGGCGATCTCGCCCTGCCACTCGACGACCTTGGTCACTTCGACTTCACCGATGCGCATGACACCACGCTAGGGCGCCAGGCTGAGCGTTCCCATGCGTGATCCGCTTGTTCTGATGCTCGATCGTCTCAGGACTACGCTGTCGGCGTGGACGTGCTGAGTGACGCGATCGCCGCGGTGCGGGTCGGGCAGCCCACGTCGAACCGGCTGCAGGCCGGTCCGGACTGGTGCTACCGCTTCGCGCCGTACGAGGGCGCGGGTTTCCACGTCCTGCTGCGCGGCAGCGGCTGGCTGCTCCCGGACGACGGGGACCCGGTGGTGCTCGGTCCCGGCGACGCGGTCCTGGTGCCGCACGGCAGCGCGCACGTCCTCTCCTCGACGCCGGACGCGGCCGGTGCGGTGCCGTTCGAACGGGCGGTGGCCGAGCCGGCGGGCCGCACCGAGTTCCTGTGCGGGAAGTACCGGCTGGCCCACGCGCGGCGGCACCCGCTGCTCGCGAGCCTGCCGGAGCTCGTCCACCTGCCGGCCGAGATCGGGCGGCACCCCGAGCTGCGCGCGGCGATCGACCTGCTCGGTGGCGAGGTGAGCGACCGGCGGCCGGGCTCGGCCACCGTCCTCACCCGCCTGCTCGACCTGCTGCTGGTCTACCTGATCCGCGCGTGGCTGGCCGACCACCCGGGCACGGGCTGGCCGCGGGCGTTGCGGGACCCGGAAGTCGCGGCCGCGCTGGAAGCCCTGCACGAGCACCCCGAAGCGCCGTGGCGGATCGAAGACCTGGCCGCCCGGGTGGGCCTGTCCCGGGCCACCCTGGCCCGCCGCTTCACCGCGCTGACCGGCCGGCCGCCGATGGCGTACCTGACCTGGTGGCGGCTCACGACGGCGGCCCGGCTGCTGCAGGAGACCGACCTGGCCCTGCCCTCGATCGCCGCGAAAGTCGGCTACGGCTCGCCTTTTGCCTTCTCGCACGCGTTCAAGCGCCGGTTCGGCGTCGCGCCGGGCGGTTTCCGGGGCGTCCACCGGAGCTGACCGGCGCCGGTCGCGGCGGCCCGGTCCCGGGACACCGGCCCGGCCGGCGGCGGGCGGCTGGCACACTCAGGCGGTGCTCCTCGGATACGTCCTCGCCGTGCTGGCCGCCGTCGCCTCGGGCAGCGGTTCCATCCTGGAGTCGGCCGGGGTCCGGCGGGCGGGCGCCTTCGGCGGCTCGCCTCAGGACCTCGTCGCGTTGCGCCGGCAGCCGCTCTACTTCCTCGGGGTGGGGGTCGATTTGCTCGGGTTCGTCTTCGCCGCCGCCGCCCTGCACCGCCTGCCGCTGTTCCTGGTCCAGTCGGTGCTCGCCTTCAGCGTCGGCGTGACCGCGACGATCTCCGCCGTCCTCGGCGTCCGGCTGGCCGGCGCCGGGTGGGCCGCGCTGGGGGTGGGGGCGACCGGCCTGGTCCTGCTCGGCCTGTCCGCAGACCCGGGCCCCGCGCGCATGTTGCCGCCCGGGTGGAAACTGCTGCTGGTGGGCGTCGCGGTGGTCATCGCGGCGATCGCGTTCACCGCCCAGCGCCGGCACGGCCGCTGGACGCCGATCGTGCTCGGGTTCTGCGCCGGGCTGGGGTTCAGCAGCGTCGGGATCGCGGCGCGCACGCTCGACGCGTCCGGGCCGGTCTGGCACCTCGCCCTGGAACCGGCGCTGTGGGCGATGATCGCCAACGGGCTGGTCGCGGCGGTGGCGTTCGCGATGGCCCTGCAACGCGGCCGGGCGACCGCGGTCACGGCCATCATGTTCACCACCAACACGGCGGTGTCCTCGCTCATCGGCGTGGTGGTGCTGGACGATCGCGTCCGCTCGGGCTTCGTCGCCGCGGCCGCGGCGGGATTCGTCCTGGCCGTCGCCGGGGCGATCGGCACCGCGCACTATGCGGCCGCCCACCGGGCGGAGGCCAGTACTTCCGCCGCGTGAGGAAAGCCGGGACCTTGCACCGGATTGCCACGGGCCTCCGACGCTGCGCGATCGCGCCCGGAGTGCGCCTCACAAGCTGAGCCGCGTGCGTCCGGTCATCCCGGCAACGCTGCAGTGAGGTCGACCTCGATCAGCTGGCCACGGAACCCGAGCTGGGCGACCCCCAGCAAGGTGCTGGCCGTGGTGAAAGCCGGCCCGAGCGGCGACTGCGTCAGCCGTTCCCACGCGGCGCCCAGCACCGCCCGGTCGTCACTGACCACGTAGACCACCGTGCGCACGACGTCACCCGGCCTGGCCCCGACCGCGCCGAGTGCGATCATCGCGTTCGCAACGACCTGGTCGATCTGGGCGTTGATGTCGTTGTCGCCGACCAGCTCGCCCGCTGTGTCGAGGGGGCATTGGCCGGACAGGAAGGCCGTCCGGCCGGCCTCGACGACGGTGATGTGGTGGTACCCGGGTGGCGTGTGCAGGTGTTCGGGATTGATGCGAGTGATCTTCGAAGGCATGGGGACGAGCATGCCCGGCAACCCGCGCTCCCCACGCGTGGGCGCTTACCTCCGGCGTCACCGTGCTTACGGCTGCGTCGAATCCGGCTGCGGCAGGCGGCCGAGGCCGTCGAGGCCGTCGAGGATGAGGTCGAGGCCGAACTCGAACTCGTCGGCGAAGGTGAAGCCCGTCTTCGCCAGTTCGGTGACGACCTCGGCGAGGTACGGGTAGTCCTCGAGCCCCGACGGCCGGCGGTCCACGACGGCTTCCTGCCGCCGCGCCGCTTCCGCCGGGATGTCGCCGGCGAGGGTTTTCTCCTGGAGGGCGAACCCGTAGACGTAGGCGTCCATCAGGTTGTACGCGTGCACGGCCATGCGGAAGGGAAAGCCCGCGTCGCGGCGGAGGCACCGCATCACCGCGTTGTGGTGGTGCAGGTTCGCCGGTCCCGGGGTGCCCGTCTCCATCCGGCCGACCGCCCACGGGTGACGCAGCAAGGCCTGCCGCATCGACGCCGCGCGGAGGCGCATGGCGGTCCGCCAGCCGACGTCGACGGGCACCTCGACCTCGGCGAAGACCAGGTCGACCATGCCGTCGAGGAGCTCGCGCTTGTCCGCCACGTGCTTGTAGAGCGCCATCGGCACGACGCCGAGCCGCTCCGCCAGCCGGCGCATGGTCAACGCGTCGAAGCCGCCTTCATCCGCCAGTCCGACGGCGGCGCGCAGCACCTTGGCGCGGTTGAGCCGCTCCCGGCCGCCGGCCGCGGCGGTGTCCTGCATGGGGTCCTCCAGCTCGTGACCGCGCCTTGACAGGTGTACATCGTACGCCTAACTTGGGCACGACAAAGGTGTACGTTGTACACCTCCCGCCCAGAGGAGCAAGGCATGAGCGCCACGCCAAGACCCGGCAAGACGAAGCAGTTCTCCATGGCGCCCAGCGAAAGGGGGCTCTCGCGGGCCGCCGGAATCTCCGCCGCGATCGCGGGCGCGCTGTTCATCGCGGTCCAGGCCGGCCACCCGGCCATGGACGTCTCCCTGGTCACCACCACCGACTGGGCCGTGCGCAGCACGGCGAAAGCGCTCATGGCCGCGTTGGCACTGATCGGCATCACCGGCATGTACCTGCGGCAAGTCCGGCAGACGGGAATCCTCGGCTTCGTGGGTTACGTGGTGTTCGCCGCCGGCTATCTGCTCATGCTGAGCGTCGAGGTCATCGCCGCCGCTGTGCTGCCCGCGCTGGCGCACACGGCGCCCGGTTACGTCGCGGACGTCCTCGCCGTCGCCTTCGGTGGCACGGCAACCCACGGCATCGGCGCGATGCAGACCGTCTTCGCGGTCAGCTCGGTCGGCTATCTCGCGGGCGGCTGCCTGTTCGGCATCGCGTTGTTCCGGGCGCGCGTCCTCGCGCGATGGGCGGCGGCGCTGCTCGCCGTGGGCACTGTTGCCACGGTCGCGCTGGCGGTCCTTCCGGAGTCGTTCAACCGGCCGTTGGCCGTTCCGACGGGAGTGGCACTGATCGGTTTGGGTATCTCGCTGTGGCGCGCGCAACCGGTTGCGGCCAAGAACAATTCGGCGCCTTCACGGGTGGGACACGCCGCTGCGTGACAAGCACCCGCGGCTGGAATTGTGGACAGCGGAATGCCGACCCGCTGTCCACCGGTTCCGATAACCCGGCGACAAATCCGACATCGGTGTAGCAACCGCGGGACATCGAGCGACTCCACCTGTAGCCGCGCTCGAAGGCCGGGGGAACTGCGCGGGCCCCGAGCGCGTCGGAGTCGTAATCGAGCCGGGGAGGTGCGCGTCGGTGGCGGAGGGGTTTTCGGTCGATCTCGGTGCGTTGGAAAAGGCGGCCGAAGGGGTCAGCAACACTCTGGACGAGCTCGCGGCCAAAAGAGTCCGGGACATCGATGCCGAAAAGGGCGCTTTCGGACATAACGCTCTCGCGGACACCGTCGCCGATTTCTGCGATCGGTGGGAGATCGGTGTCGAGCACCTGGCCAAAGACGGGCAGGAGGTTTCGGACCGGCTCACGCGAAGCGTCGCTGCGTACCTGAAGGTCGACAACTCGGCGAAGGGGCACCTGGATGGTGTCCTGCAGCGGCTCAGTGGCGAAGATCCGGGAGTGCACTGATGGCCAAGGAGCTCGGGGAGACGTCCGATCCGCGGGAACTGGTTCCCGGTGACGCCGGCTCGGTGACCAGCACGCTCAACGCCATGCGGGCGTACGGCGACGCGTTGCACGAGGCCGGCGAGGGGCTCGGGAAGATCGACACCACCGAGGGGTGGACGGGCGCGGCAGGCGATGCTTTCCGGGACGCGTTCGACGGCCAGCCCGGCAAGTGGCTCGAGGCGGGCGACTGCTTCCACCACGCCGCCACCGCGCTGGAGGCGTACGCCTCGACGCTGACCTGGGCGCAGGGACAGGCGGCCGAGGCGATCCGGCAGTGGAACGACGGCGAGGCCGCGACCGGCCGCGCCAAGGCCGCGCACCAGCAGGACGAGCAGGCGGCCGGCCACGCCCTCCCGTTCGACGACTCCGTCGGCGAAGGCAAGCGGGCCGCCGCGCGCGGCATCCTGTCCAGGGCGCGCGGTCAGCTCAAGAGCGCCGGCGACACCGCCGAGAAGACGGTCGGCGCCGCGCGGGACAAGGCCCCGGAGAAGCCCGGGTTCTGGTCGAAGCTGTGGGACGGTGTCACGCACATCGCCTCGGACGTCGGCGCCGCTCTGGAAAATGTCGCGGGCGCCGTGGTCAACTCCGTGGCGTCCGTCGGCAACGCCATCCTGCACCACCCCGGGGACGTCGCCACGGCCGCTTTGGGCGCGTTGACCATCGCGGCCGGAGCGGGCGGCGAGGGCCTTGGCGGCCTGCTGGACGCGACCGGCGTGCTGGCACCCGCGGGCGTGGCGGTCAACGTGGGCTCCACCGCGCTCATCGGGCTGGGTGCCACCACCGTCGCGGCCGCCGGCGGGGACCTGCTGATGCACGCCAGCAGCGATGACAGCGTGTCACCGATGCGGACCGACCACACCGGCTCGTCCGGCGGCGACGGGATCGAGCCGCGGGACGTCAACCGGCCGGACAGCGTCCCCGAGGTGAAGGTCGACGGCAAGCAGTTCGGCACCAAGGTCGGCAAGCACGCCCAGGACTACGGCCTGAACCCGGCTGATGCCGAGTCCCGGGCGTGGGTCCGGCAGCACGTCGACGACATCTCGCGCACGCCCAACGAGGTCCGCCAGGGCCCCTGGAACCCGCAGGGCGGCGGCGGCAGTGACTACTATTTCCTCCGGAAGGGCGAAGACGTCGTGGTCACGAAGAGTGATGGATCGTTCGTCACCATCCTCAAGGGTGGTCAGGCCAACGGCTGGTTCAACGGCGCCGCCCCGGTGAAGTGAGGACACATGACCATCGATTTCCGCGCCTACCTCGGTGACACCCTGGCCGGCGTGCGCCGGATCCACCACGCCGCCGGCGAGACCGTGGAGCGGTCGGTCGGCGCCGTGGAGTTCCGGTTCGAGTCCGGCCGGGTGCTGTTCATGGACTCCGGCCCGGACGGCGAGGCGATCCGGATGTCGGCCGCGGCGTGGGTGGACCCGTTCGGGGGGCACCTGACCCCGGAGAACGCCGAGTTCGTCAGGCAGTCCGGCAAACTCACCGCGTTCGACGTGTCCGGCGAGGAGCCGTTCGCGTCGCTGATCGGCACGAAGCTGGTCGATCTCGCCCCGATGATGGCCCTGTCCGACAAGGTCATCGGCTGCGTGGTCAACCTCGACGGAGCCTTCGTCGCCGTCTACGCCAATTTCGACGAGTGCCACGTCGCCCGGCTCCCGTAGCCGGCCGGCGGGTCAGCGTGGTTTCGCGGGTGCCGGGAACGTGGCCAGGCCGGCTTCGGCCAGGCGGGCGGCGCGGCGGACCTCCCGGTTGACGGCCTCGATCGCGTCCGGCAGGGGGTGGCCGGGGCGCACGTGGGTCCGGAGGGCGCGGAACTGGACCCGCCACAGGCCCAGCAGCGCCGCCGCGGCGAGCTGGGGTTCGGGGTCGTCGGGGCGCAGTCCGGTCCGGGTGGCGAGCGCTTCGGCGGCGATGTCGACGAACCGGTCGGCGATGTCGCTCTGGTAGGCCCGCAGTGACGGGGTGTTCCGGATCAGGTCGCCGAACTTCCGGTACTGCGCCAGCGCGCGGTCGGCGTCGGCGGCGAGACCCTGGGCGAGGCCGTCCCGTTCGCCGTCGAGGATGGTCAGCATCGCGTCGACCGGGGTCAGCGCCGGGTCCGGCAGGTGGGTGCGCAACGCGTCGGCCGTGGCTTCGAGCCGGTCCAGGAGCAGCGCTTCCTTGCTCGGGAAGTAGTTGAAGACGGTCTTCTCGGACACTCCGCACGCTTCGCCGACGTCGGCTACCCGGACAGCGTCGAAGCCGCGTTCGAGGAACATCCGCGCGGCGGTGTCGGACAGCTGCCGGCGCATCGCCCGTTTCTTGCGCTCCCGCAACCCTTCGACGGCCGGCCGGCCGGTCCCCGTTGTCGTCACGCGGCCATCCTACTTCAGTCACCAGAAAAGTTCTGCTACAGTAATTTTATAGTCACTGAAATTAAGGAGCCTGTCGTGCCGGAGATCCACATCGTCCGCGACTACCCGCACTCGCCCGTGAAGGTCTGGCGGGCCATGACCGACCCGGAGGTGATCCCGTACTGGACTTCGGCCGGGCAAGGCGCCCGCGCCGAAGGGTTCGAACCGGTGGCCGGCAACAGGTTCCGGTTCGTCGCCAAGCCGATGCCCGGCTGGCGGGGCATCGTCGACTGCGAGGTGCTGGAGGTCCGCGAGCGGGAACTGCTGCACTACACCTGGGTCGGCGCGGAGGGGGAGACACCCAGCCACGTCCGCTACCGGCTCGAGCCCACCGCCGGAAGAACCCGTTTCACCTACCACCACACCGGATTCACCGGCATCGGCGGATTCTTCATGGCGAAGCTGCTCGGCGCGGTCCGGACGAAGATGCTCACCGCCGGCGTGCCCGCTCTGCTGGCCGAGCTGGACGAGACCGGCGCGCTGCTCCCGGGCGCGCCCCTGCGGCTGACCCGCTCCCGGTGAACCTCCCCGCCCAGCTGCTCGCGCTGGCCGCGGCGCTGGTGCACCTGTGGATCTTCACGATGGAAAGCGTCCGCTTCCGGCGGCCCGGGGTGCACGCCATGTTCGAGGTGCGCGCGGCGGATCTCGACGTCGTCCGTCCCTGGGCGTTCCACCAGGGTTGCTACAACGCGCTGCTGGCCCTGCAAGTGCTCGCCGGGCTGATCGCGGTCCACTCGGGCGCGATCGCAGCCGGCAAAGCCCTTGTGCTGGCCGCCGGCGGGTCCATGCTCGCGGCGAGCGTGGCGCTGATCGCCTTCGACCCCCGCCGGGCGCGGATCAAGGGCCTGATCGGCCAAGGCGCACCCGCTCTGGCCACCCTGATCGCGCTGATGGCCTGAGCCGTCCCCTGCTTCCGGCCGGGCAACTCACACCGGGGAGTCACCGTGGGCGGCGGATCACCCGGCCACCCCCTGTGCCGAGCCGATCTTGTCCAGCTCGGCCAGGTCGTCCTCCGACAGGTGGATTCCGGCGCCCGCGATGTTCCGGGTCAGGTGCGCCACCGACGAGGTGCCGGGGATGAGCAGGATGTTCGGTGATCGCCGCAGCAGCCAGGCCAGTGCGACCGACATCGGTGTCGTGCCCACCCGGGTGGCGACGGCCGACAGCCCCGAAGACTGCAGCGGGCTGAACCCGCCGAGCGGGAAGAAGGGTACGTAGGCGATGCCTTGACCGGCGAGTACGTCGATCAGCCGGTCGTCGTGGCGGTGGGCGAGGTTGTACATGTTCTGCACGCACACGATCGGCGCGATCGCCCGGGCTTCGGCGACCTGGTCCGGGGTGGCGTTGGAGACGCCGAGGTGCCGGATCAGGCCCTGGTGCTGGAGCTCGACCAGGGTGCCGAACGCCTCGGCGAGCGAGCCGGGCTGCGGTCCCGTGGCGTCGCCGAGGCGGAGGTTGACCAGGTCGAGCCGTTCGAGGCCGAGGGTTTCCAGGTTGTCGTGGACCGCCCGGCGCAGGTCCGCGGGCCGCCGGGCCGGGGGCCAGCCTCCGTGCTCGTCGCGGTGCGCGCCGACCTTGGTCACGATGTGCAGCGATGCGGGGTAGGGGTGCAGGGCCTCGCGGATCAGCTCGTTGGTGACGCGCGGGCCGTAGGCGTCCGCGGTGTCGATGTGGGTGATGCCGAGCTCGATGGCCTTGCGCAGGACGGCGAGGGCGCCGTCGCGGTCGGCGGGCGGCCCCATGACCCCGGGGCCGGCCAGCTGCATGGCGCCGTAGCCGAACCGGGTGACGGGCAGTCCGCCCAGGGACCAGGTGCCGCCGGGCAGGGGGACAGCGGGTGCGTCAGTGCTCATGCCGTCGATCTTCACTCGCGGCCGGCCGAGGCGGCCAACACCGATCCGGTGCGCTGTGATACTCGAGGGGTATCACAGCGAGCTAAGCTGTGGCATGGACATCTTGGAGACCCGCGAGTTGCGGTACTTCGTCGCCGTCGCCGACGAACTGCACTTCGGCCGGGCCGCCGAGCGCCTCGGCATCGCCCAGCCGCCGTTGTCCCGGGCCATCCAGCAGCTCGAACGGCGCCTCGGCGTCACCCTGCTGGAGCGCAACCGCCGTGGCGTATCCCTGACCGGCGCCGGGGAAATCCTGCTGCAGGAAGGCCGCGCGGCTCTCGACGCGACCGCCGCCGCCGTGCGCCGGACCCGCCGCGCCGGCGGCGCCGGCAGTACGGGTGGCGCCCGCGATCGGCTGGTCCTGGCGGTGAAGGCCGGCGCGTTCCACGAGCTGCTGGACAAGCTGCTCGACGCCTACGCGGCCGAGCCCGGCGCCGCCGGAATCGAGGTCCTGCCGAGCGGCATGTGCGAGCAGGACGGGATGCTGCGCGACGGTCGCGCCGACGTGGCGCTGATGCACACGCCGTTCAACTCCCTGGCCGGGTTCGACAGCGTCGAACTGATGACGGAGGAGCAGGTGGCGATCCTGCCCGCGAAGCACCCCCTGGCCGCGCGCAAGACGTTGTCCCTGGCCGAACTCTCCGACGTCCCCGACCTGCCGCTCGCCCGCTGGCCACGCCACGACACCTACCCACCCGGCCCGGGGCCCGAGGTGCACGACCAGACGCAGCTGGCCCAGCTGATCGCCCTCGGCCGCACCATGACGGTCTTCCCCGAGTCCGCCCGCACGTGGCTGTGGGAAGAGCACGCCGCCGTCCCGCTCAGCGACGCACCACCGGTCACCACCCACATCGTCTGGCCGGCGCACAGCCGCTCGCGCGCCCTGGCCGGGCTGGTTCGGACGGCCTCGCGGCTCTGACCGGCTCTTTTTCGCCGAGTGGCCGGAAGCCGATTCCTTTCCGCGGTTGCGGTGGTCTCCCTGTCGAACGTGCGGCCGTCCCGAAGCGGCCGCACCGAAGCGACCGAGAAGGAGAGCCGTGAGCGTTCCCGCCACCATGCGTGCCCTGCAGCAGACCTCCCTGGACGGGCCGAAGGACATGCGCCTGATCACTGATGTGCCGGTTCCGAGCCCTGGCCGGGGGGAGGTGCTGATCCGGGTTCTCGCCGCCGGGGTCAACTTCGCCGACCTCTCGAAAGCCTGCGGCAGCTTCCGGGACGGGCCGCGGCCGCCGTATCCGGCGGGATTCGAAGCTGCCGGTGAGGTCGTGGCGGTGGGTGAGGGTGTGACCGGGCCGGAACCGGGTACGTGCGTGGTCGGCGTCGGGGACGGGGCGTTCGCCGAGTACATGGTCCTTCCCGCCGTGGCCGCGATGCCGGTGCCGGCGGGCTGGCGGGCCGAGCAGGCCCTGGGGCTGGTCGTGAACTGGCCCACCGCGCTGGCTGCGCTCAAGCCGCTGGGCCGGCTGGCGGCGGGCGAAACCGTCGTCGTCCACGCCGCGGCCGGTGCGACCGGGCAGGCCGCGGTGACCCTGGCGAAGCACTACGGTGCGACCGTCATCGGGGTGGCCTCGGCGGGCAAGCACGAGACCGTGCTGGCGCTGGGGGCCGACCACGTCCTGGACTCCCGTGACGACCGCCTCGCCGCCGAGGTGCGGCGGCTGACCGGGGGTGCCGGCGCCGATCTGGTGCTGGAATCGGCCGGTGGGGCCACGTTTGCGGCAAGCCTGGCCGCGGCCAAGCCGGTCAGCGGCCGGGTCGTCGTCTACGGCCTGGCCGGCGGCGAGGCCGCGCTCACCAACTGGGACCTGGTCTACCGGTACCCGGTGCAGGTCATCGGCCTCAACCTCGGCACGCTGATCCGGGCCGGGGTCTTCGGCGAGGTCATGGGGAAGCTGTTCGCGCTCGTCGCCGCCGGGGTCGTCACCCCCGCGCGCCCGGTCGGCCACGACCTCGCCGACGGGCCCCAGGCCCTCGCGGAACTCGCCGCCCGCGCGACCGCCGGCAAGCTGGCCCTGCTGCCGTGACCGATCCCGCGAAGCCGAGGGCACGGTTCGTCGTGCTCTACGACACCCCGTCCGACGTCGACGCGTTCGAACGGCACTACGACGACGTCCACATCCCGCTGGTGCGGCAGTATCCGGGGGCTGCGCCGGTTCACCCGCAGTCGTGAGCCGGCAGCGATGATCGGTCAGCGCTGCTACCTGGTCGTGATGCTGGACTGGGACGACATGGCGGCGCTGGAAGGCGCGCTCGGGTCGGAGACCGGCCGGCGCGCCGCCGAGGACGCCGCGACGAACCTCGCGCGCCTCGCGACCTTCCGCGGCTTGGTCCTGCAGCTCGACGACACGTGCCTGCGGCAGCCCGCTGACCTGCGGTTCGATTCCCTTCCCGCCCTGTGCCGGTCCTACCGGGCGACAATGTCGAAAGGTCGGGGCGAGGAGCACCACATGGCAAGCAGGCGTGCCGCGCACGTGCGGGAGGCGGCGGACCGGGACCGGTTCGCCGCCGACACCGCGGGGTTCCGGCGGGAGCTGCTGGCGCACTGTTACCGGATGGCCGGCTCGGCGCACGACGCCGAGGACCTGGTGCAGGAAACCTACCTCCGGGCGTGGCGGTCCTACGCCGGCTTCGAGGGGCGTTCGTCGGTCCGGTCCTGGCTCTACGCCATCGCCACCAACGTCTGCCTGACCGCGTTGGAGCCGCGCCGGAACCGCGTGCTGCCCTCGGGCCTCACCGGCCCCTGCGACGAACCCGAGCGGCCGCCCATCCGGGCGGCGCCGGGCGAGGTGGCCTGGCTGGGGCCGCTGCCGGACCACTGGGTCGCCGACCCGGCGGCGGCCGTGGTGGCGCGGGAGTCGTTGCGGCTCGCGGTGATCGTCAGCCTGCAGCACCTGCCGGCGCGGCAGCGGGCGATCCTGATCCTGCGGGAGGTGCTGGCGTTCACCGCGCCGGAAACCGCGCGGATCCTCGGCACCACCACGGCGGCCGTGAAGAGCGGCTTGCAGCGCGCCCGGGCCAGGCTGGCGGACCTCGACACAGCGCCGGAGGACCTGCTCGAACCGACCGACCGGCGGGCGCGGGCGTTGCTCGAGGGCTACGTCGCCGCGTTCGAACGGGCCGACGCCGGCCTGCTGGAGCAGGTGCTGCGCACCGACGCCACGCTGGAGGCGACGCCGTTCCGCGACTGGTACGCGGGCCAGGCGAGGTGCCTGCACCTGCTCGGCACGTACGTGCTGGGCGAGCCGGGCGACTGGCGGATGAGCGTCACGACCGCCAACGGCCAGCCGGCCGCCGCCGTGTACCGCCGGGACGCCGGGGGAGTGCACCGTGCCCACGGCGTCGTGGTGCTGACCCCGACGGTCACCGGCATCTCCCGCGTGGTCGAGTTCCACGATCCGGCGCTGGTCACCGCCTTCGGCTTCCCCGACCGGCTCGCGGCGCCCGGCGGTGTGGTGTGATCCGGGCATGAGCCGTGCGGGGGAGGAGAGCAACCGGCGGATGCTGCGTGCGCGCGACACCATGGACCGGGACTACGCGAAGGCGCTGGACGTGCCGGCGCTGGCGCGGGTCGCGCACGTCTCGGCGGTGCACTTCACCCGGACCTTCCGCGCCACCTTCGGGGAAACGCCGCACCGCTACCTGCAACGCCGGCGGGTGGAGCGGGCCATGTTCCTGCTGCGCTCGGGCGACCGGAGCGTCACCGACATCTGCCTGGAGGTCGGCTTCACCAGCCTCGGGACGTTCAGCCGGACGTTCCGGGACATCGTCGGCGAGTCGCCGACGGCCTACCGGCGCCGCGGGCCGCTGGCGGACGTACCGACCTGCTTCGCCATGGCGTGGATGCGGCCGCGGGATGATCGTTTCGGATAAGCGTCCCGGCGCGCGCCTGGGCTACCGTCGCCGTCATGTTCACCGCAATCACGATCTCGCAGATCTTCGTGCTCGACCAGGACGAGGCGCTCGACTTCTACGTCGGCAAGCTCGGCCTGGAGGTCCACACCGACGCCGACCTGGGTTTCATGCGCTGGCTGACGATCAACGTGCCCGGCCGGCCGGACCGCGAGATCCTGCTGGAGACGCCCGGCCCGCCCCGGATGGACGAGGCGACGGCGAACCAGGTCCGCGACCTGCTGACGAAGGGCGCGATGGCCGGCTCACTGTTCTTCGGCACCGACGACTGCCGCAAGACCTACGAAACGTTGCTGGCCAAGGGCGTCGAGTTCACCGAGGAGCCGACTGAGCGCCCGTACGGGATCGACTGCGGCCTGCGCGATCCGTTCGGCAACAGCATCCGGTTCAGCCAGCCGCTGTCGGGTTCGTGAGACGGAACGGTCATCGCGGCCGCCG
The DNA here is from genome assembly GCF_002904295.1 of Amycolatopsis sp. CA-128772. Classification (GTDB taxonomy): domain Bacteria; phylum Actinomycetota; class Actinomycetes; order Mycobacteriales; family Pseudonocardiaceae; genus Amycolatopsis. Next base: position 72,854 of record NZ_PPHG01000072.1, read on the forward strand.
CCGGTGGCTCAGCCTTCGTGCTCGCGCAGCAGGCGGCGCACGGCGTTCCGGTCGCCTTCGAGGGTCAGGCGGCCGTCGGTGAGGGCTTTGGTCAGGTGGGTGGGGCGTTCGAGCAGGGTGTTCAACGTCCACGGGTCCGTCCGGATCGTGGCGTCCGGGGTGGCGGGCTCGCCCGGCTCCACCGTCAGGTGGCCCGGCTCGGTGCGGACCGTCCACACGCGAGCGTCCAGCTCGATGCGGTAGCACGCCGTGCCGCGCGGGCGGGCGGACTCGCGGAGGAACAGCAGGACGGACGTGACGCTCAGCGACGCGGACCGGGCACGCGGGACGCCCGCGCCCCACGTGCCCAGGGCCAGCAGGACCGGCTCGAGCTCGCGGCCCCGCTCGGTCAGCTCGTAGATCGTCGACGCCGCCGGGGGTGGCAGTTTCCGGCGCGTCACCACGCCGTGGCCCTCGAGTTCGCGGAGGCGGTCGGTCACCAGGTTGGAACTGGCGCCGGGCAAGGCGCGGCGGATGTCGGAGAACCGCTGCGGCCCGAGGAGGAGCTCGCGGACCACGAGCAGGGCCCAGCGTTCCCCGACGATGTCCAGCGCACGGGCGATCGTGCAGGCGTCCCCGTAGCTGCGGCTCGTCGGCATGGTGCCAAGGTACAACTTTGTGGTTGTTTTTAACAACTTCTGCGGCGTACGGTGGGCCGGGTCCGGACGTCGGCGGAAAGGGACGGTCATGGGGCAACCGGTCGTGCACTTCGAAATCATCGGCACCGATCCGGCGCGGCTGCGGCGGTACTACGGCGAGCTGTTCGGCTGGGCGTTCGACACCTCCGGCCCGGTGTCGGACCAGGTGTCCGAGCCGGGCGGCTACGGGTTCGTGGAGACGGACGGCATTCCGGGCGGCGTCGGCGGCGGCGCGGGCTACGAGAGCCACGTCGTGTTCTACGTGGGCGTTCCGGACGTCGCCGCCGCCCTGGCGGAGGCCGAACGCCTCGGCGGCACCCGCCGGATGGGCCCGGACCGCGCGCCGGGGCGGGACCTGGTGGTCGCGCACTTCACCGACCCGGAGGGTAACCTCGTCGGCCTCGCCGGCCCGGCCTGACGTGGCCTCCCCGGCTCGGATGGGGAGCATCGAATGCCGACGTTGGTGACCGCGATCGACGACACCGTCGAGGTCGAGTACGGCCAGTTCCTCGTCCAGGAAATCCCGATGACCCGCAACGTCCTTACGCTGCCGGTGCCGCGGGGCGACTGGTTTGCCGTCGGTGGCCCGGGCGGGCTGCTGCTGCACAGCGCCGGCACCGATCACCACCCGGCCGTGCGGCTGGAGCTCTGGGACGCCGATCCCCTGCCGCGGCCCGGCGAGTGGGACCGGGTCGTCGAGGTGGCGTGCGACTTGGGTGACCTCGTTCGCCTGCAGTCGGTCACCGCTGCCCGGTCGCCGCAGGTGCTGACCATTTCCCGGCCCGGTCCGCACCGTGCTCGCGTGCATTCCGGCCGGCGGGTGGCCGCCGCGGAGCTCGGGGAAGGGTCCTTTGCCGCAGGCGTCGAAGGCTGGTTGGTTCAGCTCTGGCCCGGCGCCTGACTCACGGCCGGGTGCGCCAGGCGCCGGGCGACGGCGAAGCCGGTGACGAGCAGGACCGCGCCGCCGGAAATCCACGGCCAGAGGGGCGTCGAACCGTCACCTTCCGGGCTCGCCGCCGTCGCCGGTGCGGCCGTTCCCGGGCCGGCGACCGTGAGCTTGAAGGGCAGGGACGTGGTGAACGCCGCGTCCCCGGCCGGCGTGCTGGACACCAGGATGCTGTGCGCGTCCGCCGCGGAGGCGCCCAGCAGGGCCGCGCACGCGCCGGCCGCCAGAACGGCGGCGATGCGAACCGGAAATGACGAGCGGGCAGCCATGTTTTCCTCGCCTTCCCGGGAATTCGCCGCCGAGTTCGGTCGATGAGGCGCGCCGTCACGCTGGCCGCGACCGGGCTGATCGTCCTGCTGCACGCGGTTCTCGTCGCCGAGCCGGCCCGGGCCGCGACGCAGCAGGTCATGATGGCGGGCTACGCGTTCTCGCCCGCGGCGCTCACCGTCCACGTCGGCGACACGGTCACCTGGATGCAGCACGACCAGGCCCCGCCCGCCGCGACCACCACCGCGCCTCCGGCAAAACCCACCCGGGCGCCGGCCACGCAGCAGAGCCGGCGAAGCCGAAACCGGCTCCGGCAACCACCGCCAGCTCCCCGGCTCCCGGCGCGCGTCATGATCATCCGGTGCGCAGGCGCCGCAAGCCCGCCGCGGACGGGGTGCCCGGCGCCGCCGTGTAGACGAGGAGCCGGTACTCGTGGCCCGGGACCGCGAGGATCTCGCAGTCGAGCTCCAGCGGGCCCGCGACCGGGTGAACGGTCCGCTTGGTCAGCGTCCGCTGGACGGCGACCTCGCGTTCCGCCCACAGCCGGGCGAACTCCGGGCTCTCGCCGAGCAGCTCGTCGACCAGCGAGCGCACCGCGGGATCGGCCGGGTAGCGCCCGCTCGCGCGCAGGTCCGCGACGCACGTCCGGGCCAGCTCGAGGCGGTTGCCGGTGATCGTGTCGCCGGTGTCGAACAGCCGCCGCAGCCGGTTGCGCTGCCGTGGCGGCCATCCCGCCGGGTCGCCGATCAGCGCCGCCAGCATCCGGTTCCAGGCCACCAGGTCGTAACGCGCGTCGATCACCATCGCGGGCACGTCGCCGAGCCGGTCGAGCAGCCGCAGGACGTTGCCGGGCACCGGCCGCGGGGCGGGCGGGGGCGCCGGTCGCGCCAGCCGGAGCAGGTAGGCGTGTTCGTCGCCGGTCAGGCGCAGTGCGCGCCCGAGGGCGGTGAGCACCTGGTCCGACGGGTGCGGTCCGCGGCCTTGTTCGAGCCGGACGTAGTAGTCGAGGGAGATCCCGGCGAGCAGGGCGACTTCGGTGCGCCGCAACCCCGGTGCCTGGCGCCGCGGGCCGGGCTCGAGGCCGACGTCGGCGGGCTGCAGCCGGGCCCGCCGGCTGCGCAGGAAGCCGCCCAGTTCCATCCTGTCCACGCTGCCATCATCGCCCGCGCCGGGGGTGGTACCGCCGGTGCCTACCCCGCGCCGCGTCCCGGCGGCGAAGCTGGGCGCATGACGATCTTGGTGACCGGCGCCCGCGGGAACGTCGCCCGCGCGCTGGTGGGACAACTGCTCGACAGCGGCCACGAAGTCCGGGCGGCCGGGCGCGACCCGGGCCGCGCCCGGCTGCCCGGCGGGGTGGCGGTGGTCGCGGCCGACCTGGCCCGGCCGGGAAGCTGGGACGTGGCGCTCGAGGGCGTCACGAAGGCGTTCCTCTACGCGGGCACGGCCGGCCTGGGCGGGTTCCTGTCGCGGGCGGGCGGGCTGACGCAGGTGGTGCTGCTGTCGGCGTCGGGGGCGGACCCGGCGTCGGCGGACGCGATCACGCGCGCCCACGGCGAAGCGGAGGAGGCGGTGCGGAAGTCGGGGATCGCGTGGACGTTCCTGCGTCCCGGGGGGTTCGCGGCGAACCGGTTGCTGTGGGCGGGGTCCGTGCGCGGCGGGGTGGTGCGCGACCCGTTCCCGTCGTCGCATTCGGCGTTGATCCACGAAGCCGACATCGCGGCGGTGGCCGCGTGCGCGCTGACGTCGTCCGGGCACGGGGGTGCGGCGTACGAGCTGACCGGGCCGGAGTCGCTGACGGTGCGGGAGCAGGCGTCGCTGATCGGCCGCGCGGCCGGGCGTGCGGTGGTGGTGGAGGCGCAGGATCTCGACGACTACCGCCGGGAGCTCACCGCGGCTTTCGAGGCGCGCGGCCTGGGGCGCGTGGGCTCGGCGGAGGTGATCGAGGCCCGGATCCGGCGGCTGGCGGCTCTGGTGGACCGGCCGCAGCCGACGACGGGAACCGTCCGGGAGGTGACCGGCCGTCCGGCGCGCAGCTTCGCCGAATGGGCCGCCGATCACGCCGGGGACTTCAGGTGATCCGCCTGCGGCACCGCGAAAGCCGCCGTCTCAACGCAGGTGGCGCCGCGCCTGGTTGCGGATCCGCTCGGAAATCCGGGAGTCCCCTGCCAACGCACCCATCGCCGCACGTCCGGCCGCGGTGTCCTGCTGCTTCGCCCCCAGGGCCGCTTGGAACCGGAGCTCGTCCTTCACGCGCCCGTCCTGCGAGATCGACACCAAAGCCTTGACGCCGTGCTTTCCGCGCAGCGCCAGCGCGGCCTGCAGCCGCAGGTCGTCCGGGCGGCCCTTCCCGGCCAGGTCGCGCAACGCCGGCTCGGCCAGCTTCCGGTCGTAGCGGCCCAGCGCCGTCGCCGCCTTGAACCGCAGGTCGTCCGCCACGGTGGGGTCGGTGGACAGCTCGCGCAGGACCGGGGTGGCCGCCTCGCCGGCCTGGAGGGCCGCCTTGACGCGGTACTGGTGGCCCGCCGTGGTCCGGGCTGCGAGATCGGCCATCAGGCGCCGGCCGCGGGTCGAGTCCGAGGCCAGTACCTTGGCGGCCGCCTGCATCGCGGCGTCGTCCTGGCTGGTCTCGGCGATCCGGGTGTACAACCGGATGCGCGTCGTGCGGTCCAGCTTCGCGCCCGCGGCCTCGACCATGGCGATCCGGCGCTCGCCCGAGATCTGCGCGTTCGCCGCCAGCCGGTCCATGGCCGCCGCGCCGACCTTCGGGTCGAGGTCGGCGGCGCGCTTGAGGACGTCCAGGCGGCGTGGGGCGATGGCGACGAGCAGGCGGGCCGCGGCCGTCGGCTCGGTCTTGCCCACCAGGGTCGCGGCGCGGACCCGGGCGTCCTCGGCCGCGTCCTTGTCTTCGGCGAGGTCGACGAGCGCCGTGACCGGGCCGCCGTGTCGTTCGACGATGTGCCTCGCCGCGGCGAAGCGGCTCTCCCCGTCCACGGACGATTCCCGCGAAAGCCGTTGCAGGGCCGGGATCGCCTGGCCGGGGGCGAACTCGCCGATCAGCTTCACCGCGTGCAGGCGGGCTTGGCCGCCCGCTTCGGCCGACCACGCCACGGCGTCCAGGATCCCCATGGCCGCCGCGTGGTCGTGCGGGTGCACCAGCGCCGCGACGCGCGCGGGGGTTTCCGGTTCGGTGGCGGTGGCGGCGATCCGCCCGGCCGTGCCCAGGTCCGCGCCGGCGTCCCGGGACAGCAGGTCCGCGAGCAGGTCCAGCCGGCGGTCGTCCGGCAGGCCGTGCCGCTGCTCGGTCAGCTCACGCATGAGCTCGGGCGAGCCGGCCGCGATCGCCGCCGGGGCCCGCAGGTCACGCATGACGGGCAGCTGCGCGAGCGTCAGCATCGCCCGCACGCCCAGTGCGCTGTCCCGCTCGCCGATCAGCCGCGCGGTTTCGAGGCGGTCCGCCGGCTTGCCGACCAGGCCCGTGGCCAGGATCGCGAGGTTCTCCCGCGCCCGGGCGGGCTCGTGTTTGGCCAGCTCGTCGACGGCGAGGAGCCGGCGTTGCGGGCGGGCGCCGACCTGGGGGTCGCGGACGAGGTCGTCCAGGATCTTCCTGGCGGCCGTGGGGTCGAGCGAGTGCAGCCAGTCCGCCCCGGCGAGCCAGTGCCCGTCGTCCAACCGGTCCCCGCGCAGCTCTTCACGCAGCAGTTCGGTGGCCCGGCCGGTGAAGTCGCTGCCCGGGACCAGGTTGCGCCGGAGGAGCTCCAGCACGAACCGGATGTTCGGGTACCAGTGCTCGTCGCTCAGCAGCCGGTTCAGGCGCCGTTCGACGGCGGCCCGCGCGGCCGGCCACCACAACGCCGCGAGGTAGAGGTGGGTTTCGAGGGCCGGCCACGGCCAGTCCGGCCGCGGAGCGAGGTACTTCCCGGTCCACGGCTGCCACCACTTCGGCCCCCGCGGGTGACGGTGCGCGAGGTGCCGCGCGGCGAGGTAGTGCGCCAGATCCTCGTCGGCGAAGGAAAAACCGCTGGCTTCGGTGGTGAACAGGCCGCAGCCGGTGAGCAACCGGATCACCTCGGCGCGCTCGATGCCGCCGAGCCGGCGTGATCCGGTCGCCAGGTCGAGAACTGTCCGGGGGTCCTGGCGGACGACCCGTGCGTGGGCGATCTCCGCGAGCAACGCGAGGGCGTCGTCGGCCGTCAGGTGCGGCGTGCCGGCGAGTTTTCCCGCACCCAGGCGGGCCGTCCACTCGTGCTGTTCCAGCGTCTCCCCGGCGGCCATCCCGTCAACGTAGTGGCCGGGACGGCCGCCGGTCCAGGACAAAGACGCGACACTGCGGGGTGCTCAGTGCTGCCGGGTGAGCACGGCCGGGCGCCAGGGGAGGTGGTTGTAGTCGGTGCCGTCGGAGCTCGGGTTCCGGCCCTGGTACAGCAGCTGCCGGTTGCCGGGGTCGATGGTCTTGGTCTGGCCGGGGTTGCTGCGGACCAGGTCGCCGTGGCTGATGTCGTTGGTCCGGTTGGCGCCGCTGTTGGTGGTAGGCGAGCACCCGAATGTTCTTCGGGGCGAAAGAGAACAGCGTGTGCGCGACCGTGCCGGAGGACATCCCGTTCTGGGCGGCCGCCACGTTGCTGAAGTCCTTGAGCGCGATCCAGCCCGCCTTCGGGTCGGCCAGCGGGCCGCTCGAGGACCAGCGGTACGTCGACGGGAGCGCGCACGCGCTCGTGCCGGCGATGGCCGCCGAGCCGGTTCCGGGCCCGACGGCGCCGGTCGCAGCCAGGACGGCCGTCAGCAGGCGGGCCAGGGCCTGCAGGCCGGGACCCGCCGGGCCGACAGCCGCCTGTGGCTGCTGCCGTTCGTGTACGAAGCCGTGACCGTGCCCCGGGGCCACGTTCCGGACAGTCGCCGAAACCGGGGTCGTCGTGACGCACCTGGGCGTCGAGGGCGCCGGCAACCGGTCCTCGGTGGCGCCGCCGGTGCCCGGCCACAACAGCTTCCAGGAGCCGTGGGTCTTCCTGGCCGCCGACGGCCGGACGGGCGTCCGGCAGGAGACCCTGCACGACTCCGGCGCTATTCGCTGAACCCGTGTTCGCCCACGTCGTCCGGAACCCGACGCGAACCTGGACGCCTCGCTCGACCAGATCGTGCTGAACGTGCAGGGGCACACGGTCCGGCTGGAGATGAAGCAGACCGTGCAGATCCCCCGGGAAGCGGCTCCGAGCTTGGTCCTGCGGTTCGGGACGACGAAGGACATCGGAGGGCGGGCGACCGTGAAGCAGCTCGTCGAGAAGGTTCTGCTGTCCACTGTGGACGGGTATTTCCGGCGGGTTTCGGCCGAACGGACGATCCTCGACTTCATCACCAAGTACAACGACCTCACGGGCGAGGTCCGGCAGGCGCTGGCCCCGATCGGGATCGCCGCGACCACGAACCTCGAAGAGTTCGAGTGCGACGACCCGGAGATCAACGAGCGCCGGAAGCAGGTTTCCCTGCAGGAACAGGCGGTCGCGACGTCGGCCCCGGGGGATGCATCGAATCTGCATCGCTTAACCATGCTTCGCCGCGCGAATGACCGCCAACCGCTCTAGACTTCGGCACAGTGCATCGTCTGTGCATCGAGAGGTGGCGTGTGGTCAAGGTGTTCCGGTCCGTTGTCCGGTCGGCGGTCGACGACGTCTTCGCCTGGCACGCGCGGCCCGGGGCGATCACGCGGCTCACCCCGCCGTGGCAGCCCGTGCGTGTCGCGGCGGAAGCCCGCTCGCTGCGGGACGGCACGGCCAAACTCGTGCTGCCTGGCGGGCTGCCCTGGGTGGCCGCCCACGATGCGGCCGGGTACGCGCCGCCGCGGCAGTTCGTCGATCGGCTGGCCGGCCCGGTGCTCCGGTGGTGTCACACCCACCGGTTCGAGCCGGCCGGGCCCGGCCGGACGGCCGTCACCGATCAGGTCGACACGCCCGTGCCGGAAGCCTTCCTGCGGGCGATGTTCGCCTACCGGCACCGGCAGCTGGCCGCCGACCTGGCCGCGCACCAGCGGTACCGGCACGAGCCGCTGACCGTGGCCGTGACCGGGGCGAGCGGCCTCGTCGGGACCGCCCTGACCGCCCTGCTGACCACCGGGGGACACCGGGTCGTCCGGCTGGTGCGGCGGCCCGCGGTGGCGGCCGGGGAGCGGGAGTGGCGGCCGGAGGACCCCGCCGCCGACCTGCTCGCCGGGGTCGATGTCGTCGTGCACCTGGCCGGGGCTTCGGTGGCCGGCCGGTTCGACGAACGGCACCGGCGGGCCGTGCGCGACAGCCGGATCGGGCCGACGCGGGCGCTTGCCACCCTCGCCGCGCGGACCGCCGACGGGCCCACGGTGTTCGTCTGCGCGTCCGCCGTCGGGTTCTACGGGCCGGACCGCGGGGACGAGGTGCTCACCGAAGAAAGCGCGCGAGGACAGGGGTTCCTCGCCGACGTGGTCGCCGAGTGGGAAGCGGCGACGGAGCCGGCGGTGGTGGCCGGACACCGGGTGGTGCGGGTGCGCACCGGGCTGGTGCTCAGCCCGCGCGGTGGCCTGTTGCGGCTGCAGTACCCGCTGTTCGCCGCCGGGCTGGGCGGGCCGCTCGGCGCGGGGCGGCCGTGGATGCCGTGGATCGGGATCGACGACCTCGCCGACGTCTACCTGCGCGCGGTGGCCGATCCGGAGCTGTCCGGGGCGGTCAACGCGGTGAGCCCGGAGCTGGTGCGCAACGCGGATTACACCCGCGTCCTCGGCCGCGTGCTCAAACGCCCGACGCTGCTCAAGGTGCCCTCGTTCGGCCCGCGGCTCCTGCTGGGGGCCGACGGGGCCCGGGAGCTGGCGTTCGCCGGCCAGCGGGTCGAACCGCGGCGGCTGAGCGAAACCGGGCACGAGTTCCGGCACCCGCACCTGGCCGACGCGCTCGCGCACCTGCTCGGCACCGCGGCCGCGCCGGCCGGCCTGGTCGATTCGACGACGGGAGAACCGGTATGACGACGTTGCCCAGGTCCGCTCGGTCCCCGCTGGCCCTGGCCGGCTTCCTCGCCGTGGTGGCCGCGGTCGCCGTTGTCGGCAGCCTGGCCGCGACGCAGTCACGAGCTGTCTACACCGGACTCGCGCAGCCGGCCTGGGCGCCGCCGTCGTGGCTGTTCGGTCCGGTGTGGACGGTGTTGTACGTCCTGATCGCCGTGTCGGGCTGGCTGTTCTGGCGGGCATCGGGGACGCGCCGTGAATTCGCCTGGTACGCGGCCGGCCTGGTGCTGAACGCGGCGTGGACGCCGTTGTTCTTCGCCGCCGGCGCGTACACGCCGGCGCTGGTCGAGATCGTGGTGCTCGACGTGGTCGTCGCCGGCACGCTCGTGGTGTTCCGCCGCCGCTCGAAGGCGGCCGCCGCGCTGCAGGTGCCGTACCTGGCGTGGACCCTGTTCGCCACGGCCCTCAACGCGGCGATCGTCCTGCTCAATCCTTGACGGCCGGAAGGGGAGTGAGGTGGGCCGGATCGCGGGAAAGCGGCTGCGGCAGCTGCTGGTGTTCGTCCACGTGGTCGTGTCGGTCGGCTGGATGGGGGCCGGCGCCGCCAACGTCGTCCTGGCCATGACGGCCGGCTACACCGACCGGCCGGACGTGCGGAACGTCTGCTACCTGATGATCGACCGGGTCGACGAATTCGTGGTGATCCCCGCGGCGTTCGCCAGCCTCGCCGGCGGGCTCCTGCTCTGCGTGGTGACGAAGTGGGGTGTCGCCCGCTACTGGTGGGTGCTGGTGAAGCTGGTGCTCACCGTGGCCGTGATCGGGTACAGCACGTTCGGCCTGGGGGTCTGGGTGGAGGAGAGCATGGCCGCCGGCGCCCGCGGGGTGGAGAGCCCGGTCGCCGGGCCGCTGGCCTACGGCGCCGCTCTCAACCTCGTGGCGTTCCTGTTCATGACGTGGCTTTCGGTCGCCAAGCCCTGGGGGCGCACGCCGTGGACCGCGCCCGCCGGCCGGGGCTCGCGTCCGGCGCCGGCCTACCGCGGGTTGGCCTCGTAGCAGGCCTCTTCCATGGGGTTGTCGCCGGTGAGCGTGAAGTCCGTCAGTTTGCCCTGGTGGTCCGGGGTGCCCCGGGCGAAGACCGCGATCGCCCCGTGTGGGTGGCAGTACGTCAGCCCGCCCTGGTCGGCGAGGGCGGGGACCTCGAGGGTCTGGGCGAGGATCGTCAGCGGGGCGCCGTCGTTCTCCCGCAGCTCGGCGAGGGCCGCGTCCGGGCTGCGGGTGCCGAACGGGCGGTCCATCAGGCGGGCCAGGGCCGCGTAGTCGCGGTGGCAGGCCGCGTCGTGCGCCGCACGCACCGGGGTGAGGAGCCGTTCGTCGAGGGGCCGGCCGGTCGAGTCGGCCGTCGTGACCGGCCCGCACGCCGGTGCGGCCGGCGGCGCCACGGCGGCTTCCGGCTCGTGCCCGAGGGTCAGCAGCCAGCCGCCCCCGGCGAGCACCAGCACCACGATCGCCGCGAGCCACAGAGTTTTTCTGCGCACGGATTCCCCCATGATCAGCATTCGCTCACACCGTCGAAGTGCTCCGGATCCGGCTCACGGGAGACGGTGGTGTCGGCCTGGGCGAAATACAAGGTGCGGTACGACGCCTGCCCCGGGCCGCTGCAGGGGAATCCGCTCACGCGGAACGGCTTCCCGGCGTCGTCCACTGTCGTCTGCTTGATTTCCTTACCGGACTGGGAGAACACAGCGAGGTCGAAGTCGTAGGCGCCCTTGGCCGCCGAGGCGGTCACGATCACCTCGCTGGTGCCGCCGGCGGGGAGCGGGATCGTGTGCGCCGGGAAGTACGGGCCCGCCGGGAAGTTCCGGTTCCCGGTGGCGTCGCGCACGGCCGATTGCAGAACCGGGAACCGGTCGTCCAGTTCGAGAAGCGTCTGCGCCGAATCTTCGGCGCCCTGCGGGGGAGACCACACGAGAGCGCCGCTCAACGGCGGCAGCCGCTTGCGGATGACGGCCCTGATGTCGGTGACGACGACCTGCCCGGTCCGCGGGCCCTCGAGGTGCAGGCGGATGACCTGGTGCAGCAGGCTCGCGCCGCCGGAAACCCGGACGTCGTGCGCCAGCTCGGAATCCATGGCGGCCCCGGGGCGGGCGAGCCGGGCGGCCAGCTCGGGCCCCGGAAATCCGGGATCTGCGCTCGCGTAGCCCCACGGCTCGGTGTCGTTGGCCGACAGGTCCGCGGTCACCCGCAGCTCGGCCGGCCCGGACGGCTGCAGCACGAGGACGGCGCCGGTGCCGGCGAGCAGGACCACCAGGCCGCCGATCACCCACCACCACCGCGGCCGGGCGGGTCGCCGGCCGACGTAGACGTCGCCGTTGATGTCACGGGCCTGCACGGCTTGGCCGGTATTTCCGTGAATGCTGTTCTTCGAAGAACTGCCACCCGCCGGATCGGACGGCGTACCGCCGGTCATCGAACTCCCCAAGATCATCGCTCCCCCGCGAGAAGGAACCCGATCCTACGGCACCGGGAATGGTGCCGCCGTTTCCCGGTCGCGGTTATGACGTGCAGCGGGGCGCGGTGTACGTCAGCTTGGCTTCGTCGACGTAGCCGCTGATCCCGGTGCGGGCGACCGTGCCGAAGTAGCGGTGCGGGTAGCGGTCGTGGGTCAGCGTGCGGACCTGGACGACGTCGGCGGTGCGGACCTCGCCGATCGGGCTGCCGGCCGCGTCGAGGACCGCCCCCGCGCGGGTGACGCGGTAGTCGCGGGCGGGTACGCACGGTTCGTCCGCGGTGCCCAGCAGCGCCACGCCGGCGCCGGTCAACGCCGCCGCGGCGGTCACCACCAGCGTGACCCGGACGCTGATCCGCCTGGCCGGCGCCGTCCCGGACGTGGCCGGACGGCCGCCGGACGCCGGCGGACGGGGGTCGTCCTGCTCGGCGGCGGAGGCGGCGATCCAGCGCTCCTTCCACAGCGGGCCCGGTTCTCCGCACGCCTCGGCCAGCGCCACGACCAGGTCGCAGGCCGGCAGGCGGTCACCCCGGAGCGCGTCGTGCAGCGTGCTGCGGGGGAAGCCGGTTCTTCGCGCCAGTTCCGCGAAGCTCGGCATGCCGTTTCTCCGGCGGATCCCGCGCAGATCGTCGATCAATTGTGCCGTCGTTCCGGTCAGCATCTTCGCCCCGTTTCCGTCCGGATTCGTCCGGATGCGTCCCGAACCCTAGCCGCCGCCGTCGGCCGTTCACCAGGATCCATTCGGTGAGGTCACCGATTACCGAACGAAAGGAGGTGCGATGGCGGAATTCCGATCGCGGGCCGCGTTCGCCGTGGCCGTCACGGCCGGATTGGCGCTGCTGACGGCGGCACCGGCCGCGGACGCCGGGGAGGTGCACCGGATCAAGACCGCGCCGTCGCCGAGCACCGGGGCGCCCATCGACGGGGGTGGCAGCTGGATCGTCAATAAGCCGAGCGGGTACTACGTCGGCCGGGCCATGCCGGGCGACACCTTCGACGACGAGGTCACGACGAGCGCCAACTGGCATTACGGCCGCGCCCAGACGACGGTCAACATGTGCGGCTGGGTGCTCCCGGGCTCGATGGGGGCCGACGCAGGGCCGGTCGCGGACAGCTGTTCGGCCACCACGCAGGCGACGATCTCCCACCGCCTGACCGTGGGCCGCGACTACAACGCCCCGGCCCACCAGGCCACCGACGGCAGCTCCGTGCCGGCCAACCCGGCGTGCACGCTGTACTTCAACTACTTCTACGGAACCGACTTCGCGTCGAACGGCGGTCACTGGGCGACGGCGGCGGGCGCGCCGCAGAGCAGCGTCCGCTACCGCTTCACCACGCGCGACGGCCAGGCGGCCGTGGTGCGCGACACCGTGCTCGGCTGGGGCTTCCTGCCGATCGGCTGCGTCCAGCGGCCGGGCTCTCTCTACAACGACAACGACTGAACGGAAGGGAACGATCGTGCGCAGTGCGAAGAACGTCATCGGAGCGGGTGTGCTGGTGGCCGCGGCGGTCTGCCTGGCGGCGCCGGGGATCGCCGGAGCCAGCGGCAGTTCGGTGGACGAGGTCCGCTGGCAGTGCGGCGCGGACAGCGTCACGGTCCGCTCGTACCCGGCCGGCCCGGCCATCCCGGGCGAGACCATCGGCTACGGCGTCCGGGTGAACGTCGACAACCACAACGACAACGTGTGGTGGCACATCAACTCGCCCTACGGCGGTTACGTCCTGGCGCAGTACTTCTGCTGACGCCGGTGGGGCGGCCCGCTCCGGCGGGCCGCCCTCGCCGCGTCAGGCACCGGGGCGGTTGCCGGTCGGGATGGTGATCGGCGTGCTCACCGGGGACGACGCCTTGTTGAGGAACAGCATGGCGATCGCGCGCAGGAACTGGTCGAAGAGGTGGAAACCGGCCGGGGCGATCGGCAGCAGGCCCTCGCGGAAGGCGATGTAGGCCGGCCACCCGGTGCGGACCAGCGCGGCCGCCGCGTAGTTGCGCCGCAGGCCGAGCCAGTCGCCCACCTCGTCGCTGAGCACGTACCGGACGAATTCGTCGAGGAACCCGCGGGTGACGCCCAGGTCGATCTGCGCGGTCAGCCCGAGCAGGTCCGCGGCCAGCTCTTTGCCCTCGTCCGTCGGGGCGAGCAGCGGGGTGAGCACCTGCGCCGACTGCGCGTCCGCCTCGGCCCACGTCTTCGGGATGAACTCGTCGCGCACGCCGAGCAGGTGGATGGCGACCTGCCACTGGTGCAGGAAGGCGTCCTCGTCCGCGGCCGACATCGGGACGTGCCACTCGCGCAGCTTCCGGTGCACGAAGGTGCCGAGGCTGTGGAAGGTGACCAGGATGTCGCCGTTGCTGATCGGCACCTGCTCGTCGGCGACCGCCCGCCAGTGCGGCGACTGCGGCAGCAGGTGGCGCACCGCGGCGTGCACCAGCCGGGTCTTGTTCGCCGTGACCACGAACTGGCCGGTGGGTTCGAACGCGTTCAGGTCGCTCAGGTCGTAGCCGAAGGTGAACGTCTTGGCCGCGCGGTCCTGCATGTCCGCTCCGCCCGCCGACCAGTAGACCGACCGCGCCTCCCGCGGGATGACGGTGCTCATGATGCCGCTGCCGAGGCCGTAGAGCAGGAACAGGTAGGTGTCCTTGCGGCGGTTGAAGTCGGCCGCGCGGCGCAGCTTGGCGGCGTCGGCCCAGGACGGCAGCCGGTTGACCCGCCCGAGGTAGGCGGCGAGGTCGGCCGGCAGGCCAGGGGGCAGCGCGTCGCCGTTGTTCGCCCACGGCCGCAGCGCGGTGTTGACCGCGGGGACCCGGCCGCCGTCGACGAGGCCCGCGACCAGGCGGTCCACCTCGTCGTCCCAGACCCACCACGGATCGGCGCCGGCCGCCCAGGCCGGCACTCCGGCGACGCTCGCCGCGCTCACCAGGCCCAGCGCGACACCAAGCGTAAGGACGTTCCTCCTGCTGAGATTGCTCATTTACTTACCTCGCTTACATGGAAAGCAGTAGGGAGTAGAGCCGGGCGTCAAGAGGAGATTCTCCATTAACATAGGAGGTGACTCGCGCGGCGGCAAGACCCGGCGGGCCTGTGGTTTGATGGCGGTCATGGTCCCGAGTCGGCGCACCCCTTCCCGGCGGCCGCGGTGACGGCCGGGCCCACCGCGGCGGTCCGGCCGCGCAACCGGCGGCAGCTTATCGTCGAGGCGGGCGCGACGGCGTTCAGCGAGCGCGGCTACCACGCGGCGTCGATGGAGGAGATCGCGGCGCGCGTGGGCATCACCGCGGCCGCGCTGTACCGGCACTTCCCGAACAAGTACGCGCTGTTCGCCGAGTGCGCGAACGTCATGGCCGACCGGCTGATCGCGGCGCTCGCCGAGGTTCCGGCGGATGCCGCGCCGGCGGACGTCCTGGCCGCGGTCACCCGGGTCACCGTCGCCCACCGCGCGGCCGGCGGCGTGTACCGCTGGGAGGCCCGCTACCTCGAGCGCGCGGACCGCCGGCTGCTGCGGGCGAAGTTCGCGCAGGTCGTGGGGCGCGTCGCGGACGTGGTGCGGCGCGCGCACCCGGGGCCCGGCGAGCGCCTGCGGACGGTGGCCGCGCTGGGGGCGATCGGGTCCGTCACGATGCACCACACCTCGATCGCGCAGCGCCGGGTCGAGACCCTGTTGCAGCAGGCGGCCCTGCGCGTGGCCGCGACCGAGCCGGCGACGGACGCCCGCGTCGTCGAACTCCCGGCCGCGCCGGTGCCCCGCACCCGCCGGTCGGAGATCCTCGCGGCCGCCGTCCCGCTGTTCGAGCGCGACGGGTTCGCGACGGTCACGAACGGCCGGATCGCCGAGGCGGTGGGCCTGGTCCCGTCGGCCCTCTACCGGTATTTCCCGGGCAAGGCGGACATCCTGGCGGCGGCGTGCCTGCAGGCCGCGGGCCTGCTGGCCCAGGCGGTCGAGCACAACCTCCGCGGAACGGCCGGCCCGCACGACGCCCTGGCCGCCCTGACCGCGACGTACGTGGCGTACAGCTTCGAGCAGCACGTCCTGACCAGCGTGGCCGACGCGGAAATCGCGGGACTGCCGCCGACGCTGCGGCGGCCACTGGTGGCGGCGCAGCGCGAGCACATCGCGGTGTGGGAGCAGCACCTGCGCGCGGCCCGGCCGGAGCTGGACGCGCGCCAGGCCCGGGTACTGGTGCACGCGGGGTTCGGGGTGGTGGTGGAGGCGGGCCGGTTGCTGCGGTGGGAGGACCGGGTGGCGCACCGGGCGGCGGTGGGCGCGTTGTTGGCGAGCGCATTGGGCCTTTGACGCCGCAACTCGCCCCGTTTCGACCAATGCCGGGTCCCGGGCCGGGGAATACCGGATGCCGGACGGCGGAATAGCCCGGGCGTGATTACCCCGGAACGGGAAGCGTTTCCCCCGCGTGGAGCAGCCGTGCTCACTCGTCGTCTTCGGCTTGGTGGCCAACGGGTTTCGCCGGCGCAGCCGGAGCGCAGCCGGAGCGCAGCCGGAGCGCAGCCGGTGCCCGGAGCGGGAATGCGGTCCGCTTGGCGGCATGATCATGCCGGACCGGGGGAAAACCGGAAGGCGTTGTGACCCGCGGTGAGTGAAGGTCATCAGTTCGTGGACTGATGGCCGCGCGGGAATTCTGCGTACCGTGGCTGAGGCGTGAAAAGCGGCGGCCGCCGGACCACGTATCCGTTGTTCCCTTCCCTTTTCTGGAGTTTCCCATGACCGGAAGGCTCAACCGTCCCGCTGCGGCGGACGGTGTCGTTGCTTACCAGGACAAAGACAAGCCGGACATGTTCCACTACTTCCCGCTGCGGATCGACTCGGTCCTCGACGAGACGCTGCGCAGCTTCAAGGTCGACTACTACGGCGTGAACGCCGCGCCCTACTGGGTCGACATGGGCAACGGCAACTACCAGAGCTGCGTCGGCGGCAACCTCTCCGGGACCGCCGTGCCGGAGCTCACCACCGCCCAGCGGGCCAACATCACCAAGGTCATCGGGGACGTCTACGGCGTCAAGAAGCCGAACCTGGTGCCGCTCGTGCTGAACAACGTCACCGTGCAGCCGATCTTCGCCAAGCACATCGTGGACATGGGTACCGGCGGCTCCGCGACCTTCCCCAACGAGCTGTCGCTGGGCGCCAGCACCGGCTACCAGATCGGCAGCGGCAACAGCCTGTTCGCCGAGCTGGTGGGCAGCGAACAGGACAACGCGGTGCCGCGGCCGGACTTCGCGATCAACCTTTCGGGCGAGGCCGAGCTGTACGCCGACCCGTGGGTGGCGGAGATCCACGCCGACCTGCGGAAGGTCTGGGAGTACACCCGGACGAAGGTCGACGTCGGGCTGAACCTGGGCTGGTTCAACCTGGGCACCAGCATCGACAAGATCACCCAGGAACTGATCACGAACAACATCGTCGACATCCGGTACGTCCAGGGCGGCGGCGGCAACGAGTTCGGCTGGCAGATGCTCAACAGCACGAAGACGCTGTTCGAGGCGATCAACAAGCAGATCACCGCGGGGGAAGGCCTGTTCAAGTTCGAACCGAACCCGACGCCGCAGGAACCCACGAAAGACGAGAAGTGGTCGTCGAAACTGCTGCCGTTCACCACCTCGATCAACGTCGGGTACGTCAGCAACTTCTTCAACCAGGAAATCACCTTCGACCAGAAGGTCTCGTTCGAAGGGATGATGCCGGTCCGGTTCAACAGCTCGATGGCGCTGGCGGTGCCGTGCGCGGCGAGCACCGAGAGCCACTTCTACGACCTGCAGCAGATGCAGCAGGGCTGCGTCACCAAGGCCAAGCACGACGGGCTGCAGAACCGCATCGACACCGAGAAGGAAGCCAAGCGGAAGAAGCTGCTCCTCTACATGGCGAAGGTCGAGTCCGGTGAGTGGACACCGCAGCAGTACTCGACGATGGTCGCGACGCTGAACACCATCACGCTCACGGAGTACCCGTCGATCGGCGGCATCCGGGAAGACGGCAGCCCGGAGATCACCGCGGCCTCGCCCGAAGAGGTCGACCAGGTGCTGGCGCGCATCGAGGAAGCCATCACCGGCGGCCTGGTGCCCGCGCCGCGCCCGCGCCGCTCGGCCACTCCCCGCCGCGTCAAGGTCTGACCACGAAACCCCTTGGAGGCAACGCCATGACCATCACCCTGCCCGTGTTCCACCACCCCGTCCGCAGCCACGCCCGGGTCGGGATGCCGTTCCCGCCCGACGGCCGGGAGCGGGTGCAGCAGACCACCCAGGCGCCCTGGTCGGGCCTCGGCCTGCTCTCGGCGACGATGCCCGACGGCGAAGTGCTGGAGTCGACGGGTTTCGCGATCGCCCCGCAGTACGTGGTGACCGCGGCCCACGCGGTCTTCGACCGGGACCACGGCGGCCGGGCCGTCGCGGTGACGTTCGAGGCCGGGCGGGACGCCACCCGGACGCCGTTCGGCGTGGCCAAGGCGACCGCGTGGACCTACCCGGGCCAGTACCCGTCCGGCGGCCGGCCCTACGACTACTGCCTGGTCCGGCTCACGACGGCGCTGCCGTCTTCGGTGACGCTCTACCGGCTGACCGCGGCCTCCGACGCGGACCTGACGGCCGGGACGTGGCAGGTCGCGGGCTACCCGGACGACAAGGCACCGGAGAACTCGCTGTGGTACGACAGCGGCAAGCTCCTCAGCCCGCCGGGCACCCGCATCCTGAGCTACCGGATCTCCACCTCCGGTGGCGAAAGCGGGGCGCCGGTGTCGCCCTACCTCGAGGAGCGGTCGCCGGCCGCCGTCGGCATCCACGCGGGGGTGGCGGCCGACAAGAAGGCGAACGAAGCGGTGCGGCTGACCCGTGAGGTGATCCAGGAGATCGAGTCCTGGAAGTAGGCCGCGGGGGTGGCCGCCGGGCTGCGGCGGCCACCCCGTGGCGTGCTACGGCGTGGTCAGGTCGAATCGCTGGAGGGTGACCGAGCCGCCGAGGGCCTGGCTCGCGTAGTCGAAGACCGCGAACCGGTAGCCCATGAAGAACTGCCACGCGTTGTTCAGCGTGAAGGCGCTGCCCAGCGGCGTGAACGTCGTTCCGTCCGTGCTGTAGGAGAACCGGGCCTGGCGGCCGCTGCCCGGGCGGATGTCGGCGTTGGCGCGCAGCCAGATCTTCGTGCCCGGCAGATCCGCGGCCGCCACCTCGGTTCCGGTGCCGGTCGTGTTCCAGCTCCCGTCCATGGTCAGGCCGGTGACCATCACGACGCGGTTGCGGCCGCCGTCGCGTTTGACACCGATCCACGCCGACGAGTCGCGCAGCATCGCCAGCCCGGTCCGGTCGCCGTCACGCATCGAGCTCAGGTCGAGCGTGGCGGTGCCCGTGGAGTTGGGCCCCTGGATGCGGCGGGTCAGCGTGTTGCGGGCCGAGTAGAGATCGTTGGTGACCGTGGCGGTGGACAGCTTCAGCCCGTTGCCGACGGAGAACTTCGTCGGGTCCGGGTTGTGGTTCCACTCCCACTGCGGTTTCAGCGTGGGACCGGCGAAGGTGTCCGTGCCGGTCATCGGCTCGACCTGGCGGGGTGGGGGCGGCAGGTTCGGCTTCGGGTACGTGACGCCCCAGCGCCCGTTGACCGTCTGCAGCCGCGGCCAGCCGTCGGCCGTCCAGGTGATCGGGGCCAGCACCGGGACCCGCCCGCCGGGGTAGGCGTCGACGAAGGCCATGTAGTACCAGTCGCCGTTCTGCGTCTGCACCATCCCGCCCTGGTGCGGCACGCCGCCGCCCTGGATCGGGCCCGGCAGGTCCAGCAGCACCTGCTGCACGGTGTAGGGGCCGAACGGGTTGCTGGCCTTCAGGACGTACTGGCCGTTGGCCGGGCGCGTGGCGAAGATGTAGTAGCTGCCGTTGCGCTTGTAGAACCGCGAACCCTCCAGGGTGCCGATGTTCGACGGCGTCTGGAACACCTGCTGCGAGCGGACTTCCGTCTTCCCGTCGGGGGACAGCTGGGCGACGCTGAGGGTGGTGTTGCCGTAGGCGACGTACATCGTGTCGTCGTCGTCGACGAGCATCCCGGCGTCGTAGTAGCACTTGTCGATCGTCGTGTGCCGCGACCACGGGCCGTCCACCGCGGTGGCGGTGTAGATGTAGGTCTTGGCGAAGTCGATGCAGCCACCCCAGTAGAAGGTGTTGTTGCTGGCCCGGTGGTTCAGGAACGACGCCCAGATGCCGCGGACGTAGCCGCGTCCGCCGTTCAGGTCGTACTTGGCGCCGAAGTCCAGCTTCGGCACCGAATGCCCGGCGTACTCCCAGTTCACCAGGTCGTAGGAGCGCAGGATCGGCGCGCCCGGCGAGTAGTGCATCGTGGAGGCTGAGTAGTAGTAGGTGTCGCCGACGCGGATGATGTCGCCGTCCGCAAAGTCCTGCCACACCACCGGGTTCGTGAAGGTGGAGGGCTGGTTCGGCGTCGTGGTGGTGGTCGGCGTGCTGGTGGTGGTCGGGGTCGTCGTGGTCGGAGTCGGCGTGTCGACACGGCCGGTGCAGGTGGTGCCGTTGAGCCGGAACGACACCGGATCCGGGTTGGCCGAGGTGAAGGCGCCGTTGAACCCGAATTCCGCCTTGCCGCCGGTGGGGATGGCGGCGTTGTAGGTGACGTTCTTGGCACTGACCTGCGTGCCGTCCTGGGTGATCGTCGCGTTCCAGTGCTGGCCCACCTGCTGGCCCGAGGCGAACGACCACTCCAGGGTCCAGCCGCTAATCGCGTCACCGAGGTTGGTGATCGACACGGACGCGCCGAAGCCGCCCTGCCATTCCGAGGTTTTCGTGTAGCTGACCGAGCAGCCGGAGGCGGCTGCGGCGGGGGAGGACACCGCGAGCAGGGTCGCGGCGGCCCCGGCGACGACCGCGGTGGCCGCCGCCAGGGCCGGCCGCAACGCCGGCGAACGTGAGGACATGAGCTTCCTTCGCTGGGGGGATCAGGCGGCGAACTGCCACCAGTTCACGTTGAACAGGTAGCCGCTGCCACCGGTGAAGCGCAGGACGAGGTCCTGGGTGCCGGTGGTGCCGGAGACCGGGCAGGACACCGACGTCCACGTTTGCCAGCCGGCGGTGGCGGGCACCGTGCAGCGGCCGACGACCGTGCCGGTGGCGCTGCCCAGGTGCAGCTCGATCGTCCCGCCGGCGGCCGCGGACGCGACCCGGGCGGTGAACGACTTCGCGCCCGCGCCGAAGGCGACGTTGCGGACCTTGATGCTGTCGCCGTTTTCGATCCACCCGACGTTCATGCCGCCCTCGGACGCCGGTTCGGTCTCGATGCCGGAGCCCCAGGCGATGGTTTCCGCTTCCTGCCGGGTGTAGGGGTCCAGCGTGTCGGCCGGCGGGGGACCGGCGCTGGTCATGGTGATGGTGGGAATGCTGCCGTCGGCGTTGTAGGCGAACTTCTCCACCGCCACCGAGCGGGTGTAGCCGCCCCCGCCGGGCAGGGCGCCGTTGTGGTAGAAGAAGTACGAGCTGCCCTTGAAGTCCACGATCCCGGGGTGGTTGGTGAAACTGCTGCCCTGCGTGGGCATCACCGTGCCCCGGTAGGTCCACGGTCCGGTCGGGCCGGGCGAGGTCGAGTAGGCGATGAACTCCGAGCAGCACTTGGCCGCGAACACGTTGTAGTACGTGCCGTTGCGCTTGTAGACCCACGGGCCTTCTTCGTACAGCGTCGGACGGCTGCCGCCGTTGGGGCGCGTGCCGAACCCGGCCGTGGTGAGCGGGACCTGGTTGACGCCGCCCGAGTACGACGTCATGTCGGCGTTGAGCCGCACGTACCAGAGGTTCGGGTTGCCCCAATACAGGTACGCTTGACCGTTGTCGTCGATGAACACCGTCGGGTCGATCTCGCCGTTTTCGACGAGCGGGTGCCCGATGGCGTCGCGGAACGGCCCGGTGGGGCTGTCGGCGACGCCGACCCCGATGGCCATCCGGCCGGTCGCCCGGTTGACCACCGGGACGTACCAGTAGAACTTCCCGTTGCGCTCGACGGCCTGCCCGGCCCAGGCGTCCTGCTTGGCCCAGCTGAACGTGGCCAGGCTCATCGGCGAGCCGTGGTCGGTCCAGTTGACCATGTCCGCGGACGACCAGACGCGCCAGTCTTTCATGGTGAAGTACGTGGAGCCGTCTTCGTCGTGGCCGGTGTAGAGGTAGACGCGGCCGTTGTGCACCAGCGGTGCCGGGTCGGCCGTGTAGATGTGCTGCACGATCGGGTTGTCGGCGTGGGCGGTGGCGGGCAGGACGGTGAACGCGGCCACGACGGCGGCCAGCAGGCAGGTCAGCTTGCGGCGCACGAGGTCGTCACCCCCTCGGCGCTCCCGGTGCCCTGGAAGCCGAACTCGGTGGACTGTCCACTTGCGACAGTGCCGTTGTAGCTGACGTTGGACCACGTGACGCTGCCCGTCGTGCCGCTGTTGCCGGCGCTCCACGAGCTGGTGACGGCCGCGCCGGCGGGCAGGTTCGTCGTCACGCGCCAGCCGGTGAGACCGGCGGATCCCGCGGTGACCTTGACGGTTGCGACGAACCCGCCGTTCCACTGGTTCAGGGAGACCGACGCGCTGCAGCCGCCCGGGACCGGGGTGGTCGTGGTCGTGGTGGGCGTGGTGGTGGTGGTCGTCGGCGTGGTCGGCGTGGTCGGGGTGGTGGGCACGGTCGGGCCGCCCGCGTTCAGTGCGTCGAGAACGCTGTTGTACGCGGCCTTCTTGTTGCCGTTGTTGTCGAACAGCAGCGGGTTCGCGCCGGTGCGCCAGGAATCGCTGTCCCGGATGCCCCAGACGGTGAGGCCGGCGCAGCGGGCGACGGCCAGGCAGGCGCGGGTCACGGTGCCGTAGACCGCGGCCTGGTTCGACCCGGAGATGTCGAGCTCGGTGATCTGGACCTCGACGCCGAGGTCGGCGAACCGCTGGAGGTTGGCCTGGTAGTCCCCGGGCGCGGAGTTGGTGAGGTGGGACTGGAACCCGACGCAGTCGATCGGCACGCCGCGGGCCTTGAAGTCGCGGACCATGTTGTAGATGCCGGTGCTCTTCGCGTTGACGCCGTCGGTGTTGTAGTCGTTGTAGCAGAGCTTCGCGCCCGGGTCGGCGGCGCGCGCGGCGCGGAAGGCGGCTTCGATCCAGTCGTTGCCGGTGCGCTGCAGGTTGGAGTCGCGTCGGCCACCGCTGCCGCCGTCGGCGAACGCCTCGTTGACGACGTCCCAGGCGTAGAGCGTGCCCTTGTAGTGGGTGGCGACCTGGGTGACGTGGTTCATCATGGCCTGGCGCAGGTCGGAGCCTTCCATGCGCTGCGCCCAGCCCGGTTCCTGCTGGTACCACAGCAGCGCGTGCCCGCGCACCCGCTTGCCGGTGCTGACCGCCTGGTTGAGGATGCGGTCGCCGCCGCTGTAGTTGAACTGCCCCCGGTTGGGTTCGGTGGCGTCCCACTTCATCTCGTTTTCCGGCGTGATCATGCTGAACTCGCGGTTCAGGATGTTCACGTAGGTCGAGTCGCCGAGCTTCCCGGCCGAGACGGCGGTGCCGAAGTACCGGCCGGTCTGGGCGGCCGAAGCGCCGAGGGTCGTCGCCGCGCCGGCGGAGGTGGCCATGGCCAGCGAAATCCCGAGCGACGCCGCGAGCAGCGTGGCGGCGAGAGCCGCCCGGGACAGGGACCGCGATGTCGGTTTCATGGTGCGCACTTCCTGCGAGAACCTGGTGGGGACCAGGCGGGGGTGGACGGGGTGCGGGGGAGGATCACGGGCGGGAGCAGGGGGGCGGCCGGCTCGCCGGGGCGGACCCGGCCACGGTGCCGTCGGTCTTCGCGAGTTTCATCGTGGTCCTTCGCTCGCGCCGGGAAAGGCATTCCGCGGCCGTGATTCCCGGCCCGGCCCATTCGCTCCTGCGTTTCGGCGACCGCCTTTCCGGAGAGGGGCGGTAACCGCAGTGTCGCATCGGATGTTCACGCTCACAAGAGGCGGCACCGATCTTTGGAATCGTTGCGCTGAAAGGCCGAGCGGACGGGTGTAAATTTCACGCCCGCGATCAGAGCGGCTGCAGCTGGAAACGCTGGTTGGCGGCCCCGGTCGCGGTCCACTGCGAAATGCGCGCGCCGTCGGCGGTCGAAGCGCTCCACACGTCCATGGTGAGGCCGCTCGCCCGGTTGACGAGGCTCACGACGCCGTTGCCCAGGTCGGTTACCCGCCACTGCTGCGTGGTCGCGCCGGTGTCCGGCTGCTGGGTGATGTCGGCGCCGGTGGCGGTGCCCGAGACCTGGAGCACCAGGCCGCTGCCGCGCGAGCGGATGCGGTGGAAGCCGCCGTCGGAGGCGAGGAAGTCGAACCGCTGGTTGGGGCCGCCGGTGACCGGCCACTGGATCAGCGCCGCCCCGGCGCTCGCCGAGCCGCCGCTGATGTCGGCCGCCTTGCCGCTGTGCTGCGCGACGAGCCGGTAGTCGACCCCCGGCCGCACGACCGGCGGCGGTCCGCCGAGGGAGGTGGCGCGGTAGGTGTGGCCCGCCTGGCCGGGGAAGCCGATCAGGTCGGCTTCGACGGCCACCGGCTGGACCGCGGCGCCGCTGGTGGTGTCGAGCACCGCGTGGTCCGCGGTGAACATCCGGCTGCGGACCCGGACCTCGCCGTCGCGGTCGGGGGTGATGGTCAGCTCCGTTGCCGAGCCCGCGGCCCAGACCGCGCCGACGGTGCAGCCGCCGCGTCCGCGCAGCCCCGAAACGCTTCCGGACGGCCACGCCGGCGGCAGCGCGGGCAGCACGTGCAGTTCGCCGTTGTGGCTCTGCAGCAGCATTTCGGCGATGCCGGAAGTGGCGCCGAAGTTGCCGTCGATCTGGAACGGCGGGTGCAGGTCGAACATGTTGGGCGCCAGCCGGTCGGTCCGGACGAGGAGCCGGAGCAGGTCGTGCGCCTTGGCGCCCTCCTCCATCCGCGCCCAGTAGTTGATCTTCCAGGCCAGTGACCAGCCGGTGCCGTCGTCGCCGCGCAGCTCGAGGGTCCGGCGGGCGGCGGTGAACAGCTGGGGCGTGCCCCGCTTGCTGATCTGGTTGCCGGGGTAGAGGCCGTAGAGGTGCGAGATGTGCCGGTGGTTCGGTTCGGTCTCCACCCAGTCGTAGAGCCATTCCTGGATGTTTCCGCGCGAGCCGACCTTCATCGGCGCCAGCCGCTGCCGGGCCGCCTTGACCTGCTCGGCGAAGGCCGCGTCGACGCCCAGCACCCGGCACGCCCCGGCGCAGGCGTCGAACAGCTCGCGCAGGATCTGCATGTCCATCGTCGGTCCCGCGCACACCGACGCGTTCGCGTGGTGGTTCAGCTCCGGCGAGTTGGACGGATTGGTGACCAGGTAGCCCAGCGTCGGCTCGGGCACCAGGGTGTCGAGGAAGAACTGGGCGGCCCCCTTGAGCAGCGGGTAGCGGCCGCGCAGGGCCGCGGTGTCGCCGGTGAACCGGTAGTGGTCCCAGATCGTGGTGGCGAGCCAGGCGCCGCCGCTCGGCCACATCCCGGCCTGCGCGAAGTCCACGACGGCGGAGCCCCGCCACCCGTCGGTGTTGTGGTGGGTCACCCAGCCCCGGGCGCCGTACTCGACCTGCGCGGTGCGGGCGCCGGTGACCGCGAGGTCGCCGATCATGGCGAACACCGGTTCGCTGCACTCGGCGAGGTTGGTCACGCCGGCCGGCCAGTAGTTCATCGGCAGGTTGGCGTTGAGGGTGTACTTCGACTCCCACGACGGGTTCAGCTGGTCGTTCCAGATGCCCTGCAGGTTGGCCGGCTGGGTGCCGGGCCGCGAGGAGGAGATCAGCAGGTACCGGCCGAACTGGAAGAGCAGCGCCGAGAACTGCGGGTCGTTCGCGCTGCTGTGCTGGGCGATCCGGACGTCGGTCGGCTGGTCGGCCGCCGCGGTCCGGCCGAGGTCGAGCGTGGTGCGCCCGAACAGCTGCCGGTAGTCGGCCACGTGCCGGCTGCGAAGGGTGTCGTAGGGCACGGCCTGCGCGGCGGCCAGCCGGGCGCGGGCGATGCCCTGGTGGTCCCCGTTGACCGTCCGGTAGTCGACGTAGCTGGTCCCGACCGAGATGAGCAGGGTCACGGCGTCGGCCCCGGTCACCCGCAGCGTGCCCGCGGAACTGGTGGTGCTGCCGCCCTCGGCGACGGCGGTGACCAGCGCGAAGAACCGGACCGAGCCGGCGATTCCGCGGCTGTCGGCGGAAATCCCGTCCAGGGCGATCGTCGCCCCGCCGGGGCTGGACGCCGTCGCGCGCTGCGGGGTGCTCAGCGACGCCGAGAACGAGATCGAGCGGGATGTTTCGGCGGTCAGCCGCACGGCGATCACCTGGTCCGGCGCGCTGGCGAACACCTCGCGCCGGTACCGCACGGTGCCGGCGACGTAGCTGACGACCGTCGTGGCGGTGGTCAGGTCGAGCCACCGCTGGTACGAGGAGATCGCGCCGCCACCGGGGAAGGTGAGGGCGAGGGTGCCGACGGGCTGGTACGGCTGCTGGGCGGCCGGGTTCCCGAGCAGCTTCTGGTCGATGAGGCTCTGCGCCTGCGTCCACTGGTTGGCGAACACCAGCTGCCGGATTTGCGCCAGCGCCGCGGCGCCCTGGGGGTTGCTGTAGTCGTGGGGGCCGCCCGCCCAGACGGTGTCCTCGTTGAGCTGCAGGCGTTCGGTGTCGGTGTTGCCGAACACCATGGCGCCCAGCCTGCCGTTGCCGATCGGCAACGCCCGCAGCCACTCGGTGCCCGCGGGTTTGTCGTACCACAGCGCCAGGTCACCGGCCGCCCGCACGTCCGCGGGGGCGGCCGAGCCGGCGCGGGCGGTCGCCGTCCACGCCGTGGGCACCAGCGCGGCGCCCACGCCCGCGGCCCCCAGCCGCATCGCCTGCCTGCGTGTGAAATCCGGCATCGTCGTCCTCCGATCAGGAGCGCTGGAGCTGGAACCGCTGGTTGGCCCCGCCCGAGGGGGCGTACTGGGAGATCCGCGCTCCGTCGGCGGCCGACGCGCCCCAGACGTCCATCGCGAGGCCGCTGAGCCGGTTCACCAGGCTGACCGGGCCGCCCTGGTCCACCACCCGCCACTGCTGGGCCACGGTGTCGGCGTCCGGCTGCTGGGTGATGTCGGCGCCGGCGGCGGCCCCCGAGACCTGGAGCACGAGCCCGCTGTGCCGGGCGCGGATCCGGTAGTAGCCGTCGGCGGAAGCCAGGAAGTCGAACTGCTGGTTCGCCGCGTTGTGCGCGGACCACTGGATCAGCGCCGCGCCGGGCGCGACCGACGCGCCGCTGACGTCCGCCGCCTTGCCGCTGTGCGCCGCCAGCAGCGAGTAGCGGACGCCGACCTGCACCGGCGGCGGAGGCGGGGGCGGGGTGCTGCCGTCGAACTGGCTGAAGAACTTCCAGATCTCGGCCTTGTCCCAGCTCCGCGCGCCGCTCTCGCAACCGGTGCAGCCGTCCACCGGCCCCTGCTGGTGGCCGCCGTCGAACGGGGCCCAGACGACCGGGTAGCCGGCGCGGCAGCCGCTGTAGACGGTCAGGTAGTGCGTTTTGCTGCCCGGGGCGGGCTCGGGCGCGTTCTGCGGGGTGCAGCCGTTGTTCCGGACGAACGTGTCGCGCAGGCCCCGGCCGGCCCCGATGTTGTCCGACACCCCGTGGATCCCCAGGTAGGCGATCGGCTGGGTGCCACCGCTGCAGCCGCTGATCGCGCCGGGGGCGGCGATGGCCACGACCGCGCGGAAGACGTTCGCCCGCGCGCAGGCGAGTGCGTAACTCATCGCGCCGCCGTAGCTGAAGCCGATGGAGAACAGCTGCGTCGTGTCGACGCAGAGGTCGTTCTCGATCAGCCGGACCAGGTCGTCGGTGAAGGTCACGTCCTCGCCGCCGGAGTTGGCCCAGCCGTTGCCGATGCCCTGGGGCGCCACGAAGATGGTGGTGTCACCCGACTGCGACTGCATGCCGTAGTAGGCCCACGCGTAGCCGTCGCTGCCGCCCGAGGCGACCTGCTCGGCGGTGCCGCCCAGCCAGTGGAACCCGAAGGCCAGCCGGTGCGGCCGGGTGGGGTCGTAGGTGCCGGGGATCTTCAGGATGAAGCTGCGGCTCTTGCCGCCGCTCTGGATGGTGCGGGTGCCGCTGGTGAGGGCCGGGGTCTTCCCGCAGCCGGCGCTGGGCGTCCCCGCGGCGGGGGCCGCCGTGGCGGGGGCCGCGGGCGTGCTCCCCATGGTCAGCAGGAGCAGCCCCGCGGCCACGACGGCCCGGAACGACGATCTGGACCCCGCCATGCGAAACCCCTTCCGGCCGGCCGCGCAATCATCCGGCGAATACCGTTTCCGTTGTCGGAACGAAATCCTGGCTCCGGCGATTGCGTTGTAGCACGCAGCCCGAATTCGCGTCCAGACAAGGGTGACGGCGAGGTGGGGTGCCACGGTTTACGGGTGCGGGGAAAATGAAAATTTCAGCTCGGCGAATTCCGGCCGCGATTGCGGCGGGCCGGTCGTCAGCCGAAGACGTCCGCGAGGCGGTCGACCTGGTCGGTGTCCGGGGACCAGCAGTAGAGCACGACTTCGTCCGCGCCGAGGGCGGTGAACTCCGCGACCGCGTCGCGGATGGCCGCCGGTGTCGTCAGCAGCAGCCCGGCGGTCCGGGCCGCGAGGGCCGGGTCGAACGCGTAGTAGCTCAGGATCTGCGCCCGCGCTTCCTCCACAGTGGACTCGGGACCCAGCGCCGCGCTCAGCTGGCCGACCATCCGCGGCCGGCCCGCGCGCCCGGCGCGGGACCACGATTCCTCGACGAACGAAAGGAGCCGGCCCGCCGAAGAAAGCGGGGCCGCGCACAGGAATCCGTCGGCGAAGCGGGCCACGCGCTCGAGGGCCGGCTCGGCGAACGCGCCGATCAGGATCTCGGGGCCGCCCTCGCTCGCCGGGGCCGGGCCGATCGGGCCGCCGGACCAGATGTCGCGCAGCGTCTTCAGCTGCTCGTCGAACCGGTGGCCGCGGGTGCGCAGGTCCACGCCGACCAGGTCGAACTCGTCCGCGCGGCCGCCCACGCCGAGGCCGAGGGTGAAGCGGCCGCCGGAGAGGCGGTCCAGCGTCGCCGCCTGCTTCGCCAGCAACGCCGGTTCGCGCAGCGGGGCCAGCAGGACCTCCGTCTGCAGCCGGATCCGGGTCGTCGCGCCGGCCAGCGCCGCCAGCGTGACCAGCGGCTCGGGGTTGTCCCAGAGGAGCCGGTCCGCCAGCCCGAGGGTGCGGAACGGGCCGTCGTCGGCGCGCTTCGCCCAGCCGAGCAGGCGTTCGGGGCGGGCGAGGGGCAGGCCGAGGCCGATGCGCATGGGAGGTCTCCGATCGTGGGGCGTCCGTACGGGCTCACTGTCGCCGCCGGACCGGGACAGCCCCAGAAAAGAGAAAGATCTCGGCGATATCTTCCGGCTATCGCAGAAAACCGGCGGTTTCCGACTGTTTGACCGTCCGCATGACCGGAGCCGTCTCCACGCCGGACACCCCGGGCAGCGCGGCCAGCGGCCCGGTGAGGTACGTGTACAGCGCGCGGGGGTGGCGGCACAGGACGCTGACGTACAGGTTCGCCGGCCCGGTCGTGGCCGCGGCGAAACCGACCTCGGCGTGCCCGGCGAGGGCGGCTCCGGCGGCCTCGAGGTGCCGGGGCGCCACCGACAGCCACAGCGACGCGGTCGTCCGCAGCCCCAGCACCTCCGGCGCGAAATCGACGTCGAAGTAGAGCGCCCCCGAGTCGCGCAGCTCGGCCAGGCGCCGCCGGACCGTCGTCTGGGACCAGCCCGTGGCCCCGGCCAGCTCGCGGAAGCCGGTGCGGCCGTCGCGGCCCAGCTCGGCCAGCAACGCGCGGTCGCCGTCGGTCAGCTCGACCGGCTCGTCCGGGAACACCGGGTCCGGCGGCCGGAACTGCTCGACCTGGTGCGCCGTCAGCGGACCGGTCTTGGTCAGCTGGCTCGTCGGGCCGCCGAAGAAGATGTGCACCACGCAGTGCGCGCTGACCTGCGTCACCGGTGGCGTGCGGGGCAGCCGCGCGAGCACCGACGACGTGGCCGCCTCGGCCGGGGTGCGCACCATGCAGACGATTTCCGCGCCGCCGGAGGCGATGTGCACCCACGACGTCTCCGGGCGGTTGGCCAGCGCGCGGGCGAGCCCGTCGGCCGCGCCCGGCGTGCAGGCCACCCGGACCAGCCAGGATTCCTCCCCGACGGCCTCCGGCGGGGTCAGCCCGACGACGCGGACGGCGCCGGTGGCGCGCAGCGCCTGGTACCGCCGCGCGACGGTCTGGTCGGACACGCCGAGCACCTCGGCCACCTGGCTGAACGGCACCCGGCCGTAGATCTGCAGCGCCTGCAGCAATCCCAGTTCCACACGGTCCACGCCGGAACGATAAGGGGTGATCGACGCGGTCCCGGGTCGCCGCGCGCGGCGATCGTCCGCGTGCGGCCGGGTGGCGCAACGGTGGTTGACGACGGTGGCCGGGCTCACCTAATCTCACGGAAGTCCCGCTGGATTGAATCGTTTCAATTCTCCGGTCGGAGTCGACGTGGCCCGGATGCGGCGCCGCACGAAAGCCCGCACGCAGTGGTTCGCCCGGCGGAGGCGGAGCACCCTGCTCACCGCCGTCCTCATGGGGCTGTCGCTCGTGCCGGGGACCACGGCCACCGCGGCGCCGGCACCCGCCGGCGTCGACGGGCTCACGACGAACGGCCGGGTGGGCCCGCTCGGGATCCCCGGCGCCGCCCCGGTCTTCGGCTGGGATCCGTCTCGCCGCGGCGGGCGGTGACCCAGACCGCGTACGAGCTCGAGGTCGGGCGGGCCCCGGGCACCGCCGACGTCTGGCGCTCCTCCGGCCGGGTCGCGTCTGCGCGGCAGGTCGACGTCGGCTACGGCGGCCCCGCGCCGGCCTCCGGGACGCGGTACTCCTGGCGCGTCCGGGTCTGGGACGACCGCGGCACGCCGAGCCCCTGGAGCCGGGCGGCGTGGTTCGAGACGGGCCTGCTCACCGCGGCCGACTGGGGCCAGGCGGCCTGGATCGGCAAACCCACACCGGCCTACGACCAGTGGACGGACTACACCGTCACCGAGACCTTCCGGCTGAACAACCTGGCCTTCGGCACGTTCCTGCGGGCCCGGGACGCGAACCACGCCTACATGTGGCAGATCAACGCCGGCGACTTCCCGGCGTCGGGGCCGTACCTGCGGCCGCACCGCCGCCTCGACGGCGACTATGCGGTGCCGGCCGAAGTGGACCTGCGGCCGTTCGGCTTCACCCGCGCCGGGTTGCTGGCCGGGACGCACACCGTGGCCTACGCGGTCGAGGGCACCACCATCCGGACCACGCTGGACGGTGTCGTCGTCGACACGCGCACCGTGGCCGGCTTCCCGAGCGGCCGGGCCGGCCTGCGCACCTACGGAACGCAATCGGTCACCGTAAGCGCTTTCACCGTGACCCGCCCCGATCACCCGGTGCTGGCGGACGCCGAGTTCGCCGTGCCCCACCCGTTCACCGGCGGCCGCATCGACCACGGCGAGCTGACCGTGGCCGGCGCCACCGACGCGCTGCTGACCGGCTGCGACGCCGACGAGCCGCTGTTGCGGACGGCGTTCCGCACGACGCCGGGCAAGCGCGTGGCGCAGGCCCGGGTCTACGCGTCGGCGCACGGCGTCTACCAGCTCACGCTCAACGGCCGCAAGGTCGGCGACCAGTACCTCGCGCCGGGCTGCACCGAGTACGCGAAACGCATCCAGTCCCGGACCTACGACGTCACCGGGCTCGTCCGGGCGGGCGCCAACGGGTTCGGCGCGGCCCTCGGGGACGGGTGGTGGGCCGGGAAGATCGGGCTGGCCGGCAAGGGCCAGTACGGCACCGACCTGGCCCTCGTCGCGCGGATGAAGATCACCTACACCGACGGCAGCGTGCAGTGGGCCGACACGACACCGGACGGGAAGTGGCGTGCCGGGCCGTCCGCGGCGACCGACAACCAGCTGGGGGAGACCTACGACGCCCGGTTCGGGCAGCCGGGCTGGGCGGACGCCGGGTTCGACGACTCGGCGTGGGCCGCCGTCGTCACGCGGTCGTCGGACACATCGAAGCTGGTACCGCAGCCGGACGAGCCGGTGCGGGAAACGCAGGTCCTGGCCACGAAAGCCGCCTCCACGCCCCAGCCGGGCGTGACCGTCTACGACCTCGGCCAGCACATGGTCGGGGTGGCTCGCGTCAAGCTCACCGGCAAGGCGGGCAAGACGGTCCGGCTCCGGCACGCCGAGGTGCTCCCAGCACGGCTTCCGCTACCTCGAGGTCACCGGCTTGGCGACGCCGCCGCCCGCCGCCGACGTCCAGGGCGTCGTCTGGGGTCCGACCTGCGCCGCACCGGCACGCTGGGCACATCCGACGGCCTGCTGAACCAGTTGCTGAGCAACGTTTCCTGGGGCGCCCGCGGCAACTTCCTCTCGATCCCGACCGACACCCCGGCGCGCGACGAGCGCCTGGGCTGGACCGGCGACATCGACATCTTCGCGCCGACCGCGAGCTACCTGAGCGACACCCGGGCCTTCCTCGGGAAGTGGCTCACCGACGTCCGCGACGAACAGAAGAGCAGCGGACCCATCCCGGCCGTCGTCCCCTCCACCAACGGTGCCTTCGACGAAAGCGGTGTCGGCTGGGATGACGCGCTCATCACCGTCCCGTACGCGGTGTGGCACGCCTACGGCGACGCCCAGGTGCTGCGCGACAACCACGACGCGATGAGCCGGTTCTTCGCCTACGCCCGGGCGAGCGCCGGGCCGGACCACCTGGAGACCGGGCGGCTCACCTTCTTCACCGACGACTGGCTGAACCTCGACGACCCGTCGGACCAGGGTGTCCTGCCCTGGGCACCGCGATCCGGGCGCAGGACGTCCGGATGATGGCGGAGGCGGCCGCGGCCGTGGGCCGGACCGCGGAAGCGGCCGAATACACGCGGCTCTACGGCGACGTGCGCGCCGCGTTCACGAAGGCGTACGTGGCCGCGGACGGGACGGTGCTGGGCAACTCGCAGACCGGCTACGCGCCGGCCCTCGGCATGGACCTCGTCACCGATCCGGCGCTGAAGGCCAAGGCCGGGGCGAAGTACGTGGCCAAGCTCGTCGGGTCCGGGCAGTACGGGTTCCGGGCGCCGCGGTAGCGGTCAGCCCCACGCCATCTCGCCCTTCGCGACCTTGGTGCCGAGCGCCGCGGCGATCTTCAGCCCGGTGTCCGGGTAGGCGGCCAGGAGCTGCTCTTCGGCCGCGGTGGCGTCGGCGGACTCGGCGATGGTCTTCTCGAAGAACCGCAGGTATTCGGCGGTGTGCCGGATCGCCGTCCGGTCGGTGGGCGCGCCGGCGACCCGGTGGCCGGCCACGACGAAGGCGGGTTCGAGGGCTTCGAGGTCGTCGAGGACGCGCAGCCATTCGGTGCGCTGCCCGGTGGTCGCGCTGTCGGCGGTCCAGACGTGCAGGCCCTCGAACAGCAGCACCCCGCCGAGCAGGGCGCGCCCGGCCGGTTCGAAGACGTACCAGGCGCGGTCGCCCAGCTCCGTGCTGCCGCGGCGGACTTCGAGCGCGACACCGTCCACAGTGACCGAAGGCGTAGTCAGCGGCGCGATGTCGACCAGCCGGGTGGGCAGGTTGGTGCCCAGGTGCGCCCACGCGGCCAGCTTGTTCTCGTAGGTCTCGCGGATGTGCTCGGCGACGTCGGCCGGCGCCAGGAACACCGCCTCGGGGAAGGCGTCGGCGACGACCTCGGCGCCGAAGTAGAAGTCGGGGTCGCCGGCCGTGACCAGCACCGTGGTCAGCCGCTTGCCGGCGTCGAGGAGCTCGGCGACGATCCGGTGCCCGTCGGCCCGGGTGAACGCCGCGTCGACGAGGACGGCTTCGGTCTCGCCGGTCACCAGCACGCTGGTCTTGTTCAGCGAGCTGTCGGCCGCGTCGATGATCCGGTAGTCGAGGGTGCTCATGGGGATGTCCTTTCGGGTGCTACGGGTGACTTTCACTCCCACGAGCACAGGCTACGAAGCCGAGCTGGGCTTTTCACGGTCCGCCCGGGACGTACCATGGTAAAAATGGGACAACGCATCCGGCCCGTCCGGTACGAGCCGCCGGCCGGGGTGACCGGCGAGATCGAGCTCACGTCGCTGGCGCGCATGCGGGCCCGCAGCGGTCCGCACGAGTTCGTCGCCCCGCAGCGCCTCGGCTTCGACCTGCTGGTCACGATCGAGTCGGGCCGTGCGGTGCACACGGTCGACTTCACCGGCCACCCCCTCGCGCCCGGCGACCTGCTCTGGGTCCGGGCCGGCCAGGTCCAGCAGTGGGGTGCCGTCGAGGACGTCGAAGGGCCGGTGTTCCTGTTCACGCCGTCCGCGATCGACGGCGCCGCCTGGGAGCTGATCCGGTCCGCGGGGGTGGCCACGCCGAACCACTGGGCGGCCGGGACGGTGGCGGGAACGCCCGCGGCGGCGGCGCTGGCCACGGCGCTCGCCACGGCGGCGGCGCCGGACACGAACCTCCGCGACGCCGCCCTCGTCCGGGCCCTGGCGGCGGCGCTGCTGCTGCTCGTGATGGCGGTCCCGGAGGGCAGCGGCCGTCGCCCGCCGACGCACCCGGCGTTCGTGTGGTTCCGCGAGGAGCTGGAGAAGAGCTTCTCGACGCGCCACCAGGTCGCGGAGTACGCGGCCCGCCTGGGCTACTCGGCGCGCACCCTCAACCGGCTGGCCCGCGAGAACACCGGGTCGAGCGCCAAGCAGCTGATCGACGAACGGATCGTGCTGGAGGCCAAGCGACAGCTGGCACACGGCCGGGATCCGGTGGCGCGGATCGCGGCCGAACTGGGGTTCGACGACGCTTCGAACTTCTCGAAGTACTTCCAGCACCGGACGGGGACGACGCCGGCGGCGTTCCGGGAGCAGGTGCGGACGGCCTGACGCCGGCGGCCGTCCTGGTGCTCGACCTCGTCGGCGCGGTGAGCTCGGCCGCCGGTCACCTGGGCCGGTACGAGTCCCGCGCCGGGTTGCTGCCGCATCGGGAGACTTCGTGGCCGGTGACGGCTTTCGTCTCCGGCCGCAGCAGGTTCCGCCTTCCGGGCTGACGCGCCGGGCATCCGGCGCACTGTCCTGTGTGGACGGGAACCCCGCCCGGCGAGGCGTCCCCGGCGCCGCCCGAAATCGGGACGCGCATCGCCGCGGTCGTCAGGCCGGGCAGCTGATGTCGTGGCGCGGGGTTTCCAGGGTCAGCAGGTAGTGGTCCACCGCCGAGCGGGTGCAGGTCGTGCGCGGGTAGATCCCGTGGCCCGAGCCCTCGTACGTCAGCAAGGTCGTGTTCGCCGGGGCCCGGTGGTGGATGGCGAGCGCCCAGGTATACGGGGTTGCCGGGTCGTACCGGGCGTTCAGCAGCAGGATGCGCGGCGCCCGCGCGATGTCCAGGCGGTGGGGCGGGTTCGCCGGCGGGCCGTGGACGCCCAGGCACGCCATCGCTTCGGCGTGGCCCAGCATGCTGCCGCGCATGAGCGGCCCGCGGCGCAGCTCCTCGGCGCGCAACGCCCGGTACTGCGGGAAGTCCCGGATCCGGAGGGCGAAGTCCTGGCAGACGACGGCCAGGCGGATCGAGTCGTAGTTGTATTCGAACTGCGCCGACACCTGCGGCTGCCCGGCCAGGGTGTCGGCGATGACGCGGGCGGCGTCGTCCCAGTCGGGGCCGTACATGTCCGAGAAGACCCGGTCGCGCACCCGGTTCGAGTCCGGGCCGGCCAGTTCGAGGGCCCGCGGCCAGAGCGCCACGACGTCCCGGCCGTGCAGCGCGCAGCTCGTCGTCCGGTCGCACCACGCGGCGAACTGGTGGAACAGCTCGTCCGCGGCGGTGGCGCGGTCGCCCAGGAAGCGCTCGAGGCCGGCGCTGTGGTCGACGGAGCTGTCGAGCACCATGGCGCGCACCCGGTCGCCGTGCTGTTCGGCGTACTGCTGGCCGAGCAGCGTGCCGTAGGAGATGCCGTGGAAACTGATCCGGGCTTCGCCCAGCGCGCGGCGGACCGCGTCCATGTCCTGGGCGTTGACGGCGGTGTTCGCGTGGTCGAACACCGGGGAGTTGCGGGCGCGGCACGCGGCGACCGCTCGCTCGCTGTAGCGGCGCAGCGCGTCGAACCGGGCGGCGTCCGCCGGCTCGTTGCCCGGCGGGACGGTCGTGTCGTCGCACCGGATGAACTCGCTGCGGCCGGTGCCGCGCAGGTCGAAGCCGACGACGTCGAACCGGGCCCGGACCTCCGGGCTGAAGAAGGACGGCGACAGGGCGAACTCCGCGCCGGAGGAACCGGGGCCGCCCGCGTCGGCCAGCAGCACGCCGAGGCGGTGCGCGGGATCGGTGGCCCGGTGCCGGGCCACCGCGAGGGTGATCGACGGCCCCCACGGCCGCGCCCAGTCCAGGGGCACCCGCAGGGTGCCGCACTCGCCGTCCGGGGCGTCCGGGCTGTCCGGATCGTCGGGACAGGCTGTCCACGCGATCGGCGACGGCGACCAGCCGGTGCCCGCCAGGGCGGGCGTACCGCCGGTCAGCAGGAGCAGGCTTCCCAGGACAGCTCCGAACAAACGCACGCGGCCTCCCCGTCTCGACCCGCCGACCGTAGGGCCCGCCGGTCCCGGGGCACAAGGAGCCGACCGGAGGCTGCCGGCCGGCACCGGGAGCCACCGCGATTCGCGACGGCCCGCGCGACCGGAACGGCGGCCGGGGCACGCCAATCGGTGGCGGCCGCATTCCCGAGGTGAAGTTTGTCCGCTTGACGGAGACCGCGAAGATCTGTATCGAGCCGGCCGGAGCTCCCGACTTCGATCGATCATTTCACCGATCTCCGTGTTACCCGCCAATCGGGTGACGTCCCGTAACGTGGGCCACGCCTTTTCGTACTTCCTTCTGCGAGTGTATCCGCCCGCTCGGCCGTGGTCGTCACCCGAGTGTCGCCGGATCGGTGCAGGTAGGCGCACTGCGGCAAAGTCAAACCTCCCAATCGAGGTAACATTTACCGGCAGAAGAGTGAACAAAAATCGACGGCGAACTACTCGCTGTCCGGGTTAAGCGACGCGATTTTTGGACATTTTCGCCAATGCTCCGTTCGGCGGTACGAGCACCGCGTTCTCTAGGTAGCGTGATGCCAATCCGGCTGGTCTTGGGGGTACTCGACGGCCGGTGACCGACCTACTGCACGAAGAACGCCGGGTTGTCGCACGCGTTCGGTGGTCGCCGGTGCTAATCACACCGCGGGGGTGACCGCCGATATCGGAACTGTTTCCGGTCCCGCCGCGACTGTCCCGGTCGGAAAGGATCACTGTGTCTCGCGCTCGTTCCAGCAGGTTTGCCCGGCGGGTGGCACGCCGGACCGATTTGTTGAACGAGTGGCAAAAAGAACCGGTTCCCGGCCTCGCCGGCCCAGCGCGGGCGACGCGCGGAACCGGCCGCACGCTCCATCGCATTTCGTGAGTCACCTGGTCGCCGGCCAGATCTGCGTGTGCTCTCCCAGCGCCTGGACGGCCCTGCGCTGACGTCACCCCGTGCTCGAAAGGTTTCCGCAATGCCGCGTAACGACGTCTCGGTTCCGACCGCCGACGACGACAGATCGGTGCCCGCGCGCACCCTCGCCGGGCTGTTCGAGGCACAGGCCGCCCGCACCCCCGGGGCACCGGCCCTGACCGGCGCCGACGGCACGATGAGCTACGCGGCGCTCAACGCGCGGGCGAACCGGCTGGCCCGGCTGCTGATCGGCCGGGGCGGCGGCCCGGAAGCGGTCGTCGCGCTCGTCCTGCCGCGGTCGGCGGACCTGGTCGTGGCGCAGCTGGCGGCGGCCAAGGCCGGCGCGGCCTTCCTGCCGGTCGACCCCGACCAGCCCGCCGAGCGGATCGCCTTCGTGCTGGCCGACGCGCGCCCGGTGCTGGTCGTGACGCGCTCGTCCGCGAACCCCGGCATCGACGCGGTCCCCGTCCTGGACCTGGGTGAACCCGGGCTGCTCGACGGCCTGCCGGACACCGACCCGGCCGACGCCGACCGGACGCGCCCGCTGCACGTCGACCACCCGGCCTACCTGATCTACACGTCCGGCTCGACCGGCGTGCCCAAGGGCGTCCTGGTCACCCACCGCGGCCTGGCCGGCTTCTTCGCCGCCATGCGGGCGCAGTACGACGTGCGGCCGGGCGACCGGGTCCTGGAGTTCTCCTCACCGAGCTTCGACGCGTCCGTCCTCGAGCTCGGCATGGCGCTGCCGCACGGGGCCGCCCTGGTCGTGCCGCCGCCCGGCCCGCTGCTGGGCGACCGGCTCGCCGAGGTGCTGGCCGGCACCCGCGTCACGCACGCCCTGATCCCGCCGGTCGCGCTGGCCACGCTGGCCGCGGAGCACGCCGCCGCGCTGCCGGACTTCCGGACGGTGATCGTCGGCGGGGACGCCTGCCCGCCCGAGCTGGTCCGGACCTGGGCGCCCGGCCGCCGGATGATCAACTCCTACGGCCCCACCGAGTTCACCGTGGTCGCGACCTGGAGCGACCCGCTCGTCCCCGGCGGCCCGCCGCCGATCGGCCGTCCGTTGCCGGAGGCCACCGCGTACGTCCTCGACGAGGCCCTGCGCCCGGCCGCCACCGGCGAGCTCTACCTCGCCGGCCCGGAACTGGCCCGCGGCTACCTCGACCGGCCCGGGCTGACCGCGAGCCGGTTCGTGGCCGACCCGTTCGGCGGTCCCGGTACCCGGATGTACCGGACCGGCGACGTCGTCCGCCGGACCGCGGCGGGTGAGCTGGAGTTCGTGGGGCGCGCGGACCACCAGGTCAAGATCCGCGGCTTCCGGATCGAGCCCGGCGAGATCGAAGCGCTGCTGCTGAGCCGGCCGGACGTCCGGGAGGCGGTCGTCGTCGCCCGCGAGGACCGGCCCGGTGTCAAACGCCTGGTGGCCTACGTCGCCGGCGACGCCGATCCGGCGGTCCTGCGTGCCGCCACGGCCGACCGGCTGCCGCCGTACATGGTCCCGGCCGCGTTCGTCCCGCTCGAGGCGATGCCCCTGACCCACCACGGCAAGCTCGACCGCGACGCGCTGCCCGATCCCGACTGGCAGGCCCAGGTCCGGGCCGCCCACACCGCGCCCCGCACCCCGGCCGAGGAGGCCCTCGCCGAGATCTGGGCCGACGTGCTGGGCGTGCCGGACATCGGCGTCGACGCGGACTTCTTCGAACTCGGCGGCGACTCGATCCTCGGTGCCCGCGCGCTCGCCCGGATCCGCGCGCGGTTCGGCGCCGAGCTGTCCCCGCGGGTGGTGTTCGACGCCCGCACCATCGCGAAGCTCGCCGAGCTGCTGCCCGACGACGGCGGCCCGGCCGGCCGGATCGAGCCCGGCACCCCCGAGGCCGTGGTCCCGCTGTCGCCGGTCCAGCGCCGGCTCTGGGTCCTGGACCAGCAGAACCCCGGCAGCACCGAATACAACGCCGGTGTCGGCCTCACCCTCTCCGGCCCGCTGGACCGCGAGGTGCTGCGGGCCACGCTGGACGCCTTGGCCGCGCGGCACGAGTCGCTGCGGACGACGTTCCGGACCGTCGACGGCGAAGGCGTCCAGGTCGTCGCCGAGACGGGGACGATCCCGCTGCGGGAAACCGACGCCGAGGCGGACCTGGACGCGCAGCTCGCGGCCGAGCTGGACCGCCCGTTCGACCTGGCCACCGGGCCGCTCACGCGCGCCACGCTGATCCGGCGCGGCGCGGATGATCAGCTGCTCCTGCTGTGCCAGCACCACATCATCACCGACGGCTGGTCGGTCGGCCTGCTCGTCGACGAGCTCGCCGCGCTGTACGCGGGGGAGAAGCCCGACCCCCTGGAGATCGGCTACCGCGACTACGCCCGCTGGCACCGCGACCGGCTCGCCGGCCCGCTGCGCGACCGGCAGCTGGCGTACTGGCGCGAGCAGCTCGCCGGCCTCGAGCCCCTGGACCTGCCCACCGACCGGCCGCGCCCGCCCGTGCGGGCCGCCGAAGGCGCGATCCGCCGGTACGAGCTGCCCGCGGACCTCGCCGGCCGGCTCGCCGAGCTGGGCCACGACACCGGCGCGACGCTCTTCACGACCCTGACCGCGCTGGTCCAGGTGCTGCTGGCCCGCTACACCGGGCAGGACGACGTCGCCGTCGGCACCGCGGTGTCCGGCCGCGACCACGACCAGCTCGAACGGCTTGCCGGGTTCTTCGTCAACACCCTCGTCCTGCGGTCCGCGGTCGATCCGGCCCAGCCGTTCGACGCCTTCCTCGACCGGGTCAAGGAAACGACGCTGGCGGCCTTCGCCGCCGCCGAAGTGCCCTTCGACCAGGTCGTCGACGACCTGCGGCCGGCTCGTGACCCGAGCCGGACCCCGCTGGTGCAGGTCCTGCTGGTCCTGCAGCAGGACCTCGTCCGGCCCCGGGAGGCGGGCGCCCTCCGCCTGGGCGAGCACGATCTGCCCCGCCCCCGGGCCCGGTTCGACCTGGTGCTGGAGTTCCAGCCGCAGGGCCGCCGCTTCGCGATCGAATACGACACCGCGCTCTTCGACGCCGCCACGATCGACCGCTTCGCCGGGCACCTGCGGACGCTGGCCGAGGCGGTGGTCGCCGAGCCGCACCGGCCGGTGGCCGGGCTGCCGATCATGGCCGGCGCCGAGCTGGCGCACCTGCACGAACTGTCCCGCGGGCCCGTTCTCGACGCGCCGGCGGCCACCTTGCCGCAGCTGTTCGAGGCCCAGGTGGCCCGCACCCCGGACACGGTCGCGGTCGTCTGCAAAGGCCGTTCGCTGACCTACCGGGAGCTCGACGAACAGGCCGGCCGGCTGGCCCGGGTGCTCGTCGAGCGCGGCGCCGGGCCCGAGCGGTTCGTGGCCGTCTCGCTGCCGCGCACCGAGCGGATCCTGGTGGCGCTGCTCGGCGTGCTGAAGTCCGGCGCCGCCTACCTCCCGGTCGACCCGGCCTACCCGGCCGACCGGAAGGAACTGATCCTCGAAGACGCCGCGCCGGCCCTGCTGCTGACCCGGGACGGCCACGGTCCCGGCACCGTGCCCGCCCTCGCCTTCGACGACCCCGCCCTGCTCGACGGTGTCTCCGCCGAGCCGCTCGCCCGCGCCACGAACCCGGACCACCCCGCCTACGTGATCCACACCTCCGGCTCGACCGGCCGCCCCAAGGGCGTCGTGGTCGCCCACCGCAGCGCCGCGAACCTGATGGCGTGGGCGGAAACCGACTTCCGGGACGTCTTCCGTCCGGGGTCCACAGTGGTCGCCTCGACGTCGCTGAACTTCGACGTCTCGGTGTTCGAGATCTTCGCGCCGCTGATGACCGGCGCCACCGTCGAGATCGTGCGGGACGTGCTGGCCCTCGGCGAAGGCGAGCAGGACGGCCGGCCGGTCGGCCTGGTCAGCGGCGTGCCCTCGGCGTTCGCCCAGCTGCTGGCCCAGGGCGCGGTGTCTGTGCGGCCGTCCACTGTGGTCCTGGCCGGCGAGGCGTTGACGCTGCACGCGCTGCACGACATCCGGAAAGCGTTGCCCGGCAGCCGGATCGCCAACATCTACGGGCCCACTGAGTCCACTGTGTACGCCACTGCGTGGTACCACGACACCGACCGCACCCCGCCGATCGGCCGCCCGATCGCCGGCATCCACGCCTACGTCCTGGACGGCGGCATGCGGCCGGTCCCCGTCGGCGTCCCCGGCGAACTGCACCTCGGCGGCGCGGGCGTGGCCCGCGGCTACCTCGGCCGGCCGGGCCTGACCGCCGGCCGGTTCGTCCCCGACCCCTTCGGCGAGCCGGGCGCCCGGATGTACCGCACCGGCGACGTCGTGCGCTGGACCGCCCGCGGCGAGCTGGAGTACCTGGGCCGCGCCGACGACCAGGTCAAGATCCGCGGCTTCCGGATCGAGCCCGGCGAGGTCGAGGCCGCGCTGCGCAAGCACCCGGACGTCACCGAGGCGGTCGTGGTCGCGCGCACCGACGCCGGCCACCAGCGGCTGGTCGCCTACGTCGTCCCCGAGGCCCCCGCGGACCTGCGGGAGTTCCTCGGTGCCTCGCTGCCCGCCCACCTCGTGCCCTCGGCGTTCGTGCCCCTGCAGCGGCTCCCGCTCAACCCCAGCGGCAAGCTCGACCGGCGCGCCCTGCCCGCCCCGGACTTCTCCGGCGGCACCACCCGCGTCGCCCCGCGGACGGAGACCGAACGGCTCCTGGCCGGAATCTGGGCCGACGCCCTCGGCCTGCCCGAGGTCGGCGTCGAGGACAACTTCTTCGAGCTCGGCGGCGACTCGATCCTCAGCATCCGGCTGGTTTCCGAGGCGGCGAAGGCCGGCCTGCGGATCACCACCAAGGACGTCTTCCGGCACCAGACGATCGCCGCGCTCGCCGCGGCCGCCGGGGTAGCCGAGGTGGCCGGCCCGGTGGCCGAGCGGCCCGCCGCGACCGGCGAGGTCGTCGTCACCCCGATCCAGCACTGGTTCCTGGACACCGATCCGGCCGACCCGGACCAGTTCGTCCAGCAGCTGAGCGTCCGCCTCGCCGACGACGTCGACGAAGACCGGCTGCGGGCGG
Organism: Amycolatopsis sp. CA-128772; assembly: GCF_002904295.1. Lineage (GTDB taxonomy): Bacteria > Actinomycetota > Actinomycetes > Mycobacteriales > Pseudonocardiaceae > Amycolatopsis. The sequence goes on from NZ_PPHG01000072.1 coordinate 114,725, forward strand.
CGGTCGCCACCGTCGTCGCCCACCACGACGCCCTCCGGCTGCGCTTCCGCCGCACCGCCGGCGGCTGGACGCAGGTCCACGCCGAGCCCGGCGAGACCGACGTCTTCGGCGCGGAGATCGACGTCGAGCACGGTCCGCTGGTCAGCGCCGAGCTCACCGGCACGACGCTGCGCCTGGCCGTGCACCACCTGGTGGTCGACGGCGTCTCGTGGCGGATCCTCCTGGAGGACCTCGACCACGCCTACCACGGGCGCGCCCTGGGGGCCCGGACGACGTCGTTCCAGGAGTGGGCCGGCCGGCTCGCCGGGCATTCCTTCGCCGAAGACCTCCCGTACTGGCAGGCGGTCGAGGGTGCGGACATCCCCCTGGACACCGGCGGCGCCAACACCGTGGCGAGCACCCGCACGGTCACCACCCGGCTCGACGCCGAGCTGACCCGGGCCCTGCTGCAGGACGTCCCCGGCGTCTACCGCACCCAGGTCAACGACGTCCTCCTGGCCGCACTCGGCGGCGCCCTGCGCCGGTGGACCGGCACCGGACGCGTACTGGTCGACCTCGAAGGCCACGGCCGCGAAGACCTGTTCGACGACGTCGACCTGTCCCGCACGGTCGGCTGGTTCACCTCGATGTTCCCGGTCGCGCTCGACGTGCCCGGCACCGAAGTCGCGACCCTGCTCAAGTCCGTCAAGGAGCAGCTGCGCGCGATCCCGGCCCGCGGCCTGTCCTACGGCGTCCTGCACCACCTCACCGGTACCGCTCCCGCGGTGAGGCCCCGGCTCAGCTTCAACTACCTCGGCCGGTTCGAGGCCGATGGCGAGCTGTACCGGGGCCTCGAGCGGGACCTCGAACTCCGCCAGCACCCCGCGGACGTCCGTGCGCACGCCGTCGACGTCGTCGCCCGGGTTTCCGGAGGCCGCCTGGAGATCACCTGGTTCTACTCGGAACAGCTCCACGAGGAAGCCACGATCCGGACCGTCGCCGACGACCTCGTCCAGGGGCTGGCCGGGATCGTCGCGCACTGCACGGAACCGGGCGCCGGCGGCCGCACGCCGTCCGACTTCCCCCTGGCCGGCCTCGACCAGGCCGCGGTGGACCGGCTGGCCGGCGACGGCCGCGGCGTCGAGGACATCTACCCGCTCACCCCGGCGCAGGCCGGCATGCTCTTCCACCGGCTCACCGGCGGCGGCCGGCACGCCTACCTCCAGCAGGTGACGTTCGTGCAGGACGGCGTCCCCGACCCGGCGGCGCTGGGCCGCGCCTGGCAGCGGGTGGCCGACCGGACGCCGGTCCTGCGCAGCCAGGTGGTCTGGGACGGCGTCGACGCGCCCGTGCAGGTCGTGCACCGGCAGGTCGCCCTGCCGATCTCCTACCGCGACTGGACCACCGGGCCGGAAGACCTCGAAACCGTGCTGGCCGCCGACCGCGCGGCCGGGCTCGACCTCGGTGTCGTCCCGCTGATGCGGCTGCTGCTCGCCAAGGTTTCGGCCACCGAGGTCCGCGTCGTTTGGACGTTCCACCACCTGCTGCTCGACGGCTGGAGCCTCTTCCAGGTGCTTTCGGACGTCGCGGCCGCGCTCGCCGGGCGCCCGCTGCCGGCCCGGCGCCCGTTCGCCGACCACGTCCGGTGGCTGGCCGCGCAGGACCAGCCGGAGGCGGAACGCTTCTGGCGCGCGCAGCTCTCCGGCCGCCCCGAGCCGGTCCGGCTGCGCACCGACCGCACCCCCGACGGCCACGCCGTCGAGTCCACGGCGTCGCTGCGGGTCGAGCTGCCCGCCGGGCCGCTGCGCACCGCCGCGCAACGGCACGGGCTGACCCTCAACACGCTCGTCCAGGGCGCCTGGGCGGTGCTGCTGGCCCGCCACGGCGGCCGGCCGGAGGTCTGCTTCGGCACCACGGTCTCCGGACGGCCCGCCGAACTGCCCGGCGCCGACGAGATCACCGGCATGTTCATCACCACGCTGCCGGTGCTCGCCGACGTCGACGAGCAGGCGCGCGTCGCGGACTGGCTGCGCGACCTGCAGGCCGCGCAGGCCGAGGCCCGCCGGTTCGACCACCTGCCGCTGGCCCGCCTGCAGAGCTGGGGCGGGGAGTTCGACACGCTGCTGGTCTTCGAAAACTACCCGGTCACCGCGGAGCTCGGGCTGCGCGACCTGCGGGGCGTGGAGACGACCAACTACCCGCTCAGCGTCGTCGCCTACCCCGGCGAGGACCGCCTGGAGCTGCTGTTCGGCTACGACCCCGAGCTCTTCGACGCCGAGACCGTCGCCGGGTTCGCCGGGCACCTGGAAACCCTGCTCACCGAGCTGGCGACGCGCCCGGACGAGCCGGTGTCCCGGCTGCGGATGCTGACCGACGCCGAGCAGCTCGACCTGGCGCGCTGGAACGACACCGCACAGGACCACCCGGCCGCGACCGTGCCGGCGCTGTTCGCCGAGCAGGTCCGCCGAACGCCGGATGCGATCGCCGTCACCGGCGCGGAAACGCTGACCTACGCGGACCTGGACGCGCGGGCGAACCGGCTGGCCCGCCGGCTCGTCGGCCTCGGCGCGCGCCGGGACGAACTGGTGGCGCTGCTGCTCGGCCGCTCGGCCGACGTCGTCGTCGCCGAGCTCGCGGTGCTCAAGGCCGGCGGCGCGTACCTGCCGCTGGACGCCCGCGCGCCCCGCGAGCGGCTGACGGCGCTGCTCGGCGGCGTGCGCGTGCTGGTGACCGACGACGCCGGCCGCGCGCTGGCCGAAGACGTCCACAGTGGACAGATCGCGTCGGTCGGCGAGCTCGGGAGCGGACCGGCCGAGGCGCCGGACGTCCTTATACGCCCCGGAAACCTCGCGTACGTCATGTACACGTCGGGCTCGACCGGGACGCCGAAGGGGGTCGCGGTCACCCACCGGGACGTGACCGGCCTGGCCCGCGACCGCAGCTTCGCCGGCCCCGCGCACCGGACGGTGCTGATGCACTCCCCGCTGGCCTTCGACGCCTCGACGTACGAGGTGTGGGTGCCGCTGCTGAACGGCGGCCGGGTGGTCGTCGCGCCGCCGGGGGACATCGACGCGGAGGTCCTGCGCCGGCTGACCGGCGCGCACGGCGTGACCGCGCTGTGGCTGACCGCCGGGCTGTTCCGCCTGCTGGCGCAGGAAGACCCGGCGTGCCTGGCCGGCGTGGCCGAGGTGTGGACCGGCGGCGACGTCGTCCCCGGCGAGGCGATCCGCCAGGTGCGGGCGGCCTGCCCGGGCCTGACCGTGGCCGACGGCTACGGCCCGACCGAGACGACCACCTTCGCCAGCCGGTTCGTGCTGGCGCCCGGAGCCGCGGTGCCGGACGTGGTGCCGATCGGCGGGCCCCTGGACGACATGGCGGCCCACGTCCTCGACCACGGGCTGCGGCCGGTGCCGCCGGGCGCCGTCGGCGAGCTGTACCTGGCCGGCACCGGGCTGGCCCGCGGCTACCTCGGGCAGCCGGGGCTGACCGCCGAACGGTTCCTGGCCGACCCGTCCGGGAAGCCGGGCGCGCGGATGTACCGCACCGGCGACCTCGTCCGCTGGAACCGCGCCGGGGTCCTGGAGTTCGTCGGCCGCGCCGACGACCAGGTCAAGATCCGCGGCTTCCGCGTCGAACTCGGCGAAATCGAGACCGCGCTGACCGCCCACCCGGACGTCACCGAGGCCGTCGTCGTCGCGGCCGAGACCGCCGGGACCAAGCGGCTCGTCGCCTACGTCGTCGCGAACGGGACGCCGGACCTGCGCGAGTTCCTGCTCCGGTCGCTGCCGGACTACCTCGTCCCGGCGGTGTTCGTGCCGCTCGACGCCCTGCCGCTCAACGAAAACGGCAAGGTCGACCGCCGCGCGCTGCCCGCGCCGGACTTCGTCTCCTCGCCCGGGTACCGCGAACCCGCCACGGACGCCGAGCGGCTCCTCGCCGGCATCTGGGCGGAGGTGCTGCGGGTGGAGCGCGTCGGCGCCGACGACAACTTCTTCGAACTCGGCGGCGACTCGATCCTCAGCATCCAGGTCGTCTCCCGCGCCCGCCGCGCCGGGCTCGACCTGATGCCCGGCCAGGTGTTCGACCACCCGACCGTCGCCGCGCTCGCCCTCGCCGCCACCCCGGCCGCGCCCGCCGCGGCCCCCGCCGGGCCGGCGACCGGCGAAGTGCCGCTGACGCCGGTGCAGCACTGGTACCTCGACCCGCGGCCGGTGCACGCCGGCGAGTTCGTCCAGTCCGTCGCCGTCGACCTGCCGGTCGCGCCGGACCCCGCGGTGCTGCGCCGCGCGCTGCGCGAGCTCCAGCAGCACCACGACGCCCTGCGGCTGCGGTTCACCGCCGACGGCCAGCACTACGCCGAAGACGTCGCCGACGTCCTCGACGCCACCATCGACCTGGAGAAGGGGCCGCTGCTGCGGGCCGGACTGTCGGGCACGACGCTGACGCTCGCCGCGCACCACCTGGTCGTCGACGGCGTGTCGTGGCGGATCCTCCTGGAGGACCTGGACACGCTCCTGGCCGGCGGACAGCTCCCGCCTCGGACCACGGCGTTCGGCGACTGGGCCCGCACCCTGGCCGGCCACGCGGCCGGCGGCGGGTTCGACGATGAACTCGCGCACTGGACGGCCATCGACGCCGACCCGGCGCTGCCGGTCGACGCGGCCGGCGAAAACACCTACGGCTCGGCCCGGTCCGTGGTCGTGCGGCTGCCCGCGGAGCAGACCCGCGCGGTGCTGCACGACGTGCCGGGGGCGTACCGGACGCAGGTCAACGACGTCCTGCTGGCCGCGCTCGGCCGGGTGCTGCGGGACTGGACCGGCCGCGACCGCGTGCTGGTCGACGTCGAAGGCCACGGCCGCGAGGACCTGTTCCGCGGCCTCGACCTCTCCCGCACGGTCGGCTGGTTCACCTCGATCTTCCCGGTCGAGCTGACCGCGGCCGGCGGGGACTGGGGCGAGGCGCTGAAGGCGGCGAAGGAACAGCTGCGCGCGGTGCCCCGCCGCGGCATCGGTTACGGCGCCCTGCGCTACCTCACCGGCACCGCCCCGCAGATCGACCCCCGGATCAGCTTCAACTACCTCGGCCGCTTCGACCACGGCGGCAGCCTCGGCGGCGCGGCCCACCCCGAACAGCTGCGTGCGCACCAGCTGGACGTCGTCGGCGCGGTCGTCGGCGACGAGCTGGAACTCACCTGGCACTACTCCGCGGGCGTGCACACGGAAGCCACCGTGCGCCGGCTCGCCGGCGCCCTCCTCGAAGCGCTCACCGGGATCGTCGGGCACTGCGCCCGGCCGGACGCCGGCGGTCGCACGCCGTCGGACTTCCCCCTCGCCCGGCTCGGCCAGGCCGCCGTCGACCGCCTGGCCGGCAACGGCCGGACCGTCGAGGACATCTACCCGCTCACCCCGATGCAGTCGGGCATGGTCTTCCACAGCCTCGTCGACGGCGCCGCCGGGACCTACCTCAACCAGGTGCGGCTGCGGCTGACCGGGATCGACGACCCCGCCCGGCTCGCCCGCGCGTGGCAGCGGGTGGTGGCGGACACGCCGGTGCTGCGCAGCCGCGTCGTCTGGGACGGCCTGGACGAGCCGGTGCAGGTCGTCGACCGCACCGCGGGTGTCCCGGTCGTCCACCTCGACTGGACGGCGCTGGCCGGCGACGAGCGCGAACGCGAGCAGGAGCGGTTCCTCGAAGCCGACCGCGCGCAGGGGTTCGACCTGGCGGCCGCGCCGCTGATGCGGCTGGCGTTCGCCCGCCTGCCCGGCGGGGACGTGCTGGTCGTCTGGACGTTCCACCACGTGCTGCTCGACGGCTGGAGCGCCGCGCAGGTGTTCGGCGAGGTGTGCGCCCGGTACGCGGGCGCCGCCGGGCCGGGCCATCGCCCGCCGTTCCGCGAATACCTGCGCTGGCTCGGCGAACAGGACACCGCGGCCGCCGAAACCCACTGGCGCGAACAGCTTTCCGGGCTGCGGACGCCGACGCCGCTGCCGTACGACCGCCGTCCGGTGGAGGCGCACCGCGCGCGGTCCGCCGCGTCGGTGCACGTCTCGGTGCCCGCCGACGGGCTGCGTGACCTCGCCCGGCGCGCCGGTCTCACGCTCAACACGATCGTCCAGGGCGCCTGGGGACTCGTGCTGTCCCGCCGCAGCGGGGAATCCGACGTCGTCTTCGGGACCACCGTGTCCGGCCGGCCGGCCGACCTGCCGGGCGTCGAGGCCATGGTCGGGCTGTTCATCAACACCCTGCCCGCGCCGGTGACCGTCCACGACGGACAGACCGTTTCGGCCTGGTTGCGTGATCTGCAGGCCGCGCAGGCCCGCGCGCGCCGGTTCGACTTCGTGTCACTGGCCCAGCTGCAGGGCTGGGCGGGCGGCAGCACGCTGTTCGACAGCATCCTGGTGTTCGAGAACTACCCGTTCGACGCCGACGCGGTCGCCGCGCACGGCATCGGCCTGCACGAGGAAGGCGACCTGCAGCCGACCAACTACCCGCTCAGCGTGGTCGTCACGCCGGGCGAGCGGCTGTCGGTGGCGTTCGACCACGACCCCGACCTGTTCGACCGGGCCACCGTCGACCGGCTCGCCGGCCACCTCGCGCTGGCCCTGGAACGCATCGCCGCCGCCCCGGACGGGCGGGTCGGCGAGCTCGACCTGCTCACCGAGGACGACCGCGAGCTCGTGCTGCGGACGTTCAACGCGACGGCCCACCCGGTGCCCGAAGCCACCGTGGTGAGCCGGTTCGCCGACCAGGTCCGCCGGACGCCGGACGCTTTCGCGGTCGACGACCTGACCTACGCGGAGCTCGACGCCCGGGCCGCCGGGCTCGCGGCCCGGCTGATCGAGCTGGGTGTCGGCGCCGAGGACCGGGTCGGGCTGCTGCTGGAGCGGTCGGCCGGCCTCGTCGTGGCCGAGCTGGCCGTGCTGAAGGCCGGGGCCGCGTACGTGCCGGTCGACCAGCGGGCCCCGGCGAGCCGCATGCGGCTGGTCCTGGCCGAAGCGGGCGTCTCCGTGGTCGTCACCGACAAGTCCGAAGTGGACGTCCACGATGGACTTGTCGTGCGCGTCGACGAAACCGGTCCGCCCGGTGCACCGGACGTCCCGGTTCGGCCCGGGAACCTGGCGTACGTGATGTACACGTCCGGGTCGACCGGCCAGCCCAAGGGCGTGGCGGTGACCCACCGCGACATCGTCGCGCTGGCTTCGGACCGCTCGTTCGCGGGCGAAGCACACCGGACCGTGCTGCTGCACTCGCCGCAGGCGTTCGACGCCTCGACGTACGAGGTCTGGGTGCCGCTGCTGAACGGCGGCCGGGTGGTCGTCGCGCCGCCGGGGGACGTCGACGCCGACGTGCTGCGCTCGCTCGTCACCGGGCGGGGCGTCACCGCGCTCTGGCTGACCGCCGGGCTGTTCCGCCTGCTGGCGCAGGAGGATCCCGCGTGCCTGCGCGGGGTGGGGGAGGTGTGGACCGGCGGTGACGTCGTGCCGGCCGCCGCCGTCCGGCAGGTGCGGGACGCCTGCCCCGGCCTGACCGTCGTCGACGGCTACGGCCCGACCGAGACGACCACCTTCGCCAGCCGGTACGTCCTGGCGCCCGAAGCCGCGGTCCCGGACGCGATGCCGATCGGGCGGCCGCTGGACAACATGGCGACCTACGTCCTGGACGAGGGGCTGCGGCCGGTCCCGCCGGGGGTGACCGGAGAGCTGTTCATCGCCGGCCGCGGCGTGTCCCGCGGGTACCTCGGCCGGCCCGGCCTCACCGCGGAGCGGTTCGTCGCCGACCCGTTCGGCGCGCCGGGGGAGCGGATGTACCGCACCGGGGACGTCGTCCGCTGGACCGGCGACGGCCTGCTGGAGTTCGTCGGCCGGGCCGACGACCAGGTGAAGATCCGCGGCTTCCGGATCGAGCTGGGCGAGATCGAAACGGCACTGGCCGCCCACCCGGACGTCACCGAGACCGTGGTCGTCGCGCGGGACCGGCGGCTCGTCGCCTACGTCGTCACGACCGGGACACCGGACCTGCGCGAGTGGCTGCAGCGGGACCTGCCCGACTACATGGTGCCCTCGGCCTTCGTGACGCTCGACGCGCTTCCGTTGAGCGACAACGGGAAGGTCGACCGCCGGGCGCTGCCGGAGCCGGCCGCGGAGCCGATGGCCGGGTACGTGCCGCCCCGCACGGAGACCGAACGCGTGCTCGCCGGGGTCTGGGCCGGCGTGCTCGGCGTGCCCGGCGTCGGCGTCGAAGACAACTTCTTCGAACTCGGCGGCGACTCGATCCTCAGCATCCAGGTCGTCTCGCGGGCCCGCCGCCACGGCCTCGCGCTCACCCCGCGGGACCTGTTCGCCCACCAGACCGTCGCCGCGCTGGCCGTCGCGGCGGGCTCGGCCGCGGTCACCGTGGCCGAGCAGGGGCCGGTCACCGGCTACGCCGCGCTGACCCCGATCCAGCACTGGTTCTTCGCCGGGGACTTCGGCGATCCGGCCGGGTTCACCCAGTCGGTCCGGATCGAGCGCGACGAGCCCTACGACGTCGAGCGGCTGCGCGCGGCGCTGGCCACCCTGACCGGGCACCACGACGCCCTGCGGATGCGGTTCACCGGCACCGGCCAGGAAAACGCCGCGGCCGGACCGGCCGAGGTCCTCGGCGCCGGGATCGACGTGGCGAACGGGCCGCTGCTCACCGCCGAACTCCTCGACCCCGCGGTCCTGCGGCTGACGGTCAACCACCTCGTCGTCGACGGTGTCTCGTGGCGGATCCTCCTGGAGGACCTGGAAACCGCCTACCGCGGCGGCCCGCTGCCGCCGAAGACGACCTCGTTCCGCGACTGGGCCAACCGCCTCGCCGCGCACGCCGAAGCCGGCGCGTTCGACGACGAACTGCCGTACTGGCGCGAAGCGCTCGCCGTCGACGCGGCCCTGCCGGTCGACCGCGACGCCACCGGCACCGGCGCCGGCACGGTCACCACGCGCCTGGACGCCGAGCTGACCCGGGCGTTGCTGCAGGACGTCCCGGGCGTCTACCGGACGCAGGTCAACGACGTCCTGCTGGCCGCGCTCGGCCGGGTGCTGGCCGGCTGGACCGGCCGCGAGGGCGTGCTGGTCGACCTGGAGGGCCACGGGCGCGAAGACCTGTTCGACGACGTCGACCTGTCCCGCACGGTCGGCTGGTTCACCTCGCTGTACCCGGTCGCGCTGCGGATCGGCGGCGACTGGGGCGCCCTGCTCAAGTCGGTCAAGGAACAGCTGCGCGCGGTGCCCCGCCGCGGTGTCGGCTACGGCGCCCTGCGGTACCTGACCGGGACCGCGCCCGCGCTCGCGCCGGAGATCAGCTTCAACTACCTCGGCCGGCTCGACGGCGCGGCCGGCAGCCTGGACTCCGCGGTCGGCGAAGGCGCCGGGCGGGCGCACCTGCTCGACGTCGTCGGCCGCGTGGACCGGGACTCCCTGGAACTGACCTGGTACTACGCCCGCGACACGCACACCGCGGCCACGGTCGGGAAGCTGGCCGCGGACCTGGTGGCCGCGCTGGGCGAAGCCGTCGCACACTGCGCCGGCCCTGGCGCGGGCGGCCGCACCCCGAGCGACTTCCCCCTGGCCGGGCTGGACCAGCGGCAGGTGGACCGGATCGCCGGCGACGGCCGCGGCGTGGCCGACCTCCACCCGCTCACCCCGATGCAGGCCGGCATGGTGTTCCACGGCCTGTCCCAGGAAGCCCAGGGCGTCTACTTCGAACAGGTCACCGCCGTCCTGGACGGTGTGGCCGAGCCGAAGTTCCTGGCCGAAGCCTGGCAGCACGTGGTCGACCGGACGCCGGTGCTGCGCGGCAGCGTCGTCTGGGAGGACGTTCCGGATCCGCTGCTGGTGGTGCACCGCGCGGCGCGGGTGCCGGTCACCGAGCTCGACTGGCGGGGCCGCGACCGCGAGGAGGCCCTGCGCGAGCTGCTCGCCCGCGACCGCGAGGTGCCGTTCGACCTGGCGGCCGCGCCGCTGCTGCGGGTCACCCTGGCCAAGCTGCCCGGCGACGCCGTCCAGCTCGTCTGGACCTTCCACCACGTCCTGCTGGACGGCTGGAGCGTCTTCCAGGTGCTCTCCGACGTCTGCACCGCCTACGCGGCCCTGCGCGAGGGCACCGTGCCCGCGCTGCCGCACCGCCGGCCGTTCGGGGACTACGTCACCTGGCTGAGCGGCCAGACCGCCGAGGGCGCCGAGGAGTACTGGCGCCACCAGCTCGGCGACGTCACCGAGCCGACGCCGCTGCCCTACGACCGGATCCCGGGCGGTGCGCACGAATCGAGCTCGTCGACGTGGGTCAGCCGCGACCTCGACGAGGCGGCGACCGGCCGGCTGGCGGCGTTCGCCCGGCGCGAGCGGCTCACCCTCAACGCCGTCGTGCAGGGCGCGTGGGCGCTCCTGCTGGCCCGCCACAGCGGCGAGGCCGACGTCTGCTTCGGCGCCACCGTGTCCGGCCGCCCGGCCGCGCTGGCCGGCGTCGACGACATCACCGGCATCTTCATCAACACCCTGCCCGTGCGGGTCACCGCCGACCCGGCGGCGCCGGTCGCCCGGTGGCTGCGCGACCTGCAGGCGGCGCAGGCGGAATCGCGCCGGTTCGAGCACGTCCCGCTGACCGCGGTGCAGGCGTGGAGCGGGGTCGGCGGCGGCCGGAACCTGTTCGACAGCCTCGTCGTGTTCGAGAACTACCCGGTCACCGCGGACGACGTGGCCGCCCACGGCGTGCGGCTGCGCGACCTGCAGGCGATGGAGACGACCAACTACCCGCTCAGCGTCGTGGCCGCTCCCGGCCCGCGCCTGTCGCTCGGCCTGGGCTACGACCCGGCGCTGTTCGACGAGGCGACCGTCCGGCGGCTGGCCGGGCAGCTCGAACACCTCCTCGGCACGCTGGCCGAAGACCCGGCCCGCCCGCTGGGGGAGCTCGACGTCCTCACCGCCGCCGAACGCGACCGGGTGCTCGTCGCCTTCAACGACACCGGCCACGACGTCGCGCCGGTCACCCTGATCGAGCTGATCGAGGACCGGACGGCCCGCACGCCCGACGCCGTCGCCGTGGTTTCCCGCGAGGAAACGCTCACCTTCGCCGAACTCGACGCCCGGGCCGGCCGGCTGGCGCGGCTGCTGGCCGCGCGCGGGGCCGGGCCGGAGCGGATCGTCGCGCTCGCACTGGGACGCTCGGTGGAGATCGTCGTCGCGCAGCTGGCCGTGCTCAAGACCGGCGCCGCCTACCTGCCGGTCGACCCGGACTACCCCGCCGAGCGGATCGCGTTCATGCTCGCCGACGCGAAGCCGGTCGTCGTGGTGACGAAGCCGGGAACGCCGCTGCCGGTGGACAACGTGCTCGTCCTCGACGGCTCGGAGGGCGACGGGCCGGCCGCCCCGCCGGTCCGGTCCGGCTCCCTCGCCGCACCGGCGTACGTCATCTACACGTCCGGCTCGACCGGCACGCCCAAGGGCGTCGTCGTCACCCACGCCGGCCTGGCGAGTTTCGCGAGCGCCGAAATCGCCCACTTCGACGTCCGGCCGGGCGACCGCGTGCTGCAGTTCTCCTCGCCGAGCTTCGACGCTTCGGTGCTGGAGCTGTGCATGGCCCTGCCGGCCGGGGCCGCGCTGGTCGTGCCGCCGCCCGGGCCGCTGCTCGGCGACCACCTGGCCGCCGTGCTGCGCGACGAAGGCGTCACCCACGCGCTGATCCCGCCGGTGGCCATGGCGAGCGTGCCCGACGTCGAGCTGCCCGCGTTCCGCACGCTGGTCGTCGGCGGCGAAGCCTGCCCGGCCGACCTGGTGGCCCGCTGGGCGCCGGGCCGCCGGATGATCAACGCCTACGGGCCCACCGAAACCACCGTGGTGGCGACCTGGAGCGACTCCCTCGAACCCGGCGCCAAGCCGCCGATCGGGCGGCCGATCCGCAACACCCGCGTCCGCGTGCTCGACCCGGCCCTGCGGCCGGTGCCGATCGGCGTCGCGGGGGAGCTGTACGTCTCCGGCGCCGGGCTCGCCCGCGGGTACCTCGACCGGCCGGGGTTGACCGCCACCCGGTTCCTCGCCGACCCGTTCGGGGCGCCCGGGGCGCGGATGTACCGCACCGGCGACCTGGTGCGGTGGCGCGCCGACGGGACCCTCGAGTTCCTCGGCCGGGCCGACGACCAGGTCAAGATCCGCGGCTTCCGGATCGAGCCCGGGGAGATCGTGGCGGTGCTGCGCAAGCACCCGGCCGTGCGCGACGCCGCCGTTGTCGCGGCCGACCAGCGGCTGATCGCCTACGTCGTGGGCGATCCGGACAGCGGGCTGCGGGAGCACGTCGCCGCGACCCTGCCGGCCCACTACGTACCCGCCGCGTTCGTCCGGCTCGACGCGCTTCCGCTGACGGCCAACGGAAAGCTCGATCGGCGGGCCCTGCCCGCGCCGGAAGTCACGCCGGAGAGCGCGGGGTACGCGGCCCCGGAAACCGAGACCGAAGAGGTGCTCGCCGCGATCTGGGCCGAGGCGCTCGGCCTCGACCGGGTCGGCGTCGAGGACAACTTCTACGCCCTCGGCGGCGATTCGCTGCGCAGCCTGCGGATCACCTCGATGACGAAGTCCGCCTTCGACGTCGAGCTCACCCCCAAGGACGTGCTCACCGCCGGCACCGTGCTGGCGCTGGCCGAACTGGTCGAAGAACGGGTCCTGCAGGACCTCGAGCGGCTCGCCGCCGGCCAGGACCACTGAAACCGCTGACCCGAAAGGAAGATCTTATGCAGGACGACGCCGAATTCCAGGTACTCGTGAACGACGAGGGCCAGTACTCGCTGTGGCCGCTGGCCAACGAGGTACCGGCGGGCTGGCGCGCCGACGGGTTCCGCGGCGGCCGCCAGGAGTGCATGGACCACGTCGACGAGGTGTGGACCGACATGCGGCCGCTGAGCCTGCAGCGGCAGATGGCCGCCGACGGCTGAGCCGCCGCCCCTGCTCTCCCCCTGCCGAACGACGCGGAAGGTCCCCCCGGTCATGCCCTCTCCATCGACGTTTTCCCAGTCCATCCCCGCGGTCCGGGAGGTTCCGGACCAGCGGTCCACCGCCGCCGGGCGGCTGCAGCGGCTGCTGACCGGCCTCGCGCACCGGCACGGGGTGCCCGCCGCCCAGCTGGTCGTCACCGACGGCGGCCGGACGGCGTCGGTCACGGCCGGCGAGATCACTCCCGAGGCGAAGTTCCCGGCCGGCTCGATCACCAAGGCGTTCACCGCGGCCCTGGCGATGCTGCTCGTCGCCGACGGCGACCTCGACCCGGACGACCCGCTCGGCGAGCACCTGGACGGGCTCGGCCCGCAGGTCGGCAGACCGACCATCGCGCAGGTGCTGAGCCACACCGGCGGGCTGCCGGCCGGGCTCGGCGCCGCCGCGGGCGAGGCGGGCTCGGCCCGCCGGTACCTGCGGGCGTGCCGCGACGCGGGGCTCGTGCAGCCGCCCGGGCTGGGGTTTTCGTACTCCAACGTCGGGTACGTGCTCGCCGGGTACGTGGTCGAGGCGATCACCGGGATGAGCTGGTGGGAGGCGATGGACGCGCTGCTGCTCGGCGAGCTCGGCATCGACGCCGCGTTCGTCGTGGAGCCGGGGGCCCGCCTGCGGTCCGGCGGCCACGTCAGCGGGCACGCGGTGCACGCGGCGACCGGCCGCGCCCGCCCGGTCGCGCAGACCTTGACCACCGCCGAGGCCGCGGCCGGGGCGCTCGCGCTGAGCGCCGAGGACCTCGCCGCGTTCGGGAGCATGTTCTGCGGGGGCGACGGCCCGCTGCCGGCGGACCTGGCCGAGCTGATGCGCGGCCCGGTACCGGGGGCGGAGCCGTTCGGCCTGGCCGACGCCTGGGGGCTCGGCCTGGCGGGCTACCGCGGCGCGGACGCGGACTGGGCCGGCCACGACGGCACCGCGGACGGCACCTCCTGCCACCTGCGGGTGGACCCGGAACACGGCCGGGTCGTCGCGCTCACCACCAACGGCAGCACCGGTTCGGCCCTGTGGACGGACCTGGTCGCGGCCCTGCGCGCGGACGGCCTCCCGGTGGGCGACTACGAGCTGCCGGGCGAACTCGGCCGCGCGGCCCGCCCGGCGGCGGACCTGACCGGCAGCTACACCAACGGCGACCTGGAGTACCAGGTGGACATCCGCGCGGACGGCGACGCGGTCCTGGTGGTCGACGGCGAGGTCTACCGGGAGCTGGCGTTGCTGCGCGACGGCTCGTTCTCGGTCCGCGAGCCGGCCACGGGCCGCCGCATCATCGGCGGCCGGTTCCTGACCGACCCGGCCACGGGAACGGTGAGCGCGATGCAGGCCGGGGGCCGGATCGCCCGGCGCCACCGCCGGGCCTCCTGACACCAGGCGGAGCGGCCACCGTCCTGTTCGCCCCGCGGGGTCTTTGACCGGGCGGAGCGGCCACCGTCCTGTTCGCCCCGCGGGCTTTGTGACCGGGGCAGCGCGGTTCGAGCAGGAGCCGCACGACCCGAGTACGAGCTGCACCCGGCCCGGCCGGCGGGAGATCCCCGGTCCGGGCGCGTCCCCGGACCACCCACTTGCGTTGTGAGGAAACGAAAGCGATGACCACCTCGAGGAAGAGCCGGATCGATGCGTTGCCCGCGGAGCTGCGGGAGACGCTCAAGCGCCGGCTGGCCGGGCGGGCGGAGCGGTCCGATGTCATCGGCCGGGCGCCGCGGGAGCAGGCGCTGCCGCTGTCCTTCGCGCAGCAGCGGCTGTGGTTCCTCGACGAGTTCCGGCCCGGGGACGCCGAGTACAACAGCGCCGTCGCGCTGCGGCTGACCGGGCCGCTCGACCCCGGTGCGCTCGCCGGTGCCCTGCGGCAGCTGGTGGCCCGGCACGAGGCCCTGCGCACCACCATCGACGACGCCGGCGGGACCCCGGTGCAGGTCGTCCACGCCGATCCGGAGATCCCGGTGCGGACGGTCGACCTGGACGGCGATCCCGCGCTGCGGCCCGCCGACCTCGACGAGGTCCTGGGCGTGGAGTACGGCCGGGCGTTCGACCTCCGGCGGGGCCCGCTGGTCCGCCTGCTGCTCGTGCGGGTGGCCGCGGAGCACCACGTCCTGCTGATCACCGCCCACCACGTCGTCACCGACGGCGAATCCATGGGCATCCTCGTCGGCGAGCTCGGCACGCTCTACGCGGCCGCCGTGCGCGGCGAGCCCGCGGACCTGCCCGGGCCGGCCGTCCAGTACGCCGATTTCGCCGTGTGGCAGCGGAACCGGCTCGCCGGGCCCGCCCTCGACCGGCACCTCGCCTACTGGACGACGCAGCTGGCCGGTGTCGAACCCCTCGACCTGCCGTCCGACCGGCCGCGGCCCGCCGTGCGCACCACGGCCGGGGCCGTGCACCACTTCAGCGTGCCGGGCGGCGTCGCCGCCGGGCTGGCCGAGCTCGCCCGGGTGCACGACACCACGCTCTACACCGTGCTGGTCGCCGCCTGCCAGGTGCTCTTCGCCCGCTACACCGGCCGCACCGACATCGCCGTCGGCACCGTCGTTTCCGGCCGGAACGCCCCCGAGCTGCAGCGGACGGTCGGGTTCTTCGTCGACACCGTCGTCATCCGGTCCACTGTGGACCGCACGGCGCCGTTCGGGACGTTCCTCGACGCCGTCCGCACGACCGTCCTGGAATCCTTCGAGCACGCCGAAGCCCCGTTCGAAAAGCTCGTCGAAGCCCTGCGCCTCGACCGCGACGCCAGCCGCAACCCGCTGTTCGACGCCATGGTCCTGCTGCACGGCAGCCAGGCCGGGCCGGTGGACTTCGGCGGGCTGACGGCCGAGCCGGTCGAGGTGGCCCGCCGCGCCGCCAACTTCGACCTCACCGTCGAGTTCCAGCCGGGCGCGGACGCGCTCGAAGGCTCCCTGGAGTACAACACCGACCTGTTCGACGAGCGGACCGCCGTCGCGCTGGGCGAGCACCTCACCGTGCTGCTCACCGCGATCGCCGCCGACGCGCAGCGCCCGGTCGGCGACCTGCCGCTGCTCACCGCCGGCGAGGAAAGCCGGCTGCTCACCGAGTGGAACGCCACCGAGCTGGACGTCCCCGCGGCCACGATCACCGAGCTGTTCGAGTCGCAGGCCCAGCGCAGCCCGGACGAGACCGCGCTCGTCGCCGGGGACGTCGCACTGAGCTTCGCCGAGCTCAACGCGATGGCCAACCGCCTGGCCCGCCACCTCGTCGCGCTGGGCGCCGGCCCCGAGCGGGTGGTGGCGCTCGCCCTCCCGCGCACCACCGACGCGATCGTGGCCTTCCTCGCCGTGCTCAAGGCCGGTGCGGTGTACCTGCCGATCGACCCGGAGCTGCCGGCGGACCGCAAAGAGCTGCTGCTGCGGGATTCCGGCGCCGAGCTGGTCCTCGGCCCGGCGGACCTCGCCGCGGCAAGACCGGACCACGCCGCCACGGACCTCACCGATGCCGACCGCATCGCGCCACTGAGACCGGACAACACCGCCTACGTCATCTACACCTCCGGGTCGACCGGCCGCCCGAAGGGCGTGGCCGTCCCGCACCGCAACCTCACGAACCTGCTCTTCAACCACCGCACCGACTTCGCCGCCCCGGGGCGGCGGCTGCGGGTGGCGCTGACCGCGACGCTGTCGTTCGACACGTCCCTGGAAGGCCCGCTGCTGATGGCCGACGGCCACGAGCTGCACCTGATCGGCGGCGACGTCCGGCTCGACCCGGACGCGCTGGTCGGCTACATCGCCGAGCGCCGGATCGACTTCCTCGACCTCACCCCGACCTACCTGCGCCGGCTGATCCCCGCCGGCCTGCTGACCGACCCGCGGCACCGGCCGAAGATCCTCATGCTCGGCGGCGAAGCACTCGACGACACCCTTTGGCGGGAGCTCGCGACCGCCGAAGTGACCGTGGCACACAACTTCTACGGCCCGACCGAGTACACAGTGGACGCCGTGTCGTGCCGGGTCGGCGAAACGGCCCGGCCGGTGCTGGGCCGCCCGTTGGCCAACACCCGCGCCTACGTCGTCGACGACGACCTGCGGCCGGTGCCCGCCGGCGTGCCCGGGGAGCTGTGCCTCGCCGGGGCGCAGCTCGCCCGCGGCTACCTCGGCCGGCCAGGCCGCACGGCGGGGAGCTTCGTCGCCAACCCTTTCGGCGCGCCCGGCGAGCGGATGTACCGCACCGGCGACCGGGCCCGCTGGACCGCCGACGGGCAGCTGGAGTACCTGGGCCGGCTCGACGACCAGGTGAAGATCCGCGGGTTCCGGGTCGAACCGGGCGAGGTCGAGGCCGCGCTGGTGCGCCTGCCCGGCGTCGCCGCGGCCGTCGTGGTGGCCAACCGTCCCGACGGCGGGCACGCCCGGCTGGTCGCCTACGTCGTCGGCGCCGGCGAGGCCGCGCCCACGCCGGACGGCCTGCGCGCCGCCCTGCGGGCCACGCTGCCCGACTACCTGGTGCCCTCGGCGTTCGTCCCGCTCGACGCCATCCCGCTGACCCCGCAGGGCAAAGTCGACAAGCGGGCCCTGCCGGCCCCCGACGCCCCGGCGGACGGTGGCCGGACCTACGTGCCCGCCCGGACGGCCGTCGAACACCAGCTGGTGGCCATCTGGTCCGAGGTGCTCGGCAACGACCGCATCGGCGTCGAGGACAACTTCTTCGGCCTCGGCGGCGACTCGATCCTGAGCATCCAGGTGGTCGCCCAGGCCCGCCAGGCCGGCCTGCGGCTCACCTCGCGCGACATCTTCCTGCACCAGACCATCGCCGGGCTGGCGACCGCGGTGCAGACGACGGCGGCGCACACCCCGGCCGCGGCGGGCCCGATCGCCGGCCCGGCGCCGCTCACCCCGATCCAGCACTGGTTCTTCGCCACGCACGGCCCCCTGGCCCACTTCACCATGTCGCAGCTGCTGGAGCTGCCCGCCGGCGTCGACCAGCAGGCGCTGCGGACCGCCCTCGACGCGGTCGTCGCCCACCACGACGCCCTGCGGACCCGGTTCTTCACCGTCGACGGCCACTGGCGGCAGGAAGTCGCGCCCGGACCGCCGTCCGGGATCCTGCGGATCCGGGACCTGGCCTCGCTCGGCGACGCCGGGCAACGCGCGGGCATCGAGGCCGCGGCCGCGCAGGTGCGCGCCGGCCTCGACCTCGCCACCGGCGCCCTCGTCGGCGCGGCCCTGCTCGCCCGCGGCACCCGGCCGCCGCTGCTGTTCGTGGCCGTGCACCACCTGGTGGCCGACGGGGTCTCGCTGCGGCTGCTGCTCGGCGACCTCGAAACCGCCTACCACCAGGTCGTCGCCGGGGCCCCGGTCCGGCTCGCGGCCACGGCCACGCCGTTCACCCAGTGGGCGCACCTGCTCGAGCGGCACGTCCGCGACGGCGGGTTCGACGACGACCTCGAGCACTGGACGCGCGTGGCGCGCCGGGTCCCGGCGGCGCTGGCGGCCGACCACGCGGGCGCGGGCACCACCGGCTCGACCCGCACGCTGACCGTGACCCTCGGCGCCGAGGACACCGACGCGCTGCTGCACCAGGTGCCCGCCACCTACCGGACCCAGGTCAACGACGTGCTGCTGAGCGCGCTCGGGCGCGCCCTGGCCGACCGCACGGGGGACGACGGCGTCCTGATCGCGCTGGAGGGCCACGGCCGCGAGGACGTCCTCGACGGCGTCGACCTGTCCCGCACCATCGGCTGGTTCACCACGCAGTTCCCGGTGGCGCTCGACCTGCCGCCGTCGGGGGACTGGGGTGCGACGCTCAAGGCGGTCAAGGAGCAGCTGCGGGCCGTCCCGCGCCGCGGCCTGAGCTACGAGGCCCTGCGCTACCTCGGCGACCCCGGTGCGCCGGGGCACGCGCTGCAGGCGTTCCCGCTGCCGCAGATCTGCTTCAACTACCACGGCCGCTGGGACGCCCAGGCCGGTGCGGACGGGTTGTTCCGCGGGCGGCAGGACAGCCCGGGCGCGGACATCGCCCCCGAGGAGGCGAGCACCTACCAGCTGGATGTGACCGGTGTCGTCGAGTCCGGCGAGCTGGCGCTGACCTGGTCGTACTCCGACCAGGTCAACGACGAAGCCACCGTCCGGGGCCTCGCCGGGAGGATGCTCACCGGACTGCGCGAGATCGTCGCCCACTGCGCGCAACCCGGCAGCGGCGGCCGCACGCCGTCGGACTTCCCCCTGGCCCGCCTCGACCAGGCGGGAGTGGACCGCCTGGTCGGCGACGGCCGCGAGGTCGACGACATCTACCCATTGACTCCGCTGCAGGCTGGGATGCTGTTCCACAGCCTGTTTGCGGGGGGTCCGG
Source organism: Amycolatopsis sp. CA-128772 (assembly GCF_002904295.1). GTDB lineage: Bacteria > Actinomycetota > Actinomycetes > Mycobacteriales > Pseudonocardiaceae > Amycolatopsis. The sequence continues at coordinate 133,984 of NZ_PPHG01000072.1, forward strand.
GTGGCGGCGCCCCCGGCCCGGGGCGGAGCCCCGGAAGGCACAGCCTGCCCGACCCCACCGCCGACGCCTACGTCGACCAGGCCCGGATGCTCCTGGACGGGGTCCGCGACCCCGACGCGTTCGCCCAGGCGTGGCAGCAGGTCGCCGACCGGACCCCGGTGCTGCGGACCGAACTCGTCTGGGACGGCGTCGAGGAACCCCTCCAGGTCGTGCGCCGCCGGGCGGCCGTCCCGATCGCCCGCCACGACTGGCGCGGGCTTTCCGAGGCCGAGCAGGCCGCCCAGCTGGACCGGCTCTCGGCCGAGGACGCCGCCACCGGGCTCGACCTGACCACCGCACCGCTGATGCGGCTGGCCGTCATCGCCTTGACCCACGACCGCGTGCTGCTGATGTGGACCTCCCACCACATCGTGCTCGACGGCTGGAGCCTCGCCCAGATCTTCACCGAGGTGTGCGAGCAGTACGCCGCCCTCACCGAGCACCGGATTCCGCGCGTGCCGGCCCACCGGCCGTTCCGCGACTACCTCGGCTGGCTCGCCGCCCAGGACGTCGCCGCCGCCGAAGACCACTGGCGGGGCGTGCTGTCCGGGTTCGCCGCCCCGACCCCGCTGCCGTGGGACCACTCGCCGGCCCAGGCCCACCGGACCCGCTCGTCGCGCACGGTCCGGACGTCACTGTCCACAGAGGACACCGCCCGGCTGCGGGACGTGGCCCGGCGGCACAGCCTGACCGTCAACACCCTCGTGCAGGGGGCGTGGGCGCTGCTGCTGGCCCACTCCAGCGGCGAATCCGACGTCGTGTTCGGCACCACCGTCTCCGGCCGCCCCGACGACCTGCCGGGCGTGGAGAACATGATCGGGATGTTCATCAACACCATCCCGACCCGGACCCGGATCGACAGCGGCGAGCCGGTCCTGCCGTGGCTGCAACGGCTGCAGGACGAGCAGAACCAGGCCCGCCGCTACGACTTCCTCGCGCTCGGGAAGCTGCGCGCGCTCAGCGACGTCCCGTCCGGCGGGAACCTGTTCGACAGCATGGTCGCGTTCGAGAACTACCCCTTCGACGAGAACGCCGCCGCGCAGGCGGGCGTCACCCTGCGCGAGGTCACCGCGCTCGACGCCACCACGTTCCCGGTCACCCTGCGCGCCTACGTCGACCGGCAGCTGGGGTTCGAGCTGGCCACCGACCCGGCGCTGTTCGACGAGGAGACCGCCACCGCCATGGCGGCCCGGCTGGAGACCCTGCTGCTGGGCATCGCCGAGCACCCGGACCGCCCGATCGCGCGCCTGCCGTGGCTGTCGGCCGACGACCGCGCGCAGCTCACCGCCGAGCCGCTTTCGTCGCTGCCCGCGCCCACCATCACCGAGCTGTTCGCCGCCCGGGTGGCCGAGCACCCGGACGCGATCGCGCTCACCGCCGAGGGCACCGGGTCCACCTACGCCGAGCTGAACGCGCGGGCGAACCGCCTGGCCCGCCGGCTGATCGCGCTCGGCGCCGGACCCGAGCGGTTCGTCGCGCTGCGCCTGCCCCGCTCGGCGGAGCAGGTCGTCGCCATCCTCGCCGTGCTCAAGGCCGGTGCCGCCTACCTGCCGATCGACCCGGCCACCCCGGCCGAACGCGTCGAGCGGATGCTCGCCGACACCGATCCCGTCGCCGTCCTCGCGCCCGAAGACGTCGACGTGACCGACGGGCCGGACACCGACCCACCGCTGCGCTGCACGCCGGACCACCCCGCGTACGTCATCTACACCTCCGGCTCGACCGGGCTGCCCAAGGGCGTGGTGATCCCGCACCGCAACGTCACCCGCCTGTTCGCCGCGACGGCGGCCCGGTTCGAGTTCGGCGCCGACGACGTCTGGACGCTCTTCCACTCCTACGCGTTCGACTTCTCCGTCTGGGAGATCTGGGGCCCGCTGCTGCACGGCGGCCGGCTCGTCGTCGTGCCGCACGCGGTGTCCCGCTCGCCGCGGGAGTTCCTGCGCCTGCTGGCCGACGAGCGCGTCACCGTGCTCAACCAGACGCCGTCGGCGTTCTACCAGCTCGTCCGGGCCGACGAAGACGAGCCCGGCGCGCGGCTTTCGCTGCGGTACGTCGTCTTCGGCGGCGAGGCCCTGGACACGCGCCGGCTGGCCGGCTGGTTCGCCCGCCACGGCGACCGCGCCCCGCGGCTGGTGAACATGTACGGCATCACCGAAACCACCGTGCACGTCACCCACCACGACCTGGTGTCCGATGTGGACATCCCGGGCGTGATCGGCGCGGTGCTGCCCGACCTGGCCGGGTACGTCCTCGACGCCGACCTGAACCCGGTCCCGGCCGGCGTGCCGGGCGAGCTCTACGTCGCCGGCGACGGCCTGGCCCGCGGCTACCTCGGCCGGCCGGGGCTGACCGCCGCCCGGTTCGTCGCCGATCCCTTCGGCGCACCCGGCTCCCGCATGTACCGCTCGGGCGACCGCGTCTCCCGCACCCGGGACGGCGCCCTGCGCTACCACGGCCGCGCCGACCAGCAGGTCAAGATCCGCGGCTTCCGCATCGAACCGGGCGAGATCGAGGCGACGCTGCTCGCGCTGCCGGACGTCGGTTCGGCGGCGGTGCTGGCCCGCGAAGACGAACCCGGCCGCAAGCGGCTGGTCGCCTACGTCGTCGCCGCGGCACCGGACGCGCCGCCGGGTGCGGCCCGGCTGCGCGAGCACCTGGCCCGGTCGCTGCCGGACTACATGGTGCCGTCGGCGTTCGTCACGCTCGGCGAACTCCCGCTGACCCGCAACGGGAAGCTCGACCAGCGCGCCCTGCCGGCGCCCGCCGCGACGGGCACCGGGAGTTTCGCCGAACCCCGCACCGAGACCGAACGCACGGTGGCCGCGGTACTGGCCGCCACGCTCGGCCTGGAGGCCGTCGGCGCCGACGGCAACTTCTTCGAGCTGGGCGGGGATTCCATCCTCAGCATCCGGTTCAGCTCCGCGCTGCGCGAGGCGTTCGGCGTCGAGGTGTCCCCGCGGACGGTGTTCGACCACCCGACGGTCGAAGGCCTGGCGGCGGCCCTGCCCGCCGCGTCCGCCGCCCCGGTCACGGCCGCGATCACCCCGGCCGTCCGCGACGGCGAGCTGCCGCTGTCCTTCGCCCAGCAGCGCCTGTGGTTCCTCGACGACTTCGCCCCCGGCAGCACCGACCACGTCACGGTGTTCGGCGTGCGGCTGCGCGGCGACCTGCGCCCGGACGCGCTCGCCCGGGCCCTCACCACGCTGATCGCCCGGCACGAGTCGCTGCGCACCACGTTCCCGGCCGTCGACGGCCGGCCCCGCCAGGAGGTGGGGGAGCCGTGGCAGCTCGCCCTGCCGGTCACCGACGTCACCGGCCCGGAGGAGCTGCGGCGACTGCTGGCCGAAGACCTCGCCCGGCCGTTCGACCTGGCTCGTGGCCCGCTGCTGCGGGCCCGGCTGGTCCGCCTGGCCGCGGACGACCACGCCCTCGTGCTGTCCCTGCACCACATCATCACCGACGGCTGGTCGATGGGCGTCCTCGTCGGCGAGCTGGCCACCCTCTACGGCGACGAGCGGGCCGAGCTGCCGGCGTTGCCCATCCAGTACCCGGACTTCGCCGCCTGGCAGCGCGAACGCCTCACCGGCGACTTCCTCGACGAGCAGCTCGGTTTCTGGCGGCGGGAACTCGACGGCCTGCGCCCGCTCGACCTGCCGGCCGACCGGCCGCGCCCGGCCACCCGGACGTCGAACGGCGCCGAGCACGAGTTCACCCTCGGCGCCGAAGCCCTCGCCGGGCTGCGCCGGCTGAGCCACGACCGCGACACGACCCTGTTCACGGCCCTGACCGCCGCCTGCCAGCTGGTGCTGCGGCGCTGGTCCGGCCAGGACGACGTCGCCGTCGGCACGGTCACCTCCGGCCGCGACCACCCGGAGGTCCAGGACCTCGTCGGCCTCTTCGTCAACACCGTCGTGCTGCGGTCCCGTGTGGACGGACGCCGGAGCTTCGGCGAGCTGCTCGGCACCGTCCGCCGGACGGTCCTGGACGCCTTCGCCCACCAGGAAGTGCCGTTCGAGCGGATCGTCGACGAGCTCAGCCCCGACCGTGACCCCAGCCGCACCCCGCTGTTCGAGGTCCTGGTCACCCTGCAGAACGCCGGCAACCGCCTGCCCGCACTGGCCGGACTGGCGGCGAGCGAGCTGACGCTGCCGATGACCACCGCCGGGTTCGACCTGAGCGTCGAGTTCGAGGAGCGCCCGGACGGCCTGCGGGGCCTGCTGAACTACAACACCGACCTGTTCGACGCGGCGACCGTGCAGCGGTTCGCCGAGCACCTGACGGTCCTGCTCACCGCCGTCGTGGCCGACCCGGACCGGCCCGTCGACACGCTGCCGCTGCTGCCCGCGGCCGAACGGGAACTCGTCGTCGAGACGTGGAACGCCACCGATCGGCCGGTGCCGGACGCGAGCGTCGTCGAGCTGTTCGAGGCGATGGCCGCCCGGACCCCGCACGCGACCGCGGTGGTCTCCGGCGACACGACGCTGACCTTCGCCGAGCTCGGCACCCGGGCCAACCGGATCGCCCACGCCCTCGTCGCCCGCGGTGCCGGCCCCGAGCGCCTGGTCGCCGTCGCCCTGCCGCGCACGGCCGACCTCGTGGTCACCCTCCTCGCCGTGCTCAAGACCGGCGCTGCTTATCTGCCCCTGGACCCGGACCTGCCCGAACGGCGGCGGGAGGCGCTGCTGGCCGACGCCCGGCCGGTGCTGGTGATCACCGAACCGGTGGCCGCGGACGGGGCGGACACGAACCTCCGCACCCCGATCAACCCGGACCACGCCGCCTACGCGATCTACACCTCCGGCTCCACCGGGACGCCCAAGGGCGTGGTCGTCACCCACCGCTCGCTCGCCGGCTTCGCCGTCGACCACGCGGACCGGTTCACCGCCGCGGCCGGCAAGGACCGGCTGCGGGTGGCGCTGACCGCCGCGTTCTCCTTCGACGCCTCCTGGGAAGCCGTGCTGCTGATGCTCACGGCCGGGCACGAGCTGCACGTGATCGACGCCGACACCCGGCTCGACCCCGCCGTGCTCGCCGGTTACGTCACCGAGCACCGGATCGACCTGGTCAACTCCACGCCGTCGTTCGTCCGGCACCTCCTGGACACCGGGTTCGGGGGACACCGCCCGCCGGTGCTGCTGATCGGCGGGGAAGCCGTCGGCGAGGCGCTCTGGCGCGACCTGAGCGACCTCGACGGCGTCACCGCGTTCAACCTCTACGGCCCGACCGAGTGCACGGTCGACGCGACCCTGTGCCGGATCGGGGAGACCGCGCGCGAGGTGATCGGCCGCCCGCTCGGCAACGTACGGGCCTACGTCCTCGACGACCGGCTGCGCCCGGCGCCGATCGGCGTGCCCGGGGAGCTGTACCTGGCCGGCGTCCAGCTGGCCCGCGGCTACCTCAACCGGCCCGGGCTGACCGCGGATCGCTTCCGTGCCAACCCGTTCGGGCCGCCCGGCAGCCGGATGTACGCCACCGGCGACCGCGCCCGCTGGACCGCCGGCGGCCACCTGGAGTACCTGGGCCGCGCCGACGACCAGGTCAAGATCCGCGGCTTCCGGATCGAGCCCGGCGAGGTCGAGGCGGCCCTGCGCGCGCTGCCCGAGGTCGCCGACACGGTGGTCGTCGCCCGCCACGACGACGGCCACGCCCGGCTGGTCGCCTACGTCGTCCCGGGTTCCGCGGCGGATCCGGCGCGGCTGCGGACCGCGCTCAAGGCGACCCTGCCCGAGCACCTGGTGCCTTCGGTGTTCGTGCCGCTCGACCGGCTGCCGCTGGCCACCAGCGGCAAGGTCGACCGCCGCGCGCTGCCCGCGCCCGCCGCCCACCCGGCCCCGGCCGAGGGCCGGACCGCCCCGCGCACCGACGTCGAACGGCTGCTGGCGGAAATCTTCGCCGACGTCCTCGGTGTCACCGAACCGGGGGTGGACGACAACTTCTTCGCCCTCGGCGGGGATTCCATCCTCAGCATCCAGGTCGTCTCCCGGGCCCGGCGGCACGGTCTGCGCCTGACTTCGCGGGACGTCTTCCGCCACCAGAGCATCGCCGAGCTCGCGCTCGTCGCCGGCGCCGAAGCGGCCGCCGAGCCCGAAACCGGGTTCACCGGCGCGGCCCCGCTCACGCCGATCCAGCGGTGGTTCTTCGCCACCGGCCACCACGACCACTTCACGATGTCCACGCTCGCCGAACTCGACCCGGACGTGGACGTTCCGGCCCTCGAAACGGCGTTGGCGGCGGTGCTGGCGCGCCACGACGCCCTGCGCACCCGGTTCACCCGCGTCGGTGACGGCTGGCGGCAGGAGTTCCGGCCCGACGCGGAAGTCCCGGTGCTCCGGCGCGTGTCCGATGTGGACAGCAGCGTGGTCGCGGCCGAAGCTCGCGCCTCCCTGTCGGTCGAGGACGGGCCGCTGGTCGCGCCCGCGTTGATCACCTCTCCCGGGCAGCCACCGCGGCTGCTGCTGGTCGTCCACCACCTGGTGGTCGACGGCGTGTCCTGGCGCATCCTGTTCGACGACCTGGAAACCGCCTACCGCCAGGCGATCGCGGGCCGGCCGATCGACCTCGGCCCGGCGCCGGTCAGCTTCCTCCGCTGGGCGGATCGCCTCGCCGGGCACGCGTTCGACGCCGAACGACCGTACTGGACCGAAGCGCTCGACGGAGTGGACCCGGACCTGCCGGTGGACGCCACGGGGGAGAACACCGCCGGAAGGGCCCGCACGGTCACCGTCCGCCTGGACACCGGAACCACCGACGCCCTGCTGCACCAGGTCCCGGACGTCTACCGCACGCAGATCAACGACGTCCTGCTCGGCGCGCTCGGCCGGGTGCTGGCCCGCTGGACCGGCCGCGAACGCGTCCTCGTCGGCTTGGAAGGGCACGGTCGCGAGGAGATCTTCGACGACCTCGACCTGTCCCGCACGGTCGGCTGGTTCACCGCCGAGTACCCGGTCGCGCTCACCCTCCCCGCGACCGAAGACTGGGGATCGACCCTGAAGGCCGTCAAGGAGCAGCTGCGGGCCGTCCCCGGCAAGGGCCTCGGCTACGGCGCGCTGCGGCGGCACGACGACCCGGTGCCGCAGATTTCCCTGAACTACCACGGGCAGTGGACCGCCGGTGGTGCCGACGACGGGCTGTACCGGGGCTGGGGCGGCGACCTCGGCGCCGACACCGACCCGGCGCGGCCGCGCACGGCGCTGCTGGACGTCGTCGGCATCGTCGACGGCGGTGCCCTCGAACTCGCCTGGACCTACGCGCCCGGCGTGCACCGCGAAGACACCGTGCGCGGGCTCGCCGAGCAGGTCCTCACGGCGCTGCGCGAGATCGTCGCGCACTGCGCCGCCCCGGACGCCGGCGGCCGCACGCCGTCGGACTTCCCGCTGGCCCGGCTGAGCGCGGCCGAACTGGACACCGTGGCCGGCGACGGCCGCACGGTCGAAGACCTCTACCCGCTCACCCCGCTGCAGGCCGGGATGGTGTTCCACACCCTGGCCGACGACGGCTCCCCGGCCTACTTCGAGCAGGTCCGCATCCGCCTCGCCGGCGTCGCCGACCCGGCCGCGCTCGCCGCGGCCTGGCAGCGGGTCGTCGACCGGACCCCGGTGCTGCGCACCCGGCTGGTCTGGACCGGGGTCGAAGAGCCCGTCCAGGTGGTGGACCGCACGGCGACCCTGCCGGTCACCCACCACGACTGGCGCGACCTCGGCCCGGCCGAACGCGAAACCGCCCTCCGGGAGGCCCTGGCCGCCGACCGGGCCGTCCCGTTCGACCTGACGCGGGCCCCGCTGACCCGCCTGACGATCGCCGCCTTGCCCGGCGACGAGGCCGACCTCGTGTGGACGTCCCACCACGTGCTCTTCGACGGCTGGAGCTCGGCGCAGGTCTTCGCCGAGGCCTGCGAGCAGTACGCCGCCACGACCGCCGGGGTCCGGCCCGCCCTGGTCACCCGGCGCCCCTACCGGGACTACCTCGGCTGGCTGGCCGGCCGCGACCAGGCCGCGGCGGACGCGTTCTGGCGGGACACCCTGGCCGGCTTCGAGGCCCCGACGGCGTTGCCCTACGACCGTCCGCCGTCCGAGGCCCACCCGTCGCGCTCCACCGATTCCGTCCGCACCGAGCTCGCCCCGGCCGCGACGCTGCGGCTGCGCGAGTTCGCCCGGACCCACGGCCTCACCGTGAACACCGTCGTGCAGGGCGTCTGGGCGCTGCTGCTGGCGATGCACTCCGGCGACCGTGACGTCGTCTTCGGCACCACCGTGTCCGGCCGCCCGGCCGACCTGGCCGGCGTCGAGACCATGATCGGGCTGTTCATCAACACCATCCCCACCCGCGTCCGGGTGGACGCCGCGCTGCCGGTCGCGCGGTGGCTCGGGCAGCTGCAGGCGGCCCAGAGCGAGGCCCGCGACCACGACTTCGTGTCGCTGGCCCGGCTGCGCCCGCTCAGCGACGTCGCCGCGGGGCAGAACCTGTTCGACAGCATGGTCGTGTTCGAGAACTACCCGATCAGCGAACCCGCCACCGCGGGCGCGCCCCGGGTCCTCGAGGTCGCTTCGGCCGACGCCACGAACTTCCCGCTGTGCCTGCGGGCGTCCCTGGACGAGGGGCTGGCCCTCGACCTCGCCTACGACCCGGCGCTGTTCGACGCGGGAACCGTCACGGCCATGACCGACCGCCTGGCGCTCCTGCTCGACGCGGTCACCGCGGACGCCGGACGGCCGTTGGCCCGGGTGCCGTGGACCGGCGCGGCGGAACGCGCCCGGGTGCTCGCCGACGCGTACGGCCGCAACGCCGCCGGAACGCCGTCCACCGTGCCCGTGCTGTTCGCCGGCCGGGTGCGGCGTCACCCGGACGCGCCCGCCGTGCTGGCCGGTGACCGGTGCCTGACCTACACCGAGCTCGACGAGCGGGCCAACCACCTGGCCGGGCGGCTGGCCGGGCTGGGCGCGGGCGCCGAGGACCGGATCGGGCTGCTGCTCGAACCGTCGGTCGAGCACGTCGTCGCCGAACTCGCCGTGCTCAAGGCGGGTGCGGCCTACGTGCCGCTGGACACCCGGGCGCCGCAGGAGCGGCTGCGGGCCGTGCTCGCCGAGGCCGGGGTATCGGTCGTGGTGGCCGGCGACAGCTGGGTGCCCACCGCCGAAGCCGTCCACAGTGGACCGGTGCTGACCGTCGGCGAGCAGCGGTCCGCCGCCGCGCCCGAAGTGCCGGTGGGGCCCGAGAACCTCGCCTACGTCATGTACACGTCCGGCTCGACCGGCGTCCCCAAGGGCGTCGCCGTGCGCCACCGCGACATCACCGCGCTGGCCCAGGACGGCCGGTTCGCCGGCGGGGCCCACAAGCGGGTGCTCGCGCACTCGCCGCTGGCCTTCGACGCCTCCACCTACGAGCTGTGGGTGCCGCTGCTGGGCGGCGGCACGACGGTCCTGCCCGACGGGCCCGACCTGTCCGTGGAATCGTTGCGGCGCGCGGTTTCCGCGCACGACGTCACCTCGGCGTGGCTGACCGCCGGGCTCTTCCGGCTGCTCGCCCAGGACGCCCCGGACTGCCTGCGCGGCCTGCGCGAGGTGTGGACGGGCGGCGACGTCGTCCCGCCGGCCGTGGTGCGGGCGGTCCAGGCCGCGTGCCCCGGCTTGGTCGTGGTCGACGGCTACGGCCCCACCGAAACCACCACGTTCGCCACGTCGTTCCGGATGACCGGGGAGGCCGTGCCCGAGCCGGTGCCGATCGGCCGTCCCCTGGACGGCATGCGCGCGTACGTGCTGGACGCCGACCTGCGGCCCCTGCCCGCCGGCGCACCGGGCGAGCTGTGTCTGGCCGGCGCGGGCCTGGCCCGCGGCTACCTCGGCCGGCCGGGCCTGACCGCCGAGCGGTTCGTCGCCGACCCGTTCGGCGCGCCGGGGGAGCGGATGTACCGCACCGGCGACGTCGTCCGCCGCGGCCCCGGCGGCGAGCTCGTGTTCCTCGGCCGTTCCGACGACCAGATCAAGCTGCGCGGGTTCCGCATCGAGCTCGCCGAGGTCGAGGCCGTGCTGGCCACGCACCCGGCGGTCGCCCAGGCGGTGGCGAGCGTCCACGCGGATTCGTCCGGCACGCGGCGGCTGCTCGCGCACGTCGTCCTCGAGCGCGCCGCGGATCCCGGCGAACTGCGCGCGCACGCCGCGGCGGCGCTGCCGGAGTACATGGTGCCCGCCGTGGTGCTGGTGCTGCCCGAGCTTCCGTTGAACCGCAACGGGAAGGTCGACCGCCGGGCGTTGCCTGCCCCGGACGGCCCGGTGCCGGCGCAACGGCCCTACACCGAGCCGTCGACCGCGACCGAACGCGCCGTCGCCGGCATCTGGCAGCGGCTGCTCGGGGTCGAGCGGGTCGGCGCGAAGGACAACTTCTTCGAGCTCGGCGGCGATTCGATCCTCAGCATCCGGCTGGTGTCCCGGCTGCTGGCCGAATGCGGCGTGTCGCTGTCGCCGCGGGCGGTGTTCGCCCACCCGACGGTGTCCCGGCTCGCCGCCGCCATCGAGACGGTCGGCGCGACGGTCCAGGACCCGATCCCGGCGGTGCCCCGCGACGGTGAGCTGCCGCAGTCCTTCGCCCAGCAGCGGTTGTGGTTCCTCGACGAGTTCGAGCCGGGCGGCACCGAGTACGTCACCAGCTCGGCCGTGCGCCTGCGCGGCGAGCTGGATGTCGACGCGCTCGCCGGGGCGTTCACCGCGCTGGTCGCCCGGCACGAGCCGCTGCGCACCACGTTCGGCTCGGCCGACGGCCACGGCGTCCAGGTCGTGCACCCGCCGTCGCCGGTCCCGGTGCCGGTCGTCGACGCCCGCGGGGAGGACCTCGCGGACATCCTGCGCGCCGACGGCGAGCAGCCGTTCGACCTCAGTGAGGGACCGCTGCTGCGGGTGAAGCTGATCCGGCTCGCGCCGCGAGAGCACGTGCTCACCGTGGCGGTGCACCACATCGTCACCGACGGCTGGTCGAACGGCCTGATCGCGGAAGAGGTCGGCGCGCTCTACGCGGCGGCGCTGCGCGGCGAACCGGCGGACCTGCCGCCGCTGCCGGTGCAGTACGCGGACTTCGCGGCCTGGCAACGCGGCCGGCTCGCCGAGCGGGTCCTGGCCGGCCAGACGGAGTACTGGACCGAGCGCCTGCGGGACCTCACCCCGCTGGAACTGCCCACCGACCGGCCGCGCCCGCCGGTGCGCACCACCCGCGGCGCGACGCACGAGATCGTCGTCCCGGCGGCGGTGACCGGACGGCTCGAGCAGGTGAGCCGGCAGCGCGAGACGACCCTGTTCGCCACCCTCGTCGCCGCCTGCCAGGTGGTGCTCGGCCGCTGGGCCGGCCAGGACGACGTGGCGGTCGGCACGGTGACGTCCGGCCGCGAGCGGCCCGAGCTCGAGGGGCTGGTCGGGTTCTTCGTCAACACGCTGGTGCTGCGCTCCCACGTCCGCCCGGACCTGGCGTTCACGGCGTTCCTGGACGAGGTCGCGACGGGCGTCCGGGCCGCGTTCGACCACCAGGACCTGCCGTTCGACCGGGTCGTCGACGCGGTCCAGCCGGGCCGCGACCCGAGCCGCACCCCGCTGTTCCAGGTGATGGTGGTGCTGCAGAACAGCCCCCGCGAGGCGGCGCGGCTGCCGGGCCTGGAGACGGAGGAGCTCGCCCAGCCGGCGACGGCGGCGAACTTCGACCTGACCCTGGAGTTCCAGCCGGACGACGGAGTGCTGCGCGCGGCCCTGACCTACAACACGGACCTGTTCGACGCGGCCACGATCGACCGCCTGGCGGCGCACCTGGGCGTACTGCTGGCCGGCATCGCCGACCACCCGGACCGGCCGCTGTCCCGGCTGCCGCTGATCGCCCCGGCCGAGCGCGACCTGGTCCTGCACACCTGGAACGACACGGCGGTACCGGTCGGGCCGGCGACGTTGCCCGAGCTGATCTCGGCCCGCGCACGCCGGACACCGGACGCGCCGGCCCTGATCTCGGGCGAGTCCCTGACCTACGCCGAGCTGGACGCCCGCGCGGATCGCCTGGCCCGGGTCCTGCACGGGCACGGAATCGGCCCGGAGCGGCTGGTGGCGCTGGCCCTGCCGCGATCGGTGGAGATCGTGGTGGCGCAGCTCGCGGTGCTGAAGGCGGGCGGAGCGTTCCTGCCCGTCGACCCGACTTACCCGATCGAGCGCATCACGTTCATGCTGGCGGACGCGCGCCCGGCCCTGGTGGTGACGCTGGCGGGCCTGGCCCCACCGGTGCCGGACGGGGTGCCGGTACTGGAGCTGGACGACCCGGCCCTGTTCGACGGCGAGCCCGCCGAGGTGCCGGCCGCCCCGGTCCGGCCCGGGCACCCCGCCTACGTCATCTACACCTCCGGCTCCACCGGGCGCCCCAAGGGCGTCGTCGTCACCCACGCCGGGCTGGCCTCCTTCGCCGCCGCCGAAGCCGAACACCTCCAGGTCACCGAAGGCGACCGGGTGCTGGCCTACTCCTCGCCCAGCTTCGACGCCTCCATCCTCGAACTCTGCCTGGCGCTGCCCGCCGGCGCGGCGCTCGTCGTCGTCCCGCCCGAGCCGTTGCTCGGCGAACCGCTCGCCGACTTCCTCGCCGCGCACCGGATCACCCACACCCTCATCCCGCCCGCCGCGCTGGCCACCGTGCCGGCGACCGACCTGCCCGACCTGCGCACGCTCGTCGTCGGCGGGGACGCCTGCCCGGCCGAGCTCGTCGACCGCTGGGCGCCCGGGCGGCGGATGGTCAACGCCTACGGCCCCACCGAGTCGACCATTGTCGCGACCTGGAGCGAACCGCTGCGGCCGGGCACGCCGCCGCCGATCGGGCGGCCGATCCCGAACACCCGCGTCTACGTGCTCGGCGCGGCCCTGCAGCCGGTGCCGATCGGCGTGGCCGGCGAACTGTACGTCGCCGGGCCGAGCCTGGCCCGCGGCTACCTCGACCGCCCGGGCCTCACCGCCGACCGGTTCACCGCCAACCCCTTCGGCGCGCCGGGGGAGCGGATGTACCGCACCGGCGACGTCGTCCGGTGGACCGCGGCCGGGCAGCTGGAGTTCACCGGCCGGGCCGACGACCAGGTCAAGGTCCGCGGCTTCCGGATCGAACTCGGCGAGGTCGAAGCGGCGCTGACCCGGCACGCGAGCGTGGCCGCCGCCGTCGCCGCCGTCCAGCAGGACGGCTCGGGCCACAAACGCCTGGTCGCCTGCTTCGTCACCGAACCGGGGACCGAGCCGGTCGGCGCCGGTGAGCTGCGCGAGTTCCTCGCCCGGTCGGTGCCCGGGCACCTGGTGCCCTCGGCGCTGCTGGAACTGCCCGCGCTGCCGCTCGGCCCGAGCGGCAAGGTCGACCGCCGCGCGCTGCCCGTGGTCGCCGCTGCGGCCGAGCCCGCCGGCCGCCACGTCGAGCCGGCGACCCCGGCCGAGCGGGCGCTCTGCGAGATCTGGGCCCAGGTCCTCGGCCTCGACCGCGTCGGCACCGAAGACAACTTCTTCGAGCTGGGCGGGGATTCCATCCTCAGCATGCAGGTCGTGTCCCGGGCCCGGCAGGCCGGCCTCCGGCTGTCCACAAAGGACATATTCCTGCACCAGACCATCGCCGCGCTGGCCCCCGAAGCCGGTGCCGTGGCCGAAGAAGCCGAGGCCGGGGGACCGGTCGTCGGGCCGGTGCCGCTGACCCCGATCCAGGACTGGTTCTTCGCCACCCACACCGTCAACCCGCACCACTTCAACCAGTCGATGCTGGTCGAGCTGGCCGACGGCTTCGATGCCGGCGCCCTGCGCACGGCCCTCGCCGCGGTGTGGACCCACCACGACGCCCTCCGCATGCGGTTCACCCGCACCGGAGAGGGCTGGCGGCAGCACAACGCCGACGTCGAACCGGGGCCCGCGCTGCGCCACGAGGACGTGACCGCCGTGCCCGAAGGCCGGCGGGCGGCCGCACTGGAACGGATCGCCGACGACGTCCACGCCGGCTTCGACCTGGGCGAAGGCCCGCTGCTGGCCGCCGTCCTGGTCACCGCCGAACCGGCGTGGCGGCCGCGGCTGTTCCTGGCCGCGCACCACGTCGTGGTCGACGCCGTCTCCTGGCGCATCCTGCTCGACGACCTCGACACCGCCTACCGGCAGGCCGCCCGGGACGTCCCGATCGACCTCGGCCCGCGGACGACGTCCTTCCGGGACTGGGCGCACCGCCTCCGCGACCACGTCCGCGCGGGCGGGTTCGCCGACGAACTGGCGTACTGGACCGGCCTGCCCGCCGCGGGCGAGCTGCCGGTGGACCACGACGGCGGCACCACCGGCACCGCCGAGGTCACCGTGGTGCTGGACGCCGACGACACGAACGCCCTGCTGCGCTCGGCGCCCGCGGCCTACCGCACGCGCGTCAACGACGTCCTGCTCGCCGCGCTGGCGTGGGCCCTGGCCCGGTGGACCGGGCGTCCGGACGTGTCGATCGCCCTGGAAGGCCACGGCCGGGAGGACGTCCTCGACGGCGTCGACCTCACCCGGACGGTCGGCTGGTTCACCACGCTGTTCCCGGTGGCACTGTCCATCGAGGACGCCGATGCGGACGGCCCGGACTGGCGGACGCTCGTCAAGTCGGTCCGCAAGCAGCTGCGGGCCGTGCCCGGCAACGGGTTCAGCTACGGCGCGCTTCGCCACCTCGGCGACCCGGACGTCCGGGAGCGGCTTGCGGCCGCCGGACCGCAGCTGTCGTTCAACTACCTCGGCCAGTGGGACGGTTCCGGGGCCGCCGCGACGCCGGCCGAGAGCCTGTACGCCGCGGTCCACGGGTCGCTCGGGCGCGACCACGACCCGGCCGAGCACCACCCGCACCTGATCGACCTGGTCGGCGCGGTGCAGGACGGCGAGCTGGTGTTCTCCCTGATCTACCAGCCCGGCCGGCACGACCGGCGGACCGTCGAAGCGGTCGCCGGCGACTTCGCCACCGCGCTGCGGCGGATCGCGGCCGACAGCCAGGGCCCGGCCCGCCGGAAGGAGCGGCGGTGACCACGCCCCTTTCGCGGAACCGGAACTACCAGCTGCTGTGGGGCAGCCAGGCGCTGTCGGAGGCCGGGTTCAGCGCGTCGATGATCGCGTTGCCGCTGCTGGTGCTGGCGGTGACCGGCTCGCCGGCGCTGTCCGGGCTGGTGCTCGGCGTCGACGCGATGGCCCAGCTGGTGGCGGGGCTGCCCGCGGGCGCGCTGGCCGACCGCTGGGACCGCAAGAAGATCCTGCTCGGCTGCGAGGCGGTCTACGCGCTGGCGGTGGGGAGCCTCGCGGCGGCGATCTGGTGGGACGCCGTGAGCGTCCCGCACCTCGTCGCGGTCGCGGCGGCGCTGGGCTGCTGCCGGTCGCTGTTCGGGCCGGCCGAAGGCGCGATGCTGGCCGGCGTCGTCCCGTCGGCCCAGCTGCCCACGGCGGTGGCGATGAACTCCGCGCGCGGCGCCCTCGGCCAGCTGTCGGGCACCGCGGTCGGCGGCTTCCTCTACGGCCTCGGGCGGGCCGTCCCGTTCGCCTTCGACGTGCTCGTGCACCTGGTTTCGCTGATCGCGCTGGTCTTCGTCCGGGCCCCGCGGCGCGAGGCCGCGCCGGCGGCGGACGGGCACCTCGGCCGGGAGATGGCCGAGGGGCTGCGCTGGGTGTGGCGCGAGCGGCACGTGCGCGTCACGGTGGCGTGCGCGGTGAGCCTGAACTTCTTCTTCAGCGCCTACTACATCGTCATCATCGTGCTGGCCAAGGAACGCGGCATCACCTCGGGCGAGATCGGCGTGATGGCCGCGATGCTCGGCGTCGGCGGCGTGGTGGGATCGCTCATCGCGCCGTACCTGCAGCGGCGGCTGCGGCCTTACATCTCGATCGTCAGCGTGTTCTGGGTGCTGACCCTGCTCACCCCGCTGGCGGCCGTCATCCACGACGGCTACCTGCTCGGGGCGCTGTTCGTCGCCATGGCCCTGCTGCCGCCGACCGCCAACACGACGATCGGCACCTACCAGCTGCTGCTCACCCCCGACCGGCTGCGCGGCCGCCTGACCAGCGTGATGGGCGTGATCGGCGGCGTGTCCGCGGCGACCGGGCCCGCCTTCGGCGGCGTCGTGGTGCAGGCGTTCCCCGGCACCGACGCAGTGCTGCTCTGCGCCGCCGGGATCGCACTGGTGACGCTGGTCGTCACGGTCAGCCCCACCCTGCGCCGGTTCCCCCGCGCCGATTCGCTCACCCCTGCCGGACCCGCTTCGACGAAGACCGAGGAGACCCAGACATGACCACCCAGGAATCGGGCGTCGCGTTCGCCTTCGAGGAGCTGCTGGCGCGTGCCGCCGAGCTGCGCGAACGCGGCCCGGTGCACCACGACGAGGAGCGCGGCCTGTGGCGGGTGCTCGACCACGCGTCCGTCTCGCGGGTGCTGTCCGACCCCGCCACGTTCTCGTCGGACTTCAGCGGCCTCACCCCGGTCCAGGAGGACTTCGAGACGTTCCGCAAGGGCAACTTCGTCGGGATGGACCCGCCGGACCACCGCAAGCTGCGGACCCTGGTCAGCCAGGCGTTCACCCCGCGCGTGGTGGCGGGCTTGGCGCCCCGGATCCGCGCGATCGCCGGCGAGCTGCTGGACGAGGTCGCCGGGGCGGCCCGCTTCGACATGGTCGACGCGCTCGCGTACCCGCTGCCGATCATCGTGATCGCCGAGCTGCTCGGCGTCCCGGTGGCGGACCGCCCGCTGTTCACCCGCTGGGCCCAGGTCCTGTTCAGCGGCGACCAGCTGGGGGAGTCGGCCGACATGGCGGACATCCAGCGCGCGCTGGACGCGATCGCGCCGACGATCCGCGAGATGAACGCCTACATCCTCGACCACATCCGCCACCACCGCGCGCACCCCGGCCCCGGGCTGACCAGCCGGCTGGTCGAGGCGGAGTTCAACGGCGAGCGGCTCGAGGACCAGGAGATCGTCGGGTTCGTGGCGCTGCTGCTGATCGCCGGCCACATCACCACGACGGCGCTGCTGGGCAACGCGGTGGTGACGTTCGACCGCAACCCGCGCACGGCGGCGGCGCTGCGCGCGAACCCGGCCGGCCTGCCGGCGGCGCTGGAGGAGGTGCTGCGCCTGCTGCCGCCGTTCCCGGAGCTGGGCCGCCGCACGACGGCGGAGGTCGAGCTGGGCGGCCACCGGATCCCGGAGAACGCGATCCTGATGGCCGACCTGGCGGCGGCCAACCGCGACCCGGCGGTGTTCGACCGCCCGGACGCGTTCGAACCGGACCGCACCCCGAACCCGCACCAGACGTTCGGCCACGGCATCCACTTCTGCTTCGGCGCACCGCTGGCCAGGCTGGAGGGCCGGATCGCGTTCGAGGTGCTGTTCGAGCGCTACCGCGACCTGGCGGTCGCGACGGACGAGCCGGTGGTGTTCCAGAACCCGTCGGTGATCGTCAGTGTCCGCCACCTGCCGCTGGACGTGCGGCCGGCCTGACACCCACCCGGCGGTCCACCCAGGCCGCGGCCACCCCGAGCCCGGTGGCCGCGGCCGCGCCGAGCAGCAGGACGCCGCCGCTCGCCCCGGCGGCCCCGGCGAGAGCGGCCCCGGCGGCGGCCATGGCGACCTTGAGCCCGGCGCTGGTCACGAACACCTGCGCCTGCGCGCCGTCCGGGGCATAGGCGCCGCGAGCGGCGAGGGTCGCGGTGAAGGAGGTCGCGTTGAGGAGTCCGAGCACGGCGAACCCGGCGACGGCGTACCCGGGAGCGAACGCACAGAGGGCCGTGGCGACGGCCATGGCCCCGAAGAGCCGGACGGCGAGGGTCTCGGGTTCGCCGGTGAGGGGCCACACGGTGACGAAGGCGGAGCCGACCAGGCTCCCGGCACCGTAGGCGACGGTGAGGGCGGCCCCGGCGGCGGCGGACCCGTGGAGTTCGGCCCCGAACCGCACGGCGATGACGGGCAGGGCACCCAGCTCGACGGCGCCGAGCAGGGTCAGGACGGTGACCCGCCGGAGGGACGGCTGCCGGATCAGGAGGCCGAGCCCGGCCCGAAGACTGACGGCGGACCCGGCGACGGCCCGCCCGGCAAGGGGAAGGGTGAGGACGAGAACCCCGCCCGCGAAGGCGGCGACGGCCAGGGCGAGAACGGCGTGGAGCGGGGAGGAGACCGCGGTGAGGGCGGCGGCGGCCGCGGGCCCGGCGGTGTTGCCGACGCCGTAGGTGAGCGCATCCCAGCCCCGACGGCGGCGGCTCGGGCCGGGGGCTGGAGGGTTTGTGGTGGCGAGCGCGCCTCGACGGCTCAGGACAGGATCAAGCTCTGTCTTTCGGCTCCGGCGGCCCGAGCGGGAATCGCCGTGCTCATTGCATCGCCGGCGCCGGCGCCCAGGTCGCCCAGCACGCTGCTCAACCCGCCCGTCAACAGCGGCCCGCAAGCCCCGGCGATCGCCACCGCCGCGATCGGGACCACCGTCGGGAACCGTCCGAGGGCGAGCGCGCCCGCCGCCAACGCCACTCCGTACACCAGGTATGCCGCCGCGAGCAGGCGGCGGCGGTCCTGGGCGCGGTCCAGGCGCGCGGCCAGCCATGGCCCCACCAGGTGCGGTGCGTTGAGCGCCGCGACCAGCAGGCCGCCGGCCGCCGCGGGCTGGTGGCGGTCCGCCGCCAGCAACAGGAGGCCGACCGTTGCTCCGCTGTCGGCGCCGCGGACCAGGACCGCCGCCGTCAGGTACCGCGCCAAACCGGACATCGCACCCCCGTCACCCCACTGTCTGGTGACGCCACCTTGGCAGGTATCCCCGTCACCGGTCAATATGGTGACGTGTTCACCTTCCTCGGCGGCCGCCCCTGCCTGGACCTGACGACCACGGTGCAGGTCCGGCACCGCGAACACCCGCGTGAGCTGCTGAAAACCCCCGCCGACGGCACACGCTGGCTGGCCGAAGCCGGCTACGGGCCGGCCATCGCCGTCGACGAGGACGGGCTCCGGCGGATCGTCACCCTGCGTGAGGTGGTCAACCGTCTGTGCCGGCAGAGCGGACGTGACACCGACCGGGCCGGGATGAACGCGTTCGCCGCGCGACCGCCGCTGGTGCCGCACTGGACGGGCGCCGCGGTCGAGTACCGCGGCGACCTCGGGCAGGCGCTGTCCACCCTCGCCCGCGACGCCATCGACCTGCTCGCCGGCCCGCACGCCGCCCGGATCCGCGAGTGCGCGCACCCCGACTGCAGCCGGCTGTTCCTCGACGCTTCGCACGCCGGGCGCCGCCGGTGGTGCGACATGACCGCGTGCGGGACCAAGGTCAAGTCGGCCGGTTACCGGCAGCGTCGCGGCGGCGGTTCGTGACGCCGATGGGCGACCGACGTTCCGGACGGCCTCTCACTGGGTAGCCCACAGGTGTGAGGTGAGCAGGCCATGCCTGCTGCGACGAGTGAGAGGTGATCACATGAGCCAGGGCGACGCCCCGGTCGGGCGATCGGTGAAGACGGCGGCGGCCGGCGTACGGGACCTCGCCGCGGAAGCCGCGCGGGTCGGTGCGGCCGCGGCCGCACGGGCGGTCGAAATCACCGACCGGAAGCTGGCCGAGGGCAAGGACGAACTCGCGAAGGTCGGCCGCGCGGCGACGAAGGACTTCGACAAGAGCACGCGGTCGTCCCGCCGCGACGTGCTGTCCAACTCTTCCGCCGCCCGCGACGAGGTGATGGCCCGGGCGGCCAAGATGCGCGACCCGGGTCGCAAGGCGGCCCAGGCGGTCGCGACGGTGGTGAGCTCGGCGGGCGAGTCGGGCCGCCGGCGCCGCAAGACGGTGGCGACGGCCAAGCGCGACTTGGCGGTGGCCCTGCAGGAGGCCAAGAGCGTGGCCCGCGGCGAGCGCAGCAAGAGGGCGCGCTGGCCGTGGCTGCTGGCCTTCGCCGCGGTGGCCGCGGCGGTCGTGGCGGTGGCCAAGGTCCGCCGCCCGAACCCGTTGGCGGAGAACAAGGTCGAGCCGACGCCGGCCCCCAAGCCGGCGGAGAACACGGCGACCGTCCCGGCGGAAAAGCCGGCGGCGGCCGAGAAGCCCGTGACCCCGCCCCCGGCGGCGGCCCCCAAGCCGGCGGCTCCGAAGCCGGCAGAGGCCGCGGAGAAGGTGGCCCAGGCGAGCAAGACCGAGGCCCCGAACGGCCGCGCCCCGGCGGGCCGCGGTCAGAACAAGGCCCAGTAGAGCGGTTCCCGGCGCCCGCACCCGAGGTGATCACGGGTGCGGGCGCCGGCATGCCCGGGTGAGCCAACGCCGGATGGCGGGCCGACGGGGACAAGGCACAGCCTCACCCGATCCGGATCACCGTCCGGCCCCGCTCACCGAACGCGGCCGGCGCCTCTTCCAGCGCCCGCACCGCATCCACCCGCGGCCGCAACCGTCCCTTCCGGACCCGCCGCGCCAACTCCGCAAGCTGCACCCGGTCCGGCTCCACCACGAAAAACACCGCCCGCCCGTCCGCCGGCCGGCGGCGTACCGGCTCCGCGATCGTCACCAACGTCCCGCCCTCGCGCACCAGCTCCGCCGAGCGGTCCAGGACCTCACCGCCCAGGACGTCCAGTACCACGTCCGCCTGCTCCAGATCCGCCGCGAGCGGGTCCGCGAACACCTCCGCGCCGAGGCCCAGCACCGTCTCGCGGTCCGTTGGCCGGCCGGTGCCGATCACGCGGGCGCCCGCCTCCCCCGCCAGCTGGACCGCCAGGGAACCCACGCTGCCCGCCGCCCCGTGGACCAGGACCGTGCGGCCCGCCGTCAGCCGGCCGTGGTCGAACAGGGCCTGCCAGGCCGTCAGGCCCGAGATCGGGAGGGCCGCCGCCGTCACGTCGTCGATGTCCGACGGCAACGGCGCCAGGTTGCGGGCCTCCACCGCCGTGTACTCGGCCAGTGAGCCGTCGCGGGCCCAGTCGGCCATACCGAAGACGCGCTGGCCGACGGTCAGGCCCGTCGTCCCGTAGCCGAGCTCCGCGACGACGCCCGCCAGCTCGTGGCCCGAGATGCTCGGCGTCCGGTCGCGGCCCGCGCGATCGGTCCAGGTCGCCGGCCAGGTCAGCTCGCCGCGGGTGAACCCCGCCGCGTGCACGCGCACGACCACGTCGTTCTCGGCGGCGTGGGGGTACGGCCGTTCGGTCAGCGCCGGTTCGGCCGTGCGGTCGGAAACGGTGATCGCCTGCATGGTCAGTTCGCCTCCAGCGGGTTGGCCGCCATCCGGCCGGTGAGGTCGTTGCGCATCGCGGCCGCGGCCGAACTCTCCGGCTTGCGGGCGGCCTGGTCGCCGAAGCAGCGGAGGAACTCCGCCACCAGGTCCAGCCGCGGGTAGCGCGCGAGCACGTCCGCGCGGTAGGCCGAGGGCAGGTCCGCGACGTCCCGCCCGGCGATGTCGGCCGCGGCGGCCCGCGACAGCAGGAACCCCTCCGGGTCCGCCGCCGGGTCGACCTCCGCCCACATGTGCCGGACGATCACCTCCGCCAGCCGCGCGCGCCGCGCGGGCGGCCAGCCCGCGCCGGCCGCGAACACCCACGCCACGTGCCCGCCGGCCTCCTCGAACGGCTTCGTGTGGCTGTCGAACTCCGCGGCCAGCCCGACGTCGTGCAGCATGGCCGCGACGTACAGCAGCTCGGCGTCGAAGGCGATGTGGTGGACGTCGCCGAGCGCGACCGCCCAGGCGTACACCCGCATCGAATGGTTGAGCAGGGACGGCGACGAGTAGGCCGTCGCGACTTCGGTGGCGTTCCCGCACGCCGGCCCGCCGGGCAGGGTGAGTTCCATACCCGGCGCTTACCCGTTAAGTTACAGTCAGAATATGTAACGTAACTGGCGCCGGAAACCGGGCCGCGAGGCGCACCCGCGGCCCGGGACCGGTCAGCGTCCGGAGAAGTTCACGTCACTGCAGAAGTAGTACGACTGGTCGAGGTGGCTCGCCTGCCAGATGGTGTAGACGACGTGCCGTCCCGTCCGGGTGCCCGCGTTCACCGCGACCTGGTACTGCCCGGCGGGCGCGTACCGGCCCGTCTGGGCGACCAGTTCGAGGTTGCCCCAGCCCAGCGGCTGCTTCGCCGGGTCGAAGCCCTGCTTGGTGATGTACACCAGCAGGTAGTCGGCGCCGTGGTGGGCCTGGTCGGTGATGGTGAGGGTGAACCGGTTGTCCTTGTTCGCCATCTGCCACGCGCCGACCGTGTCGAGCGCGTTGTACCGCGGCGCCTGCGTGCGGCCACCGCTGCACAGCGTCCCGTCGGGAATCGCGCCCTGGTGATTGCCCTTGACGCCTTCGCGGTAGAGCCCGTTCCAGTTCCACATCGCGTTCGGATCGGCCTGCCAGGCCTGCCAGCACATCGGGTCCTTCGTCGCCATGGTGGGGTTCTGGAAGTCGCTGCCCCAGCGGTTCCAGCAGCCGTAGTTGCGCGACGGCGGGTCGGTGGCCGAGCCGTGCGCGTCGGCGACGCCGGTGAGCACGCCGCCCAGCAGCACGGCGGTCACCGCCGTCACCACCAGGGAGAGCAGGGTCTTGCGGGGGCGGGGAACCACGCTGTCCTCCTTCGTCGGGGCCGGATACGGGAGCGCTCCCAAGGTCGTGCCGGACGACCATACGGCGCGGCGCCGTGCCCGGCCACCGTCCGAGCTCCGGAAACGTCGGCGAGACAGCGCTTTCTGGAACGCAGGAGAACTGAACGTTCACTGAACGGCGGAAGCCGGCGGACCGCGGGCCGCCCGATCGGTCCCGGGGCCGCAGACGCCCGGTGAACGCGTGCCCGGCCGGCTGCGCTGTCCGGGTGCATCCGGAAAAATTGTCACCGGAGCGCGGGAGAAGTGCCGCAGATCCCGTCTCCCGCCACAACCGCCGGAGGCCGATCGGGTGATCCGCGGAAGCCGGTCGGCGAAAAGCCGCGAGGCGCCTAAAGTCGTCCATCACGAGCGTTTCCGACGCATTCCCCGACCGGACGCGAAACGTGGTGGTGATCATGGCTCAGGCGCCGGGACTCCCGGAAAAATCGCCGATCGGCCGGCGGGCGCTGCTCGGCGGCGCCGCGGCGATTCCCC
Source organism: Amycolatopsis sp. CA-128772 (assembly GCF_002904295.1). Taxonomy (GTDB): domain Bacteria; phylum Actinomycetota; class Actinomycetes; order Mycobacteriales; family Pseudonocardiaceae; genus Amycolatopsis. Next base: position 157,037 of record NZ_PPHG01000072.1, read on the forward strand.
TGCTCCTCGTCGTCGGCACGGCCCGCGCCGCCGACCTCCCGCTGCCACCGGTCGACGACGCGCTGAACGGGCTCGCCGCCTTCCTCGTACCGGGCCCGGACGCGTTCTCGGTCCGGCAGGGCCGGACGTCGGGCACGGACGGTGGCGTGGCGGCCGGCGCCGGTCCGGCCCTGCGCTACGTCTACGACCAGGCGATTCCGTACCCGATCGTCGGACGGCCCTTCGATCTGAACTTGCCGGGCGCAGCCGCGGTGGCGGCCATCCTCAACCTCGTGGCGGTCGAGGTGGACCCGGTGGCCGCGCTCGGGCCGTTCGCGGCCTCGTTCGCCAACCTCTCCTTCGCGGGCAAGGCCGAGGTCTTCCGCCGGCTCGAGGAACCCGGGCTGGCCGACGGCACGCCGGTGCGGTTCATCCTCGACACGCTGCCCACGCTCGCCGCATTCGCCGCCTATTCCGAAGCGGGGGTGTTCGACCGGGCCGCGAATCGGCTGACCGCGATTCCGGTGGGCTGGCGAATCAGCGGCTACCAGGGCATCGGCGAAGGCTGGAACGAATTCCGGGGTTATTACCGCGGAATCGACCGGGTGACGGACTAGGGAGGCGCCGGACATGCGCGACATCGTGGTCGTCGGGGCCGGTGGCGGCGGGCCCGTCGTGGCCAAGGAACTCGCCGCGCGCGGGCTCGACGTGCTCGTGCTGGAGGCGGGCGCCCGGCACCTGCGCCCCGAACAGGAGTGGACGCGGCTGGAGGACGACACCAACGACCCGATCACCGGGCGGTTCCGGGTCGGCCCGTCGCGGCGCGCGGAAGCGCCGTGGCTGCGGGACTTCCCGCAGAACTCCTTCGTCTGGCAGATCGCCGGCGTCGGCGGGACGACGCTGCACTACTTCGGCAACAACCCGCGCCCGGCCCCCGGTGTGTTCGCCGGCTACGAGGGCGCCGACCGCGGCGAGTACGACACCGCGCACGTCTTCCCCTTCCCCTACGACGAACTCCGGCCGTACTACGAGTGGTGCGAGGAGACGCTGCCGGTGCGCACCGCGCCGATGGGCACCAAGGAAGCCGTGTTCTTCCGCGGCGCCGAACGCATGGGGCTGGTCCACCAGACGTGGAAGGACCTGCGCGGGCCGTCCTACCGGGCGCAGGAGAACGCGATCCTCCAGCCGCACGGCACGGCCGGCCGGACCGACGACCCGGCCCGGCTGCGCTACCCCGAGGCGCAGGGCTGCACCTTCTGCGGGCACTGCTTCCAGGGCTGCCTCGAACCCCGCCGCGCGCCGCGCAACCTCAAGGCCAAGCGCTCGACCGACAACTCCTACGTGCCGATGATGCTCACCGCCGACGCGTGGGCGCCGGGCGGGAAGCCCGCGGAGCTGATCACCGACGCCTACGTCGTGCGGGTGCTGACCGAGCAGTCCGGCTCGCGGACGGTGGCCCGCGGGGTCGTCTTCCGCACCCCCGACGGCGCGCTGCACACCGTGGACGCGCGGGTGGTCGTGCTCGCGGGCGGCTGCGTCGAAAACCCGCGCCTGTGGCTCAACAGCGGCCTGCCCAACCCGAACGACTGGGTCGGGCGCGGCCTGACCGAGCACCACCTCGACTGGGTCGTCGGCGTCTTCGGCGAATACACCGGCGAAGCCAAGGGGGCCGGCTCCAACGTCCGGATGGACTTCCCGGGCTACGGCGGCGTGGAGAACGTCTGCCTGCCGCCGGCGTTGCAGGCCTTCGCGTTCGCCTACAGCGACGCCGGGATGTCCGGCTACTACGACAACGGCGCGGGCGTCGGCCCGCAGGGCGCCGACACGCTCGGCCGGCTGGTCGGGACCGACCTCAAGACGGCCCTGGGCGACGTCAACCAGCTGCTCACGGCCCTGGTCGTGACCGACGACGACGTCCAGCCGGAGAACCGGGTGACCCGGTCGGCGGCCATCCCGCCGGACCCGCACGGCCCGGTGCCGCGCGTCGAGGTCCGCCACCGCGCCCGGACCGCGCGGACCCGGCGCAACCGCGAGTACCTCGCCGCGCGCTCGGTGGAGCTGATGCGGCTCGCGGGCGCGCGGCGGGTGCACCGGCTGGGCTGGGCGCCGCTGCTGCTCCACGTGCAGTCGAGCATGCGGATGGGCTTCGACGCGGCCGACTCGGTGCTGGACGGCACGGCCGAGGCCCGCTGGGTGGACCGGCTCTACATCGCCGACAACTCGGCGCTCCCGAACGCGGCGGGCGGCGCCAACCCGACGCTGACGACCCAGGCCCTGGCGACCCGCACGGCGGAGAACATCTTCCGCACGTACTTCGGCGGCGACCCGTGGGTGGGGCACGAGGCGCCGGTCTCGTCGGTCGACGACCGTGTCACGCAAGCGGTTCTGGCGCGCGGCCTCTAGGTCCTCAAAGGACTTGAAGCGATCTTCGTCCGGTGCTGTGGAAATAGGGCAGGACATGACCTGGTGACATCGCGAGACGATCCGGGGAGTGAACGACGATGCCGGACAGGATCACCCGCACGGCCGACGGGTTCGCCGAGCTGGTGCTGGCCGACCCCGCGTGGGTCCGGGCCGAGTTCGACGCGATCGTGGCCGCGAACTTCGACCCGCCACCACCACCGGTTCCCGCCGCCCGCCGCCGTCCCGGACCGCCGCGGCCGCGCAGGGTGGCCGGCGTGCCGCGGCGACGCCCGGGTTTCCGCCTCGCCGCCCGGTGCCCGCGGCGGGAGCGAGGCCCCCCGCGGCTGGGGCCGGCGAAGGGAACGGACCGCAGGAGAGGGGAGTGATGCCGTGACGGCACCCGGATGTGACCCGGCGTGCGCTGCCTGCCCCGACAGCGGCCGGTAGGACCTGTCCAGGCCCGGCCACCGCGCCTCCAGGCGCACCCCGCGGCAGCGACGCCGGCGTACCGGGCGCCGTCGGGTTCGCGAGTACGGACAACGGTTTCGACACGCGCCGGTCCCGGTGCCGCCCGCCGGCACCGGGACCGCGGCCGAGGATGGGCGAGTGCGCCGGGGCCGCGCGCCGACGACTGGGCCGGCGGGAAGGGCCGGCCGAGTCGCGAAAGAGCCGAGGATGGGCGAGTGCGCCGGGGGCCGCGCGCCGACGCCTTGGCCGGCGAGAAGGCCGGCCCCGCAGCGATGTCATCGGAGCCGCCACCACCGCCGAACCCGCGGGCCGCCACCGCGATCCGCCCCGGTCTCGACGGCGGCCGGCCTCGCCCCGCAGCCTCACAACGCCAGGAATTCGCCCCGCTGCAGCAGGTGCACCCGCGTCCGCGGCCGGCGCACCCGTACCTCCTCCAGGAAGTTCGACACCGGCGAGTGGAACAGGCCGTAGTCGTCGAAGTGCACCGGGACCGCGCGCTGGGGCTCCAGCAGGTTCAGCAGGTCCACGCCGCCGCGGTGGTCGAGTGTGACCAGGACGCCGAACGCGCGCGTGCCGCCCAGGTGGACCACCGCGAGGTCCAGGTCGGGGAAGTGGTCGCGGATCGTCCGCAGTTCGTCGTGCACGATCGTGTCGCCGCTGAGGTAGATGCGGAGCGGGCCGGCCTCCGGGGTCGCGCGGTACTCCAGCACGCTGCCCATGACCGGGGGCAGCAGCCGCCGCAGCGGGCCGGGGGCGTGGCGGGCCGGCACGGACGTCACCGTCAGGCGCGCGTCGCCGTCGGAGAACGTCTCGGCCGTCCACGTCGGCAGCGGGAGGGGCGCGTGGAAACCCCGCCGCAGCAGGCGGGTGGCGGCGTGCTCGGTGGTCAGGATGGGCGTGTCGCGCGGGAGTTCGCGGGCCGCGATCCGGTCGAAGTGATCGCCGTGCAGGTGCGACAGGACGACCGCGGTCAGCGGGGGCAGGTCCGCCGGCTGCAGCGCGGGTTCGGTGCGCCGCCGGGAAAACAGGCCCTGGCCGAAGTACGACCACTGGCCGCGGTGCAGGAAGTTCGGGTCGGTGAGCAGGGTGAACGGGCCCAGCCGCAGCACCGTGGTCGCCGTCCCGACGAACATCAGCGAGTCGCCGCCGGGTGGGTCGAACGAGGTCATGGCGGTCCTTCCCGGAGCCGGGGCGGGGCGCGGCCGGGTGGCCGCGCCCCGAAAGCGGTGCGTCAGCTCCGCGACTGCACGTTCTCCCGGGCTTCCTGGGCGCGGTCGGTGACGTCGCCGGTCGCCGACCGGGCTTCGTCCTTGACCGTCGCCGCCGCGTCGGCCGCTTCGGCCTTCACCGACCCGGCCGCCTGCTGGACCGGCTCGCTCAGGTTCTCCTTGAGCTCCTCGGCCGCGTGCTGGGCGACCGGGGCGACCTTCTCGCGGGCCAGGTCGGTCGCCTGGCCGGCGAGCTTGCGCTCCGGCTCGCTCGCAGGCAGCAGCGACGACACGAGCCAGCCGGCGCCGAAGGCGATCAGACCGGCGGCCAGCGGGTTGCCCCGCGTGCCGCGGCGGATCGACGCCGGCGCGTCCCCGACCGCGTCGGCGGCGGAACTCACCCTGTCCCCGGCGGCCGAGGCGACCGAACCCACCTTGTCACCCGCCGCCGACGCCTGGTCGGATGCGGTGCCCATGACGCGGTCCCGGGCGTTGCCGAACGCCGTGCGCATCCGGCCGACGCGGCGTTCGACGATCCGGCCCGGCGTCACCTTTTCGGTCAGCGCGTTCACGTCCGTGCTCAGATTCCGCTGCGTGCCTTCGATTTCGCGGCGGATCCGCTCCGGTTCGGTCATGGTCGTTCGCCTTTCAGTGCGTCCGGGACCTGCTGGAGGGTCTCGACGGTGCGTTCGGGTTTCGGGTTGATCCGCCGGACCTCACGCCGTCCGGTCGCGTAGAGCACGGCGCCGGCGATCCCCCACAGGACCGCGACGATCAGCGCCGCCCAGCCCGCGTCCATCACGTTCGCCAGGCCCTGCCACAGGGCGATGGAGAGGAACAGCGCGACCATGTAGCCGGCGAAACCCGCGCCGCCGAGCATGCCCGCGCCCTTCGCGGCCTTGCCCGCCTCGGCCTTCACTTCAGCTTTGGCCAGCTCCACCTCCTGGCGCAGCAGGGTGGAGAGGTCCTTCATGACGTTGGACATCAGCTCGCCGACCGAGGTGTCGGCGACGTCGACGGGTTCGCGGGGGCCCGGTGGCTGGGTCATCACGGCACCTGGCCCGGCGCGGAGAAGCGCGGGTCCGGCTGCGGAAGACCGGGGGCGCCTTCCGGCGGCTGCGGCGCGTTGTACCCGCCGGGCGCGGCGCCCGGACGGCTCGGCTGGGGGAGACCGCCCCCCGGCTGGGGCGCGTTGTACCCGCCCGGGGCGGCGTACCCCGGCTGCGGAAGGCCCGGCGCGTCACCGGGCTGCGGCGCGTACCCGGGCTGCGGAAGGCCCGCCGGGTCACCGGGCTGCGGCGCATACCCGGGCTGCGGAAGGCCCGCTGCGTGACCGGGCTGCGGCGCATACCCCGGCTGCGGAAGGCCCGCTGCGTGACCTGGTTGCGGGATCGGCGGCGTGGCGGCCGGACCCGGGTGCGGCTGCGGCGCGCCCGCCGAGTTTTCTTCCTGCTGCTGCGCGACGACGCCGCGGGTGAGCCGCCCGACGAGGACGCCCGCCACGGCCGCGCCGACCAGGAACGTGCCGGGACGGCGGCGGGCGAAGCGCCGCACCTCGTCCAGGAGGTCGCCGGGCTCCCGGTGCTCGAGCCAGTCGGCGACCGTGCGCGTCTTGTCCGACGCCTGGCGCGCGAGGTCCGTGGCGACGCCGGGGGAGTCGGCCTGCTCGGCCATCCGCTCCAGCTGACCGGCCAGCTGGTGGAGGCTGCCGGCGGCCTTGCGCTGGCCGTCCCTGGCCTGTGCCTGCAGCTGCTCCCGGCCTTCGCGCAGCAGATCGCGCGCTTCCTGCTGGGCGTGCTCGGCAACGTGTTTCGCTTGACCCGCGGCCGTTTGCGCGACCTGGCCACCGCGGTCGGCGGCCGTGGACGCCACTTCGCGGGCTTCTTCCTTGGCCGTTTCCGGCATCGACGGCGATCCGCCGCCCTGCTGCGGCGGTGACTGACCGCCGGGACCCTGCGTCATCTCGACCTCCTGCAGGAAGAGCACTTCCGCGCCTTCATCGGAGCCGGTGGGACCACCGGCCTGGTAAGGCGGCTGGCTACCCGGGCGGTCGGGGGATAAACCGGACGGTTCACGCCGGCGAGGTCGGCGGGGACGCGGTTTCGTGGAGGTCGGCGAGCGGCCGGGCCTGGTCAGGTCGAGCCGGCGCACCGGAAAGCTGCGCCCGGGAGCGGCTCATTCCCCTGCGGTCAGCAGCGACACGGCCTCGCCGAGGCCGCCCGGTTCCCGACCGGGCCCGGCCGAGACGAGCCGCCGCACCGCAAGCCCGGCCGGGAACGCCGCCGGCCGGGTGCTCCACAGCACGACGGCGGCGGGCCGGGCCCGGTCGATCGCGTGCCGGAGGGCGATGTCCGGCACCGAAGCGCCGAGGAACAGGGCCGCGCGGCCCTGTTCGGCCAGGGCCGCGCGCAGGGCTTCGAGCGGGAGCGTGTGCCGTTCACCGTCCACACAGGCCAGCAGCACCGGGGGTGCGGCGCCGGCGGGGCTGGGAATGCGGTGCAGGGCCGCGGAAACCGCCCAGGACAGCCCGTGCACGAGGTCGATGCACCGGTCGGCGTCCGGGCCGCAGAGGGCGTCGAGGGCCGGGCGGCAGAGCTCGTTTAGGTTTCCGTGACGCCGCGGCCGGCCAGGTGCGCGTCGAGGAGCACGACGGCGGTGTCGATCTTCAGCTGCCGGACGGCGGTCAGCAGGGTGCCCACGTCCGTGCGGGCGCCGGGGTGGAACGTCCGCCCGGCCGCGGTCGCCGGGCTGCACCCCTGCTCGATCAGGTGCTTCATCCGCAGCAGCGCGTCGACGTCGGCCGGCCCGTAGCGGCGGTGGCGGCCCGGTTGCGGCACGGACAGCGGGAGGCCGTACCGGCGGTGCCACGCCCGCAGCGTGGACGCGGGCAGGCCCAGCATCCGCGCGACCGCCCCCGCCGGCCAGGTGGCGGCGGGGGCGGTCGCGGGGCGGTCCACCGGTGGGTCAGTTCCCGGGGCGTTCCACATCGCCGCGCCAGCCGCCGGTCTCGTGGCCGCCGCGCTCTTCGATGAACGTCTTGAACCGGCCGAGGTCGCCCTTGACGCGGCGGTCGAGGATGCCCAGCTTGTCGGCGACGTTCTCGACGAAGCCCTCCGGGTCGATGTCGAGCTGGACGGTCACCCGGGTCTGCCGGTCGTCGAGGCGGTGGAACGTGACGACCCCGGCGTGCGTCGGGCCGGAGTCCGACTTCCAGGCGACCCGCTCGTCGGGGTGCTGCTCGGTGATCGTGGCGTCGAACTCCCGGGTCTGCCCGCCCACGCTGATCTTCCAGTGGGTGTGGGTGTCGTCGAGCTGCCGGATCTCGTCGACGCCCTCCATGAACCGCGGGAACGATTCGAACTGGGTCCACTGGTTGTAGGCGGTGGTGACGTCGGTCTCGACGTCGACGGATTCGGTGACGGTGCTCATCGCGGCCTGTCCTTCCTTCGGGGTCGGGATCGTCCGGTCCCCGGATACCCGGCAAATCGATGACAAAACGATGCAACCTCTCTAAGGTCGGGCATCGACGGAAAGGAGGCACCGTGGCCGAAGACCCGGCGCCCACGCTGACGGTGCACGTCGGCACCGTGCCCGAAGCCGCCGTCGTCGCGGCGGCCGGCGACCTGGACCTCGGCACCGCGTCGGTGCTGCGCGCCGGCGTGCGGGCGGCCCTGGCCGGCGAACCCCGGGCGCTCATCGTCGACTTGGGCGGGATCACCTTCTGCGGCTCGGCCGGCCTGCAGGTCATCGCCGAGCTCGTCGCGACGGCCGGAGCCACGCGGCTGCCGTTCGCGGTGGTCGCCGACGGGCGGCCGGTGCTGCGGTCGCTGCAGGTCACCCGGCTGGACCGGACGCTGGCGCTGCACCCGACCGTCGACGGCGCCCGCGCGTGGCTGCGCGAGCGGGCCGGCGACGCCGCGTGAACGGCGGTTAGCCCCGGCGTGTTCGCGGGTAGTCCCCGGCCATGGAAGCCGAGGCGCTGCTGCAGAGCCTGACCCGGGTCGTGACCGCGCTCGACGGCACGGGCATCCGGTTCGCCGTCGCCGGCGGCCTGGCCGTGTACGCCCGGGGCGGGCCGCCGTCGGACCACGACGTCGACCTGTTCCTCAAGCCCGGCGACGCGGACCGGGCGGCGGAGGTGCTGACCGCCGCGGGACTGCGGCGCGTGCACCCGCCGGAGGACTGGCTGACCAAGGTCTACGACGGCGAAATCCTGGTGGACCTGATCCACGGGCCCAACCACCGCCCGGTGACCGACGAGCTGCTCGACCGCGCCGCGCTGATGCGGATCGGCTCCACCGCGGCGCCGGTCGTCTGCGGCACCGACCTGCTCGTGGACAAGCTGCTCGTGCTGAGCGCGCACCGGTGCGACTTCGCGCCGCTCCTGCGGATCGCCCGCGACCTGCGGGAACAGGTCGACTGGCACGACGTCGCCGTGCAGGTGTCCGCGTCCCCCTACGCCCGGGCGTTCCTGGCGCTGCTCGGCGACCTGGCCGTGATCGACCCGAAGGAGGCTCTCGTGCCCGAAGCACCGCAGTACCTCGTCGCCCGGCTCAGCCGGGCGCTGGCCGAAGACCCGCGCACCGCCGAGCTCGGCGTGCACGTCACCGTGCGCGGCGAGCACGTCCACCTGACCGGCGAAGTCCTCTGCCCCGAGCGGAAGGCCGAGGTGGACGCCGTCGTCGGCGAGTACCTGACCGGAGAGCTGGTGCACAACGACATCCGGGTGGCGGACATCCGCGAACCGGCGAGCGCGGAGGAGATCGGCCGATGAGGATCGCCGCGGTCGGGGACGTGCACCTGGGCGAGGACTCCCGCGGCCTGCTCCGGCCGGCCCTGGAACACCTGGCGGGCACGGCCGACGTCCTGCTGCTGGCCGGGGACCTCACCCGGCACGGCACGCTCGAGGAAGCCCGCGTGGTGGCGGAGGAGATCGCCGGCCTCGGCGTGCCGGTCGCCGCGGTGCTCGGCAACCACGACCACCACAGCGACGCCGCCGGGCCGATCGCGAACCTCCTCGCCGAGACGGGGGTCGCGGTCCTGGAGGGCGACGCGGTCCGGTTCGACCTGCCGGACGGCTCCCTGGGCGTCGCGGGCGTGAAGGGCTTCGGCGGCGGGTTCGCCGGCAAGTGCGCCAGCCGGTTCGGCGAGCGCGAGATGAAGGACTTCGTCGAGCACACGATGGCGTCGGCGGATTCGTTGCGCAAAGGGCTGCAGAGCCTGGACACGGACGTGGTCGTGGCGCTGACGCACTACGCGCCGATTCCCGGCACCCTGCACGGCGAGCCCCCGGAGATCCACCCGTTCCTCGGGTCGTACCTGCTGTGCGAGCCGATCGACGAGGTGGGCGCGGACCTGGCCCTGCACGGCCATGCGCATTTCGGGTGCGAGCAGGGCGTGACCCCGGGCGGCGTGCGGGTGCGGAACGTGGCGCAGCCGGTGATCCGGAAGGCGTACGCGCTGTACGAGCTGCACCCGGCGGAGCTGTCGGCGCGCCGCTGACGGGTCGGGCGGGGAGTTGCGCGGCTGGGGCGGGTGCCGGCCCTTGGGCGATAGCTGCACCCGGCGGAGCTGCCGGCGCGCCGCTGACGGCTCAGGCGGCCAGTTGCGCGGCCGCGGCCAGCACGTGTGGTGCCAGGCCCTCCGCGATCACCCCGTACCCGGCCGACGACGGGTGGAAGCGGTCGGCCGAAAACAGCGCCGGTTCCGCGGCGAAGCGGGCCGCGAGCTCAGGGCCCGCCGCGGCCACCGCGCCCCCGGCGCGGATGGCCGCTTCGGCCTGGGCCTGCGCGTAGTGGCCGCTGGCCGCCGAGACCAGCTGCCGGTAGGGCCCGGGTACCCGGGCCACGATCCCCAGGTCGGGGGCCGGTACCACGATCACGCGGGCGCCCGCCCGGACCAGGCGGGCCACGGCGTCGTGCAGCTGGCGGGCGCCGACCGCCGGCGACACGAACCCGGCGAGGTCGTTCGCGCCGATCACGATCAGGGCCAGGTCCACGCCCTCGCCGAGGGCCACGCCGACCTGGCGTTCCAGGTCGGACGAGCGCGCTCCGGGCACACCGAGGCCCCGCAGGTGGACCGGGTGGCCCGCGTCGCGCAGCCGCCGGGTCAGCCGGCGGCCGAGGGTGTCGTCCTCGCGGGTGCTGCCGACGCCCGCCGCCAGGGAGTCGCCGAGGATGCAGAATCTGAGTGGTGAGGTCATCACCGGGTACAACGTGGCGGGGACGCCGATGTTTCCCGGGGACGGTAATGGCCGTTGTGGTGGTGCTGCTGCTGGTGCTCGCCGCGCTGTGGGCGGTCCAGCGGCGGCTGATCTACCTCCCGGACACCACCCCGGTGCCCGCCGCCGCGCGGCTGCTGCCCGGCGCCGATGACGTCCGCCTGCGCACTGCCGACGGGCTGGAGCTGGGTGCCTGGTACCTCCGGCCGCCGGGGCGGGAGCCGGCGGCGACGGTGCTCGTCGCCGGCGGCAACGGCGGCAACCGCGCCGGGCGGGCCCCGCTGGCCGCGAAGCTCGCCGAAGCCGGGCTGGCCGTGCTGCTCCTGGACTACCGCGGCTACGGCGGCAACCCGGGCGCGCCCAGCGAGGACGGCCTCGCCCTGGACGTCCGCGCGGCCCACCGCTTCCTGACCGAAGACCGGCGCGTCCCGCCCGGGCGCCTCCTCTACTTCGGCGAGAGCCTCGGCTGCGCCGTCGTGACGGAGCTGGCCCTCGAACACCCGCCGGCCGGGCTGCTCCTGCGGTCTCCGTTCGCCGATCTCGCTTCGGTGGCCGCGGAAATCTATCCCTACCTGCCGGTGCGCCTGCTGCTGCGCGACCGGTTCCCGGTCAAGGAGGAGGCCGCGCGGCTGCACGTCCCGGCGGTCGTGGTCGTCGGCGGCCGGGACTCGATCGTCCCGCCGTCCCAAAGCCGCGAAGTGGCGGCCGCGGCGTCGGCCCGGCTGGTGGAGGTCCCCGGCGCCGACCACAACGACCCCGTGCTGCTCGAGGGCCGGGACGTCGTCGACGCCGTGCGGTCGCTGGTGCCGCGCTGAACCTGGTCCTGGCGGACCCAGGTCCGGCCGGGCCTGTCCCGCCGCCGCGGGCCGCCGCAGGATCGGGGCATGACGAACACCATGAAGGCGGTCACCATCCCCCGATTCGGCCCGGCCGAGGTCCTGCGGCTCGCGTCCGTGGCGGTCCCGGAGCCCGGGCCCGGCGAGGTCTCGATCGACGTCGCCTACGCCGGCGCCAACTTCGCCGAGATCCTCTACCGGCAGGGTGTCGTGGACGTTCCGCTCCCGTTCGTCCCCGGCATCGAGGTCTCCGGGCGGATCCGCGCGCTGGGCGAGGGCGTGACGGGCCTGGCGGTCGGGGAGCCGGTGGCCGCGCTGACCATCGTCGCGAGCGGTGGCTACGCCGAGGTCGTCACCACCGCCGCCGAGCTCGTCGCCCCGCTGGGCGCGACCGGGCTCGACGTGGCCGCCGCGGTGCCGTCCAACAGCACCACCGCCTTCCTCGTCCTGGAACGCGTGGCCGGGCTGAAGCGCGGCGAGCGCGTGCTGGTGCACGCCGCCGCCGGCGGCGTCGGCAGCCAGCTCGGGCAGGTCGCCCGGCTGCTCGGGGCCGGCCGGGTGGCCGGGACCGTCGGCAGCGCGGCGAAGATCGCCGTGGCCAGGGCGTACGGCTACGACGAGGTCGTCCTGCGCGAGCAGGCCGGCGGCACCGGGGAGTTCGACGTGGTGGTGGACATGGTCGGCGGGCCGGCCCGCCGCGCGAGCCTGGACCGGCTGGCCCCGATGGGACGCCTGGTGGTCATGGGCAACGCCTCGGGCGCCGAAGACGCCGGCATCTCCGCCAACGAACTGTGGTTCACGAACAAGACGGTGGCCGGCTTCAACCTGGCCGCGTTGTCCGCCGTCGCCCCGGAAACCGTGGGCCGGGCGCTGCGCCGTGCCGTCGCGGCCGTCGCGGACGGCACCCTGCGCGTCGACGTCGAACCGCTGCCGCTGGCGGACGCCGTGACCGCGCACCGCCGCCTCGAATCCGGTTCGACGACCGGGAAGCTCGTCCTGCGCGTGCGGTGACGCCCCTCAGGTCCCCCTCTTCTTCATCAGCTCGCCGAGGTCGACGACCTGGTCGGCGGGCGGCGGTTCGATGTCGACCGGCTTGCCCCGGTCGCGGTAGTCGGTCGCGCCCCGGGCCGGACCGCCCTGCGACATCCCGGTGGACGCCTCGAGGGTGAACCGCGCGGGCCGGCGCGCCGCGTCGAGCCACAGCTCGGCGGGCAGCTCGGCGGTGGCCGTCCTGGCCGGCTTGCCGTCCACGGGCGGCTCGGCGAACTCGGGGAACAGCTCCGGCGCCCGGGCGGTGTCGAGCTCGAGGCGGTAGTGGTCGACCGGCCGGTCGCCGAGCCGGCTCGGCCGACACGATCCGGCCGGTCCGCTCGATCTCCGCCAGGGCCACGCCGAGGTCGGGCAGCTTCGCGACCACCGGGACCACTGGGACCACTGGGACCGCGGCGGCGGCCGCCTGGTGGATCGGGTCGGTGCTGTCCGGGTCGGTGCCGATCCACTCCTTGCCGGGCACCCCCGCCGGCGAGTGGGTGAAGGTCTTCTTGCCGATCACGCGCAGCTCGCTGCCGCCGACCGTCATGGTGAGGCTGCTCGTGCGGCCGTCGAAGCTCAGCGAGCCGGCGGACTCCGTGGTCGTCGTGCCGGGCACGGCCGACGTGGTGAAGCCCGCGGACGGCGCTTCGGCGATGCCGGCGCGGGCGGCCGCCACGAGCTGGGCGACGTCGGTGACCGGCGCGGTGAGCGTGGCGGGGGCCGTCGGCGGTGCGCTGACCGGCCCGAGGTCGCAGGCCGGCAGGACCAGGGCGGCCACGATCAGCAAGCGGTTCTCCGCATAGCGCCCCCTCGGTGTCGTGATCCGGGGAAGGTATCCGGCGAAGGTCACGTTCCGGGCGGCGTGGCGGCGGCGGGTGTGACGTGTGTCCGCCTTGAGACCCGGGGCGCATCGCGCATAATGGCCCCTGACCGACTGCTTGGTATGTGCCGGGCACCACAGCCGAAGGAGACCCGTGAACTCGTTCAAGGATCGCGTCGCGATCGTCACCGGGGCCAGCCGGGGCATCGGCCTCGGGATCGCGAAGACGCTCGTCGAGCGCGGCGCCAAGGTGTGCCTCACCGCGCGCAAGCCGGAGGCCCTGGAAGAGGCCGTCAGCTCGCTCGGCGGCCCGGACGTCGCCATGTTCGTGGCCGGCAAGGCCGACGACACCGACCACCAGGACGAGACGGTCGCCAAGACGATCGAGACCTTCGGGCGGCTGGACTACCTGGTCAACAACACCGGCATCAACCCCGTCTACGGCCCGACGCTCGACATCGATCCGGCCGCCGCGGCGAAGATCCTCGGCGTCAACGTGCTCGCGCCGCTGGGCTGGACCAAGCGCGCCCGCGACGCGTGGATGGGCGAGCACGGCGGGGCCGTCGTCAACGTCGCGTCCGTCGCCGGCCTCGGCGCTTCGCCGGGCATCGGCATGTACGGCGTCAGCAAGGCCGCGCTGATCCGGCTGACCGTCGAGCTCGGCGCCGAACTCGGGCCGAAGATCCGCGTCAACGCCGTCGCCCCGGCCGTGGTCAAGACGAAGTTCGCGACGGCGCTGTACGAGGGCCGCGAGGAGGAGGTCGCCGCGGCGTACCCGATGAAGCGGCTCGGCGTGCCGTCCGACATCGCCGGCGCGGTCGCGTTCCTGCTGTCCGACGACGCGGGCTGGATCACCGGCCAGACCGTGGTCCTCGACGGCGGCGTGACCCTCGGCGGTGGCCTGTGACCGGCGTCGTCGTCACCGGCGGCGGGGGTGGCATCGGGGCCGCGCTGGCCCGCCGCTTCGCCGCCGGGGGAGCCCAGGTCGTCGTGGCGGACCTCGACGGGGACAAGGCGGCCGAGGTCGCGGCCGAAATCGAGGGCACGGCCTTCGTGGGCGACGTCGCGAGCCTGGACGGCGTCACGAAGCTGATCGAGAGCGCCCGCGGGACGCTGGGCGAGATCGACGTCTTCTGCGCGAACGCGGGCATCGCGCCCTTCGGCGGCGCGGAGAGCGGAGAGGAGGTGTGGGCGCGCACCTGGGACGTCAACGTCATGGCGCACGTCCGCGCGGCGAACCTGCTGCTGCCGGCGTGGCTCGAGCGCGGTCAGGGCCACTTCGTCGCGACGGTGTCGGCCGCCGGCCTGCTGACCAGCCTGGGCTCGGCCCCGTACTCGGTGACCAAGCACGGCGCGCTGGCGTTCGCGGAATGGCTGTCGGCGACCTACCGGCACCGCGGCATCACCGTGCAGGCGATCTGCCCGCAGGGCGTGCGCACGGCGATGCTGGAGAGCACCGGTACCGCGGGCCAGCTCCTGATGGGCGCTTCGGCGATCGAGCCGGAGCAGGTGGCGGACGCACTGTTCGCGGCGATCGACGAGAAGCGGTTCCTGGTGCTGCCGCACCCGGAGGTCGCGGGCTACTACGCGGCGCGCGCCACCGAGACCGACCGGTGGCTGGGCGGGATGAACAAGCTGCAGCGCAAGGTCGAAGAGGCCGTCGGGGAGCTGTGACCCCGGAGGGCACCCCGCCGTCACGCCGGCGGCGGGGTGCACCCGGTCAACCGAGCACGCGATACCAGTGCGGCGCGAGGGGCTCGAGCTCGACGGCCGGCCCCGGCCGGTCCAACATCCGGACCCCGGAGCCGAGCAGCACCGGCACCGGCAGCGCCAGGACCTCGTCGAGCACGCCGGCTTCCAGGCACTGCCGGGCGACGTCGGCGCCGAGCACGTTGACGTACTTCTCGCCCGCCGCCGCCTTCGCCGCGGTGACGGCCTCGGTCAGGTCGCCGAAAAACGTCACGTCCGGTACCGGGGTCGCCGGGGCGTGGTGGGTGAGCACGAACTGCGGCCCTTCCCAGCCGCCGCCGAACGCCTTGCCTTCGCCTTCGCCGCCGCGGTGGGGGTCGTCGCCGCCGAACGTGCGGCGGCCCACCAGCAGCGCGCCGATCCGCGGGATCAGGTCCTCGACCAGCGGGTCGGGACCCAGGTACGGGGTCAGCCAGGACATGTCACCGCCCGGGCCGGCGATGAAGCCGTCGACCGAGCAGCTGAACGCGTAGAGCAGTTTGGCCATGGGACCTACCTCCGTGGGAGTGCCGGACGCAGGTACCGACTCCCGCGGCCGCCGGAACTCATCGGCCGGGCGGGAACCGCGGCGGGCGGCGTTCGTTCCAGCTCGCCAGGCCCTCGGCCAGCTCCGGGCGGCCGAAGGAGTCCAGCATCAGCGCCGTCGCTTCGCGGGCCGCCTCCGGCAGCGGCAGCAGGGCCTCGCGCGCGAACTGCGCCTTCATCACCGCCATCGACCGCGGAGCGCTGTAGGTCGCCAGCTCGGTCGCGTAGGCGTGCGCGCGCAGCTGCAGCTCCCCGGCCGGGACGACCTCCTGGACCAGTCCGTAGGCCAGCGCCTGTCCGGCGGTGAAGGTGCGGCCGGACAGCAGCAGGTCGCGGGCCCGGCCCTGGCCGACGAGCTCCGGCAGCAGCTTCGCGATGCCGTACTCGGCGATCAGGCCGCGGCGGGCGAACGCGGTGGTGAACTTCGCGCCCGCGGCGGCGAACCGGACGTCCGCCGAGCAGGCGATGACGAACCCCAGCCCGGCGCAGCCGCCGTTGACCGCGGCCACCACCGGCACGCCCACCGAGGCGGCCGCGAGCACGTCCCGGAAGTTCTCGTGCCCGGTTTCCCGGGCGGGCGGGCCCTCGGCGAGGGAGTCGAGCAACCCCAGGTCGGCGCCGGGGCAGAAGGCCCTGCCCGCGCCCGTGACGACCACCGCGCGGACCGCCGGATCGGCGTCCGCCTGCCGCAGCAGGGCGCCGTAGCGGGCCTGCATCGGGACGTCCATCGCGTTGCTGCGGTCCGGCCGGTCGAACGTGCACGTCGCGACCGCGCCCTCCGTCTCGTACCGCATGCCGTCCACAGTGGACATCGTCGCCTCCTCGGGGCCGAACCTCATACTAAGCGGTCGCTTGGCCAAAAGTCGAGAACGGAGTTCGAAATCATCGAACCCTTTGATTGTCCGGAAAACTCTGTGCCATAGTGCTTTCCGCCCGCACGTCGCCGCGCTGGAAGGGGATCGTCCGATGCCGGAAGAAGAACCGAGCGGTCTCCGCAGACGGGTGGTCCTGGGTGGGGCCGGCGCCGCCGTCGCCGTCTCGGCCGTCGCGCCGATCGCCCGGGCCGCCGACGCGGTCGCGCCGGCGGAACCGGCCAGAGAAAGCGCTTTCACCACCGGCTGGCGGTTCGTCCTCGCCAACCCCGACGGCGTCACCGATCCCACCGGCCGCTACGACCACGCCCCCGACCCCGCCTTCGACGACTCGGCGTGGGCGGTCGTCGACGTCCCGCACGACTGGAGCATCGAGCTGCCGCCCACCGAAAAGGGAGGCACCAGCAGCGGGTCCGGCTTCTTCCGCGGCGGCCTCGGCTGGTACCGCAAGACGTTCACGCTGCCGCCCTCGGTGACCGGCAAGCGGGTGTCGGTGGAGTTCGACGGCGTCTGTTCGGATGCCCACGTGTACCTCAACGGCGAGCTGCTCGGCCACCACCCGTACGCCTACACCGGGTTCGCCTTCGACCTCACCGGCCGGGTGCACACCGACGGGCGGCCGAACGTCCTCGCCGTGCGCGCGACCAACCCGCTGCCGAGCAGCCGCTGGTACTCCGGCAGCGGCATCTTCCGCCGCGTCCGCCTGGTCGTCACCGAGCCGGTGCACGTGGCCCGGCACGGCACGTTCGTCACCACCCCGGACATCGCCGCCGGCCGGGGCACCGTGCGGGTGGCCACGGACGTCGTGAACGACTCCGGCGCCGCGGTGACGGCCCAGGTGCGCACCACGGTCACCGACCCGGCGGGCCGCGTGGTGGCGAACGGCTCGGTCACCGTGGAGGTCGCGGCCGGGCAGGCGGCGAAGGCGGTGTCCGGGCTGCGGGTCGAGCGTCCCCAGCTCTGGTCGGCCGGCGCACCCCGGCTGTACCGGCTGCGCACCGACGTCGTCGTGGCCGGACGCGTGCTCGACACGACCACCGCGGACTTCGGCTTCCGCTTCACCGAATTCCACCCGGACCACGGCTTTTCCCTCAACGGCGTGCCGGTGAAGCTGCGCGGGGTCAACCTGCACGCGAGCCAGGGCGCGCTCGGCGCGGTGATCGACCCGGCCGCGCTGGAGCACCAGATGTGGCTGATGCTCGCGATGGGCGTCAACGCGCTGCGCACCGCGCACAATCCGCCCGACCCGCAATTGGTGACGGTCTGCGAGCGGCTCGGGATCGTCATGATGGTCGAGGCGTTCGACTGCTGGCGCACCGGCAAGCTCGAGTACGACTACCACCGGGACTTCGACGAGTGGAGCGGCCGCGACATCGCCGAAATGGTGCACGCGGCCAAGAACTCGCCCGCGGTCGTGCTGTGGTCGATCGGCAACGAGGTGCCGGACGCGTCGATGGCGGGCGGCCCGGAGATCGCCGCCGGGCTGATCGCCGCGGTCCGGGCGATCGACAGCACCCGGCCGGTCGTGATGGGCTCGGACCGCTACCGCGGCGTGCCCGCGCCCGGCTCGCCGCAGGACCTCATCCTCAAGCAGCTCGACGGCCTCGGTGTCAACTACAACACCGCCCAGTCGATCGACGGGCTGCACAAGCAGTACCCGGACAAGTTCTTCTTCGAGTCCGAATCGTCGTCGGCCACGTCGACGCGCGGGGTCTACCAGGACCCGGACCTGCCCAACACCGGGGAAAACCACACGCCGGGCAAGCGGGCGACCTCGTCCTACGACAACAACCTGGCGTCGTGGACGTTCAGCGGCGAGTACTCGCTGAAGAAGGACCGCGACCGGAAGTTCTGCCTGGGCCAGTTCCTCTGGGCGGGCCAGGACTACCTCGGCGAGCCCACGCCGTACGACGTCTTCCCGGTCAAGACGTCCTTCTTCGGTGCGATCGACAGCGCCGGCCTGCCCAAGGACGCCTTCCACCTCTTCCGCAGCCAGTGGACCAGCGCGCCGATGGTGCACCTGACCCCGATGGACTGGACGAACCACCGCGCCGGCGAGCCCGTCGCGGTGTGGGTATACTCCACTGTGGACTCGGTCGAGCTGGTGCTCAACGGGAAGTCGCTGGGAGTGAAGAAGTTCGACCGCAAGACCACTGTGGACGGCCGGCGATACCTGGAGACGACCGAACCTGCCGGGGACGACAAGAACGACCCGTCCGGCAGCTACGTGAGCCCGAACGGCAGCACCGGCAAGCTGCACCTGAGCTGGACCGTGCCGTTCGAACCCGGCACGCTCACCGCGATCGCCCGCTCCGGCGGCCGCGAGGTGGCGCGGGACCAGCTCGTCACGGCCGGACCGCCGCACGCGGTGAAGCTCGGCGTCGACGCGCCGGGCGGTGGCGTGGTTCCCGGGGCGATGACGTTCGTGACGGCGTCGGTCGTGGACGCCCACGGGGTGATCGTCCCCGGTGCCGAGCCGGTGCTGCGGTTCACCGTGGCCGGGCCCGGCCGGGTCGCCGGCGTCGACAACGGACGGCAGGAACTCGCCCAGAGCTACCAGCAGCCGACGATCCCGGCGTTCAAGGGGCTGGCCGTCGCCGTCGTCGCGGCGACCGGCGGCCGCGGCCCGATCAGCGTGACGGCGAGCGCTCCGGGGCTGACACCGGGGAAGCTCACCCTGCCCGGCTCGGCCCTCGGGCAGCGCAACGGCCCGGGGGCGCGCGCGGCCGGGAACCCGGTGCTCCCGGCGGCCTCGACCGCGGACGCGAGCTACTCGGGCGCCCCGGACACGCTGCCGGCCGCGATGCTGGACGGGAACCCGGCCACCGGCTGGTCGAACTTCTACGTCAAGCCGGCGACGGCGACGCTGAAGGCGGTGAGCAGGCCGCGGGCCGAAGACTGGGTGTCCCTGGCGTGGCCGTCGGCCCAGCGGCTCACCGCTGTCACGGCGAACTTCGTAGTGGACGGGACGCTGACGCTCCCGGTGTCCGCCGAAGTCGCCTACCGCACGGCCCGGGGTTTCGTGCCGGTGCCCCACCTGCGGATCACGTGGGGGACCGGGGCGAACGACCCGACGACGTTCGCCTTCGATCCGGTCGCCACCACGGAGGTGCGGGTGACGATGACCGCGAAGGGCTTCCTGCGGATCAGCGCCCTGCTGGCCCGGTGAGGCGCGGGTCCGGCGGGGCGCACCCCCCGCCGGACCCCGGTGGTCACCGGCTACAGGGCGCGAGCGCGTCGAGGCCCTGCGGCTTGGCCGCGGTGCGGCCGATGGCGGTGGCGATCCGGTTGATCGTCGCCACGCGCTTGTCTTCCAGCGGGCCGAGGATGGCGTTCTGGACGAAGTTCGGGCCGCCCTGGCCGACGGTCGTGCGCAGGCGGTTGTCGGCTTCGCTGATCTGGGTGTTCAGCAGCTCGAGGTTCCGCTGGACCTCGGCCTGGGCCTGGGCGGGGATGGCCGGGAGCTTGCCCGCCACGTCGGGGCAGGAGATCTGGCCGACGCCGGCGTTCCCGGTGTTGCCCGTGTTCCCGTTCCGGCCGGCGTTGCCGTTGTTGCCCGCGTTGCCGTTCTGGCCGCCGTTGCCCGTGCCCTGGGCCGGTGCCGGCGCGGCGGCCGTACCGCCCACGGAGCAGGTGGCCAGGCCGTCGAGGCCCTGCGGCTTCTCGGCGCGGCGCCCGATCGAGATGGCGATGCGGTCGATCGTCGACTTCCGCTTGTCCGCCAATGGCCCGAGGATGGCGTTCTGGACGAAGTTCGGGCCGCCCTGGCCGACGGTCGTGCGCAGGCGGTTGCCGGCTTCGCTGATCTGGGTGTTCAGCAGGTCCAGGTTGCGCGTCACCTCGGCCTGGGCCTGCGCGGGGATGGCGGGGAGCTTGCTCGCCACGTCGGGGCAGGTGATCTGGCCGGCCGCCGCCTGTCCGCCCGAAGCGGCGTTGGCGGCGCCGGGGTCGCCGAAGGTCGTGGCGACCGCCAGTGCTCCGCCCGCGATCGCGAGGCCGAGGGCCGCCGTCGCGATCTTCGTCCGCCGGGACAGGCGGTGTCGTCCACCGGAAGCAGGCATGAATGACTCCGTTTTCGTACGTGAGTTAGCGTGAACATATGGGTGCTCCGCCGTGTTCGGGGGATACGGCGGAGTATTCGGATGGGGCGGGCCAATCGGGCCGCCGACGTCATGGTGGCCTCTCCATCAGGGGTTTGTCCAGTGTGATGGGACCGAAAAAGAAGATCTGAACCATTTCGAACCGCGGTACGTGTACCCGGGTGACGGCGGCAGCTGGCTGCATTCTTTCGACGCATCGGAATTGCCGCTCGCAATTCCGGCGTGCCCGGCCGGGCTTGACGCGGGCCGCCGTGGCCTCCTAGCGTCCACATACCGACCGGTCGGTGTCCAAGGGAGGTCACTGGATGAGCTGGTACGACGCGAAGCCCTGGCTCGCGAGCTACGACGAACGGGTGCGGGCCGCGGGTCCGGCGCAGCCCGTCACGCTGCCCGAGATGTTCCGCCGCGCGGTGAACCACGTCCCGGACCGGGCGGCGATCGCGTACTTCGACGCGCGGCTGAGCTACCGCGAAGTCGACGAGCTCTCCGACGGCGTCGCCCGGTACCTGACGGCCCACGGCTTCGCCCGCGGCGACCGGCTGGCCCTCGTGCTGCAGAACATCCCGCAGTTCGTCATCGCGCTGCTGGGCGCGTGGAAGGCCGGCGGGATCGTGGTGCCGGTCAACCCGATGTACCGCGAACGCGAGCTCGCGCACGTGTTCACCGACGCCGGGGTGAAGGCGATCGTCTGCTCGCAGCGCGGCTGGAACGCTTACATCGGCGAGGCGGCGGCCGGGCTGGACATCGCGCTCACCACGAGCGAACTGGAGTTCCAGACCCGCGACGACGAGCGCGTCCTGGCCAAGGTGACGCGGGAGGCGACGCCGGGCGCGACCGAGCTCCTCGAAGCCGCGGCGACGCCGGGCCCGAAGCCGCCGGAACCCGCCTTCGCGACCGGCGACGTCGCGTTGATCAGCTACACCTCCGGCACGAGCGGCACGCCGAAGGGCGCCACCAACACCCACGGCAACATCGGCACCAACGCCGCCGGCCTCGGCTCCTTCAGCGGCCTGCCCGCGGGCTCGACGCTGTTCGGGCTCGCGCCGCTGTTCCACATCACCGGCATGGTCTGCGAGCTGGGTTCCGCGATCGACATCGAGGGCACGCTGGCCCTGGCCTACCGCTTCGAGCCGGGCGTCGTGCTCGACGCGTTCCTCGAGCACCAGCCGTCGTACACGGTCGGGCCGTCCACGGCCTACATGGCGCTGATGGCGCACCCCTCGTTCAGCCGGGAGCACTTCAGCTCGTTCGCGCTGCTGTACTCCGGCGGCGCCGCCCTGCCGCCCGCCGTCGTCGAGGCGTTCCGCGCGAAGACCGGGCACTACATCCACAACGGCTACGGGCTCACCGAAACCACGGCCGGCTGCATCGTCGTCCCGGGCACCCTGGAGGCGCCGATCGACCCGGAATCGGGCACCATCTCGATCGGCCTGCCGGTGCCGGACACGATCGTCCGGATCCTCGGCGAGAACGGCGAAGAGCTGCCGCCGGGCCGGCCGGGGGAGATCGCCGTCGAAGGCCCGATGGTCGTGTCCGGCTACTGGAACCGCCCGGACGCCACCGCCGAGTCGCTGCCCGGCGGCCGGCTGCTCACCGGTGACATCGGGTTCATGGACGAACGCGGCTGGGTCTACGTCGTCGACCGCAAGAAGGACATGATCAACGCGTCCGGCTTCAAGGTCTGGCCGCGCGAGGTCGAAGACGTCCTGTACACCCACCCGGCGGTCCGCGAGGCGGCCGTCGTCGGGATCGCCGACGAATACCGCGGCGAGACGGTCAAGGCGTACGTCAGCCCGGCGCCCGGCGCGAACGCCGACCCCGCGGAGCTGGTCGCCTGGTGCAAGGAACGGCTCGCGGCCTACAAGTACCCGCGGACCATCGAAGTCCTCGACGAGCTGCCGAAGACCACGAGCGGCAAGATCCTGCGCCGCGAGCTGCGGGCGCGCGGCTGATGATCGACACGGTCCGCGGCGCGATCGCGCCGGAAGCGCTGGGCCGGGTGCTGATGCACGAGCACCTCTTCGTGCTGAGCCCCGAATTCGCCGAGAACTACCCGGAGCACGAAGGGTTCCGCGAGGACGAGCACGTCCCCGAGGCGATCCGGCGCCTGAAGGAGCTCAAGGACGCGGGAATCGACACGATCGTCGACCCGACGGTGATCGGGCTGGGCCGCTACATCCCGCGCGTGCAGCGGGTGGCGGCCGAGGTCGAGGTCAACATCGTCGTGGCGACCGGGCTCTACACCTACAACGACGTCCCGCACTACCTGCACTTCCGCGGGCCGGGCACGCTGCTGCAGGGTGAAGACCCGCTGGTGGGCATGTTCGTCGGGGATCTGCGCGAGGGCATCGCGGGCACCGGCGTCAAGGCGGGCCTGCTCAAGTGCGCGACCGACGAACCCGGGGTGACGCCGGGCGTCGAGCGCGTGCTGCGGGCGGTGGCTCGCGCCCACGTCGAAACCGGCGCGCCGATCATGACGCACACGCACGCGGGCACCCGGCGCGGGCTGGAGCAGCAGGCGGTGTTCGAGTCCGAAGGCGTCGACCTGACCCGCGTGCTCATCGGGCATTCGGGCGACTCGACGGACCTGGGCTACCTGACGGAGCTGGCCGACCGCGGCTCGCTGCTGGGCATGGACCGGTTCGGCCTGGACCTGCTGCTGCCGTTCGAGGAGCGGGTGGACACGGTGGCGGCGCTGTGCGAACGCGGGTATGCGGGCAGCATGGTGCTCTCGCACGACGCGTCCTGCTACATCGACTGGCTGCCGTCGGCGCAGCTGCCGTCGATCGCGCCGAACTGGCACTACCTGCACATCACCCGGGACGTGCTGCCGGCGCTGCGCGAGCGCGGGGTGTCCGAACCGGACATCACGACGATGCTGGTGGACAACCCGCGGCGGTTCCTGTCGTGGCGTTATCCTGGTGCGTCCTGAGAGGGGGTATTGCGGTGACCCGAGCAAGCACCCGCAAGCCGGGCGAGGCCACCGGCGACGACCAGGCCGCCGTCCCCCGGCGGCTGCTGGAGCACGCGACGAAGCTGTTCGCCAAGAAGGGCTTCGACCGCACCTCGGTCCAGGAGATAGTCGAGGCGGCGGGCGTCACCAAGGGCGCGATGTACCACTACTTCGGCTCGAAGGACGACCTGCTCTACGAGATCTACGCCCGCGTGCTGCGCGAGCAGACCCGCCAGCTGGAGAGCGTGGCGTCGTCGGACGCGCCCCTGCGCGAGCGCCTGGCGGCGGCGGCGTCGGACGTCGTGGTGTCGAGCATCGACAACCTGGACGACAACACGATCTTCCTGCAGTCGATGCACCAGCTGTCCCCGGACAAGCAGAAGGCGGTCCGAGCGGAGCGGCGCAAGTACCACGAGCGCTTCCGCGGCCTGATCGAGGAGGGCCAGCGATCGGGCGAGTTCCGCACGGACAAGCCGGCGGACGTGGTGGTGGACTTCTTCTTCGGGTCGGTGCACCACCTGGGGTCGTGGTACCGGCGGAGCGGGTCGCTGACGGCCCGGCAGATCGGCGACCACTACGCGGACCTGCTGCTGGACGCCCTGCGGCCGCCGCCGGGGGAGTAGCGGCCGGCCGGCCCCGCTAGTGCTGCCGGAGGTGGTCCAGCAGCAGCGCGCTCACCTCGTCCGGTGCCTCCATCGCCATCCACTGGCTCGCGCCCTCGACGATCTGGAAGCGGTACTCCGCGTCGATGTGGTGGACCGTCAGCTCCGCCGCGCCCTGGCTCAGGTACGGGTCCTCGCGGCCCCACAGGTACAGCGTCGGGACCGTGATGCGGCCCGCCGGGATGTCGAACTCGTCGTTCGTGGCTCCGCGGTACCAATTCAACGTCGCCGTCAATGCGCCCGGTTCGGAAAGGCGCTCCACCGTGGTTTCGACGATCGTGCGGGGAATGCGGCGGTTGTAAACAGCGCGTAATTGCGCGGCTTCGTCGCGTAAGAGGTATTTCTCGGCTTTGCCGGCCGTGCGGCGGAAGAAGCGGATGTAGCCGAGGTCGTGGAACTGGCCGTCGTCGGTGGCCACCGCCTGCCGCAGGGCCGCCGGGTGCGGGGTCGAGAGCACCGTCAGGGACCGCAGGCGGTCCGGGTGTGCCGTCGCGAACACCCAGGCCACCATGCCGCCCCAGTCGCGGGCGATCAAGTGGAAGCGGTCCGCGCCCTGGCTCTCGGCGAACGCCAGGACGTCGCCGACCAGGAGGTCCAGGGTGTAGTGCTCGACGCCGTCCGGGCGCGCGCCCGCCGCGTACCCGCGCTGGTCGACGGCCAGGGCGCGGTAGCCGGCCTCGCCGAGGGCGTGCAGCTGCTCGGTCCAGCTCTCGGCGAACTCCGGCCAGCCGTGCAGCAGCAGGACGAGCTCGCCCGACGCCGGGCCGGCCGCGAGCGCGGTGTGGCGGTGGTCACCGACGGCGATGGTCAATTCCTCCAGCGCGGCGGCGACGGCGGTTTCCATGGCGCACAGGCTAGATCCGGCCGCACGCGAGAACCATGGGGATAAGACACTTTTGCCACCCTTTTGCGTCTGAAGTGGCCTGGCTCACAGACTGTTCGCTCAGATGAGCGAAAATTCGCCCGAAAACTGAACTTTCTTCATGAAGACCCGAGCCGGTCGAGGTCCACCACGGCTTTGTCGACCGCGAAGACGTCCGCGGGCCGCCGGTCGCCGGCGAGCAGGGACACGTAGCAGCCGTAGTCGATGGCGTACCCGTCGTAGAGCCGGCCGGGGCGCCGCGGGTCGACCACGCCGCGCCGGAGGATGTGGAGCAGCCGCGCGTCGCAGAGGGTGTCGATCGCGGCCGGGCGGTCCCGTGCGGGCAGCAGGAACGTGCGGCACCGGCGCCGGCCCACCACCTCGTCGACCAGCAGGCTCAGGACGCGGTCGGCGTCGTCGTCCCGGCTGATCACCGACTGCTTGTCCCGCAGGTACCAGTCCCGCGCCGCCCGGCGGACGTGCGCCAGCGCGATCTTCTCGCCGTGGGCGTGCTGGGCGGCCAGCGCCGCGATGTTGATCGCGTCGCGCGGGACGCCCTCGGCCGCCCGGACCAGCTCGGGGAACGCGCCGGGGTGGAAGGCGGCGTCGACGAAGTCCCCGGGCCCCGACGTCCGCAGCATCGAGGTGAGGATCGGCCGGACGTGGTTGCCGAACAGCTCGCGGAAGAACGCCTGGGCCGCTTCCGGGGACTGGCCGAACACCAGGGCGTCGTCGAGGCTGACGGCGGACGCCGCGTCCGAGCCGACCTCGATGCCCAGGTAGTCCTCCTCGAGCGGGACGAAGAAGCGGGCCCGGTGCTCGATCGCGGCGATCTTCACCGTGATCCCCCGGACCGGCAGGACGCTGCGGCGCAGCAGGTCCGCCAGGAACGGCTGCAGGTCGAGGGGCACGCTGCTCCACTCGTCGAGCAGCAGCCACAGCCGGGCGGGCCGGACGCCGTCCGCCACGGTCTGCACGGCCCGGCTGAGCGGGCCGAACAACACGCGGTGCTGCTCGACACCGGTGCGCTTGCGGCGGTTCGACGCCGTCGCCGACGTCCGGTGCCGCGCGCCGGCCTTCGCACCACCCCGTGGCGTCACCGACACTTCCGCCGAGTGCTCCCGCTCGACGGCGTCGCCGAAGGTCTGCTCCTGTTCGGTTTCGCCGACGACCTCGACCTCGGTGGCCGCGGCGACCAGCGCGTCGAGCCCGCGCAGCAGCGTGTCCTGGTCCGCGGTCTTGCCGTCCACCGCCAGGGCGAACAGCCGGTCGTGGACGGCTTCGAGGGTGTCCACGAGCAGCTGCGTGCCGCGCTCGGCGGGGCTCAGCGCGGTGTTGGCGTACAGGCCGCCGGTCGACCCGATCGTGCGCAGGTCGAGGGAGATCGCGATGTCGCCGGTGCGTTCGGCGAGGTCGTGCAGGTGCAGCAGGGCGTGCGTCTTGCCGGTACCGCGGCGCCCGAAGAGGATCTGGTGGTCGGCGGAGTTGATCATCGCGGAGAACGACCCCGCGGCGACGTAGGTCGCGGCCAGCGTCGACCGGTCGGCGCCCTCGGCCCGCCGGGGGATGCGCATCAGGGCCTGGTTGAGGTGCAGCTGGATGGCCTGCGCCATGGGAGCCAGGGTACGGCAGCGAGCGCACCGCCCGGCACGGCCGAATGTGTGCCGGGTCCGGCGCGGCCCGGTTCCACCGGACGGCGGAACCGGGCCGCGAAGCGAAAACTCAAGCCGGCAGGTCGACCAGCTCCGCCAGCCGAGCGCGGTGCCGGCCCGGGGTGCCGAGGGCGAGCTCGTCCGCCTTGGCGCGCTTGAGGTACAGGTGCGCGGGGTGCTCCCACGTCATTCCGATGCCGCCGTGCAGCTGGATCGCCTCCTCCGTCGCCTTCACCGCGATCGGGGCGTTGCGGGCCTGCGCGACCGCCACCGCGATCGGCACGTCGGTGCCCGTGGCCAGCGCGTCCGCCGCGTTGCGGGCCGCCGCGCGGGCCAGGACGAGGTCCGTGTACAGGTTCGCCAGCCGGTGCTTGAGCGACTGGAACCCGCCGACCGGGCGGCCGAACTGGTAGCGGCCCTTGAGATAGCGCACGGTCTCGGTCAGCGCCCACTCCGCGACGCCCGTCTGCTCCGACGCCAGGATGCCCGCCCCGAACAGCAGGGCCTGTTCCAGCGCCGCGGCGGCCTCCGGACCCGACGCGACCAGGGTGGCCGCGGCGTTGTCCAGCGTCACGTCGGCCACCCGCCGGGTGAGGTCGAACGAGACCAGCTCCGACACCGTCGCCGCCGAAGCTTCGACCACGTACAGCGCGGGGCCGTCCGGGCCGGCGGCCGGGACGACCAGCAGGTCCGCCACCGACGCGTCGGCGACCGTGCCCACGCGGCCGCTCAAGGTGCCGTCCGCGGAAGCCGTCACCGACGACGGAAAGCCCGCGCCCGGCGCCGTCGACAGCGGCACGGCCAGCGCACCGATGGCCTGGCCCGCCGCCAGCTTCTCGACGAAGTCACGCGCGCCGACGTGCACCAGCGCCGTCGTGGCCAGCACCACGCTGCCGAGGAACGGCACCGGTGCGACGCAGCGGCCCAGTTCCTCGGCCACGACGGCGACCTCGCGGGCCGACGCGCCGTGGCCGCCCAGCTCCTCCGGCACCGCCAGCCCGGCCACGCCCACCTCGTCGGCCAGCGTGCGCCACAGCTTCAGGTCGTACGGCTCGGCCGTCTCCACGCGCGCCAGCAGCGCTTCGGCGCCGGCCTTGTCCGCGAGCAGGTCCCGGACCGAGGCCCGCAGGTCCTCTTCGACGTCGGAATAGAGCAGGTCACGCTGTGTTCGACTCATCGGGGGAGGTCCTTCCAGGCGACGTCCTTGTCGACGCGCGGCTCCGAGGGCAGCCCCAGCACGCGCTCGGCGATGATGTTGCGCAGGACCTCCGAGGTGCCGCCCTCGATGGAGTTGCCCTTCGCGCGCAGGTAGCGGTAGCCGGCTTCGCGGCCGGTGAAGTCGACGATCGCCGGGCGCCGGAACGACCAGTCGTCGTAGGCCAGGCCCTCTTCGCCGAGCAGTTCGACCTCCAGGCCGGTGAGCGCCTGGTTCAGCTCGGAGAACGCGACCTTCATGGCCGAACCTTCCGGCCCGGGCGCGCCCGCCGTCAGCTGCTGGCGCAGCCGGGTGCCGGCCAGCCGCAGCGTTTCCGCCTCGACCCAGCGCTGCACCAGCCGGTCACGCAGCTCCGGCGTGCGCAGCTCGGGCCGCTCGCGCCAGGTCTTCGCGACGATGCCGATCAGCCCGCCTTCGCGCGGCTGGACGTGCCCGCCGATCGCGACGCGCTCGTTCATCAGCGTCGTCTGCGCGACCTTCCAGCCCTCGCCGACCGCGCCGAGGCGCTGGGTGTCCGGGATCCGGACGTCGGTCAGGAAGACCTCGTTGAACTCGGCCTCGCCGGTGATCTGGCGCAGCGGCCGGACCTCGACGCCCGGGGCGGTCATGTCGCACAGGAAGTACGTCATGCCCTGGTGCTTGGGCACGTCGGGGTCGGTGCGGGTGACCAGGATCGCCCATTGCGACTCGTGCGCGCCGGACGTCCAGACCTTCTGGCCGGTGACGACCCAGTCGTCGCCGTCGCGCACCGCCCGCGTCCCGAGGGCGGCGAGGTCGGAACCGGCGCCGGGTTCGGAGAACAGCTGGCACCACACCTCCTCGCCGGTCCACAGTGGACGCAGGAAGCGTTCGCGCTGCTCCGGCGTGCCGAAGGCGAGGATGGTCGGCGCGGCCATGCCGAGGCCGATGCCGATCCGGCGCGGGTTGTTGTCCGGCGCGCCCGCGTCGGTGAACACGGTGTCCACAACGGACTGCAGGGCGCGCGGCGCGTTCTGCCCGCCGAGCCCGGCGGGGAAGTGGATCCAGGCCAGGCCGGCGTCGAACCGGGCGCGGAGGAACTCCATGCGGTCGGTCGACGCGGGGTCGTGCGAGGCGAGGAACCCGGTCGCCTGGCGGGTCAGGTCTTCGGCGGTGACAGTCACTTCGCGCCCTCCGAGAGGTACTTCTTCAGTTCACGCCGGGCCAGCGAGCGCTTGTGGACCTCGTCCGGGCCGTCGGCCAGGCGCAGCGTGCGGTTCCCGGCCCACATGGCGGCCAGCGGGAAGTCCTGGCTGACGCCGCCCGCGCCGTGCACCTGCACGGCCTTGTCGAGGATCCACTCGACGGTGACCGGGGTGGAGATCTTGATGGCCTGGATTTCGGTGTGCGCGCCCTGGTTGCCGACGGTGTCCATCAGCCACGCGGTCTTGAGCACCAGCAGCCGCTGCTGCTCGATCTTGACGCGGGACTCGGCGATCCAGTCCTGCACCACGCCCTGCTGGGCGATCGGCTTGCCGAACGCCTCGCGCGAAATCGCGCGGCGGCACATGAGTTCCAGTGCGCGCTCGGCCATGCCGATGGCGCGCATGCAGTGGTGGATGCGGCCCGGGCCGAGCCGCGCCTGGGCGATCGCGAAGCCGTCGCCCTCGCCGGCGATCAGGTTCTCGACCGGCACGCGGACGTCCTCGAAGAGCACCTCGGCGTGGCCGCCGTGGTCGCTGTCGTCGTAGCCGAAGACGTGCATGCCGCGCTTGACCGTGACACCCGGCGCGTCGCGGGGGACCAGGATCATGCTCTGCTGCTTGTGCGGCGCGGCTTCGGGATCGGTCTTGCCCATCACGATGAAGATCTTGCACGCGGGGTTCATCGCGCCGGAGATGTACCACTTGCGGCCGGTGACGACGTACTCGTCGCCGTCACGGCGGATGGCCGTCTCGATGTTGCGGGCGTCGGAGGAGGCGACGTCCGGCTCGGTCATCGCGAAGGCCGAGCGGATTTCCCCGTTCAGCAACGGTTCCAGCCACTGCTTCTTCTGGTCGTCGTTGCCGAACATGGCGAGCACTTCCATGTTCCCGGTGTCCGGCGCGGCGCAGTTGAGCGCGGTCGGCGCGAGCCGGATGCTGCGGCCGGTGATCTCGGCCAGCGGCGCGTACTGCAGGTTCGTCAGGCCCGCGCCGTGGTCGCCGGGGAGGAAGAAGTTCCACAGGCCGCGCCGGCGCGCCTCGGCCTTGAGCTCCTCGACGACCGGCGGGATGGCCCACGGGTCGTCGCGTTCGGCGAGCTGCTGCTCGAACACCGGCTCGGCGGGGTAGATGTGCGAGTCCATGAACTCGAGGAGCTGCCCGCGCAGCTCCTCGGTCTTCTCGTCGAACGCGAAGTCCATTTACTTCTCCTCTTTGAGAATCTCGTTGCCGTGCGCGACGAGCGGCGCGACCCCGGCCCCGACGCCTTCGAAACCCGCTCCGACCGTCTGGCCCTTGCTGAAGCGGTAGTAGATGCCTTCCAGGATCACGGCCAGCTTGAAGAACGCGAAGCTGACGTACCAGTTCAGCTGCGAGACGTCCCGCCCGGACAGCTCGGCGTAGCGGGCGACGACCTCGTCGGTGCCCGGGTAACCCGGCGCCGAGCCGGCGTTGGAGACGAACGGCAGGGAGACCTTGTCGCGCTCGGCGTAGGCCACCAGCAGCGCGAGGTCGGTGAGCGGGTCGCCCAGCGTCGACATCTCCCAGTCGAGCACCGCCGAGATCTTGTCGTTCTTGTCGACCAGCACGTTGTCCAGGCGGTAGTCGCCGTGGATGATCGACGGCGTGCCGGACGCCGGGACCGCCGCCGCGAGCCGCTCGTGCAGCTCGTCGATGCCCGGCAGGTCGCGGCTGCGGGAGGCGTCCAGCTGCTTCTTCCACCGCCGCAGCTGCCGCTCCAGGAAGCCGTCCGGCCGGCCGAAGCCGCCCAGCCCGACCGCGGCCGGGTCGACCGCGTGCAGGTCGACGAGCGTGCCGACCAGCGCGTCGGCCATCGCCCGGGTGCGCTCCGGGCCGAGCTCGCCCAGCTGGTCCGCGGTCCGGTACGGCGTGCCCTCGACGAAGCTCATCACGTAGAACGGCGCCCCGACGACGTCGGCGTCCTCGCACAGCAGCAGCGCTTCGGGCACCGGCACGGCGGTGTCGCGCAGGCCGGAGATCACCCGGAACTCGCGGCTCATGTCGTGCGCGGTGGGCAGCACGTGCCCGAGCGGCGGGCGGCGCACCACCCAGCGCGACCGGCCGTCGCCCACCACGTAGGTGAGGTTGGACCGGCCGCCCTCCACGACGTCCGCGGACAGCTCTCCGGCGACCAGGCCGGGCCGGTGCGCGTCCAGGTGGGCGCGCAGGCGGCCCAGGTCGAGACCCGGTGGGTCGGTCGGGCTCATCGTGCCTCCTCAGCCAGCATGACGGCATCATACCGACCAGTCGGTATGTCGTACAGAGGGACCGGAGCGGCACTTTCACGGGAAAGTGCCGCTCCCGGCCGTCGTCACGCGAGGAACCGGGTGACCCATTCGGCGACGCAAGCCGGCTTCGCTTCGCCGTCGATCTCGATCGTCCACCTCGAGACGGCCTGCTTGCCGCCCGGGATGTCGGTGATCTCCACCAGCTCGGCCCCGGCGCGCACCTTCGAGCCGACCTTCACCGGCTGCGGGAAGCGGACCTTGTTGAGGCCGTAGTTGATGCCCATCCGGATGCCGTTGACCTGGTAGATCTTCGGGCCGAAGGCCGAGAGCAGCGACAGCGTCAGGAAGCCGTGGGCGATGGTGCCGCCGAACGGGCCCGCGGTCGCCATCGGCTCGTCGACGTGGATCCACTGGTGGTCGTCGGTGGCGTCGGCGAACTGGTTGACCCGGTCCTGGGTGATCTTCAGCCACTCGCTGTAGCCGAGGTGCTCGCCGGCCGCGGCGGCGAACTCGTCGAGATTGGAGAACTCCCGCATCCGCCTCAGTCCTTCGGTCCGCCGGCGACGTAGATGACCTGGCCCGAGACGAACCCGGCGCCCTCGCTGACCAGGAACGAGGCCAGGTTGGCGATGTCGTCGGGCGTGCCGACGCGCTGCACCGGGATCTGCGACGCGGCGGCGGCCTTGAAGTCCTCGAAGCTCATCCCGATCCGCTCGGCGGTCGCCGCGGTCATGTCGGTGGCGATGAAGCCCGGCGCGATGGCGTTCGCGGTGACGTTGAACTTGCCGAGCTCGATGGCGAGGGTCTTGGTGAAGCCCTGCATGCCGGCCTTGGCGGCGGAGTAGTTGACCTGACCGCGGTTGCCCAGCGCCGAGGTGCTGGAGAGGTTGACGATCCGGCCGTACTTCTCCTGGGTCATGTACTTCTGCACCGCGCGGGTCATCAGGAAGGAACCCTTGAGGTGCACGCCGAGGACGGAGTCCCAGTCCTGCTCGGTCATCTTGAAGATCAGGTTGTCCCGGGTGATGCCGGCGTTGTTGATGAGCACGACGGGCGGCCCGAGCTCGTCGGCGACCCGGGTGACGGCGGCGTCGACCTGCTCGGCGTCACTGACATCGAGGGCGACACCGACGGCCTTGCCGCCCTTCGCCACGATCGCCTCGGCACCCTGCTTGACGCCGGCCTCGTCCAGGTCCAGCAGCCCGACGGCGAAGCCGTCATCGGCCAGCCGGGCAGCCACGGCGGCACCGATGCCGCGGCCGGCACCGGTGACCACGGCGACACGGGAAGGGGTATCGGTCACGGGGACCTCCTCGTCGTTGAGAAGCGGGCACGTGCCCGCGAGCCTACTAAGCGGTTGGTCACCGGACGATACGCGAAATCGGTCCCCCGTGTGGAGACACCATGCGCAGGATCATAACCACCGCTCAGAGGTGGCGAGGCCGATGCTCCACTCGGGGGAGCACCGGCTCCACGGCACCACGACGTCAGCGGACCAGGCGGAAAAACCCGCGCACCTGCTCGACCAGCGACTCCGGCTGCTCCAGCGCGGCAAAATGACCACCCCGCGGCAGTTCCTCGAACCAGCGCAGGTCGGTGAACCGCCGCTCCGCTTCGCGGCGTGACGGGCGGGTTATGTCGCGCGGGTAGATCGACAGCCCGGACGGCGCAGTCACTTCGTCCCGGAAGTGCGCGAAGCTCTCCCAGTACAGGCGCGCCGACGACGTGGCCGATGCGGTGAACCAGTAGACCGAGATCTCGTCGAGGATCTTCTGCCGCGACACCGCGTCCTCGGGGTGGCCGTCGTTGTCCGTCCAGGCCCAGAACTTCTCGGCGATCCACGCCGCCTGGCCCGCGGGGGAGTCGGTGAGGCCGTAGCCGAGCGTCTGCGGGCGGGTCGCCTGGATCGCCGAATACCCTCGGCCACTGCGTTGCATCTCCTTCTCCGCTTCGAGGTTCGCCAGCTCCGAGGGTGTCGGGTCGGCGAACGTGCCCGCCGCCACGGAGCCCAGGTTCAGGTGGACGCCGGCGACCCGTCCGGGCGCCACCTCGCCCAGGGCGCCCGACACCGCCGAACCCCAGTCGCCGCCCTGTGCGCCGTAGCGCTCGTAGCCCAGCGACACCATCAGCGTGTCCCAGGCGCGGGCGATGCGGGTGACGTCCCACCCGGTCGTCGCCGGCTTGTCGCTCCAGCCGTAGCCGGGCAGCGACGGGGCGACCACGTGGAACGCGTCCGCCGGGTTCCCGCCGTGGGCGCGCGGGTCGGTCAGCGGGCCGAAGACCTCCAGGAACTCGAGCACCGATCCCGGCCACCCGTGCGTGAGCACCAGCGGGAACGCGTCCGGTTCCGGGGAGCGGACGTGCACGAAGT
Source organism: Amycolatopsis sp. CA-128772 (assembly GCF_002904295.1). Taxonomy (GTDB): domain Bacteria; phylum Actinomycetota; class Actinomycetes; order Mycobacteriales; family Pseudonocardiaceae; genus Amycolatopsis. Next base: position 190,374 of record NZ_PPHG01000072.1, read on the forward strand.
GGATGCTCAGCCCGTCGACCGTGTCGCGGTACTGCGGGAAGGCGTTCAGGCGCTCGGCGAACCCGAAGTCGTAGTCCTCGGCCCAGCTGCGGCAGAGCTCCCGCGCGTAAGCCAGCGGCACCCCCTGCGACCAGTCGTCCACCGGCTCGGGCTCGGGCCACCGCGTCCGTCGCAACCGCTTTCGCAGATCCGCGATTTCGGCTTCGGTGACGCCGGCTTCGAACGGCTCGGCGGTCATGTCGGGTTTCCCTTCATCGGTGGGGAAGGCGCCGGGTGAGGCTGAGGACGAGGCCGGCCAGGGGGAGGGCCGCGAGCGCGGCGAGCGCCACCGGCACCGCCACGATGCCCGACAGGCCGCGACCACCGGGACCGGCCCGGTGCAGACCGCGACCACGAGCACCCCGGCGACGAGGACCCGGAACGGGCTCCACCGGGCCACCAGCCGGCCCGCGACCGGCATCGCGAGCGCGGAGGTCAGCGACCACGCGGCGAGGATCCACGCCGTGGCCCCGAACGGCACCGCGAGCGCGTGGCCGATGGCCGGCAGCGCCACCGACGGTGCGCCCAGCGCCACGTACATCGGCAGCACCAGCATCCCCAGCGCCAGCCCGAGCCGGCGCCCGTCCAGGGGCGGTTCCGTTCCGCTGCCGAGAACCCCTTCGGAGGGGCTCGGCTGCGGCATGGTCAGGTCCTCCCGGGGTAGGGTGTGACACGTGACAGGGCTTATGGGTGTCACGCTACAAGGCGAGCAGGAGACACGTCAAATGATTGATGCGTGTTACAGCGGGGAGGCTGTCCAGACGGCCGTCGACCTGGCCAACACCTGGAAGCCGGTCAAGGGGGAAGACGCGCTCGAGACCGTCGAGCAGCTCCGGGACTTCCTCGGAAACCATCCCGCGGCGGTACCGGCGCCGGGTTCGGCCGCGGCGCTCACCCGCGCCGATCTGGCCGAGGCCCACGTGGTGCGCGAAACGGTGCGTGCCGTGCTCGAACGGGCCGGCACCGATCCGGGTGAAGCCATGGCTCTGCTCAACGAGGGGCTGCGCCGCAGCCACGCCACCCCGGTGCTGCGCCGTGATCACGACCGCTGGTGGATCGAGGTCGCCGCCGGCGCCGATCAGTGCGCGGCGCACCTGGCCGCCACCACGCTCGGCGCGCTGGCTTCCGTGATCGCCACGCTCGGCCCGGCCCGGCTCGGCGTGTGCGCCGGATCGAACTGCCGGGGCACCTACGTCGACCTTTCGCGCAACGGCTCGAAGGAGTACTGCACCCGGGCCTGCGCACACCGGGCCAGTGTCGCGGCCTACCGGAAGCGGCGCAGCCCGCGGTGACCGCCCCGGCCGGATGTCCGAAGTGGACGTCCCGGCGCCTTGGCAGCCTCGCCACCGATCGCTAGGATCCTGCCGTGGCCCGGCATCGGATGGTCGTCGTCCTGCTCGACGACGTGCTGCCCCTCGACTACGCCATTCCGGTCCACGTGTTCGGCCGGGAGGCGCCGGAGGCCTACGACCTCGTGACGGTGTCCGTCGGCGGCGGTGCGGTGCCGGTGGCCGGCGGGACCTCGGTGGTTCCGGACGGCGGGTTGGAGCTGCTGCGCCGGGCGGGCACGATCGTCGTGCCGGGCTACGCCGACGCCGTGGACCGTGAGCTGCCCGGTTCGCTGGTGCGGGCGCTCGCCGGCGCGCACCGCCGGGGGGTCCGGATGGTGTCCATCTGCTCGGGAGCGTTCGCCCTGGCCCGGGCGGGAGTCCTCGACGGGCTGACGGTGACCACGCACTGGTCGTTGTGCGCGGAACTCGCCGAGCGCTTCCCCGCGGTCACGGTCGACCAGTCCGTGCTCGTGGCCGGCGCCGGGTCGGTCCTCACCTCGGGGGGTGTCACCGCGGGCGTGGACCTCTGCCTGCACCTGCTGAACGCCGACCTGGGACCGGCGGCCGCGCGGCACGTCGCGCGGCGCATCGTGATGGCGCCGCGGCCGGCCGACGGCCAGCAGCCGTTCGTGGAGCAGCGCGTCGTCCCGCCCGCCGACGACGTCATCGCCCGGGCCCAGCAGTGGATGCTCGTCTCGCTGGAGCAGAACCTGTCGGTGAAGGAGGTGGCCACGCGGTTCGCCATGTCGGAACGGACGTTCCACCGGCGCTTCCGCGAGCAGGCCGGCCTTCCGCCGTTGACCTGGCTGCGCGATCAGCGCATCGCCCGGACGAGGGAACTCCTGGAAAACTCGCAACTGTCCATAGCGGACATCGCCCGCCGCGTCGGTTTCGGCACCGCGGCCAACCTGCGCGTGCAGTTCCGCCGCGCGACGAACGTTTCACCCAGCGAGCACCGCAAGGCGTTCACCTTCGGCCGCGCCTGACCTCGGTGGCGGGAACGTTGCGATAGTCGGCAGTACTGCCACTGTCCGCGGAGATCTCCCGAGGCAAGACTCGGTGTCACACCGAGCCACCTCCAGGAGAATCCATGAACCAGCCGACCTTCGTCCTCGTCCACGGCGCGCTGACCGACGCCTCCGTGTGGCGCCGGGTTTCCGCGCGTCTGCAGGACGCCGGGTTTCCCGTCATAGCGCCATCCCTGCCCATGCGCGACTTCGACGGCGACATCGCCTACCTCAACCAGTTCCTGGACACCCTCGACGGCCCGCTGGTGGTCGCCGCGCACTCGTACGCCGGATCGGTGATCTCGGCCCCGGACGCGTTGACCGCGGAGGTCCGGTCCCTGGTGTTCGTCACGGCTTTCCAGCAGGACGCGGGGGAGACGGCGGGCGAGCTGAACGGCAAGTTCCCGGGCAGCCTGCTGATCCCGGAAAACCTGCTGGTGCGGCCCTACCCCGGCGGCGCGGAGGTCTACCTCCGCCCGGACAAGTTCGGTGAGGTCTACGCCGCCGACGCCGGGGCACGGGACCGGAGGATCCTCGCCGCCGCCCAGAAACCGTTCGACCCGGCCACGCTGGAGGGCACCTTCACCGGCGCCGCGAGCTGGCACACCCGGCCGTCACGGGCCGTGGTGTCCACTCAGGACAGATCGATTCCCGCCGAGGCGCAGCGGTGGATGGCCGAGCGAGCCGGGTCCACCGTCGTCGAGGTCGCCTCTTCGCACGCGGTCCTGCTGGTGCACCCGGACGTGGTGGCCGAGACCATCCTCGGCGCGGCGACCTGAGCACGGCGGTGACTGCTCGAACGAGCCGGTGCGGCCGGACAGAAACCGGCCAGGTCCCGCGGGAGCTGTTTACTGCGCCGGGCCGAGCCGGTATGACTGATTTACAACGTTGTAAATACGGGCGGAGGCCGATAGCCGTGTCGCTGAGCCGCAGGCAGTTCGTCGCCGGGACCGTCGCCGCCACCCTGCTGACCGGGGCGAATGCTCCGCAGGCCACCGCCGGCGTGCTGCGGTGCCGCAAGGTGGCCCCCGCGAAGGGCGGGCTCTACACGCCGAACGCGGCGCCGCTGCGGCCCGCCGCCTTCCTGAGGCTGCCGCCCGGGGCCGTCACCGCGCGGGGCTGGCTGGCCGGGCAGCTGAAACTGCAGCTCGACGGCCTCTGCGGGCACTACCCCGAGACGTCGCACTTCCTCGACTTCACCACCAGCGGCTGGGTGCACCCGGACCGCGCCGGCTGGGAGGAGGTGCCCTACTGGCTGCGCGGCTACGTCGACCTCGCCGCGGTCACCGGCGACGCCACCGCGCGCGCCACCGCCGCGAAGTGGATCGACGCCGTCCTCGCCACGCAGCAGTCGGACGGCTTCTTCGGCCCCACCGCCCTGCGGACCGCACTCGACAACGGGCCCGACTTCTGGCCCTACCTGCCGCTGCTGCAGGCGTTGCGGTCGTGGCAGGAGTACACCGGTGACGCGCGGATCATCCCGTTCCTCACACGGTTCCTCCGCTACATGAACGCCCAGGGCAAGAGCGCCTTCGACGCCAGCTGGGTGTCGGTTCGCTGGGGCGACGGGCTCGACAGCGTCTTCTGGCTGTTCAACCGCACCGGCGACGCGTTCCTGCTCGACCTCGCCGACAAGATCCACACCTACGGCGCGAACTGGGTCCGCACCCTGCCGAGCCTGCACAACGTCAACCTCGCCCAGGGGTTCCGCGAGCCGGCGCAGTACGCGGTGCAGACCGGCTCGGCGGACCTCACCCAGGCCACCTACCAGGACTACGACACGATCATGGCCGCCTACGGCCAGTTCGCCGGCGGTGGCTTCGCCGGCGACGAGAACGCGCGGCCCGGCTTCGGCGACCCGCGGCAGGGCTTCGAGACCTGCGGGATCGTCGAGTTCATGGCCAGCCACCAGCTGCTCACCCGGCTGACCGGCGACCCGCTGTGGGCCGATCGCTGCGAGGACCTCGCCTTCAACTCGCTGCCCGCGGCCCTCGACCCCGCCGGCCGGGCGGTCCACTACATCACCAGCGCGAACAGCGTCGACCTCGACAACGTCCCCAAGAGCGAGGGGCAGTTCCAGAACGGCTTCGCGATGCAGGCCTACCTGCCCGGCGTCGACCAGTACCGCTGCTGCCCGCACAACTACGGCATGGGCTGGCCGTACTTCACCGAAGAGCTGTGGCTGGCGACGCCGGACAACGGTCTGGCGGCGGCGATGTACGCGGCCAGCAGCGTCACGGCGAAGGTCGCGAACGGTGCCTCGGTGACCATCACGGAGGACACCGCCTACCCGTTCTCCGAGCAGATCACCTTCACCGTCCGGACCTCGCGCCGGCTCGGTTTCCCGCTGTACCTGCGGATCCCGGGCTGGTGCGCGGCGCCGACACTGGTCGTCGCCGGCACGGCGGTGGCCACGACCGCCGGGCCGTCGTTCGTCAAGGTCGACCGGACCTGGGCCGACGGCGACGTCGTCACGCTCACCCTGCCGCAACGCACCACCACGCGGACGTGGCCGGCGAACCACGGCTCCGTCTCGGTCGACCACGGCCCGCTGACCTATTCGCTGAAGATCGGCGAACGCTACGAAAGCCTGGGCGGCACCGCGCAGTTCCCGGAGTACGCCGTGCACGCGACGACGCCGTGGAACTACGGGCTGGTCCCCGACACGGCCCTGACCTTCACCGCGGCCGGCGCGCCGCTGCCCGCCAACCCGTTCACGCCCGGCACCGCGCCGGTCGCGATCACCGCGGCCGCGCGGAAGATCACCGAGTGGACCACCGACGACCAGGACGTCGTGACGCCGTTGCAGGCGTCCCCGGCCCGCAGCGAGGAGCCCGTCGAAACCATCACGCTGATCCCGATGGGGGCCGCGAGGCTGCGCGTCACGTCGTTCCCGACCGCGGCACCGGACGGCCACCCGTGGCTGCCGGGCGGCGGCGGGGCGGCGTTCCGGATCGTGAACCGCAACTCCGGCAAGGTGCTCGGCGTGGACCGGATGTCCACTGCGGACAGCGCGCGCGTCGTGCAGTTCGCCGACAACGGCACGGACGACCACCGCTGGCACCTGATCGCGAACGGCGACGGCTGGTACCGGATCCGCAACCACCACTCGGGCAAGGTGCTCGGCGTGGACGGGATGTCCACCGCGGACAGTGCGCTGGTGGTGCAGTTCGCCGACAACGGCACGGCGGACCACCTCTGGCAACCGGCCGACAACGGCGACGGCTGGTGGCGGCTGAAGAACCGCAACTCCGGCAAGGTCCTCGGCGTCGACGGAATGTCCACGGCGGACAGCGCGCAGGTCGTCCAGTTCAGCGACACCGGCACCGCCGACCACCTGTGGCAGCTGCGTTAGGTCATCGTGGTGCCATCCTTTTCTGGCCGGTCGGTCGTGCGGTCGTCCCGGCGGCCGGCTCCGGGCGAGCGAAGATCAGCCGATCGTGGACCGCGCCCGTACGAAGTCCTCCGCCATCCGAGCTACCCGGGGCTGCTGCTGATCTTCGCCGGCGGGGGGCTCGTCGTGGGCAACCGGGCCGGCGTGGCGGGGGCGGTCGCGGTGCTGGCGATCGCCCCCGCCGCGTGCGCATCGAGGAGCGGGCCCTCGTGGGCGTGCTCGGCGACCGCTGTCGGCGGTTCGCGGCGGCCCGGGCCCGGTTGATCCCCTTCGTGTGGTGAGGCGCCGTGTGACCGGTATCAACCCGGCTCACGGGATCGCTCGGCCCGCGTGCCGCGTTGATCCCGGTGATGGCTCCCGTACCGCAAACCCGCCTCTGGACCCCCAAGCACGTCGTCGTCACCCGTTCGGCTGCCGAACGGCCGCACGCCGCCGAGATCGTCGCGCGGTGCGAGGACGCCGGTGTCACCGACATCGAATTCCTGCGCTCCGACCGCATCACCGGCCTGCGTGGCGAGGACGAGCGCGCCACCTACGTCCGGGCGAAGTCGACGCTCGCGGTGGTGGTCAGCCCGCCGTCGAAGCGGAAGCTGCAGCCGATCCCGCCCAGCGCCGACTGGCGGCTGGACCTCGCCGAAGGGTGCCCCGCGCACTGCCAGTACTGCTACCTGGCCGGCTCGCTGTCCGGGCCGCCCGTCACCCGCGTGTACGCCGACCTCGACGACATCCTCGCCGGCATGGACGGCTACGTCGGCCGCGGCGGTGTCACCTCCGGCTCGGCCGAGCGCGGGCACGAGGGGACCACGTTCGAGGCGTCGTGCTACACCGATCCGCTGGGCATCGAGCACGTCACCGGCAGCCTCACGGCCGCGATCGCGCACGCCGGCACGCACGACTTCGGCGGGCCGGTGCAGCTGCGCGCGACCACCAAGTTCGGCGCCGTCGCGCCGCTGCTCGGCCTGCCGCACGGCGGCCGGACGCGGATCCGCGCGTCGGTCAACGCCGCGGGTGTGGCCGGCCGGTTCGAGGGCGGTACCGATCCGGTGGCCGCCCGGCTGGCCGGGCTCGGCCGGCTGGCGCGGGCGGGCTACCCGGTCGGCCTGACGATCGCGCCGATCATGCCCGTGCCCGGCTGGCCGGAGGAGTACGGCGCGCTGCTCGACGCGGCGGCCGCGGAGCTCGCGGCCGTGCCGGGGCTGGACCTGACCGTCGAGTGCATCACGCACCGGTTCACCCCGGGCAGCCGTGAGGTGCTGACCGGGTGGTACCCGCGGACGAAGCTGGAGATGGACCCCGAGCGGCGCTCGCGCAAGTTCGGCAAGTACGGCTCGGTCAAGTACGTCTACCAGCGTGACGACATGCGCGAGCTGCGCACGTGGTTCGGCCAGGCATTGGCGCAGCGGCTGCCCGCCGCCCGCGCGCTGTACTGGACGTGAGCCTCAGTCCAGCAGGTCGAAGGCGCGGAGCAGGAAGAACGCCGCCATCCCCACGATGATGATCCCGATGATGACGAGCGCGAAAACGGGCCCCTTCTTCGACGGCATCGGCTGCGGGTGGGACAGGCCGGAGGTCTGCCCGGCGTCGGGTGGGGTGTCGCCGGGCGAGACCGAACCGCCGGGTTCCAGGCCCGGCACCTCCTCGGGCTCCGGTCCGGGCGCGGTCATGAGGTCGCCGCCGGGGTGTCGACGGCGGGGTGGGCAGGCATCGTCGTGACCTCTTCTCCGGGTGGGGCCGGCCAGCGGCCGTGGATGCGTTCGTTCGCCGGGGCCGGCCGTCGCACGGTGCCCGGTGTCGGCCGCCACCGCGCGCGGGTCAGCACGGCCAGTCCGGCCAGGGGTCCGACCAGCCGGTCGTAGAGCCGGGGCAGCAGCCGGAACCCGGTGATGACGAGGGGGTTGCCGGGGCCGACCGGGACGGAGACGTGCCGGCGCGGCCGGTCGGCCAGCCGGGTGATCGCCGCGGCCACCCGTTCGGGTGCCAGGACGGGCCACGGCGGGCGCGTGGCGTGACCGGTGTAGTTGGCCGCTTGGTAGTAGATGGGGGTGTTGATGCTGCCGGGGCTGACGATGCAGACCGACACCCCGGGCTCGTCCCGGGTCTCCTGCTGCAGCGTGCGCAGCACCGCGCGTTGCCCCCATTTCGAAGCGGCGTAGGCGCCCATCCGGGGCACGGCGATCGAGCCCAGCAGCGAGTTGACGCCGATGAACGTGCCGGCGTGCTGGGCGCGCATGACCGGCAGGACCGCGCGGGCCAGGTGGACGGTGCCGTGCACGGCGGTGTCGACGACGCTGGTGAACACCTCCGCCGGCATCTCTTCGACGCTCCCGTAGCCCATCACAGCCGCGGTGTGCACGACGACGTCGAGCCGTCCGTGCCGGTCGAGGGTCCGGGCGACGAGCCGTCCGGCCGCGGCGGGGTCACCGATGTCCTCGGCCAGGACATCGACGGCGCCGGCGCCCGAGCGCCGGCACGCTGTTTCGGCGGCGGCGAGGGCTTCGGGGCTGCGCGAGACCAGGACGAGCTTGTCGGCGCGGGCCGCGAACGCGACCGCGGCGGCCAGGCCGATCCCGCTGCTGGCCCCGACGACCAGCACGACTCGCCCGGTCACGGGAGGGGCGCCTGAGGCATCGTGTACGTCCTTCACGTCGGAGGGGCATCGACTGGTCGGCTACCCGGTCGAAACGATGCCAAACCGATGCAACCCGTCGGTGTTGCGCACGGGCGCGCCACCGGTCACTCCGGCGGGTGATCGACAATGGCGGTGTGGACGAGACGCAGCCTTCACCCGTGCTGACCGGCGAGCACGCCGAGTGCGGCGGCGAGGGTGAGCACAACAGCGAGGGCGGTGACGAGGCGGTGGGTGCGGTAGCCGTAGCGGCCGAGCCCGGACACGTCACCACCCACGCCGGCCACCACGCCGCCGAACGCGTCCCACCCGCCACCGCGAACCCCAGCACCCCGTGCAGCCCGGTCGAGCTCATCGACCGCGGCCTCCCCCTCGGCACCACCGGCATCCGTGCCCGCGGCGACCTCAACGGCCGGACCTTCACCGTCATGCTCTGGGCACTCCAAGCCCTCCTCTGGGGCCTGGCCACCCTCGCCATCGCCGCCTACACCGGCCTCGTCCGCAAACCCTTCTGACCACCAAGGCGTTCCGGACCGGCCTCAGCGCGTGGCGAGCACCCGGCGCACCTCGTCCGCCCCCAAAACCACGGAAGAGCGCAGCGAGCCGACCTCGGCGATCTCGATCTCGACCACGTCTCCCGGCCGCAGGCCGAGGTCGAGGCCCGGCACCACGGACGTGCCCGTCGAGAGGACGGCGCCGTCGGGGAAGTCGTTGTCCCGCCACAGGTACTCGACCAGCTCAGCCGGTTCGCGGTTCAGCTGGGCCGTGCTCGCGTCGCCGGCGAACACCTCGGTACCGTCGCGCAGGATGCGCATGCGGAGCTCCAGCGATCGGGGGTCCGGCACCTCCCACGCCGGCCGCACCCGCGCCGACACCGCGCACGAGCCGGTGTAGATCTTGGCCTGCGGAAGGTACAGCGGGTTCTCGCCTTCGATGCTGCGGGAGCTGACGTCGTCGACCACCAGGTACCCGGCGATCTCGCCGGTGCCGGTCAGCAGCAGGCCGAGTTCCGGCTCCGGCACGTTGTTGGCGGAGTCGGCGCGGACGGCGATCGGCTCGTCGTCGGTGACCACGCGCCAGGCGGCGGACTTGAAGAACAGTTCCGGCCGCTGCGCGCGGTACACCCGCGCGTAGACGTCCTCGTCGGCGCTCTCCTCGCGGCGCGCCTCTTCGGAGCGCAGGTACGTCACCCCGGCGGCCCACACTTCCATGCGCCCGTCCAGTGGCGGCAGCAGGCGCACCCCGGCCGTGGACCCGGGTTCCCCGGCGGCCTCGGCCAGCGCGCGGATCTCCGCCACGGGCCGGCGCAGCAGCTCGCCCATCGACGCCACCGCGAGCGGCCGCAGCTGCTCGCCGGCGAGCAGGCCGACTCGGATGCCGCCGGTTCTGTCGGCGAACCGCACCAGGTGGCTCATCCGCACCTCCCTCGTCCGGCACGAACCTACGGAGTGCGGAGCACGCCGGTCAACGATCGGCGCTGGGGCCGAGCGCCGCCACGACGCCTGCGGTCACCGGCTGCCCGGCGTAGACGTGCCGCACCGCGTCGAGGTCGATCGGCCGTTCGTAGTAGTCCTGCGCCCAGTCCCGGAACGCCTCGGGCGTGCCGTCGGTCAGCAGGGCGAACAGCCAGTCGGCCCCGTCGTCGCCGTTGTCGGGGAAAGCGATTTCCCCGTGCTGCCAGCCGGTGTCGCGGTGTTCGCGCCACAGGCACACCGTGACGTGCGGCGTGCCGAATTCGTCGCGGAACGCCGGTTCCCCCGCGCACGCCCGGAACACGTCGGGCACGGCGTCGAGCACGCCGGGCCACGGCTCCTCGTCGTCGGTGGCGTAGGGGCTCATCGGCGACTCGTGGTCGAACCCGCGCACGAAGGCCCCGGCGGCGGTGAAGACGATGGAGTACTCGTTGCCCGCGCCGTCCCGCATGGACGCCAGTTCCTCGCCGGGCGCCCAGGCGTGGTCGTAGAGGTGGCGCCGGTCCTCGCTGCCGGGGTCCAGCACGGCGTCCAACGTGGCCAGCGCGCGGCACAGGAGGCGCAGTTCCGGGATCGCGGGCAGGCGCCGGGCGAGGTCGTACACGGTCACCCCGGCATCCAAGCAGAGGGCGGGCCGGCCAGGGCGCCGAGGCCGTCTCGGGGGAGACGGCCTCGGCGCTGGAGCTCAGCCGCGAGCCCCGGCCGGCTGGGTGGTGACCGGCGGCATCAGCTTCGGGTACACCTTCTGGAACTTCTCGATCATCGTGGCGGACGGGATGATCCGGTTCGGGTTGGCCTGGCTCGTCGCCTGCTTCTCACCCCACGCGCCGGCGGCCTTGCGCTGGTCGGGGGTGCCGTGGCTGTGGTAGCAGTCGCCGATCGAGGCGTCCAGGTAGGTGACCTCCTGCTGGGTGCGGGCGTTCCACCCGAAACCCTTGGCGTGCGCGACGAAGTAGCCGCCGTAGGCGTCGGGACCCATTTCGGAGGATTCGTTGCGCGGGTGGTTGTCGTGGGCGAAGTCGACCTGGTGGCCGTACTCGTGGCCGACCACGGACTCGACCGAGACGTCGTCGAAGCCGAGGACGTCGACGGTGTCGAGCAGGCCGTCACCGAGGGCCACGCGCTTGCCGCCGAGGCTGCCGGCGGGGGCGGCGAACGCGTTCAGGGTGAGCAGCGGGTTGCGGCCACCCTGCATGGCCGGCACCTCGTAGAGCACCTTGGTGGCGAGCGCGGCGGCGGCCTTCACCTTCGCCGGCGCGAGACCGAGGCCGAAGGTCTGCGCCATCTTCGCCTGGCTGCCCAGGTCGGTGCCCTTCCAGGCGACGAGCTGGATGTTCCAGCTCTCGATGTCCCAGAAGCCGCGCAGTTTGTCGATCGAGGCGGTGGCACGCGCGGTGTACTGGCCGTCGGTGCCGAAGACCTGCGGGGTCTTGTCGGACGCGACGCCCTGGACGTAGAGCTGGCTGAGCCCCGACAGCGCGTCGAGCGCCTTGCCCTCGAGCGGGCTCAGCGACGCGGCGAGCTTGTTCGCGTAGGTCAGCAGCGAACCCTCGGTGCAGCCCGGGATCGGGCCGTCCGCGGCCTGGCTCTGCTTCTGCGGGCCGATCCGCGGGATGGGCGATTCGACGAGCCGGTCGACGCCGCGCAGCGCGTCCGCGGGCAGGCCGTTGTAGAGGTCGATGACGTCCTGGTAGAGCTGGTCGACGTCCTGCTCGACGGTGGCGGGCGCGGCCGCGGCCGCGGGAACGGCCGTGGCGAGCGCGAGCGCCGCCGCGGTGCCCGCGGCCGCGAGTGTGCTGCCGAGAAATCCGGTCCGGTTCGGCAAGGTGGGTCCCCTCTTCTGTTCCGGTTCAAGATCACGAAGCACCGCCACAGTAGGGCGGTGCTTGACGGCGAAACCGGCGCCGGCAAGGGAACCCCGGAATGGCTCACGTCTTTCGGAGGGTTTTCGCGGTGCGGACCTCGGCCGAAAGTACTAGAGGCGAGACGGTCGATCGTCCGGTGTAACTCCCGATCGGCCGGCCGCTCGTGGTCCCCAGTCCGGCCTCAGGAACCCGGCGTGGGCGCCGAGATGGCCAGCAGTTCGTCGATGAGCACGGCCAGTGCCCCCGGCTGGTGTTCGGCCAGCACCCCGATGGCCTTGGCCCACGGCTGCCGGGCGAGGATCGCGACGATCGGGCCCGCGCAGTGGTCGGGACCGAGGTGCTTGGCCACGGCCACCCACGCGGCGCATTGCTTGTCGGGGTCGGGCATCGAGCGGATGAGCCGGGCGGCTTGGCCGAGGTCTCCCTCGGCGATCAGCGCGTCCAGCCGCGAGGGCGCAGGCCGCGGCTGGCGGGTTTGCGGGAGTTCGTCGATGGGGGTCGTCAACGCAGCCTCGCGCTTGGGGTGATCGGCCCTGAACTCGCTCAACGCGATCAGCTCCGCCCGTCGCCTGACCGGGCTCACGATGGACTCGGCGAGCCGTTTCGCGCGCGCGAAATCGCCGAGCACGGCGACCGTTTCGAACAACCCGGACTGGACCAGGATGGTGTCGTCGACTCTCCCGAGCAGTGCCGCGGCCTCCCTGCTCAGACGCTCGGCCTGCCGCGGACGTCCGACGGCGCCCACCAGCTCGATGAGCCGGGCCCAGGTGCGGAGTCGTTCGGGAAGGGAGCCGATGGTGTCGACCAGGATGGCGATCCGGTCGACCAGCTCGCCGGCGCGGTCACGATCGCCGGCACGGCCCGTCGCCCACGCGATGCCGATCAGCAGCCGGCATCGCTTTTCGGCTTCCCGGACGTGGGCCAGCTGCAGCGCCCGATCCACGTTCCCCTGGGCCGCCAGCGCCTTCGTCAGGACGGAGAGCGCCTCGGTGTGTTCGTGGGACCTGGGAATCGACCGGGTCAGTGCTTCCGCCCAGGCGAGATCGCCGATCGGCACCACGGCTCGCACCAGGGAGAGCAGCGCCTGCTTCTGCTTGAGGTCGTCCGCGATCGACCGGGCATGTTCTTCGGCGGTGGTCCCGAGGGCGCGCGCCCAGGCCGGGTCCTTCTGCGCCACCAGGTTCATCAGCACGACCAGCGCCCGGACCCGCTCGTAGTGGCTGGTGATCAGCTCGGTGAGCGCGAGCAGCCGGTCGCGGTTGCCGGTGCTCGCCGCGGCCCTGATCAGGGTGGCCAGCGCCTGGCCCTTGCCGACGGGATTGCTCATCCTCCTGGCGAGGGCCTCGGCCTCGGCTGCCGCGGCCCGTGCCCGTTCCGGGTCGCCGTCGGCGAGGGCTTTCTTCGCCAGCAGAACCAGCTCTTCGCAGTTGCCGACCTCCCCGAGCGGCATCCCGTCGTACGTGGGGCGCGGCTCGTCCGGCTCGTGGGCCGGCGGCTGGTCGGGTGGCGCGTTGTGCGTCAGCTCGGTCAGCCTGCGCACCTGATCCTCGTGACCGGCCACGGTCAGTGCCTTGGCCAATGCGTCCAGGGCTGCGCGTTCGTCGTCGTGCTTGGACAGCCGCCTGGCCAGCGAGGTGGCCTCCATGGCGAGCACGCACGCCCGTTCGCCGTCGCCGTGGTCCGCGGTCGCCGCGGCGACCGCGGTGAGCGCGCGCACCAGCCAGGACCGGTTGGTGATCGACCGGGCACAGGCCACGGCCCGATCGGTGTCCCCGGCGGCGGCGAGCGCCCCCGCCACCGCGGCCAGCGCCTGGCTTCGCGCGACCGGATTGGTGATGAGCCCGGTCAGGGCGCGCGCCCGGTCGTACGCCCCCGCCTCGGCCAGTGCCGCGATCACGGACACGAGCGACTCGTGCTTTTCGACCGCGTTGCCGATGGAATGCGCCACGAGTTCGGCCCGGTCGAGTTCCCGGGTGTCGAGGAGCGCTCCGACCAGTGCCACCTGCGCCCGGCGCCGCCAGGACGGGCTGGTGATGGACTGCGCGAGGGCTTCCGCCCGGTTGACGTGGCCGAGCGCCGCCCACACCGCGGGCAGCTCACGCGGGATGTAGGAGTTGCGCTTGCGGAGGTGGTCGCGGTGCACGGCCAGCCGGAGCATGGCCGAGACCGCGTCGGTTCCCGCGAGCCCTCCGTCCGCGATGGCCTCCTGGGTGCCGACGATCTCGGCGATGGCCGTCACGTCGCCACCGGAGATGTCCAGTATCCGGTTGTGGCGAGCCAGATCGGTGCCGCAGGCGATCATCCTCGGGAGGTCGCCGGTCGCCTTGAGCATGTTGAAGTAGCCGCTCAGCAGGTATTCCGGCGAGGACGTCGGCCACCCCGTCTCGCGGTACCGCGCGTACATCCGGTGCAACCGGTCGCGGTAGCCCGCGATGCGGGTGTCGCCGAACATGGCGATCGCGGCCGTCTGCAGTTCCTCGTGGCCCAGTACGTAGATCACGGAGTCGGGCTGCCAGTGTGCGTCCCTGAGGGTGAAGCTGCGGCCGGTGACGGTGCGCAGGTGGTCGTCGACCTCCCACTGCGACCGGCCCGTCAGCTCGGCCAGCTCCCGGGGGCCCAGCCCGCCACCCGCCGCGGCGAGCAGCCCCAGCAGGTCCTGTTGCAGCTCGGTGCCGGTGAGCAGTTCCTTCAGCTCGCGTTCCATCTCCGTGCGGATGGCCGTCGCCTTCTCGGAGATGGTCAGCGTGCGGGTGATACCGGCGTCACGCAACGGGTGCTGATCCGGCACGTCCGGGGGAATAGGCGGTCGCGGCCTGCTGGAGACGATCACGCGCAGCCCGGGCGGTAACTCGGCGGGCAGCAGCGCGGCGATGCTGTGGGCGTCCGCACCGGTGGTGACCCCGCGGTCCTCGTCGAGCCCGTCGACGACCAGGACCAGCCGTTCCCCGCGGGCCGCGCAGGCGTGGGCGGCGTCGCCGAGCAGCCCGAGCAGGTGCGCCTCGCGGGTGTGCACGGTGAGCAACGCCGGCAGGGGATCGTCCAGCAGCGTGGCGAGCTGTTCGAGCACGTTCTCCACGAACGCCCCGCGGTCGTTCTGGCTGGCCATCCGGGCGGTGATGAAGAAGGACACCACCCGCACCCCGGCCGGGGGATTGAGGACGAACCACGACAGCAGGGCCGACTTGCCCGCCCAGGCCGGGGCGCGCCACAGGACGTAGCTGCCCGCGAACGCCGGATCGGTGGCGAAGGCGGCAAGCTCGGCCCGCTCGGCTTCGCGGCCGACCAGTTCCTTGGGTGCGATCTGCTTGACCTGCTCGCGGTACCGGGTCCGAACCGGCGCACCGGTCCGCAGGTTGATGTCCCCGATGTGCACGCCCGCCTGCACCACCGAGCCGCTGACCTCGCCGTCCACGGAGTTCGCCACTCCATCCGGCGGCACATCCGCATCGTCGGGCATCGAACCAGTATCCCGCCACCACGCCGCACGCCGGGGCATCCCCCGCGGTATACCCCGAACGGCGGACCCGGTGTGTGAGAAGTGTGCCCGGCGGCGGTGTCCGCGGGCCGGTGCGGCGGCTGCGGAAGTCAGGACAAGTGCGCGGACAGCAGCCAGGCGGGGGCCGACTTGCGGCCATGGCCCTCGTCGCGGACGTCGCGGCCAGCGAAGTCCGCGAAGTCCGGGAAGTTCCCGGCGACGTCGGCGTGGATGCGGGCCGGCCGGATCTCGTCGATCGTCCAGTACGCGCCCACCACCTCCCGCAGTTCCGCCGCCGAGACCGGGTTGACCCGGTCCGAGGGCACGGTCGCGCTGTCGAACACCAGCACGAAGTAGGACGCGCCCGGCGCCGCCGCGCGCACGATCGATTCCTGGTACCCCCGGCGCAGCTCCACCGGCATCGAGTGGAACAAGGTGCTGTCGACGACCGTGCCGAACCGGCCGTCGTAGCCGGTGAACGTGCTGATGTCGGCGACCGCGAAGGCGGCGTCGGTCAAGCCGCGCCGGGCGGCTTCCGCGCGCGCGAGCCCGATCGCGGTCGGCGACTGGTCCAGACCGACCGTCGGGAAGCCCCGCTCGGCGAGGTGGTGCGACGTCGCGCCCTCGCCGCAACCGGCGTCGAGGACCTCGCCGTGGAACGCACCCGCGTCGATGAGCGCGGCGATCTCGGGTTGCGGTTCGCCGAGGCTCCACGGCGGCCGGGCGCCCCGCCCCATCTCGGGAGCCTGACCGCGGTAGGCGGATTCGAACAGTGAAGGGTTCGTCATGCACCCCAGAGTGTCAACCAGGTTGATACATGTCAACATGGTTGACATGGACAGCCTCCGCGACGAGCCGCTCGGCTACCTGCTGCACCGGGTCACCGCGGCCCTGCGCGCCGAGGTGGCCGCCGCCGTGCTCGGGCCCGCCGACCTGGCGGCGCCCGCGTACCTCTGCCTGCGGATGCTGTCGCGGTCGCCGAAGTCCAACGCCGAGCTGGCCCGCGAGGCCCAGGTGTCGCCGCAGGCGATGAACAAGGTGGTGCGCGAGCTGCAGGATCGCGGCCTGGTGACGCGACCCGCCACGGCGGCGTCCGGGCGGTCGTTGCCTGCCACGTTGACGCGGGCGGGCGTCACCGTGCTCGCGCGTCTCGACCCCGAGGTGGCCGAGGCCGAGGACCGGGTCCTGGGCGGGCTCGGGGCCCGCGATCGGCGCGAGCTCCGGCGGCTGCTCGTCGCGGCGTTGCCCCGGTAGCCGGCTGACGAAGATGTGACGTGTCGTGATTCGGACGCGGCCGCCCTAGTGACGGATGACGGCGCCGGCGCGAGCCTGGTGCGATGCACTGGAGATCATCTGTTCTGGTCGTGGCCTGCGTCGGCACCCTCGCCGCGGGCACCGCCGGAGTCGCGAACGCGGCGCCCGGCCCGCAAGCGGCACCGTCACGCGCGGGTGCCGAACGCCATTCGGTCACCCTGCTCACCGGGGACGTCGTCCAGGTCGAACGGCAGCCCGGCGGCAAGCAGGCCGCCACCGTCCGGCCCGCACCGGGCCGGGAGCACATCCGGTTCCACCAGCAGGAGGTCGACGGCCACCTCAGCGTCTTCCCCGAGGACGTCACCCCGCGGCTGGGCTCGAAGCAGGTGGACCGGACCCTCTTCGACGTCACCGAGCTGATCGCCGAGGGCTACGCCGACGAGCAGTCGGCCACCCTGCCGCTGATCCTCACCTACCGCCAGGGAACGGACCTGCGGAAAACCACCACCGCGAACGCCGAGCTCGGCGTCACGCTGAGCAGCGTCAACGGCCGTTCGGCGCGGGCCGGCAAGGCGAACGCCACGGCGTTCTGGGCCTCGTCGGGAAACATCGAGCGGATCTCCCTGGACCGCAAGGTCCGCGCCTCCCTCGACCGCAGCGTCCCGCAGATCGGCGCGCCCGAGGCGTGGGCCGCGGGCTACGACGGCACCGGCACCACGGTCGCCGTGCTCGACACCGGCTACGACCCCACCCACCCCGACCTGGCCGGGCGTGTGCGCGAGGCGGTCAACTTCACGACCAGCCCCGACACGACCGACCACTTCGGCCACGGCACGCACGTCGCCTCGACCATCGCGGGTTCCGGCGCCGCCTCGGGCGGAAAGCTCAAGGGCGTCGCACCGGGCGCGAAACTGCTCGTCGGCAAGGTGCTCGACGACGACGGTTTCGGCTACGAGTCCTGGGTCCTCGCCGGGATGGAGTGGGCGGCGCACTCCGGCGCCAAGGCGGTCAACATGAGCCTCGGCGGCGGCCCGACCGACGGCACCGACGCGCTCAGCCTCGGCCTCGACGCGCTGAGCGAACAGACGGGCACGCTCTTCGTGGTGGCCGCCGGCAACGACGGTGACCAGGGTGCCTACACGATCGGCTCGCCGGGCACCGCCGAAGCCGCGCTGACCGTCGGCGCGGTCGGCCGGGACGAGAAACTGGCGTCGTTCTCCAGCCGCGGCCCGCGCCTGGGCGACAACGCCGTCAAGCCCGACATCACCGCGCCCGGCGTCGGCATCGTCGCCGCGCGCGCCGCGGGGACCGCCATGGGCGACGTCGTCGACGACCACTACACCGCCGCTTCCGGCACGTCGATGGCCACGCCGCACGTCGCCGGCGCGGTGGCGGTCCTCGCCCAGCAGCACCCCGGCTGGACGGGCCGGCAGCTCAAGGACGCGCTGGCCAGCACGTCCCTGACCGCCAACGGGCTTTCCGTGTTCGAGCAGGGCGGCGGCCGGGTCGACGTGGCGCGGGCGGTGAAGCAGCAGGTCTTCGCCACCGGCACGCTCGACCTCGGCGCGGTCGAGGACGGCAAGGCGCCGGTGTCCGAAGAGGTCACCTACACCAACGCCGGCACCACGCCGGTCTCGCTGAAGCTCGCGCTCGACGCCAAGTCCCTCGCCGGTGTCCCCGCCGGGGACGGGATCCGGCTCGGCAGGTCTACTGTGGACGTTCCGGCCGGCGGCCGGGCGACCGTCACGATCACCGGCGACCCGGCGAAACTGGCGGCGGGCACCTACAGCGGACGGCTCACCGCGACGGCCGGCGGGGTGGTCGTGCACACCGCGCTCGGCGCGGACAAGACCGCGCCGAAGCACAAGGTCACCCTCACCGCGCTGGACCTGCAGGGCAAGCCGGCCGTCGCGCCGTGGCTGCTGATGTACGGCGAGGACTACCGCTTCGACGTCAACACCTGGCTGGGTGGCGACAGCCGGACGGTCGAGCTCGGCGCGGGCGTGTACTACCTGACCGCCGAGGTCGACGGGGGCGGGGACGGCCTCACCGTCTCCCAGGTCGTCCTGCCGGAGCTGCGGATCACCGGCGACACGACCGTCGTGCTGGACGCCCGCAAGGCGGTGAAGGTGGAGATCCAGACCCCGCAACCGTCCGAACAGGCCGGGATCTGGAGCTACTACACCTACCGCGAACTCGGTCCGCGCCGGATCGCGAACTACGCCATGCAGTTCGACTACACCCGCGAACTCCGCGTCACCCCGACGCCGAAGGTCACGACCGGTGCCTTCGAGTTCGGCTCCCGCTGGTCGAGGATCGCACCGCCGTTGACGGTGAACGTCCTGGGCGGCCGTGATCCGCTGACGAACCGCTACTTCGCCGGGTCGCCCAAGCTGGACGGGTGGCGGCTGCTGCAGGCCGTCTCCGCGGGGCACGGCAAACCGGCGGACTTCAAGAACGCGCGGGGGAAGGCCGCGATCGTCGACCCGGACCCGGCGGACTACAACCGCGACGAGGTCTCCCGCGCCGCCGCGGACGCCGGGGCGGTGATCGTCTTCATCGTCGTGCCGGACGGCTGGGGCAGCGCCTCGGTCCCGTCGATCAGCGCGGCGCCGACCCTCGCGATCCCGACCGTCCAGCTCGACCGGGACGAGGGGCTGGCGCTGCTGGACAGGATCAAGCGCTTCCCGGCGCTCCTGAGCCTGCGCGGGGTCGCGGTCAGCCCGTACCTCTACGACGTGGTGCAGACCGAACGCGACCGGATCCCGGACCAGCCCGTCCACCGGGTCACCGCGGCGAACACCGCCACCGTCACCACCCACTACCGCCAGACCGGCAGCGGCGGTCAGGCGAAGGAACAGCGGTTCGCGTGGAAGCCGTGGCAGGACTTCGCCGTCAACGAGTACCAGCGGTACGTGACGACGCCGTCGACCCGCCAGGAGTACGTCAGCTCCGGGGACACCCTGTGGCAGCACCGGGTCAAGCACGGTCTGATCTGGGACGAGATGTCCCCGCTCCAGGGCGGCATGACCGCGGCGCCGCGCACCTACCAGGCCAAGGAGCACATCACCGAGGACTGGTTCGCGCCGGTGGTCCGGCCCGCCATCCCGCGGGGCGTGCCGGGCCTGGACTCGGCCCGCGAAGGCGACAAGCTGCGGATCCGGATCCCGGAGTTCGCCGACAGCCAGGACGGGCACTACGGCTTCAACGAAGGTGACGACCAGGCCGAGCCGGCCGTGACGTCGGCGAAGCTCTTCCGCGACGGCCAGCTCGTGTCGGAGCAGCCGTACGCGTTCGGCACGTTCCCCGCCGGCGCGGACCCGGCGACCTACCGGCTCGAGCTGTCGGTGCGGCGGGATTCGCCGGAGTGGCTGTTCGGCACCGGCACGCAGACGTCGTGGACGTTCCGCTCGGCCCGGTCGGCGTCCCCGGCGCTGCTTCCGTTGCTGCAGCTGGACTACGCGGTGGACGCCGACGCCGGAAACCGGCTCCCGGCCGGTCGCCGGGCGAAGATCGGCCTCACCGCGCGGTTCCAGGACGGGATGCCCGCGCCGGACGTGCGGTCGGTGAAGGCCTGGGCGTCCTACGACGACGGCCGGACCTGGCGCGCCGTCGACGTCAAGCGCGCCGGGAAGTCCTACGAGGCCACGATCGACCACCCGTCGCTCGGGGCCACGAACTCCTACGTCGCGTTGCGGGTGCAGGCCACCGACAGCGCGGGGGACACCGTCGACCAGACGGTGCTCCGGGCGTACGGGCTCAGTTCGAAATAGCGTCGTGTACGGGCTCCGGGTGCCTTCCGCCGGTTCGCGGCAGGAGGTGCCCGGGGCTCGGCTCGTCCAGCCAGCCGAGTTTGCTGGCCTGCCAGGCCAGCTGCATCCGGGTGCGGGCGTTGACCCGGCGCATCAGGTCCTGCAGGCGCCGCTGGACGGTCCGGTAGCTGACGTCGAGCTGGGTCGCGATCGACTTGTCGCTGACCCCGCCGATGAGCAGGGACAGCAGCCGCCGCTCGTCCGGATCGAGGTGGCTGGTGGGCGCGGTGTCGCCGATCCGCAGCGGCGACGCGCGTTCCCAGTAGACCTCGAACAACGCGACCAGCGCGGACAGCAGGCTGCTTTCCCGGACGAGCGCGGCGGTGGGCTCGCCGGTGCTGTCGTGGCTGACCAGCGGGCACAGCGCCACCGAGCGGTCGGAGATGGCCAGGCGCACCGGCAGCTTCGAGATCGAGCGGGCGATCTCACCGCCCTCGATCCCCTCCAGGACGTTGACGATCCGGCCGGGTTCTTCGAGCAGGCCGGTTTCGTAGATCACGCGGTACTGCACGCCACGGGCCTGCGCCAGCGCCTCCTCGACGTTCTCCGACGCCGCCATCGCGACGTTGCCCTCCAGGCAGAACCACAGGGACTCCTCGCGGGCGCCGCGCTGGATGGCGAGGGCCTGCCGCCGGATCGCGTCCACCCCGGTGATGACCTCGACGAGCTGCGCGGAGTCCCGCCGCCGCGCGCTGCCGCGGTACTCCTCGGCGAGCTGGGACACCGCGGCCCGGGCGGCCTCCAGCTTCTCCTGCCCGCGCACGAGCAGCGGCCCGAGGGAGACATCCGGCGGCGCGGACACGAAGTGCCCGTCGGCCCTGCTGACGAGCCCCTTCGCCAGCAGGACGTCCAGGATGGCGTCCACCTCCCCGCGGCTCACGCCGACCCGCCCCGCAATCTCCTCGGGCGCGCTCCGGTACTCCCCGACGACCACCCGGTAGACCCGTTCTTCGTCGGGAGTCATCCCCAGCGCTTCCAGCACACTGCCTCCTAGCCACGCGACCGCGGTTCCCATCGGCGTCGACGGCTCGCTGACAAGGTACAACGCGGCTTGGGAGGCGTTGTGGCGCAGGACGCCAGTCGGCCGCATCGCCCCGGCTGAGGCGCGATCGGCCGGGGCCCAGCGCGCTGCGGGACGGCGGGCCGCCCGAGGGGACGGCCCGCCGCGTTCACCGGGCGGGCCGGTTCATCGCACCTGGTCGATCACCCATCGGGATGCCGTCCCGATGGTGGGCTGGAAGACGACCTGGGCCCCGACGCTTCCGCTCGCGTGCAGGTACTTGCCGCTCCAGGCGTGCTTGATGGACTTCGGACTGCCGGACGTGGTCGTCCACTGCTGGTACGCGCCGCCGTTGCACGGGTACGTGTAGACGTCCGCGCCGTTCCCGTCGAGGCAGTGGCCCGACGCCGGGTTCCGGAAGACGCCGCCGGTGATCGTCCACACCTGCTTCGCGCTGCGGTCGCAGTTGCCGAGGACGAGGTTTCCCTTGCCGGTCGGGACGTCCACCACCTGAAGGCAGGAGTTGCTGCTGTTGCCGTTGATCACCTGGTAGTACACCGGCGCCGCCTGTGCCGTGGTCGCGGCGCCGGCCAGCAACGTCGAGCCGAATGCGATCGCCGCGCCGGCACCGGCGAGCCGGCCGAGTTTTCCCTTGAGTTCCATGGTTGATCCCCTTGAATGCGTAGTGCGGCGCGCCGCTTGGCGATCCGCTGCGAACGTGACCACCCAACACCGCGAGGACCTGTCACCGGAAAGCATTCGAACCAGTTCGAATCCGCCGCGACGACTGCTACCGTCGGCGCAGTGCTCACCCTGCGCGTAGACGCCGACACCCTGGCCCGGATGCGGTTCGCCGCTTCCCCGGCGTCGGAATCCATGGTGTGGCTGAGACTCACCGCCGCGTCGGGACGGCACCCGGTGTTCGGAGATCCCGGCCCGCTCGCCCGCGCCGCACTCGCCCACCCCGACGTCGCCCTGCTCGCGGACCTGCTGCCGCGCAACGGCGACACCTACAGGCCCGACCTGCTCACCCCGCAGCCGGGGGCCGACCCGCAGCGCCGCGACCTGCTCGACGAACAGATCGCGCGGATCGAGGCGGTATCGCAGGAGGACCTCGAAGAGCAGGTCTTCACCTACACCCGGACGCACTGGAGCAGGCCGTTGCGAGCCTCGACCCGCCGGATCGCGGAGTCCGGGCGGATGCAGCGACGCCTCGCCAACGGTCTCGCCCGGTTCTGGCGGGATGCCCTTTCCGACGGGTGGCCCGAACTGCGCTCGATCATCGACCGGGACATCGCCCGTCGCGCGACGGCCATCGCGGCCCACGGCATCGGCCGGGCGCTCGGCGCACTCCACCCCGGCATCGACTGGGCAGGCGACGCGGTGACACTCACCAGGTCGCGGGACGGCGAAATCGACGTCACCGGCCGGGACCTGGTCCTCGCACCCGGGGTGCTCAGCTGGCCCGACGTCATCATCCAGGTCGACACCCCCGGGCAGTTCGTCCTCTACTACCCGGCCCTGCGGATCGAAGCCGGCCGGGACCGCAGGTCCGGAGGCATCGCGCAGGTGCTCGGCAACACCCGAGCGGCTCTGCTGGCGCACCTCGAAACCGCCCGGTCCACCGCAGAACTCGCCACCCTGGTCGGATACGCGCCGGGCACCGTCTCCTACCACCTCAGCGCACTGCACCGCGCACACCTCGTCACCAAGGTGAGAGACGGGCGCTACGTGTTGTACCGGCGGACCGCACACGCGGCAGGTCTGCTGGAAGACGCCCGCGACTAGGAGTCCGAGGACCGGCGAGGCGTTGTCGGCGGCATGAGTGAGCATCAGTGGGGCGTGCTGCAGGACCAGCGCCGTCGAAGTCCCGGACTTCATCCGGACGGGAGCCGCCGGATTTCCACCACTTCGGTGTTGTAGTGGGCGCCGTTGACGACAGTTGTCTCCACCAGTACCTCGAAGTGCTTCATCCTTTTCAGCCTGCGGAGGAGCTTGCGGTCTCCGAGTTTTTCCGCCGCGGCAGCGGTGCCGTGTCCTGTACTACGGCTGCCTTGTGGCCCGGGTCTTCGGCGAAAGCGAAGGAGATCACTCCGTCCAGCATCGTTCTTGTCACGTCGTTCGCCAGCGGGCCGCCGATCAGGACGAGGTCCCCGCTCAGTTCACGCGGGGTGACTTGCTTCGACTCGGTGATTTTCCCGGCAAAGCCCAGTTTGCGGAGCTGAGCCTCGATTTCCTTGAGGGCGCCGATGTCGCGCATGCCGACCACGCCGGCTCTGGCCCACCTCCGGTGCGGCCCGAAGTCATGGGCGCCCAGGACGATGAGCGGGTGCCGCCCACCCAGCGCCCGCCAGAAGCGGCGCGCGCGGAGCAGCCTGAGGCGCCGGCTGGCATTCGTCGTCGCCCAGACCAGCATCCCTCCGACGGCCGCCGCGGACAGATTGCTGGAGATGTCGGGGATGGCGTGGACCAGCCAGCCGCCGATGCCTTCGACAGCCAGCGCCATGCACGGCCACCCCCATCGACCCTAGTTCCCGACCAAGTCGCGCCCGGCACGCGTGCTGTTACTGCCCGCTCGGCTCGCCGTGAACATAGCTGAGACCGGGTGCGTAGGCGTGTCGATTCGCATCTCGTCCTGGACGGAGCGCGCCGTCATCCCAGTGCTCTTCTCGTGGGGCGTCAGGGCCAGGTGTGCGCCGAGGCGGCGAACGTCTCGGGCTTGCTGTGCAGGGGTACCACGCAGAACAGGTGACCGCCCGGTGCACGTAACGTGTGGACGTCCAGCCAACCGGATACCGGCTCGGCACCCGACGCGGTGAGGCGGGCAACCTCCGCGGCCAGGTCATTCGGCGTTCGGCGAAGGCCGCATCCTTCGGCGCGCCAGTAAGCCGTTGGCGGTTCAGCCAACCTCGGCCATGCGACCTTGTGGCAGCAACAGCATCCATTGCTGTGAGCTGCGCGAATGGCGGTCCTCGAACCACGGGCCCCACCCTCGCGCGGCGTCGTGGCCGATCGTGAGGTAGCGGCCGTTGTGCACGGATCGGATCAGGTACCCGTTGCCGTCCGGGCTGTCCTCGAGTCGCCAACGTTGCCGCGGTTGGCCGGTGTTCTCCGACATCACCGGATGGATGTCACCGGAAACCTCGAAAGTGGCGTCGAGGACCAGACCGTTGGCCACGGACACGATCAGCACCTGGTTCTTTTCGCCGCTCGCCTCCAAACGCCAGAGTTGATGCTGCTGGCCATGTGGTGTCCACACCGTCACGTCGCCTCCCGGCTCGGTGCCGATGGGGGTGTCGAGAGCGAAGCCGCATGCTCTGTTGACCAGGAGGAGAGGACTGTTCTTCGACATTTTCACTCCCTTGAGCTGAGCTCGAAAACCGCGCGGTGCGGGAAGGGACCCGCCTTGCGTCCGCAGCGACGGCACCGGCAGCGCCAGGACGGCGACAGCCAGCGCACCGATTCCGGCGACCCAGCTCACTCCCTCTACGATGGGGCGCCAGGGGTGGTGCGTGTCTCCGAGCCAGTTCAACAAACCGAAGTGGATCACCGCCCACGTCACAATCCCGCCGGCAACCAGCCACACTGCGCGACCACTTCGGCCAGCCAATTCGCCCCCCACCCGACGACAACACCAGTTCCTTGCCTGAAGGTCGCAGGCGGCGGCCGATTCGCTACACCGAACTGGTCCGGTCGGATCGCATAGCCGTCCCGGAGACGGGAGCAGCCTCATCCCCGGCACCCGGTCACCCGGTGCCACCTCGGCCGAGGTGGCACCACCCCCGCCGGTGTCCTTTCCTGCTCAGCCGGTGCAGTAGAACTCCTCCGCACCAACCGTTTCCGGCACCCCCAGTTCAGCCGCGATCGCGGCGATGCCGGCCGCCCCGATGGTGCGGTCCGCTCGGCCGTCGGTACTGAAGCACGGCGCAATGAACCTTTCGTAGCCGGCGCGGGCCTCGGCCTCGGGCTGGCCGCCCAGGAACGTCCGCAGGTGCCGCACCGTGGTGTCGGGATCGTCGTGGAGCACCCGCAGGGCGCGGCGGTGGGCGCGGATCATGGCCTGCACCGCGGGGTCGTCCGGCGAGACGTACGTGGGGTCGACGGCCAGAACCACGGTGGGGATCCGGAAGTGGCCGCCGACCCAGGCCAGCAGCTGCCAGCCGTGTTCGGCGGCCACCGCTTCCGGGGCCATCGTGCTGCCGACGTAGGCGGCGTCGATCTCACCCGAGCGCAGGCGGCGCAGGTCCATGCCGTAGTCACCCGGCTGCCGGACCACGCAGTCCGCGTCCCGGTCCGGGTCGAGACCGGCCTGGCGCAGCACGATCCGGGCGAAACAGCCCGGCGGGGTGCGGGGCGTGCACCGCCAGGCGCCGGCCGGCCAGGTCGGTCAGGGAAGTACCGGACCGGGCCAGGAACCGGAACAGCGGACGGTCGGTGTTGACCGTGAGCGCGACCCACGGGGTGCCGTCGGCCAGCCGGGACAGCAGCGCGCGGCCGAGCCCGATGGTGGCGCCGCGGCGCAGCCGCTCGATGTCCCACGCGCAGCCGTCGTGCAGCGCGACCTGCACGTCCTCGGCGGCGTAGCGGTCCTCCTGGTCGGCGATGTAGGCGACGAGCTCTTCGTGCAGGCCCCGGCCGACGTAGGCCAGATCGATGGTGGGCATGACCGTCCCTTCTCAGTACATCGCCATGCCGCCGTCGACCGCGGCGGTGGTCCCGGTCATGAAGGAGTTGTCTTCGCCGGCGCAGAAGGCGACCACGGTGGCCACGTCCGCCGGCACGGCCAGCCGGCCCAGCGGGGTGGCGGCCGGCTGGCGCCGCCTCTGCTCGTCGTCGAGGACGTGGGAGATCCTGGTTCCGGCCACCGGGGCCGGGTTCGACGACGTTGACGGTGATGCCGCGGGGGCCGAGCTCCTGGGCCAGGTAGCCGGCGAACTGGGTGAGCGCGGCCTTGGCCGTCCCAGCGCGATCAAGCCGGCGCGGGGCTGACGGCTCAGGCCGGTGCCCAGGTAGATCAGCCGGCCCCGGCTCCGCGCGGTCATCGCGGGCAGCACCGCCTGGGTGACCACGAACGCGGCCCGCAGTTCGTCGTCGAGCTTGCCGCCCAGTTCGTCCCAGGTCACCTGCTCGAACGGCTTGATCGCGTACGGCGTCAATGCGTTGTGCACCAGCACATCGATCCCGCCCCAGGCGGACCTGACCCGTTCGACGAGGGCGTCGACCGCCGCGATGTCGCGCACGTCGGCCCGGACGGCCATGGCCTCGCCGCCCGCCGCTGCGATCCCGGTGGCGACCTCCTGGGCCGCTTGCTCGCTGTGCAGGTAGTCGATCACCACCCGCATCCCGCGCTCGGCCAGCAGGCGCGCGGTGGCCGCGCCGATCCCGCTGCTGGACCCGGTGATCAGGGCAACCCCGGTCATGAGCTGACCTCCTGTTCGTCGCCGGGGCGGACTGCCCCGTCGAGGACGGTGCCGACGGCCGTCCGCAGGAGATCGGCCGCGCTGTAGCCGAATTCGCCGGGGGTTCAGGAAGTGCACCCAGCGTCCCGCGCCGATGCCCGGCGGGGAAGAGGCCGTTCGATGGCGCCGAATTCGATGGCCGCTCCGTCACCCTGCCCGGTCGTCGACGCGGGCCAGCACCTTGTCCGCGATCCGGCGCAGCGTGTGCAGTTCCGCCGGGGTCAGGGCGTCGGCGAACAGTTCCCGTACCCGCTCGACGTGTCCGGGCGCGACCGCTTCCAGGTGCGCGAAGCCCGCGTCCGTCAGGATTGCCTGCGTGTACCGGCCGTTGTCCGGATCCGTCTCCCGGCGGGCGAAGCCGCGCTTCTCCAGCCGGCCGATCAGGTGGGACAGCCGCGACAGCTCCGTGTTCGCCAAGGCCGCCAGGTCGCTCATCCGCGCCCGGCGATCCGGCTGCTCCGACAGGTGCGCGAGCACGTAGTACTCGAGGAAACTCAGCTGCGCGTCCCGCTGCAGCTGTGCCTCCAGGGACGCCGGCAGCCGCTGGGCGAGCCGCATGAAGCCGCGCCACGCCGACAGTTCGCCGGCCGTGAGCCAGCGGTGCTCGGGTTCCGCCATCGCCACAGTCTAGCTCACTTGAAAATTCACGTCAGCGTGCTAGGGTCCCACTTGAATATTCAAGTGAGAGGACTCCCCGTGAAGATCGCGATCGTCCTCGGCAGCACCCGTCCCGGCCGGAAGGGCGAAGCCGTGGCGAGGCGGGTGCTGGCCAAGGCCAAGGAACGGCCGAACGCCGGCGCGCTCGGCGGCGCCCGCGCCATCGAGCACCTGCGGGCGATCTGCAGTGAGCTGCAGATCGCCCACGTGCGCCAGCAGCTGTCGTTCTCGCTCTTCACCGACTTCGAGAACTTCGCCGAGTTCTCCCCGTCCCCGATGCACGACGACGCCGCGTCGGTGCTGTTCGACCAGCTCGAAGCCTGGGCCGGCGCGCTCAAGACCCTCCGGTGAGGCTCTACGGGCTCGAGGAGCACTTCGCCACGGCCGACGTGGTCGCCGCGTGGCGGCGGCACGACCCCGCGCTCGCCGCGCCGATGATGAGCCGGGCCGTCGCCAGTGCCGCCTTGCTCGACCTGGGCGAAGGCCGCGTCGCCGCGATGGACGACGCCGGGATCGACACCGCCGTGCTGTCGCTCACGACGCCCGGCTTGCAGGACCTCGACCCCGCCGAAGCCGTCGCACTGCAACGTCCCACCAACGATCTCCTCGCCGACGTCGTCAGCCGGTTTCCGGAGCGGTTCCGGGGGTTCGCGGCCCTCGCGACGGCCACGCCCGCGGCGGCGGCCGACGAGCTGCGGCGGGCCGTCGAGGACCTCGGGTTCGACGGGGCGCTGGTGAACGCGAACTCCCGCGGCCAGGCGCTCGACGAGTCCCGTTTCCGGGACCTCTTCGAGGCCGCCGAGGACCTGCGCGCCCCGGTGTACCTGCACCCGAGCGCGCCGGTCCCGGCGGTCACCGAGGCCTACTACCGCCGGTTCGGCGGCCCGGTCGACGAGCTCCTGGCCACCGGAACGTTCGGCTGGCACTACGACGCCGGGCTGACCGCGCTCCGGCTGATCGTCGCCGAGGTCTTCGACCGGTTCCCGGGGCTGCAGCTGATCCTGGGGCACTGGGGCGAGGTCGTGCTGTTCTACCTCGACCGCGTGGCGGCCCTGGACGCGGCGACCACGCTGGAGCGCCCGATCGCGGAGTACTTCCGCACGAACGTCTTCATCACCCCGGGCGGCATCGCCAGCCACCGGTACCTGCGATGGAGCCTGGAAACGGTGGGCGCGGACCGGATCATGTACGCCTCGGACCACCCGTTCAACCACGAGCACGGCGGTTCCGCCCGGCGGTTCGTGACGACCGCCCCGATCAGCGACACCGACCGGGCGCGGATCGCTTACGGGAACTGGGAAAACCTGATCGCGGGCATCCGGCGCCAGTAGTCCACCACAGGCGGTAGGTCGGCGGCCGGTCGTCGACCCGGCACCGTGGTGGACCGACGCGAGGTGGCCCTCACCCGGGCGTCGGCTCCCTGCACCTCGGCGCCGGATCGCTGCCCGCCGACGACCCGCTCTCCTCGGCGTGACCGGACGTGAACGCACGGCGGGCGGCGTGGGACCGTGGTCGCGCAGCGATCGGTTGCGTGGCCGGACTCGCGTCGGAGAAGGGGCAGTGATGACTCGCTCAGCGTGGATCCAGGTGGCCAGGCAAGTCACCGAGGGTGCTCGGGAGAACCTGCGCTGCCCGGAAAACGACGATGGCTTCCTGAACGTCGAATGGTTTCCCCAAGCCGCCGGCGGGAGCGGCGAGTACAGGCTGCGCTGCCCGTCGTGCGGTGCGGAGAGCTGGCTTCGGCAGGGTTCTCGTACGCCGTGACGGCCTCGTGGAGCCGGGCGCGTCGAAGAGACAACCGAGTGTTGCGAACGCCGACATGGCCGTAGCGTTGGCCGGGTGGTTTCCGCGATCGGCGGGAGGCGGCGGTGGCGCGGGTGGTCCGAGGGTGGTGGTTGGTCACCGCAGCGGCCGTGGTCAGCGCGGTGCTCACCGCGGCCGGCAAGATCTACCCGGGTGCGGTGGTGGCGGGTGTGGTTGCCGCCGTCGGCGCGGTGGTCGCGGTGGTTGCCGAACGCGGCAGGGCACACATCGCCGAACGCGCGGCCGGCCGTTCGAAACGGCTGTACGTCGAGCGCGCGGACCGGGCCGGCGATCCGCTCAGGCTGGGGGTGCACCCTGCCGCGTGGCTCACGCACGCCGATGGCCGTGCCGACCGGGTGCCGCCGTTCGTGGCGCGGGACCGGATGCCGGACGTCGAGGCCGCGCTGAAGGCGGGTGGGTTCGTCCTCGTCGTGGGGGATTCCACCGCCGGCAAATCCCGGCTCGCCTACGAGGCGATGCGGAGTTGCCTGCCCCGGCACGTTTGTGTCCGGCCGGTCGACTCGGCTGCGCTGCCGGCCGCGATCGGAATCGCCACCCGGAAGCGGCGCAGTGTGCTGTGGCTCGACGATCTGGACCAGTACCTGGGTGCGGACGGCTTGACCCGGTCCGACGTGGATGGTCTCGGGCCTCGGGTGGTGGTGCTGGCGACCTTGCGGGCACATCTGCGGGACGAGGTCAGCGCTCGCTACGACACGGCACGACCGGCAAGCGAACGCACGGCGGCACGCGCGGGACGTCAGCTGCTCGATGCGGTGACCGCGGAAGTGCGCCTCGACCGCACGTGGTCACCGGCCGAGGTGAACGCGGCGCGTGATTCGCCGGATCCGCGCATCGCTCTGGCGGTCGGCGTCGCGGACAAGCACGGCCTGGCCGAGACGATGGCGGCCGGGCCCGCTCTGCTCCGCGACTGGCACGATGCGTGGTCCGCGACGCCGCGCGCGGCCGACCGCATCCACGGAGACGCCCGGGGCGCCGCCCTCGTGTCGGCGGCGGTGGACATCCGGCGGGCGGGCTACCAACGCCCGCTCGAGTTGCCGATGCTGCGGGACTTGCACGAGGTTTACCTCGCTGACCGGGGCGGCGCGTTGCTGCACCCCGGCAGCTGGGAGAACGCCCTCGCGTGGGCCACGGCGCCGTTGCACGCCACCAGCAGCCTGCTCGACCCGCAGACCTACCAGGCTTTCGACTACCTGGTGAACGAAGCCGTTCTGGACCCCGCGACCCCGCCCGTTCCGGAAGCGGTGTGGCGCACGCTGCTGGACCGGCTGGCGCCCGACGACGTGGTGGACGTCGCCTGGAGAGCCGATTACGCCGGCTACGTGCGGCACGTCGAGCCCACATTCCACCGGGTGCTGGAGTCCCGTCACTACCGTGCGGCCGCCGCACTGTCGGAAGTGCTGGACAACGCGGCGCTGAGCCACGCGCCGGACCTGCTCGAAACGACCATCAGCCGGGCCGGGGGCGAGGACGACGTGCCGGCCGAGGACCTCCTCGCGATGCGGCACAGCCTGGCGTGGATGCTGGGCGAACGAATCGGCGGCCACGGCGATCCCGAGCGTGCGCTGGGCATGATCCGGCAGGTCGTGCGAGACGGCGAGCGGTTGCTGGGCCGGACCCACGCCCAAGTCCTGGAGGCCCGGCTCACCCTGGCCCGGCAGCTGGGAGCACGCGGCGAACACGAGCAAGCGCTGTCGATCGCCACCGACCTGATCGCGGTGGCCGTCGAACGAAACGGTCAGCGGCACGCTTCCACCCTGAACGCGCGGTTCGAAGCCGCCGTGTGGACACGGCATCTGCACGGGGCCGCGGCCGGTGCCGAACAGTTCCGCGCATTGCTGAAGGACGCCCGCTCGATCGGCACAGCGGCCCGTTCGTTCGTCCTCGACACGGCTTGGAACCTGGGCGGATCGCTGCTGGACTCCGGAGACGCCGTCGCCGCGGTCCCGATCCTGGATCAGCTGGTCGTCGAAAGCGAGCGTGCCTACGGCAGCAAGCACGCGCAGACCCTGCCGTTCCGCCGGACCCAGGCCGCCGCGATCGGCGCGGCCGGGGATCCGGCCAGGGCTCTCGAACTGACGCGCGCGCTGGTGGAGGATTCCACGCAGATCCTGGGGGAGACCCACCTGACGACACTCGAAGCTCGGGCCGACTTGGCCGGCTGGCTCAGCGACACCGGCGACACCCCGGCGGCGATCGAACTGTTGGACCGCGTCCTCGATCGAGGCACCCGGCAGTTCGGCGAGGACCACTGGCTGATGACCGAGGTCCGGGCCGAACGGGCCCGGCTGCGTGGCAGGGAGTATTGACCGGCCCAAGGTCAGCACGTCCGGAGGGGTGTCGGTCAGGCGTGAAGGGGTGGCCCCGCGCTCCACTCCGCCACCGGCTCGCGGTTCGCGGGTGCGCCGAGTTTGGTGCCCTTGCGGTAGCCGCCGAAGATCATGGCGAGGATCAGGATGACGAAAACGGCGAGCACGACCCACAGCAGCCACAGGGACTTGCGCACGGCGGTTCCCCTCGTCGTCGGAGAGAGCGGATCACGGAAGCGACGCCACCGTACCGCCGCGGCCGTCGCTTAACCGGATGAGGATTTGGGTATACCTCCCGGTATGGGTGCTTGGGGCAAGCGGCTCGTCGCGTTGGCCGTGTCCGTGATCGTTCTGCTCGCCGCGGTACTGGTCGCTTCGGCGGTGCACCTGTTACCCCAGTTGCGCAATCCGTTCGCCCAGCAGACCGAAGAGCACTCCGGTCCGGTGCTGCTGCAGTCGATCGTCGAGCTCTCGCGCTACGAGGCGGCCAGCGGGTCGTTCCAGGTGGTCGTCGACATCACCACCACTTCGGCGCTGCCGAGCTTCCTCGTGGGCAGCGACACGATGTTCATCGGCGTCGGCACGGACAACGCCTTCGTGGACTTCTCGCGGCTGAAGGGGGACGCGGTCCAGGTGTCCGACGACCGCCAGTCCGCCACGATCACGCTGGGCCACGCCCAGCTGGAGCCGGCGACCCTGGACGTCCACGAGTCCCATGTGTACGCCCAGCAACAGGGATTGTTCACGCGCATCAACGAGTTCCTCTCCGGCAACCCGAATTCCCAGCAGGCGCTCTACGAACTGGCCCAGAAGCAGATCCAGGCGGCGGCGGCGAAGAGTTCGCTGGTGGTCGACGCGGAACGCAACACGCGCACGATGCTCGTCGGGCTGCTGCAGTCGCTGGGCTTCAAGAACATCACCGTCAACTACGCCGACAACGCCGCGGGCTGACCACCGGTTCGGCGTCAGCCCGCCGCAGGACCGGCCTCGGGCCGCAGCCGGGTGAGCGCCTCGCCGGTCGCGCTGTCGAACGGCACCGAACTGTGCTCGTGGACGATCTTCCAGCCGTGGTCGTCGCGGCGGAGCCCGGCGGTCGAGCGGACCCACATGGCCACGTCGGTTCCGTCCCGCATGGTTCCGCGTACGTGGAACAGGTAGGACGCGAACGCGACGTCGCCGTCGGCGACCACGTCCAGGTCGCGGATGTCCAGCTCGATCGCGGACCGGTAGGCGCCGAACCACTCCCGTAGCCGGGCCCGTTCCGCGTCCCGGCCGGTGTCGCGGACGGGACCGACCGCGTCGAACAGCGTGACGTCCTCGGCGTAGCAGGCCAAGAGGGCGTCCAGGTCCTTGGCTGCCACCGCCGCGACTCGGGCCTCGATCACCGCCCGCGGGCCGACGGTATCCAGCGAATCATCATAGTTAAGCACGTACTTAAGTTACGGCAGTCCGGCTCATCGGTCAAGTAACTACTTAACTTTTTCGAGATGCCCTCCGGTGATCGGAGGTTGAATCCGGCGCCTCCCGATCGACGTACCGGTGAAAAGGCGGCTTCGCGCCGCACCGGGCGCACATCAGAGGCAACGGAAGGGTTTCGAGATGCCAAGGACGCCACTGCGGCTGTACATGTCTATGTCGGTCGACGGGTACATCGCCGGGCCGGACGACCGGCCGGGGCAGGAGCTCGGGCTCGGCGGAGGGCGGCTGTTCGACTGGCTCGACGACCGGATGTCCGAGGGCGTCAACGGGCAGGTGTACGCCGAGGCCGCGTCGACCGGCGCGGTGATCTCCGGCCGCCGCACCTTCGAGCTCGCCAAACGATGGGATGGTGACCACCACGACGGCGTGCCGATCCACGTCCTCACCCACACCGTCGACCCGGCCGACGAGCCGCCTGGCAGCGCCAAGTTCTACACCGACGTGCAGGCGTGTGCTGTCGAGGCCCGGGAAGCGGCGGGGGACCGGGCCGTGCTGGTCCACGGCGCGGGTGCGGCGCGGGCTCTGCTGGCCGCGCGGCAGCTCGACGAACTCGAACTGCACCTCGTCCCCGTGCTGCTGGGTGCCGGGCGGCGGCTGTTCGAGCCGGCCGGCCACGACCGCGTCGAACTCGAGCTCGTCCGGCGGCTCGAGGGCCGCGGCGTCACCCACCTGCGTTACCACGTGATCCGCCGGGAGGAAAAGTAACGGTCGGCGGTGGGTGGCCGACCTTGAGCGGAGCGGTCACGAGGATCCGGCGGCTGCGTGGGTCTTGTGTCCTGCGGCCTCGCAGGAGACTGAGGTGCGTGAATGGTGGATCACGAAGCGGCCGGCGAGCCCGCCGCGGAACCGCAAGCGCGCGACACCGTCTCCGCCGAGACCGTTTCGGGCGTTGTGGTTCAGGCCGGCACCTTCGCCCACATCGTCCAGCAGCAGCCGTACCGGATGCCGGTCCCGCGGCAGCTGCCACCCGCGCCCGCTCAATTCGCCGGCCGCTTGCACGAACTGGCGCAGCTCGGTGCCGTGCCGGACGGCGGCGCGGCGCCGACGGGCGCCGCCGTGGTGATCTCCGCGTTGGCCGGTGCCGGCGGGATCGGGAAGACCGCGCCGGCCCTGCACTGGGCGCACGCCAACCAGGACCGGTTCCCCGACGGCCGGCTTTTCGTCGACCTGCGGGCTTTCCCCCCGGTGGGCGCCCCGCTGGAGCCGGCCGTCGCGGTGCGCGGCGAGGTCACCGCATCGACCGCAGAGCCACCGGAATCTCGCGTGGGCCCGCCGCGACTGCCTGACCGCTCTGGCTCGGCACCGGCGCCACCGCAACCCCATCGGCGAGGCAAAGGCCCTGGACAGCCTCGGGTACATCGCCCACCACACCGGCGACTACCGGCAGGCGATCGCGTACTACGAGCAGGCTGTGAGCCGGCACCGCGCTCTCGGCAACACGACGGAGGCGGTCAACAGCTTGGATCGGCTCGGCCATCCGTATGTCGCTCTGGGTCAGCACGAACTCGCGGGCGCGGTGTGGCGGGAGGCTTTGGAGATGTACCAGGACCAAAGCCGCGACACCGACGCGGCTCGCGTTCAGGGGCGACTGAGTCGTAACAGCGTGGACGGCGCCGGCGACTACCCCTTTCAACGGATGTAGCAGTGACGGTTGCATGCTCGATGGGAGGGGTGCGAGGCTGGATGGTGATCATCTTGCGGGCAATCCTGACGGCGGGCCACCGGGTCACCAGGTACCTTGCGGAGTTTCGTTGGACGGTGCTGGGCGTGCTCGTCGTCACCGTGGGCATTGTCTCGATGGTCGTCGCCATCCCGTATCCCGTACTCCTTCTAGAGGCGGCCTTCTCCATCGTTCTGCTCCTGCTGGAAATCCGCAAGAATCGCCGCGAGGCGCGGCGGACCCGCTTTCTGCCACGTCCGATGGATCGCTACGTCGATGTCGTCGAATCGTTGGCCACCGACGACAATTTTCGCGTACTCGACACCGGGTCGGACATCTTCGTGCACGACCGCGGAACAAGCGAGCGGATGCGGTCGCCTGAACAATTCGCGCGGCTGTCGAGCCGCCCCTACTTGGTCCCTCGGCAGTTGCAGCCGCAGGCAAGAAGGTTCCTGAAATTCATACTGGCGAATCATCCCGGTCGGTTCAAAGGTCCGTGCGTCGGATGGAACACGGATTTTTCGGACTCCTCGTGGTCGACCGGTGACATCGACGTGGTCGCCGGTGATCATTTCCGGTTCATCCAGTCGGACGAGCTGGCCATGTGGGATGTGGCGCAGGAGGACCGCACCCTGCCTGCCTTCGGCCGTGCGCTCTTCATCCGGCGCGATGGATCCCTTCGGAACTTCCGCGACAGCTGGCTTTTCAACCTGATCGGCGCTTCGACCGTTGCCGTCACGGTTGATGGCAGGCTGGTGGGGGTGGAGCAGTCGGCGGCGAACATGGCGAGCCCCAACCTGCTGGCACCGAGTGGCTCCGGCAGCGCGGAACCGAAGGATTTCGGAGGGGTGCACCGCCTCGCACTGTCTCGGTTGGCCATCAACGTCGCCACCCGGGAACTTTCGGAGGAGACCGGTATCGGTCCCGAAGAAATGGCGATGTCCTACTTCCTGGGATATGGGCGATGGCTCAACAAGGCGGCGCGTGGCGAGCTGCTGTGCGTGACGTTCCTGAACATCGACTCGCACGCCGTCAACCAGAAGCGAATCCGTCGTTCCGAGCGAACCTACACGACTCGATCGATGTCCATCCGGTTCTCGCAGCGCCCGCACGAGTGGAGGCCGGACCGCCCCGCGGACATGCTGCCCGCCGAGTACCGGACACGCATGTCGATGCCGCTGGGTGCAGCGCTCAGCCTCCTCGCCGAGGAGGTCTCCCTGACGAATT
The DNA here is from genome assembly GCF_002904295.1 of Amycolatopsis sp. CA-128772. GTDB lineage: Bacteria > Actinomycetota > Actinomycetes > Mycobacteriales > Pseudonocardiaceae > Amycolatopsis. The sequence goes on from NZ_PPHG01000072.1 coordinate 226,261, forward strand.
CCCCGGTGCGGGAACGCCTTCTCCGCCTCCCGGTCGTCCCTTAGGCGGAAGTCGGCCCGCCTCGGGCCCAAGAGCTGGTCCTACCGCATCGGCCGGTGCATTCTGGCAAGCTCGACGGAGCGAGCCCTCACGCTGCGCCGCGCCCACGGCCCGATCCCCGGAAGGCACGGGAACTGCTCGCCCGGCTCGCCATTCACTGACCGTAGGAATAGCGAAGATCGGCGAACAGCAGGTGGTTGACCCGCCGCCGGAGGTGTCCGGTTTTGCTCTGGTCGGGGGCTTCGGCGGGCGTGAGCAAGCTGAATCGCAGTAGGGTGCCTCCGTCGCGCGAGGCCGTCAGGGCGAAATGGATCTGGTCGTCGGGCCGGCTCGGCCACAGCGATGACCACGCCGCGTGGCTGGGTTTTTCGGCGGTGAGGACTCGGGGTTCGACTTCGTCGGCGAGCAGGCGGAGCCACGGACGGGCGCCGGGCCGGCGCGGCTCGACGATTGACTCCCAGACGACGGGGGGAGGTGCCGGCAGGGTGCGCGCCCGCGAACCGAACTCGATCACGTGTGCAGCGTATGTCGATTCACCCACGTTCACATACCGGATATCCGGTGGAGATTTTGCGGGCGTGGTCGTGGCGGGGCCCGCTAGGCTCACACTTCTGCGTCCACGTGGCCACTCGGCTGTGGGCGCGGCGACCACCATCGTCGAGTACGAGCGTCGGAACGGAGCAGCTTGATGCCGGAAGAGTCCACCGATCAGGAACCGCCCGAGCGCGCCGGCACCACGATCAACCAGATCTCGGACAATTCTGGCAATGCTGTCCAGGCGAGAGATGTTCACGGCGACGTCCGCATCGGCGCGCACCCGGACAACGACGTCGAAATCGTCCTGCAGCCCGAGCAATCCGAGATTGTTCTCGCCGTCGGCCACGGATGTAAGGTGGTACCCCTCACGGTCAACTGCCATCTCTCGCAGCCGCTGATCTTGGAATTGTCCCTGAGGGGTGCCTCAACGCCGCGGTGGACGGTCGAACCCGCCGAGATCACAGTCCGCCCCGGCGTGCCCGAGGTCGCCACGCTCCGCTTGCCCTGCAGTGCAACCGAGCCGCAGGCCGGCCCGAAACACCTGCGTGTCGTGGCCAAGCAGCAAGGTGGAAAACGGGAATGGCAGAGCCAGCCTCCGGTCACCGTCACAGTACCGGCGAAGCCGGGGTTGGTCGTGAAGCCGAAAATCGAACCCACCGTCTTGCATGGTGGAACACAAACGATAATTGTCGCCGTGTGCAACACCGGGAACACCCGCCTCGCGGGCTCGTTGATGCGCTGGAAGCCGTCTGCGGGTGTTGCCGGCTACTTGCCGCCGGAGGCGGTCGCGCCGCCGAACGGAGGTACGCCGCCGTTCGAGCTGGCACCGGGAGCGACGGCGGAGCGACCTGTCGTCGTGACGTTGCCACCTCCGGAGATGACAGAGCGGACGTGGTGCCTGCCGATCGCCGTCAGGCTCGACGGAGTCGAACGGCCGATGCCGGTGCCCGACCTGACGGTCACGCAAGCGGGCTGGTTGACGCAGATTCCCGGATATGCGAGGCGCTTGGCAAGCTGGGGGCGAGCAGAGCACGGGCCATACCGCCGCGTTACGCTGGCAATCTCCGGTATCGCCTTATTCGTCGCCGGGTTGCTGTTAGGATCGAATATCTTCGCTTCGCGGGCGACCGGCGAGTCATCTGCCGCTACCACATCAGCTTCGAGTCAGGACCCTGCCGTCTCGTCGATTCCGTCTTTGTTCGCGCCGGTGCCCTACGAGCGAATGACCTGCACGGCAGGCACCTCGGTAGTTTACCTCGCATCGATGACAAGGCGAGAAGCTGATGAATACGCCGCGTATTTCGTGCAGCGCGAGTACAGTCGTATGAATAACTTGAACCCACCGCTCAGTCGGCGGTACGCCATACACGTCACCGCCAGGCCGGATTTGTGTCCCACCCTGCGACGACTGCTCGACCAGAGTCCGTCGATGAGGGAGTACTCGACCTTCATCTGGATCGACGCCCCCACGAGCGAAGCCGCCGGCATCTGCAAAGATCTCGATCAACGACAAGCCTTCGACTGCCATCCGGTTCCCGTGAGTTGAGGTGCTCAGCCGGCGCGGTCATGGTGGCCTCGCCTTGACTCTCAAGCTGGTCGAGGTCGCATAGTGGCGGGTATGGACGAGCTCTATCCGATCGGGGATGTTGCGCGGCGCACCGGGCTGAGCGTCAGTGCGATCAGGTTCTACGCCGACGAAGGGGTTGTTGCGCCCACTCGCGTCACCGAGGGGGGCTTCCGGCAGTACGACATCCAGGCCGTCGCCCGGCTCGAACTGGTGCGCACCCTGCGCGACCTCGGTGCCGGTTTGGCCGACATCCGGCGGGTGCTCGATGCGGAAAGCAGCCTGCAGGACCTGGCCGCCGCGCATCTACGCCTGGTAGAAGGTCAGCTGCGGCAGTTCCGCGCACGCCGCGCTGTGCTGCGGACGATTGTGCGGCAACGGACCACGGCCGACCAGGTGAGCCTGATGCACAAGCTCGTGTCCATGTCCGACGACGACCGGGATCGGCTCGTCGACCGGTTCTGGGGCTTCGTGACCGACGGTCTGGACGTCCATCCCGGCTACCTGGAACGGTTGCGCAGCCGGCGGCCGCAGCTGCCGGAGGAGCCGTCCGCCGAACAGCTCGAGGCGTGGATCGAACTCGCCGGGATCGTGCAGGACGAGCAGTTCCGCACGGCTCTGCGGGATTCCGTCCACCGCGCCTTCGGCACCGAGCGGGGCAAGCTGCTGGCCACGCCGGAGATGCTGGCCCGCGCCGAGCGGCGCCAGGCGCTGTACCTGGAGGCGCAGGCGGCGCAGCAGGCCGGGGTCCCGGCGAATTCGCCGCAGGCGCGGGACATCGCCGAGCGGATGGTGGCCGACTCGGCCGGCTTCGTGGCCGCCATGACCGGTGAGCACGACGTCGGCAAGGCCCGGCGCAAGCATGGCCGGATTCGACCGGGACCGGTCGGCGGCGACGCGGGCCAAGCTCACCGGCGCGAACCTGATGGCCCGGTACGGCACGCTCGTGGCGACGATCAACGGCACACCCGGGCCGGACGCGGACCGGACGGCGGCGGTTCAGGAATGGCTGGCCGCCGCCCTGCGCGGGGAAAGCACCTGACGTCACGCGCCGGGCGTGGACTGCGGTGCCTCGACGGCCTCCACCGGGAACGAACCCGTGCTCAACGGGCGGCTCATCAGCTGCGCGCGCACCGCGAGCCGGGTTTCGAGGTCGCCCAGTGCGTGATTCGGCGTTCACTTCGAGCTTGGCCCACAGTTGCCGGACCGGGAACAACCCGGTGTTCGTCAGCGAGCCCGGCTTCGGCTCGACCAACGTGGTGGAAGGCATTGCTTGGCTCGTCGGCGCGGGTAACGTACCGGACACGCTGAAGGACGGGACAGCACCTGCATGACCCGCTCGATCTCCTTGCCGCGCCCGATCGCCGGGTCGAGGCCGCCGTTGCGCGCGAGCGTGGTGAGACTGCGCGCGGCGTGAACGGGATGTGCCCGCTCGGCGCCTGCCCGCCCTGGCCGGCGATCTCCTCGACCTGCCGGCGGACGCTCTCCGGCCCGATGCCCAGCGGCTCCAGCGCCTTGGCGGCGATCCCTTCGCCTTCGTGGACCAGGCCCAGAAGGACGTGCTCGGTATCAATGTGGTGGTGGCCGAGCGTCCGGGCCTCTCCCTGGGCCAGGACGACCACCCGCCGCGCGTGGTCGGTGGACCTCTCCAGCATGTGTTGAGGTCGCAGGTCCGACCGGGTCCGTTACGTCAGGCGGTTCAGCCGACCGTGAAGCTCGCCGAGAGCGTGGCGGCCGAGCTGGTGCCGACGTACACCTCGATCTTGCCCGGCTCGACGCGGAACCGGGCCGCGTTGTCGTAGAACCCGACGTCGTCCGGGGTGAGCGTGAACGACACCGTCGTCGACGCGCCCGCGGCCAAGGTCACCCGCTGGAAGCCGCGCAGGCGCCGGACCGGCTGGACGATGCTCGCCACGGGGTCGCGCAGGTACAGCTGGACGACCTCGTCGCCCGCGCGGGCGCCGGTGTTGGTCACCGTGGCCGTGACGTCGATGCGGCCGCCGCGGGCCGGGAGGCGGGTGCTCGACAGGCGGAGGCCGTCGACGCGGAATGTCGTGTAGGACAAGCCGTGGCCGAATTCGTAGAGCGGGCCGCTCGCCAGGTCCAGGTACTTGGACGTGTACTTGTTGGCCGGGTCGGCGGGGCGCCCGGTGTTCTCGTGGTTGTAGTAGATCGGGATCTGGCCCACCGCGCGCGGGAAGCTCACCGGCAGCTTGCCGCCCGGGTTCACCGCGCCGAACAGGACGTCCGCGATCGCGTGGCCGCCCTGGACGCCGGGGGCCCACGCTTCGAGGATGGCGGGCGCGTGCTCGTGCACGGACGAAATCGTCAGCGGACGGCCGTTGACCAGCACGACCACGAACGGCTTGCCGGTCTGCGCGACCGCGGCCACCAGCTGCTGCTGCACGCCGGGGAGGTCGATGGTGCTGCGTGCCGCCGCTTCGCCGCTCATCGCGGCGGTTTCGCCGACCACCACGACCGTCACGTCGGCGGCGCGCGCCGCCTGCTGCGCGGCGGCGAATCCGGTCGTGTCGGTCCCCTCGACGGTGCAGCCGGGGGTGTAGGTCACGGCGGCGCCGGGGGCCGCGGCCCTGATCCCGTCGACCACCGTCACCGGCGGGGTCGTCCCGGCGCCGGTGCCCAGGCCCGCCCAGGTGCCGTTGAGGTCGTAGGTCGCGATGCCGAGCGGCCCGACGACGGCGACCGAGCCGATGCCCTTCGCCAGCGGCAGCACCGGCCCGTCGTTCTTGAGCAGCACCATGCAGCGCGCGGCGGCCTGCCGCGACGCGGCCAGCGCGGCCGGTGAAGGCGCTTTCACTTCGGTGGCTTCGTCGACGTACGGGCGCTCGAACAGGCCGAGCCGGACCTTGACGAGCAGGATCCGGCGGACGGCGTCGTCGAGCTGGTCGCGGGTGATCCGGCGTTCGGCCAGCAGCCGCTCGGCGAAGCGGGCGTAGTTGGTGCTGACCATCTCCATGTCGACACCGGCCGGGAGCGCGGCCGCCGCGGCATCGGCGCCGTCGCCGGCCAGGCCGTGCAGGATCAGCTCCTCGATGCCGGTGTAGTCGCTGACGACGAACCCGCGGAAGCCGTAGGCGCCCTTGAGGACGTCGTGCAGGACGTAACCGTTGCCGTGGGCCGGGACGCCGCTGATCGTGGTGAAGCTCGCCATGACCGTGGCGACGCCCGCTTCGACGCTGGCTTTGAACGGCGGCAGGTAGAGGTTGTGCAGCCGGTGCAGCGAGACGTCGACGGTGTTGTAGTCGCGCCCGCCTTCGGCTCCGCCGTAGGCGACGAAGTGCTTGGCGCAGGCGGCCACCCGGTCCGGCGCGGAGTAGTCGTTCCCCTGGTAGCCGCGCACCTTGGCGACGGCGAACCGCGTCGCCAGGTAGGGATCTTCGCCGTACCCTTCGGCGATCCGCCCCCACCGCGGCTCGTGGGTGACGTCCATCATCGGCGCATAGGTCCAGTGGATGCCGCTGCTGCGGGCCTCCTTGGCGGAGACGGCGGCGTCGGTGCCCGCGACGGCCGGGTCGAAGCTCGCGCCCTGGGCGAGCGGGATCGGGAAGTTGGTGGTGTACCCGTGGATGACGTCGAGGCCGAAGACGAGCGGGATCTTCAGCCGCGTCCGCTCGACGGCGATGCGTTGCAGGGCATTGAGCTTCGCGGCCCCGACAACGGAGAAGACACCGCCGAGCCGGCCGCCGGCAAGGGCGGCCCGGGCGGTGGTTTCGTCGCCGACGAGCTGGAGCTGGCCGATCTTCTCGGCGAGGGTCATCCGGCCGAGCAGCGCCTCGACGCGCTGATCGCGCTCGGGCCGGCCGGCGGTCTCGGCGCCGGTGGTTCCGGCGGCGGCCGAGGGGGCGAGCAGCCCGGCGGAGGCCACCCCGCCGGCGAGGCCGGCGAGCACGCTGCGCCGGTTCACCCCGCCCGCGGCCGAAGTTTCCTGGTTCACCTGCTGCGACATGGCGGGGACCCTTTCGCGGAGCAACGGCTGCGGTGGCGAACTCCTCTGATCGGTCAGGCGTCCTCAGCCTAGGCCGTGGCCGGGGGGTGCCGCAGTACCGCTCACCGCTCGCACGGCCCGAAGTACCGGCACTCGATCAGCACCCGCGGGTCCAGCGACCGCGCCCGCGGCTCCAGGGTGTCGAGCAGCCCGGCGATCTCCGCCAAGTCCACCTCACCCTCGGCGGTCAGGGCGAAGAACCGCTCCTGCGTGTCGTGCTCGGCGCAGCCGCTGCCGCGGAGGTTGCCCGCCGGGGTCACGCTGAACACCTCGGCGCCCTCGTCGCCGAACGTGAAGTAGCTCTGCAGCCGGACCGGGGTCGTGTCCGCGACCTCGTTGACGTGCTGGCCGCCGTAGCTCCCGGGGTAGTGCCAGCCCGCGTGGACGTCGTCGGCGAACCAGACCGCGGCCGGGTCGCTGTCGCCGTCCAGGTGCCAGCCGCGGGCCGTCAGGAACTCGTGCACGCGCAGCTGGCGGGTGCGCGCCAGGTCGGTCGGCGGCGTGGTCATCATGCATCCCTTCGAACGGTTACCCCCCGGTCCAGTGTCGCCCGGGCGGGTCTGCCACGACCGGGTGACCCGGGTCGGCAGCACGCGGCTACACGATGCCCGCCGCGATCAGCTGCGACCAGATCTCGCCCTGGTCGACCACCTCGACGCCGTGCTTCTCGGCCTTGGTCAGCTTGCTCGCCCCGACGTCCGCGCCGGTGATGAGCATGTCCGTGTTCGCCGAGACCGACGTCGCCGTCGTCGCGCCCGCCTTCTCGCAGAGCCGCTGGAACGTCGGGCGGGGGACCTTCTCGCCCGAACGGGGGTCGCTGATCGAGCCGGTGACCACCACCGTCTTGCCCGCCAGCGGCGCGCCGGCCGCGACGACCGGCGGGAGGTCCTCCTCGCGCACGTCCAGGGAAACGCCGGCCGCCCGCAGGCGCTCGAGCTCGGGCCGCAGCCGGGTGAGGTGCTCGATCAGCGACGCGGCCACCTTCGGCCCGATGTCCTCCACCGCCACGAGCCCGTCGACGCCCGCCTCCGCGACGTCCTCCAGGGAGCCGAACCCGGCCCGGCACAGCCGCGCGGCCGTGCCTTCCGAGGCCATCGGGATGGCCAGCCCGATCAGCGCGCGGCGCAGGCCGACCGCCCGGCTCGCGTCGATCGACTCGATCATCCGGGTGGCCGAGACCTCGCCGATGCGGTCGAACTCGAGCAGCTTCTCCTTCGTCAGCCCGTAGAAGTCCGACGGGTGCTCCAGGATCCCGGCCTCGGCCAGCCGCTCGATCCACACGCCGCCGATGGCGTCGATGTCCGCCGCCGCCCGGGACGCCCAGTGGATCAGCCGCCGCACGGTCTGGGCCGGACAGGACACGTTGGTGCAGAACAGTTCCCGGCTGTTGCCCTGCTCGGTCAGCGGCTGCCCGCACGACGGGCACGCGTCCGGCGGGACGATCTCCCGCTCGGCGCCGGTGCGTTTCGAGGCGTCGAGCACGCCGGCCACGAACGGGATGACGTCACCGGCGCGGCGCACCAGCACGGTGTCGCCGATCCTGATCCCGCGGGCGCGGATCACCTCCTGGTTGGCCAGGGTCGCCCGGGTGACCGTGGTGCCGCCCACGAACACCGGCTCCAGCCAGGCGACCGGCGCGATCTTGCCCGTCTTGCCGACGTCCCACACCACGTCGGCCAGCACGGTGGTCTTTTCCTCGGCGGCGAACTTGAAGGCCAGCGCGCCGCGCGGCGAGCTCGACCGGGTGCCGGCCGCCGCGTACGCGTCCCGGCTCGCCAGCCGCAGGACGGCGCCGTCGAGGTCGTAGTCCAGGTCGTTGCGCTGCCGCTCGATCTCGCCGATCACGCCCTGCGCCGCGGCCGCGCCGGCGCAGCGCCGCATGTCGGCCGCGGTGAAGCCGAGCGCGTGCAGGGCGCTGCCGAGGTCGGCCGCCGCGCTGTCGGGCTCGGTGTGGAGGTCGAAGGCGAAGAACCGCAGCCGCCGCTCGGCGACGGTGGCGGGGTCCTTCGCGCGCAGGGTGCCCGCGGCCGCGTTCCGCGGGTTGATCAGCGGCTTGTCGGGGTGCGCGGTGTTGTAGGCCGCGAACGTCGAACGCAGCATGACGGCCTCGCCGCGGACCTCGACCCGGCCCGGCGCGTCGACCTGCTCCGGGATCCCGTCGGTCAAGGCGCGCACGAGGACCGTGACGTCGTCGCCGGTCGTGCCGTCACCGCGGGTGACGGCCCGGGCCAGCCGCCCGTTCTCGTAGACGAGGGCCAGCGACAGCCCGTCCAGCTTCGGCATGACCACCACCGGCTGGCCGGGGAAGCGGTCGAAGAACGCCTCGACCTGCTCGGGTCTGGTCGCCTTGTCCAGCGACAGCATCGGGCGCGAGTGCCGGATCGGCGCGTGCAGCACCGCCGGCGCGCCGACCTGGTCGAGCGGGTTCGGGTCCGGGGTGAGCTCCGGGTGGGCCTCGACCAGGCTCCGCAGCTCGTCCTCGACCGCGTCGTACTCCGCGTCGGCCACCAGCGGCGACCCCCGGTAGTAGGCGTCCCGCAGCACCGTGATGCGGTCGGCGAGGTCCTGGATGCGTTCCTGAGCGTTCACGATCCAGGACGTTACCGGGCACCCCCGACAAAACCGGTCGCCGCCGGCTCCGCGGGTCGCCGGCGACGGCACGGCGGGCGACCGCCGCCCGGGGCGACAAACCCGACGTGCTGGTCCGGCTCCGGGGTTACGATCAAGATCATGCGATTCGCGATCAAGACCTCGCCCCAGAACACCGCATGGGCCGACATGCTCGCCGTGTGGCAGGCCGCGGACGAAATCGAGCTGTTCGAGTCCGGCTGGACGTTCGACCACTTCTATCCCATTTTCTCCGATTCGACCGGTCCCTGCCTGGAAGGCTGGGTGACGCTCACGGCGCTCGCCCAGGCGACGAAGCGGCTGCGGCTGGGCACCCTGGTCAGCGGCGTCCACTACCGCCACCCGGCGCTGCTGGCGAACATGGCGGCCACCCTCGACATCGTTTCCGGCGGCCGGCTCGAGCTCGGCGTCGGCGCGGGCTGGAACGAAGAGGAATCCGGCGCGTACGGCATGCAGCTCGGTTCGGTCAAGGAGCGCAGCGACCGGTTCGAGGAGGCGTGCGAGGTCCTGGTCGGCTTGCTGACGCAGGAAACCACGACGTTCCGGGGTGAGCACTACCAGCTGACCGACGCGCGGTGCGAGCCGAAGGGCGTGCAGCGGCCGCACCCGCCGATCTGCATCGGCGGCAGCGGCGAGAAGCGCACGCTGCGCACGACCGCGAAGTACGCCCAGCACTGGAACTTCGTCGGCGGGACGCCGGAGGAGTTCACCCGCAAGCGCGAGGTGCTGCACCGCCACTGCGCGGACATCGGCCGGGACCCGGCCGAAATCACGTTGTCGTCGCACGTGCGCCTGGAGCCGGACCTCGACTACGCGAAGGTCGCCGCGGAGGCGGAGGCCCTCGGCGAGGCGGGCGTGGACCTGGCCATCGTCTACCTGCCGCCGCCGCACACGCCGGCCGTGCTGGAGCCGCTGGCGAAGGCGCTCGAGCCGCTGCGCTGAACCGCCCGGCCCCGGGCTTTCCGTCCGGGGCCAGCGCATCAGGTGAGCCGCCGATCGGTCCCATGTCCTGCGGAAATGCCGGCGGCCGCAGGAATACCGCACATCAATCGCATTCTTTCGGTGATCAATGGACGGTCACCTGTTTTCGTTACGCTACCGGAAACGGTTCCCGCGGCCGACGGCATCGATCCGGCGAAGATCTCCGCGCTCGCCGCGGCCGATCTCGGGATCGTCCGGCAGGCGGCCGAAATCACCGGCGACGGCACGCTGCACCCGACCGTCGTTTTCGGCAGCGAGGGGTACCTGGCCGGATCTGCCGGGGTAGCCCGGGAGGAGGCGGCGATGACCGGAGGCGGCTCCCGCGCCGCACTCGTCATCGGCTCGGTGGTGCGGGCCCTGGTCGTGCCGGCGGACGAGGTGACGGCCGCGCCGTCGTCCGTCCCGCGGCTCGGCCGCCGGCCGGACCGGGTGCCCTGCCGCGTGCGGGGCGCGATGGACGAGGTCGCGCGGATGCCGTCCCGCTGCCACCACCGCGCCGGCGGCGCCGCACCGCTGATCGGCCTGGAACCGGCCTACCGGCCGGACCGCGGCTACGAGACGCGGACGGCCGGCGCGCACGCCTACCGCCGCGGGATCCTCCGCCAAGCGGGCGCGGTCCACCGGTTCCGCCACGCCCGGCTGCCGGACCACCTGGCCGGAACGGCGGCCGTGCGGAACCGAAGGCGCCCGCACCGATTCCTCCGGGGCCCGCGCGGTGTCTACGTCTTCGGAAGCGGCACACCGCCGATGACCGGAGGCAGAGGAGTGACGACAGTGGGCACCAGGACTTCACCCGCGCCGGCCGCGCCGGGGACGCAGCGAAGATGGGTGCTGGCCATCACCGCGGTCGCCTCGATGCTGGTCGTCCTCGACGCGCTGGTCGTGGCGACCGCGCTGACCGCGATCAAGAGCGACCTCGGCGCGTCGGTCGCCGAGCTCGAGTGGACCGTCAACGCCTACGGCCTGAGCTTCGCCGTCCTGCTGATGACGTCGGCGGCGGCCGGTGACCGCTGGGGCCGGCGCCGGGTCTTCGCGGCCGGGGTGAGCGTGTTCACGGGGGCGTCGCTGCTCTGCGCCCTCGCCCCGGACGCCGGGACGCTGATCGCCGGCCGGGTGCTGCAGGGCGCCGGGGCCGCGTTCGTGATGCCGCTGACGCTCGCCCTGCTCGGGGCGGCGTTCCCGCCGGACCAGCGGCCCAAGGCCCTCGGCGTCTTCGCGAGCGTCAGCGGGGTGGCCGTGCCGCTCGGGCCGCTGCTCGGCGGGGCCGTCGTCGAAGGCGTCTCGTGGCCGTGGATCTTCTGGATCAACGTCCCGGTGGGGATCGCGCTGGTCTTCTTCGCGCTGACCCGGATCGAGGAGAGCCGCGGCCCGGATCCGGCGATCGACGTCCCGGGGCTGGTGCTGGCCGGCGCCGGCTCGTTCGGGGTGGTGTGGGGCCTGGCGCAGGGCCCCACGGCCGGCTGGGCCGGCGCCGGGGTGGCCGGGCCGCTCGTGGCCGGCCTGGTGGCCTTCGGGGCGTTCGCCGCCTGGCAGCGGCGAGCCGCGCACCCGATGCTGCCGCTGCACCTGTTCCGCTCGCGCCGGTTCGCCGCCGGCAACGCGGTGATCTTCTTCCACTGGGCCTCCGCGCTGGGCTCGGTGTTCTTCATGGCGCAGTTCCTGCAGGAGGGGCTGGGGTACCGGCCGCTGGCCGCCGGGCTCGCGCTGGCGCCGTGGGGGCTGACGACCGCGGTGGTCCCGCAGGTGGCGGGCCGGCTGGTCGGCCGGTTCGGCGAGCGCCCGTTCATCGTCGCCGGGCTCGGGCTGCACGGCCTGGCCATGCTCTGGATCGCCCTGGTCGCCGGGCCCGCGACCGGCTACTGGGCCATCGCGGCGCCCCTGGTGCTTTCCGGCACCGGAATCGCGATGTGCCTGCCGGCGGCGCAGAGCGCGGTGCTGACGTCGGTCGCGCCGCGGTTCCTCGGCAAGGCCTCCGGCGCGTTCAGCGCGATGCGGCAGCTCGGCGGCGTGTTCGGGGTGGCGGTCCTGGTCGTCGGGTTCTCGCTGGCGGGCAGCTACGCGTCGCCGGGCGCGTTCAGCCACGGGTTCACCGCCGCCGTCGTGGTCAGTGCCGTCCTCGCCGCCGCGGGGGCGCTGGCCGGCTGTCTCGTCCCGCGGCGCGAATCGGAGGAGCAGGACCGATGACGGAGTTGAAGGCCCACGCCGAGCTGCTGCGCTCGCTGCACCACGGGAAGCTGCTCGTGCTGCCGAACGCCTGGGACGAGGCCAGCGCGGAACTGGTCGTCGAGGCCGGGTTCCCGGTCGTGGCGACGTCGAGCGTCGCGGTGGCGGACGTGCTCGGTCACCAGGACGGCGAAAAGGCGCCGTGGCGCGAGATGTTCGCGGCCGTCGCGCGGATCGCCCGCGCGGTGCCGGTGCCGGTGACCGTGGACGCCGAGGCGGGCTACGGCCTGGAGCCGGCGCAGCTGGTGGCCGGACTGCTCGAAGCCGGCGCGGCCGGCTGCAACCTCGAGGACACCGATCACCGGGCGGGCGGTCTCACGGACGTGGCCGCGCAGGCGGACCGCCTGGCCGGGGTGCGGGCGGCCGCCGACGCGGCGGGCGTCCCGCTCGTCGTCAACGCGCGGATCGACGTTTTCCTGCCCCCGAGCGGGATCCCGGAAGCGGACCGGGTCGCGGAGGCGGTTCGCCGCGGGCAGCGCTACCGCGCGGCCGGCGCGGACTGCGTGTACCCGATCGGGGTGTCCGGTGCCGACGTCCTGGGCCGGCTGGTCGAGGGCGTGCCCGGGCCGGTCAACGGCAACGCGGGCCCGGCGCTGGACCTGGACACCCTGGCGTCGCTGGGGGTCGCCAGGGTGTCCTACGGCCCGCGGTTCTACCGCGGGGGCCTGGCCGCGATGCGCGGGTCGCTCGACGAGCTGCGCATCGCGGCGGGAACGGCGGGACCGGGTGCCGGCGCGTCCCGCCGATGAGGAGGTGCTCGCCGCCGCCCTCGACCACGCGGTCGCGGCGGCGGCCGAGGCCGATCCCGGCCGCCCGTCGGGCTGCGCCGGCTGGACCGTGGCCGGAGTCCTCGCGCACCTCACGCAGTCCCTGCGCTGCGTGGCCGATGCGCTGGTCTCCGGAACCGTGCCGGTGCCCGCCGCGCGGACGTCGGGCCGCGACCTTGGCCGGGCGGCCGTCGCGCTCGCCGCCGCGGCACGCGATCTGCGCGGCCGGCGCGCGGTCGCCGTCGACGGGCTGGCGCTGCCGTGCCGGCAGCTGATCGTGGTGGGCGCGCTCGAGGCCGCCGTGCACGGCTGGGACGCCGTCCCGTCCCGGCCGATCCCCGGTGACCTGGCGGCCCGGCTGCTCGCCGAACTGCCCTCGGTGCTCACCCGCCGCGAGGGGCTGTTCGCCGAGCCGGTCGTGCTGCCGGCGGGCCGCCCGGCCGGCGAACGCCTCCTCGCGGCCCTCGGGCGCGACCCCTCGGTGCGCGATTTCCGTCCATGACCGACGATGTCCCCGACGAGCAGGGAGTGCGTGTGTCTTCCGAAGCGATCCCCCGCACCGAGCGGCTGCAGGCCGAGTTCGGCTCACTCCGCCCGGCGCTGGTCGCGCACTGCTACCGGATGACCGGGTCCTACCAGGACGCCGAAGACGCCGTCCAGGAGACCTGGCTCAAGGCCGTGCGAGGCGTGGCCGCGTTCGAGGAGCGGTCGTCGCTCAAGACGTGGCTCTACCGGATCGCCACCAACACGTGCCTGACCGAGCTGAACCACCGGAGCCGCCGCGTGCTCCCCGCCGGGCTCGGCGCGGCGTCGGACGATCCCGGGGTGCGGGTCTTCGCCGACGACTCGCTCGCGTGGCTCGGGCCGCTGCCCGACGCGGTGCTCGGCGACCCGGGCGAGGTCGTCGTGCGGCGCGAGTCGGTCCGGCTGGCGCTGGTCGCGGCGCTGCAGCACCTGCCGGCCCGGCAGCGGGCGGCGTTCCTGCTGCGCGAGGTGCTTTCGTGGTCGGCCACGGAGATCGCGGAGACCCTCGGCGTCAGCGTCCCCGCGGTCAAGAGCCTGCTGCAGCGGGCCCGCGTCCGGCTCGACGAGCTGGACCTGGACGACCGGCCGCCGCCCGGCCCGGAGCTCGAACGTGCACTGCTCGACCGCTACATCGCGGCGTTCGAAGCCGAGGACACCGCGGCCCTGCGGGCGGTCATCCACGACGACTTCAGCATCGAAGCCGTCCCGCACCCGGTGTGGTTCAAGGGCGTGGACGTCTGTCTGCCGTTCCTGGAGCGGGCGTTCTCGGCCCCGGGCGGCGCCGCGCGGCTGCGGCCCACCCGCGCGAACGGCCAGCCCGCCGCGGGCAGCTACCGCTTCGGAGGCGCCGACGGGCTGTGGGTGTTCACGGTGACGGACGGCCGGTTCTCGCGGGCGGTGAAGTTCCACGACCCCGGGCTCGTCACGGCCGCCGGCCTGCCGGCCCGGCTCGGTCAGTGAGCGAGCAGCTTCACCGCCACCACGACGCGGTCTCCAGGACGGGCCCGGCCCGGCGGAGACGTGTCCGCGCGCCGGGCTTCGGTCACGCCCGGAACCTCAACCGGGCCGGCGTGCGCGGATCCGCCGGACCACGAACACCCCGGCGCCGGCGGCGATCGCCGCGAAGACGACGTACTGGAAGATCGACGCGTACCCCTCGACCCGGTGCCAGTGTTCGCCGAGCAGGTAGCCCGCGCCGACGAACGCGGTGTTCCAGACCAGGCTGCCGGCCGTGGTGAAGAGCAGGAACCGCCCGAACGGCATCCGCTCGACCCCCGCGGGGACCGAGACGAAGCTCCGGAACAGCGGGATCATGCGCCCGAGGAAGACGGCTTTGCCGCCGTGCCGCGCGAACCAGGCGGCGGTCCGGTCGAAGTCACGGGCGTCGACGAGCGGCAGCCGGCTCACGAGCCGCCGCGTGCGGTCGTGCCCGAGCCGGCGCCCGAGCAGGTAGCCGACGACGGCGCCGGCCACGGAACCGAAGGTGGTCCAGAAGAGGGCGGACCCGAGCCCGAACGTCCCCCGCCCGGCGGCGAAGCCGGCGAGCGGGAGGACGAGTTCGCTGGGAAGGGGCGGGAACAGGTTGTCGAGCCCGACGACGAGGGCGGCGCCGGGGCCGCCGAGCGACTCCATGAGCCCGACGGCCCACCCGGCCACCCCGGTGAGTTCTTCGGCGGCGGGGGCTTTGGTCATCCGTGGCCTTCCCGAGCCGTCATGGTGGACGCGCCCTGCGACTTCCCGGGACAGCTCGCCCCGGCCGACGTGACTGTCCCTTGTGGACTCAGTTGCCGCTGCAGGCCTGGGTCAGCGCCGACACCTGTTCCGTCCGCTGCCGCAACCACTCCGCCGAGCCGGTGGCCACGTCGTCCACGGTGGTCTCCCGCAACGTCGTCGCCAGCTTGTCGATCGCCTCGCCCGCCGTCGTGTTCGCCGCGCGGGACGCCAGACCCTCCAGCTCGCCCGCCGCCGCGTGGGCCCGGTCGGCCGCGGCCTTCGGGTCCGTCAGGTCCGGGGGTGTCGTGGCGATCCGGACCGCGTCCGCGCAGACCGCGGCCGTCGATGCCGCGTTGCCCACCTTGCCCGCCGTCTCCGCCGCCACGCCGCAGCCGGTGAGCGTGAGGGCCAGCAGGACCGCAACCGTCAGGGACTTCATCGGTTTTCCTTCCGTGGGACCGCGGTGCGGGTCCGGATCAGGCTGGCGGCGACCGCCGCGGCGAGGATGGCGCCGACCACGCCCAGGGAGAGCGCCGTCGGAATTTTCCAGACGTCCAGGAGCAGCATCTTCACGCCCACCCAGACCAGCACCATGGCCAGCCCGAGCTTCAGGTACACGAAGCGGTGCATGACGTCGGCGAGCAGGAAGTACATCGCCCGCAGGCCCAGCACCGCGAACGCGTTCGACGTGAACACGAGGAACGGTTCCTGGGTCACCGCGAAGATCGCCGGGATCGAGTCGACCGCGAAGACGACGTCGGTGACCTCGATCAGCACCAGCACCGCGAGCAGCGGCGTGGCCACCCAGCGGCCGGCCTGGCGCACGAGGAACCTGCCGCCGTGGTCGTCGTCGGTCGTCGGGACGAGGCGGCGGAACACCCGCAGCACCGGGTTCTTGCCGTAGTCGACCGTTTCGTCCCGGTGGAAGGCCATCCGGATCCCGGTGAGGACCAGGAACGCGCCGAACACGTAGAGGATCCAGGCGAAACCGGCGATCAGGACCGAGCCCGCCGCGATGAACACCGCCCGGAACACCAGCGCGCCGATGACGCCGTAGAACAGGATGCGGTGCTGGTACTCGCGGGGGACGGCGAAGTAGCCGAAGATGATCGCGAACACGAAGACGTTGTCGACCGCCAGGGACTTTTCGATGACGTAGCCGGCGAAGTACTGGCCCGCGAACTCCGCGCCCCAGACCCACCAGACCACCGCGCCGAAGGCGAGCCCGAGCACGACCCACACGCCCGACCAGGCGAGCGCCTCGCGGACGCCGACGACGGAGGTCTTCCGATGGGCGGCCAGGTCGATGGCAAGCATGGCCAGGATGACGCCCAGCACGGCGGCCCAGGCCCACAGGGGGACGGTCACGACACACACCTCCGGTTCGGTGACGAACCGGAGGTCTCCCCGGTCACCCGAAGGTGACGCCGGCACCGGGCTGCTCTCGGGCAGCCGGACTGACGATGCCGGACCGGGCGGGTACTCCCCTCCGCTGCCACCAGAATGACGAACTCCACTTCGTCTGTCAAGTTCGGACGGCTACTGTGGCCGCCATGGCTTCGTGGACGTTCCTCAGCAACCACGCGCACGTCCTGCTGTGCGTGGCCGCGGATCCGGACCGCACGCTGCACGACATCGCCGCGCGCGTGGGCATCACCGAACGCGGCGTGCAGCTCATCCTCGGCGACCTCATCGCGGAGGGCTACCTGGAACGCGAGCGCATCGGCCGCCGCAACCACTACCGGATCCACCCGGAAGGCCGGCTGCGCCACCCGCTGGAGGCGCACCACCGGGTGGCGGACCTCGTCGCGGCGCTGGGCTTGGAGCCCGGAGAGCCCGGGGAGCCCGGGGAGCCCGCGGCCGCCGGGTGACCGCGGGCGGACCCGAGATCACGCTTGTGGGTGACCGCCTCGGGCGCCCATCGGTGGCGTCGC
Source organism: Amycolatopsis sp. CA-128772 (assembly GCF_002904295.1). GTDB lineage: Bacteria > Actinomycetota > Actinomycetes > Mycobacteriales > Pseudonocardiaceae > Amycolatopsis. The sequence goes on from NZ_PPHG01000072.1 coordinate 243,178, forward strand.
CCGGAGGGTGCGGCGGTTCCTCGCCTGAACCCGGCCACCCGGCGCCACCTCCGGTGGGCAGCCTTTACCCTCGGCGCCGGCCGCGGTCACCCTCGGCGCCGGCCGCGGTCACCCCCGGCTGGCCGCGGTCATCCCCGGCGCCGGCCGCGGTCACCCTCGGCGCCGGCCGCGCTCACCCCCGGCTGGCCGCGGTCATCCCCGGCGCCGGCCGCGGTCACCCTTGGCGCCGGCCGCGAGTCACCCCCGGTCGACGGCCCTCAGCCAAGCCGCCGCGTCCGGGGTGACGACCCCGGGCTCGGCGCTGTGCAGCACCGGCTCACCCCACCCCGCCGGCGGCGTGAAGTCCGTGGTCCCGGTGTTGACGACGCACACCACCGCCCCGCGCCGGAACGCGAGCACCGCGTCGTCGCCCGTGCCGAGCCACTCCACCGGTCCGGGTTCCCCGAGGCCGAGCTCGCGCCGCGTCCGGATCGCGCGGCGGTGGAGCGCCAGCGTCGACGTCTCGTCCTGGGCCTCCGCCGCGTAGCCCGCGAACCAGTCCGGCTGGGGCAGCCACGGCGTGCCGGTGCTGAAGCCGAACGCCGGGCCGGTCGCCGACCAGGGGAGCGGAACGCGGCAGCCGTCGCGGCCCTTCTCCCGGCCGCCGCTGCGGTGGAACACCGGGTCCTGGCGGGCGGCGTCGGGCAGGTCGAGCACCTCCGGCAGGCCCAGCTCCTCGCCCTGGTACAGGAACACCGAGCCGGGCAGGGCCAGGAGCAGCAGCAACGCCGCGCGGGCGCGGCGCTCGCCCCGCTCGACGTCGACCTCGCCGCGGGGGCGCATCAGGGCCGCGAACGCGTCGTTGCTCTCCGGCGGCGCCTCGGGGCGGACGATGCCGTAGCGCGTGACCGCGCGGTGCACGTCGTGGTTGGCCAGCGTCCACGCCGCCGGGGCGCCGTGCACCGCGGTCCGGGCCACCGCGCGCTCGGCCGCGCCGCGCAGCGCCCCCGCCTCCCACGGCTGGACGAGCAGGTCGAACGAGAACGCCTGGTGCAGCTCGTCCGGGCGCAGGTAGTCGTCGAGGTCCGCCGGGTCGGGCACCCAGACCTCGCCGACCAGCAGCAGGTCGCGCTCGTAGCCCTCGGCCAGCGCCCGCCAGCGCCGGAAGATCTCGTGCACCTCCGGCCGGTTCCAGCTGTAGGCGTTGTAGCCGCCGCCGTCCCAGTCGCGCAGGGCCGCGTCCTTGATCAGCCCGTGGCAGACGTCGATGCGGAAGCCGTCCACGCCGCGGTCGAACCAGAACCGCAGGATGTCGTCGAACTCGGCCAGGACGGCCGGGTGGCGCCAGTCGAAGTCCGGCTGCTCGCGGGCGAACAGGTGCAGGTACCACTGGCCGGGCGTGCCGTCGGGTTCGGTGACCCGGGTCCAGGCCGGCCCGCCGAACACCGACTGCCAGTTGTTGGGCGGCCCGTCGCCGCGGCCGTCGCGGAAGACGAACCGGGCGCGTTCGGGGGAGCCCGGCCCGGCGGCGAGCGCCGCGGCGAACCAGGGGTGCCGCTCCGAGCAGTGGTTCGGGACGAGGTCCATCAGGATCCGCAGCCCGCGCGCGTGCGCCTCGGCGACCAGCCGGTCGAAGGTTCCGAGGTCGCCGTACTCGGGGTTGACGCCGCGGTAGTCGGCGATGTCGTAGCCGTGGTCGGCCTGCGGCGAGGGGTAGCACGGGTTGAGCCAGATCGCGCCGGCACCGAGCCCGGCGATGTGGTCCAGCCGCCGGATCACCCCGCCGAGGTCGCCGACGCCGTCGCCGTCGCTGTCGGCGAAGGACCGGACGTAGAGCTGGTAGACGACCGCGTCGTCCCAGAAGGAGCGGGTACGGGAGGTGGGAGCCGGGGACACCCCGCGATCCTCGCACGCGGGCCACGGCCGCCCCGCCGCCCCTCGCCACCGGAAGCGCGTTGGGAGATCACTGGGACGAGCCGGGCCGCGTGAACGGTCCGGATCCGGTCCACGGGCCCCTGGTGTCCGGGTCAACTTCCCCAGGAGGTCACGGATGGCCGAGGACACGCGCGACCGGCGGGTGGCGGCTCCGGCCGCGGGACATGGGCGGCCTTCCTACCGAAGGGAACAGTTGCCGAGCACGGGAGCCGGACCGGCCGCTGCTGCGTTCTGCCGGCCGGATGAGAAGCCGGCATTGCCCCCAGCCGGCACGCCCCGGGACTACCTGCCCGCGATGCCGCTCCCGCAGCCCGGTCGCCGCCGGCGTCTTCGATGCGCCGCTAGCGCCGGTTCAGCAGGAGCGTCAGCGTCAGGCGCCCATGCCGTGCAGCAACACACCTGGTCGTGGTCAGGGGTTCACGGGGTCATCGTCCCGCAGCCGGTCCTCGAACGATCAGGTGGGGAGGCCGTCGTCGCCGGTTTCCAGTGACTGGGTCTTGAACTTCGTCAGGAACGCGCCGAGCTCGCCGGCCGGCGACTCGATGATCGTGGCGCCGTCCTGCCAGGTTCCGTCGAGGTGCTGGAACTGTCCCGGGGGGTCGCCCTGGTTGTAGTGGATGTCGTGGACGCCCAGGCCGTGGCTGTACGGCGCGCCGAACACGTACACCCGCCGGCACCCCGCCAGGCGTTGCTCCAGCAGGTTCAGCGCGTTGTCCGCGGTGCTCTCGACCCAGCCGAACCGGGGCGACCGGAGGATCGCGTTGACCATCGCCGCCAGCGGGCCGGCGACCAGCGTCAGGCAACCCCGGCCGCGCAGGAGGGGGGAGCGCAGGTAGTCGAGCGCGCCGGAGGTCGCCGTGCGGACGAGGGGGTGCCAGCCCGGGCCGAGGGCGGACACCGGGGAGAACCGGCTCGTGTCGAGATTGCGCACTTCGCGGTACTGCACCGGGACGCCGCTCGGTGTCGACACGTCGACCGCGCATTCGTACTGGCCCTGCGGGGCCTGCACGGTCAGCTTGCCGTGGTACCAGGACCCGAAGTCGGTGGGGTCCTCCCGGGTGAACGAGACCAGCGTGCCGATCAGGACGCCGTAGGCGGGCAGCGGCATCGGTTCCTCCTCGGATCAGCGGAACAGCAGCCGCTGGCGGTAGCCGGGGGTGCTCCGGCGGTAGTAGCGGGCCGCCCACGTGTCGTCGGGGGCGAGGTAGACGACGTCGCGCGGGTCGTCGCGGAACTTCTGCTGCAGGTACCGGAAGTAGAAGTGGTTGAACAGCCTCATGAATTCCCCGAGGTAAAGGTCGGCGACCCGGGTGTCGCCCCGGATCACCAGCATGTTCTCGTCGTTCTCGTGCACCGAGGCGTCGCTGAAGTTGCCGGAGCCGGTGATCACCAAGGGGTCGTCGCCGAGCGGGTCGACGAGCATGAACTTCGTGTGCGTGTACCGGACGTGGAAGTTCAGGCCGGTCAGCTGTTCCCGGGTCCAGCGGTCGAGGATGTCCGTGCTCAGCAGGGATCCGACGGCGACCTTGACGTCGTGGTCGCGGGTGAACTCCACGTCCCCGCTGTCGGGCGGTTCTTCGAGGACGAGGTAGCGCAGCACGTCGGACTCGGTGGCGATCGCCTCGGCGATCTTATCGTGCACGCCGAACGCCGCGGTCATGAAGAACGACTTCCGGGCGCGCCCGGCCTGTCCGGCGTACCAGTCGATCAGGTCCAGGGTGGTTCTCGGGCTCACCACCGGCGAGATCCCGGCCGGTGGTGGCGTGGCCGGGGTGGGCGTCGCACTCGTGTCGGCCGGCCGGATCTCGTCGTAGTCCGGGTCGGTGGACAGGCGCGTCCAGTAGTCGAGGTAGCCGGCGGCGACCGCGGGGTCGCGCACGAGGTGCCCGACGTTGGACTGGCCGAACAAGCCGCCCCAGGTGAAGTTCGTCGAGCCGGTCCAGACGGCCTGGGGCACGTCGTCGTGCAGCAGCACGAGGAACTTGTTGTGCGAGATGGCGCTGTTCGTCCTGCGGGGGATCATGCACGCCTGCAGGCCGGCGGCGGCGATGGCCGGTTCCGACTGCTGCCAGACCTTGGCGCGCTTCGGATCCGTGCTGGGCCGCCCCCGCCGGTCGTAGACGATCTTGACGTCGGCCCCGCGGTCGGCGGCGGCCTTCAGGGCGTCGAGGACGCGCGGGTAGGAGAATTCGTAGACCGACCCGCGCAGCGCGAACCCGGGCCCGGCGGCCGAGGCGATGAACTCCAGCAACGCTTCTTCGAGGCCGCGGGACAGCCAGTCGTAGGCGGAGTCGGTGCGGTCGCCGTCGCGCGGCGGGCGCCCGAATTCCTGCGCGTACGCCTGGCCGGCGGCGACCCCGCGGTTGAAGTGGATGGCGTGCGTGCCGGTGTCGACGGGTTCCGTGCGGACGGTGACCGAGACCTCGCGCCGCTCCTCGAGGTTCTTCGGTTTCCCGTAGAGCGCGACGACGCGGTACACGTACTCGTGGTCCGGCTCGGTGGTGTAGTCACCCCACTGGAAGCCCTGCAGCGGGTGCTCGCGCAGGCTGACCGAGGTGCCCGGCGGGATGCCGCGGGACGTCTCCTCGAACACCTTCATGCCGCGGAGCCAGTACCGTTCCTTTTTGGCCGGATCGGTCCGTTCGATGGCGAAACCGAGCAACCCCTTGGTGGCCCGCTTCGGCAGGTCGATCCCGAACAGCACGACGTATGATCCGGCCACGGCGTGCACCTGCATCGAATCGGCAGTACTGCGGCTCCGCATGGTCGTGCCTCCGCCCCGCCGGCCGTCCGTCCGGCAGCGGATCGGCTCCGGCATTCATGGGTCGCACGGGACGCAACGGCCGTTACGGGCTCGGTGCCCGCCCGGCTAGCGGGTGAAGGTGAACCAGCTGACGTTCACGAAGTCCGACGAGCTCCCCGAGAACGTCAGGTACAGATCGTGCACCCCCGTGGCCGCCCCCACGATGTTGGCCGGGATCGTCTGCCACTGCTGCCAGCCGCCGTTGCCGGCGAAGTCGATTTCCGCGATCACCGGGCCCGACACGCCGTCCAGCCGGGCCTTGATCGCGCCGCTGACCCCCGCCGCCGCGCCCGAAGCCAGGCGGGCGACGAACTGGTTCGGCGAGCTCGAGCCGAAGTCCACGCGGGCGTACTTCAGCCAGTCGCCGTTGGCTATCCAGCCCACGTCGACGCCGCCGCCCGTGTCGGTGCACGTCTCGTTCTGCGTGCCGCTCTGGGCGTTGTACGCCTCCGCCTGGATCGTCGAGTACGCGCTCGTGCCGCCGGAGCCCGGCGGGGTCGTGCCGCCGCCCGCGCCCGGGCCCAGTGCGACCGTCCAGGACGTCGGGGCCGGGTCCTGGAGGTGGCCGTCGACCGGCTGGGCGCCCGTCGGGCCCACGTCGTCGTACGGGAACGCGTAGCCGATCGACGCGTACTGGTGCACCAGGCGCGCGTAGTGGTTGGTGGTCGCCTCGCGGTAGTACTGCGAAGGCGCTACGCCGTCGGGCTGGTTGTTGCCGCCCGCGACCAGCAGGCTGCTGCGGTTCAGCGCCGCGGCCAGGCGGGCCGCGACCGCGCCCCGGGCGTCGCTGCCGGAGTTGTACAGCGGCCCGCTCGCGCAGCCGAAGATGTCCGCCGCGCTCGGTTTGGTGAACGGCACCCCGTTGGTGTTCAGGCCGCCGAACACGATCGCGTCGCCGCTGACCGTGCCCGTGTAGGAGCCGATGCCGCCCTGCCCGTTGATCGTCAGCGGCGTCGAGCGGTAGTGGTCCCAGACGGCGTTGAGGTAGTTCGTCCAGTAGCCGCCGAAGTCGACGGGGGAGTGGCCGGGCGCGAGTACCCGCACCACCTGGCCGCCGGCGTCGGTGACGACCAGCCGGTCCCACGGTGCGCCGTCGGTGGTGTGCTGCGCGCGCAGCCCGTCCGCGATGCTGCCCAGGGCGCCGTTCGGCAGCGGGCTGACCGACTGCGCGTCCGCCGCGCCGGTGGTGGCCATCGACACCGGCAGGGCCACCATGTCGACGTAGCTGATGTTGGCGTAGAGGTTCGCGCTGTTGTAGGTGAACTCGCAGAACGTCCAGTTCGTCTGCCAGTTCGGGTCCGAGCTGGTGAAGCCGGGCTGGACCAGGCCGGGCCCGGGGTTGACGAAGAACTGGATCTTCTTGTCCACCGAGAACCACACCCGGCCGCCGATGAGGTAGTCGGTCAGGGTCACGGTGAGCTGCGCGCCCGAGCCGCCGAGCGGGATGGCGTAGTCGGGAACCGGCGTCACCGGCGACGACGGGTTGGGCAGCGCCTGGAACCGGCCGTCGGCGGTGACGAACCCGGGGCGCCCGGCGGTGTCCGAGCCGCTGATGTAGGCGTAGACGGTGCCGCTGCCGGAGTTGTTCTTCAGGGTCAGCGGCAGGGCGGCGGCCGCCCGGGCGCCCGGCGCGGTGAGGGCCGACCACAGCGGTGTCCCGGCGACGGCCGCCAGGCCCGCGGTGACGAAGGTACGCCTCGACAGCATGGCACCTCCTGGGGAAAGGGCTTTCGTGTCCGGCGGACGGTAGGTACCGGTTCCGGCGGGGTCAACATCCGGCGGCCCGGGTCGGGGACTAACGGCCCTCGAAGCTGCCCTTTCGTTTCCTGGACCAGTGGGCCCGGTGGTCCGCTCACTGTCCTTTGTGGATTATCACGGGCTCGGTGCGGTGACTTCGGTGATCAGGCCGTCGGACCAGGTCAGGGTCACGCGGTCGCCCGCGGTGGTGAGGGACGGATCGGGATCCCCGGCACCGCCGCGGTCCAGGACGACCACGGCGGCGAGGACGTCGCCGGGCGCGGGTGGACCGTCCGTGGTGAGGAAGGGGATCGCCGTCCGCTCGCCCAGGGGTGACGTGCCGGCTTCGACCGCCACGTCCGCCGTGGTGAAGCCGCGCAGGTTCCGCAGCACGGACCGCAGCTGGGCGGTTTCCGCGGTGGCGGACCCGCCGGTCCGGGTCACGACCGGCCGGGCGGCCGCGACCGGCCACCCGCTCAACCGCAGTGACCGGACCCGGGCGTCGGCGGCGCCGAGCCGCACCAGCCGGATCTCGACCCCCTGGCGCACCACGGAAACCACGGTCAGCACCGGTCCCGGTACCACCGGGCCGCTGCGGCCCGAGCCGTGGTCGGGGGCGTCGTCGCCGGTGGTGTCGACCCACCGGACGCGGCCCCGGGACGCCGCCGCCAGCACGCCGCCCGGCAGTTCGACCGCGTAGCACGTCGAGAAGCCCGCCCGGTGGCTCGCGCGGCCGTCCGCGTCGAGGACGACGACCGTGTTGTCGGGGACGGAACCGAGCGGCGGGACCGTGGCCGTGGAGTAGCCGAGCCGCGCGTAGAGCGGTGCGTCGGAGCGCTGGTCGCCGGGGCGGGCGTGGTCCGTGCCGTGGTTGACGACCAGGGCGATGCCGTCGCGCCGCCGTCCCGAAACCAGCCAGCCGGGCGCGGCGACCACGCGGGCGACGTCGCCGGTTTCGATCGGCAGCGGCTCTTCGACGTCCGTCCACACGGGATGGTGGGCGGGCAGGGCGAGCCCGAGCAGGCCCTTGGCCGCCCAGTACGGCGAGCCGGGCCCGGAGTACGCCTGGCGCAGCGCGGGCCAGGCGTGGTGCCAGCCCAGCGACAGGAGCCCGGCCGGTTCGAACGCGCCCCGGCCGGCGAAGTGCCGGACCATCCCGCCGGCCACCCGCCGGGTCAGGCCCGGGGCCAGCCGGGACGTCCCGGTGAGCGCCCCGACCCAGAACGGCGCGGCGGCGGCGAAGCGGTAGACCAGGCTGCGGCCCTGCATGAGCGGCGAGCCGTCGGCGCCGACCAGCCGCACGGCGTCGTCGAGGTAGTCCCGGAGGTCCGCGGCCCACCGGTGGCGCAGCTCGCCGGGGCACAGGCTGCCGGTGACGTCGAACAGGTGCGTCCACAGCAGCGGGTACAGGTGCAGGGCCCAGCCCGTGTAGTGGTCGTAGGCGCGCTCGTCGCCGTCGCTGAGCCAGCCGCCGGGCCGGCGCAGCGAGGCGTGCACGGCGAGGTCCTCCTCGACGTCCGCGGCCGACCACGGGCCGCCGGCCTCGCGCAGGAACGACTCGACGACGATCCGGAACCACACCCAGTTGATCGGCGGGTAGGGCTGCCCGACGACGGTCGCCAGCCAGGCGACGACCCGCTCCCGCACCGGGTCGTCGAGCCGGTCCCACAGCCACGGCCGGGTCAGCTGCAGCACCAGCGCGATCGACGCGGCCTCCACTTTGGACTGCCCGAGCTCGTCGGGCCGCGGCCACGCCTCGGGCGACGCCGGATCGGTGCCGGCGGCCAGCCCGCGCGCGTAGTGTTCGAGGTGTCCGCCCGGATCGGCGCCACCTTCCCCGGCGATCCGGAAGCCGGCGATGAGGAAGGTCCGGGCGAACCCCTCCAGGCCGTCGGAGAAGCGGCCGTTGCGGCTGGCCGGGCCGGGCAGCTCGATCCGGGCGCCGCCGGGCGACCGGTAAGGGGCCACGGCGGCGAGCATCCGGTCGGCGAGGGCGGTCCAGTGCCCGCGCGTCCAGCCGGTGTAGGGCGACAGGCGCCGATCTTCCGGGGCGGTCATGGCCCTGCGGTACGGCGAAATACCGGACGTTTCGGCGGTCATGCCTGCACCGCCAGGGAATGCCGCGTCACCGGCGCCCGCGGCGGCAGGCCGGCGGCGTACCGCTCGAGTTCCCCGAGCGCCTCGGCCGTCATCCGCCGGGTCTCCGTGCCCAGCGAACCCGCCACGTGCGGGGTCAGCACCACGTTGGGCAGGTCGTACAGCGGCGACGCGGCCGGCAGCGGTTCGGGCTCGGTCACGTCCAGCACGGCGTGCAGACCCCCTTCCCCGCAAGCGGCTTCGAGCGCCGCCGTGTCCACCAGCGCCCCGCGGGCGGTGTTGATCAGGACCGCGCCCGGTGGCAGTGCGGCCAGCTCCGCCGCGCCGATCATGTGCCGGGTCTCCGGCAGCGAAGGTGCGTGCAGGCTCAGCACGTCCGCCTGGGGCAGCGCCTCGGCCAGGCCGGCCGGCTCGGCGCCCGCCGCGCGGATCTCCGCCGGATCCGCCACTGGGTCGACGACCAGCACCCGGGCCAGCTCCAGCAGCCGCAGCAGGGCGGCGACCCGACGGCCGACCCGGGAAAAGCCCACCAGCACCACCGTGCGGTCGCGGCCGGACAGCTCGCCGCGGCGGTCGCGGTAGCGCCAGTCCTCCCGGAACGCCCGGGCGTCGGCCGCCAGGAACGGCACCTTTTTGAACGCCCACAGGATCGCGCCCAGGGTGTACTGGGCGACCGGTTCGGCGTTGGCGCCGGCCGCGGTGGTGACCAGCAAGCCGCGGTCGAACACCGCCGGGCCGACGTGGTCGCGGACGCTGCCGGCCGCGTGCAGCACCGCGCGCAGGTTCGGGGCGGCCCGCAGCACCTCCTTGCCCAGCGGGGGACAGCCCCACGACGTGAGCAGCACCTCCACCTCCGCCAGCCGCGCCCGCACCGGCGCCGAAGCGAGCTCGTCGGTCCACAGTGGATCGCCGAGCCGGGCGGTGGCCCGCAGCCGCGCCAGTTCCGCGTCGCCGAACTGCAGCCGCATCGTGTCCTTCCCCAGCACCAGCAGCGTCTCCGGGCGCCGCGTCATTGGACGCTGCCCGCCGCCAGCCCGGACCGCCATTGCCGGTGCAGCAGCACGAACGCGACCACCAGCGGCAGTACCGCCAGCAGCGAGCCGGTGATGACGAGCGGATTGTACTGCGGAAACTGCGTCACCCGGGTGCTCCACTGGTACAGGCCGAGGCTCATCGGGAACAGCTGCGGGTCGGTCAGCATCACCAGCGGCAGGAAGAAGTTGTTCCAGATCCCCACGAACTGGAACAGGAAGATGGTGACCAGGCCCGGGCGCATCATCGGCAAGGCGATGGTGAAGAACGTCCGCAGCTCGCCGGCGCCGTCGGTGCGCGCGGCTTCGAGGACCTCGCCGGGCACCGCGGCTTCGGCGTAGACCCGGGCGAGGTAGACGCCGAAGGGGTTGGTGAGCAGCGGGATGAACACCGCCCAGAACGTCCCGACCACGTGCAGCTGCGACGCCAGCAGGTACAGCGGCAGGGCCAGCGCGGTGGTCGGCACCAGGACACCGGCCAGGGTCACCGCGAACAGCGCGCGCCGGCCCGGGAAGTCGAGCTTCGCGATCGCGTACCCGCAGCCCGCGCAGATCAGCGAGCCGAGCACCGCGCCGAGCCCGGCGTAGAGCAGCGAATTGCGGATCCAGGCCAGGAAAACGCCGTTCTCCTGGGTGAACAGGGCGCCGAGGTTGGTGCCGAGGTTCCACTGCCCGAGCTCGAACGCGCCGGTGGTGGAGAAGTCGCCGACGGACTTGGTGGCCGAGGTGACCAGCCAGACCAGCGGCAGGACCGCGTAGAGCGCGGCCAGCACCAGCACGACGTGCACGACCGTGCGTGACGTCCACCGCGAATCTGCTTTCCGGGGGTTCCGGGTGGCGGAGCCCCCGGCCCGAGGCGAAGCCTCGGATGTCGCTGCGGGGGACAGGGTCACCGGGACCTCCGGGCGGACAGGCGCATGACCAGCGCCGAGAGCAGGGCGGACACCAGGGCCAGCAGCACGGACGCGGCGGTGGCGCGGCCGTAGTCGCCGGCGATGAAGGCGGCTTCGTACACGTAAAGACCGGGGGACCAGGTGCTCGTCACCGAGCCGGTGAACCCGCGCAGGACCAGGGGTTCGGTGAACAGCTGCAGGGAGCCGATGACGGTGAACACGAGGGCGACGAACATCGTCGGCCGGATCATCGGGACCTTGACCGACCACGCCGTCCGGACGCCCCCGGCGCCGTCGGCGCGCGCGGCCTCCAGCACGTCCCGCGGTACGGCCTGCAGCGCGGTGTAGAAGATGATCATGTTGTAGCCGACCCACTGCCAGGTCGCGATGTTCACGATCGAGGGCAGGATGCCGGTCTTGCCCAGCGGGTCGAACGGCAGCAGCGCGGTGAGCCCCGAGTTCGGGCTGTAGAGGTAGGCCCAGACGAGCCCGGTGATCACGGTCGGCACCGCGTAGGGCAGGAAGACGGCCAGGGACCACACGCGCTTGAGCCGCACGACCGCGGAGTCGACCAGCAGGGCCAGCACGAGGGCGAGCCCGAGCATGACCGGGATGTGGACCAGGACGAACAGGGCCACGTTCCCGAGGCTGGCGTGGAACGCGCGGTCGGTGAGCACGTCGGCGTAGTTGCCGAGCGCGACGAACGCCTGCCGCGGACCGGAGAAACCCAGGCCGGACAGGCGATCGGTGAACAGGCTCAGGTAGAGCGCGTACCCGATCGGGACGAGCACGGTGGCGGTCAGCAGGACCGCGAACGGCGCCGCGAGCACGAGGCCGGCGCGCCCGCGGCCGCGGCGGCCCCGCGCCGCGACGCTCGAACGTTCCGGCGCCGGCACGTCCGTGGCGCGCTCGGGGGTGAGGACGGTCATCAGGCCTTCCCTTCCAGCACGGTCAATCCCCGCTCCCGCAGCTCGGCGACGGCGTCGGCCTGCGTCTGCCGGACGGCGGTGGCCAGGGTCGTGCCGCCGGTCTTCACCCCGCCCAGGTGGTCGACGACGGTGGAGAACATCCGCAGGGCGTTGGGGCCCCACGTCCAGTCCGGGACGCGCCGGGCGGCCTCGTCGAGCACGTCGTACACCGGGGCGCCGAGGAAGTAGCCGCCCTTGTAGGCGTTCCGGGCGACGTTCCGGCTCGGCAGGTAGGCCGGGAACGGCGTCGTGAACGTCGTGCCGATCTTCGCGACGGCCGGGTCGGTGCTCAGCCAGCGCAGGAACTTCACGGCCGCCTCGGGCACCTTGCTTTCGGCGGACACCGCGAACGCGCTGCCGCCCTGCGCGCCGGTGGCGAGCACGCCGTCCCAGGTCGGCATGGTGGTGACCGCCCAGCGGCCCTTGTCCTGCGGGATGGACTTCACCAGCGAACCGACGCTCCAGGACGCGCCGAGCAGGCCCCACAGCCGGCCGGTGTGCATCGCGCCGATCCAGTCCTGGTCGCCGGTCGGGGCCGTGGCGACCAGGCCGTCGCCGATCATGCCCTGCCAGTAGTCCGCGGTGCGCAGGGTGCCCGCGCCGTCGATGTCCACCCGCCAGGCGCCGCCGTCGACCCGCCACCACGGATCGCCCGCCTGCCAGCACATCCCGGCGAAGAACGAGCCGTCGTTGAGCGGGAACGTCGTCACGCGCGCGGCCGGGTCGGCCTTCTTGACGGCCTGCGCGGCGGTGCGGAACTCGTCCCACGTGCGCGGCACCGCGATCCCGTGCCGGTCGAACAGGTCCTTGCGGTAGTACAGCACCATCGGCGCGAGGTCCATCGGCACCGCCCAGGTGCGCCCGCCCGGCCGCACGCCCTCCCAGGCGGCGGGGGAGTAGCCGCGTTCGAGGTCGGCCAGGTCCGCGGTGAGGTCGCGCAGGCCGCCCGTGGTCAGCAGTTGCGGCAGGCCCTGGTACTCGGTGTGCAGGATGTCCGGGGCGTTGTGCGCGCGCAGGGCGTTGGTCTGCTGGGCGTAGCCGCCCTTCAGCCCGGACGCGATCACGTTGAGCTCCACCGCGATGTCCGGGTGCGCCGCGGTGAACCCGGCGACGTACTTGTCCATGCCGGTGAGCCAGGACCAGACGCGCACGCGGGTGGCGCCGGACGCCGTGGTCGTCGAGGACGTGCAGCCGCCGGCGAGGCCGGCGGCCGCGAGCCCGGTGGTGGCGGACAGGAAGGTCCGGCGGGTCAAGCCGGCCGATCGCCGAAGCGTCATTGCTCCTCCGTCGAAGTGATGGCTGTCACTGTCGGGGTGTGCCATAGTGCGAGTCAACATTTCAGCGCAAAAGCGATCAAAACCGATCAGAACCGAAGGAACGCCATGGTGGAGAGCGCGCTCTTCGGCTGCCCCGACGTCCGTGACCGGGCGGTCTGGGCCGCGGCCGACGGCGCCGCCGTACTCGCCGACGCCCGCGCGCTGCTCGCCCGGCCGGCGCCCGTCCTCACGGCCACGGCGTGGGCCAGGACGTTCCGCGACGGCGTCCGCACCGAGTACGAAGACGCCGCCCGCGAGCTGCGCGAACGCGTGACCACGCTGGTGCTGGCCGCGGTGCTGACCGGCGAAGCCCCACCGGACGAGGTCCCGTTCCTCGACGGCGCGATCGACGGGCTGGTCGCCCTGGCCGAGGCGACCACCTGGTGCTGGGCGCCGCACGACCGGCACACGGCCGCGCGCGGGGAGGTGCTGGCCGATCCCGGCGACCCGTTCCTCGACCTCGGCGCGGCCGAGGTCGCGTCGCTGTTCGCGTGGGCCGATCACGCCCTCGGCCCGCACCTCGACCTCCGCGCGCCCGGGGTGCGCAAACGTCTGCGCCGGGAGGTCGAGCTCCGCGTCCTGACGCCGTTCGAGCGGATCCGCGACTGGCACTGGCTCGGCCTGGACGGCGACGCGCACAACTGGAACCCGTGGATCCACAGCGCCGTCCTCACCGCCGCGCTCCTGCTCGTCGATGACGAAGAGCGCCGCCGGCGGCTGGTGGAGCTGGTCGTCGAAGGGCTCGGCCACTACGTCGCCGTGCTGCCCGACGACGGCGGCATCGACGAGGGCGCCGCCTACTGGTGGCACGGCGCCTGCCGGCTGCTGGAGTGCCTCGACCTGCTCGGCGTGGACGCGCCGGAGCCGCCCGTGCTCGCGGAGCTGATCCGCTTCCCGCACCGGATGCACCTGGGCGGCGACGCCTTCGTCAACGCCGGCGACGCCCCGGCCCACCTCTCGCCGGCCCAGCCGTGGCACGTCCTGCACCGGTGGGGCGAACGGCTCGGCGACGCCGCCGTGTGCGCGTTCGCGGCCGGCCGGGCCCGGGCGGGCGGCCGGCTCGTGTGGCCGGAGGCCGGGCTGGGCCGCGCGCTCTCGGGCCTGGCCGACCCGCGCTGGCGGGCGGCCGTGGCGGCGGCGGAACCGGGCGAACCCTGGCTGGCGCGCGAGGAGTGGCTGCCGCGGGTGCAGGTGCTCGTGGCGCGGGAGACCGCGGGCACCGCGCGCGGCCTGACCGTGGCGGTCAAGGCCGGGCACAACGGGGAACGGCACAACCACCTCGACGTGGGTTCCTTCTGGGTGGCGGCCGACGGTGTCCCGGTGGTGGCCGACGTCGGCCAGCCGACCTACACCGCGGGGAGCTTCGGACCGGATCGCTACCGGGCCTGGCCGCTGCGCAGCGAGTGGCACAACGTCCCGGAGCCGGGCGTCACGCAGGAACCGGGGGAGGCGTCCGGGGCGCGGGACGTCCGGGTGGCGCTCACCGCGGCCGGGGCCACGCTGTCCGCGGACCTCGCCGGCGCGTACCCGGGCGTGGCCCGCTGGATCCGGTCGGTGCGGCTGGTCCGCGGCGCTCCCGCCCACGTCGTCGTGGCGGACGACGACAGCGTCCGGCCGGTCCGGCTCCGGCACGTCCTGGCCGGTGCGGTGGAGCTGGGGACGGGCGAAGCCTCGGTGTCCCGCAACGGGGTCCGGGTGCGGCTGAGCTGGGATCCCCGGCACACCACTGCGGAACTCGAGCGGCGGGTCCTGGCCGACCCGCTGCTGCGGGCGGCCTGGGGCGAGCACCTCACCCGGCTCACCCTGCTCGTGCGGGAGGGCCCGGCGCGGGTCCGGCTGGAGCAGGTCCGGTGATGCTCGCCTCCGAACGGCACCAGCTGATCCTTTCCCTGGTGCGCGAACACGGCGCGGTCCGGCTCACCGAGCTGGTGGAGCGGCTGGGCGTCACCGCGGTCACCGTGCGCCGGGACGTCACCGAGCTGGCCGACCGCGGGCTGCTGACGCGGGTGCACGGCGGGGTCACCCTGACCCGGCCCCGCGGTGGCCCGCCGGAGCCCGGGCGCGCCACCGCCTCGGTGTTCGGCCCGGTCGTGCCCGGCGCGCTGGTCGGCATGGTCACGCCGTCGGTGGAGTACTACTGGCCGCCGGTGGTCCAGGGCGCGCAGGCCACCGTGGCCGCCGCGGGCGGGCGGCTCGTGCTGCGCGCGTCCAGCTACGACGCGGCGGAGGACCGCCGTCAGGTCACCAAGCTGCTCGAACGCGGCGTGCAGACGCTGCTGGCCGCCCCGGCCACCAGCGGGCGCGGCGCGCTGGACCTGCTGCGCTGGCTGGGCTCGCTCAACGTCCCGGTGGTCCTGGTCGAACGCCTGCCGCCGCCGGAGCTGCCCACGCTGGCCCTGGACGCGGCCACGACCGCGCACGCGCTGGGCGCGGGCCTGGCCGTGCGGCACCTGGTGTCCCTCGGCCACCGCGGCGTCGGGCTGGTCACGTCCCGGTCCAGCCCGACCAGCCGGGCCCTGCGCACCGGCTGGCGCGAGACGATCGGCTCCCTGGGCCTGGACCCCGGGACGTCGCCGGATCTCGACGTCCCGGTCTACGGCACCCCGGGCTGGGCGGCGGAGTACGACGCGCTGCTGGCCCGCTGCCGCCGGGCCGGGGTCGGCGCCCTGCTGGTGCACTCCGACCGCGAGGCGATCGGCCTGATCGAGCGAGCCCGCGACGGCGGTATCGCGGTGCCCGGCGAACTCGCGGTGGTCACCTACGACGACGAGGTCGCGGCGGCTTCGGACCCGCCGCTGACGGCGGTCTGCCCGCAGAAGCACCGCCTCGGGGCGGTGGCCGCGGAACTGGCCCTGGCCCGGCTCGCCGACACGACCGGCCGGCCGGTCCACCGCCTGCAGCTGTGGCCGACGCTCGTGGTGCGCGAGTCTTGCGGCGGCGACCCGGAGTCGACGCCGGCGTGAAATCGTCGAGTCCGCCCGCGCGGAGTTACCGGAGCCGGATCACCTCCTGCGCTCCGCCGAACGGGACATGTGTACGTCCGCCGCGGACGACGGGGTGGTCGCGGAACGGCGGGCCAGGCCGAAGCCGCCGATCTTCGCCGTTCCGCCGTCGGTGATCAGCACGTGCCCGGGGCTGATCCCGCGGTGCAGCACGCTGTCGGCGTGCGCCTACGCGAGCTGGGCGCCGAGGGCGGCAACCCGGTGCGGGCACAGGGTCCGTCCTGCGCGACGAGGTCGGCGAGCGTGCGGGCGGCGAGGTGTCCGGTGACCACGTTCGGCGTGAGCTCGTGCTCGAAGACGTCGTGGACGACGAGCGTGTGGGGATGCCGCAGCCGGATCGCGGCGCGGGCCTCGCGGATCGCCCGGGCGCGGGCGCGGTCGGAGTGCGCGGCGTCAAGCGGGCACCCGGGCGGCAGCCGCCGGACGGTGACGGGCCGGTCGAGCCGTTCGTCGTGCGCCCGCCAGAGGGTGCCGCCCGGCCCGCGGCCGGTGGTTCCGAGCAGCCGGTACCGCCCGGCCGGCACCGGCTTCTTCCCGGTCATGGTCCCCTTTTGCGCACCGCACGGCGCTTCCTCCGAACACGTCGGCGAGGGGTGAACCGGCCTAGTGGTGACGGCCGATCGGTGCCGGCCCGGTGCTTTCCCCCGCGACGAACCGGGGGAGCACCGATTCCGGCTCCGCGGCCGGTTTCCCGTCGAGCTGGCGGACGGCCCGGTCCACGGCCAGTGCACCCAGCTCGCGGGCCGGGATCACCACCGCCGTCGGGGCGATCCGCTGGTGCTCCGCCACCGTCGCCGAACACACCGCGACGACCGAAACGTCTTCGGGGACCCGGAATCCGCGGTGCCGCAGCGCGGCCAGCACCAGCGGCAGCGCGGCTTCGTCGTGGACGACCAGCGCCGTCGGACCGCCCTCGGTGAGGAGCTCGCCGAGGGCGCGCGCGATGTCCCCGGCCGTCGGCTCGCACGGCTGGGAAAGCGCTTCCACACCGCGCCGGGCGGCGGCCTCCCGCAGGCCCTCGGTGAAGTCCTCGAGGTACCGCAGCCGGTGGCCGGGCAGCGTGGGAGACGGTCCCAGGTGGGCGATCGAGCGGTGCCCGAGGTCGGCGAGGTGGGTGAGACACTCCTGCCCGGCCGGCCGGAAGTCCAGCGTGAGCGCGGCCAGCCCGTGGTGGCGGCCGGGCGCGCCGACCAGGACCGCCGGGCGGCCCGAGGCGAGCAGGACCGGCACCCGCGGGTCGCCGTCGCCCGCGTCCAGCACGATCACCGCGTCGGCCAGCGCCGCCGACGTCACCCGGTGCAGGCCCGCCGTGCCTTCGTCGTCGGTGACCAGGAGCAGGTCGAAGCCCAGCCCGCGAGCCGCGCCCGCGGCCGCGGAGAAGAACTCCATCTCCACGCCCACGTGCCGGTCGCCGTGCGGGGGCACCGCGACCGCCAGCACGCCGGCCCGGGCCGGGGACGGCCCCGGCGAGCCGGTGCGGCGGCGGTAGCCGAGCGCGCGGATGGTCTGCTCGACCCGCCGCCGCGTCGCCGGGGAGATCGTGCGCTTGCCGGTGATCACGTACGACACCGTGCTCGCCGAGACGCCGGCCGCGTTCGCCACGTCGGTGATCGTCACCACGCCGCGGCCTGCTCCAACCGGTGCTTCCGCGACGTCGCGGGGATTCGTCATTGTCGAGCACTTTCCCGGGCCATTGTCCGGTCCGTTGTCCGGTGGAGCGTTAGCGTTAACACGAATGCGTGAAGGCTGACCATAATGGGGGTCAACGGGCTGGTCAAGCCACCTTCGTCGGAGCCGGAACCGGGCCCCTCACCCGGCGGGACGGCAGTCGGTCACGGGGAGTCCGCGGTTGCCGCCGCGGGCCAGGGCGATGAAGCCGAACGTCGTCGTCTCGCCCGGCCGCAGCACCCCGTTCCACTCCGCGTTCACGATCGCCGAGGTGGCGCCGGTCCGCAGGAGCTTGCCGTTCCACAGGTCGTCGATGCTCGTCCCGGACGGCGTCGGCCAGCTGACGGTCCAGCCCGCGAGGCCGGCGCGCCCGCCGTTGCGCACGGTCACCAGACCCTGGAAGCCGCCGTCCCACGACTTCACGACCTGATAGCGCGCGTCACAGCGCGGCGGGGCCGCCGCGGCCGGGGCGAACGCCGTCGTGGCCGGCGCCGAAGCGAGCTGGGCCGGTGCGATCGCGGGCTCCGGGCGGTCCGGGATCGACGTCGCGGCCACGATCCCGGCCGCGGCCAGCACCAGCGCGGTCCCGGCGAACACGACCCGGGCGCGCCGGGGCCGGGCGGGGGCGGGCTCGACGACCGCGGGGGCCGGCACCGGCGGCAGCACACCCCCGGAGGCGCGGCGGCCGAGCAGCCGCGCCGCCTCGGCCATCGTCGGGCGGGCGGCCGGATCCCGGTGCAGGAGCCGGAGGACGACGTCGGTGACCGGGCCGGTGGTGCGCGGCGGGCGGACCTCGCCGCGGACCACGCGCTTGAGCAGGGCCAGCTGGTTGTGGTCGGTGCCGGAGGGCGGCCGGCCTTCGAGGGCCGCGTAGAGCGTCGCGCCGAGGGAGTACACGTCGGACGGGAAGCCGGCGTCGGCGCCGTCCGCGACCTCCGGGGCGAGGTACGCCGGCGTCCCGACGACCAGCCCGCGCCCGGTCGCGGTGCCTTCGCCGTGCGCGTGCGCCACCCCGAAGTCGGTGATCTTCGCGGTGCCGTCGGTGGTGACCAGGACGTTGTTCGGGCTGATGTCGCGGTGCAGGACGCCTTCGGCGTGCGCGGCGGCCAGCGCCGAGGCGAGCTGCCCGCCGAGCTCGGCCACGTACTCCGGCACCAGCGGGCCTTCGCCCTCCAGGACCTCGGTGAGCGTCTGGGACGGCAGGTACTCCATCGCGATGTACGACGCGGCATCGTGCTCGACGACGTCGTAGACGACGACGGCGTGCGGGTGGCGCAGCCGGGCGGCCACGCGGGCCTCCCGGAGCGTCCGGGCCCGGGTGCGTTCGGCGGCGGCCGCGTCGGCGCCGGCGTCGCCGAACAGCTGCTTGATCGCGACGACGCGGTCGAGCCGTTCGTCCCGCGCCCGCCACACGGTGCCCATCGCGCCGTGCCCGGCCCGGCCGAGCACGCGGTAGCGGCCGGCGATCACTGCGCCTTCGTACACGGGCGAGCTCCCCTCTGCGGTTGCCGTCCACGCCCAACACGGCCCGTTCGGCCGCGGCGTTCGGCGTCCGCGCGGAATTCACTCACCCGGGTGGTTCCGGAAATCGCCTTCGACGATTCCGGGCCGGCTCACGGAAAGCGTTTTTGTGCGCTACGGAAAAACGGCCGATCCGGTTGTGTCGGAACGGTAACGGTATTCCGCGCGTCAGTTCGGCCGGCAGCCGAGCACGGGGACGGCGGCCCGGCCGTCCGTGCCGTCCTGGATCAGCCCGAACGACGCCGAGGCGCCCGGCTCCAGGAGGGCGTTCCAGCCCGCGTCGGTGACGGTCACCGTCGAGCCGGCCCGGGTGAGCGTCCCGTTCCAGAGGTCGCGGATGGCGGCGCCGCCGGGCAGCGCCCACGTCACCGTCCAGCCGGACAGCCGCGCCGGCCGGTCGTTGTGCACGGTGATCTCCGCCTGGGTGCCGCCCGGCCAGGAGTTCGTGACTTCGAAGCGGGCGGTGCACCCGCCGGCGGCCGGCGCGGCCGGGTGCGCCGGTGGTGCTTCGGTGGCCCGGGCCGGCCGCGGCGCGGGTGCCGTCGTGGTGGCGCTGACCGTCCGGTCCGCGGTGACGGTCGTCGGGGGACGCTCGACGGGGGCGGCGGTGGTCTCCGGCTCGCCGGTGAAGGCCAGCCCGGCCGCCACGCACGCCGAGGTCACGCACACGGCGGCCCCGGTCACGGCGACCCGGCGCAGCCGGGACCGGCGGGGCGGGGCCGCGGGGGCCGGCCGCCCGACCGCCGAGAGGAGGGCGACCGCCTCCTGCATGGCCGGGCGCGCGGCGGGATCGCGTTCGAGCATCCGCATCAGCACGGCGGTGAGCGGACCGCCGTGCGGCGGCGGGACGAGCTGGTTTTCGGTGATCCGCCGCAGCAGCGTGATCGGGTCGTCGCTGGTGCCGAACGGCGGCGCGCCCTCGAGCGCGGTGTAGAGCGTGGCGCCGAGCCCGTAGACGTCGGACGGCAGGCCGGCCTCGCCGCCCCGGGCGACCTCGGGGGCCAGGTAGGGGAGGGTGCCGACGATGACGTCGTCTTCGGTCGCGGGGTGCTCGCCGAGCGCCCGCGACACCCCGAAGTCGGTGATCCGCGCGGTGCCGTCATCGGCGACGAGCACGTTGTTCGGGGTGACGTCCCGGTGCAGGATCCAGTCCCCGTGCGCGGCGGCCAGCGCGGCCCCGATCTGCCGCCCGAGCCGGACCACGTCGCACCGCGGCAGCGGCCCGCGCTCGACGAGCAGGTCGGTCAGCGACCGGGCCGGCACGTACTCCATCACCAGGTACATCGAGCCGGCGTCCTCGAGGACGTCGTACACCGTGATGGCGTGCGGGTGCCGCAGCCGCGACGCCAGCCGCGCCTCGCGGATCGCCCGTTCGCAGGTCCCGGCGGGCGCCGACCCGCTGCCGGGCTCGTGCAGGAACTGCTTGACGGCGACCACCCGGTCCAGCCGCTCGTCCCTGGCCTGCCACACCACGCTCATCGCCCCGCGGCCGATGCGTCCCAGGATCCGGTAGCGCCCGCTCACGAGCTGTTCCTCGAAAGCCACCCGTACCCCTGCGTCGCTCGGCGAACTTCGTGAACGAGGGACTTTTTAGCAGAGAACGGGCGCGCACGGGGAGTTCGCCCGGTCACTCGGGCGAAAACCGTTATCGTGATCGGCCCGTTCGCCGATTTCGACGAATGGGCCGGTAGTCCATTGTGGATACAGCACCGCCGCGCTCGCGGTGCCGGCTTCGCCGGGCCCCGCGGCGCGCGGGCGGCGATGAGCTGCCGGCGTTCCGGGAGCGGACTGAAGCAGCTGCTTGACCCGGGGCGGCGTGAGGATCGGCCGGAAAGCCGCCGGGTGCGGTGAATCCCGCCCCGTGCGGGCCGGTGGGCGTGAGGCGTACGGTGTGGGGTGTCGCGGTTCAGCCGGGAGCCGTCCGCCCGTTCGCCTGCGCGCCGCCGCAGGCGGGCCGGGGACCGCGTCCCCGGCCGTCCCCCGCTCCGAGGAGGCCGTGTGCTCGACCAGCTCGCCGCTCCGCGCCACCGCGTCGACCTCCCCGCCGGGATGACCCTGCGGGTCACCGCGACGGCGGAGGCCACGATCGTCACCGTCCGCGGTGACGTCGACCTGGCCGCCGTCGGCCGGCTCCGGAGCCGGCTGGGGGACGAGCTCGACCTCGCGCCGCGCGCCCTGGTCCTGGACCTCACCGGTGTCGGCTTCTGCGGGTCCGGCGGCATCACCGAACTGCTGGTCGCCGCGTCCGAGGCGCACGTCAGCGGCGTGCCGTTCGCCATCGCCGCCGACCGGCGGCCGGTCCTGCGGCCGATCCGGGTGCTGGGGCTGGAGCACGTGCTGCCGGTCCACCGCAGCGTCACCGCCGCCCTGGACTGGCTCGAAGTGCTGCCGCGGCTGCTGCCCGGGACCGGGTGACCGCTACCCGCCAGCCGCGGGGGTCAGGGCTGTTCCATGCGCTGCCGCTGGGGCACGACGACGTACTTGGGGTCCTTTGTGGACGCCACGCCGGCCTCGAACACCCCGAACCGCTGTAGCGCGCTGCCGGCGAACAATGCCGTGCCCGCGGCCACGGACACCGCGCGGCTGCGGTGCCCGAGCAGGGCGCCGAGCAGACCGGCG
Source organism: Amycolatopsis sp. CA-128772 (assembly GCF_002904295.1). Taxonomy (GTDB): domain Bacteria; phylum Actinomycetota; class Actinomycetes; order Mycobacteriales; family Pseudonocardiaceae; genus Amycolatopsis. The sequence continues at coordinate 264,747 of NZ_PPHG01000072.1, forward strand.
GCGGTCAGCCGTTCCGACCACTTCCTCAGCCGGTGCGCCTTTCCCGTCGTGTACGCCTCGGCGGCGAGCCCGAGCCGGTGCTCCAGCATCTTCGACGCCGCCAGCTCCGTCACCGCGCCGAACGCGGCCAGCGCCCGCGCCGGCCCGGCCTCGGCGACCGGCACCAGCACCATCGCGAAGCCGCCGGAACTCGCGGCCGCCGAGCCGGTGAAGACGAACGGCAGCTGCGGATGGGCTTCGTGCCAGGCCGGCACGGCGGTCTGGGACAGCAGCACGGCGGTGTAGGAAGCAACGGCCGGCGCGACGACCGCCGACGACAGCCCCGCGGGCCGTGCCACCGCGCGCAGCAGCCGGCCGGGCAGCGTGCGCCGCAGGCCGGCGGGCAGCACCTCGGCCGCCGCCGCGACGCCCACCCCGGGGCCGAACGCGCTCAGGATCCACGTGCCGACGCTCATCGGGGACGTCGGTTTCGCGACCCGCAGCATGTGGTGGAACCGTTCGGGCCGCCCGAGATCGGCGACGAGCAGGTAGACGCTGGCCAGCAGCGCGGCCAGCGAACCGGTCCGCCCCGCCCGCCGCAGCGCGGGCCGCCCGGTGAGATCGGCCCCGGCGGCCAGCAGCGAGGTGCCGGCCGCGAGCCCGCCGGTGAAGAGGTAGGCGGGCACCTTCCATTCCCAGACGGGCGGCTTGAGCACGGGCCGCCCGTAGTAGGACCGGAATTCGGCCCGCGGCACCATGGGTTCTTCGCGCGTGCCGTCACCGCCGCCACGTTTGCGACGCCGGCTGAAGACACGGGCGCCGGTGTCGGCGGCTCCGGCGTCGCTGCGGGGTTCGCGCAGCAGGGGGTCTTCGCTCATCGGAGCCTCCCGGGCGCGGTGGGGTGGTCACGTGTGCTGCCGCGTGGGGCGGGTTCGCGCGGTTCGGGCCGGCTCACGTGCGCGGTGAGGTTTTCGCGTGCGCTGCCGCTTTGGGCGGGCTCGCGGGGCTCGGGTCGGCTCACGTGCGCGGTGAGGTTTTCGCGTGCGCTGCCGCTTTGGGCGGGCTCGCGGGGCTCGGGTCGGCTCACGTGCGCCTCCCGGGTGCGCCGACGTACTCGCGTGCGCTGCCGCGTTGGGCGCCCCGGCAATGCCCGCGCCGGCTCACGTGCGCCTCCCGGGCGCGGTGGAGTCGCCGCCCCGGCAATACCCGCCCCGGCTCACTTGCGCCTCCCGAAGGCGGCGACCGCCGCGGCGAGCAGGGCCGATGCCGCCATTCCGGCGTACTTCCACATCGCGGGCAGCTCGCGCGTCGGCACCACCGGGTCCGGGGGCAGGCCGTAGACCTCCGGTTCGTCCAGCAGCAGGAAGAACGCGCCGTTGCCGCCGACGCCGTCGGACGGGTCGTGGCCGTACAGGCGCGCCTCGGTCACCCCGCGCTCGTGCAGCTGCTCGACCCGGCGGGCCGCCCGCGCGCGCAGCTCGTCGAGCTCGCCGAACTGGATCGAGTCGGTCGGGCAGGCCTTGGCGCACGCCGGTTCGAGGCCGTCGTGGAGGCGGTCGTAGCAGAGCGTGCACTTCTGGGCCCGGCCGTCGTCCGGGCGGCGGTCGATCACGCCGTACGGACAGCCGGAAACGCAGTAGCCGCAGCCGTTGCAGATGTCCTGCTGCACCACCACCGTGCCGAACTCGGTGCGGAACAGCGCGCCCGTCGGGCAGACGTCGAGGCAGCCGGCGTGGGTGCAGTGCTTGCACACGTCCGACGCCATCAGCCAGCGGAAGTCGGCCCGGCCCTCGGCGCCGGTCCGCGCGCCCGGCAGGTCGAACGACGGCATCCCGAGGTCCTCGGGGTCGCGCGGCAGGGGAGAGGTGCCCAGCTCGCCGCCGCCGAGCGGGGCCTCCCGCAGCTCGTCGGCGACGAAGGCGGTGGTCACGTCGATCGCGGACGGCCCGGTCGGCAGCCCCTCGAGCCCGGGCGACTGGCCGCCGAGCGGGCGCTGCTGCTCGATGAAGGCCACGTGCCGCCACGAGTTCGCGCCGAGCGCGCCGGTGTTGTCGAACGACATCCCGAGCAGGTCGAGCCCGTCTTCGGGGACGTTGTTCCACTCCTTGCAGGCCACCTCGCAGGCCTTGCAGCCGATGCACACCGACGTGTCGGTGAAGAACCCGACGCGCGGCGGGTGCCCGGTGTGCCCGGCTTCCGCGGCGACGTCCGGCAGCGGGCCGGACAGCCGGTCCTCGATGCTCATGTGCCGTCCTCCGTGACCTCGTGGCCGGGTTCGACGTGCCGCGTGTCGTGCGCGGTCGCCACCTGCGTCCCCGTTTCCGCCGTGATCCCGGCGCGGTCCCGGTACCCGGCGAGCAGTTCCAGCAGCGCGGCCCCGCGCGGGCGCCGGCCGGGCCGGACGTCGCAGGTGGCGACCTTGCTCTCCTGGATGAACACGTTCGGGTCCAGCACCACGCCGAACAGGTCGTTGACGACGTCCCGGGACACCAGCCCGGAACTGCCCCAGTGGTAGGGCATCCAGACCTGGTGCACGACCCGGTCCTGCACCCGCAGCGGCGCCATCCGGTCGGTCACGAACACCCGCGCTTCGACGGCGGCCCGCGCGGTGACGACGTGCGCCCAGCCCAGGTGGGCCAGCCCGCGCAGCTTCGCCAGCTCGGGGGAGACCTCGACGAACAGGTCCGGCTGCAGCTCCGAGAGGTACGGCAGGGTCCGGCTCATCCCGCCCGCCGTGTGGTGCTCGGTCAGGCGCGCGGCGGTGAAGACGAACGGGAACACCTCGCCGTGGGCCTCGGGCGGCGACGGGTGCGACGGGTTGTCCTTGCGGCCGTAGACCTTCCGCGCCGGATTGCCCTGCTGCGCGTAGAGCGGGTTGCGGAACGGCGATTCGTGCGGTTCGTAGTGCGTCGGGAGCGGCCCGTCGGCCAGTCCCGTCGGCGCGAACAGCCACGCCTTGCCGTCCGACTGCATGATGAACGGGTCGTCGCCGCGCAGGGCGGCCGGGCCGACGGCGTCCGGCGGCGGGACGTGGTCCGGCGGCTTGGTCTTCTCGAAGTCGGGGACGTCGTGGCCGGTCCACTCGCCGCGCTCGGCGTCCCACCAGATCAGGGCCTTGCGCTCGCTCCACGGCCGGCCGGCCGGGTCGGCCGACGCGCGGTTGTAGAGCACCCGCCGGTTCAGCGGCCACACCCAGCCCCACTCGTGGGCGTAGAAGTCCTGCTCGAAGCGGGACTTGCGGCGCGCGGCCTGGTTGACGCCGTCGGCGTAGACGCCGCTGTAGATCCAGCACCCGCACGACGTGCTGCCGTCGGCCTTGAGCTCCAGGTAGCCGCCGAGCTCCTTGCCGGTGGTCAGGTCCTGGCCGTTGATCCGCCGCAGCACGTCCTCGGCGGACGGTTCGCCGTCGTGGACCGCGTAGTCCCAGGCGAGGTCGAGCAGCGGCCGGTCGCGCTCGTCTTCCGAGCCGGCCAGCCGCTCCCGGAGGATGCGCCCGAGGTGGTAGAAGAACCACAGCTCCGAGCGCTGGTCCCCGGCCGGTTCGACGGCCTTTTCCCGCCACTGCAGCATGCGCTGGGTCTGGGTGAACGTCCCCTCCTTCTCGACGTGCGAGGCGGCGGGGAAGAAGAACACCTCGGTGCGGCACCGCTCCGGCGCGATCTCGCCGGTCTCGATCTCCGGCGCGTCCTTCCAGAAGGTGGCGCTTTCGATCATCGTCAGGTCGCGCACGACCAGCCAGTCGAGGTTGGCCATGCCGAGGCGCTGCAGCCGGCCGTGCGCCGAGCCGACGGCCGGGTTCTGCCCGAGCAGGAAGTAACCGGACACCTTGCCGTCGACCATGTCCATGACCGTGCGGTAGGTGCCGTGGTCGCCGTTGATCCGGGGCAGGTAACCGAAGCAGAAGTCGTTGTCCGGTGTGGCCTTTTCGCCCCAATACTCCTTCAGCAGCGACACCGTGTAGGCGTCGGCGTTGCGCCAGAAGCCCTTCTGCTTGTCGCCGCTGACGCTGCCGATGTAGTCCGCCAGCGTCGTCTGCTCCGGCGTGGGCATCGGCAGGTAGCCGGGCAGCAGGTTGAACAGCGTCGGGATGTCGGTCGAGCCCTGGATGCTGGCGTGCCCGCGCAGCGCGAAGACCCCGCCGCCGGGCCGCCCGATGTTGCCGAGCAGGAGCTGGATGATCGAGCCCGCCCGGATGTACTGGGCGCCGACGCTGTGCTGCGTCCAGCCGACGCTGTAGACGAGCGCGGCGGTGCGTTCCCGGCCGGAGTTGCGCGTCCACGCGTCACAGACCCGTTGGAAGAGCTCCTTCGGTGTGCCGCAGGTGGCTTCGACCAGCTCGGGGGTGTAGCGGGCGAAGTGGCGCTTGAGGATCTGGAACACGCAGCGCGGGTGCTGCAGGGTCGGGTCGGCGGCGATCTCCTCGCTGCCGCCTTCGAGCACCGGGCCGCCCGAGCCGTGCTGGTCGGACGCCGACGTCTCCTTGCCGTGCGAGGTGTCCTTCGGCCGGGTGTCCTGGTAGTGCCAGGTCGCCGGGTCGTAGGCGGCCTTGGCCTCGTCGTAGCCGCTGAAGAGGCCGTCGAGGTCCTCGGTGTCGCGGTAGTCCTCGTGCACCAGGAAGGAGGCGTTGGTGTAGGCGACCACGTACTCGCGGAAGTCCAGGTCGTTGCTCAGGATGTGGTTGATCACCCCGCCGAGGAACGCGATGTCCGTGCCGGCCCGCAGCGGGACGTGGGCGTCGGCCAGCGCGCTGGTGCGCGTGAACCGCGGGTCGATGTGCAGCACCTCGGCCCCGCGGGCCTTCGCCTCCATCACCCACTGGAACCCGACCGGGTGCGCCTCGGCCATGTTCGAGCCCATGATCACGACGCAGTCGGAGTTCTGCAGGTCCTGCTGGTAGTCCGTCGCGCCACCGCGACCGAAGGAAGTCCCCAGACCGGGAACGGTGGCGGAGTGTCAAATACGGGCCTGGTTCTCGATCTGGATCGCGCCCATCGCGGTGAACAGCTTCTTGATCAGGTAGTTCTCTTCGTTGTCGAGGGTGGCGCCGCCGAGGCTGGCCAGCCCCATGGTCCGGCGCAGCGGCTTCCCGTGGTCGTCGGTGTCCTGCCAGCCCTTCCGGCGGGCGTCGAGCACCCGGTCGGCGACCATCTCCATGGCGGTGCCGAGGTCGAGCTCGGTCCACTCGGTGGCGTAGGGCGCGCGGTAGCGGACCTTCTGCTCCCGCTGCGGCCCGGTGACCAGCTGCTTGCTGGCCGAGCCCTTGGGGCAGAGCCGGCCGCGGGAGATCGGGCTGTGCGGGTCGCCTTCGATCTGGACGACCTTCTCGTCCTTGACGAAGACCTGCTGCCCGCAGCCGACGGCGCAGTAGGGGCAGACGGACTTGGCCACCCGGTCGGCGCTCGCGGTGCGCGGGGCCAGTGCCTCCGAGCGCGGCGATTCGGCGGCCTTGCCGCGGCCGAGCGGGTCGGTGCCGGTGAGCTGGCGGTACACGGGCCAGGACTCGAGCCACTTCCGTGGTCCCACACCCACCTCCCGACCGCAGACCGGCGCCGCACTTTCCGAACGGGCGGCTACCCGGCGCACTCCGAGCCTAAACCGCCGGGCCGCGGTTGTCCTGCCGGCCGCACGGCCGCGGCCGCACTCGTGTCCACCGCGGGTCCCCGGCCGCCAGGCGTACCCGGGCCCCCGAGCGCCCGGATGCCGTCCTCGTCGGTTCAGCGGCCGGATGCGGCCACGGCGGGTTCGGTGCGCCTGCTCATGTCATCCCCCGGGGCGGCGTTTCCCGGGCCCGCCCAACCGGCCCGCATGCGCAAAAGCCGCCACCAGGGCATCCCCGGTGGCGGCCTCCGCAGTTCCAGCAGCCGTCAGGTCGAGAACGGCGACGACGCCCCTTCCGCGCGCGTCCGTCCCCGGCGGCCGGCCGCGGCCAGTGGCTGGGCGATGTCCTCCAGGGACTTGCCCTCCGCGTCCACCGCCAGGAAGCGGGCCACCAGGCCGCCCGCGATCATCACCGCCGCGCCGAGCAGGTAGCCGATGAACAGGCGGACCGGGTGCTCGCCCGTGCCGATCAGCGCGCCGTAGATCACCGGTCCCAGGGCTCCGAAGCACTGCGCGATCGCGAAGAACACCGCGATCGCCTTCGCCCGGACCTCCAGGGGGAAGATCTCGCTCACCGTCAGGTAACCCGCGCTCGCGCCCGCGGAGGCGAAGAAGAAGATCACGCACCACGCGATCGTCTGGGTGATCGCGTTCAGCGTGCCCGCGTAGAACAGCACCGCCGTGATCGCCAGCAGGACACCGGACACGATGTAGGTCCCGGAGATCATCTTCCGGCGGCCGAGGGTGTCGAAGAGGTGGCCGATGGTGAACGGGCCGACCAGGTTGCCCACCGCGAAGGCGATCAGGTAGATCGGCGTCGCCTCGGACGAGACGCCGTAGAACTTGCCGAGCACCAGCGTGTAGGTGAAGAAGATCGCGTTGTACAGGAACGACTGGCTGATCATCAGCGACGCGCCCAGGACCGCCCGCGACGGGTAGTCGCGGAAGAGCACCCTGGCCAGCGCCACGTACCCGATCCGCTCGGCCGGCGTCACCTCGATCGCCTTCTTCTCGTCGACCGGGGGCAGGGTGCGGCCGGTGTGCTCGACCTCCTGCTCGATCTGCCTGATCGACTCCTCGGCGGCGTCCGCCTTGCCGTGCATGATCTGCCACCGCGGGCTCTCCGGCAGGTGCCGCCGCACCAGCAGGATCACCAGCCCGAGCACCGGGCCGATGAGGAAGCCGAGCCGCCAGCCCAGCGACAGGTCCATCCGGTTCAGCAGGATGTACGTGCCGATCGTGCCGAGCACCGCGCCGGCCCAGTAGGTGCCGTTGACCGCGATGTCCACCCGCCCGCGGTAGCGGGCCGGGATCAGCTCGTCGATGGCGGAGTTGATCGCGGCGTACTCGCCGCCGATGCCCATCCCGGCGACGAACCGGGTGGCGTAGAGGAAGACGACCCAGCCCGCCCCGTTGCCCAGCGTCAGCGCGGTCAGGCCGCTGCCGACCAGGTACACGGCCAGGGTGAGCATGAACAGGTTCCGGCGGCCCAGTTTGTCGGACAGGCTGCCGAAGAACAGCGCCCCGACCACCTCGCCGGCGAGGTAGATCGTCGCCAGCAGGCCCACCGCCGCCGACGACATGTGCAACGTCTCGGGCTTGGTGAGCGTGTCGGCGACCGCGCTGGCCACCGTGATTTCCAGCCCGTCCAGGATCCAGGCCACCCCCAGGGCGACCACCATCCGGGTGTGGAACGGGGACCAGGGCAACCGGTCGATGCGCGCCGGGATGAGCGTGCGCACCCCGGTCGGCGCCGGATCGGGTGTTGCCGCCATGACAACCTCCTTGAGAGCAAATCGCCTCGCGTGACTTCCCCCGCGTGCCTCCGGTGAAACACGATCGGGTCGACCCGCCCGGTCACGGCTTGTGAGCAGCCGAAAGCCGTCATTAGCCTGTGCGGGGCGGTCGGGCAGGCCGCGCCCCCGTTCGTCCCGGTCCTCGGAGGTGGGTGCTCGCGTGACGTCCTCCGGTGCCCCGACGGGGCGGTTGCGGGTGTCGTGCTCGCCCGGTGAGCCGGTGGTGCTGGCCCTGGCCGGGGAGCTCGACGCCGGAACGGTCCTGCTCGTCGTGCGCGCGGTGGCCGGCGCGCTGCACCGCTGCCCGGCCCCGCGGGTGGTCGTCCTGGACCTGACGGACGTGTGCTTCCTCGGCGCCGCGGGCGTGCACGTGCTGTGCGAGGCGGCCGACCACGCGGCCGCGGTGGGCGCCCGGCTCCGGGTCGTCACCGGCGGCAACGCGGTGGTGAACCGGGCGCTGCTGCTGACCGGCGCCGACCGGGTGCTGGACTGCTACCCCGACCGCGCGGCCGCGCTGGGCGCCGGCGACGACCGCGAGTTCTTCCGGCTCACCGCCCGGATGTGGCGCGGCTGAGCCGTCCACAGTGGACTACCGCTTCAGCTTCGCGAAGACGATCACGTTGTCGAGGTAGTTCCGGTTCGCCGCGTCGTACCGCCCGCCGCAGGTGATCAGGCGCAGCTGCGGGTCGGCCGTGTCGCCGTACACGGCTTCGGTGGGGAAGACGTCCTTCGCGATCTGCTCGACCTTCGTCACCTCGAACGTCAACCGGCCGCCGTCGGCGCGGTCGACGTGCACCGGTTCGCCCGGCTTCAGCTCGTGCAGCCGCCAGAAGATGCCCTTCCGGTGCCCGCCGTCGATGTGGCCGAGGATCACCGCGGGCCCGGCCTCGCCCGGCGTCGGGCCGTATTCGTACCAGCCGGCCTGCAGCGGCTGGTCGACCGGCGGCACCTCGACGGTGCGGTCGGGGTTGAGGCCGAGCGGGACCAGCGACGACCGCGCGCCGATCGCCGGGACGTCGAGCGCGGTCGGCAGGGACCGGGCCGGCGCCGGGGCCGCCGTCGCCGGGGCCGCCGACGGCGGGGACGGCGTTGCGCCGCACCCGGCGAGCACCAGCGCGAGCAAGACGGTCAGGAACGGGCGACGGGCCACGGCTCAGCCCTCCGCCGCGAGGCTGCCGTCGCCGGTCTGCGGGGCGCCGGCCGGGACGACGACCACCTGGCGGGGCGCGTCCGGGCGCGGCGGCGCCTCGGGAGCGCGCTCCTTCGCCGGGCCGCAGACCACCGACGCCAGCTTCACGTCGCCGCGGCCGAGTTCGCCGCCGAGCAGTTTGACGTGCAGCGCCGTGACTTCGAGGCTGCCGTCGTAGCGCTGGAGCTGTTCGTTGACGATCACTTCGGCCACGCCGGGGACGCCGAGCCGCTGGTTCGGCGCGGTGGCGGCGGGCAGTGTGCCCAGCCGGCCGAGGGTGGCGCCGGCGAGGTCGCTGCTGCCGGTCACGCGGCCGTCCGCCGCCGCGCAGCGGGCGCTGACCAGCCGGATCGACGGCACCCGCCCGGCGGCCGGGCCGAGCAGCGGCAGCGTCACCTCGGCGGCCGCTGCCTTGGCCGCCACGGAATCCGCGCCGGGCACCACGGAACTGGTGAGCGCCTTCGCGGTGACGAGCCCGCCGAGCGGCGCGTCGGCGACGCTTGCCGTGGCCGGTCCCCGGCTGCTCGAAGCGGCCAGCGGGCCGGTGTCGAGCGTGGCCGCCTTGCCGCCGGGCACCAGGGAAGCGCCGGCCGAAGCGCCGAACGCGGACCCGGTGACGGCGTCGTCCGCCGCCGCGACGCCGGTGGATCCGGCGAGCACGGCGGCGGCCAGGCTGCCGGCCCGGAGCAGGGTGGTGCGCATGAGGAATTCCTTTCGGCGGCAACGGATTCGCGGGAACGCGAGCGGGGACGCGCACCGGTGACACGACCGGTCCGCGGGAGAAATCCCGGCCAAGCTACCAAAATCGCCCAGGAGGGCAAGGAATCCGCGCACCGGCGGCGGCCGGGGCAGTGCGCGAAAAGTGATCACGAACTGCGGCGGCCACCGTGACGTGGCACCCCGGGCCCTGCTTTTGCCGTGCGCTGCCGACGTTCAGTAGCGCGCACTGCGGCATTCGAGGGGGTGTCCCGGCAGTTCAAACACGGACGAGTGATTACCGGAGTGGTGAAGGAAAACACGGAACGTGATGTGACGGACACGGAATTCCCGCTGTGCCACGGGATCACCGGGCAGCCGCGCCGGACCCTTGCCGGACCCTCGACGAAGGCCGCCGGGGCGTCCTCCCGGTCCATTCTCGGCAGCCGGAGAAAACCGCGGCCCGTCCGCGCGGCGGTCCTGGCCGGGCCGCCGCGCGGAGCGGGTCAGCGCGGAGCCTTGAGCGAGGCGAAGTAGGCGTTCGACGGGCCGGTGAACGACAGGACCACGCCCACCACCGCGGCGAGCACGGCGAGGTAACCGCCGATCGTGCTCTGCCCGATCAGCAGCGAGAGCAGCTGCAGCGCGGTCAGCACGGTGAGCACGATCCGCGCCCAGTTCCGGCCGGCGCGCAGCTTGAACGCGAACAGCAGGTACAGCGCGGCGATGATGACCGCGATGACCACCGCGGTGATCATCGTGGCGTTCACCGTCTGGTCGATCTGGGCGTCGGTGAGGTTGCCGCCGCGTTGCCGGTTCGCGTCGCGGAGGGCCTGGGCGATGCCGTCCCGGTTGGCGAAGATCAGCACGCCGCCGATCAGCCCGATCACGGTCGAGGCGAGGAACGCCCAGAAGGCGCCTTCGACCGTACCGGGCCGCGCCGGCGCGGGTGGCTGACCCGTCGGAGCGGACGACTGCGGGTAGCTCGGATACTCGGGTGATTCACTCATAAGGACCAAATAGCACGCTTGCGGGTGACGCGCAGAGCGAAACCTCCGCGGACCCTCTCCCGGCGCTCCGCCGCACGCTGGGAATCCTCCTTTCCGGCGGTGTTCCACAATGGATTCGTCAGCGATTCCCCGCCCCGGAGGCGAAAACGAGCAGGACTCGATCATGGCGACGACCGCGGCCGGCTGTCGTGCCCTGCGAGGTCGTTGACGCGGGTGATGGGTGGCTTGGCGCCGGGTGAGGTGTGGGCTCGGTGGTGGTGGTAGCGGTGCAGGAACTCGGGTGGTGCTTGGGCGCCGAGGTCGGTGAGTGCGTCGCGCCCGGCGTGGGAGCGGCGGTAGCCAGGGCGTTGCCGGTCATCACGCGTTCGGTCCGGTCGATGCCCAGCTCGGCCAGGACGGTGGCGGCGCTCGGGAGATCCCGAGCTCGGCAGCGACGTGGGCGACCGGGCGTCCATGGTCAGTGCAGTCAGCGGCCGGTGCTGCCGTCGATCAGCTCCCGCAGGATGTCGGCGTGCCCGGCGTGGCGGCCGGTTTCCTCGATCAGGTGCACCAGGGCCCAGCGCATCGACGGCGGCGTGCGGCCGGGCCGGGGTACCGGCTGCGTCAGGTCGGGGCAGGCGTCGATCACGGCGTTCGCCTGCTCGCACGCCGTGCGGTAGTCCGCGAGCACCGAGGCGACGGTCTCGTCCGGGCCCGGCCGGAACGTGCCGGGCCAGTCGGGCGGCTGCTCGCCGAGGAAGGTGAACCGTTCGACGTGCGCGAGGTGCCGGACCAGGCCCAGCAGCGACGTCCCGGACGGCACGCCGGGCGTCCGGACCGCCGGTTCCGGGACGTCCTGGGCCTTGGCGGCCACGGCGGCCCGGAGGTGGTCGAGGAAGCCGCGCAGGACGGCCTTCTCGTCCGGGCCGGTGCGCGGGGGCGGGGTGTCCCGCCGGGTTCGGGGCATGACGGTCCTTTCAGCGGGTGCGGCGGATCAGCAGGAGGTGGTCGACGACCTCGGCGGTTCGCCCGCCGGGTCCGGTGGCGCGGCGGGGGAGGGCGTCGGCGCGCTCGACGGTCCACCGCGCCGGATCCAGCGGGGGCGCGGCCAGTGCGGGCACCGCGGCCGGGTCCTGGTGCCACGACCACGGTGCGACGGACCCGTGTTCGACGACCAGCAGCCGCCCGCCGGGGGAGAGCGCTTGCGCGGCCTGCCGCAGCACGGCGTCGCGGGGGAGCGGGAAGGACGTGTGCAGGTAGTGCGCCGAGACGAGGTCGAAGGAACCCGCCGGAAACGTGGCGGACAGGTCGTGCCGCGCGCCCGTGATCCGGCCGCCCAGCCCGAGGGCCCGCGCGCGGCGGGCCAGGTGGGCGAGGGCGACGGCGGAGATGTCGGCGGCGGTCACGTGCCAGCCGCGCCGGGCCGGCCACAGCGCGTCCCCGCCGGGGCCGGACCCGAGGGCGAGCGCCCGCCCGGGAATCAGCCGGGCGGCGACTTCGGCGAGCCGGACGTTGGGGCGCGGCTCGCCGTCGGTCAGGTGAGCCGCGTGGTGGCCGTCCCAGAACCGGGCCGCTTCGGTGGCCGATGTCGTCATGGGCCCACCTTGACCCGGCCCCGGCCGTTCCGGCACGCGTTCTTGCGGTTCCGGCAAGATGGCCGGGTGAGCGACGACTTCGAAGACGTGCTGCACGCGGTCGGCCCCCGGCTGCGGGCGCTGCGCCGGCACCGCGGCCTGACGCTGGCGGAGGTCGCCGGCACGACCGGCGTGTCGGAAAGCACGCTGTCCCGGCTGGAAAGCGGGCAGCGGCGGGCCAGCCTCGAACTGCTGCTGCCGCTGGCCCGCGTCTACGACGTCCCGCTCGACGACCTCGTCGGCGCGCCGCGCACCGGGGACCCGCGCATCCACCTCACCCCGATCCACCGGTACGGCATGACCTTCGTGCCGCTGTCCCGGCGGCCGGGCGGGATGCAGGCGTACAAGATGATCATCCCCAGCGCCGCCCCGCCGCCGGCCCCGGACCACCAGACGCACGAAGGGCACGAATGGCTGTACGTGCTCCACGGGAACCTGCGGCTGGTCCTCGGCGAGCACGACCTGGTGCTGCCCGCGTGCGAAGCGGCGGAGTTCGACACGACGATCCCGCACTGGCTCGGCACCGCGGACGGCAAGGCGGTCGAGCTCCTCATCCTCTTCGGCCGCCAGGGAGAACGCGCCCACCTGCGCGCCCGCGCGCAGTGAGGCCGGCGCGATGTTCCTTGGGAGACAACGGAATTCCCAAGGAAAAGTAATGTCCGATTGTTCGGTTCCCATACTCGAAGATCACTCCAATGGGTGATGGGTCCCGCCGGGCGGACAGTTAGATTTCCCCTTGGCGGCCGGATTTCCGGGGCCGCTACTTCAGGGGGAGGATCTGCCGTGTCCGGTGGAATCGATCGTGCGCGAAGAATGTCCGGATGGCGAGTGCTGACCGTGCTGGGCACGGTGCTCGCGCTCGCCGGAGCGACCACTTCGGTCGTGGCCGCGGCACCGAAACCGCCCGCGCCCGCACCGCACGCCGCCGCGCCGGAACCGGCGGATTTCGGCCCGGACGCGGCGAAATCCGCCGACGTCGCCGTCGACGGGTACGGAGACGCGCAGGGCTACCACGTCGAACTGGGGCGGGAAGCCGCCGGGTTCGCCTGGCGGGAAGCCGCGCTCCTGCACCCGGCCGGGTTCGACGACGGCTCGTGGACCGGCTACCAGTGCGTGTCCGGCGACGGGAAGTACGCCGCCGTCGCGATCCTCCCCGCATCGGCCGTCAACACCCAGGCCGCGCGCGACCACGGTGCCTTCGCCTACTCCGTCGACCTCGGCACCGGAGCCGTGCGCGCCCTGGCCGGCGGCGTCGGCCTCAAGTACTACTCGCCCGGCTGCGGAACCGGCGACACCGCCGTGTTCACCGTCGCCCTCGACGGGCAGACCCGGCTGCTCACCGCGAACCTGGCCACCGGCCGGGTCGACGCCGACGTGACCACGCCGGGGCAGCTCACCTCCGCCGTCCCCGCCGCGGGCGGGATCGTCGGCGTGGCCGGCAACCGGCTGGTTTCCCTGCCCGCCAAGGGAAAGCCCGCCGTGGTGGCCACCCTGCCCGGGGACGTCTACGACGTGCATCCGGCCGCCGACGGCGGCGTCAGCTTCCTGCACACCGGGCCGGGCACCCGCACCGCGACCGCCGCGCACGAACACGCCGGCGCGGTCACCACCCTCGGTTCCGGCGACCTCGGCCGGGTGCAGCTGTTCCAGGGCCGGGCCGGGCGCGCCGTGCTCACCGGCGCCACGCCGGCCGCGCCCGCCGCGCTGGCCGCCGCGGGCGTGCGCAGCGTGGGCGACGGCCCGCTCGCGCACGGCGCCGAAGCGTCCTCTTTGGACGGTGACGTGCTGCTCGGCCCGGACGGCGACGGCCGGAAGTCCTCGCCCGCCCTGCTGGCGACGAACAGCGGCAAGGTGCTCGCGCCCGCGGTCCCGGCGGCCACCCGGGCCGCCGCCACCGCCGTGCCCACCTACTCCGCCGCGCCGAAGGCCGCTCAGGCACCGCACCAGAACCGGCTGAGCCCGAAGGGTGACGCGGCCCCGGCGGCGAAGGCGGCCCCGGCCACCACCCAGGCGCAGACGCCGAAGTGCGCGGTGCCGCCGCTGAACGCCAACCGGCAGGTCATGCAGCCGAACCCGGCGCAGGTCAACTGGGCGGTGCAGCTGGCCGAGCAGGGCCTGCTGACCGGCAGCGCGTACACGCGCCCGGCCGGCTTCGGCAACCTGGGCCTGGTCGCCTACGCACCCAACAGCGACTTCCCGCTGATCCCGCTGTCGCACCCGGCGGGCGGCTCGAACTCGGTGCCGCGGTCGATCTTCGAGGGCATCATGGCCCAGGAGTCGAACTGGTCGCAGGCGTCGTGGCACGCGCCGGCCGGCACCGCCGGCGACCCGCTGATCGCCAGCTACTACGGCGCCGGCGGGGACATCGTCTCGATGAACTACGCCGCTTCCGACTGCGGCTACGGCATCAGCCAGGTCACCGACGGCATGCACCTCGGCGACCACTCGCTGTCCGAGCACGGCCAGTGGAAGGTCGCGGTCGACTACCAGGAGAACATCGCCGCCGGCCTGCAGATCCTCGAGACCACCTGGAACCAGCTCTACACCGCCGGGATCACCGCCAACAACGCCGACCCGCGCTACCTGGAGAACTGGTACTTCGCGGCCTGGGCGTACAACTCGGGCATCCAGCCGAACGCGGCCAACGGCAACACCACCGGCTGCACGCCCGGCCCGTCCTGCACCGGCCCGCACGGCACGTGGGGGCTGGGCTGGACCAACAACCCGGCCAACCTGGACTACCCGCCCAACCGCGACCCGTACCTGCAGGACACCTACGCCGACGCGGCGCACCCGGCGAGCTGGCCGTACCAGGAGCGCGTGCTCGGCTGGACCGCGAGCCCGCTGATCCGCTACAGCAACCCGGCGTACGCGAAGCCGACGTACAACGGCGGCCAGCACTGGGTGCAGCCCGCCCCGTTCACCGCGATGTGTTCCCTGTCCGCCAACCAGTGCGACCCGAACGCCACCAACACCTCGAACCCGGGCGCGAGCCACTGCATGCTGAACGACTTCCAGTGCTGGTGGCACAACCCGGTGACGTGGATCCCCAGCTGCGCGACGACGTGCGCGACGAGCCCGTACGCCGTGTCGGGCGGGTCCGAACCGGCGAACCCGACGCAGAACCCGCCGACGTGCAGCCAGGACACGGCGAAGGTGCCCGGCGGCTCGATCATCGTCGACGACGAGCCGTCGCGGCTGAACCTGCAGGGCTGCGGCGCCGCGAACTGGTCGGACAACGGCACGTTCACCTACACGTACGGGACGAACTCCGCGGGTGACCCGATCGGCGCGATCGACACCCACCAGCTCGGCACCGGCCTCGGCGGCCGGGTCCTGTTCACCCACACCGAGGACGGCTCGAACCCGGCGCTGATCAACACCGGCGTCTGGACCCCGAACCTGCCGTCGCTGCAGTACTACAAGGTCAAGCTGCACCTGCCCGGCCTCGGCGCCGAGGCGACGAACGTCGTCTACACCATCAACCCCGGCGGTGGGGTGTCGCCGTGGAAGATCCGCGTCAACCAGGCGTGGAACTCCGAGCAGTGGGTCACCATCGGCACGTTCGCCATGCAGAACGGCGCCACCGTCACCCTGACCAACAACGGCAGCTCCCAGGACCAGGGCGGGTACGGCTATTCGGACTTCGACGTCGCCTTCGACGCGATCGCGTTCGTCCCGCAGGGCGGCACGCCAGGCCAGCCGATCGGCGGCCCGCCCGGCATCCAGGACGAGCCGCGCGGCAGCAACCCGGCGTTCATCGCCTGCGGCTGCGCCCGCCGGACAGCCGGCGACCCGGTCGACACCGCGACCGGCTACTTCGGCGACGAATTCACCGACCTGACCACGCCCGGGCGCGGCCTGCCGCTGAACTTCTCCCGCAGCTACGCCGAAAGCATCGCCGACCCCAACGGTCCGAACAAGGCGCTCGCCGCCGACGGGCCGTTCGGCTGGGGCTGGACGTATTCGTACAACCTGTCCGCGAACACCGACCCCGCCACCGGAACCGTGACGGTGAAGCAGGAAGACGGTTCCGCGGTCGCCTTCACCGCGACCGGGAGCACCTTCGCCCCCGCCGCACCCCGGTTCGACGCGGCGTTGGCCAAGTCCGGCACCACCTACACGTACACGCGGCGAGGACGGCAGATCTTCACCTTCGACGTCGCCAGTGGACACTTGACGGCGGAGACCGACCTCGCCGGGAGCAAGGCGTCGCCGAGCTACGGGACGACGCTCGCCTACGACGGTGCCGGCCACCTGTCGGCGATCACCGACCCCGCCGGGCGCGCCTACACGCTCAGCTGGACGGGCAGCCACATCAGCGGCCTGTCCGACCCGGCCGGCCGGACGGTGACCTACGGCTACGACGCGAACGACAACCTCACCGACGTCTACGGCGTCGGCACCACCCGGGCACCCACCCGGAAGGACGACGACCACGCCCAGTACACCTACGACGGCAACCACCTGATGACGTCGATGCGGTCCCCCGCCAACTTCGGCGGCCCGGCCTCGGCGACGACCTCGATGGTGTACGACAGCGCCGAGCGCGTCCACACGCAGACGGACGCCAACGCGCACACCACGACGTTCACCTACGGCCCGGACGGCGGCCTGGCCGCCGGCCAGACCCTCGTGACGGACCCGAACGGGCACCGGAAGCTGGACACCTACCAGAACGGGCTGCTGGTCTCGGAAACCCTGGGCTACGGCACGGCCGACGCCGGGACTACGTCCTACACCTACGACCCGGTCACCCTCGGCGTGTCCACGCAGACCGACCCCGACGGCGCCCTGCACACGTTCACCTACGACGACCACGGCAACAAGACCTCCGAGTCGAACGCCCTCGGCTTCACGACCGACTACGTCTACGACGACGCCGCGAACCTCCTGGAAACCATCGACGCCGACGGGGTGGCCACGGTCAACCAGTACGACCAGGCCGGGCACGTCCCGCCGGGCGCCGGCGGCGGGCTGGACCTGACGTCGAGGACGGTCACCCGCGCGAACAACGTCGTGGAGTCCACGACCGGCAACTTCGGGGCGGCCCCGGTCCGCACCGCCGCGTTCTACTACGACGACCCGGCGCACCCGGCCGACCAGACCCGGGCGGTCGACCCGAACGGCAAGACCACCAGCGTCGCGTTCGACGCCTTCGGCGACCGGGTCTCGGTGACCGACGCCGCGGGGGACAGGACCCAGTCCGGGTTCGACACCGCGACCGGCCTGCTCGTTTCGACGGTGGACGGGAACGGCAGCGCGGCCGGCGTCACCACCGCCTGCACCCCGCCGGCCAAGGGGTGCACGACCTACGGCCACGACGCCTACGGGAACGTCACGCTGACGACGGATCCGCTCGGCCACGCCGCGTCCGCGCACTTCGACGCCGACGGGCACCAGACGTCGGCCACCGACGCCAACCAGCGGACGACCATCACGACGTTCGACCCGGTGGGGCAGCCGGTGAAGGTCACCCAGGCGGACAACTCGACCCGGATCACGGACTACAACCCGGACGGAACGGTCGCCGACACGATCGACGGCCTCGGCGCCAAGACGACCTACGGCTACGACGGGCAGGGCCGCAAGAACTCCCGCACGGATCCGGACAACCGCACGTCGACCGTGCACCTCGACCCGGCCGGGCACGCCCTGACCGCGACCGACCCCGGCGGCCGGGTCACGACGAACGGGTACGACCCCGCGGGCCAGCTCAAGTCGATGACCTATTCCGACGGCGTGACGCCGAAGGTCGTCTACAGCTACGACCCGGCCGGTCACCGGTCGACGATGACGGACGGGACCGGCACGTCGACCTGGACCTACAACGCCTTCGGCGAAGTCACCTCGCAGACGCAGGGCTCGGGCGCGACCGTCGGGTACGGCTACGACGACAACGGGAACCAGACCGGCATCACCTACCCGGGGCGCACCAGCACGGTGGTCCGGACCTTCGACGACGCCGAGCGGCTCAAGACGGTGACCGACTGGAACGGGAACAAGACCACCTTCGGCTACGACGGCGACGGCGTCGTCAAGACGACCTCGTACCCGAACGGCACCACGGTGACCAACGGGTACGACGACAGCGACCACCTGACGAGCACCACCGCCGTGACCGGCTCGGCCACCGCGGTGTCGGCGACCTACGGCCGTGACCCGATCGGCCAGCTCGCGTCCCGCACCGTCGGGCCGGCCACCCAGACGTTCGGGTACAACGCCAAGGAACAGCTCAGCTCCGACGGTTCGAACACCTACACCGACGACGCCGCGGACAACCCGGTGCAGATCGGCGCCGTCACCCAGGCGTTCGACGCGGCCGGGCAGCTCTGCTGGACGCTGCCCGGCGGCTCGGCCGGCACGCCGGGCTGCGGCACCGTCCCGGCCGGTGCCGTCGGCTACACCTTCGGCGCGTCGGGTGAGCGCAAGACGGCCGGCTCGACCAGCTACGGCTACGACCAGGCGGGCCGGCTGAATTCGTTCACGCGGGGCGCCACGGCGGCAACCTACGGCTACAACGGTGACGGCCTGCGGATGTCCAGGACGTCCGGCGGGACGACGACCACGTTCGTCTGGGACGCCGGCGCGACGCCGAATGTCCTGAACGACGCGACCAACGAGTACCTCTACGGCCCCGACGGCCTCCCGATCGAACAGGTCGGTGCGGCGGGTGCGTTCTGGTACGTCCACGACCAGGTCGGCTCGACCCTCGCGCTGCTCACCGGTGCGGGTGCGGTCGCCGGTAGCTACCGCTACACGCCGTACGGCGTCACGACGGCGTCCGGCACCGCCGACACTCCGCTGCGCTACACCGGCCAGTACACCGACGCGGAATCCGGGCTGGTCTACCTGCGTGCCCGGTACTACGACCCGGCCACCGCCCAGTTCCTGACGGTCGACCCGCAGGTCGACAGCACGCACAGCGCGTACGGCTACGTCATGGGCAACCCGGTCAACCTGACCGATCTGTCGGGGATGTGCTGGTCCGGGTTCGGCTGGGCCTGCGCGGCGGCGAACTTCGTCTGGGAGCACAAGACGGCCTTCGAAGTGGGCCTCGCCGTGGCGTCGCTGGCCATCCCGGTGGTCGGCGAGTTCGTCGGCGGCTACCTGCTCGCCGACACCGCGATCGGCGTCGGCATCACCGAAGGCGCGTCCATGCTCGCCAACGGGCTGTTCTACGCGGACACCGCACTGTCCATTGCGGACGCCAGGTACACGTGCAAGACCGGCAGCGCGGCGAGTTGCGCGGTCGGTGTGGCGAGCGTCGCGACGGGCGCGGCCGGCTACGCGTTCGGCGCCGGGGCGAAGGCGGCGGGAAAACTGGCGGAGGGAGCCAGCTCGGCGATCGGCCGCTGGGGTTACCGCCAGGCGAAACGCGGCCTCAATGTCGGCGCCTGGCTGCAGAACATCGCGTCATTGGGCTACTCGATCGCGGGCGGCTGCAACCTCAACTCGCCCCAGGACCCCAACGACCTGAACCACCACTAAGGTGGCGTCGCCGCCACCGGAGGAAAGTGAGCAGGATGACCGACACCAGCGAGCTCCGTCCGCTGGAGCCACGCCGGCTCAAGTGGAGCGCGCGCCGGAAGCTGCGGAAAGCCCGCCGCGAAGGGCGCACCGGGCTGCTGGCGTACGCGGTCATCCCGGCGAGCAACCGGAACGGTTACCGGTACCTCCGGTTCGTCTACGTCCGCGAAGGCCGCCGAGAGCTGTACGCGGGCAGCGCCGACGACCGATCGGTGCGGTGGGTCGATCTCCCGCCCGGAACCCACCGCCTCGATTTCGTGGTGAGCGACGCGGGCAAGGAAGTCGCGCTGCGCCGGGAGTTCACGCTCCGGCCACGGCAGGTGCTGGTGTCCTGGTGCTACACGACGTATTCGCTGAAACCCTTCGATCGTCATCCCCGCCCGAACCGCTGGTACATCGGAGTCCTGGACGAAGCCCCGGACCCACCGGCCGGGGGAGCGTGACGGAGTACGGCCGGGACCGGGAGCGCCGGCGTCGACCCGGACGCTGCTCGGAGCCGGTCAAGTCACGGCTTTGGCGGCGTCGCTCGGTCGTGGCAGGCGGAGGTCATTCCGCTGTCGGGCCCGGGAGCGCAGAGCCGAACTCCGCCGGGCCTTGACAGCGCCGGCGCGCTAGCCGGCTGACGAGGGGAGGAAGCCTTCGGGTGTGTGCCCAAGAGAGATTGGCCGCCGCCGTGGCGGGTCTTGCGGGTGTGCGGGTCATCGGCTTCAGCCGGGCCGGCGCGATCACCCTCGAACTCACCGAATCCGTGGTGATCGAGGTGTTCCCGGCCTGCGCCGGCCCGGTGGAGCAGTGGCGGCTCTTCCGCCGCGGCTCTGGCCTGCACCACGTGTTCCCCGGAGACGGTCAACGGCAGAACGCCGCATCCACTGTGGACAGCACCGCCTGCGCTCCCCGGTCCGCGTCGCCGAAGGTGCCCGGCAGGGCCGTCACCGCCAAGCCCACCGCGCGGCCGTCGTCCGTGGCGCCGCCGCGGGTTTCGAAACCGTGGATGTCGCCGCCGTGGCCCCAGTACTCGCCGCCGCACGTCAGGGGGACGCGGAACACGCCCAGGCCGTACTGCCAGCCCGGCAACAGCGGCGCCGGCACCGTCTTGCGCATCTCCGCCCGCTGACGCGCCGGGAGCAACCGGCCGTCCAGCAACGCCCGGGAGAACTGCGCGAGGTCGCCCGGCGTCGAAATCAGCTGGCCCGCCGCCCAGCCCCACGATGGATCCAGCTCCGTCACGTCGACCACGGCAGTGCCCGAGCGTGCGTAGCCGTGCGGGTGCGGGCCCTGGATGCGCTGGTCGCCCACCTGCGGCCAGTACGTGTTCCGCAGGCCCGCCTTCCGGATCACGCGCTCGGTGATCTGCTCCGCCACCGGACGTCCGGTCACCCGCTCGATCAGCAGGCCCGCCAGCACGTAGTTGGTGTTGCTGTACTCCCACTTCGTCCCCGGGGCGAACCGGGCCGGGTGCGCGAAGGCGACGGCGAGCAGCTCGTGCGGCGGGAAGTACCGGTGCTGCAGCTTCGCGATGTCCTCGAGCCCGAGGTACTCGGTGTAGTTCGGCAGCCCGCTCGTGTGCTGCAGCAGCTGCCGGACGGTGATCGCCGAACCGCCGGGCACCAGGCCGGGCAGGTACCGCTCGATCGGCGCGTCCAGGGCCACCTTGCCCTCGGCCACCAGCTGCAGGACCACCACCGCGGTGAACGTCTTCGTGTTGCTGCCCGCCCGGACCCGCCCGTCGGCCGGAACCGGAACCCGGCTGCCGAGCCGCGACGAGCCGGCGACCAGCGACTCCGTGCGTCCGCCCCGCGTCACCGACGCCAGCGCGGCCGGGAACCCCTCCTGGGTCACGAGCGCGTCGAGCTGCTGCCGGACGGTGGGCGGGGCCGCGACCGCCGCTGTGGCCGTCGTGCCCAGCAGTCCCGCCACGGTCAGGACCACCACTGCTTTCCGCATCTTCCTGCTCCTCCCGAATGGACGACCCCGCTGACGATGCCGGGATCCGGCGGGAAGATCAGGAGTGCAGACCACCGAACCGGGGGTAGCGCCTGCGCTACCCCCGCGCGGGCCCGGTGTCGGCGCGCGGACGAGGGCCTGCGCCTACCGGCCCCGCCGGACCTGGCGGAGCCCCCGTTGATCGCCCCCGCCTGACCTCCCGCCCCGTGACTGAACCCGGAACTCACGTGATCGAACCCGTAACTCGCGTGATCGAACCCGTAACTCACGAGTTACGGCTTCAATCACGCCGGTTACGGCTCTGATCACGCGAGTTCCGGGCCGGATCACGCCGGTTACGGCCGGCGCAGGATCGGCAGCGTCGACGTGAGGGCGCCGGTGGCGACGCCTGCGCCGACGCCGGCCCAGGCGAGGGGGCCCAGCGGGGTGCAGCCGAAGAACTGGCTCACCCCCGGCGTCTGGACGATCGCGGCCAGCGCCAGGGCCGAGCCGACCGCCGTGCCGACCACCAGCGGGCTGCGGCGGCGGCCGCGCAGGGTCTGGGCCAGCTGGGTGCCGACCAGGCCGCACAACGCCATCGTGCTCGTGCGGCGGACCGTGCCCGGGGTGACCCGGCCGAGCAGCCACGCCGTCGTCGCGCCGACGCCCGTCGTCACGCCGCGGCCGGTGATCGCGCGGGACAGGTCCGTCCCGAGGCCGCCGGGACCGCCGCCGTCTTCGTCGTCCGGGCGGGTGACCGCCACCGCCATCGCCGGGAACAGGTCCGTCAGCAGGTTGACCAGCAGCAGCTGCCGGGTGCCCAGCGGCGAGTCGCCGGACAGCAGCGTGCCCAGCACCGAAAACCCGATCTCGCCCGCGTTGCCGCCGACCAGGATCACCACCGCGTCCGACACGCTGCGCCACAGCGCGCGGCCCTCCGCCACCGCCTCCAGCAGCACGGTCAGGTCGTCGCCGGTCAGCGCCACGTCGGCCGCGGTGCGGGCGGCGGTCGACGCGCGGGCGCGCACGCCGATGCCGACGTCCGCGGCGCGGATGGCCGCCGCGTCGTTCGCGCCGTCGCCGACCATCGCCGTTACCCGGCCCGCTTCGCGCAGCGCCTCCACGACCTGCAGCTTCTGCTCCGGCGCGACGCGGGCGATCACGCCCGCGCCGGACAGCAGCCGCGCCCGGCCGGCGCCGTCCAGGCGGGCCAGCTCGTCGCCGGTGACGACGGGCGCGTCGGCCGGCCAGCCCAGCGACGTCGCGATGGCCCGCGCGGTGTTCGGGTGGTCGCCGGTGAGCATCACCGGCGACACGCCGGCCGCGCGCAGGCCGGCGATCAGCGGCCCGGCCGTGGGCCGCAGCGTGTCGGCCAGCCCGAGGAACCCGAGGAACTCCAGGTCCGCGAGCACCTCCTGGTCGCCGTCGGGGGCCGGCCCGGTCTGCCGCGATGCCACGGCCAGCACGCGCAACCCCTGGTCGGCCAACGCCTCCGCCGCACGGGCGAGCTCGTCCGCGCCGGGGCAGGCGGGCAGGACGACCTCCGGGGCGCCCTTGACGACCAGCGTCGGCTCGCCGTCGCCGGCCCGGCCGATCGTGGCCGAGTAGCCCCGGTTCGCCTCGAACGGCTGCCCGGCGAGCTCGGTCCAGCCCTCGTCCGGGCCGGCGGCGTCCAGCACGGCGTGGTCGGTGGCGTGGGCCCGCACGTGGGGGTCGTCGAGCGTGCCGGGACACGCCCGCGCGGCCGCCCGCAGCACCGCGTCACCCGGCTCCGGCTCGCGCGCCCGGCCGCACGCGCCGGTCGTGGTGACCACGCGCAGCCGGTTCTCGGTCAGCGTGCCGGTCTTGTCGAAGCACACGACGTCCAGGCGCCCCAGAGCTTCCAGCGCCCGTGGGGCCCGGACGAGGATGCCGCGCGCGGACAGCCGCCGGGCCGCCGCCCGCTGCGCCACCGTGGCCACCAGCGGCAGCCCCTCGGGCACCGCGGCGACGGCGATCGCCACGCCACCGGCCAGTGCCCGGCGCAGCGGGCGGCCGCGGATCGCCGAGAGACCCGTGACGAGCGCGCCGCCGAGCATCGTCAGCGGCAGCGCCCGGCGGGTCAGGTCCTGCAGCCGGGCCTGGATGCCGACCGCGGCGGCGGTCCGGGTGGCCAGCTCGACCGCCCGGCCGGCGACGGTCTCCGGCCCGACCGCGACGACGACCGCGGTGCCTTCGCCGCTGACCACCGTGGTGCCGGCGAAGACCAGGCAGCTGCGCTCGGCCATCGGCGCGCCCGGCACCGGGTCGAGCTGCTTGGCGACCGGCAGCGACTCGCCGGTCAGCGCGGATTCGTCGACCTCGAGGTCGTGGCCGGTCAGCAGCCGGGCGTCGGCCGGGACGACGTCGCCGGCGCGCAGCTCGATCCGGTCCCCGGGCCGCAGCACCCGCGCGTCGACGACCCGGCCGCCCACCCGGCGGGCCCGCTGCCGCTCGCCGTCCTGCAGCTTCGCCAGCGCGCGGCGGCCGCGGAACTGCTGGGCGCCGCCGACGCCGGCGTTGAGCCCCATCGCCGCGGCCACCAGCAGCGCGTCCACCGGCGAACCGACCACCGCGGACGCGACCGCGCCGAGGGCCAGCACCGGGGTCAGCGGGTCGTTCAGCTCGGCAGCGACGTCGGCGGCCAGGCCCGCCCCGAACCGGACCGGCGCCGCGGCCGGGTGCCGGGCCACCGCCCCGGCCGCCGTCCGCACCCGGCGCGCCAGCAGTTCCCGGTGCGTCGGCTCGGCTTCCGCGGCCGCAAGCCGTTCGAGGACCTCTTCGCCGGTCAGCTCGTGCCAGGCGATCCGGGCCCGGCCCGCGGGCGGCCGCGCCGCGGCGACGCGCACCGCGGCGAACGTGCCCATCGTGAGCCCGGTCAGCCCGCCGAGCAGGACCGGGTCCAGCCGGGGCAGGAACGGAACCAGCGGCCGCCGCCGGCGCGACATCAGCAGCAGCCCGCCGATCAGCCCGCCCGCGGTGGCCACGCGCGTGGCGCGCTTGCTGTTCGCCCGCGCGGCGGCCGTGGCCCGCAACACCCGCCACACGCCGGTCAGCCCGGGCTGGACGACCAGGTCGGCGCCCCACAGCACCGGGGCGTCGCGGTCGGCGAGCGCGACGCAGAGGTCCCCGGCGAACAGGCCCGCCACCTCGTCGCAGCCCGGCGTGCACCGCGCGGGCGGGCGGGCGACGGTGAGCACGACCCGGCCGTCGTCCTGCAGCCGCGTCACCAGCCCGGCGAACGGCTCGTCGGTGACGTCGTCGGCGAGCGCGGCGAACTCGCCGAGCCGGTCGCGGGCGGCCGGCCCGGTGATGACGACCCGCGCCCCGGCCCGGCGGGCGGCGTCGAGCACCGCTTCGGCGTGCGGGTCCAGGCCGGCTTCGCCGTGCAGCGCGTCGGCGTGCAGCACCACGGTGTCCACGGTGTCCAGGGCCTTGAGCCGGTCCGGGTCGCGGACGAGCACCCCTTCGCGGGCGAACGCCGTGCCCATCGCGGTGTGGAAGGCGGTGTCGGCGTACCGGGCGGGCATCGGCGACGTCGTGAGGAACGCTTCGGCGGCTTCGCGGGGCTTGCGGCGCACCAGCAGGTCGGCCAGCGCGGCGAGCAGGCCGCCGCCGACGGCCGTGCGGGCGTAGTCCTCCATGGGCGCGCGGACCCGCCGCTGCGGCGGCGTCACGCCGAGACTGGGGCGGTCCGGCGAACAGAGCTCGTCGTGCCCGGCGTCGAACGCGGTGAGCCGGGCGACCGCCTCGGTGAGCTGCCCGGCGCGCAGGAGGGCGTCCAGCGCCAGCTCCCCGGGGGCCTGGCTCAGCCCGCGCACCGCGGCGGACACGCCCGACCGCGCCAGTTCCGCCGTGTACCAGCCGAACCGCTCGTCCAGCGCGGCCCGGACGGTGGGGTGTTCCCGGGCCGCGGACACCGCGGCACGCACTCCTTCGTGCACCCGCCCGGAGCGGGTGGCGGCCGACACGGCCAGCCCGGCGACGTCCATCGCCAGTGCGAGCGCCGCCGCCCGCACGCCGTAGGTGTCGCCGGGGTGCGCCGGGGCGCAGTCACCCGGCTCGGCCGGTGTCAGCCCGTGCTCTTCGCAGCGGTCGGCTATCCAGCCGGCCACGCGGTCGGCCGCCGCCTCCTCGGCCAGGTGGATCACCGCGCTGCCGAGCCCGCCGTCCCAATAGGCCCCGGCGACGTCGGCGTGTGCGGCCAGCGCGGCGGCGAATCCCGCGACGTCGGCGCCCTCGCCCGGCCGCAGGGGCACGTGCAGCCGCCGCCCGGCACGCCACACGGCCGTGCGGGCGCCGGCGGCGTTGCGCACGACCCGGGTGGCGCGCACGGCCGTGCGGCCGGTCGTCCGGGTCGCTTCCCCGGCGGACCCGGCCGCGCCCGCGGCCAGCTCCCCGACGAGCGGGCCGATCGCCGAGACCGCTTTCTTCGCCTGCTGCGTGACCAGGACCGGACCGGTCAGGGCCAGCACGGCCCCGGCCTTCGTCACCGCGAACAACCCTCCGAGCACCCGAACCTCCGCCTGCCGACCGTCCTGGCGGCGTTCCCCGGCGGCCGGCGGCCAAACCCGGTACCGCCCGATCGCGGGACAGCACCGCGGGTTGCCTTGACGTCGGCGGCAACGTCTAGCTTCGGGTCGTGGAATTCGGAATCAGTTACAGCACGCCGTTTTTCGGGGCCGGTCCGGACACGATCGCCGGGTTCGCCCGGGACGCGGAGGAGTGCGGCTTCGAGTCGTTGTACCTGCCGGAGCACGTCGCGCTGTACCCCGGCGCGAAGATCGGGCCGGTGGCGCTGCCGCCGACGCTGCCGTACGCCGATCCGCTGGAATGCCTGAGTTTCGTCGCCGCCGTGACGGACCGCATCCTGCTGGGCACCGGCGTGCTGCTGCTGCCGTACCACCACCCGGTGGTGCTGGCGAAGCGGCTGGCGACGGTCGACGTGCTGTCCGGCGGCCGCATGCGGCTCCTGACGGTGGGGGTCGGCGCGCTGCCCGGCGAGGCCCGGGCGGCCGGCGTGGACTTCACGACCCGGGGCCGCCGGGCCGACGAGGCGATCGACGTCCTGCGGCTGCTGTGGTCGGGCGGTGAGGAAGGCGCGGATTTCGACGGCGAGTTCTTCTCGTTCGAAGGAGTCTGCAGCTACCCGAAACCCCTGGCCAGGCTCCCGATCCACGTCGGCGGATCGAGCACGGCGGCGGCGCGCCGCGCGGGCCTGCGCGGCGACGGCTGGTTCCCGGGCGGCCGGCTGACCGGGGAGGAGCGCCGCCGCCAGTTCGGCCTGGCCCGGACGACGGCGCGGGAGGCGGGCCGCGACCCGGACGGCCTGCAGCACACGCGGTGGGGGACGCTCGACATGTCCGCTGAGGACGTGGACGAGCTGGCCGGCCAGGGGGTGACGCGGGTGGTGGTCACGCCGGGCACGGCCGACCCCGCCCGGCGGCGCGAGGAGATGGCGGCGTTCGCGGAGCGGTTCGGCCTCGGCTGAGGGCGAGTGGCGATTCGTCCACCAGGGACTGGGTTTGGGGTGTGTTCTTTCCGCCCGTCGTCAAGCGCTCCCTTCGTCCACAAGGGACTCGATGCCCGGCGGGAGGCTCGCCCGCCGGGCCGGGTCGGCGACGAACCCCACGATCGCGGTGCGCAGCGCGCGCACCGCCCGGGTCGGCTCCACGTCCTCGCGCAGCGCCAGCTGCACCACGCGGGTCATCCCGGCGCCCGGCGCGAACCGGGTCACCGGGAACCGGTCGCCCGCCACCGTGCGCGGGACCACCGCCGCCCCCACCCCCGCGCGGACCAGTTCCAGGACCGCGTCCATCTCGCCGCCCTCGATCGCGAACGACGGCTCGAACCCCGCCGCGCGGCAGGCGTTCACCGTGGCCTCCCGGACGTCGTAGCCGCGGCGGAACATCACCAGCGGGACGTCGGCGAGCTCCTCGATGCCGAGCCGGTCGCCCGGGCGAGGAGCCGGCGAGATCACCACCAGTTCCTCCAGCAGCAGCGGCGTCGCCGTCAGGCCGGGGCCGGCCGCCGTCCGGGTGCCCGCCAGCAGTGCCAGGTCCAGCGCGCCTTCGGCGAGCCGCTGCCGCAGGTCGCCCGAGCCGCTTTCGTGCAGCTCCAGCTGGATGCCGGGGTACCGGCGGCGGAACGCGGCGAGCATCGCGGGCAGCAGCCCGGTGCACAGGCTCGGCGGTGCGCCCAGCCGGACCCGGCCGCGGTCGAGCTCGGCCAGCTCCCGGACGGCCCGCCGGGCGGTCTCGGTCTCGGCGAGGATCCGGCGGGCGATCGGCAGCAGGGTCTCGCCGGCTTCGGTGAGGGAGACGTTGCCGCGGATCCGGTGGAACAGCGGGGCGCCCAGGTCGTGTTCCAGCGCGCGGATCTGCTGGGACAGCGACGGCTGGGCGACGCGCACCTGCTCGGCGGCCCGGGTGAAGTGCCGGTGTTCGGCCACGGCGACGAAGTAGGCGAGCTGCTGGAGCTGCATCCGCTCACGATAGCTCAAGGCTATCGGCAGCAGAGTTTTCATGTCTTTGACCTCTGATGGCCGCGCTCCTACCGTCGATCGGGTGGTCACTGAGCTCGCGCCGCCCCGGCGCTCGGCCGTCCGGCGCTTCTGGGCGTCGACGATCGGCAAGAAAGCCGTCATGGCGGTCACCGGCGTCTTGCTTCTCGCCTTCGTGCTCGCGCACATGGTGGGCAACCTCAAGACGTTCCTGGGCGCCGCCGAACTCAACCACTACGCCGGCTGGCTGCGCACGATCGGTGAACCGGTGCTGCGCCGCGAGTGGTTCCTCTGGCTGCAGCGGGCGGTCCTGCTCGTCGCGCTGGTCCTGCACGTCACCGCGGCGGTGCAGCTGGCCCGGCGCGACCTGCGCGCGCGGCCGGTCCGCTACGTCCACCGGCGGCCGCGGGCGAGCTTCGCTGTCCGGACGATGCGCTGGGGCGGCGCGACGCTGGCGGTGTTCGTCGTCTGGCACATCCTCGACTTCACCGTGGGCACGGTGAACCGGGACTTCGTCGCCGGCGACCCCTACCACAACCTCGTCGCCGACTTCCGGGTCTGGTGGGTGAACGTGATCTACCTCGTCGCTCTGGCCATGCTGGGCCTGCACATCCATCACGGCTTCACCAGCGCCGCGCGCACCCTGGGCGTCGCCCGCCCGCGCCGGGAACGGGCGATCAAGATCCTCGGCAGCACGACGGCGGTCGCGGTCGCGGGCGGCTACGCCCTCGTCCCGGTCGCGATCATGACGGGACTGGTGCACTGACCATGGCCGATTACCTGACCGGCGACCCGATCGCCGACACCAAGGCCCCCGCCGTTCCCCTGGAGAACCGGTGGGACGAAAGGAAGTTCGCCGCGAAGCTGGTGAACCCGGCGAACCGGCGCCGGCACCGCGTGATCGTCGTGGGCACCGGGCTGGCCGGCGGCGCGGCCGGGGCGACGCTGGCCGAGCAGGGCTACCACGTCGTGCAGTTCTGCTTCCAGGACTCGCCGCGGCGCGCGCACTCCGTCGCCGCCCAAGGCGGCATCAACGCCGCGAAGAACTACCGCAACGACGGCGATTCGGTGTACCGCCTCTTCCACGACACGGTCAAGGGCGGTGACTTCCGCGCCCGCGAGTCCAATGTGTACCGGCTGGCGCAGGTGTCGGCGCAGATCATCGACCAGGCCGTGGCCCAGGGCGTCCCGTTCGCCCGGGAGTACGGCGGCCTGCTCGACACCCGGTCCTTCGGCGGGGTGCAGGTGCAGCGGACGTTCTACGCGCGCGGCCAGACGGGCCAGCAGCTGCTGATCGGCGCGTACCAGGCGTTGTCCCGGCAGATCGACGCCGGGACCGTCGAACTGCACGCGCGCACGGAAATGCTCGACCTCGTCGTCGCCGATGGCCGCGCGCGCGGCATCGTCGCCCGCGACCTCGTCACCGGCGAGATCACCACGCACCTCGCGGACGCCGTCGTGCTCGCGACCGGCGGCTACGGCAACGTCTTCTCCCTCTCGACGAACGCGAAGGGCTCCAACGCCACGGCGATCTGGCGGGCGCACAAGCGCGGCGCGTACTTCGCGAACCCGTGCTTCACCCAGATTCACCCGACGTGCATCCCGCGCTCGGGGGAGCACCAGTCGAAGCTGACGCTGATGAGCGAGTCGCTGCGCAACGACGGCCGGATCTGGGTGCCGCGATCGCCCGGCGACCCGCGGCCGCCGGGGGAGATCCCCGAGGGCGACCGCGACTACTACCTCGAACGCCTGTACCCGAGCTTCGGCAACCTGGTACCGCGCGACATCGCCTCGCGGGCGGCGAAGAACGTCTGCGACGCGGGTCTCGGCGTCGGCCCCGGCGGCCTCGGCGTGTACCTCGACTTCGCCGACGCGATCGCGCGTCTGGGCCGCCCGGCGATCGAAGCCCGGTACGGCAACCTCTTCGACATGTACCAGCGGATCACCGCGGAGGACCCGTACACCGTGCCGATGCGGATCTACCCGGCCATCCACTACACGATGGGCGGGCTGTGGGTCGACTACGACCTGCAGAGCACCATCCCCGGCCTGTTCGTGATCGGCGAAGCGAACTTCTCCGACCACGGCGCCAACCGGCTCGGCGCGTCCGCCCTCATGCAGGGCCTCGCCGACGGCTACTTCGTGCTGCCCGCGACGGTGAACGACTACCTCGGCGGCACGCGCCTCGGCGACGTCGACGCGGGCGAAGCCGCGCGGGTGGAGGCCGAGGTCCGCGCCCGGATCGACCGGCTGCTGGCCGTCCGGGGCACGCGCTCGGTCGATGCGTTCCACCGCGAACTGGGCCTGCTGATGTGGGACCACTGCGGGATGTCCCGCACCCGCGAAGGCCTGCGCAAGGCGCTGGACCGGGTGCCGGAGCTGCGCGCCGAGTTCTGGCGCGACGTCCGGATCCCCGGCGGCGGCCGGGAGTTCAACCAGGAGCTGGAGAAGGCGAACCGGGTCGCGGACTTCCTGGAGCTGGCCGAGCTGATGCTCGTCGACGCGCTCGCGCGTGAGGAGTCGTGCGGCGGTCATTTCCGCGAGGAACACCAGACCCCGGACGGCGAAGCGCTGCGGGACGACGAGAACTTCGCCCACGTCGCCGCGTGGGAGTACGGCACACCACCGGTGCTGCACCGCGAGGACCTGGTCTTCGAACAGGTCCACCCGACCCGACGGAGCTACACGTGAAACTCACCGTCCGCGTCTGGCGGCAGGCCGGCCCGGCCGCCGAAGGCCGCCTCGTCAGCTACCCGGTCGACGGCCTCGGCCCGGACATGTCCTTCCTCGAACTGCTCGACGTGCTCAACCAGCAGCTGATCGAAGCCGGCGACGAACCGGTGGCGTTCGACCACGACTGCCGGGAGGGCATCTGCGGCTCGTGTGGCGTCGTGATCAACGGGCAGGCGCACGGGCCCGGACGCACGACGTCGTGCCAGCTGCATCTGCGCTCCTTCGCCGACGGCGACGTCGTCGACGTGGAACCGTGGCGCGCCAAGGGGTTTCCGGTGGTCAAGGACCTGGTCGTCGACCGGTCGGCGCTCGACCGGATCGTCCAGGCCGGCGGGTACGTCAGCGCGCCCACCGGCAGCGCCCCGGACGCCCACGCGACCCCGGTCCCCAAGCCGGACGCGGACCTGGCGTTCGACAACGCGACGTGCATCGGCTGCGGTGCCTGCGTGGCGGCCTGCCCGAACGGCTCGGCGACCCTCTTCACGGCGGCGAAGGTGACCCACCTGAGCCTGCTGCCGCAGGGCGGCCCCGAACGCGCCCGCCGCGTGCTCGACATGGTGGACGCGATGGACGCCGAGGGCTTCGGCGGCTGCACCAACACCGGCGAGTGCGTGGCGTCCTGCCCGAAGGGGATCCCGTTCGCGAGCATCACGACCCTCAACCGGGAGTTCCTCGCGGCGAGCCGCGCCCGATAACCGGTGGCGCCGGGGTGCGTCGCGCCGGTCGACTCGGGGCGTGCCCGATCTCCCGCGCCCGGAGCGCATCACCGTCGACGCCGGCCAGGTGCGCCGCCTGGTCCTCGACCAGTTCCCGCACTGGGCGGACCGCCCGGTCCGGCCGGTGGCCCGGGGCGGGTGGGACAACTTCACCTTCCACCTCGGCGACGACCTGGTGGCGCGCCTGCCCAGCGCGGCCGGGTACGCGTTGGCGGTCGGCAAGGAACAGCGGTGGCTGCCCCGGCTCGCGCCGCGGCTGCCGCGGCCCGTCCCCGGGCCGGTGGCGGTGGGCCGTCCCGGCGCCGGCTATCCCTTCCGTGGTCGGGTCCCGGACCGGCGGCGGCGTGGGGTGATCGGCTGTGCGATGGGCTGGCCGCGCGCGGAGTATCCGGGCGAGGGCGGAGCCGGGTAGGCGGGTCCCGGACCGGCGGCGGCGTGGGGTGATCGGCTGTGCGATGGGCTGGCCGCGCGCGGAGTATCCGGGCGAGGGCGAAGCCGGGTAGGCGGGTCCCGGACCGGCGGCGGCGTGGGGTGATCAGCCGCGTGAAGCGCCGGCTGCGCGCCGAGTACTCAGCCGAACGCGAAGCCGGGCAACAGCGCGCCGAACCGCCGCCGGCCGCGCGCGGTGATGCGTAGCTCGCGGTCCGCGGTGCCCCGGCGGACCAGGCCGTCGGCGAGGAACGTGGCCAGGACCTCGTGCCCGAGGACGCCGCCGAGGTGCGGGACGCGGTGGGTCCGGTCGAGGCAGGCCGTCGCCGGGCGGCGGCGGCCGCAGTCCACCTCCGCCGGCGAGACTCCGAGGTCGTGGAACGCCGAAAGGTCGTCACCGAGCGCCGTCTCCGGGGTCGAACCGTCGGGCGGGCGCAGGGCGCCGCGGTCGACGAGCAGGGCGAACACCGCGATGCCGAGCCGTCCGGCGGCGTGGTCGTAGCACGTGTGCGCGATGTCCGCGCCCGACTCGGTGCGGTCCGGCGGGGCGATCGAATCGTTGCCCGCGTAGTGCGCCAGAGCGGTGAGCACCGGCAGGAGGTCGTCGCGGCCGGCGCGGTACAGGGCGTGCCGTCCGGTGTGCTCGACGGTCACCAGCCCGGCCGCGCGCAGCCGGGCCAGGTGGTTGCCCAGCCGCGGCGCGGTGACGCCGAGGGCGTCGGCCAGCTGCACCATCGTGTGCGGGCCTTCGGCCGCCAGCACCTGCAACGCCGTGAGCCGCACGGGATCGGCCAGTTCGCGCGTCAGCTCGACGATCGCGCCCTGGACGGCGTTGCCCGCATCGACCAGTCCGCCCATCACCCGTCCCTTCCGGACCCGAGCCTAACACGGTTCACGCATTGCTGAATGGTCGTTGCACGCCGGCCGCGTCCGTGCTTACCATTCAGGCTCTCGTGAAGGGTGGTTGCATGCGAAGCCTGCTTTGGGGCCGCGGGGTGTCCGCCCTGGGCGACGGCCTGTGGTTCACGATCTGGGCGCTGTACTTCACCCGGATCGCCGGTATCCCGCCGGTCGCGGTGGGCGCCGGGCTGGCCGTGGCCAGCGCGGCCGGCATGGCCGCCGCCGTACCGCTGGGGGCGTTGGCCGACCGGGCCGGCGCGCGGCCGGTGCTGATCGTGCTCACCCTCGTGCGGGGCGCCGCGATGGCCGCCTACCTGGCGGTCGGCTCCACCTGGTCGTTCATGGCCGTCACCGTGCCCTTCACCGCGCTGGCGACCGGCGGGACCGCGGTGCGGACGGCGTTGATCACCGGGCTGGTCACCGAGCCCGCGGAACGGGTGCGCGTGCTGGCGCAGCAGCGGGTCGCCCAGCACGTCGGGTACGCCGCCGGAGCCGGCCTCGGCGCGCTCGTGCTGACCGCCGACACGCGGTGGGTCTACACCCTGGCCATCGCCGTCAACGCCGTCAGCTTCCTCGTGCTCGCCGCCGCGATGCTGCGGGTTCCCGCGCCCGCCCCGCGGCCGGCGGAACGGACGGCCGCCCGGGCGGTGCTGCGCGACCGGCCGTACCTGGCCGTCGTCGCGGCGACCGCGGTGCTTTCCCTGTGCTGGGCCATGTTGTCGGCCGGGCTGCCGCTCTGGCTGGCCGGCCGGACGCACCTGCCGCTGGGCCTGGGCGGCGTCGTGGTCGTGCTGAGTTCGGTCGGCATCGCGGTGTTCCAGGTGCCGTTCGCGCGGTTCGCGCGCACGGTGGCCCAGGCCGCGCGGACGGCGGTGCTGTCCGGCGTCGCGCTCGCCGCGAGCTGCGTGCTGCTGGCCACGACGTCCGGTGGCGCGGGCGCGGGCGCCGTCACGGTCGTGGTGCTGGCCGCGCTGCTGCACATCGTGGGGGAGCTCGGTTACGTGGCCGCCGGCTGGGGCCTGTCGGTGCGGCTGATGCGCGAAGACGCCAAGGGCGCCTACCAGGGCGTCACCGAAGCGGCCACGGCCACCGTGCAGATGGTCGGCCCCGGTGTGTTCACGCTCGCCGTGGGCGGGCTCGGCGGCCCGGGCTGGCTGCTGGTGGCCCTGGTGTTCCTCGCCGCCGTCGCCCCCGTACCGGCGTTGAGCCGCTGGGCGGTCCGCACGCGCGAGCCGGCCGGCCGAGCGACGCACGTCACCCCGGCCGGCCGGAACACCGGCGGTGGCGCGACGTTGTAAAGGGTGTCGGTACGGCGGTGTCCCCGGGCCTCACCCCTTGCCTCCACGGAATACCGCTGGTGCTGGAGCCGTGTTGTGCTTTTCGCCGCGAGGCGACCCCCGTACCGGCCACGAACTCCCGCTTCCGCTCGCAGGTCGACCCCCCTCAGACCTCCGCTGAGCGGAAGCGGGACTGCTTCCCCCCGGACGGTTCACCGCCGCCCGGCCGCCATCAGCGGGTGCCAGCGCGTCGCGTCGAAGATCAGCGAAATGGCCTCGATTTTCCCGTCCCGCAACCGGAAGTGCTCGGCGGTGTGCTGGACGCCGACCGGCGTGGCGGTGTGCACGTCGTAGACCAGCGTGGCCTCCGAGTCGCCGTAGAGCTCGCTGAGCATCTCCACTTCCGTGACGATCCCGACGAACGCGGCCAGCCCGTCGAGGTGACCGCGCGCGTCGGCGGAGGTGATCAGCGGGCTCCGGAAGGCGAAGGTGTCCGCCAGCTGTGCGGCCGCGGCCGTGACGTCGCCGGCGAAGCGGGCCCGGTGGTAGGCCTGAACGGTGTCGCGGGTGGTCATCGGTCCTCCAGGTAGCGGGCGAGGTGGTGCTGGTTTTCCACCAGCCGCAGGCACAGGTGCCGCAGCTGCGTCGTTTCTTCGGCGGTGAACCCGCGGAAGAGCGCGGCCATCGCCAGCTGCGAGGGCCGGCGAAACTCCTCGAGCCAGGTCCGGCCGTCCGGGGTGATCCGGACCAGCACCGACCGCCGGTCGCGCGGGTCGGGGACCCGCTCGGCGAACCCGGCGCGTTCCAGGGTGTCGACCAGGCCGGTCACGTTCCGGGAGCTGACCCCGGCGGAGGCGGCGAGGTCCTTGACGTGGGAGCCGCCGGTGCCGAGCCGGATCAGGATGTCGAGGGCGCCCGGGCTGAGGCCGCGGCTGTCCGTGCCCCGCGAGCGCAGCTGGTCGAGGCTCCGCGCGGCCGTGCGGACGGCCGCGGCGGCTTCCAGCACGCCGGTGTCCTCGCCGAGGGTGAACCCGGCCAGCGCACTGCGGACGTCGGGGGAGTAGAGCCGGTCGCCGGGATCGCGGGCGAAGTTCGGTACGTCGTTCATAGTGAAGCACTACATTAGTACGTGCTTCCGTATCTCCGTCAAGAGCCTGTCCGCTCGCAGCCGTTAACCAGGCTTTCGCGCGGAGTTAGCCTCAGTCCCGGCACAGGTTCTCGAACGGACACCCATACTGACCCGGCTCTTCACCACGACACCCCCGGAGTCCCCATGACGGACGTCAACCGACGGCGTTTCCTGCAGCTGGCCGGCGGCACCGCCGCCCTTTCCGCCCTCTCCACGAGCATCGCCCGCGCGGCCGAAATCCCGGCGCACCACCGCACCGGGACGCTGCGGGACGTCGAGCACATCGTGGTGCTGATGCAGGAGAACCGGTCGTTCGACCACTACTTCGGCACGCTGCGCGGCGTCCGCGGCTTCGGCGACCCGCGGCCGGTGACCCTGGCCTCCGGCAAGTCGGTGTGGGAGCAGTCGGACGGCAAGCGCGACATCCTGCCCTTCCGCCCCGACGCGGACAACCTGGGCCTGCAGTTCATCCAGGACCTCCCGCACGGCTGGAAGGACACGCACGCGGCGTGGAACGGCGGCCGGTACGACAAGTGGGTGCCCGCGAAGGGCTCGACCACGATGGCGTACCTGACCCGCGAGGACATCCCGTTCCACTACGCCCTCGCCGACTCGTTCACCATCTGCGACGCCTACCACTGCTCGTTCATGGGCTCGACCGACCCGAACCGCTACTACATGTGGACCGGGTACACGGGCAACGACGGCAGCGGCGGCGGGCCGGTCCTCGGCAACGACGAAAAGGGCTATTCCTGGACGACCTACCCCGAGCGCCTGGAGAAGGCGGGCGTGTCGTGGAAGATCTACCAGGACATCGGCGACGGCCTCGACGCCGCCGGCGGCTGGGGCTGGATCGACGACGCCTACCGCGGCAACTACGGCGACAATTCGCTGCTGTACTTCACCTCCTACCGCAACGCCAAGCCCGGCGACCCGCTCTACGACAAGGCCCGCACCGGCACGAACGCCAAGGCGGGCGAGGGCTACTTCGACCGGCTCCGCGCCGACGTCAAGGCGGGCAACCTGCCGCAGGTCTCCTGGATCACCGCGCCGGAGGCGTTCTGCGAGCACCCGAACTGGCCGGTGAACTACGGCGCCTGGTACATCGCGCAGGTGCTTGACGCGCTCACCGCGAACCCGGAGGTGTGGAGCAAGACCGCGCTGTTCATCACCTACGACGAGAACGACGGCTTCTTCGACCACGTCGTCCCGCCGTACGCGACGGCCGGGCAGTCCACTGTGGACACCGCGGGCGAGATCTACCCGGGGTCGGCGTCGAACCCGGCCGGCCCGTACGGGCTCGGCCAGCGCGTGCCGATGCTGGTGGTGTCGCCGTGGAGCAAGGGCGGCTGGGTGTGCTCGGAGACGTTCGACCACACGTCGATCATCCGGTTCGTCGAACGCCGGTTCGGCGTGCAGGAGCCGAACATCTCGGCGTGGCGCCGGTCGGTCTGCGGTGACCTGACTTCGGCGTTCGACTTCGCGCGCACGGACACGGCGGTCCCGGCGCTGCCGGACACCGCGGGCTACCTCCCGCCGGACCGCGAGCGCCACCCGGACTACGTGCCGGCGGTCCCGGCCCGCACGGTGCTGCCGAAGCAGGAGCCCGGGCAGCGCCCGGCCCGCGCCCTGCCGTACGACTTGGCGGCCGACGCCCGGCTGGCGGCGGACGGCCTGCACGTGACGTTCGCCAACCAGGGCCGCGCGGGCGCGACGTTCTACGTGGCGACGCCGGGCGGCGACCCGCGCACCTACACCGCCGGCGCCGGCCGCTCGCTCACCGCCACGCTGCCGGTGTCCGGCGGTGGTTACGACTACACGGTGTACGGACCGAACGGTTTCGTCCGCCGGTTCCGCGGCGGCGGCGCCGGTCCCGAGGTGAGCGTGCGGCCGGAGGGACGCAGCGGGAACCTGCAGCTGGTGCTCACGAACAGCGGCTCGACGGCGGCGCGGCTGACGCTGACGGACGCGTACGGGCGCTGCTCGACGACGCGCCTGCTGAAGCCGGGGGCGCGGGTGGTCGAATCGGTGGAGACGCGGCGCAGCGGCAACTGGTACGACGTCTCGATCGGTTCGGACCAGGACCCGCACTTCCTGCGGCGCGTGGCGGGCCACTTCGAGACCGGGCGGCCGAGCGTCAGCGACCCGAACATCGTTTCGCACTGAGCCTGGCCCGATCGGGCGGGAGGTTCACCCGGCCGTGGGCCCGCGCGTTGCGGGGCCGCGGCCGGGGTGGGAGCGTCGGGAGATCGACTGCTTTCCCACCACGGAACCAGGAGTGCGGATGACCACCACCGAAATGCCGGCCGTGCACGAGTGCACGGTGAGCGGCTGTTCCTACAACCACGACGGCTGCCACGCGTTCGCGATCACGGTCGGCGGCGGCAACGGATCGGCGGACTGCGGAACGTTCGTCCCGCTGAACACGAAGGGCGGCCTGGACCGGGTGGTGGCCCAGGTCGGCGCGTGTTCGCGAGTGGACTGCCGCCACAATTCGTCGTTGGAGTGCACGGCATCGAGCATCCGCGTCGGCCCGGGCGACGGCGGCCACGCGGCGAACTGCCTGACGTACACGCCGTAACGGGGGCTCGGGCACCTCGCGGCGGGGTCAGGCCGCGAGGTGGGCCCGGCCCACCTCCACGACCTCCCGGCTGTCCGCGTGCAGCGCCTCCGCCGCGGTCCGGCCGGTGGCCGCCAGGTACGCGTCCACCAGCCGGTTGCCCGCCGCGTAGCCCGCGCCCGTCGGCAGGCCGACCGGGGTTGCTCCGAAGCGGGCCGCCGCCGCGTCGCCGTGGACCCAGGCGGTGAAGTTCCGCATGCCCGTCACCTCCAGGCCGGACAGCACCTTCGCGAACACCGCGTCGTCGGCCAGGTGCGGCACTCCGATGCGCGTGTAGCCCAGCTCGTCGCCGTGCAGCTGCCGGGCGAAGGCGTCCGCCAGGCCCTCGGACACCACCTGCTCCCGGACCGTCACCGTCGCCGGGTCCCACACCACGCCGCCCGGGGCGTAGCGGAGGTTGTGGTGCAGCTCGTGGACCGCCGTCGCCTCCAGGCGGGCCAGGTTTGCCGGGAACGGCCACACGTTCAGGTACACGTACCCCGGCACGCTGCCGTTGCCCACCACACCCGCCGCCGGGCCCATGAAGTACTCGTCGCCCGGGTCGCCCAGCACCAGCAGGACCACGATGTCCGGCACGGTGACACCCGGCAACGCGGCGGCGGCCTCGCCGAGCGCGCGCCGGATCCGCGTCCACGCGTCCGCGTCGTGCAGGGCTTCGAGCGCTTCGAGGCACCGCTCGCCGTCGCGGTCGAGGGGGAAACCCGACCCCATCGCGTGCATCGCGACCAGGTCCGGTTCGCCCGGGAAGTACCGGTACATGCCCGCCGCCGGCTGCAGCATCTCCCGCAGCAGCTCGGGCCGGCCGGTCGGCGCCTGCAGGATCGCCTGCATCGCCGGGTAGGTGTCGAGGACCGTGATCGTCATGTCCGCGACGGTAAAGTCTCCTGCGGCTGGAGAGTCAAGAACTCGAGGGCCGTCCGGCCGTCGGACACCGCGACCGTGTCGCGCAGGACCAGGCCGCAGTCCGCCGCCAGGTCGGTCAGCTCGCCCGCCGTCCGTTCCCGGCCGCCGAAGCACATCAGCATGAACAGGTCCATCGCCGTGCCCGCGCCTGCTCGCAGCGGCTCGATCACCACCACCGTCCCGGCCGGCCCGGCGGCCTCCCGGCACGCGGTCAGGATCCGGCGGGCGTGCTCGTCGTCCCAGTCGTGCAGGATGTCGGACAGCGCGTAGGCGTCGGCGCCCGCGGGCAGCGGGTCGAAGAAGCTGCCGGACACCGCGCCGGCCCGGTCGCCGAACCCGGCCGCCGCGAACCGGTCGGCCGCCGCGGTCGCCGACGGCGCCAGGTCCAGCACCTCGCCGCGCACCGCGGGATGGGCGCGCAGGATCTCCGCGAGCAGGACGCCGTCACCCCCGCCGACGTCGACGATCCGGGGGAACCGGCCCAGCCGAAGCGCGCGGCGATCTGCGGCGCCTGGGTCCGGAACCGCCAGGTCATCTGGGCGTCGAACGAGCGCCGCAGCCGCGGCTCGGCGTCGATGTCGGCCCAGAACCCGCGCCCGTACCGGCGTTCGTACGCGGGCTCGCCGGTGGTGATCGTGCCCAGCAGGTCGGCGAAGGCGAGTTCGGCGCGCCCGCCGGCGCAGTGGATGTCGAGCAGCGGCTTGACGCCCTCGGGTGCGTCCGCCCGCAGCTGCGCACCGAGCTCCGTGGGCCGGTAGCGGCCGGACTCCGCGTCGAACGCGAAGACCCCGGCCGTGACGAGGTGATCGAGCAGGCAGGTCAACGCCGGGGCCGGCGCGCCGGTTCCGGACGCGAGTCCGGCGGCCGTGGCTCCGCCGCCCGCGTGTTCGGCGAGGCTGAGGGTCGCCGCCACCCGGATGGCCATGGGGGTCGCCAGATCGGCCATGGCGAGGATCGACTGGTTCACCCGCCCAGGTTGTTCACGGCGTGGCATCATTAGCCCGGCCCGATCGGCAAACCGAACGAAGGGCGCGGCCGATGGACGCTTTACCGAACGATGACGGCGGCCCGTCGATCCGCGACATGCTCGCGGTGAACCTGCGGGCGGCCCGGGCGGCGCGCGGCCTGTCGCTGTCCGAGCTGTCCCGGCGCTCGGGGATCGGCAAGGCGACGCTGTCGCAGCTGGAGGGCGGCACCGGCAACCCGACCATCGAGACCGTGTTCAGCCTGTCCCGGGTCCTGGAGGTGGCGATCTCCGACCTGCTCGACCACCGGCCGCGCGGCGGGCTGACCGTCGTGCGGGCCGCCGGGGTCGAGGTGCTCCGCGGCGAGGGCATCGACCTGCGGCCGTTGCGCCGCATCGAAGCCGGGAACAGCGTTTTCGAGGTGTACGACCAGGTGGTCCGCGGGGACGCGCCGCAGCGGTCGCAGGGACACGTCGGTGTCGAGCACACCGTCGTGCAGACCGGTGAGCTGCGCGTCGAGGTGGCCGGGCGGACCGTCGACCTCGGGCCCGGCGACTACGTCGCGTTCGACGCCCGCGAGCCGCACAGCTACACCCCGCTCGCCGCCCCGGTGCACTCGGTGCTCCTGCTGCAGTACCGCGCGGACGAACGGCTCGACGGCCGGCCGCACCCCGTCCTGCAGGATTGACACCCCTCGGCCCGGACACCTATCGTTCGCTATACCGAACGCTGGGAGGGTCGATGAACCGAACGCGCGTGGTGGTGATCGGCGCCGGCATCGTCGGCGCGGCGTGCGCCGGGGAGCTCGCCCGGGCCGGCTTCGACGTCCTGGTCCTCGACCGCGGCCGGCCCGCGGGCGGCACGACTTCGCACGGCGAGGGCAACATCCTGGTCTCCGACAAGGGACCCGGCGCGGAACTCGCGCTCGCGCAGCTGTCCGCCCGGCTGTGGCCGCGGCTGGTGGCGGAGTTCGAGCCGCGCGCGGCGGCCGCGGCGGAGTTCGACCCGAAGGGCGGCATCGTCGTCGCCACCACCGAAGCCGGCGCCGGCGCGCTCGTCGCGTTCGCCGGGGCCCAGGCCGCGGCCGGCGTGCGCACCGAGCACCTGTCGGCGGCGGACGTCGCGGCGGCCGAACCCGCGCTGACCCGGGAGGTGACCGCCGCGGTCCGCTACCCGGAGGACGCCCAGGTCCAGCCGGCCGGCGCCGCGCTGGCCCTGCTGGGCTCGGCGCTCGCCCACGGCGCGCGGCTGCGCACCGACGCCGAGGTGACGGGCGCGGTGGTCCGCGGCGGCCGGATCACGGGCGTCCGGGTGCGCGGCGAAGTGCTCGAGGCCGACGTCGTGGTGAACGCGGCGGGCCCGTGGGCGGGACTCGTGTCGGCCCGCATGGGCGCGCCGATCGCGGTCCGCCCCCGCCGCGGCGAGGTCCTGGTGACCACGCCGATGCCGGGTGTGGTGCGGCACAAGGTCTACGACGCGGACTACGTCGGCGCGGTCGGCACAGGCAGCGGTGACCTGCAGACGTCGGCGGTGGTGGAGTCGACGCGGGGAGGCACGGTGCTGATCGGCTCGTCGCGCCGCCGCGTCGGGTTCGACGACACGATCTCCCCGGGAGTGCTGGGCGCGATCGCGGCCAAGGCGGTCCGGCTGTTCCCGGCCCTGGCGAACGCGGCGGTGATGCGCGCGTACGGCGGCTTCCGGCCCTACGTCGACGACCACCTGCCGGTGCTGGGCGAAGACCCGAGGCTGGAAAACCTGTGGCACGCAACGGGACACGAAGGGGCGGGGATCGGGTTGAGCGTGGGCACGGCGTTGCTCCTGCGCGAGCTGCTGACCGGCGAGGAACCGTCCATGCCGGTGGCGGAGTTCACTGTGGACCGTCCGGCGGTGCTGGCGTGACCGGGCGGCCGATCGCGATCACGGTCGACGGCGAGACCGTGACCGGTGTCGCCGGGCAGACCGTCGCCGGCGTGCTGCTCGCCGCCGGACGGCGGTCCTGGCGCACCACGCGCTCCGGCGCGCCGCGCGGTGTCTTCTGCGGGATCGGCGCCTGCTTCGACTGCCTGCTCACCGTGAACGGCGTCGCCGACGTCCGTGCCTGCCGCCGTCGCGCCGCCGACGGCGACGACGTCCGGACCCAGTCCCGGGTGGAGGGCGCGTGACGCACGTCGTCGTCATCGGGGCCGGGCCCGCCGGGCTCGCAGCCGCCGGGCATGCGCTGGACGCCGGTGCCGAAGTCACCGTCCTGGACCAGGCGGACACGCCCGGCGGGCAGTACCACCGGGGCGCCGCGCACCGGTTCGGGCCGCTCCTCGACCGGTGCACGTGGTGGCCGGAAAGCACCGTCTGGGCCCTGGAGGGCAAGCGGGTGCACGTCCTGCGCGGCCCGGCCGACGGGACGGACCGGGCGCGCCACACCCTCGAACCCGACGCGCTCGTCCTGGCCACCGGCGCGCACGACCGCGTCCTGCCCTTCCCCGGCTGGCAGCTGCCCGGCGTCTTCACCGCGGGCGCAGCGCAGGCGCTGGCCAAGGGCGAGGGGGTTGCCGTCGGGCGGCGCGTACTCGTCGCCGGGGCCGGGCCGTTCCTGCTGCCGGTCGCCGGATCGCTCCTGCACGCCGGAGCCGGCGTCCTCGCGGTCCTGGAAGCGAACCCGCTGCCGGCCGTCCTCGACGGATGGTCGTGGCGGGCCGCCGCGCACGTCGGCAAGCTGGGGGAACTGGGCCGCTACGCCGGCACGCTGGCCCGGCACCGGGTGCCGTACCACCTGGGCCGGACGGTCATCGAAGCCCGCGGGGACGACCGGGTCCGCGAAGCCGTCACCGCCCGCGTCCGCGCGGACTGGTCGGTCGTCCCCGGCACCGAACGCACCCACGAGGTCGACGCCCTCTGCGTCTCCCACGGCTTCGTGCCGCAACCCGAACTGGCCGTCGCGGCCGGCTGCGCCCTCGACGGCGGGTTCGTCCGCGTCGGTCCCGACCAGCGCACGAGCGTCTCCGGCGTGTTCGCCGCCGGCGAGCTCACCGGTATCGGCGGTGCGGCCGCCGCCGCGGCGGAAGGCGCGATCGCCGGGCGGGCCGCCGCCGGCGGGACACCGAGCCGCGCCCTGCTCCGGAAGCGTGCCCACGCCCGGGCGTTCGCCCGGCGGCTCGCCGCCGCGCACCCGATCGGCCCGGCGTGGCGCGGCTGGCTGCGAACGGACACGATCGTCTGCCGCTGCGAAGAAACCACCTACGACGACCTCGAACGAGCCGTCGCCGACCCGGCCGCACCGGGCCCGCACGCGCTCAAGCTCGGCACCCGCGCCGGGCTCGGGCCGTGCCAGGGCCGGATGTGCGGTGCCGCCGTCGCCGACCTGTGCGGCACCCCCGAGCGGCACCACCGTCCGATCGCCCAGCCGATCCGCCTGGGCGAGCTCGCCGATCCGAAGGAGACCCCAGCATGAGCACCCGCGACCTCGGCGGCGTGGTCGTCGCCGCCGCGCTGCCCTACCGGGCCGACGACAGCGCGCCCGCCGGGCTGGCCGTCGACTACGACGCCTACGCCGAGCACTGCCGCTGGCTCGTGGACAACGGCTGCCGCGGGGTCGGCCCGAACGGCTCCCTCGGCGAGTACTCCTCGCTCACCGACGACGAACGCCGCCGCGTCGCCCGCACCGCGATCGAGGCCGTCGGGTCCGACGGGATCGTCGTCGCCGGCGTGCACGCCCCGGGCGCGCACCAGGCCCGCGCGTGGGCCGAGGCGGCGGCCGAAGACGGCGCGCACGGCGTGCTCTGCCTGCCGCCGACGCTCTACCGCGCCAACCGCGGCGAGGTGGTCGCCCACTTCGCAGCGGTGGCGTCGGCCGGGCTGCCGGTGATGGTCTACAACAACCCGCTGGACACCAAGGTCGACCTGACGCCGGACCTGCTGGCCGAGCTCGCGCAGATCGACAACGTCGTGGCCGTCAAGGAGTTCTCCGGCGACGTCCGCCGGGTGCTGGAGATCCGCGAGCGGGCACCGGGGCTGGCCGTGATCGGCGGCGCCGACGACGTCGTCCTGGAGAGCCTGCTGATGGGCGCCACCGGCTGGTTCGCCGGGTTCCCCAACGTGTTCCCGGCCGAGTCGGCGCGCCTGTTCGAGCTCGCCACGGCGGGCAAGCTCGAACAGGCCCGGGCGCTGTACGAACCGCTGGTGGCGGCGTTCCGCTGGGACTCGCGAACCGAGTTCGTCCAGGCCATCAAGCTGGGGATGGACATGGTCGGCCGCCGCGGCGGGCCGTGCCGCCCGCCGCGGGGGCCGCTCTCGGACGCGCACCGCGAACAGGTCCGCGCCGACATGGGCCGCGCGCTCTCGGCGCTGGGGGTGGCGTAGATGCGTTCCTCGCGCGCGATCACGGCGGTCGACTCGCACACCGAGGGCATGCCGACCCGGGTGGTGACCGGCGGCGTCGGCCCGATCCCGGGTGACACGATGGCCGAGCGCCGTCGCTACTTCATGGCGCACC
Source organism: Amycolatopsis sp. CA-128772 (assembly GCF_002904295.1). Lineage (GTDB taxonomy): Bacteria > Actinomycetota > Actinomycetes > Mycobacteriales > Pseudonocardiaceae > Amycolatopsis. The sequence continues at coordinate 308,759 of NZ_PPHG01000072.1, forward strand.
TGGACCACCTGCGGCAGTTCCTCATGAACGAGCCACGCGGCCACTCCGCGATGAGCGGCGCGATCCTCCAGCCGCCCTGCCGCGACGACGCCGACTGGGGCGTGGTGTACATCGAGGTGTCCGGCTGCCTGCCGATGTGCGGCCACGGCACGATCGGCGTGGCCACGGTGCTGGTGGAGACCGGCATGGTCGAGGTGACCGAGCCGACGACGGTGGTCCGCCTGGACACGCCGGCCGGGCTGGTGCACGCCGAGGTGTCGGTCCGCGACGGGCACGCCGAGCGCGTGAAGCTGCGCAACGTCCCCTCGTTCCTCGCCGAGCGCGACGCCGAGGTCTCCGTGCCGGGCCTGGGTTCCGTCCGCTACGACCTCGCGTACGGCGGCAACTTCTACGCCATCCTGGACCTGGCCCGGCTCGGCATCCCGTTCGACCGCGCGGAGAAGGACCGCATCCTGACGGCCGGCCTGGCGATCATGGCCGCGATCGACGAGCAGCGCCCGCCGAAGCACCCGGCCGATCCCCTGATCGGCGGCTGCAAGCACGTCCAGTTCCTCGCGCCCGGTTCGGACGCCCGCGCGTCGCGGAACGCGATGGCCATCCACCCGGGCTGGTTCGACCGCTCGCCGTGCGGCACGGGCACGTCGGCCCGGATGGCCCAGCTGCACGCCCGCGGCGAGCTGCCCCTGCACACGCCGTTCGAGAACGCGTCGTTCATCGGCACGACGTTCACGGGCGAGCTGATCGCCGAGACGACGGTCGGCAGCGTGCCGGCGGTGGTCCCGGAGTTCTCGGGCCGCGCGTGGATCACCGGCACGGCAACGTACCTGCTGGATCCGGCCGACCCGTTCCCGACGGGCTTCGTCCTCTAGGCCGGCTGCCAGAGCTCGACCCGGTTCCCTTCGGGATCGGTGACCCACCCGAACCGCCCGGCGCCGGGCATGTCCTGGACGTCGTCGGCCACGTCGGCGCCGCGCTCGCGCAGCTGGGCGAGCATGGCGTCGAGGTCGCGGACCCGGAAGTTGAGCATGGTCTGCTGCGAGCGCGAGCCGAAGTAGCCGGTCCCGGCTTCGAAGGGCGCGAAGACGGTGGGGCCGGGCTCCTGCTGCCAGACGCCGTGTTCGCCGGTGTCGAGGCCGAGGCAGTCCCGGTACCAGGCGCCGAGGGCGGCGGGGTCCGAAGCGCGGATGAAGTACCCACCGATGCCGAGCACGCGTTCCATGGCGCGATCCTGCCAGCGCGACGGCGCGCGCGGGGTGGGCGACACGCGGTCGCCCACCCCGGCCGCGTTCGGTACGGTCGGGCACGGAGCCGGGGGAGGTGGGCGTGCGCAACGTCATCGACGAGGTGCCCGGCAAGTTCCGGGCCGTCCTCGTCCAGCTGCTCCGCGAACGGGATCCCGGGTTGCTGGCCGCGCTGCAGGCCCGCGAGAGGCCCACACCCGACCAGCAGGAAGCGGTCATCGACGTGATGAGCGGAGCCTTCACCGAGCACCTCGGCGCCGACTACGAGCCGACCGCGCGCGGGGTGCTCATCGACGACGCTCTCGGTGCCTTTCTGGCCCGGTGGCCTGCCGAAGAGCTGGACGAGCCCCGCCGCTAGCCCGCGGCGCAACTTGCTGTCGTGCCGGTGCAGGTGTCGCCCGGGGGAACCGGCGTCGTCGGAGTCCCCGGGCCGTCAGTGAGGACTGGGGCCGGCCGGTCGCGCCAGTCCGCCGGGTTTCCCTGCTTCCGGGGCGAAATCCGGAACGTGCCGGCCGCGCTGCCGGGCTTCAGCAGCAACTTCCGGATGTCCTGCTGCAGCGGCGTGCGCCCTTCGGGGCGGGTGGGGCAGTGGGTGCCTTCTCTGCCGACGGCCAGGGGGTCGTGACTGATTACGGCGGCGCCGGACGCCTTCATCGTGGCGGTGCCCGCGCCGAACCCGCCCACCACGAACACGGCTGGGGATCGGTCGCGACCCGCTGGGCAGCTGCACGCCGGCGGAAAACGTCGCGCTGCGGCCGTTTTCGGTCACGTTGACGGTGCTGTTCGTGCCCGCCACGGTGCCGCTGACGGTGGCCGGCTTCGCCGGTTTCTGACCGTAGATCGTGCGCTCGGCCAGCTTATTGATCTCCTCGCGCCGGCACCGCCAGTCCGACTTGGCCGTGATGCGGGTGCCGTCGATCCGCTTGGAGGGATCGGGAAACTTCGCGGACGAGGGGAACGAGCCCGGCACCGACACCGGGGCCGATGACCGTGGCGGCCAGCAGCAGGAGGGCACGACGGATTCCGGGTGCGGGTTACTCCTCCCGGCCGATTTCGGCGGCTTCGAGGACGGCGAGGGCGTCGGGGACGAGGACGGCGGCGGAGTAGTAGGCGGAGACGAGGTAGGAGATGATGGCTTGTTCGTTGATGCCCATGAAGCGGACGTTGAGGCCGGGTTGGTATTCGTCGGGCAGGCCGGTTTGGTGGAGGCCGACGACGCCTTGGGCTTGTTCGCCGGTGCGCATGAGCAGGATGGAGCTGGTGCGGGTTTCGGTGACGGGGATTTTGTTGCAGGGCAGGATGGGGATGCCGCGCCAGGCGGGGACGTGGTGGCCGCCGTAGTCGACGCTTGCGGGGTAGAGGCCGGCTTTGGTGCATTCGCGGCCGAAGGCGGCGATGGTTTTGGGGTGGGCGAGGAAGAAGCCGGGGTCTTTCCAGACGAGGGTGAGCAGGTGGTCGAGGTCGTCGGGGGTGGGTGGGCCGGTGCGGGTGGGGACGCGTTGGGCGAAGTCGGCGTTGTGGAGGAGCCCGAAGTCGGTGTTGTTGATCAGTTCGTGTTCCTGGCGTTCCCGCAGTGCCTCGACGGTGAGGCGGAGTTGTTGTTCGATCTGGTTCATGGGCTGGTTGTAGAGGTCGGCGACGCGGGAGTGGACGCGCAGGACCGTCTGGGCCACCGATAGTTCGTATTCGCGGGGGCGGGCTTCGTAGTCGACGAAGGTGGAGGGGAGGACGGGTTCGCCGTCGTGGCCGGAGGCGAGGGAGATTTCGGCTTCGCCGTGGTCGTTGCGGGCGGTGTCGCTGTTGCGGGCGAGGTAGCTCGCCAGGTGGGTTTGGAGGGTTTGGGAGCGGGCGAGGACGTCGTCGAAGTCGTGGCGGGGGAGGGTGAGGACGGTGGTGGTGGTGACGGCTTTGGCGGTGAATTCCCAGATGCCGTCGTGTTGGGTGAGGGTGGTGTCGCCGAAGTAGTCGCCGTCGGCGAGGGTGCCGAGGACGACTTGGTCGCCGTAGGCGCCGGTGCCGGTTTTGGTGATTTTGCCGTGGGCGATGAGGTGGACGTGGTCGGCGGGGGAGCCGAATTCGACGAGGGTGTCGCCGGGTTGGTAGTCGTGTTGGGTGAAGCGGGCGGCGAGTTCGGTGAGGACGTCTTCGTCGTCGTAGCCGCGTAGGGGGGCGAGTTCGCCGAGTTCGGGGGGGATGACGCGGACCTGGGCGCCGGTGGTGGTGAAGGTGACGCGGCCGTCGCCGACGGCGTAGGAGAGGCGGCGGTTGACGCGGTAGGCCCCGCCGGAGACTTCGACCCAGGGGAGGAGTTTGAGGAGCCAGCGGGTGGAGATGCCTTGCATTTGGGGGACGGATTTGGTGGTGGTGGCGAGGGTGCGGGCGGCGGCCCGGCTCAGGCTCGACGGCGCCTGTTCGTCGGTGTTCAGGGCATCCACCGG
>NZ_PPHG01000073.1 GCF_002904295.1 Amycolatopsis sp. CA-128772
ACCGCGACCACGACTACCGTGGCGGACATGAGCAACACCGAGGCCGCCCCCGCCGAGGTCGCCTGCGGCGACCGGCCCGCGGCCGCCGACCCCGACCGTCCGGCCGTCGAGGTCCTCACCCCGCGCGAGGTCCCCCTGGGCGGCCCCCGCGCGATGCGCGTCCGCCGGACCCTTCCCCAGCGGTCGCGCTCCCTGATCGGCGCCTGGTGCTTCGCCGACCACTACGGCCCGGACGAGGTCACCGGCCCCGGCGCGATGGACGTGGCGCCGCACCCGCACACCGGCCTCCAGACGGTGAGCTGGCTCTTCGCCGGCGAAATCGAGCACCGCGACAGCCTGGGCACGCACGCGCTGGTCCGCCCCGGCGAGCTGAACCTGATGACCGGCGGTCACGGCATCTGCCACTCGGAGGTCTCGACCGCGGCCACCCAGACCCTCCACGGCGTCCAGCTCTGGGTGGCCCTGCCCGAACGCCATCGGCACACCGCCCGGGCCTTCGACCACTACGTGCCGTCGGTGAACCGGATCGAAGGCGCCGAAATCCGGGTGTTCCTCGGGTCGCTGGCCGGGCGCACGTCCCCGATCCCGACGTTCACCCCGCTGCTGGGCGCGGAGGTCGTGCTGGGCCCGGACGCCCACATGTCCCTCGGCGTGGACCCCGGCTTCGAGCACGGCGTCCTGGTGGACACCGGCGACGTCGTCGTGGCCGGCACCCGCGTCCGCGCGGCGGAGCTGGGTTACGTCGGCACCGGGATGCGCTCCCTGACCTTGAGCAACCGCGGCACCACCCCGGCCCGGTTCCTCCTGCTGGGCGGTACCCCGTTCGACGAAGAAATCCTGATGTGGTGGAACTTCGTCGGCCGCACCCACGAAGAGATCGCTGCGTTCCGCGAAGCGTGGCAGGCCGGATCGGACCAGTTCGGCAGCGTCACGGGCTACGCGGGCACTCCCCAGCGCCTGCCCGCCCCGGCTTTGCCGGCCGTCCGCATCAAGCCGCGCCGCAACCCGGGCTCAGGCCAGGAAGCCGCCCACGGCTGAGCCGAACGCCGGCGCGTCGTCCAGCCACGGGTAGTGCGCGGCCCCGGGCAGCACGACGACCCGGCCGTCCGGGAACAGCCCGGCGAGGCGTTCCGCGACCGCCGGGCTGGCGATCCAGTCCAGCTCACCGGCCAGCACCAGCACCGGAGCGGTGACGGCGCCGAGCGCGGCGCGGGTCGCCTCGGGCTCGAAAGCGCCGGCGGAGTTGTAGATCCGCGCCGCCGCGCCGTTGCGCTGGACGCGTTCCCCGGCGTGGTGCCGCTGGGCCTCAGCGTCCCAGCGGCCGTAGTACAGCGGCGCGACGGCGGCCCAGTCGGCGCCGGTCGCGGTCTGCGCGGCGATCGCCCCGTAGGCGGCCGATGCGGCGGCGAACCAGGGAGCGCCGGCGCGCCGGGCCACGATCCGCAGGCGTTCCGCGGCGGGCAGCTCGAACCCGACGGCCCGCGGGCTCGGCGCGATCAGCGCGAGCCGGCGCAGCCGCTCCGGATACCGGGCCGCGTACCGCAGGGCCAGGCTCGCTCCGGCCGAGTGCCCGAGCAGGTCGAACCGGTCGAGGCCGAGGTGCTTGCGCAGCGCCTCGACGTCCTCGACCTGGCGGTCGCACCGGTAGGTGGCGGGGTCACGGGGTTCCTCGGAGGCGCCGGTGCCCCGCAGGTCCAGCACGGCGACGCGCCGCCGGGCGCTCAGCCCGCCGAGGTCCCCGAGGTAGACGCCGGCCCGCATCGGGCCGCCGGGCAGGCACACCACCGGCGGCTCGGCGCCGGAACCGCCGAAGCGCACGGCCAGCCCGGTTCCGTCCGGCGCGGAGAAGATCGGCACGTCCCGACCCTGGCATCCCGCGACCGGGGAAACAACCGGCCGCTCTCACCGGTCCCGGGCGAGATACGCCTCCAGGGTCGCCATCCGGTGCCCCCGGGCGAACCGCTCGACCTCGTCCGGGCCGGCCCCGCCCTCGATCAGCGCCAGCAGCCGTTCGTGTTCCTCGATCGACACCGGTGCGCGCCCCGGCACCGACGTGAACGTGCTGTCGCGGACCGCGGCCAGGCGGGTCCAGCAGCGCTGCACCAGGTCCACCAGGTTCGGGTTGGGGCAGGCGCTGAACAGCACCTCGTGGAATTCGGCGTTCAGCGCGGTGAACGCCAGCGGGTCGAACTCGGCGAGGCTGCGGCGCATCCGGTCGTTGAGCTCACGGGCCCGTCCCAGGGCCTCCGCCGTGAGCAGCGGCGCGGCGAGACCGGTCGCCGCGCCTTCGACGATCGCGACCGTCTGCATCGCGTGCTGGTAGGCGATCGGGTCGATGGCCACGACCCGGGCGCCGACGTTCCGCTCGAACTCGATCAGCTCCTCGGCCTCCAGCCGGCGCAGCGCTTCGCGGACCGGCACCGCGCTGACGTCCAGCTCGCGGCCGATCTGGTCCAGCACCAGGCGGTATCCCGGTCCGTACCGGCCGGCGAGGATCCGGGCTTTGATCGTCTCGTAGGCCAGCTGGGACTTGGTGACCGGTCTTCCCGAGGACGCGCTGATCATGTAGGAAACCATATATGGTTCCGCCGACGGACGACGCTCAGGAGGCCGCGCCGATGCCGATCCCCCCGCCTGCCCCGACCGCGGCCGACCTCATCGTCGACGGGCTGCGGGCCCACGGCGTGGACACCGTCTTCGGCCTGCCCGGCGTGCAGACCTACGACCTGTTCGACAGCCTCGCCCGCGCGGAGGGCGACATCCGGGTGATCGGCGCCCGGCACGAGCAGACCGTGGCCTACATGGCGTTCGGGTACGCCCAGGCGACCGGCCGCACCGGCGTGTACACCGTGGTGCCGGGCCCCGGCGTCCTGAACGCGTCGGCGGCGATGCTCTCGGCGCACGGGGCGAGCGCGCCGGTGCTGTGCCTGACGAGCGAGATCCCGCGCGCGTACCTCGGCCGCGGGCTCGGGCACCTGCACGAGATGCCGGACCAGCTGGCGACCCTGCGGACGATCACCAAGTGGTCGGCGCTCGTCGAGCACCCGGCGGAGGTGCCCGACGCCTTGGCGACGGCGTTCCGGGAGGCGGCCGGCGGGCGGCCGCGGCCGGTTTCCCTGGCGGTGCCGTGGGACGTGCTGGGGCAGCGCGCGCCGGACGAAGCCACCGGCCCGCTGCCGTTGCCGCGCCCGGCCGTCGACCCGGGCGCGGTCGGGAAAGCCGCCGAACTGCTGGACGGCGCGAAGCACCCGATGATCATGGTGGGCGGCGGCGCCCGGCACGCCGCCGCCGAGGTCCGGGCGCTGGCCGAGCGGCTGCAGGCGCCGGTGGTGCCGTTCCGCGGCGGGCGCGGCATCGTGGGCGACGACCACCCGCTCGGCTTCACCTGCGTCTCCGGCTTCGAGCGGTGGGCCGAGACCGACGTCGTCATCGGGATCGGCTCCCGCCTGGAGCTGTCCTGGTTCCGCTGGCCGGACAAGCCCGCGGGCCTGAAGACGATCCTGCTCGACATCGACCCGCGGCAGGCGACCCGGCTCGAGGCGGACGTCGCGATCGTCGCCGACGCGGCCGACGCCACGGCCGCGCTGACCGGCGCCCTCGGTCCACAACGGACGGACCGGACGGCGGAGTTCGCCGCGCTGAAGGCCACGGTGGCGGAGCGTTTCGCCGACGTCGGACCGGAACTGGAGTACCTCCGCGCGATCCGGGACGTGCTACCGCGCGACGGCTTCTTCGTCGAAGAGATCTGCCAGGTCGGCTTCGCGTCGTACTTCGGGTTCGAGGTCTACGCGCCGCGCACGTTCGTCACGTGCGGCCACCAGGGCACGCTCGGCTTCGGCTACCCGACGGCGCTGGGCGTGCAGGCGGCGTTCCCCGGCCGCCCGGTGGTTTCGGTGGCCGGCGACGGCGGCTTCATGTTCGCCGCGCAGGAACTCGCCACGGCTGTCCAATACGGACTGAACGTGGTGGCGGTCGTGTTCGACAACGGCTCCTACGGCAACGTCCACCTCGACCAGGAGCGCCTGTTCGAGGGCCGCGCGCTGGGCGGCCGGCTGCGGAATCCGGACTTCGCCCGCCTGGCCGAGACGTTCGGCGCGCTCGGCCTGACCGCCCGCACCCCGGACGACCTGCGGGGTGCACTGGAGAAGGCGTTCGCGGCGGGCCGGCCGTCGCTGGTGCACGTGCCGTGCGAACTGGGCGTGGGCGCGTCGCCGTGGAAGTACCTGATGCCGAAGTCGGACCGCAGCTAGCCGGCGGCCAGGCGTTCCAGCACGGCGAAGATCCGGTCGACGTCGGCGGTGGTGGTCCGCCAGTTGCTGAAGGCGGCGCGCAGCGCGGGCCGGCCGTCGTACACCGTCGGGGTCAGGAACGTGGTGCCGTCTTCGGCGATGGCGCGGACGAGGGCGTCGATCCGGTCCTGCGTGACGTCCCCGGCCGGGGTGAAACAGACGACGTTGAGCCGAACCGGCGCGAGCAGCTGCCAGCGGGCCGAGCCGTCGATCCGCGCGCCCAGGTCCCGGGCCAGCGCCACGCAGCGCTCGACGATCTCCCGGTGCCCGGCACGGCCGTAGGCGACGAGCGAGAACCAGGCGGGCAGCGCGCGCAGCCGCCGGGAGTTCTCCGGCGTGAGGTGCAGGAAGTCCGGGGTCTCGCCGATTTCGCCGAGGTAGGCGGCGTTGTTGCTGAAGACCCGCAGCTGCAGATCGCGGCGGCGGGTGAACTGGACGGCCGAATCGTAGGGCACGTTGAGCCACTTGTGCAGGTCGACGACCACCGAGTCGGCCAGCTCGAGGCCCGCGGCGAGGGCGGCGTGCTCCGGCGCGAGCGCGGCGAACCCGCCGAACGCGGCGTCGACGTGCAGCCAGAACTCGTGCCGCTCCTTGAGCGCGGCGATCGCCCGGAGGTCGTCGAAATCGACCGTGTTGACGGTCCCGGCGTTCGCGACGACGATCGCCGGGCCATCGAGCGCCTCAAGCGCTTCGGCGAGCTTCGCGACATCGACGGCTTCGCGGCCCGGCAGCACGGGCACCTTCCGGAGCGAGGAACGGCCCATCCCGAGGAACGACAACGCCTTCAGGATGCTGGAGTGCGGCGAACCGGAAAGCACGGTGACGGGCCCGAGCGCGGCGGCGCCGTCGGCGGAAACGGTTACCCCGGCTTGTTCGCCGACCCACTCGCGGGCGATGGCCAGCCCGGTCACCGTGGACATCGTCGCGCCGGTGACGAACGCACCGGAGAACTCGGGACCCAGCCCGAACAGTTCGGCCAGCCAGCCGACGGTCTCGCGTTCGAGGTCCTGGGCGGAGGAGTCCATCCCGCTGGCCGGATTCTGGTCGTAGGCGGCGGTGAGCCAGTCACCGGCCAGCGACGCGGGGGTGGCCCCGCCGGTCACGAACCCGAGGTACCGCGGCCCGGCACTGGCGGCGAACCCGGATTCCCACCGCCGCGAGAACTCGTCCAAGGCACCCCGGGCCCCGACACCCCCGTCGGGCAGCGGCGCAGGCACAACGGCACCAGGCGGAACGGCGGCCGCCCGCCCATCCAGCCCGGCAAGCGCGGCCCCGGCGAATTTGCCGGCGGCATCGAGAACATCGGGCAGGGAATGCAGGTCATCGGCCAGACGCGGGTCCATTCACCCGACGCTAGGCCCGCCGACGCCCCCTGTCGCGGTCCAATCCCCCAGAACTGGCCCCTCCCGCCCGCGATGCCCCGCCAATCACGCAAGAAGCCCGCCCAACCACGCGAGATACCCCTCCAGACACGCAAGAAGCCCGCCCCACCACGCGAACCGACCACCCAGGCACGCGAACCGACCCTCCGGACACGCGAACCGACCCCCCAGGCACACGAGCCGGCCGCCGGGGCGCGCAGATCGGCGGGGATCAGCCCGCCACCAGCACGCTCCCCGGCCATCCCCCAGCCCGGCGGCTCAGCGATCCGACGGCACCCGCCGGAGGCGACGCACCCGGCTCTCGGCCGGGTCGAACGTCACCCGGCGCAATGATCCCGCCACCAGCAGCGTCACCGCCATTGCCGACAACGCCGCCAGCACCAGGGCCGCCACGAACTGGGCCGCTCCCGATGTCGCCGTCGCCAGTACCGCGAAGCCCGCCAGTACCAGCGCCGGCGGGGTCAGCAGGCCCGTCAGCACCGGGATCCACGGCACCCGGTCACCGTCGGGGCGGCGGGCGGACAGCACCGCCGCCCCGGCGCAGGTGACCGCCGCGACCAGCACGCAGCCGCCGACGGTGTCGCTCAACCGGTGCCAGCCCAGGGCCACCGCCGCCGCCGCGACCCAGGCGACGCCGAAGCCGCCCGTCACCAGGGCCGTCGTCCGGAACCTGCGGGGCAGGACGATCGCCACGGCCACCAGCACGGCCATCGCCGCGCTCACGTGGCCGCTCGGGAAGCTGTTGTGGCTCGCCACGCCCAGGCCGTCGTCCGTGCTCGGGCGGTCCAGGACGTACAGCTTGAGCAGCTGCGCCACCACCAGCGGGGCCGCCAGCACCAGCAGGGCCGTCACGCCGAGCGCGAACCGCCGCCGGGCCAGGGAAATCACCACCAGCAGCACCGCCACCCCGCCGAGCACGACCACCAGGTCGGCTTCGCGGAGCGGGGCCGCCCAGGCCACCGTCGTCGACTGGGCGCTGTGGACGACGCCGTTCTCGACGCCGCGGCCCGCCTGAGTGCGGACGAACAACAGGTAGGCCGCGACGAACGCCAGGGCGAACCCGGCCGCGCCCGCCACCGGTACCGCCGTGCGGGACGCCGCCCGGGTCACCAGCGCCGGGCCGGGGGCCGGGCGGGTCGCGGAGGGTGCGTCGGAAAGGATCACTGCCATGTCCCCGAGTCTGCGACGCGCGTTTCGGGATCCCGTCAGGGCGATGTCATGGTTTTGCTACAAGATCCGCCCGGGTCGCCATGACGTGCGCTTTTCCGAATAATGGCGCCGTGGCCGAGGTACTGGTGGTAGAGGACGACGCGGCGGTGCGGGAGGGCCTGCAGCTGGCCCTGCGCCGGCAGGGACACGTGGTGCACACCGCGGAATCGGGCGAGCTCGGCGTCGAGGCGCTCGTGCAGCACCGGCCCGACCTCGTCGTGCTCGACCTGATGCTGCCCGGCATGGACGGCTTCGAGACCTGCCGCCGGATGCGGGCGTCGGGCCCGGTCCCGATCATCATGCTCACCGCGCGCAGCGACGACTTCGACGTCGTCGCCGGGCTCGAGGCGGGCGCCGACGACTACGTCGCCAAGCCGGTCGAGCCGCGGGTGCTGGACGCGCGGATCCGGGCGGTGCTGCGCCGCGCGGTCAGCGAGCGGCCCGGCGAGCCGGCCGCGGCCGCGGAACGGCACGGCGACCTCGTCATCGACCGGGCCGCGCTCGAGGTGACCAAGCACGGGACGCCGGTGTCGCTGACCCCGACCGAGCTGAAGCTGCTGCTGGAGCTCTCGCGCACGCCCGGGCAGGTCTTCAGCCGCCAGCAGATCCTCTCCGCCGTGTGGGACCACGACTACCTCGGCGACTCGCGGCTGGTGGACGCCTGCGTGCAGCGGCTGCGCGCGAAGATCGAGGACGTGCCGGCCAAGCCGGAGCACGTGCAGACGGTCCGGGGGTTCGGTTACCGGTTCGGCCGGTCGTGACCGCACCGCCGATCCGGACGTGGCTGGCCGGGCTGCGGCCCCGGCTGGTCGCCGCGTTCGCCGTGATCATGATCCTCGGCGCCACCGCCGCGGCGGGCGCGAGCTACGTCTCCGCGCGCCGGGCCATCCTGGAAGGCATCCAGGACCAGACCATGCTGAAGCTGCGCGACCAGATCGCCGCGTACCTGCCGACCGTGTCGCTGCCACCGTCCATGGGCACGCTCGACGCCTTCGCGACGGCGCTCAAACCCAGCAAGGCCCTCGTCGTCTACCACGACCTGCACTCGTCGGCGGGGCTCACGCCCGACAGCGTGCCGGCCGGGCTGCGCCGGGCGGTGGCCGGCACCACCAGCATCCAGTTCCAGCGCGTCGACGACGGCGGCACCCCGGTGTTCTTCGTCGGCGTCCCGGTGCAGACCGCCGGCGGCCGCCCGAGCGGCCTCGAGGTCTACGCGGAGGTGATCCTGACCGACCAGCAGGACGCCATCGGCGAACTGTCCCGCAACGCCTGGCTGTACTCCGCGCTCGCCCTGCCGTTCGCCGTCGCGGTGGCGCTGCTGGCCGCCCGGCAGGTGCTGCGGCCGGTGCGCGCGCTCAACACCGCGGCGAGCCAGCTCGGCCGCGGCCGGCTGGACGTGCGGCTGCGCGCGAAGGGGTCCGACGAGCTCGCGCAGCTGGTCACCACGTTCAACCACACCGCCGCGGAGCTGGAACGCACGGTCGGCACGCTGCGCGCGATGGAGGCCGACGCGCGGCGGTTCGTCGCCGACGTTTCGCACGAGCTGCGGACGCCGCTGGCGGCGATGAACGCGGTCACCGACGTCCTCGACGAGGACGCCGAGCAGCTGCCCCCGGACACCGCGGTCGCAGCGCGGCTGGTGTCGGCCGAGACGCGGCGGCTGACCCGGCTGGTGCAGGACCTGATCGAGATCTCCCGGTTCGACGCCGGCCGGGCGGAACTGCGCCGGGAGGAGCTGGACGTCGCCGCGGCGGTCACCGACAGCCTCGCCGCACGCGGCTGGGAACCCGGCGCCGACCTCGTCACGGACCTGCCGCCGGGGATCACCGCGCGGCTCGACCGGCGGCGGCTCGACATCGTCGTGGCGAACCTGGTCGGCAACGCGCTGCGCCACGGCGCGCCGCCGATCGAGGTGGTGCTGCGGGCGGAGTACGGCGATGTCGTGCTGACCGTCACCGACCACGGGCCGGGCATCCCCGCCGACGTGCTGCCGCGGGTCTTCGACCGCTTCACCAAGGCCGACACCGCCCGCGCCCGGTCCGAGGGCAGCGGCCTCGGGCTGTCCATCGCGCGGGAGAACGCGCGGCTGCACGGCGGCGACATCGTCGCGGCCGACACCGGCACCGGCGCCCGGTTCCAGCTGCGCCTGCCCCGGGAGGCGGCGTGAAGAAACTCCTCGTCCTGGCCGTCCTGCTGCTGGCGAGCGCGTGCGGGATCAAGCCGACGCCGGTGCTCGGGGCGGGCCCGGCGCCGACGCTGCGGAACCCGGTGAACGACGGGTCCGGTACCGACGTGAGCCTCTACTTCCTTCACGACGGCCGGGTGGCCCCGGTGACGCGGCCGGGTAGCTTCCCGGTGACGGTCGAGTCGACCCTGTCGATGCTGATGGCAGGGCCGTCCCTCGAGGAGAAGGCCGACGGGTACACGACCGAGCTCCCGCGCCGGCCCGGGGGCATCACCGTGTCCCCCGGGCCGCCGGCGACGATCACCTTCTCGTCCCCGATCCGGCCGTTCACCGGCGCCGGTATCAACCAGCTGGTCTGCACCGCGATCGCCGCCCTGGCGGCGCAGGGCGGGTACGCCGTCGACGGCACCATCGCGGTGTCCGCGCCGGACGTCCAGCTGCCGTACCAGACGTGCCAGGCGTGAGCACCGGGCCGGCCGTACGTCAGCCGGGGTAGGGCCGCGCCGCCCTCGCCTCGGCCAGCGCCCGCGCCCACCAGCCGAGCTGGTCGAGCATCGCCTTCGCCGCGACGCCCGCCGCGTCGTCGATCGGGACGCCGTCGTCACCGAAACAGGCGTGGGCACCGTGGAAGCTGACCGTCTCGCGGATGGTCGTCGCGTGGAGTTCGGCGAAGACCGCACGCAGGTGCTCGACCGCCCGCAAGCCGCCGGAAATCCCGCCGTACGAAACGAAAGCTACCGGCTTGGCCCGCCATTCGGGCCGGTGCCAGTCGATGACGTTCTTGAGCGACGCCGGATAGCTGTGGTTGTACTCCGGGGTGACCACGACGAAGGCGTCGGCGGCCCCGAGCCGCGGGGCCACCTTCGCGATCTCGGCGACGACCGCCGCGCCCGGCTCCGCGCCGAACGCGGGCATGGCCAGCGGCAGGTCGGCTTCGGCGAGATCGACGACGTCGACCGCGAACCCGCCGTACCGGTCCGCGACACCCGCCACCCAGTCCGCGACCACCGGCCCGAACCGTCCTTCCCGGACACTTCCCACGATCACCGCGACCCGCACCGGCGTTTCCGACACACTTCCTCCTCGGCCCAGCGGAACATTGCCGCCCCCGAGGATGAGACCTCAAGTTCACTTGAAGTCAAGTCGGCGGCTGTGGTTGGCTGGCGGCCATGGTGAACGCCGCGGCCCGGCCGCTGCCCGACCTCACGGTCGGCGAACTCTCCCGGCGCAGCGGGGTTCCCGCGTCGGCCCTGCGCTTCTACGAGGACGAGGGCCTCATCCACAGCCGCCGCACCGCGGGCAACCAGCGCCGCTACCGCCGCGACACGCTGCGGCGAGTGACCTTCATCCGGATGTCCCAGCGGGTCGGCATGCCGCTGTCGAAGATCCGGGAGGTGCTCGCCCTGCTGTCCGACGACCGGACGCCGACCCGCACCGACTGGGCGCGGATTTCCCAGTGCTGGCAGGAAGACCTGAACGCGCGGATCCGCCAGCTGGAACAGCTGCGCGACCAGCTCGTCAACTGCATCGGCTGCGGCTGCATGTCCATGGCCAGCTGCAAGCTCGCCAACCCGGACGACCGGCTAGGCGAAGCCGGTCCGGGGCCGCAGCGGCTGGCCGACCACCGCGGCGAGGGCTACGAGGACTGCTGAGCTACCGGCGCTCCAGCAGCCCGCGGACGTACATCGCCTGCCCGGCGTGCTGGATGTCGTCGTCGAGGACGCTGATCAGCCGCACGCCGAGGGTCACCGGCGGGTCCCACGCCTCGTCGACGATCCGGTCGAGGTCGTCGTCGGCGAGGCCGGAGACGTACCGGAGGGTCTGCTCGTGCACGGCGTCGTAATAGCCGGTCAGCAGGTGGGGCTTGTCGACCCGGACCGCCTCGACGTCGGCCGGGCGGTGGCCGTAGCCGGTGTCGCCGGCGGGGAACGGCAGGCCGAACCGCGAAAGCCAGTCCTGGCCGGTCCACACCTGCTCGGTCCCGGCCGCGTCGGCGACGTGGTCGTCCTGGACGCGGGTCAGGTGCCACACCAGCCAGGCGATCGAGTTCGCCTCGCCGTCCAAGCGGGTGCGGAGCTGGTCGGCGGTGAGCCCCTCGACCGCCGCGTGCACCGTGCCCTGGACCCGGCTGAACCCGTCGGCGAGCAGTTCGGCCACGTTCATTCGGCTGCCTCCCGTTGCTGAACCCGTTTCCCGGCGGGCTACCCGATCATGCCCGCCGGGAAACGGTGTCCGCTAGTGCGGCAGCAGCTGGTCGAAGAACGAGCGGTAGCGGCGCAGCGCGATGCGCAGCTCCTCGGTGGCCGGTTCACCCTGCTGCCACTGGTTTTCCAGCTCGTTCTTGTGCTCGGCGAAGGTGGTGGCCAGTGCGCTGATCACGGCGGCGACGAGCTCGTCGGCCTGCTGGACCGCCTGCTTCGGGTCGTCGACGAAGCCGGTCTGGACGTTCTGCCAGCGGTCGCGGAACCCGGTGACCTTCTCCTCGTCGATCAGCGGCGGCGTCTCCACGTCCCCGCCCGAGCCGGCGGGCGTCTCCACGTCGCCGCCCGAGCTCTCGGGCGTGGTGGTGTCGCCGGTCTCCTGCCGCCCGGCCGAGGCCGACGCCAGGTCGGCGGTGCTCAGGTTCTGGTCGGCGTCGTGGCCGTGGTCGGCGTCGTGGTCGTCCAGGGTGCCCGGTTCGCGGAAGTCCGCCCGGTCGTGGCCGGGTACGTCGGTGGCGGTGTCGCCGGAGAAGCCGGCTTCACGGCCGGTGTGGTCCTGGTCGTCCTCGGCGTCGTGACGCGTCAGGTGTTCGGTCATGGTCAACGTCCTCCGTTCCACTCGGTCCGCGGGTTCGCGGACGCCTGGCGCTCGGTCTGGTGGCTGTCGGTGTGGTCCGCGTCGTGGCGGTCCACCTCGTGCCGGTCGCTCTCGCGCCGCTCGGCGCGGTCGCGGTCGTCGTCGTGCCGGTTGTGGTCGTGCCCGTTCCGGCGGTCGTGGTGGTCGTGGTGCTGCTCGTCGTCGGCGCCGTCGGTCAGCAGGTCCTCGAACACCGTGCGGTAGCGCACCATCGCGTCGCGCAGGTCCTCAGTGGACGCCCCGTCGCGCTTCTGCTGCGTGGTGTGCGCGGCCCGGTAGTGCTCCAGGGTCTTGGCGTGGCGCACGGAAAGGTCGGCCACCTGCTGCTCGTACCCCTCGGTGGGGTACCCGCGCTCGGCCATCAGGGAGTTCAGCAGCTGCTCGGCTTCGGAGACCGCCGCGGACGGCTCGTCGACGAACTTTTCCTGCACCTGGGCCCATTCCCGGGCGTAGCGCTCGCGCGCCGACGCCGAAAGCGGGCGGATGTCGAGCTCCTTGTGCCGGCGCTCCCGCTCGGCGAGCTCGCGCTGCGCGGCCCGGGGGCTGTCCTTCTCCGCGACCGTGCGGTCGTACTCGGGCCCGAACCGCTGCTGCAACCGTTTTCGTTGCATCTCCTGCGTCACCAGCCAGATCACGGCGCCGAGCACCGCGACGGCCACGACGACGATCAACACGATCAGCCATGTGGGCATCGCTCAAACTCCTTCAAGGATGTCAAGCCCCCGATGCGTCCGGTGTTCCCCGGAACCGCCGATCCGAAAACGGTTTCCACCCGCCTGACCTCGGGATTCGGCCGACCGGCGGCGTCGATACGGCCGGATGCCGCGGATCACCACGGGACGTGACGGCACCGACACCGCCGCGGCTAGCAGCGTTACCACCACAGTGGTATCGTCGATAACAGAACAAGGAGAGCGGCGATACCGGCGCCGCCCGGACCGGAAGGATTCCCATGAGCACCACCGACACCCGCGTCGCGATCGTCACGGGAGGCTCCCGCGGCATCGGCCGCCAGGTCGCCGAGCGCCTGGCCGCCGACGGCATGGCGGTCGTCGTCAACTACGCCGGCAACGCGGAGGAGGCCACGGCCGCCGTCGACGCCATCACCGCGAACGGTGGCCGGGCGATCGCGGTCCGCGCCGACGTGGCCGACCCGGCCGCGGTCGCGGCGCTGTTCGACACCGCGGAACGCACCTACGGCGGCGTGGACGTCGTCGCCCACCTGGCCGGCGTGATGAACCCGCCGACGCCGATCGCCGACACCGACTTCGACGTCCTGGACCGCGTGCACCGCACCAACATCCGCGGCACGTTCGCGGTGGCCCAGCAGGCCGCGCGGCGGGTGCGCGACGGCGGCGCCGTGATCACCACGTCGACGTCGGTGCTCGGGCTGAACCTGCCCGGCTACGGCATCTACAACGCGACGAAGGGCGCGGTCGAGGCGATCACCATGATCCTGGCGCGCGAGCTGCGCGGCCACGACATCACCGTGAACACCGTCGCGCCCGGTCCGACCGCGACCGCGTTGTTCCTCGACGGCAAGGACGAGGAGACCATCGCCCGGATGGCCAAGCAGCCGCCGCTGGAGCGGCTCGGCGAGCCCGAGGACATCGCCGAGGTCGTCGCCTTCCTCGCCGGCCCGGCGCGCTGGGTGAACGGCCAGGTGCTGCGGGCCAACGGCGGCATCGTCTAGCGGGTGAACCGGCTGACGATCACGTGGTCCTTCGCCGGCCCGCGCACCGCCCACTCCTGCCGCCAGCGCGCCGCGCCGGTCACCCGGTACTCCCCGCGGTAGCGGTCGGCGCGGCAGGGGTGGTCCGCCGTCCAGTGGCCTCCGCGCAGGTCGAGGTCGTGGAAGAAGCCGCCGTGGTCGAAGTGGACCGCTGCGCGGCCGGGCCCCGCCGGGCGGTAGTGCAGGGTCCGCGTGACCGGCCCGGTGTGGCCGCCGAGCCGCAGCTCGCCCTCCTCGTGGTAGACGAGAACGCCGCCGGCCTCGGTGAACGTGGCGGTTCCGGTCACCTCGCCCGCGGGGTCGCCGTCCGCGGTGCGGATTTCCCGGTCGAGCTGCCATTCGCCGCCGAAATACGCGGCGAGGTCGGGAACGGGCCAGTACTGCACCCGGCCATTCTGCCACCCGCGGCGGGGCGGGCCGGAACTGTCGGACCCCCGCTCTATAGTCGGGCGGGTGGCAGAGACCGACCTCGCACCCGCGTCCGACGCGCTGGAGACCCTCCGGCGCGTGTTCGGCTACGACAGCTTCCGCGGCGACCAGGCGGCGATCGTCGAGCACGTGATCGCCGGCGGCGACGCGCTCGTGCTGATGCCCACCGGCGGCGGGAAGTCGTTGTGCTACCAGATTCCCGCGCTCGTGCGGCCCGGCGTGGGCGTGGTCGTCTCGCCGCTGATCGCGCTGATGCAGGACCAGGTCGACGCGTTGCGCAACGCCGGTGTCCGCGCCGGGTTCCTCAACTCCACCCAGGACTACGCGGCCCGCCAGGAGGTGGAGTCGGCGTTCCTCAACGGCGAGCTCGACCTGCTCTACCTGGCCCCGGAACGGCTTTCGGTCGAATCCACCGTGCGGCTGCTCGACCGCGGCAAGATCTCGCTGTTCGCCATCGACGAGGCGCACTGCGTCGCCCAGTGGGGCCACGACTTCCGGCCCGACTACCTGCAGCTCTCGGCGCTGCACGAGCGGTGGCCGGACGTCCCGCGGATCGCGCTGACCGCCACCGCGACCGAGGCGACGCACAAGGAGATCGCGGCCCGGCTGAACCTCGACGAGGCCCGGCACTTCGTCGCGAGCTTCGACCGGCCGAACATCCAGTACCGGATCGTCGGCAAGAACTCACCGCAGCGGCAGCTGCTCGAACTGCTGCGCACCGAGCACCAGGGTGACGCCGGGATCGTCTACTGCCTGTCCCGGAACTCGGTCGAGAAGACCGCGGAGTTCCTGGTGCAGAACGGGATTCCGGCGGTGCCCTACCACGCGGGGCTCGACGCGCGCACCCGCGCGAAGCACCAGTCGCGGTTCCTGCGGGAGGACGGCCTGATCGTGGTCGCGACGATCGCGTTCGGGATGGGCATCGACAAACCGGACGTCCGGTTCGTCGCGCACCTCGACCTGCCGAAGTCGGTCGAGGGCTACTACCAGGAAACCGGCCGCGCGGGCCGCGACGGCCTGCCGTCCACCGCCTGGCTGGCGTACGGGCTGCAGGACGTGGTGCAGCAGCGCAAGATGATCGACACGTCCGAGGGCGACGAGGCGCACCGGCGGCGGCTCGGCGCGCACCTGAACGCGATGCTCGCGCTGTGCGAGACCGTCGAGTGCCGCCGCGTGCAGATCCTCAACTACTTCGGGCAGCAGGCCGGCCCCTGCGGCAACTGCGACACGTGCCTGAGCCCGCCGGAGAAGTGGGACGGCACGATCCCGGCGCAGAAGCTGCTGTCGACCGTCGTGCGGCTGCGCAACGAGCGGCGGCAGAAGTTCGGCGCCGGCCAGGTCATCGACATCCTGCTCGGCAAGGCCACGCCCAAGGTCACGCAGTTCCAGCACGACACGCTCAAGACGTTCGGCATCGGCACCGAGCTGCGCGAGCCCGAGTGGCGGGCGGTGGTGCGGCAGCTGCTCGCCCAGGGCCTGCTCGCCGTCGAAGGCGACTACGGCTCGCTGGTGCTCACCGAGAGCAGCGCGGAGGTGCTCGGCGGCGACCGCCCGGTGCTGCTGCGCCGCGAGCCCGAGCGGGCCGCCGCCGCGAAAGTCCGCAGCACGCGGAAGTCGGCCGCCCCCGCGGAGATGCCCGCGGAGGCGGCACCGCTGTTCGAACGCCTGCGCGCCTGGCGGGCCGCCGTCGCCAAGGAGCAGGGCGTGCCCGCGTACGTCGTCTTCCACGACGCGACCCTGCGCCAGATCGCCACGCAGCGGCCGTCGTCGCTGGCGGATCTGGGCACGGTCAGCGGCGTCGGCGAGAACAAGCTCGCCAAGTACGGCGAAGGCGTGCTCGAGGCGCTGACGGCCGGGTGACCTAGCGGGCGGCCGGCCCGGCCGGTCCCGGTTGGCCCGGCTGCCCGGTCACCGAGTTCACCTTGCGGACCGCGCCGGCGATCTGCTGGTGGTACTTGCCCTTGGTCTTGTCGTCGACGAACTTCGCGGCCTTGCCGACGGCCTGGTTCACCTTTTCGGGGTTCTTCTTGGCGTACGCGCGAGCCGCACCGGCGGCGCCGGCCAGCATGGTCAGCTTCTTCATCAGAGGCACGGTGGCCCTCCCTCGTCGGTAGCGGTCATCCTGACAACGCGGACGAACCACCCGGAGGTTCCCCGTGTGACGAGGCCCAAAACCTGGGCCCGCCACGGCCGGCGCCGGAAAATTGCCGCGCGGATGCCCGCCGCGCCGCTCTAGGCTCGCGATCATGCGCGACCTGGCCGCCCTGCCGAAGGCCCACCTGCACGTCCACCTGGAGAGCACGATCCGCCCGGCCACGCTCCGCGAGCTCGGGGCGGCGAACGGTGTCGACGTCCCGGCCGGGCCCCCGGTGTTCGACGGCTTCCGCGCCTTCGCCGACTACAACGCCCTCATCCGTTCGTGTCTGCAGCGGCCGGAGGACTTCGAGCGCATCGCCCGCGAGTACGTCGAGGACGAAACCGCCCAGGGCACGCGCTACGCCGAGATCACGTTCACCGCCGCGTCGCACGGGGAACGCCTGGACGACCTCGAAATGCCGCTCGCATCCGTCCTGAAAGGACTGTCACAGGGCGCGGACCTCGAGTGGCGGCTGCTGCTCGACCATTCCCGGCGCCGCTCGGTCGAGCGGGCCGAACGGACCCTCGACCTCGCCCTCAGGTACGACGAGGTGTTCGCGATCGGCATGGCGGGCGAGGAAAACCACTCGCTGCGGCCGTTCGCGGCGGTCTTCGAGAAAGCCCGCGCCGGCGGCCTGCACCTGCTGCACCACACCGGCGAGGACGCCGGACCGGACAGCATCCGCGAGGCACTGGCGGTGGGCCGCACCGAACGGCTCGGGCACGGCATCCGCGTCCTCGAAGACCCCGCGCTGGTCGCCGAAGTGCGTGACCGCGGCCTGGCCCTGGAGGTGTGCCCGTCGTCGAACGTGACGCTGGGGCTGGTGCCGTCGCTGGCCGGGCACCCGCTTCCCCGGCTGCTCGACGCGGGCCTGACGGTCACGCTCAACACCGACGTCCCGTCGGTCACCGGCGCGAACCTGGCCGGGGAATACGCCCGCGTGCAGCAGGCCTTCGGCTACGACGACACGACGATGGCGGACTTCGCCCGCGCGAGTGTCACCGCGTCCTTCGCGCCCGAAGCGACCAAGAAGGCCGTGCTGCGGGACATCGACGCGTGGCTCACACCGGCAGCAGGCGGGTGACCAGCGTGCCGAGCTGGTGCACCGTGCGGCACTCGTGCATCTCCACGACGTCGGCGTACTCCAGCGCCGCCGAGTCGCCGGTCGACCACAGCGACCGCCGCTCCGGGTTCAGCCAGTAGACGTGCCGGGCGCGGGCCTTGATCGCGCGGACGGCGTCAAGGTTGGGGTCGCCACCGTTCGTGCGGGCGTCGCCGAGGATCAGCACCGACGTGCGCGGGCCGACCGCGTCGAGCCAGTTCGCGGTGAACTGGCGCAGGGAGCCGCCGTAGTCGCTGTGGCCGTCCCAGCGCACCAGGGCGGCTTCGGCCAGCATGCGGGCGCCGAGGTGCTCGGGGTCGGCCGCGCCGGTGGTGACCAGGTGGGTGACCTCGTCGGCGCTGTCGACGAAGGCGAACACGCGGATCTTGGCGAACTGGTCGCGCAGCGCCTGCACCAGCAGCATGGTGAAGTTCGCGAACCCGGCCACGGACCCGGACAGGTCGCACAGCAGCACGATCTCCGGCCGCCCCGGACGGCGGTGGCGGTAGGCCGGCCGCAGCGGCACGCCGCCGGTCGACAGGGACCGCCGCAGGGTGCGGCGCAGGTTGATCTGCCCGCGGGTGGTGCGTTTGCGGCGGGCGGCCAGGCGCGTCGCGAGCTTGCGGGACAGCGGCTGGATCGTCCGGCGCAGCTCGGCGAGCTGGGTGCGGCTGGCGATGAGGAAATCGACGCGGTCCGGGGAAGGCGCGATGGCGTGCTTGGCGACGCGCTCGCGGCCGCGGACCTCGGCCGCGCGGCGGCGTGCCTCGGTGCGGACCTGCCCGCGGAAGCCCTCGACGCGGCGGCGGATCTCGTCGCGGTCGAGCCGGTCGGTGAACTCGCCGCGCGCGCCGCCGCCGCGGACCGCGGCCAGCACCCGGGCGATCAGCGTCTGCGGCTGGAGCCGCTCCAGGGTCTGGTGGGCCGAAAAGCCGCCGCCCGGCCCGGACGCCGAGCCGTACTGCCCGAGCAGCTCCACCGCGAGCCCGGCCAGCTGCCCGAGGGCCTGCTGGTCGCCCTCGGCGAGCGCGGCGGCCAGCTCTTCCCGCAGCTCCTCCAGCGTCGACGGCCGGTCCTCGCGGGCTCGTTCGGGGGCGCCGATCCCGGCCGGGAAGTACAGGTCGAAGGCGGCGTCGAAGACCGCGCGCTGCCCGCCGCGGCGGACCAGGGCCGCGGCCAGGCCCTCCCGGACGAGCGAGCGGTCGTCGAGGCCGAGCACCTCCAGCGCGGCCGCGGCGTCGACGGTCTCGCTCGGGCCCGCCGGGATGCCCTGAGCCCGCAGCGCCTTGACGAACTCCGCGAGCCGCTCCGGCACGCCGCCGGTCACGACGCGTCCAGGACCTGTTCGAGCTTCAGGCCGGCGCCCGCCTTGGCGATGTCGTCCTGGTGCTTGAGCACGACGCCGAGGCTCTCCCGCACGACCCGGTCGTCCAGCGTCGATGCGCCGAGCGCGAGCAGGGTGCGCGCCCAGTCGACCGTCTCCGCGACCGACGGCAGCTTGCGCAGGTCCATCGCCCGCAGCGCGGCGATCACCCGGACGACGGAATCGGCGAGCGCGGCGTCGATGCCGGGCACCTTGAGCCGGACGATGTCGCGTTCGAGCTCTTCGTCCGGGAAGCCGATGTGCAGGAACAGGCACCGGCGGCGCAGCGCCTCGGACAGCTCGCGCGTCGCGTTGGACGTCAGCACGGCGAACGGCGCGCGGGTGGCGGTGATCGTGCCGAGCTCGGGCACGGTCACCTGGAAGTCGCCGAGCACCTCCAGCAGCAGGCCCTCGACCTCCATGTCGGCCTTGTCGGTCTCGTCGATCAGCAGCACGGTCGGCTCGTCGGAGGAGATCGCGGTGAGCAGCGGGCGGCGCAGCAGGAACTCCTCGCCGAAGATGTCGGTGCGCGCCTGCTCCCACGTCTCCTCGCGGCCGGCGGTGATCCGCAGCAGCTGCTTGGCGTGGTTCCACTCGTAGAGCGCGCGGGCCTCGTCGATGCCCTCGTAGCACTGCAGGCGCACCAGCCGCGACCCGCTGACCTGGGCGACGGCCTTGGCGAGCTCGGTCTTCCCGACGCCGGCGGGGCCTTCGACCAGCAGCGGCTTGCCGAGCCGGTCGGCGAGGAACACGGTGGTCGCCACCGCGGTGGAGGCGAGGTAGCCGGCCCCGGCCAGCTTGGCCGACACGTCGTCGACGGAGGTGAAGAATCCGGTGCCCACCACGTGCCTCCTAAGCGTTCGCTCACCCGGACTCTACCGGACCGCCGGGAACGCTCACCCGGGTTAGCATCGGCCGCGTGACCTACGCTGCGGCTTCCGGCCGATACGACTCGATCCCCTACCGGCGCTGCGGACGCTCCGGGCTGAAGCTGCCGGCGATCTCGCTCGGGCTGTGGCACAACTTCGGCCACGACCGCCCGCTGCAGACCCAGCGCGACATCACCCGCCGCGCGTTCGACCTCGGCATCACGCACTTCGACCTGGCGAACAACTACGGCCCGCCCTACGGCTCGGCGGAGGAGAACTTCGGCCGGCTGCTGGCCACCGACTTCCGGCCGTACCGCGACGAGCTGGTGATCTCGACCAAGGCCGGCTACGACATGTGGCCCGGGCCGTACGGCGAGTGGGGCTCGCGCAAGTACCTGCTGTCCTCACTGGACCAGTCCCTCGGCCGGCTCGGCCTGGACTACGTCGACATCTTCTACTCCCACCGCTTCGACCCCGAGACGCCGCTGGAGGAGACCGTCGGGGCCCTCGACGCCGCCGTCCGCGCCGGGAAGGCGCTGTACGTCGGGATCTCGTCGTACAACTCGGAACGGACCGCCGAAGCGGCGCGCCTCCTGCGCGAGCTGGGCACGCCGCTGCTGATCCACCAGCCGTCGTACTCGATGCTCAACCGCTGGATCGAGGAGGACGGCCTCCTCGACACGCTCGAACAGGCCGGCGCCGGCTGCATCGCGTTCTCGCCGCTGGCGCAGGGCCTGCTGACCGACCGGTACCTGAAGGGCGTGCCCTCGGACTCCCGGGCGGCGCAGGGCAAGTCCCTCGACCCGGGCACCCTCGACGAGAACCGGCTGGGCCGCGTGCGCGCGCTCAACGACATCGCGGCCCGCCGCGGCCAGTCGCTGGCGCAGCTCGCGCTGGCGTGGGCGCTGCGGGACCACCGGGTGACGTCGGTGCTGATCGGCGCCAGCAGCGTCGGGCAGCTCGAGGACAACGTCGGCGCGCTCGGCAACCTCGAGTTCTCGTCGGAGGAGCTGACCGAGATCGACGGCCACGCGACCGACGCCGACATCAACCTCTGGAAGCGTTCTTCGGACGGCTGAGACCCGGCCGCGGGGGCGCCCCCCGTTTTCCACGCTACCGGAGGACACCGACAGTTTCGGCCGCAGCGGCCGGGGCACCCGCCCCGGCCGCTTTCTCGGACCGCAGTTTGACCAAATTTCATTTTTGGTCATACGATGGCACCATGCCTCCTGCCGAAGACCGCGCCGAGCGGGCCGAGCGCATCCTCGACGCGGCCGCCGGGCTGCTCCTGCGAGCCGGATACCGGCGCACGACCATCGAGGACGTCGCCGAGCGGGCCGACGTCGGGAAAGGCACCGTCTACCTGCACTGGAAGAACCGCGAGGAGCTGTTCCTCGCCGTCCTGCTCCGCGAATCCGTGCGCGCGCTCGAGGACCTCGTGGCGGCGATCGCGGCCGATCCGCTCGCCGTGCGGCTTTCGCGGCTGACCGAGCTCCAGTACGCCAACGTGCTGGGCCGCCCGCTGCTGCGGGCCGGGTACGCCGACGACGCCGAGACGCTCGGCAAACTGCTGCCGAAGCTGCACGGCAAGCTCGACCCGCGCCACGCGGAAGCCTTCGTCGAATACCTGGAGCTGCTGGCGGCGAACGACCTGCTCCGCACCGACCGCCCGGTCCGCGACCTCACCGTCGCCTTCCAGGCCGTGCTGCACGGATTCCTCGGCCGCACTCCCCCGCCCGAGCCGGCCCTGATCGCCGACACCGTCGCGCACGCCTTCGAGCCGCTCGCCGTGTCGACGCGGCAGCTGCGCGCCGTGGCGCCGCGGGCGCTGGCGCTGTTCACCGAAGCCGTCGCGCTCGACCGCAAACAGCTCGAACGCGCGTACTGACCCCTGGAGGGAACCCCTGCGCACCGGAATCCTGATCGACGAACTCGGCGTCGGCTTCGACGCCATGACGGCTCAAGCGCGCGAAGCGGCGAAGCTGGGTTATGACACGCTGTGGCTGGCGCAGCGCGGCGGCTGGGACGCGCTCACCGCCCTGCCCGCCCTCGGCGCCGCCGCACCCGGCGTCGAGCTCGGCACGTGCGTCGTCCCGACGTACCCGCGGCACCCGATTACCATGGCGGCGCAGGCGCTGACCGTGCAGGCGGCCACCGGCGCGGCCGTCCACCTGGGAATCGAGCTGAGCCACAAGTACGTCATCGAAGGTGAATTCGGCTGTTCCTACGACCGCCCGCTGCGCCACCTCCGCGAGTACCTGGAGGCGTTGAACCCGTTGCTGCGCGGGGAAAAGGCGGACGTCCACGGCGAAACGCTGACGGCCGCGGGCGGCCTGACCACCCCCGGCGCCGCCCGGCCCGCGGTGCTGGTCGGCTCGGTGAGCCCGCAGTCGACGCGCCTGGCGGGCGAGCTGGCCGACGGCGTGATCACCACGTGGGCGGGCCCGCGGGCGATCGGCGAGTTCGTGGTGCCGACGCTGGGCGGCGCCTCCCGGATGGTCTCCGGCCAGCTGATCTGCGTGACGTCCGAAGTGGACGAACGCCGGACGTGGATCGAGCAGGCGTACGGCGGCGCGGCGAACGTCCCGGCCTACCGGGCGATCCTGGACCGCGAAGGCCACGAGCGCGTTTCGGACACTGCACTCATCGGCGACGAGGAAACCGTGCTCCGCCAGGTGAAATCGCTGGAAGACGCGGGCGCGACCGAACTGCTGGTGATGCCGATCGGCCCGGCGGAGGACCAGGCCCGCACCCGCGCCCTGCTGGCCGCCTGACGCCGTCGCCCCGGCAGCACCGGCCGGGCTAGCGCGGCGCCGGCAGGTGGGCCGCCTCCGGGAACAGGTTCAGCGCCCGCAGCGCCGCGCCCAGCTCGGCGATGTCCGCCGGGTTCGCCAGGGACCGGCCCAGCTCCTCCGTGATCCGCTTCAGGCGGTGCCGGATCGTGTTGGGGTGGCAGAACATCCGCTCCGACGTCAGTTTCGCCGAGCCCTGGCAGTCGAACCACGCGCGCAGCGTCAGCAGCAGCACGTTGCGCTCGTCGCCCGGGAGGTCGAGCAGCGGCTGGAGGACGTGGTGGGCCAGCTGCACCGACGCCTCCGGCGCGCTGGCCACCAGGCCCGCCAGCGGCGACTCGGTGAACTGGACCAGGCCGGGCGTTCCCGGCGTCATGCTCGACAACGCCACCCGCGCGAGGTGCAGCGCGCGGGCGGTGTTGCCGAGGCCGGTGAACACCGGGCTGATCCCGACCCGGCCCACCGGGCGCTCCCGGACCAGCTCCACGATGGCCGGCGCCGCGGCGGGATCCCGCAGCGACACCACGCCGACCTGCAGGTCCGGCGTGAGCCGCCAGGCCGACGCGTGGTGCAGCGCGCGCAGCCGGGCTTCGACCTGCGGCAGCGGTTCCTGGCCCAGCCGCGGGGTTTCCGCCGCGACGACGACGAACGTGCCGTCCAGGGACAGGTCGAGCACGCGGGCGATGTCCCACAGCGTGCCCTCGGTCGCGGCGCCGCCGGCGAACAGCGCCTCGACGAGCGCCGAACGCCGGTTCTGGTGCGCCACCATGACTTCCGCGGTCGTGTCGCGGTAGGACGTCGTGAGCGCTTCGGCGAGGTCGTCGATCAGCGCCCAGATCGCCGTCGTCGCGGCGACCAGCGCGGCGAGGTCGTCCCGCTGGGCGGTCAGCTCGACGAACCGGTGCCAGACCTCGGTCAGCCCGATCCGGTAGGCGCGCAGCAGCTCGGGCAGCGGCGCGCCCTGCAGGGCGCGGGCCCGGCCGGTCGCGCGGGCCTGCGACAGGTCCGGGACGTCCGAGCCGCGCAGCGTGCGCATCACGTGCTCGAGGTTGGCGCGCACCGAGTTCCGCAGCTCGGTGTGGGTGACGAACCGGGCGTCGGCGTAGACCGGCATCTCGGCGCGGATCTGCCGCACGGTGCTTTCGATCAGCTCGGGCAGGTTCCGCTCGGCCTCGGCGGCGAGGACGGCGACACGCGGCGCGCGGCCGTCGGACAGAAGCGCCTGGTAGTGCATGGTGCCCTCCGGTCCCCCGACCTCCTCGTCGAGGCCGGAGACCGACATCTAACCCGAACGGCTGCACCACGTTCGGGTGAACTTGCGACAAGAACCGCGGATGCGGAGATTCTTCTGTAGAACCTCCGCATCCGCGTCAGGCCATCTTCGCGGCCGCGCTCTTGATCGCCTCCCGGATCCGGAAGTAGGTGCCGCAGCGGCAGACGTTCTGGATGGCGTCGATGTCGGCGTCGGTCGGGTTCTTCGTCTTCTTCAGCAGCGCCACCGCGGCCATGATCTGGCCGGGCTGGCAGTAGCCGCACTGCGCGACGTCCTGCTCCAGCCAGGCTTCCTGGACCGGGTGCAGCTCGTCGCCGTCGGCGAGCCCCTCGATCGTGGTGACCTCGCGCCCGGCGCACGCCGAAACCGGCGTGACGCAGGGGTTGAACGCCTCGCCGTCGAGGTGGCTGGTGCAGGCCTTGCAGACGTTGATGCCGCAGCCGTACTTCGGCCCGCGGACCTTGAGCTTGTCGCGCAGCGCCCACAGCATCGGCAGGTCGGCGGGCGCGTCGACGGTGACGGTCTTCCCGTTCACCACGAAGGTGTAGGTGGGCACGGTGGTTCTCCTCAGCGCGGGAACGGGTCGAAGTCGACCGGGAAGGTGATCGGGAAGCTGCGGGGCTTGATCCCGGTCGCGCGGGCGTAGGCGTTGGCGATCGCGCCGACCGGTGCCGGCAGGCCGAGCTCGCCCGCGCCGCCGATGTCGTCGCCGGTCGCCGGCATGACGTGCACCTGGACGTCCATCGGCGAGTTCTTCTGCCGCGCGTAGTGGAACTGCGAGTAGCTGCCCTCCAGCGGCAGGCCCTGGTCGATGTGCAGGCCCGCGGTGAGCGTCGTCGAAATCGCGTCGGTCAGGCCGCCGAGCATCTGCGCCTGGATCCCCCGCGGGTTCACCGGCTTGCCGACGTCGACCGCGATCGTCGCCTTGGTGACGCGCGGGTGCTTCGGATCGCGCGCGTCCATCTCGACCAGGCAGGCGGTGTAGGACTTGTACTCGCCGTGCACGGCGATGCCCTGCGCGAACCCGGCGGGCAGCTTCCGGCCCCACTCGCCCAGCTCGGCGACCTTGTCCAGCACCGCGCGCTGGCGCTGCTCCTTGATGAACTCGCGGCGGAAGGCCAGCGGGTCCTTGCCGAGCTTCGCGGCGATCTCGTCGACCATGATCTCCTCGGCGCCGCGGGTGTTCGCCGAGTAGACCGACCGCCAAGCCGAGGTGTGGAACTTCAGGGGCACCTCGTTGAGCAGCTGCGTGGTGACGCCGAAGTTGTACGGCGACTTCACGGTCAGCAGGAACACCGTCTGCGCGAAGGTGAGGTTGCCGCCGACAGGCAGCTTCGCCGCGAAGGCCGTGAGAATCTCGCCGAGCCCGTGGCTCCAGTCGGTTTCGACGCTCGCGACGCGGTGTTCGAACGTCAGCACCTGCCCGAGCGCGAAGGTCGCGCGGATCCGGTGGTAGCTCGCCGCGCGGCCGCGGCCGTGGCGCATGTCGTCGATCCGGCTCCACATCAGCCGGACCGGCTTCTTCATCGCCTTCGAAATCTGCGCGGCTTCGAGGGCCGCGTCGAAGAACAGCCGGCGCCCGAAGGACCCGCCGCCCTGCTGGACGTGCACGGTGACCTTGTTCTCCGGCAGGCCCAGCTCCCGCGCGATGGTCTGCTTGGCGACGATCGGCGACTTGAGCCCGGCCCAGATGGTCGCGCTGTCCTCGCGGACGTCGGCGACCGCGGAGTTCGACTCCATCGGCGCGTGGCTGGCGAAGGCGAAGTCGAACTCGCCGTCGACGTACTGCGTCAGCAGCGGCGGCACCACGAACGGCAGCGCGGCGGCCCGCAGCTTCTTCTTGATCGTCTCGTTGGTTTCGCCGTCGACCGTGCCCGGGCCCCAGGTGACGTCGAGGGCGTTCTTGCCGTCGAGGGCCTGGCCGAAGGTCTCGGCCAGCACCGCGACCCCGGTCGGCACGACGGCGATGTCGATGATCCCGGGCATGGCCCGGACGGCGGCCTCGTTGGCGACCTTTCGCACGGTGCCGTTGATGGTCGGCGGGCGCCGCACCATCACCGGGTTGGCGCCGGGGACGTCGAGGTCGAGCGTGTAAACCTGCTTGCCGGTGACCATCGCGCGGGCGTCCTTGCGCGAGGCCGGCGTCCCGACGAGCGTGTGCGCCGACTCGGCCTTCGGCTGGATCACGCCGACACTCAGGCCGGAGCGGGACGCGGGCCCGGCGAGGTCGCCGTAGGAGGCGCTGCGGCCGTCCGGCGCCCACACGGAACCGTCGCGTGTGGACAGTCGCGACGCGTCGGCTCCCCACCGCGCGGCGGCCGCGGCGACCATCCGGGCGCGGGCGGTCGCGGCGGTGCCGCGAACCGGGTCGTAGAGCGAACGCATCGTGTTGGAGCCGCCGGTGAGCTGGTTGAACAGCAGCTCGGTGCGGGCGTCGGAGAGCACGACGTCGACCTTCTCCAGCGGCAGGTCCAGCTCCTCGGCGACGAGCATGGCGGTCGCCGTCGTGATGCCCTGGCCGACCTCGGCGCGCGGCAGCTGCAGCCGCGCCCGGCCGTCGGCCGTCATCTCGAGCACGAGCATCCCGGCGGTCGGCGCGCACGACAGCGTCAGCACGTCGCCGAGGTCGAGGATCTCCGCCGGCTGCGGCAGGGTCGGGACGACGGCCTCGGCACGGCTCGGCGCGACGGCGTCGGCGGTGAGTTTCGCGGCGACGGTGAGCGTGGGCGCGGCGACCAGGTAGGTCAGGAACCGGCGGCGGCCGACCTGCCCGGGCTCGGCGCCTTCGGTGGCTTCGGTGGCTTCGGTGGCTTCGGTGGCTTCGGTGGCTTCGGTGGCTTCGGTGGTGGGACGGGCCATCGGGGATCCCTTGCTGGGTGGTGGCGGGTGCGCGCCACGCTAAGGACCCGTTGGCCGGCCGTCAACGCGGCGTAGTCGAGTTCGCCCATCTCTGTGACGAGATGACAGCGGAAGCGGCCGGATGTGTGCGCCGCCACAGTGCCGGACGGCGTACCGGGCTGGTTCAGCCGGCCCCGCGGGCCCGCCGGGCCTGGATCAGGTCCTCCCGCGCGCGGGCCACCCGGGAGCGGACGGTGCCGACCGGGCAGCCGCAGACGTCGGCGGCCTCGGCGTAGGACAAGCCGAGGACCTGGGTCAGCACGAGCACCTCGCGCCGTTCGGGGTCCAGCCCGTCGAGCAGCAACCCGAGTTCGACGACGTCCTCGAAGCCGGCCGCGGGGCCGCGGGTGCGTTCGGCGGCGGCTTCCCAATCGGTGTCGGCGATCTTGGGCCGCGCCCCGGCGGCCCGGATCTGGTCGACGACCACCCGGCGCGCGATGGCGAGCAGCCACGTCCGCGACGACGAGCGTCCCGCGAAGCGGCGAAGGCTGCCGAAGGCGCGAAGGTACGTCTCCTGCGTCAGGTCGTCGGCGGCTGAGGCGTCGGTGAGGTGCGCGAGGAAGCGCCAGACGTCGGCCTGGGTGGCGCGGACCCACTCCTCCAGGGCGCGCCGATCGCCGCGGCCGGCGGACAGGGCGAGGGCCGTGACGCGGTCGTCATCCTCACGGTGGGTCATGATCCGACAACATACAGCGGCGCGAAGCGCCTCGATCGAGGGCGGTGGCGGGCAGTGACCGGGAACTTCGCGGATCCGCCGTCCGACTACTGGACCATGAGGTGCGAGGAATGCCGTGAAGCGCTGTCGGCCCGGTTGGACGGCGAGGCCGAGCCGGCATCGCCCGACGAGCACCTGGCGTCCTGCGCGGAGTGCCGGGAGTGGTTCGCGGGCGCGGAACGGCTGCGGCGCGCGATGCTGCTGCGCCCGGCGCCCCCGGTCCCGGACCTCACCGCGGCGATCCTCGAGCGCACGCCGGCACCGTCCGGTGAGGGCTGGGGCCTGCGGGTCGCCCTGGCCGTGGTGGCGATCGCCCAGCTCGGCCTGGCGTTCGCGGAGCTGCTCGGGACAACCCACGGCGGCGCCCACCTCGGCCACGAAAGCGGCGCGTGGAACCTGGCGGTGGGCGTCGGCCTGCTGACGGCGGCGCTGCGGCCCCGGCTGGCGGGTGGCCAGCTGCCGCTGCTGACCGGGTTCGTCGGCGTGCTCACGGTGTGGTCGGCGGGAGATCTGGCGGCGGGCCTGGTGACGCCGTCCCGCCTGGCGACGCACCTGCTGGTGGTGCTGGGGCTCGCGTTGCTGTACGCGGTCCACCGAGCGCACCGCGACCGAGGCACCCCGCTCCCGGCGGCCACGGCGGACGACGGCGTGCCGACCACGGGGTCCACAGTGGACGGCCCGGCACCGGCACGGCCGCGGGCGCGCGGCTTCCGGCGCCAGGCGCACGGCCGCCACGCAGCCTGAACACGGCAGCCGCCCGACCGGCGCCCGCCGTGCGGCACGCGACTCGCCGCATAGGCCGTTATACACCCCTCACTCGACCTGCTTGACCGCCCACTCCGCCCACTCGCGCTGCATCACCGAGAAGCGCTTGCCCCACTCCAGAACGAGCCGGCCGTACAGCGACTGGTTGTCCTCGCCCCAGTCGATCGTCTTCTCCAGCTCCTCCAGCCGCTCTTCGCGCACCCGCCCCGCCTCCCCCAGCGTCGCCAGGAAACCGCGAGCCTGTTCCGGGGCGACCGACCCGAGGAAGTACACCCGCAGCAGGCTCGCGCTGCGCGGCGGCCCCGCCGGCTCGACCTCGACCAGCCAGTGCCGCAGCTCCGCGAGCCCCGCCTCGGTGATCTCGTACTCCTTGCGCCCGCGCGGGCCCTCGGCGTGGACGCGGATCATGCCCGCGGTCTCCAGTTTGCCCAGCTCGCCGTAGAGCTGGCTCTGCGTCGCGGGCCAGACGCCGGCCATCGCCCGCTCGAACCGTTTCAGCAGGTCGTAGCCGCTTCCGGGCTCGTCGGCCAGCATCCCCAGCACCGCGTGTCGAAGGCTCATGGCCTCTATTCTGACATTCCACTATTGACATGTCCAATCGGCACGTTCTAGCTTCGACATGTCAATGTTGGAATGTTGGGAAGGACCCGTCGTGAACTACCTGAAGAGCCTGCTCCCGTGGATCGCGTTCGCCGTGGTCGCGACGCAGTTCGACTGGCGCTGGTCCGGGCTGACCGGCCTGGTGATCTCCGCCGCGCTGCTGCTGCTCGCCCGCCGCGCCGGCCGCCCGGCGGACACGCTGATCATCGAGTGGAGCGGGTTCGCGTTCTTCGCCCTGCTCACCGCCGTCGCGTTCAGCTTCCCCGCGTCGCCGCTGAAGACCTACACCGGCGCGCTCACCGACGCGTGGCTGGCGCTCACCGCCTGGGGTTCGCTCGCCATCGGCAAGCCGTTCACCCTCGGCATCGCCCGCACGTCGACCCCGCAGCAGTTCTGGGACAACCCGGTCTTCAAGCGGGTCAACGTGCTCATCACGCTGGTGTGGGCGGCGAGCTTCACCGTCGGCGGGATCGCGGGCATCGCGCTGCTGAACTTCGCGCCGCACGCCACCTTCGCGTTGATCGCGCTGAAGGTGCTCTGCTTCGCCGTCCCGGTCGCGTTCACCATCCGCTACCCGCGCATCGTCCGGGCCCGGGCCGCCGCGTGACCACCACCGATTTCCACCTCGCCGGCGCCTACGCGCCCGTCCACGACGAGCTGACCGCGTCCGACCTCCCGGTGACCGGCGCCCTGCCGCCCGAGCTGACCGGCTGGTACCTGCGCAACGGCCCGAACCCGCGCGCGGACAACCGGCACTGGTTCACCGGCGACGGCATGGTCCACGGCGTCCGCCTCGAACGCGGCCGCGCCGCCTGGTACCGCAACCGGTGGGTGCGGACCGCAAGCTTCACCGACCCGGATCTGAAGCTGTACAACGAAGACGGCACGCGGAACCTGCACAGCAGCGTCGCGACCACGCACGTCGTGAACCACGCCGGCCGGACGCTCGCACTGGTCGAGTCGTCGCTGCCGTACGAGATCACGACGGACCTGGAAACCGTGGGCGTGTACGACTTCGGCGGCGAGCTGGCCGACGCGATGACCGCGCACCCGAAGATCTGCCCGGCGACCGGGGAGCTGCACTTTTTCGGCTACGGCAGCATCACCGCGCCGCACGTGGGCTACTACCGCGCCGACGCGGCCGGGAAGCTGGTCGTCAAGCAGCCCATCGACGTGCCCGGGCTGACGATGATGCACGACTTCGCGCTCACTCGTGAGCACGTGGTGTTCTACGACCTGCCGGTCGTGTTCGACCGCGGGTCGGCCGGCCGGGGCGTGCCCTACCGCTGGGACGCCGGCTACGGCGCGCGGCTCGGCGTGCTGCGCCGCGACCGGCCCGAGGCCGGCGTCCGCTGGCTGGCGATCGAGCCCTGCTACGTCTTCCACACGCTCAACGCGTTCGACGCCCCGGACGGCCGGATCGTCGTGCACGTCATGCGCTACGACCACCAGTGGCGGGCGGGCCACGAAGACCCGCCGGCGTCGCTGTGGCGCTGGACGATCGACCTCGCCACCGGCACCGTGACCGAGGACCGGCTCGACGACCGGCCGGGCGAGTTCCCCCGCATCGACGACCGGCTCACCGGCTCTGACGCGCGCTTCGGGCACGTCACCGGCCACGGCGTCCTGCGCCGCCACGACCTGCACGCGGGCACGGCGACCGAGCACGTCTTCGCGCCCGGACGGGTCCCCGGCGAGGCCGTGTTCGTCCCGGCCGGGCACGGCGAAGGCTGGCTGCTCACCTATGTCCACGACGCGGCCGAGGACCGCAGCGACCTGGTCGTGCTCGACGCCGGGAACCTCGCCGCGGCGCCGGTGGCGGCCGTCCACCTCCCGGGGCGGGTGCCCGCGGGCTTCCACGGGAACTGGCTGCCGGACGCGTGAGGGCTCAGGCGAACTTCGTCTTCGGGCGCTCCTGCCGGACACCGTCGACGTAGACGTCGACCTTCTCGTCGAGGAACGCCACCAGGCCGGCGGCGCGGGTGCTCTCGGGCAGCGGCGTCGGGTAGCTCCAGGCGAGGTCCTCGTGCCCGGCGACGTCGAAGTGCTCGGCGGCGCCCTTGTACGGGCAGTGCGTCACGACGCCGGTCTTGCGCAGCAGGTCCATCCGGACGTCGACGCGCGGCATGTAGTAGCGGGTCGGCAGGCCGGTCTCGAACAGCAGGTGCGGCCGCACCGAGTCGGCGACCGTGACGCCACCGACCTCGATCCGGACGTGCCGGGAGCTCGGCAGGACGTCGACCCGGACGCCGGGGTCGCGCGGGTGCGTGAAGATCTGTTCGTCCTCTTCGAACCAGTCGAACGCGCCGAATTCGAACCGGACGTGGTCCCGGAGCTGTTCGACGGGCGAATCCGGGTACTCCAGCGCGCCGTCCACCGCCTCGGCCGCGGCACCCTTTATCGTCGACAGAACAGCTTCTCCGCGGCTCGGCGAGTGCGCCGTCCGGCCGGAGGGGGTGAGAACGCCGCTCACGACGTCCGCGCGCGGGATGTAGTACGTGGGGTAGTAAGGAACTTCCCACACCAGGAGGGGGTGCACCGTGTCCGCGACGACCTGCCCGCCGAGGAACACCCGTACCCGCTTCGCGCCTTGTGCCACGCGGACCCGGCCGCGTCCCGGAGTGCTCATGCTCCGGTCAACGGGCCCCGAAGTGCGGGTATTCCGGCGGATTCCGGGCCGGGACGGCTAGCGTGACAGGCAGCAGACGGACGACAGGAGGCGGGCACGGGTGGCCGGCGTAGAAGTTCCCACGGTCGGTACCCCCGCCGGGATGCGCAAGATCAACCAGCGGGCGGTGCTCGACCTGCTGCGCCGCGGCGGGCCGGCGACCCGGCCGCAGGTCGCGAAGGACACCGGGCTGTCGAAGCCGACGGTCAGCCAGGCGCTGCTGGCGCTGGAGGCGGCCGGGCTGGCGCGCCCGACCGGGCAGACGTCCACCGGTACCGGCCGGTCGGCGGTGCTGTACGAGGCCGACCCGACCGCGGGGTACGTGCTGGGCGTCGACATCGGCCGCGAGCACATCCGGGTCGCGGTGTCGGATCTCGGCCGCGAGCTGGTGGCGCGCCGCGACGAGCGCAACACGGCCCGCTCGGGCGCGGCGCTGGTGACGGCGGTCGGCAAGATCGCGGCCTCGGCGGTCGAGGAGGCCGGCCTTTCGGCGGCCGACATCGTTGTCCGCGTGGTCGGCTCCCCCGGCGTCGCCGACCCGGAGAAGCGCTGCTTCCGGCACGCGCCGAACCTGCCGGGCTGGGGCCGGGCGGGCCTGATCGACGACCTCGAGGCGGCGCTGGGCCCGGACCTGATGGTGGAGAACGACGCGAACCTCACCGCGGTCGGCGAGTGGGAGAGCGGCGCGGCCCGCGGCGCCTCGGTGTTCGGCTGCATCACCATCGGCACCGGTGTCGGCATGGGCATGATGGTCGACGGCCGCGTGTTCCGCGGCGCAACGGGCGCGGCGGGCGAAATCGGCTACCTCCCGTACGGCCGCACCCGCGCGGCGGACGAGCCGGCCACCCCACCGGCCCGCGGCCACCTGGAGGAGGCCACGGCGGCCCAGTCGGTGGTCCAGGGCGCCCGCGATCTGGGTCTGGGCACGGCGAAATCGGCCCGCGAGGTGTTCCGCCTGGCCCGCGAAGGCGACGAGCTGGCCCGCCGGGCGGTGGAGACGGAGGCGGACCGCCTGGCGTACACGGTGGCCTCGGTGGCGGCGGTGATCGACCCGGAGCTGATCGTCCTGGGCGGCGGCATGGGCACGGCGGCGGACCTCCTGCTGGAGCCGATCGACCGCGCGTTGCGGGCGTTCACACCGTTGGTCCCGAAGGTGGTCCAGGGCGAGCTGGGCGAAGACGCGGTTTTGACGGGCGCGATCAGCGTGGGCTTGAGGGCGGCGGAAGGCCTGGTGTTCGAGCGGCGGGTGGGGGCGGTTTAGTTCCCTAGGAGGGGCCGTTCGCTCTGCGCTCGAGGGCGTTGAGCCGGCTCATGAGGTTTTCGAGGTCGTCGCCGGGGAAGGTGCGCGCGAGGAATTCGAGCCCGGATCGCAGCTCGGAGAACACTGCGCTCAGGTGGAGCTCGGCGGGGTCCAGTTCGGCGAAGAGGTACTGCCAGCTGTGAAGGCCACGGACTCGGAGCAGGAGGTCCAGGTACTCGCCGTAGCCGAGGTCGAGCCGCATGATCCCGTGCGTCAGCGTGAAGTACCAGATCTCCGCCGTGGTGGCGTTGCCGGTCAGCCTCAGCGCGGCACATGAACCGGTTCCACCTGTGGGCTGCGTGTCGAAGGGCCGCAACTCCTCCAGCAGCCGCTTGTCCGGTATGCAGGCCGACAGTTCGGCGAGACGGGCGGACGGTCCGGCCAACAGCGCGTCGGCGACGTGCACGAGGGAGAACTCGCCGGCAATCGCCTCGTCCGGCTCCTTCGCTCGCCATGCCAGTTCCACGTCGGAGCGGCGGTGGAAGTTGTGGGCGAGGTCAGCAGGCAATGGGTTGCGTTCGACTCTTCCGATCAGTTCGAATGCGTGCGCTGCGTCGCCGAGGTATTCGGACAGGGTGCCTTGCTCGAATCGATGGACCCGGATGGCGTCACATGACTGGACCTCTGCCACGGTCTCGCGGAGGCGGCGTTCGTAGTCTGTCTCCAC
Organism: Amycolatopsis sp. CA-128772; assembly: GCF_002904295.1. GTDB lineage: Bacteria > Actinomycetota > Actinomycetes > Mycobacteriales > Pseudonocardiaceae > Amycolatopsis. The sequence continues at coordinate 33,214 of NZ_PPHG01000073.1, forward strand.
GTGCGCATCCTCTCAGTCGAACCTGATCCGGCCGGCCTGATGAAGGCTCTGCAACTGGGTTGCCAGCTGGGGGAACGAACTCACGGCATGGGCAATGCCGATGAACGGTGTGCTGGCCACGAATTTCTTGATCGCCTTCGCTTCGGCGTTGCTGACGCCGAGAAGGCGCGCTATCAGCTTGGCGCCCACCTTGTTGATGCGAAGGATGTCAAGGGCCGGCGGCAGCGGTCGGTCCTGCCGGTCGGAGAACGTGTTCGTGGCCGAGCGCTCGACCCAGTTGCCCCCTGTGCTGTCATAGCCACCCCAGGTCACCCGGATCGCACTCGGGAAGCCGACGATTGCCATCCGATAGTAATCGATTTCGACAGAGTACCAGATCATGCGTTCGAAACCGGGGTCGCCCTTCTTCTTCGTGAGAGACTTGCGTGCCGGATTCTCGGTGGCCTTGAGGAACAGCGGATTGTTGGTGAAACCCCGGGCCGGGATCAGGTTGGAATCTCTGGCATCTCCACCGAGGAAGGCCGGCAGCAGATGCATTTTCACCCAGCTGGTCCGGTACGTCTTGTTGAACCCGGACGACTGGACATAGCTCCAACCTCGCAGAGTGCTGCCTTTGTTCGTCCCCGCAGCGCTGCCCTGCTTGATCTTCTTGTTGATGTAACGAGCCTTGAACGGCATCGCGAGAACATCGTCGACGAAAGGCGGCAACAACGGCGGAGGCAGCGGCGGATCGGTCAAAGTCTTCCGTACCGCCAGGGTCGCGGCCAGTTCGTCGAGTCTCCTCAAGACGAACTTGTAGGTCATCTGGCGCGCAGCCGGGGTCCCCTGCAACGATGCTTTCCGGGCGTCGATCTGGACAACGAGGTCCTGGGCGCGGGTCCAGGCGCGGAGCTGCGCGTCCCGGGTCCGTTCTTCCGTCACGCCGGCGATCTCGCGTTTCCAGTCCTGCAGGTACTTCCCGATCGGCTCCGTCGTGCTGTGGATCATCAGCGGCGCGCCGAGCTCGTCATGCACGAAGAAGATCTCGTGGCTCTCCGCCCTCGCGTCGGCGAACTTCTTGCGCGGGGCCTTGAGGTGATCGTCTCGTGAGCGCTTCTTGTCCTTGTCCCGGCGGGTCTTCGGCCTGGCCGGCTTCTTCGGCGTGCGCGGTCGTTTCGGCTTTCCGGGCCGGCCACGGTCCGTCGGGCGCTTCGGCTTCCTCGGTTTCGGCTTCAGCTTCGCCCACAGCTTCTTGATCAAACCGGTGATCTTGTCGATCACCCAGTCGATGGCCCGGTTCACCGGGCGGGAGAGCTTCTGGAAGATCTCCCGCACCTTCCCCGCTATCCCGCCGATCCCGAGGATGGCGGCGAGCGCGCCGATCAGGACCGGGATCGCGCGGGCCAGCGCGCGTTCCACCAACGCCGGGACGCCGCCCGTGCCGCCTCGGGCGATGGCGAGTACCGCGTCCAAAACCGCGTTGACGAATTCGATGATCCGGCGGGCGTTGGTCACGATGAACCGGATGATGTCGATGATCATCTTGCACGCGCGGATGAACGCCGACGCCGGGTTGAACAGGGACACGATCCACGTGATGCCGGCGATGATGATCGTGGGGAGCAGGTACGAGACCAGGTTATCGATCAGGTCCTTCTTCAGGTCGCCGACGCGGGTTTTGAGTTCGTCCCACAGGCCGGCCACGCCCCGGCGTTTGACCTGCGCCACCAGCGGGACCGCGGTTTCGGCGGCGACCAGGGCCTGGGTCGGGACCTTGCGAGCCAGGCGGCTGCGGATGTTCGCCCACGACAGGCCCAGCAGGGTGGCGATCAGCGTCAGGATGCCGAGGACGTCGAAGCTGGCCGGCAGCTGGATGCCCGCCGTCGCGGCCGTGCCCAGCAGCCAGGCCAGGACGCCCGCCTCCAGGTGACGGCCCGCGTTCTTCATGAACAACTTGAGGCCGCCGCCGACGCCGGTGACCAGGTTGCCCAGGAACCCGATCGGGTCCAGCAGGATCATCGGGATCGCCGAGGCGGCCTTGGCGAGCGCGCCGAGGAGCATGCGGCCCAGTTCGAGGATCGCCTTGATCGCGCCGCCGATCGCGTCGGCCGCCTTGGCGACCAGGCCCTTGTTCTTCTCCTTTTCCGCGGCTATCTCGTCGTCCACGGCCTTGACCGCGTCGGTGTACTTCGTGGCGAGGGTGTCGACGAGTTCCGAGCCCTTGTCGTCGACCGTTTCGGTCAGCTCGTCGAACTTGCCCGCGAAGTCCGCGGCGGCCTGGCGGCCGATCGCTTTCAGGTCGGCCGGGAGTCTCTCCACCGCCGCCCGCAGGTCCTTGCGGCCCGTCGCGATGCGGTCCTTCGCGCGCTTGAGCTCGCGTTCGACGGTGCCGGCGATGCCGGTGATGATCCGGTCCATCGCCGTCAGGTAGCGGTCGCGGGCCTGCTCGTAGATCCGGTTCGCTTCCTCGGGCAGGCCGGCGAACTGGTCCCTGGTCCACCTCCACCAGCCGTCCCACCCGCTGTAGCGCTCGTCCTTGTAGCGGGCCATGCCTTCTTCGTGCTCGCGGGTGAAGGTGTCCCGGGCGGTCTTTTCCTGCGTGGTGAACTCGTCGTCGACCTTCTTGTCCAGCTCGGTCAGGATCTTCTCGACATCGCCCTTGGTCTCGTCGAACAGCTTCTGCAGGAGGTCGGTGGCCTCTTTGCGCCGGTCTTCGTCGGTCTTCTTCGCGCCCTGTTTGCCGGTGCCGACCTGCTTGCCGGTGGCGACGCGGGTGGCGTGGATGCCGGTCATCGCCGCCGCGCCCCGGGTCGCCGCGCCCGCTTTGACCTCGTCGAGTTCGCCTTTCTCCTCAGCGCGCAGCTTCTTGGGCGCGGCCGCCGAGTGGGCGTCCATCGCCTTCTTGTCCTTGACGGCCTTGCCGAAGGACGGTTCGTGCGAGTGCTCCAGCGACAGCTGTTGCTCGGTGACGTGGGCATCGGCCAGCTGCCGGCCGACTCGGTCGGGACCGGCGGACATGTCCGTCACCGACGGCGGCAGCGGGTCGGGCGTGGCCTGGGCCGGGTTCGGCGCCCCGGGTTTGCCCGGCACCGGGTCGGCCGCCATCGGCACGACCTGCTTGGCGTCCGGCGCCGGCGCCGGCGGCGCGGCCGTGGTGTCGGCGATTTCCTGCGCCGAGGCGTCCTTGCCCTCGCCGACCTTGCCCTGGACCTCCGTCTTGATTTCCTCGGCCTTGCCCGACTCGCCGAACTTGTCCGCCTCGTCCAGGTTCTTCGGCGCCTTGTCCTTCACCGCCTGCTTGACCGCTTCGATGAACGCCTGCTTGTCGAACTGCTTGGGCTGCGCGGCGTCCATGTCGTCGGCGTGCGCCGCCTTGCCCCGCGCCTCCTGGTCGCCCGCCGGCGCCACCGCGGCCGCCTGCGCCGAACCCGCCTCCGCCGTCGCCGGCGGATGGCTCCCCGCGACTCGCTTCTTCTTCGCGGTCACGTCCTTCTTCAGCGCCTGGAACTTCGGGTCGCCGTGCGGCGAACGACGCCCGCCCTCTTCCTTCTTCGCCTCGCCCTTGTCCGGACGCTCCTTCGGCTCCTCCGCGCCGCCCTCGGGCTTGGTCGCCGGCGGCGGCGCCGCAACCGAGGGCTTCGGAGGCGGCGCGGTGGCCGCACCCGCGACCGCCTGGTTCCCGACAAGGCTCTGGCCGGCCAGCATCATCGGCCCGGTCAACGCGGCCGGGCCCGGTTGCCGCCCACCCATCGCCGCCGCCACGGCCGCGTTGCCCAGCGGCGATCGTGCCTGGGCCACCGCCGCCGGCCCCGGCTGCACCGCGCTGCGCGGGTCCGGCCGCCGCGGCCGGACCGCCGGTGCGCGGACCGGCACCGACGGCTTCGGGGCACGGACCTTGACGGGTGGCGGCATCGCTCTCCCGGGAGCAAGTCGGACGTCGACGCAGGATGGCAGACGACCGTCACCCGGGCGTCGCCGAAGCGTTCCCGCCCGGCTACGGGATCAAGCGGCGCGCCAGGACTCGCCGCCGGCCGACAGGCGCCAAGGCGTCAGGCGCAGCACCGTGATCTTCGGGTCGCGGTGGTCCTCGCCGCCGAGGATCTTCGGGTCGTAGCCCAGGGGTTCCGGCGTCGACGCGAACAGCTCCCACAGGTCCTTGCGCGTCCGCTCGTCGTCCGCGAACTCCGCGCGGCACTCCGCCACCGCCACTTCGTGCTGCGGATCCCAGTACGAGCACGACACGTACGGCGACGCCGCCAGGTGCGCGAGCTTCAGCGGCGTCGGGCGGGTGAACAGCCGGCCGACCAGGCCGCCGGCCGTGCGCTGCCAGATCGGGTGGACGATCCGCGAGCGCGGGCGGCCCCGGCGGTCGACGGTCACCAACGTGCACCAGACGATCCGGTGCGCCACGCGGACGAACCCCTCGGCCAGCTCGGCGGGGACTCCGGTAGATTCCACAACCATGGTTGTGCATCCTAGCACCCTCGACCTGTCCCTCACGGCCCTCTTCGCGGGCTGGGCGATGACCGACGAGGTCCAGCGGCGGCTCGCCGGTCAGGGTTTCGGCGACCTGCGGTTCAACGACGGCGTCGTGATCCAGCACGTCCTGGCCGCACCGCTGTCCATCACGGCGCTGGCCGAGCGGATGGGCGTCACCCAGCAGGCGGCGTCGAAGGCCGTCGCGGACCTGGAGCGCCGGGGCCTGCTGCGGCGCGACGCGGACCCGGCCGACGCCCGCACGAAACTGCTGCACCTGACGGACCACGCGCTGGCCGCCGTCGAGGCGACGCGCGTGCTGCGGCAGCAACTTCAGGAGGAGATCGAGACGGAGTACGGCGTGGAACAGGTCGAAGACGCGCGAAGACTGCTGGCCGCGGTCATCGGCCGCTACGGTGGCGACGACGCGATCCGCGCGCGGCGGGTCCGGCCGCCGCGCTGATCACCTCCGGCGCTGCCTGGAAAACCTGTTCGTGCACAAGGACTTCGACGCCGTGAAGGCCGCGCTGCACCCCGCTCAGCGCGTGATGACGCAGGTCCCCGACGCCGTGGCCAGCAGCTTGCCCTCGGCGTCGCGAATCTCCCCCTCGGCGAACGCGATCCGCGAGCCCTCCTTCACCACCCGGCCCGTCGCGCGGATCTCGCCGCGGCCCGCGTGGATCGCCCGCAGGTAGCTCACCTTCAGCTCCACCGACGCGTAGCCCACCCCCGCCGGCAGCGTCGTGTGGACCGCGCAGCCGATCACCGAGTCCAGCATCGTCGCCGCCACGCCGCCGTGGACCATGCCGATCGGGTTGTACAGGGACTCGTCCGGCTCGGCGACCGCGACGACTTCGCCCGGTTCGACGCTTTCCCAGCGCATCCCGAAGTGGGCGGCGATCGGCGCCGGCGGGACGCGGCCCCCGGCGATCGCCCTCATGTACTCCAGGCCGGACATCGTCGTGCCGAGACGAGCCGTTTCCAGCGGGTCCTGCCAGGTGATGGTCTTCGATCGGACCTGTGCTTCGACGTCGGTCATCCGGGCTCCTCGATTATGACAACTGTCTTAATCGTCGCCCGCGGCCCGGCGAGCGTCAAGCAGGGCGTGACCCAGACCACCGGTGGTCCGCCCGCGCCGCGGGTGGAATCATCGCCGGGTGAGCACCGACCGCAAGCTGATCGACCCGGAACGCGTCGCGGCGGCGGTCGACGGGCTCGGCGACCGCGCCGTCATCGACGAGTGGGCCCGGCGCTTTTCCGTGGTCGCCGACCCCTCGCGGCTCGCGCTGCTGGTCTCCATCCACTACGCCCGCGAGATCAGCGTCACCGACCTCGCCGCGGCCACCGGCATGACCGACACCGCGGTGTCACAGGCCCTGCGGCTGCTGCGGGCGCACGGCCTGGTCACCCCGCAACGCACCGGCCGCGTGGTGCGCTACCGGCTGGCGGACGCGACCGTGCACGAGCTCATCCACCACGTCCGGCCACATCCCGCGAACGACCGCGAACACCGGTAGCGTGCGGGCATGACGGGATTGCCCGAGACCATCACCGCCTGCCTGTTCGACCTCGACGGAGTATTGACCGGCACGGCGATCCTCCACCGCGAGGCCTGGAAGCGGACGTTCGACGAATTCCTCCGCGCCCGTGACGGCGCCGGGTTCGCGGAGTTCACCGACCACGACTACGCGGCCTTTGTGGACGGCCGCCCGCGCGCCGACGGCGTGCGGGAGTTCCTGCGGTCACGGGGGATCGCGCTGCCCGAGGGCGAGCCGGACGACCCGGTGGACGCCCCGACCGTCAACGGCGTGGGCAACCGCAAGAACGAACTGGTCCTCAAGATCATCGACGAACGCGGCGTGAACCCGTATCCGGGTTCGGTGCGCTACCTCGAAGCGGCGAAGGCCGCCGGGCTGCGGATCGCCGTCGTGACGTCGTCGGCGAACGGCGCGAAGGTGCTCGACGGCGCCGACCTGAGCAAGTACGTCGAGGCGCGCATCGACGGCATCGTCATCCGCGAACAGCACCTGCGCGGCAAGCCGGCGCCGGACTCGTTCCTGGCCGGCGCCGCCGCGCTCGGCGTCGAGCCCGCGCACGCGGCCGTCTTCGAGGACGCCCAGTCCGGCGTCCAGGCCGGCAAGGCCGGCGGCTTCGGGTACGTGATCGGCGTGAACCGGGCCGACCAGGCCGCCGAACTGCGGGCCCACGGGGCCGACATCGTCGTCGACGACCTCGCCGACCTCCTGGAGGACCGATGACCGAACCGCACGGCTACGAATGCTCGCCGTGGGAACTGCGGTGGCGCGGCATGGACGTCGACGCCCTGCAGCGCACCGAATCGGCGTTCGCGGTGTCGAACGGCCACATCGGGCTGCGCGGCACCCTCGAGGAGGCCGAGCCGCGCGGGCTGCCCGGCACGTACCTCAACGGGTTCTACGAGCAGCACGAACTCCCCTACGCCGAGGCCGGCTACGGCTACCCCGAAGAGGGCCAGACCGTCGTCAACGTGACCGACGGCAAGATCATCCGGCTGCTCGTCGAGGACGAGCCGCTCGACATGCGCTACGGCGCGGCCACCGCGCACGACCGCGTCCTGGACTTCCGCAGGGGCACGCTCAGCCGGACCACCGAGTGGTCGTCGCCGACCGGACGACGGGTCCGCGTGCGCACCGAACGGCTCGTCTCGTTCACCCAGCGCGCGATCGCCGCCATCCGGTACGAGGTCGAGCCGCTCGACGAGGACCTGCAGCTGGTCGTGCAGTCCGACCTGCTGGCCAACGAGCCGATCGAGTCCGACACCAGCGACCCGCGGGTGGCCGCCGCGCTGGAATCGCCGCTGGTCGGCGAGTTCCACCGCGCGTCGGACTACAACGCCGTGCTGGTGCACCGGACCCGCCGGTCCGGGCTGCGGATGGCCGCGGCGATGGACCACAAGATCGAGGTGGACGACGGGATCCGCGCCCGCATCCACGCCGAGGAGGACCTGGCGCGGCTGACCGTCGCGGTCGACGTGCCGAAGGGCGGCCGGCTGCGGATCACCAAGTTCCTCGCCTACGGCTGGTCGGCGCAGCGCTCGGTGCCCGCGCTGCGGTCCCAGGTCGAGGCGGCCCTGGCCGGCGCCCGCCAGACGACCTGGAAGGGCCTGCTCGCCGAGCAGCGCGAGTTCCTCGACGACTACTGGCGGACGTCGGACATCGAGATCGAGGGCGATCCCGAGCTGCAGCAGGCCGTCCGGTTCGCCCTGTTCCACATCCTGCAGGCCGGGGCCCGCGGCGAGAGCCGCGCGATCGCCGGCAAGGGGCTGACCGGGCCCGGCTACGACGGGCACGCCTTCTGGGACACCGAATCCTTCGTGCTGCCGGTGCTCACCTACACCATCCCGGACGCGGCGCGCGACGCCCTGCGCTGGCGTCACTCCACCATGGACAAAGCGCGGGAACGCGCGCACCAGCTGGGGTTGCGCGGCGCGGCGTTCCCGTGGCGGTCAATCAACGGCGCCGAGTGCTCGGCGTACTGGCCGGCGGGCACGGCGGCGTTCCACGTCAGCGCGGACATCGCCGACGCCGTCCTGCGCTACCTCAACGCCACCGGCGACGAGGAGTTCGAACGCGCCTACGGCACCGAACTGCTGCTGGAAACCGCGCGGCTGTGGGCGTCGCTGGGCCACCACGACCGGCACGGCGCGTTCCGCATCGACGGCGTCACCGGGCCGGACGAGTATTCGGCGGTGGCGGACAACAACGTCTACACGAACTTGATGGCGCGGCGGAACCTGCAGGCGGCCGCGGCGTCGTGCGAGCGGCACCCGGACGTGGCGGCGCGGTTCGGCGTCGACACCGTCGAGCTGGACACCTGGCGCGCGGCCGCGGCGGCGATGTACCTGCCCTACGACGCGGAACTCGGCGTGCACCCGCAGTCGGAGGGGTTCCTCGACCACGACGAGTGGGACTACGAGGAGACCGACCCGGCGCACTACCCGCTGCTGCTGCACTACCCGTACTTCGACCTGTACCGCAAGCAGGTCGTGAAGCAGGCGGACCTGGTGCTGGCGCTGCACCTGTGCGGCGACTCGTTCAGCCCGGAGGAGAAGGCCCGTGACTTCGCCTACTACGAGGCGAGGACCGTGCGCGACTCCTCGCTGTCGGCGGGGACGCAGGCGGTGGTGGCGGCCGAGGTGGGGCACCTGGAGCTGGCCTACGACTACCTCGCCGAAGCGGCCCTGACCGACCTGCACGACGTGCACAACAACGTCCGCAACGGCCTGCACATGGCGTCCCTGGCCGGGGCGTGGCAGGGCGCGGTGGCCGGGTTCGGCGGCCTGCGCGACCACGGCGGGACGCTGGCGTTCGCGCCGCGGCTGCCGCCGCAGCTGGGGCGGATCACCTTCCGCCTGATGTTCCGCGGCACCCGGTTCCAGGTCGAGATCGACCCCGACCAGGCCACCTACCACGTGGTGGCCGGCGATCCGCTCGAGGTACTGCACCACGGCGAGCGCATCACCGTCACGGCCGAGCCGCGGCAGTACGCGATCCCGAAGACCGACGCCGGCACGCCGCCGAAGCAGCCGCCCGGCCGGGCCCCGATGCGGCGGGACTCGGAGGCGGTGCGTCAGTACGCGGAGCCGGCGAACCCGATCACCGAGGAAGGTCGCTGACGACGTCGTCGCGCGCGGGTGGGGCCGGGACTTCCTCGGTCCCACCCGGGTTGACGTCCGGGTCCGGCGCGGTCGGCACGTCGTGCGTCAGCTGACCGGGCGTCGGGAGCTTCGGGAGCTCATCGTCTTCGTCGTCACGGCTGTGGATGCGCTGCTGCTCGCTCATGCTTTCCGGAATACCCGGTTTTCCCGGCCACGGCCAGCGTTCGGTGTTCAGGCCGCGCGCTTGCCCGCCGCGCGCGCCTTGTCCTGGAGCGTGAGCAGCAGGCCGTCGCGGGTCGACCACGGGCAGATCGTCACCTGGCCACCGGCGACGGTCAGGAGGGCCTCCGCGACGATCGCGCCGGCCAGGGCCTGGTGGGCGCGGCTGCGGGAGATGCCGGGCAGCTCGGCCCGCTTCGACGGCGGCAGTGCGGCGAGCCGTGGGATCCACGCGCGGAGGTCGTCGAGCCGCAGCTCCTTGCACTTGCCCGGCCGGGCACCGGCGAGCCGCGCGAGCTGCTGCAGCACCTTCGAGCAGCCGACGACCCGCGGATCGTCGACGTCGGCCGCCCCGAGCGTGGTGGTCACGACGTCGAGGGCGTGCGCGCGCAGCGCCTTGACCTGCTTGTTCGACACGCGCTCGGACGGCAGCCAGTCCCGCGTCATCGACCGGGCCCCCAGCGGCAGCGAGCGCGCGAAGGTGGCCTTCTCGCCGCGGCCGGCGGCCAGTTCGACGGTCCCGCCGCCGATGTCGAGCACGAGCATCGGCCCCGGCTCCTCGGCGTACCACCGGCGGGCGGCGAGGTAGGTCAGCTCGGCCTCGCAGGGCCCGGAGAGGAACCGCAGCTCGACCCCGGTTTCGCCGGCGACGTGCCGGACGACGTCCGCCGCGTTGGCCGCGTCGCGGATCGAGGAGGTGGCCAGCGGGTAGACGTCGCTGACACCGTGGTGGTAGGCGGTGCTCATGCCCGCGGCGACGGCGGCCGTGACGGCTTCGATGCCGCGGTCGGAGAGCCGGCCACGGACGTCGAGCTCGCGGTCGAGGCGCAGCCGGGTCTGGTGGTTCACCAGCGGTTCCCGCGGTGAGCCGTCGACCGGCACCACCACGAGCCGGGCGCTGAACGAGCCGACGTCCAGCACACCCACCGCGGGCTCTTCGATTTTCCGCACAGCTTCGGTGCACCTCCACTTCCGCCTCGTGAATATCCCCAGTACGACGCGTCGAAACCAGCAATGATGTCGGATCTCACGGCCCGCCGCCGCGCATTTCCGGTAATGAGGCCCTCCGGACGTGCTGTTCTGACGCGAAGGTCACAGTGAGATAACCCGATTGAGTGAATCATTGTGCGTCCGGACACGATTCGGTAACACCCGCGTCCGGGCTGCGATTCAAGGGACATCGGAACCGGCGTGGAGCAGGGGATTGCGATGGAGCGGTGCTCCGAGCTCGTGCGGCCGGCCGCCGTCGTGCTCGCGGTGGTGGCCGGGCTGGGCTGCGTCCTGCTCGGGGTGACGACGGTGCTGTCCCCGGCCCCGTCCCTGACCACGGGCGCGGCGGCGGCGGACCACCGGACCGGCGCCCCACCGGCGGCGCTGCGGATCCCCGACCTGGACCTGGCGGTGAACCAGCTGGTCGCCCTGGGCCACACGGCGGGCCGCCGCGAGCAGCCGGGAACGGCCCTCGGGGTCGGCTGGTTCAGCGACGGACCACCCCCGGGCTCGCCGGGCGTCGCGGTGCTGTCGGGCCACGCGGGTTTCGGCTACGCACTGGGCGCATTCGCCCGCTTGGCCAAGCTCAAGCCGGGAGCAGCGATCGCCACCACCGACGCAAGCGGCCACGAGACGCGGTTCACGGTCCGCCGGGTGGCCCTGTTCCCGGCGAACGAGCCGGACAGCACGTTGGTGGCGTCGGACGGGCCGGGCCCCCAGCTGCGGCTGATCACCAGCGACGGGAGTTACGACAGCGCGGGCCTGGGCGGTGCGCGGGTGGCGGTGTACGCGGCGCTGGCTTGATTGGCGATCGGGGTGGCCGGGCGGCCGCGCCGCCTCGGGATGGCGCAAGGCCGCAGCTGCGACACCGCGCTTTCGAGCCCCTCGGCACAGCACCCGCACCCCCGGCGACCGCGCGCTCACCGGGCACAGCCGCGGGGCCGGGCGTCGCGTCCCCCGTGCCGCCACCACCCCGCCGCGGGCCCCGGGGCGCGGCACCCGCGCCCCGGGCTCGCCCTCAGTCGATCAGCTCGCGCAGCTGCGACACCGCCGCCACCCGAGCCTCGCGGCCCGGCTGCAGCGGGTTCACCACCAGCGTCGTCGCTCCCGCCGCCGCGAAGGCCGCCAGGCGCTCCTTCACGTAGCCCGCCGGGCCCACCAGGGAAATCGCGCGCAGGAGCTCCAGCGGGACCGCCGCGGCCGCCTCCTCCTTCTTGCCGTCCAGGTACAGGTCCTGGATCAGCTTGGCCTCCGCCTCGTAGCCGTAGCGGCGGGCCAGGTCGTTGTAGAAGTTCTTGCCACGCGCGCCCATTCCGCCGATGTACAGGGCCAGGACCGGGCGCACGTGGTCGAGGAGCGGCTCCACGTCGGCGCCGATGGCCAGGGGCACCGTCACGAACGTGTCCAGCTCGCCCAGGGCCGCGTCGCGCTTGGCCTTGCCCTCGGCCAGGGAAGCGCCCCAGACGTCGGCCGCCTTCTCCGGGTGGAAGAAGATCGGCTGCCAGCCCTCCGCGATCTCGGCCGTCAGGGCCACGTTCTTCGGGCCGAGCGAGGCCAGCAGGACCGGGATGCGCTCGCGCACCGGGTGGTTGATCAGCTTGAGCGGCTTGCCGAGCCCGGTGCCCTGCTCCGGCGGCAGCGGGATCGTGTAGTGCTTGCCCTCGTGCACCACGCGCTCGCGGCGCCACACCTGGCGGCACACCTCGACGATCTCGCGGGTGCGGGCCAGCGGCGCGTCGTACTTCACGCCGTGGAAGCCCTCGATGACCTGCGGGCCGGAGGCCCCGAGGCCGAGGATGAACCGCCCGTCCGAGACGAAGTCGAGGCCGGCCGCGGTCATCGCGGTCAGCGTCGGCGTGCGGGTGTAGATCTGGAAGATGCCCGACGCCAGCTGGACGCGCTCGGTCTTCGCGGCCAGGTAGCCGAGCTGGCTGACCGCGTCGAACGAGTACGCCTCCGGCACGAAGACGACGTCGAGGCCGGCCTTCTCCAGTTCGACGACGTCCGCGACGCTGTCGGCGAAGCCTCCGGCGTAGCTGATCCCGGTCCCGATCCTCATCGGCGTCCTCCCGTGCTGAACAAGCGCTTAGTCGCAGGTCATTATGCGGCAGATCCGGCCGCGTCCGGTGTGCGCAGCGCCACTTCCGCCCGGTTTCAGCCCGGCACCACCGTGCCCCGGACGTCGCCGAAGCCGATCCGCGTCCCGGCCGGGCCCGGCGCCGTCGCGCTGATCACCACCTCGTCGCCGTCCTCCAGGAACGTCCGCGTCACGCCGCCCGGCAGCTCCAGGGGTTCCTGGCCGCCCCAGGACAGCTCCAGGAACGAGCCCTGCTGGTCGCGTTCCGGGCCGGTCACCGTGCCCGACGCGAACAGGTCGCCCGTGCGCAGGCTCGCGCCGTTGACCGTCAGGTGCGCCAGCTGCTGCGGGGCCGTCCAGTACTGCGTCGCGAACGGCGGGCTCGACACGAGGTGGCCGTTGAGCCGGACCTCCAGGGCCAGGTCGAGGCCCCACTTCTCCCCGGTCCGCAGGTACTCGAACGGCTCCGGGTCCTGTGGCGGGCCGTCGACGCGCGCGTGCTCCAGCGCGGCCAGCGGCACGATCCACGGCGACACCGACGTCGCGAACGACTTGCCGAGGAACGGCCCGAGCGGCTGGTACTCCCAGGCCTGGATGTCCCGCGCCGACCAGTCGTTGACCAGGCAGACGCCGAAGACGTGGTCCGCGAAGTCCGCGGTGGGCACCGGGGTGCCCGCGGTGGACGGGACGCCGACGACGAACCCCACCTCCGCCTCGATGTCCAGCCGCTGCGACGGGCCGAACGACGGCGCGTCGGCGTTGCGGGGCTTGCGCTGCCCGTGCGGCCGGACGACCGGCGTGCCGGACGCCACGACGGTGCCGGCCCGGCCGTGGTAGCCGATCGGCAGGTGCTTCCAGTTCGGCGGCAGCTCGGTCGCGTCCGGGCGGAAGATCTTGCCGGCGTTGAGGGCGTGGTGCTCGCTGGAGTAGAAGTCGACGTAGTCGGCGACCTCGAAGGCGAGGTGGGTGGCCACCTCGGCCAGCGGCACCAGGTGCGGCCGGAGCTGATCGGCGTACCGGGGTTCGGTGAGCCATTCCCGGACGCTCGCGCGGACGTCCCGCCAGGTGGCCGGCCCGGCGGCGAGCAGCGGGTTGAGCACCCCCGCGGTGAGCAGCGGGGCGAACGCGGCGGCGGTCACGGCGGCCGCCGCGGTCAGGTCGAGCACGTGGTCGCCGACGGGCACGCCGATCCGCCGCTCGGGCGCCCCGCCGGCGGAGAAGACGCCGTAGGGCAGGTTGTCCAGGCCGAACGGCGTGTCGTCGGCAAGGTCGAGCCAGGTCACGTTCACTCCTCGTCCCGGGCGGCCCGCGCCGCCGAGTAGCCGGCCGGACCGGCCGCCGTCATCACTTGCCACCCTCCGCGGACCGCGCCGCGACCCAGTCCGCCACCACGTCCGCCAGGACCGGCAGCGGCAGGGTGCCGCTGCCCAGCACCGTGTCGTGGAACTCCCGGATGTCGAACCGCTCGCCCAGGGCCTGCTCGGCCTCCGCGCGCAGCCGCTCGATCTCCAGGCGGCCCACCATGTAGCTGAGCGCCTGGCCCGGGTGCCCCGCGTAGCGGTCGATCTCCGCGTCGATCTCGATCTGGGCCATCGGCGTGTTGTCGCGCAGGTAGTCCACCGCCCGCTGCCGGCTCCAGCCCAGCGCGTGCAGGCCCGTGTCGACCACCAGGCGCGCCGCGCGCATCGAGTCCTGCGTCAGCAGGCCGAGGCGGGACACGTCGTCGGAGTACAGGCCCATCTCGTCCGCGAGGCGCTCCGCGTACAGGCCCCAGCCCTCGGCGTACGCGTTGAACATCGCGATCCGGCGCAACAGGGGCACGCCCGTCAGCTGCTGGGCCAGCACCAGCTGGAAGTGGTGCCCCGGCACGGCTTCGTGGAACGCCACCGCCTCGCCCAGCGTCCGCTGCCGCTCGTCCGCGTCGTGCGTGTTCGCGTAGTACGTGCCCGGCCGCGAACCGTCCAGGGACGGATCGATGTAGTAGGCGATCGAGCCGCTCTCGGCCTCGGCGTCCGGCACTGGCGCGACCTGGCACTGCTGCTCCGGCACCCGCGAGAACCATTGCGGCGCCACGGCTTCCGCGCGCCTGATCGTCGCGCGGGCGGCGTCCAGGAGCTCGTCGCCGTCCCGCCAGCGCAGGGCCGGGTCCGTGCGGATCCGGTCGAAGATCTCCGCCGGCTCCGTCGTGCCGAACACCTTCGCGCCCAGCTCGCGGTACTCCTCCGCCAGCTGCTCGATGATCGCCAGCCCGGTGTCGTGCAGGTCCTGCGCCGTGCGCTCGGTGGTCGTCTCCGCCCGGATCAGGGCCGCGTACCGCTCCGGCCCGCCCGGCAGGTCGCCGATGCCCGGGGACGTCTCGGGCCGCGCCACCGGCACGACCTCGCCGGCCAGGAAGTCCCGGTACCGCGCGTACGCGGGGTGGACCACCTCGGCCAGCAACCGGTCGCGCTCGGCCTCGAGCCCGCGGACCGGCACCTTCAGCGGGTCGTTCTCCGGCGCGCCGAGGTACCGCTCGACGTAGCCGACGCCGATGCGCGCCAGGAACTCCGGCGGCGTCAGGCCCTCGGCGAGCGCGGCCCGCTGCCGCTCGATCAGCTGGTCCAGGTACGTGCCGACGGCGGCGAGCCGGCTCAGGTAGCCGCGGGCCTTGACCTCGTCGTCGAGGACCGTCTGCGGCAGCTCCATCAGCAGTTCGAGGGCCGGCGCGGCCAGCCCGTCGCTGACCGCGATGTCGGCCCGGCCGGAGTCCAGCACGTCGATCTGGGTGCGGGCCTGCCAGATCACGACGTCCCGGGTCACCCGCTCGGCCGGCGACAGCGCCGCCGCGTCGATCGCTTCCGCCCGCGCGATGATCCCGGCGAGGCCGGCGCGGTACCGGGCCCCGGCTTCGGCGGTCTGGTCGGCGAGCTTGTCGTGGCTGCCCGGCAGGCCGTACAGCGACGGGAGCAGCGGCTGCGCCTCGAACATCAGCTCCAGGCACTCGTCGGCGAGCCGGTCGGGCGTGTCCCGGCGCGTCGCCACCCAGTCGGCGACGACGCCGGCGAGCACCGGCAGCGGCAGGGTGCCGCTGCCCAGCACGACGTCGTGGAACTCGCGGATGTCGAACGCCTCTCCCAGCGCCTGCTCGGCCTCGGCCCGCAGCCGCTGGATTTCCAGCCGCCCGACCATGTAGCCGAGCGCCTGCCCCGGGTTGGCGACGTACCGGTCGATCTCCGCTTCGATCTCCAGCAGCGCCATCGGCGTGTGCTCGGCGAGGTAGTCGACCGCCTGCTGCCGGCTCCACCCGAGCGCGTGCAGCCCGGTGTCGACGACCAGCCGCCCGGCCCGCATCGAGTCCTGGGTCAGCATGCCCAGCCGCGAGACGTCGTCGGAGTAGAGGCCCATTTCGTCGGCCAGGCGCTCGGCGTAGAGGCCCCAGCCTTCGGCGTAGGCGTTGACGTGCGCGATCCGCCGCAGCAGCGGCAGGTCGCTGAGATCCTGCGCGAGGCACAGCTGGAAGTGGTGCCCCGGCACGGCTTCGTGGAACGCGACGGCCTCACTGGTGAAGCGCGGCCGCTTGTCGGCCTCGTGCGTGTTCGCGTAGTAGACGCCCGGGCGCGTCCCGTCGAGCGACGGCCGCAGGTAGTACGCGATCGTGCCGCTGGTCGCCTCGGCCGCCGGCACCGGCCGGACCTCGCACTTCTGTTCCGGTACGCGCGAGAACCACTGCCCGGCCACGGCTTCCGCGCGGGTGATCGCGGCCCGGGCCCCGGCCAGCAGCTCCTCGCCGTCCCGCCAGCGCAGCGCCGGGTCGGTCCGGATCCGGTCGAAGACCGCCGCGAGATCCGTGGTGCCGAACAGCTTCCCGCCGATCTCGCGGTACTCCTCCGCCAGCTTCGCGATGATCGCCAGCCCGGTGTCGTGCAGGTCCTGCGCCGTGCGCTCGGTCGTCGTCTCGACGCGGATCAGCGCGGCGTACCGCCCGGCCCCGCCCGGCAGGTGGGAGATGCCCGGCGCCGTCTCGGGCCGCGCGACCGGCGCGACCTCGTCGGCCAGGAACGCGCGGTACCGCGCGTACGCGGGCCGGACGACGTCGTCGAGCAGGCGGTCACGCTCGGCCTCGAAGCCTTCGAGTGCGTACGGCGGTGTCACCCGCAGCGGGTCGCTCTCCGGCGCGGCGAGGTAGCGGTCGACGTAGCCGATGCCCGTGCGCACCAGGAAGCCCGGCGGTACCAGCCCTTCGCCCACGGCCGCGCGCTGACGGCCGATCAAGGCGTCGAGGTGGTCGCCGACCCCGGCCAGCCGGCTCAGGTAGCCGCGGACCTTCGGCTCGTCGTCCAGCACCGTCTGCGGCAGGTAGAGCAGCAGCTGCAGCGCGGGCGCGCCGAGCCCGTCGCTGACCGCGAGGTCCGTACGGCGGGAGTCGATCTCGTCGATCTCCGCCTTCGCCTGGGAGATCACGACGTCCCGGGTGACGCGCCCGGCCGCCGGCAGCCCGGCCGGGTCGATCGCCTCGGCCCGCGCGGCGATCGCCGCGTACGCGGCCCGGAACCGGCTTTCGGCGCCGGGATCGGGCAGCCGGTCGTGCGCACCGGGCAGGCCGAACACCGACGGGTAGAGCGGCTGCCGCTCGAAGTTCACCGCCACCAGCTCGTCGGCGAGCCCGTCGGGCGTGTCCGGTTGATGCTCGGCCACCCAGTCCGTGACCACCTTGGCCAGCGCGGACAGCGGCAGCATGCCGTGCCCCAGCACGACTTCGTGGAACCCGCGGATGTCGAACGCCGCGCCCAGCGCCTGCTCGGCCTCGGCCCGCAGCCGCTGGATCTCCAGCCGCCCCACCATGTAGCCGAGCGCCTGCCCCGGCCAGCCGACGTACCGGTCGATCTCCGCTTCGATCTCCAGCAGCGCCATCGGCGTGTTGTCGACCAGGTAGTCGATCGCCTGCTGCCGGCTCCAGCCCAGCGCGTGCAGCCCGGTGTCGACGACCAGCCGGCCCGCCCGCATCGAGTCCTGCGTGAGCATGCCCAGCCGCGACACGTCGTCGGAGTACAGGCCCATCTCGTCCGCGAGCCGCTCGGCGTAGAGCCCCCAGCCCTCGGCGTACGCGTTGAACATGCCGATCCGCCGCAGCAGCGGCAGGTCCTGCAGTTCCTGCGCCAGGCTGAGCTGGAAGTGGTGCCCCGGCACGGCTTCGTGGAACGCGATCGCCTCGCTGGTGAACCGCGGCCGCTTGTCCGCCTCGTGGGTGTTCGCGTAGTACGTGCCCGGCCGCGTCCCGTCCAGCGACGGCTGGAGGTAGTACGCGATCGTGCCGCTCGCCGCGTCGGCCTCGGGCACCGGCGCGACCTCGCACTTCTCCGCCGGGATGCGCGAGAACCACTGCGGCGCCACGGCTTCCGCGCGGGAGATGGCTTCCCGGGCCGCGAACAGCAGCTCCTCGCCGTCCCGCCAGCGCAGCGCCGGATCGGTGCGCAGGCGTTCGAAGATCTCGGGGAGCTCGGTGGTGCCGAACACCTTCGCGCCCAGCTCGTGGTACTCCCCCGCCAGCTGCTCGATGATCGCCAGCCCGGTGTCGTGCAGGTCCTGGGCCGTGCGCTCGGTGGTCGTCTCCGCGCGGATCAGCGCGGCGTACCGCTCGGCCCCGCCCGGCACGTGGGAGATGCCGGGCGCGGTGTCCGGGCGCCCGGCCGGCTCGACCTCCGTGCGCAGGAAGTCCCGGTACCGCGCGTACGCCGGGCGCACCACCTCCGCGAGCAGCCTGTCCCGCTCGGCTTCGAAGCCCTCGACGGCCGCGGTCGTGCCCACCTTCAGCGGGTCGGAGTCCGGCGCGGCGAGGTAGCGGTCGATGTACCCGGCGCCCACACGGGCGAGGTACGCCGGCGGCACGAGACCTTCGGCGAGGCTTTCCCGCTGCCGCGTGGCCAGGTCGGCGAGGAACGGCTCGATGGCCGCCAGCCGGGCCAGGTAGCCGCGCGCCTTCGGTTCGTCGTCCAGCTTGTAGTACGGCAGGTACATCAGCAGCCCGAGCGCGGGCGCGGTGAGCCCGTCGCTGACCGCGAGGTCGGCGGTCCGCGACCCCAGCCGGTCGGCTTCGACCTCGGCGGCGGCGATCACGACCTCGCGCGTCACGGCTTCTTCCGCCGTCAGGCCGTCGGTGGCCAGCGCCCGGGCGCGGGCGGCGATGCCGGTGTACGCGGCCCGGAAGCGCTCCTGGGCTTCCCGGGTCTGGTCGCCGAGCCGGTCGTGCTGGCCCGGCAGGCCCAGCACCGACGGGTGCAGCGGCTCCTGCTCGAACGACAGCTCGACGAGCTCGTTCGCCAGGCCGCCGACGGTGTCGCCGTGCCCGGCCACCCATTCGTCGACGACGGTGGCGAGCACCGACAGCGGCAGCGGGCCACCGGCCAGCACGAGGTCGTGGAACGCCCGGACGTCGAACCGCGAGCCGAGCCGCTCGGCGGCGCGGGCGCGCGCCCGCTGGATCTCCCGCCGCCCCACCAGGTACCCCAGGGCCTGGCCCGGCCACGCGATGTAGCGGTCGACCTCGGACTCGACCTCCGCGCGCGCCTCCGGCGTGTGCTCCAGCAGGTAGTCGACGGCTTGCTGACGGCTCCAGCCGAGCGCGTGCAGCCCGGTGTCGACGACCAGCCGGCCCGCCCGCAGCGAGTCGCCGGCCAGCATGCCGAGCCGGGCGACGTCGTCGGAGTACAGCCCCATTTCGTCGGCGAGGCGCTCGCTGTAGAGGCCCCAGCCCTCGATGTAGGCGTTGAAGCCGCCGATGCGGCGCAGCAGCGGCAGTTCGGTGAGCCCCTGCGCGATGCTCAGCTGGAAGTGGTGCCCCGGCACGGCTTCGTGGAACGCGGTCGTTTCGGCCATGTGCCGCAACCGCTCGGTGGCCTCGTGGGTGTTCGCGAAGTAGATCCCCGGCCGGGAGCCGTCGGCGGCCGGGCGCAGGTAGTACGCCGCGGGCGCGCCGGGCGCGACCTCCGCCGGCACCGCCTCGACCGTGCACTCGTGGTCCGGGAGCCGGCCGAACCACTTCGGGGCCTCCGCGGCCGCCCGGGCGACGGCCGTGCGCGCGGTCTCCAGCAGCTCGTCCGCGCTGCGCCAGCGCAGCGCCGGGTCGGTGCGCAGGCGCGCGAAGATCTCGGCCAGGTCGTCGGTGCCGTACACCCGCAGGCCCAGCTCGCGGTATTCGACGGCGAGTGCGGCGATGGTGTCGACGCCGGTCCGGTGCAGCTCGGCCGGGGTGAGCTCGGTGGTCGTGTGCATCCGCGCCAGGCGGGCGTACATCTGCGGGCCGTCCGGCAGCCACGACAGGCCGGGCCGGTCCTCGGGCCGCCCGTGCGGCTTCACCTCGGTGACGAGGAAGGCGCGGTACTCGGCGAAGGCCGGGCGCACGACGTCGGCCAGCAGCTCCTCCCGGCGCCGTCCGAACGCCTCGTCCGGGGCCGGCTGGCGGCGCAGCGGGTCGGCGTCGGAGTCGGCGAGGTAGCGGTCGAGGTGCGCGACCGCGGCGTCGACCAGGTGGGCCACCGGCAGCAGGCCGGCGGCGATGCCCTCGGCGTGCCGCCGCGCGGCCTGGCGGAGGTACGCCGGGATCGCGGCGAGCCGGCCGAGCTGCGCCTCCGCGGCCTCGCCCGCCGTCACCGTGGTCATCGGCAACGCCATCAGCAGGCCGGCCGCGGTCCCGATGGACAGGTCGGTGACGGTGAACTCGGTCAGCCGGCTGTCGATCGCCGCGATGCGGTTCTCGGCCGTGGTGATCAGGACTTCGCGCGTGACGCGGTCTTCGGCCGTGAGGCCGCCGGCGTCCAGCGCGCGGGCCCGGCCGAGGAACTCCGCCAGGCGCGCGCGGAACGCCTGCTCGGCGTCGGCGGACAGCGACGGCAGACCGGGCTCCGCCGGGCGGATGCCCAGCAGCGCGGGCGTCAGCGGATCGGCGGCGAACAACGCTTCGACGAACTCGTCGGCGAGTTCGGTGACCGCGGTCATGGCAGGACCCCCAGCTTCGGCTGATGTACTCCCGGCCGACCCTAACGGAGATCACCGACAGAAAACCTCCGCGCCGTTCGCCGGGGGCGGACGGCGTGCGGCGGCGCGGATCGGGCAGGCGGTAGCGTTCGAGGGGTGGCCGTGACCGATCCCGTGGATACCCGCCTGCTCGCCGCGCTCGCCGACCTCGGCAAGGCGGCCGTGCACGAGCTCGCGGCGAAGGTCGGCATGGATCCCCGCGAGGTCGCCTACCGGCTCGTCGCACTCTCCGGCAGCGGGCTGCCCCTGCTCGTCGGCGTGGAAAGCGACCCGAACGGCCTGCGCGCGGCCATCGCCGGTGCCCCACCCTCGTGGGCGAACCGGCCGCAGTACCCGCCGCCTTCACAGCCGGTGCCGCAGCAGCCTCCCCCGCCGATGGCGCCGCCGGTCCAGGGCACGCCGTCGGGTCCGTACACCGTCCAGGGCGCCCCTTCCGGCCCCTACACCGTCCAGGGCGCGCCCTCGGGGCCGTACCACGTCCAGGGCACGCCGTCCGGGCCGCACCAGGTCCAGGGCACCCCGTCCGGGCCCCACCAGGTCCAGGGCACCCCGTCCGGGCCCCACCAGGTCCAGGGCACGCCGTCCGGGCGGTACCCGGGCCCGCCGCCGCAGCAGCGGCCGCCGCGGCCGTTCACGCCGCCGCCGGTCCCGCTCGACCCCGCCGTGAGCACGTGGGGCATCCCCCAGACGGCGTCCTGGGCCCGCGGCGACCAGCCGCCGGCCGCGGTGGCCGGCGGCAGGCGGGGCAGGCTCGGCGAGGTCATGGAGACCCAGGGCCTGGAGGGCGAGCAGCTGTCGGTGCAGCTGCTGGAGGTCCAGGACCCGGCGGATTACCTGTTCAGCGCGGCCGGCTACCGCCTGGAGGACGGCGAACGCGCGGTCGTCGTGCACACCGAGATCACCAACCGCGGGTCGATCCCGTTCGCGTCCCTGCCGGACAACTACCTCGAACTGCTCGCCGCGGACGGCCAGGCGATCGGCAAGGCGCCGGTGTCGCTGACGTCCCGGCCGCCGCACAAGATCGGCGTCAACCCGGGCGAAACGCTGGGCGGCCACACGGTGTACGTGCTGCCCGACGCCACCCGCGTGGTCTCGGTCCGCTGGAGCCCGCGGCCGGAGCCCGACGAGCGCACGCTGACCTGGTCGATCGAGGACTAGTAGCTTTCCCCGCGCAGGGTTTCCAGCGCCTTCGCCAGGTCGTCCGGGTACTCCGACTCGAACTCCACCCACCGGCCGTCCGCCGGGTGCGCGAAGGCCAGCGTCTTCGCGTGCAGCCACTGCCGGCTGAGCCCGAGGTGGCGGGCCAGCACCGGGTCGGCGCCGTAGGTCAGGTCGCCCACGCACGGGTGCCGCAGCGCCGAGAAGTGGACGCGGATCTGGTGCGTCCGCCCGGTTTCGAGCTTGATGTGCGCGAGCGACGCTGCCCGGAACGCCTCGACGACCTCGTAGTGCGTCACGCTCGGGCGGCCGCCCTGGACCACCGCGAACTTGTAGTCGTGGCGCGGGTGGCGGTCGATCGGGGCGTCGATCGTGCCGCGCATCGGGTCCGGGTGGCCCTGGACGATCGCGTGGTAGCCCTTGTCGACCGTGCGCTCCTTGAACGCGCGCTTCAGCACGGTGTACGCGTGCTCGCTCTTGGCCACCACCATCACGCCGGTGGTGCCCGCGTCGAGCCGGTGCACGACGCCCTGGCGCTCGGCCGCGCCCGAGGTCGCGATGCGCAGGCCGGCCGCGGCAAGGCCGCCGACGACCGTCGGTCCGGTCCAGCCCGGGCTCGGGTGCACGGCGACACCGACCGGCTTCGAGATCACGACGATGTCGTCGTCGTCGTGCAGGATCTGCATGCCTGCGACCGGCTGCGCGACGATCTCGACCGGGTTGGCCGGCTCCGGCAGGGTGATCTCCAGCAGGCCACCGCCGGAAAGCCGGTCGGACTTGCCCGCGGGACGGCCGTCGAGCAGCACGTCCCCGGCCTCGGCGAGCTCGGCGACGACCGTGCGGGACAGCCCGAGCAGCTTGGCGAGGCCGGCGTCGACCCGCATCCCGTCGAGCCCGTCGGGCACCGGGAGCATCCGCGAGCTCACGCCTGGTCCTCCGGCGTCTTCCCGGCCTGCTTCTTGTCCTTCGTCGACGTGCCGTCGTAGTCCTTGCCGAGCAGGGACAGCAGCACGATCAGGGCGCCGCCGACGCAGATCGCCGAGTCGGCGATGTTGAAGATCGCGAAGCCCTTGCCGTTGGGCGCGAACGCCGAGATGAAGTCGACGACGTGGCCCTGCAGCCCGCCGGGCGCGCGGAAAATGCGGTCGGTGAGGTTCCCGGCCGCGCCGGCGAGCACCAGGCCGAGGCCGATGGCCCAGCCGATCGAGCGCAGCCGCCGCGACAGCCAGATGATCGCGATGACGACGGCCAGCGCGATGAGCGCGAGCACCCACGTCATGCCGGTGGCCATGGAGAAGGCGGCACCCGGGTTGCGGAACACCTGCAGGTAGATCAGCCCGCCGAGGATCCGGACCGGCTCCTTGCCCTCCAGGTTGGCGACGACCAGGTTCTTCGTCACCAGGTCGATCGCCCAGAACACGACGGCGACCGCGAACACCCAGCCGACCCGCCGCTTCGGCAGCAGCGGCTTCGCCGGGACCTCCGGGTTCTCGGGCGCGTCGGCCGCGGGATCGGGGGCGGCCTCGGCGGCCGCGGCGGTGTCGGGTTCGGAGTGGCTGGGCTCGGTGCTCACCGGTCCATTGTCCACGGCGCTGGTCAGCCCGCGTCGGCGGCGGTGTCGTGACGGCCGCGCAGCAACGCGGCGAAGGCGGCGGCGAGCAGGATCACGGCCGAGCCGAGCACGCCCACCAGGTCCGCCGAGAGCACCACCGCCACCAGGGCGTACGCGGCCGCGGTGAGCAGCAGGAACCGGCTGCGTTCGAAGGCGGCGAGCAGCAGCAGGCCGAGCGTGGCCAGCAGCGGGCCGCGCAGCCCGTCGCCGAGCCGGAACTGCCACGACCCGACCAGGTCGAGCAGGGGGACGGCGAGCAGCGCACCGGCCGTGCCCAGGACGAACCACCCGGGGCGGGCGGGCCGCCGGGCGAGCGCGTACCAGACCGCCGTGCCGGCGACCGCCACGCCGAGCGCGACCAGCCACGCGGGCCCGGCCGGCAGCCCGCTGCCGCCCGTGTGGAAATCCAGGGGCATCCGCAGCGCGCGGCCGTACTCGATCGCACCGGGCGGAACGGCCGGTGCGAGGAGGAGGTTCGCGGACGCGCTCTCGGCCCGGCTGCGGCGCGCCAGCAGCTGCGCCGCGGCCAGGCCGATCTGCACGAAGCTCAGCAGTGCCAGCGGAAACCAGAAACGCGGCCCTCTCCCCATCGACCCAGGCTAACGCTCAGCAGAAGGGCGGCAGCTCCCGCGGGTCGCCGACCGGCGCCCAGCGGCCGTCCACCTTCGCGTACTTCCAGCGAGCCCCCCGCGCGACGATCTGCCGCAGCGCCAGCACCACCCGGTCGACGTGTTCCTCCGTGCTGCCGAGACCCAGGCTGACGCGGACCGCCTGCTGCCCGTCGCCGCCGGTGACGCCGATCAGGCGCTTGGCCGCGATGTGGGCGCAGAAGGCGCCGTCGCGGACGCCGATGCCGTACTCGGCGGACAGCACCGCCGCGAGCCAGCCCGGGTCGAACCCGTCGACGACGAAGCTGACCGTGCCGACGCGGTCGACCGGGGCGTCGAACAGCCGCAGCTCGGCGCAGCCCGGGATGCCCGCGAGCCCCTTGCGCAGCCGGGTGAGCAGCGCCTGCTCGTGCGCCACGACCGCGTCCCAGTTGCCGCTCAGGGTTTCGCACGCGACGCCGAGCGCGTACACGCCGACGGTGTTGGGCGAGCCGGCTTCGTGGCGCTCGGGCCCGGTGTTCCAGACGACCGCGTCCTCGGTGACGAGCTTGGTGGCGCCGCCCCCGGCGAGGTAGGGCCGGGCCGCGCGCAGCCAGTCGGCGCGGCCGATCAGCGCGCCCGCACCGAAGGGCGCGTACAGCTTGTGACCGGACAGGGCGACGTAGTCGACGTCCAGGTCCCTGATCGAGATCCGGCGGTGTGGGGCCAGCTGGGCGGCGTCGAGCGCGACGCGGGCGCCGTGCTTCCGCGCCACCGCGGCGATTTCCGCCACCGGGAGCAGCTCACCGGTCACATTGGACGCTCCGGTGACGACGACCAGCCGCGGTCCCTGCGGGGCGGCCGCGAGCGCTTCGTCGACGGCGGCCACCGCGGCGAGACGGGTGCGCGGGGTCGGCAGCCGGCGGACGTTCGGCCCCGGCCACGGCAGGAGCGCGGCGTGGTGCTCGGTGTCGAACACGATCACCGTGGTGTGCCGCGGCAGGCTGCGGGCGAGCAGGTTGAAGGCGTCGGTCGTGTTGCGGGTGAACACGACGGTGTCGGTGCGCCGCGCGTCGACGAAGCGGCGCAGAACATCGCGGGTGCGCTCGTAGAGCTTGGTGGACACCTGCGACGCGAAGCCGGCGCCGCGGTGGACGCTGGCGTACCAGGGCAGGAACTCGTCGACCTTCGCGCGGACGGCGTCGAGACAGGGCGCGCTCGCGGCGTGGTCGAGGTTGGCGTAGCCGATGTCCCCGCCGGTCACCAGCGGGACGCGCAGCGCCGCCCCGGCGACGGCCGGGATGTCCTGCGGCGCAACGGTTTCGGTCTGGGTGCGGTCGATGGCGAGAGTCATCGGGGTGCCTCCTCGGCGATCCGGGGGACCCCGGCGAGGGGCCCGCGCTTGCCCGTCGCACGGCGCGACCGGCCCGGTCTTCACCCGGGGCACCCCACCGCGGTAGGAGGGTTGCCGGCCAGCAAGCCGGGGCTTCGCGCTGGCACTCATGACCTGGTTCGAAAGGTAACCGAAAGGGCGCCCGGCGGCCAACCCCCGTCGCACATTCTGAGACGCCGGTCACAGAGCGTGCTCAGAGCCCGGACTCGCCCCGCCAGCGGGCCAGGCGCCCGGCCCGGTCGACCGCGCGTAGCCGGCGTTCGACGGCGTCGCGGACGGCGCTGGTCGTCACGACCAGCAACTGGTCGTTCTCCTGCAGCCGGCTGGTCTTCTGCGGCGTGAAACCGGCGCCGGCGCGCACGACCAGGCTGATCGTCGCCCCGACCGGCAGGCGCAGCTCGGACAGGTACACGCCGTGCAGCTTCGACCCCGGCTGGATCCGGACCTGCAGCAGCTCGGCGCCCAGCTCGTCCAGCGGCGCGGAGTCGACCTCGATCTCGTGCGCCTCGGACTTCTTGGCCAGCCCGAGCTTGCGCGCGAGCGGCCCGAGCGTCGCCCCCTGCACCAGCGTCAGCACGATGACCAGCACGAACACCGCGTCGACCAGCCGCTGCGCGCCCGGCAGGCCCTGCGAGAGCGGGATCATGGCGAGCACGATCGGCACGGCCCCGCGCAGCCCGGCCCACGACAGGAACGCCTGGTCCCGCCACGGCAGCCGGAACGGGAGCATGGACAGCACGACGGAGATCGGCCGCGCCAGCAACAGCACGACGGCCCCGGCGACCAGACCCGGCACGATCGCGTCGAGCAGCCGGCCCGGCGAGGCGAACAGGCCGAGCAGCACGAACAGCCCGATCTGCGCCAGCCAGCCCAGCCCCTCGGCGAACGACAGCGTGTCCGACCGGTGCGGCAGCCGCGAATTGCCGAGCACCAGCGCGGCGACGTAGGTGGCGAGCAGCCCGGACGCGTGCAGCAGCTGCCCGGACGAATAGGCGACGACGCACACCGCGACCGTGGCGAGCGGGTAGAGGCCGGTGGCCGGCAGCGCGGCCCGGCGCAGCGCGAGCCCGCCCAGCCAGCCGAAGGCGAGGCCGATGACCAGGCCCGCCCCCAGTTCGTAGACCACCAGCAGCGGCAGCGTCCAGTCCACAGTGGTGCCTTCGGCCAGCACCACGACGGCGATGTAGGCGGGCGCGTCGTTGATTCCCGACTCGAGTTCGAGCGCGCCGGTGAGCCGTTTGCCGATGCCGGCCGTGCGCAGGACGGAGAACACCGCGGCCGCGTCGGTGGACGCGAGCACGGCGCCCCACAGCAGCGCGAGCCGCCAGTCGAGGCCCAGCAGCCAGTGCAGGGCCGCGCCGGTGACCGCGACGCTCACCACGACGGCCACTGTGGACAGTGCGATGCCGATGCCCAGCGCGGGTTTCACCGCCGACCACCGGGTCGTCAGCCCCCCTTCGGCGAGGATCATGACGAGGGCGGCGAGCCCGAGTGACTGGGTCAGCTCGGGGTTGTCGAACCGGATGCCGAAGCCGGCTTCGCCGAGCAGCACGCCGATCGCGAGGTAGAGCAGCAGCGAGGGGAGGCCGAGCCGGATGGACACGCGCACGGCCAGCACGGAGGCGAGGAGCACGATGCCGCCGACGCCGAGCAGCACGGGGAGTTGGTCCATGCCGCCTCCTCCCGGGTGCCGTGAGGCACTCAGAATAGTGAAGCGGCCGGGTTAACTCGTTCGTGTACCGCTGCCCCGCGACGGACACCCGGTGTGTTAAGGCCGGACCAACGCGGGAAGATCGACGCCCAGGGCGGCGAACGGCTCCCCCGCCGTCGGCAGCACCTTGACCGCGCGGTGGCCGTCGCGGCTCACCCAGCCGGCCTCGACGGCCCGCTCGAGCAGGGCCGCGGGCAGCGCGCCGGCCAGGTGGTCGCGGCGCTCCGTCCAATCCAGACAGTCACGCAGCAGCGGCCGCCGCCCGGCGGCGACCGGCACGCCGAGCTCGCCGAGCACTTCGCGCCCGCGCGGGGTCAGCGTCAGGCCGTCGGCGGTGGCGACCAGGCCGGTGGCCAGCATGCCGTCGCGGAGCGCGACGCCGAGTTCACCGGCGAGGTGGTCGTAGCAGGTCCGCGCGAACCCGAGCCGCCGCGCCCGCAGCGACGACTTCAGGCCGGTCACCGGCCGGTGCTCGGCGTGCTGGGCCAGGTGCTCGATCAGCTCGGCCACGCGCGGGTCGGCGATCCGGACGTAGCTGGCCCGCCCCTGCTTGACCCGGACGACGAACCCGGCGCCGGCCAGCCGCGTGACGTGCTCGCTCGCCGTCGACAGCGCGATCCCGGCGGCCTTCGCGAGCTCACCGACGGTCCAGGCCCGCCCGTCGAGCAGCACGAGGCACATGGTGGCCCGGCTCGGATCGGCGAGCACCGCGGCCACCTCGGCCAGCGCGATCGTCTCCATGCCCCCACGCTACGACCCCGACACTTCGCCCGCCCCCGAACCGACAAGGTCGGCTCGCGCACCCGGACAGTCGGCTCGACCGGCCGACCCCCTGGGTACGCGAGCCGACCGGCTGGGTACGTCAGAGGGCCTTGAGGAACTTGGTGGCCACCTGGACCGCCGGGCCCGAGTCGTTCGAGTTCTCCAGGACCACCGCGAACGCCACCGTGCCGCGGTAGCCCACGAACCAGCCGGTGGCTTGCTTGCCGTCGCCGAACTGGGCCGTGCCCGTCTTGCCGTAGACCTCGCCCGCGGCCGCGGCGGCGTGCCCGGTGCCGCTGGTCACCACCGCGCGCATCAGCTTCCGGACCTGGGCGAGCACCGGCGCCGGGGGCGGCGAGTAGCCCTTGACCACCGTGGTCTCCCGGTCGCGCCACAGCCTGGGCGTGATCGCCGTGCCGGCCGCCACCGTCGCCGCCATCACCGCGCCGCCGAGGGCGCTGGCCTGGATGCGGCCCTGGCCGAACCCGTCCTCGACCTGCTCGTCCTTGCTCGCCGCCGGCTCGACCTTCCCCAGCTCGGTGTCGATGCCGGGAACCTCGAAGTCGGCGTTGAGGCCCAGCTCGTCGGCGGCCTTCTGCAGGCCGTCCGCCGGCAGGGCGAGCGCGAGCTGCCCGAACGTCGTGTTGCAGGAACGCGCGAACGCCGTCTGCAGGTTCGTCGCGCCCAGCTCGAAGCCCTCGTTCTTGACCGTCCGCGTGCCGATCGTCGCCACTCCCGGGCAGTCGACCGGCGCACCGGCGTTGAGCCCGCTCTGCTGGATCGCCGCCACCGACGTCGCGATCTTGAACGACGACCCCGGCTCGTACAGGCCGTTGAGGGCCTTCGGCGCGTTCCCGGCGGCCGCGTTCTGCGCGACGGCGAGGATGCCGCCCGACCCGGTGTCGAGGGCGACGAGCATCGCCGAGCCCCGGTAGCCGTCCACCGCGGCCTGGGCCGCGTCCTGCGCCGCCAGGCTCAGGCTCGACACCACCGGCTTTCCGCCGGCGGCGGAGGCCTGCCCGAACAGCGTCTCGACGTTCTTGCCGGCCGCGTCGACGCGGGCGACGGCGAAACCCGCGCCGGCCGGGGCGGTGACCTGCCCGGTGAGCGCCGTGCGCAGCAGCGGCGCCGGGTTGCCGTCCACCGGCCGGACGCCGCCGGTCCCGTTGATGACCAGCGGCTTGCCGTCGCGGTCGGCGACCGCGGTGGTGTCCTCCGCAGCCGTGCTGATCACCAGCCGCTGGCCCGCTTCCAGCTTCGGGTGCAGCAGCGACGGGGCCCAGTGGACCAGCCACTTCCCGCCGCCCTGCGCGAGCTCGAACGGGACGTCGTAGGTCCAGACCCGGCCCGGCTTCAGCGTCCACGACAGGCTGAACGTGCCGCCCGTCTTCTTCGCTCCGGCCGGCGTCGGCTGCAGGACGGTCAGCTTGGCGGCCACCGACGCCGGGTTCAGCGTGTTGCGCGTGCTGCGCAGGGCCACCGCCGCGGCCGCGTTGTCGTCGGTCAGCCGGGCGGCCGCGTCGGAGTTGTTCTCGGACAGGTCCTGCAGGTACTCGGTGATCGCCGAGTTCGGGTCGAGCGCGCCGGGGCTCGCCACGGCCGTCGCCCCGGCGGCCGCCTCCGGCGTCGATCCCCCGCTGTCGAGCAGGAACAGCGCCGCCACGACGATCACGACGACCAGCAGCGCGCCGCCGATCAGGATGCCGCGTCTCCGGCCAGGACTCATTCCGGTTCCCCTCCCCCAAGGAGCCACCCGCGGGTGGCCGGTCGAGTCTGCACCCTACCGGCCACCCCGGGCAATCAGGCCTTCACGACCGCCGCGGTCACCTTCGTGCCGTCGCCGACCGTGCCGGCGAAGCCCTCGCCGGCCGGGCCGTAGGTCACCGACGTGGAGAGGGTCTCCGACGCCAGGAACTCCTGGTGCACCTGCGCCGCCTCGACGACCTCGGCCGGCGCGTCGATGGTCAGCGCGATCCGGTCGGCGACGTCGAGCCCGGCGTCGCGGCGGGCCTGCTGCACGACCCGGACCAGGTCGCGGACCAGGCCCTCGGCCGCCAGCTCCGGCGTCACCCCGGTGTCGATCAGCACCAGCCCGGACCCGCCGGGCAGCTCCGCCGCCGCGCCGCCGCCCTTGGCCACCAGCCGCCGTTCGAACTCGCCTTCGCGCAGCGCGACGCCCGCCGCGACCACGGTGCCGCCCTGGAACGACCAGTCGCCCGCCTTGACCGCCTTGATCACCGTCTGCACGTCCTTGCCCAGCCGCGGCCCGGCGGCGCGGGCGTTCACCACGACCTCGAACCCGCCGTGCGCGGCGACGTCGGTGGTCAGCTCGACCGCCTTGACGTTCACCTCGTCCCGCAGGATGTCGGCGAACGCGGAGAGGGGTCCGGCGTCCTCGGCCGCTACGACCAGCGACGACAGCGGCAGCCGCACCCGCAGCTTGTTCGCCTTCCGCAGCGACAGCGCCGACGACGCCACCTGCCGCACCCGGTCCATCGCGGTGACCAGCGCCGCGTCGGCGGGCAGGTCGTTCGCGTTCGGCCAGTCGGTCAGGTGCACCGAACGGCCGCCGGTGAGGCCGCGCCAGACGACCTCGGTGGTCAGTGGCAGCAGCGGCGCCGCCACCCGCGACGTCACCTCCAGCACGGTGTGCAGCGTGTCGATGGCGTCCTGGTCACCGGCCCAGAAGCGGTCCCGCGAGCGGCGGACGTACCAGTTCGTCAGCACCTCGAGGAAGTCCCGCACGGTCTGGCAGGCGCCCGCGACGTCGTAGCTGTCCATCGCGTACTCGACGTCGGTGACCAGCTCGTGCGTCTTCGCCAGGACGTACCGGTCGAGCACGTTCGGCGAATCCGTGCGCCACTTGCCCTCGACGCCTTCGGCGTTCGCGTACAGCGCGAGGAAGTAGTACGAGTTCCACAGCGGCAGCACGGCCTGGCGGACGGCGTCGCGGATGCCCTTGTCGGTGACGACGAGGTTGCCGCCGCGCAGGATCGGGCTCGCCATCAGGTACCAGCGCATGGCGTCCGAGCCGTCGCGCTCGAACACCTCGTTGACGTCCGGGTAGTTGCGCAGCGACTTGGACATCTTCGCGCCGTCCGAGCCGAGCACGATCCCGTGCGACACGCAGGCGCGGAACGCCGGCCGGTCGAACAGCGCCGTCGCGAGCACGTGCAGCAGGTAGAACCAGCCGCGCGTCTGCCCGATGTACTCCACTATGAAGTCGCTCGGGTAGTGGTGCTCGAACCAGTCGGCGTTCTCGAACGGGTAGTGCACCTGGGCGTACGGCATCGACCCGGAGTCGAACCAGACGTCCAGGACGTCCTCGACGCGGCGCATGGTCGACCGCCCGGTCGGGTCGTCCGGGTTCGGCCGGGTCAGCTCGTCGATGTAGGGCCGGTGCAGGTTGTCCAGCCGCACGCCGAAGTCCGCTTCCAGCTCGTCGAGCGAGCCGTAGACGTCGGTGCGCGGGTACTCGGGGTTGTCGGACTGCCACACCGGGATCGGCGTGCCCCAGTAGCGGTTGCGCGAGACCGACCAGTCGCGCGCGTTCTCCAGCCACTTGCCGAACTGGCCGTCCTTGACGTTCTCCGGGTACCAGGTGATCTGCTGGTTGAGCTCGACCATCCGGTCCTTGAACTGCGTCACGGCGACGAACCACGACGACACCGCGCGGTAGATCAGCGGGTTGCGGCAGCGCCAGCAGTGCGGGTACGGGTGGTCGTAGGTCTCGTGCCGCAGCAGCAGCGCACCCTGCTGTTCCGCGGATCCGGTGCCGTTCTTCAGGTCGCGGATGATGTTCGGGTTGGCGTCGAACACCTGCTGGCCGGCGTAGTCCGGCACGGTCGCGTCGAACCTGCCCTGCGCGTCGACCGGCGTCACCGGGGCGATCCCGGCGGCGTCGGTGACGACCTTGTCCTCTTCACCGTAGGCGGGCGCGATGTGCACGACGCCGGTGCCGTCTTCGGTGGTGACGTAGTCGGCGGCCAGCACCTGGTGCGCGTGGTCGGCGCCGAGGAAGTACGGGAACGGTGGGGCGTAACGGGTTCCGAGCAGCTCGGCGCCCGTGTGGCGCGAGACGACCGCCGGCTCTTCGCCGAGTTCACGCGCGTACGCGGCGACGCGCGCTTCTGCGAGCAGGAACCGCTTGCCGGGGAAGTTCTCGCTTTCCACGACGACGTAGGGCACCTCGGGGTGCACCGCGGTGGCCATGTTGGACGGCAGCGTCCACGGCGTCGTCGTCCAGATCAGCAGGTAGGTGCCGTCGAGGTCGGTCTCGTTGCCCTCCAGGCGGAACCCGACCGTGACGGCCGGGTCCTGCCGGGTCTGGTAGACGTCGTCGTCCATCCGCAGCTCGTGGTTGGACAGCGGCGTCTCGTCGCGCCAGCAGTACGGCAGGACGCGGTAGCCCTCGTAGACGAGTCCCTTGTCCCACAGGCGTTTGAACGCCCAGAGCACCGACTCCATGTAGGTGACGTCGAGCGTCTTGTAGTCGTTGTCGAAGTCGACCCAGCGGGCCTGGCGGGTGACGTACTCGCGCCACTCGTTCGTGTAGCGCAGCACGGACTCGCGCGAAGCCTCGTTGAACTTCGCGATGCCCATCTCTTCGATCTCGGACTTCTCCGTGATCCCGAGCTGGCGCATGGCTTCGAGCTCGGCGGGCAGGCCGTGGGTGTCCCAGCCGAAGCGGCGCTCGACCTTGCGGCCCTTCATCGTCTGGTAGCGCGGCACCAGGTCCTTGACGTACCCGGTGAGCAGGTGGCCGTAGTGCGGCAGGCCGTTGGCGAAGGGCGGGCCGTCGTAGAAGACGTACTCGTTGTCGCCGTGCTCGCCCGCGGGCCGCGCGTCGATGGTCGCCTGGAACGTCCGGTCCGTCTCCCAGTAGGCGAGGACCTGCTTCTCCAGCGCGGGGAAGGACGGCTGCGAGGGAACGCCTGCGCCGTCGTCGAGCTGGGCCTGGGGGTACATCCGGATGCTCCTCGGTTCGTCGCTCTCGTACGGACGACCGGCTCCCGGTCACCCACACGGGGACGAGACGCCTGGCGGCGTTCCGCGGTACCACCCCGCTTGCCCGGCACCTGCTCCCGGGCCGCTCGTTCGACGGCTGTCACGGGCCGCACCCGTCCGGTTCTACTGAGAGCGTGAAGCTCGGTTCTTCCGGAGGCTCCCCGGTGATGGCCGGATCGACGCCTGTTGCTTACCAGGTTAACCGGCCCGCGCAACCGGGTTGTCACGAGGGGCACGTACCCCGGCGAGGGCGCGGCCGTCACGACCCGGCTCGTGGAGGCGGGCTAAGTGCGCCGTCGTGCGCAGGCCCACCGCGCGCTCACCCTCACCTCGGACGGCGCGGCGGCCCTGGAGACCCACCTCCGCCTGGGTGACCTTGCCGCCTGACGGACAGCCCGGCCGGTGCACGAACTCGTCACCTACGTGATTGAGCCCGTAATTCGTGTGATTGAGCCCGTAACTCGCGAGTTCCGGCTCCAATCACGCGATTCACGGCCCGAATCACGCGAGTTCCGGCGGGAATCACACGTGACCCGCGGGGCATCACGCGTGATTGGCGAGGCATCACGGTCAGCGGTGGGTGGCGACCAGGGTTGCGTCGGGGGTGCAGGTGGCGCAGGGGGTGAAGCCGAGCTGGCGGGCCTCGCCCACGCCGATCGGGATCAGGTCGCGGGTGCCGAGCCAGGCGCAGGTGCGCAGGTGGTAGCGGGGGTGCTCGTCGATGACCACGACTTCGTCCTCGAGGTCGGCCAGGACGGCGACGTCGGACTCCGGGGTCTCTTCGACGCCCGGCTCCGGATCGGCCTTTGTTTCGGTCTCGGCCGAAGCGTCGGCGGGTTCCTCGGTGGGTTCCTCGGCCGGTTCGGGGGTGTCGGCCGGGTCGCCCAGGTCGCCGGCCGCCGGGATCAGGGTGGTCTGTTCCTCCTCGGCGGGCTCAGCCGCAGGGGAAGAAGCTGCTGGAGGATCCGCGGCGACGGGGGCCGCGGAACGGCGGCGACGGCGCAGCCAGTCGGCGACCAGGATCAGCCCGGCGAGCACCGAAAGCCCGATGGAAACCCACGCCCACAGCGAAGAAGCGGTGATCAGCGCCGTGACGAGCAACCCCAGAGCCGCCAGCACGAGGACCAGCACGATGTACAGCACGCTGCATTACAACACGAACCGGACGGACGCGGTCCACGACCCGCCCACCTGTCACCCCGGATCGGCTCCGCACTCCGGACCCACCCCGCCACCGGGGTGGGTCCGGAGGACAAACTCAGCCGGCTTCGGCCCGCGGGCCGAACGAGTAGCCCTGGCCGCCGCTCGTCGAACCGGACGATTGCCCCGAGTTCGAGGACGCCGACGCCGGGGCCGCGGAGCCGCGGTCGTCGAGTTCACGCAGCTGGGACTCGAGGAACCCGCGCAACCGCGTGCGGTATTCCCGCTCGATCGTGCGCAGCTCCTCGATCTTCTTGCCCAGCCCGCTCTTCTCGGAGTTCAGGCTGTTCATCGTCTCGGTGTACTTCCGCTGGGACTCGCGCTCCAGCGTGGTCGCCTTGTCGCGCGCCTGGCGCTCCAGGGTTTCGGCCCGGGTCCGCGCGTCGTTCAGCATCGTGTCGACGCGGGTGCGGGCCTCGTTCACCATCGAGTCGGACTTCGCCCGGGCGTCCGAAAGCAGCTGCTCGGACTTGGTGCGGGCCTCGGCCAGCATCCCGTCGGACTCGGTCTTCGCCTCGGCGGTGAGCCGGTCGGCCATCTCCTGGGCCAGGCCCAGGACCTTGGCGGCCTGCACGTTCGGCTCGGTGCTGTCGGCGACCATCGAGTGGGCCTGCGTCTGCTCCATGGCCGACTGCGGCGGCGGCACCGGGGCCAGCCGCCGCGACGGCTCTTCCCGCATCGGGGGCGCCCCGACGTTCGCCTTGGCGCTTTCCAGCTCGCTGCGGGTCGACTCGAGTTCCGCGTCCAGCTGTTCCATCTGCTGGCGCAGCTCGTTGTTGTCCTCGATCAACCGGGCCAGCTCGGTCTCCACCAGGTCGAGGAACGCGTCCACCTCGTCCTCGTTGTAGCCCCTCTTGCCGATGGGCGGCTTGCTGAACGCGACGTTATGCACGTCAGCGGGGGTCAACGACATCAGATCACCTCACGCACTCCATGGCCTGCAGGGTCCACCCAAGTTTCCCCGATCAACTTGGAGTCGCCAGTTGCATCGCGAAGAACACAACCAACAGCAGCACCATAATCGACAAGTCCAGTCCGACGCCGCCGATCCGGACCATCGGAATGATCCTTCTGAACAAGCGGACCGGCGGGTCCGTCACTGTGTAGATGGTCTCGAGCGTGACCGCAACCCCCCCGGCCGGATGCCACTCACGCGCGAAGGTCCGGACGAGTTCGACCACGATCCGCGCCGTCAGCAGCAGCCAAAAGGCGAACAGCACGTACCAGACGACCAGCCACACAGCTTCCACGTACCTACTCTAGCCGGGCGTCCTCCTCGAAGACGCAGTTGAGGGGGCCGACCCCGGATCGGGTCGGCGAAGTCACGTCTGCTTGCGCTCAGCGGTACGGCCGACTTCAGCCCCGCAAAAACAATCCGCCCTCGGCAATCCGCCGGCGGTCTTCCGCCGTGACGTCCACATCGGGCGGTGAGAGAAGGAACACCTTGTTGGTGACCTTGTCCATCGACCCTCTGAGCGCGAACGCCAAGCCGGCGGCGAAGTCGACGAGCCGCTTCGCGTCCGCATTCTCCATCTCGGTGAGGTTCATGATCACCGGGATGCCCTCGCGGTAGTGCTCCCCGATCGCCCGCGCCTCCGCGTAGCTCGTCGGGTGCAGCGTCGTGATGCGGCTCAACGGGTCACGCACCGGCTGGCGGACGACCGGTTCGGTGACCGGTCGCAGGCGTGCCACCGGCTCCGGCTGCCGGTCCATGGCGAGCGCGCCGTGGACGGCCGGCTCGGAGCTGACCACGGAGCGTGACCGGCTGCGGCTGACGGGCTCGTCGTACGTGTCGTCGACGTCGCGATACCGTGAACGCGACGACCTCGGTGCCGGCTCCTCGTAGGAGTCGTAGTCGTCGTCCGCGTAGCCGCGGCGGTAGTCGTCTTCGACGTCATAGCCGTCTTCGTCAGCGGGCACCATCCCGAAGTAGGCCTTCAGCTTCTGCAGCGCGCTCATGCCTCTCCCTAGCCCTAGCCGCTCCCGCACCGACTGTTCTCCACGCCGTCAGTGCCCCGCGCGGGCGGCCACGAAACGTGACGACCGCGCGAGCTCCCTACGGCGAGGCTAAACCGCGTCCACCGAGCAGCGCGGTTCCGACACGCACACAGGTGGAGCCGTGCGTGATCGCCTGCTCGAGATCATGGCTCATCCCGGCGGACACCTCTGCGGCATTCGGGTGATCTTTGCGGAGGGCCTCCCCCGCGCGAGCGAGCCGTTCGAAGGCCGCCGCCGGGTCCGCACCCAGCGGCGCGACGGCCATCAGGCCGCGAAGCCGCAGCTCTTCCGCCTGCGCGATCCGGTCGGCTAGTTCGTTCAGCTCGCCGAGCGGGCAGCCGCCGCGCCCGGGATCGTCGTCGAGGCTGGCCTGGATGAGCACGTCGAGGGGTTCATCACGTATCTGGGCGGTTTGAACCGCACGCACCGCTTTGGCGAGCGCGTCGGCGAGCCGCGCCGAATCGACGGACTGCACCACGTGGGCCCACCCGGCCACCGACCGCGCCTTGTTCCGCTGCAGCCGGCCGACCATGTGCCACCGCAGCCCGGGGACCTCGGCGGCCTTCGGGCCGGCCTCCTGATCGCGGTTTTCCCCGACGTCGGTGACGCCGAGCTCGGCCAGCAGCGCGACGTCGGACGCGGGGAACGTCTTGGTGATCGCGATCAGCCGGACCTCGTCGCGAGCCCGCCCGGCCGCGCGACACGCGGCGGCGATCCGGCCCTCGACCTCGGCCAGGTTCTCGGCCAGCTCGGCCTTGCGGGAAGTCACGCTTCGACCCAGGTGATGCCGGCGATGCGCCCGGTGGTCCCGTCGCGGCGGTAGCTGAACAGCGTTTTGTCCTCGTTCGTGCACCGCGGGTCGACGCCGATCTTGCCGACGCCCAGGTCGGCGAGCTGCCGCCAGAGCCCGGCGCGCAGGTCGAGCCCGGGCGTGCCCTTGCGGGTCTTGCACGCGCTGCCGGGGACGTGTTTTTCGACGTCGGCGGCCATTTCGGCGGGGACCTCGTAGCAGTCGCCGCAGATGGCCGGGCCGAGCAGCGCCTCGATCCGGTGCGGCTGCGCGCCGGCCTCCTGCATGGCCTCGACCGCCGCCGGGACGACGCCGACCCGCGTCCCCACCCGGCCCGCGTGCACCGCGGAGACCACCCCGGCCTCGGCGTCGGCCAGCAGGATCGGCACGCAGTCGGCGACCAGCACCACGAGCGCGACGCCCGGGGTGGCCGTCACCAGCGCGTCGGTCGCTTCGGCCGCGGCGGTCTCGGTGCCGTCCACGATGGTCGCCGTCCGGCCGTGGACCTGTTCCATCCAGGCCAGCTTGTCCTCGGCCAGCCCGAGCTCGGCGGCCAGGCGCTTGCGGTTGGCGTAGACGTTCCCCTCGTCGTCGCCGACGTGGTCGCCCAGGTTGAAGGTGTCGTAGGGCGGCCGCGACGCGCCGCCCGCCCTGGTCGTCACCACTCGCCGAACCCGCACGAAATCCTCCTGAAAGTCGCTGAGCCCCGTCCCCGAGCGCCCCAATGTGGCGTTGGTTGCGTCCAACGCACCGAACGCCACATTGGGGCGCCGGCCACCTGTCAACACGAGCGGCCGAAACCGCTGAAGGCCGCCACCCACGACTCTAGTTCGCGGGTGGCGGCCTTCAGCGCTGGTGGCTAGCGCCGCATGAACGGCGGGACGTCGACCTCGTCGTCCGACGGATCGTCGTGCACCGGCATCGCGCGCCCGGGCAGGCTGCCCTGCGTGGCGTTGGAACCGAGCGGCGAGTAGCCGCGCGAACCGCCGCCGGGCTGCGGGAGCCCGCCGGACGGCTGGTTGCCGGCGGACGGCAGCGGCGAGTGCGTCCGCGGCGGCGCCACCGGGTAGCCGGAGCTGCCCGCCGACGGCACCGGGGTGGCGCCCGACGGCGGCGACGACGGGTTCGAGACCTGCCCCGCCGCAGCCGAGGCCGTGGTCGACGACGCCCGCGAGCCGGAGCCGAAGGTCGACGGGTCCAGCTTCTTGTGCGTCGGCGCGCCGGCGTCGAAGCCGGCGGCGATCACCGTGACGCGGACCTCGTCGCCGAG
The DNA here is from genome assembly GCF_002904295.1 of Amycolatopsis sp. CA-128772. Classification (GTDB taxonomy): domain Bacteria; phylum Actinomycetota; class Actinomycetes; order Mycobacteriales; family Pseudonocardiaceae; genus Amycolatopsis. The sequence goes on from NZ_PPHG01000073.1 coordinate 71,089, forward strand.
GGAGTCGTCGATGATCGTGCCGAAGATGATGTTCGCGTCCGGGTGCGCGGACTCCTGGACCAGCGACGCGGCCTCGTTGATCTCGAACAGGCCCAGGTCGGAGCCGCCCGCGATGGACAGCAGCGCGCCGTGGGCGCCGTCCATCGACGCCTCCAGCAGCGGCGAGTTGATCGCCTTCTCCGCCGCCTGGATGGCCCGGCCCTCGCCGCGCGCCGAGCCGATGCCCATCAGCGCGGAGCCCGCACCGGACATGACGCTCTTGACGTCGGCGAAGTCCAGGTTGATCAGGCCCGGCGTGGTGATCAGGTCGGTGATGCCCTGGACACCGGAGAGCAGCACCTCGTCCGCGGAGCGGAACGCGTCCATCAGCGACACGCCGATGTCGCCGAGCTGCAGCAGCCGGTCGTTCGGGATCACGATGAGCGTGTCGCACTCGTTGCGCAGCGACTGGATGCCGTCTTCGGCCTGCTTGCCGCGCCGTTTGCCCTCGAAGGTGAACGGGCGGGTCACCACGCCGATGGTCAGCGCGCCCAGCTTGCGGGCGATCTGCGCCACGACCGGCGCGCCACCGGTACCCGTGCCGCCGCCTTCACCGGCGGTCACGAACACCATGTCGGCGCCCTTGATGACCTCTTCGATCTCTTCGCGGTGGTCTTCGGCGGCCTTCTGGCCGACCTCGGGGGCGGCGCCCGCGCCGAGGCCACGGGTCAGCTCGCGGCCGATGTCCAGCTTGACGTCGGCGTCGGACATGAGCAGTGCTTGTGCGTCGGTGTTCACCGCGATGAACTCGACACCCTTGAGGCCGACCTCGATCATGCGGTTCACGGCGTTCACGCCGCCACCGCCGATGCCGACCACCTTGATCACCGCAAGGTAGTTGTGCGGGGGCGTCATCGAAGTCCGCCTTCCTGATCGTTAATACCCGTACAGCCCGCCGGCCGGTGATCCACTCTCAACCTCAACCCCAGCTTGAGAGTTATGTCAACTGCCGACGTTAGGCAGGACGGTAGGCACCAGGCACGCTCTAATCCAGTAGGCACGCCGTGTGTCGCAAAGGTGTTTTGCCACAACACGTTCGAGCGCGCAAGAGCGGGGAGCCGGGAACACCGCCCCGGCCCGATCTGCTATGGCGCAAGATCAGGCCGGCATCGGCATGCTCATCAGGACGTCGGTGGGGCTCCCGGTGGGCGATCCGCCGGCCTGCTCGAGGCTGACCGCGACCTTGTCGGCGTCGCCGACGCCGTCCGCCACGACCAGGGACCCGTCCTCGGTGGCCTGGATGACCCCCGCCGAGCGCGGCGCGGCCGAGCCGGTGATCAGCCAGGCCTCGTAGACCTTGCCGCCCGCCTGCGCGGGCAGCCCGGCGTCCATCACCATCACCCGGTTCAGCGTCCGCGAGGAGACGACCGTGACGCCGCCGCCGCTGGGCGCTTCGCCGTGCCCGGTCTTCGCGTCCGGCGCGGCGAGCAGCGCCGCCACCGGCTCGAACCGCTGCTTGGCCTGGTCGAGCCGGCTCTGCGCGGACTGCAGCTCCTGCTGCTGGGTCAGCGCGATCCCGCCGAACACGCCGCCCGCGGCGAGCCCGACGACGGCGGCCGCGGCCGACACGACCACCGCCCACCGCGGCGCCCGCGCCGACCGGCGGGACCGCTCGGGCGAGCCGGGCCGGGTCCGCGGCGGCAGCTGGCGGGTGGCGTGCATGGCCGCCAGCACCCGGTCCTTGAACTCCGGCGGCGGCTCCTCGGCCATCGCCGCGCCCAGCCGGGCCGCGGTCGCGCGCAGCTCGGCGACCTCCTGCGTGCAGGACTCGCACTGCTCGAGGTGGCGGGCGAACTCCGCGCGCTCGACGTCGTTGACGGCGTCGAGCGCGAAGGCGCCGGCCAGGGTGTGCATCTCCGGCGTGCTCAAGCGGTCACCCCCAGGCAGTCCCGCAGGCGGATCAGCCCGTCCCGCAGCCGCGTCTTGACGGTGCCCTGCGGCGTCGACAGCACTTCGGCCACCTCGCGATACGTATAGCCCTGGTAGTAGGCGAGCAGCACCGATTCGCGCTGCAGTTCGGTCAGGAAGGACAGGCAGCGGCGTACCTGGGAGCGTTCGAGCCGGGCGGTGACGGATTCGGCGACCTCGTCGAACGGCCGGCCGCGGGCGGCCTCGAAGGTCGCCTTCTGCTCCCGCTCGGTGCTGGCGCGCGCCGAGCGGACGCGGTCGACCGCGCGGCGGTGCGCCAGGGTCATCGCCCAGTTCAGCGCCGAGCCGCGCTCGGGCGCGTACCGGGTCGCGGTGCGCCAGAGCTCGACGAGCACCTCCTGGGCGACTTCTTCGGACTGGGCCGCGTCCCGCACGATCCGCCGGACGAGCCCGTAGATCGGCCCGGCGAGCTGGTCGTAGAGCAGCTCGAAGGCCCGCTCGTCCCCCTTCGCGACGCGCACCATGAGCTCCTCGGCGGTGGGACCGGCCGGGGTTTCGGAGGGCACCGGCGCCAGGGGGCGCGGGCGGGCCGGCTCATCCATGCAGCTGTCCTCCGGCGTTCTGCGGGGTGCGCGGCACGACCGCGGCCTTCCGCAGCCACAGCGTGACGCCGTGGCGGCGGATCAGCGCGGACACCCGCTGCGGGAGCAGGGGCCGGGCCAGCACGAGCCGGGCCAGCCACCGCGGGTTCACCGGGCGGCGAACTCCCCGCAGCGTAGCGACCAGCGGCGTGGTGGTGCCGCGGCGCAACGCCACGGTGAGGTCGAGCAACCCTTCCGGGCGAGGCAGGCGCATCCGGTACTCGCCGTCCATCTCCTGGAACGGCGAGACGTAGAACTCCTTGGCCGCGCGGGCGCGCCCGGCGTCGTCGGGGTGCAGCAGGTAGGCGTGCCGGCCGCCGTAGGTGTTGTGCACCTCGGCGACGACGCACGCCAGCCGGCCTTCGGGGTCGTGGCACCAGTAGACGCTGATCGGGTTGAACACGTACCCGAGCACGCGCGCGGCGGCCAGCATCACGACCCGCCCGCCGCGCAGGTCGACACCACGCTCGGCCAGCCACGCGTCGAGCTTCTCGCGGATGCCGCGCGGGTCCGTGGCCGCGAAGTGGTCGCGGCGGTCGAACCGGGCGAAGGGCCGCAGCCACCACGGCAGCCGCGGGAGGTCGTCCAGGTCCACCCGCCACAGGTACACGCGGTGGGCGAAGGCGTGCGGCGGGTCGATCCGCCGCACGTGCGCGACCGTGGCGTCGTAGAGCGCGTTCGTCACCAGGTCACCCCGAGGCTTTCGGCGGCGCGGGCCCCCGCGGAACAGCCGTCTTCGTGGAAGCCCCAGCCGTGGTAGGCGCCCGCGAAGGCGAGCACGCCGTCGTTGAGTTCCGGCAGCCGCCGTTGCGCGGCCACGGATTCCGGCGTGTAGACCGGGTGCTCGTACCGCATCCGCGCAACCAGGTGCGCCGGTTCGGGACCGTCGCCGGGGTTGAGGGTGACGACGTACCCGGTCGGCTCGTCGAGGCGCATCAGGCGGTTCATGTCGTAGCTGACCCGGACCGCGCCGGTCGGCGCGCCGCAGGCGGGCGCGCGGTAGTTCCAGCCGGCCCGGGCGCCGGCCAGCGACGGCAGCACGCTCGTGTCGGTGTGCAGCCAGGCTTCGTTGGCCGAGTACCGGAACGCGCCGAGCACCTCGCGTTCGGCGCCGGTCGGGTCGGCCAGCAGGGACAGCGCCTGGTCGGCGTGGGTGGCGACGACGACCTTGTCGACGCGGTGCGGCGTGTCGGCGTCGTCGCGGATCTCGACCCCGCCCGCGGTCCGCAGCACCGACCGCACCGGCGTGGACAGGTGGACGGCGGTGAGCTGCTTCGCCGCCAGCTCGACGTACGCGCGGGAACCACCCACGACGGTCCGCCACGCCGGTGAATCCTGCACCGAGAGCATGCCGTGGTTGCGGAGGAACTCGAACAGGTACCGAGCCGGGTACCGGAGGGTGTCGGAGCGGCCGGCCGACCACACCGTGGAGACCAGCGGCAGCATGAAGTGGTCGACGAAGTAGCGGGTGTAGCCGCCGATGGCGAGGAACGCGCCGAGCGTGACGTCCCCCGCGTCGTTCGCCGCCAGCAGCCGCTTCGCGTGCCGGTGGAACCGCTTCACCTCGGCCAGCATCCGCAGATACCGGCCGCGGAAGGCGTTGCCGCGCTGGGCGAACAGCCCGGGCAGCCCCTTCGCGCCGGCGTACTGCAGGCCGCAGCCGTCGCAGCGGATGCTCATCGACATCTCGGTGTCGCGCGTGGCCACCCCCAGCTCGCCGAACAGCTTCAGCAGGGTGGGGTAGGTGCGCTCGTTGTGGACGATGAAGCCGGAGTCCACGCCGACCGTGCCGCCGTGGGTGCTCGGCACGTCGTGCGTGTGCGCGTGGCCGCCCAGGCGGTCGTCGGCCTCGAACAGCAGCACCTCGTACTTGCGTTGCAGCAGGTAAGCCGCGGTCAGTCCGGCCACTCCGCTGCCGATGACGCCGATGCGTTCTCCCGTGATCTCCACACCGGTCCTTCGGGACCGCGGCCCGGCCGGATTGGCGGCCCGGGCGACCAATCCACGCGGGCGGGGAGAGCGAATCCCGGGCATGCCGAACACCACCGCGCACCGTCTCGCCTCGTTCGCCGAAAAGCTCCTCGGCGGACCCCTGCCCGTCGGCCTCCGCACCTGGGACGGCACCCGCGCCGGCCCGGACGACGCACCCACCGTCGTGCTCCGCAATCGCCGCGCGCTGCGCCGCCTGCTCTACGCGCCCGGCGAGCTGGGGCTCGCCCGCGCCTACGTCACCGGCGACCTGGACGTCGAGGGCGACCTCGCCGACGGCTTCCGCCGGATTTGGGCCCTCACCCGCGCGGGCGAGCTGAACCGCGTCGAGCTGGGGCCGCGCGACTGGGCCGAGGCCGTCCGGCTGGCCGCCCGGCTCGGGGTCGCGGGGCTGCCGCCGAAGCCGCCCGCCGAGGAGGCCCGGCTGTCCGGGAAGCTGCACAGCCTGCTGCGTGACCGCTCCGCGATCGCCCACCACTACGACCTGGGCAACGCCTTCTACCAGCTGCTGCTGGACGAGTCGATGGCCTACTCGAGCGCCTACTTCACCGCGGAGGCGCAGAGCCTCGAACAGGCGCAGCACGACAAGCTGGAGCTGATCTGCCGCAAGCTGGGGCTGCGGCCGGGCATGCGGCTGCTCGACGTCGGCTGCGGCTGGGGCTCGCTGCTGGTCCACGCGGCCAAGCACCACGGCGTCGAGGCCGTCGGGATCACGCTGTCGGCCGAGCAGCTGCAGCACGTCCGCGGCCGGCTCGCCCAGCACGACCTCGAAGACCGCGTCGAGGTGCGCCGCCAGGACTACCGCGAGCTGCCGGACGCGCCGTTCGACGCGGTGGCGTCGATCGAAATGGGCGAACACGTCGGCGAGGTCAACTACCCGGCCTACGCGGCGACGCTGCACCGCATGGTGAAGCCGGGCGGGCGCGTGCTGCTCCAGCAGATGTCGCGCGGCACCGTCGCCCCGGGCGGCGGCGCGTTCATCGAGCGGTACATCGCACCGGACATGACGATGCGCCCGGTGGGCCGGACGCTGGACCACCTGGAGTCGGCCGGGCTCGAGGTCCGGGACGTGCACGCGCTGCGCGAGCACTACGTGTGGACGGTCCGGGCCTGGGCCGCCACCCTGGAGGAGAACTGGGCCGACGTCGTCGCGCTGATCGGCGAGACCGGCGCGCGGGTCTGGCGGCTGTACCTGGTGGGCGGGGCGCTGGCGTTCGAGGAGAACCGGATGGGCGTGGACCAGATCCTGGCCGTGCGGCCCGACGAGCACGGCCGGTCCGGCCTGCCGGCGACCCGGGAGTGGTCCTGATGCCCCAGCTGCTGGTCACGGCCGTCGTCACGCTGGTGGCGGTCGCGGTGACGTTCGGGATCGCGCGGGCGCGCGGGCGCTACGACACGATCGACACGTTCTGGGGGCTCGGGTTCGCGCTCGTCGCGGTGGTGGCCTTCCCGTTCGGCGACGGTCCGCTGCCGCTGCGGCTCGTGGTGACCCTGCTGACCGTGGTGTGGGGCGTGCGCCTTTCGGTGCACCTGCACCTGCGCAACCACAAGCTGCCCGAGGACCCGCGGTACGCGCGGATGGGCCACGGGCCGCTGAAAATGTTCGTGCGCGTGTACTTGTTCCAGGCGGTGATCCTGTACTTCGTGTCGCTGCCGGTGCAGTTCGCGGTGGACGGCACGGGCATCGGCGTGCTCGGCGGCCTGGGCATCGCGGTGTGGGCCCTCGGTTTCGCGTTCGAGACGATCGGCGACGACCAGCTGCGCCGCTTCAAGGCCGACCCGGCGTCGAAGGGCAAGGTGCTGGACACGGGCCTGTGGCGCTACACGCGGCACCCGAACTACTTCGGCGACGCGTGCGTGTGGTGGGGCCTGTACCTGCTGGCCTGTTCGACGTGGCCGGGCGCGCTCACCATCCTTTCCCCGGTGGCGATGACGTTCACCCTGGCCCGCGGAACGGGAAAACCCATGCTGGAGAAGGGAATGGCCCGCACGCGCCCGGCGTACGCGCACTACGTCGAGCGGACCAGCGGGTTCTTCCCGTTGCCGCCGAAGAAGGTCACTCCCCGGTAAGCCCGTCGGTGAGCTCGCGCAGCACGTCGAGGTGCCCGACGTGCCGCGCGGTCTCCTCGATCATGTGCGTGAGGACCCAGCGGACGTTGAAGGTTTCGCCCTTGTGGGTCACCTGGTCGTCGAAGCCGTGCTCCGCCACGATCTCGCGGCTGCGCGCGCATTGTTCCTCGTAGTCGCCGAGCAGGGTGTGGAGAGTGGTGCCGGGCGGAATTCGGAACTCCGCGTCCGGATCCTGTTCGAGCTTCTCCTCCCAAGTGTCCTCCGCACCGTCGACGACGACACCGAACCAGAACCGTTCGTTCAGGGTGAGGTGCGCAACGAGCCCGGCGACGGTCATCAGCTCGCTCGGCAGGTGCACCTGCCGGGCCTGGTCCTCGGTGAGGCCCCCGGCCTTCCACGCGACGGTGGCGCGGTGGTGGTCGAGCAGGCTGGTGAGGATGTCGCGCTCGCCACCGGTGAGCGGCACCTTCGGGCGCTGGGGTCGTTCGGTCATGGGCGGAACTCTGCCAGAGGGGTCCGACACTCCAGACACCTTGCTCACGATGTAATCGTGGACTAGGTTTACGGACGTGCCGGACGAATTCCTTCTAGACGAGCAAACCTGCTTCGCGCTCTACGCGGCGTCGCGCGCAGTAACGGACGCCTACCGTCCCCTGCTCGGCGAGCTGGGCCTCACCTACCCGCAGTACCTGGTGCTGCTGGTGCTGTGGGAGTCCGACGCCCGGCCGGTCAAGGAGATCGGCGAGGCGCTGCACCTGGACTACGGCACGCTTTCCCCGCTGCTCAAACGACTCGAGGCCAACGGGCTGATAACGCGGGCCCGCCGGCCCGCGGACGAACGCACCGTGGTGATCAGCCTGACCGACGAGGGCCGGGCGGCGCGCACCCGCGCGGCGGACGTCCCGTCGGAGATCGGCTGTGCACTGGGCCTGGAGGACACCGAGCGGCGGCAGCTCATCGCCACCCTGCGGCGGCTGACCGCGTCGGCCACCGCGTACGCATCCGATCATCGAGGAGGCTCTTATGCCCAGCCGTGACGCGACCACCCACTGGGTCGGCGGACTGCAGAACGGAAAGGGCGAGGTCACCCTGGACTCGTCCAACGCCGGCACGTTCAGCGTGTCGTTCCCGACCCGGGCGGGCAACCCGGACGGCCAGACGAGCCCGGAGGAGCTCATCGCGGCGGCGCACTCGTCGTGCCTGGCGATGAACCTGTCGGGCGTGCTGGAGGCGCAGCAGATCACGGCGGACTCGATCGACGTGAGCGCCGAGGTCACCCTGGGGCCGGCCAAGGGCGGCGGCTTCGAGATCAGCGGGATCGCGATCACGCTGCGGGCGTCGATCCCCGGCGTGAGCGCGGAGCAGTTCGCGGAGTACGCGGAGACGGCCGAGAAGACCTGCCCGGTGACGAAGGCACTGGCCGGGACGACGATCACCATGGACGCGGCGCTCGCCTGACGCGGGACGGCCCCTCGCCGGACCGGCGAGGGGCCATGCGTCAGGAGACCTTGGCTCGATAAGTCGACTTCTTCGCCTGGTTCCCGCACACGCCCATCGAGCACCACCGGCGCGTTCCCGGCCGGCTCGTGTCCAGGAACAACGCCCCGCACCGGTCCCCCGCGCACCGGCGGACGCGGGCGAACTCCGGCGACGTCACCAGCTCCAGCGCGTCCCGCGCCACCAACGCCAGCATCGCCGACGCCGGATCCGGGGCCTGCCAACGCAGTTCGCCCGACGCTGTCAGCGAAGGCGCCGGCACCGGCATGGCTGCGAACCGGTTCAACCGCTGCCGCGACGACGGCCGCAGCGAACCCGTCAGCAGCTCGTAAACCGCTTCGCGCACGCCGCGCGCGTCACGCACCGAAGCCGGCAGGACGGGCGACGAAAACGGTCCGAACTGGTCGATCCACGCACCCCAAGCCGGCTCGTCCGGCAGTTCCTCCGTCTCCGCCGGCGTCCCGCGGTAGCGAAGCGTCCGGATGAAGTCGAGGCACAGGCGGCCCGCGCCGGAGCGGAATCTGTCCGTCATACGCGTCACAGTACGCCGGAACCGGTTTGACTGGTACCGTCGGGAACCGATCAAACCGGTTCAACCTCCTGGGGGCACGCATGACCGAGACCGAGCAGAAGGCCCCGCCCGGGTGGCTCGTGCTGCTGTTGGCCGTCTCTTGTGGACTGACCGTCGCCAACCTCTACTACGCCCAGCCGCTGCTCGCCGAGCTGCGCCAGACCTTCGGGGTCGGCGAGGCCGCCGCCGGGGGCGTCGTCACCGCCACGCAGATCGGGTACGCCGCCGGGATGCTGCTGCTCGTGCCGCTCGGGGACCGGCTCGAGAACCGCGGCCTGGTCGCGACGCTGCTCGCCGTCGCCTGCGCCGGCCTCGTCGTCACCGGGATCGCGCCCGGGTTCGCCGTGCTGCTCATCGCTTCGCTCGCCGTCGGCGCCACGTCGGTCGTCGTGCAGATCCTCATCCCGTTCGCCGCCGACATCTCGCCCGACGGCATCCGCGGCCGGATCGTCGGCCGGGTGGTCAGCGGGCTGCTGTTCGGCATCCTGCTCTCGCGCGTGATCGCCAGCTTCCTCGCCGAGATCACCGGCTGGCGGGTCGTCTTCCTCATCTCGGCCGCCGCGATGGCCGTGCTCGCCCTCGTGCTCCGGTTCATCCTGCCGCCCCGCGCGCCCAAGACGGACGTCCCCTACGGGCAGCTCCTCCGCTCCACCTTCGCCATGGTGCGCAAGCACCCGCCGCTGCGGCACCGCGCCCTCTACCAGTCGGTGATGTTCGGCGCCTTCAGCGCGTTCTGGACGACCATCGCCTTCGTCCTCACCGCGCCGCCGTTCAACTACTCCCAGCTCGGCGTGGGTCTCTTCGCCCTGGCGGGCGCGGCCGGCGCCGCGGTGGCCCCGCTGGCCGGGCGGTGGGCGGACCACGGCCGCGGCCGGCCGCTCACGGCGGGCGCCTTCGTGCTCTGCGCCGCGGCCTTCGCACTCGCCGGCTTCGGCGCGCACAGCGTCATCCTGCTGGCGATCGCCGCCATCGCCGTCGACACGGCGGTCCAGACGACGCTGGTCGTCGGCCAGCACACGATCTACCAGCTCGACCCCTCGGCCCGCGCCCGCATCAACAGCGTCTACCTGGGCACCTTCTTCATCGGCGGCGCGATCGGCTCCCAGGCGGGCTCGATCGCCTACCACCTCGGCGGCTGGACGGCGGTCGTCGTGTTCGCGGGCGTGCTGCCGCTGCTCGGGCTGGCCGGCATGGCCCGCACCCAGGTCTAACCCGCCAGCAAGCCCAGCACCAACGCCAACGGCGGCCACGCCTCCCGCCCCCGGCTGGTGCAGGCGAACGCCCGCTGCCGCACGTCCGGCCCGGCGAGCGGCAGCAGCGTGACCCCCGGCTTCGTGGGCCGGCCCGCCGGCAGCAGGCCCACCGCCGGGGCCGGGCCGGTCGCGATCAGGTCCTCCACCAGCTCCAGGCTGTCCGCACGGTGGGTCACGGCCGGCGTGAACCCCGCCATCGCCGCCAGGCGGCGGACCACGTCCTCGTCGGCGCTGTTGCGGGAGTTGACGATCCAGCCGTGGTCGCGGAACGCCTCGAAGACCGCCACCGTTCCCTCGCCGCGGACCCGGTCCGCGTCCGCGGCCGGGACCCCCAGCCCCCACCGCGCTGTCCACAGTGGACGTACCGCGACCGCGGGGTCCACGCCGGCCGGGGCGAGGTCGTAGTCGTAGGTGAGGGCCAGGTCGATGTCGTCGGCCAGCAACGCGGCGAACGCCTCCAGGGGCTCGTACTCGCTGATCCGCAGCTCGACCCGCGGGTGGTGGGCGGCCAGCGCCGCCGCGGCCGGCAGCACCGAGCGCCGGACCGCCGTGGCGAACCCGGCGACCCGCACGGTGCCGGCCGGCTCGGCGTGCGGGTCGAGGTCGGCGCGCGCGGCCTCCACCGCGGCGAGGATCGTCACGGCGTGCTCGGCCAGCCGCCGGCCCGCGGGGGTGAGGCGCACGCGCCGGCCGTCCGGTTCGAGCAGGGGCACGCCGGTTTCCCGGGCCAACACGGCGATCTGCTGCGACACCGTGGACGTCGTCGTCCCGAGCACGTCCGCCACCGCCCGCATCGAGCCGTGCCGGGACAGCTCGAGCAGGAACCGGAGCCGGCGGGTGTCCACGCGGTCATTGTCCACGAATCGCGAACGGTATGTCCACGATCACCACGTGGACACGAACGGTCCGGCTCGGCTTTGCTGGTCCCGTGCCGTCCACGTCCCGCGCCGGAGCGACCCTCGCCGTCGCCGCCATGCTCTGCGTCCAGCTCGGTCTCGCCGTCTCGGTCGGGCTGTTCGACCGCGTCGGGCCCGAAGGGGCGGCATGGCTGCGCCTGGCGTGGGCCGGGGTGCTGCTGCTCGTCGTGGTCCGGCCGCGGCCGTCGTCGTTCCGCGGGAGCACCTTCCTGACCTGCTGCGGGCTGGGTGTGGTCACGGCCGGGATGACCATGCTGTTCATGGAAGCCGTCGCCCGGCTGCCGCTGGGCACGGCGAGTGCGCTGGAGTTCCTCGGCCCGCTGGCCGTCGCCGTCACGCGGGGCCGCGGCGGCAAACGGCTGTGGCCCGTCCTCGCCGCGATCGGGGTGCTGTTGCTGACCCGGCCGTGGCACGGCGGCGCGGACTTGGCGGGCGTCGGCTTCGCGCTCGCGTCCGCGGTCTGCTGGGCCGCCTACATCCTGCTGACGCAGCGGGTCGGCGACGAGGTGGCGGGCGTGCGCGGGCTCGCGGTGTCGATGCCGGTGGCGGGCATCGTGGCGACGCTCGTCTACGGTCCGGGCGTGCTCGGCCACCTGACCTGGCCGTTGCTGCTCATCGGCCTCGGCCTGGCGGTGCTGCTGCCGGTGGTGCCGTTCGCGCTCGAAATGCTCGCGCTGCGGCGGCTGACCGCCCCCGCGTTCGGGACGCTGATGAGCCTGGAACCGGCCATCGCCCTGGCGATCGGGTTCCTCGTGCTCCACCAGGTCCCGGACGCGGGGGCGGCGGCGGGCGTGGTGTTCGTCGTGGCGGCCGGGATCGGCGCGGAGCGGACGGGGACGCGGGAGCCGGTCAAGCAGCCGGCCTAGGCGAACACGTCCCGCCGCGCGGCCACCCACTCCGCGTACGTCGTTCCCTTGCGTCCCAGCAGCTCCTCGACGACGCCGGTCGGCACCTGCGGGTTCCGCAGGGTCTCCGCGAACCCCTCGAGCAGCCAGCCGACGGCCGTTTCCGGGACGCCGTAACCGATCCACTGCGCGCGTTGCTCCGCCGGCGTCAGCTCGCGGAAGCGGATTTCCCGGCCCAGCACCGACGCGAGGGTCTCGACCTGGCCACGGAGGCTGATCGCCTCGGGTCCACTGAGGACGTAGGTGACCCCGACGTGCCCGTCCGAACCCAGCACCCGGGCGGCCACCGCCGCGATGTCGCCGAGGTCGATGGGGGTCTGGGTGGCGTCGCCGTAGGCCAGCGCGACCTCGCCCGCCCGGACCAAGGGCGCCCAGTCGAGCGTGTTGTTCATGAACACGCCGGGCCGCAGGAAGGTCCACGCGAACCCGGCGTCCCGCACGGCGGCCTCGACGGCGGCGTACTCGTGGCCGCTGGAGCCTTCGTGGTCGTCGCCGACGCTGCTGCCCGACAGGGCGACGACCCGCTCGACGCCGGCTTCCGACGCCAGCTCGCAGAACCGCCGGACGGTCCGCGCCATCGGCGCGAGGTACACCGCCGACACGCCCTCGAGCGCGCCCGGCAGCGTCGACGGCCTCGCCAGCGAGCCGACGACCACCTCGGCTTCGGCCGGCAGCCGCGCGCGTCCGGGGTCGACAGTCAGCGCCCGCACCGGCACGCCGGCGGCCAGGAGTTCGTCGACCACCAGCCGCCCGACGCTGCCGGTCGCACCCGTCACCAGGATCGTCATGAGCACCCTCCTCTTTCTCGTATGCCGTACGAAATAGTACGGCATACGAGAACCCGGACGCACACGAAATCGGACCTTCAGGAGGTGATGGTGGGCAGCTCGGGCGCCGCGACGTCGTAGACCTTGCCGTCCTGGGTCAGCAGGGCCGCCAGGACCTTCGCCTTGCGGTCCGTCTGCTCCGCGGTTCCCCAGCGGACGATCTTGCCGCTGGCCAGCGTGAACTCCACGCTCGCCGGCGTCTTCGCCGTCGCCGTCGTGACCTGCTTGAGCAGCTGCTCCGGGATCACTCCGAGGACCGCCGTCACCGCGCGGGTCACCGGGTCGTCCGCCGACACCTTCGGCAGCTTGAGCTCCGGCAGGCCCGCCGGGCGCGCGGCGACCGTCTTGAACACCACGCCGCCGCCGTCGACCAGGTGGACGCCGTCGCCGCCCGGGCCGCTGTCGAAGAACGCGATCGCCGTGCGCTCGGTCACCGTGATCTCGACCGTGTTCGGCCACGACCGCGACACCTCGACCGTCGCGATCCCCGGCATCGCCGCCACCCGGTCGCGGATCTCGTCGGTGCTCAGCCGCAGCATCGGCTTGTCGGCCGGGACCGCCGCCACCGTGCGGATCTGGTCGGCCGGCACCGTGCGCGAGCCGCTGACCGCCACGTCCTGCACCCCCAGCATCGAGCTGAAGAACAGCAGGTACACCGTGGCCACCACGGTGAGCACGGACAGCAGCGCGACCCACCGGCGGCGGATCTCCACCTGCCGGTTGGGCCGGCTTCGCGGCGAAGGCCGCGCGGCGACGCGGGTCCGGCGGCGCTCTTCCTCGGAGCGCCGCCCCCGGCGTTGCCGGGCCAGGGCGGCACGATCCGGTGTCTCCGCCTCGGCGGAGGACGGACGGCGTTCCCTGGTCGGACTCATGGCCTCAGCGCTTGTCCAGCTCGGCGAGGATCTCCGGACCCAGCTGCGTCACGTCGCCGGCGCCCATGGTCACCACGAGGTCGCCCGGCTTCGCCAGCCCGGCCACCAGCGGCGCGGCCCGGTCGAACGCCGGCTCGTAGTGCACCGACGCCGTCACCCGGTCGGCGATCAGCGCGCCGGTGACACCCGGTTCGGGCTCCTCCCGCGCGCCGTAGACGTCAAGCACGACGACCTCGTCGGCCTGCGACAGCGCCTCGGCGAACTCCGCCGAGAACGTCTTCGTCCGCGAGTACAGGTGCGGCTGGAACACCACGATCACCCGCCCGGACCCGGCCGCCGTCCGCACCGCGCGCAGCTGCGCGGACACCTCGGTCGGGTGGTGGGCGTAGTCGTCGTAGACGCGGACGTCGCCGGCCCGGCCCTTGAACTCGAACCGCCGCCGCACGCCGCCGAACGCCGCCAGCCCCGCGACCATGCCTTCGACCGGCGCGCCGAGCTCGATCCCGGCCAGCAGGGCCGCGAGCGCGTTCAGCGCCATGTGCTCACCCGGCACGGCCACCCGGACGTCGACCGGCTCGCCGCGCAGGGAGACCCGCACGATCCCGCCGTCGGGCTGCGGCTGGTAGGACGTGATCCGGGCGTCGTCGACGCCACCGACCTCGCGGCCGTACCGCTGCACCCGGACCCCGCGCTTCTCGGCTTCGTCGCCCAGCGCGGCGGCGCCCTCGTCGTCGGCGCAGACGATCAGCAGCCCGTCCGGATCGAGGCGGTCGAGGAAGTCGGTGAAGACCTTCGTGTACGCCTCGGCCGTGCCGTGGTGGTCCAGGTGGTCCGGCTCGACGTTCGTCACCACCGCGACCGACGGCGAGTAGGCCAGGAACGAGCCGTCGCTCTCGTCGGCCTCGGCGACGAACACGCCGCCCTCGCCGTGGTGGGCGTTGGCGCCGGACTCGTTGAGGTCGCCGCCGATGGCGAACGACGGGTCGAGCCGGCAGTGCTGCAGCGCCACGGTCAGCATCGACGTCGTCGACGTCTTGCCGTGCGTGCCCGCGATGCAGGCGACGCGGTGGCCCGCCATCAGCCCGGCCAGCGCCTGCGCCCGGTGCAGCACCGGGATCCCGGCCTCGCGCGCCGCGGCGAGCTCGGGGTTGGTCTCCTTGATCGCCGTCGAGACGACCACGGCCGACGGCGGCTCGGACAGGGCCGAGATGTTCGCCGCCGCCTGGCCGACGAACAGCTCGGCGCCCTGAGCGCGCAGCGACAGCAGCGCGCGCGACTCCTTGGCGTCCGAGCCCGACACGAAGGCGCCCCGGGCCAGCAGGATCCGCGCGATACCGGACATGCCGGCCCCGCCGATCCCGATCAGGTGCGCCCGGCGCAGTTCTTCAGGCAGTTCAGGCACCGGCGGCCTCCAGAACGATGCGGGCGAGGGTCTCGTCGGCCTCGCGGTGGCCCATGCCGGCCGCCGCCGCGCTCATCTTCGCGACCCGGTCGGCGTCGGTGACCAGCGGGACGACGAGCTCGGCGACCTTGGCCGGCGACAGGTCGGCGTCGGCGACCATCAGCGCGGCCCCCGCGTCGACGGCGGGCCGGCCGTTCGACGCCTGTTCGCCGTTGCCGATCGGCAGCGGGACGAACACCGCGGGCAGCCCGACCGACGTCACCTCGGCGACGGTCATCGCGCCCGAGCGGCAGATCGCCACGTCGGCCGCGGCGTAGGCCAGGTCCATCCGCTCCAGGTACGGCACCGGCACGTACGCCGGCTTGCCCGGGAACTCCTGCACGACCAGCGTGTTCTTCGGGCCGTGCGCGTGCAGGACGCCGACGCCGGCGTCCGCGAGGTCCTTCGCCGCCCCGGACACCGCGGCGTTGATCGACTGCGCACCCTGCGAGCCGCCGAAGACGAGCAGCGTGGGCGCGTCCGGGTCCAGGCCGAAGTGCTCGCGGGCCTCGGCCCGCAGCGCGGCCCGGTCCAGCGCCGTGATCGACCGCCGCAGCGGGATCCCGACGACCTCGGCGTTCGGCAGCGTCGTCCCCGGCACGGCGACGGCGACGCGCTTGGCGAACCGCGCGCCGACCTTGTTGGCCAGGCCGGCCGACTTGTTGGCTTCGTGCACGACGATCGGGACGCGCCCGCGCGCCGCGAGGTACGCGGGCAGGGCGACGTAACCGCCGAAGCCGACCACGACGTCCGCGCCGACCCGGTCCAGCACCTCACGGGTCTTGCGCACCGAGTCGCGGACCTTCAGCGGCAGCCGCAGCAGCTCCGGTGTCGGCTTGCGGGGCAGCGGCACCGGCGGGATCAGCTCCAGGTCGTAGCCGCGGGCCGGGACGAGCTTGTTCTCCAGGCCGCGCTCGGTGCCCAGCGCGATCACCGTCGCGTCCGGGCGCAGCCGCATGACGGCGTCGGCCAGGGCGAGGGCGGGTTCGATGTGTCCTGCGGTGCCACCTCCGGCGACCACGACCACGGGCCCCTTGCCCGCGGCGGATCGCTCGGTTCCCTTGACGGGCTTACTCACCTATGACCTCTCCGGTTCGCGGTACTCCGGGTACCACGGCTCGCTGTTGTCCGCGCGGCCCCGCCGCGAGACGTGGCCGTGCTCGTCCGTGCCGCGCTGCGGCGCACCGGTTCGCGGACCGACCTCCGTCGCTCCTGTGCCGGGGCGGGCCGGGCCGCACGGGGCGCCGGCCTGGCCGCCTTCGCCCCGGGCCGCCCCGTCCCCTTGCGGGTGGCGGGCGGGCGGTACGGGTCGGGCGCGGGCAGCCGCAGCAGGCGTCCGAATTTACCCGGCCCCTGTGTGCGCAGCGCGGCCACCGCCTCCGGTTCGTGCCGGGCGGCGTTCGCGAGCACCCCCATGATGAGCATGGTGATCACCAGGGACGTGCCGCCGTAGGAGATGAGCGGCAGCGTGACGCCGGTGACCGGCAGCAGGCCGACGACGTAGCCGATGTTGATCCCGGCCTGGGCGACCAGGAAGACCGTCAGCGTGCCGGAGACGATCCGGATCCACGGGTCGATGTTGCGGGTGGCGATCCGCAGGCCGACGACGGCGACCCCGCCGAAGAGGGCGAGCACCACCACGCAGCCGATCAGCCCGAGCTCCTCGCCGATCAGGGCGAAGATGAAGTCGTTCTGCACGTTCGGCAGGTAACCCCAGTTGGACGTGCCCTGGCCGAGGCCCTTGCCGAGGAACCCGCCGTCGGCCAGCGCGAGCTTGGCCTGGTTGGCCTGGAAACCCTCGGCGGTCGTGTCGGCGTCCGGCGAAAGGAACGACATGACCCGGTCGAGCCGGTAGGGCGCGATGACGGCGAGCACGAGGATGCCGGCCAGGCCACCCGCGAGGATCACGCCGAACAGCCGTTTCGGGGCGCCGGCGAACCACAGCAGCGCCAGCAGCACCACGGCCAGGGTGACCGTGCCGCCGAGGTCGGGCTGCAGCATGACCAGGGCGAACATCAGCAGCGCGATCGGCACCACGGGCACCAGCAGGTGCCGCCACTGGTGGATCACGTTGTACTTGATCACCAGGATGTGCGCGCCCCAGAAGGCCAGCGCGACCTTCGCCGCCTCGACCGGCTGGAAGGTGAACTCGCCGATCTTGAACCAGCCCTGCGAGCCGTTGACCTCCGAGCCGAGCGGGGTGAGCACGAGCACCAGCAGGCCGAGGCAGATCACCGTCGCGGTGGCCGACATCCGCCGGATCCGCTCCAGCTTGACCCGCAGGCCCAGCCAGAACACGACCGAGCCGAGCGCGACGAAGACCAGGTGCTTGACGAACAGCGAGTACACTCCGCTGCCGGTCTTCGGGTTGTAGGAGGCCACCGAGGACGCCGAGAGCACCATGACGATGCCGATGACGGTGAGCACGCCGGTGAGGGCGAGCACGAGGTGGAACGACGCCAGCGGCCGCGAGAGCCACGCGGTCAGCGCGGTCCGGACCGCGACGAAGCCGCTCTCCTTGCGCTCGCGGCGCGGCCGCTTCGGCGGTGCTCCGGGCTTGTTTTCAGCTGTCGTCACTCGGCTCCCCCGCTGCGTCGTCGCGAAGGACGTGCACCGCCGCGGCGAACGCGTCGCCGCGCGCGCCGTAGTTCGGGAACATGTCCAACGACGCCGCGGCGGGTGCCAGCAGCACCACGTCACCGGGCCGGGCCATCGCGCTGGCCGCACTCACCGCCGCAGTCATGGGTTCATCGTCACCCGGACGGAGGCTGTTCACCGGGACATCCGGCGCGTGTCGCGCAACCGCGGCGGCGATCACGGGTGAATCCACGCCGAGGAGCACGACCCCGCGCAGGCGGCCGGCGATGCTGCGCACGAGTTCGTCGACGGAGGCGCCCTTGAGCTGGCCCCCGGCGATCCACACGATGCTCTCGTGGGCGCGCAGGGACCCGGCGGCGGCGTGCGGGTTGGTCGCCTTCGAGTCGTTGACGTACCGAACCCCGGCCACTTCGGCGACCTCCGCGGCCCGGTGCGGGGCCGGCTGGTACTCGCGCAGGCCCTTCAGCACCGCGTCCGGCGAGACGCCGTGGGCGCGGGCCAGCGCGGCCGCGGCGAGGGCGTTCGCGACGTTGTGCGGGCCCGCCGGGCGGACGTCGGAGAGGGTGGCGAGCGCCTCGGCACTGTTGTCCGGGTCGGCGACGAAGGCGCGGTCGACCAGCAGGTCCTCGACCACGCCCAGTTCGCCGGTGCGCGGGGTGTCGAGCTGGAAGCCGACGCGGCGGGCGCTCTCGGGCGCGTGCCCGTCGGCGATCCGGGTCGACCAGTCGTCGTCGGCGTTGTGCACCGCGACCTTGGCGCGGGTGTAGACCCGGCCCTTCGCGGCCGCGTACTCGGCCATCGAGCCGTGCCAGTCGATGTGGTCCTCGGCCAGGTTGAGCACCACGGCCGCGTCCGGGGCCAGTGTCGAGGACCAGTGCAGCTGGAAGCTCGACAGCTCCACGGCCAGCACGTCGTAGCCGGCACGGACCGCGTCGAGCGCCGCGTAGCCGATGTTCCCGCAGGCCACGGCGTTGCTGCCGGCGGCCTTGAGGATCGACTCCAGCATGCCCGCGGTGGTCGTCTTGCCGTTGGTGCCGGTCACGACCAGCCAGGCCGGCGGGTGTTCGCGCAGCCGCCCGACGCGCCAGGCCAGCTCGACGTCGCCGATGACCTCGACCCCCGCCTCGGCCGCGGCCACGAGCAGCGGCGACGTCGGCCGCCAGCCCGGGCTGGTGACGACCAGGACGACGTCGGCGGGTGGCTCGGTCAGGCCCGGCACCAGCTCGGCGCCGAGGCCGTCCAGCTCGGCCAGGCGTTCGGCGTTGCCGTCGGTGACGGTGACGCGCGCACCCAGCTCGACCAGCACCGGCACCACCGACTTGCCGGTGACCCCGGCCCCGGCGACGAGAACGTGACGACCGGCGATTTCCATGTCAGCCGCCGAGACCGAGCTGCTCGCTGTAGAACAGGCCGAGCCCGAACATGCAGCAGACCGCCGAGAGCAGCCAGAACCGGATGATCACCGTGGTTTCGGCCCAGCCGGCGAGCTCGAAGTGGTGGTGGAACGGCGCCATCCGGAACAGCCGTCGCCGGGTCGTCCGGAACACCGCGATCTGCGCGACCACCGAGATCATTTCGACCATGAACAGGCCGCCGATGACGATGGCGAGCAGCTCCGTGCGGGTCGTCATGGACAGGCCGGCGACCAGGCCGCCGAGGGCCAGCGAGCCGGTGTCGCCCATGAAGATCTTCGCCGGGGCCGCGTTCCACCAGAGGAACCCGACGCAGGCGCCGGTTGCCGCGGCGGCGACCACGGCCAGGTCCAGCGGGTCGCGGACGTCGTAGCAGGCCGGCGCCGGGCCGTTGGCGCAGGACAGCCGCTCCTGCCAGAACGAGATGACCACGTAGGTGGCCAGCACCATCGCCGCCGCGCCGCCGGCCAGGCCGTCGAGGCCGTCGGTGAAGTTCACCGCGTTCGACCAGCCGGAGATGACGATGTAGCAGAAGATCACGAAGATCACCGACGGGAAGGTGATCAGCGCGAGGTCGCGGACGTAGGAGAGGCTCTCCGACGCCGGCGTGATGCCGTGCTCGTTCGGGAAGTTCAGCGCCAGCACCGCGAACGCGACGGTGACGACCAGCTGCCCGACCAGCTTCGCGGTCTTGTTCAGCCCCAGGTTGCGCTGCTTGCGGATCTTGATGAAGTCGTCGAGGAACCCGACGATCCCCAGGCCCACCGCGAGCATCAGGACGAGCAGCCCGGAGGCCGTCGGCGCGCCGCTGCGGGAGTTGAACATCCAGTTGATCAGGTGCGCGGCGAAGTACCCGACGACCATCGCGATGATGATCGCGACCCCGCCCATGGTCGGGGTACCGCGCTTGGACTTGTGTCCCTGGGGGCCTTCCTCGCGGATCTCCTGGCCGAAGCCCTGCCGGGAGAAGACCCGGATCAGGTAGGGCGTCAGCATGATGGAGACCAGCAGGCCCGCCGCGGCCGCGATCAGGATGCTGATCACGCGTCACCACCGTTCGAGCGATTCTCGGAGTTGTCGGTTTCCCGGGGTTCGAGCAGGGCCTCGGCGACCCGCCAGAGGCCGGCGGCCTTGGAGGCCTTCACCAGCACCACGTCCCCGGGGCGGAGCTGATCATGCAGCAGGGCGATCGCGGCCTCGACGTCGGGTACCAGTGCCGACTCCTCGCCCCAGGAGCCTTCCTGGTGCGCGCCCTGGTGCATGGCCGCCGCCTCGGGGCCGATCACGACGAGCTTGGCGATGTTGAGCCGGACGACCAGCCGGCCGATCTCGTCGTGCGCGGTGATCGCGTCCGCGCCGAGCTCGCCCATCACGCCGAGCACGGCCCAGGAGCGACGGCCGGAGTCCCGCGTCATCGCGGCGAGGGCCTTCAGGCCGGCCCGCATCGACTCGGGGTTGGCGTTGAAGGAGTCGTTGAGGATCGTGACGCCGTCTTCGCGGGTGACGACCTCCATGCGCCGCGCCGAGCGCCGCTCGGCGGCCGACAGCCGCGCGGCGATCTCCGCCGGCGACGAGCCCAGCTCCAGGGCGATCGCGGCGGCCGCGAGCGCGTTGCTCACGTGGTGCTCGCCGTGCAGCGGCAGCCGCACGTCCGCCTCCCCGGCCGGGGTGACCAGCCGGAAGGACGCGCGGGCCTGGTCGTCGAGCGTGATGCCGGTCGCCCGGACCTGCGCGGACGCGCTTTCGCCGAAGAACACCACGCGGGCCTTCGTGCGGCTCGCCATGGCCGCGACCAGCGGGTCGTCGAGGTTGAGCACCGCGACGCCGTCTTCGGGCAGGGCCTCGACCAGCTCGCCCTTGGTCTTCGCGATGCCCTCGCGCGAGCCGAACTCGCCGACGTGCGCGCTGCCGACGTTGAGCACCGCGCCGATCCGCGGCGGGGCGATCTCGGCAAGGTGGGCGATGTGGCCCGGCCCGCGCGCGGACAGCTCCAGCACCAGGTGCCGGGTCTCCGCGTCGGCGCGCAACGCCGTCCAGGGGTGGCCCAGCTCGTTGTTGAACGACCCGGGCGGCGCGACCGTCGGGCCCAGCGGCTCCAGCAGCTGCGCGATCAGGTCCTTCGTCGACGTCTTGCCGGACGAGCCGGTGACGCCGACGACGGTCAGGTTCCCCTCGGCCAGGCGCTGCACGACGAACCGGGCGAGCTTGGCCAGCGCGGCCAGCACCGCGGCGCCGGAGCCGTCCTTGTCGCCGGTCAGCGCGACCGACCGCTCGTGGGCCTCACCCGCCGCGAGCGGCGGGACGACGATGGCGGGCGCGCCGACCTCGCGGGCGGCCAGCACGGCCACCGCGCCGGCTTCGACGGCCTGCGCGGCGAAGTCGTGGCCGTCGACCTTCTCCCCCGGCAGGGCCGCGAACAGGCCGCCGCGCGTGAGCTTCCGGGTGTCGAACTCCACGGTGCCGGTCACCTGCGCGCCCGGATCGGCGCGGTGCAGCCGGCCGCCGACGACGTCGGCGATCTCGGCCAGGCTGAGCACGATCACACACTCACCTCGAGTTTGTTGCGGATGGCCGCGGCCAGCTCGTCGCGGTCGGAGAACGGGTGCACGACGCCGCCGGCCTCCTGGCCGGATTCGTGCCCCTTGCCGGCGAGGAAGACGATGTCGCCCGGCTCGGCCAGCGCGACGGCGTGCGCGATGGCCTCGCGGCGGTCGCCGATCTCGACGACCTCGCCGCCCTCGGCGGGGCCGACCGCGCGGGCACCGGCCAGCATGGCGGCCCGGATGGCCGCCGGGTCTTCGGAGCGCGGGTTGTCGTCGGTGACGATCAGGACGTCGCTGCGGCGGGCCGCGGCCTCGCCCATCATCGGGCGCTTGGCGGTGTCCCGGTCGCCGCCGCAGCCGAGCACGGTGATGATCCGGCCCTCGGTGCGGGCCCGCAGCGCGTCCAGGCCCTGGGCGACCGCGGCCGGCTTGTGGGCGTAGTCGACGACGGCGGTGAACCCCTGGCCGACGTACACCCGCTCCATCCGGCCCGGCACCTGCACCTCGGCGAGCCCGGTGACGATGTGCTCCAGTGACACGCCCGCGGTGCCGAGGATCGCGGCGGCGAGCACGGCGTTGGCCACGTTGAACTCGCCCGGCAGGGGGATCCGGGCGGGCGCGCTGACGCCGCCCGGGCCGTGCAGGGTGAACGTCTGCTCGCCGTGCGGGGTGGCCTGCAGGTCGGTGGCCTTCCACGCGGCCTCGGTGCCCGGGTCGGTGGTCACGGTGATCGTCTGCGGCGTGAGCAGGGCCTGGCCCCACGCGCTGTCGGCCACGACGACCTCGTGCGTCGAGCGGCCGTCGAACAGCAGCGCCTTCGCCTCGAAGTACTCCTGCATGTCCTTGTGGAAGTCCAGGTGGTCCTGGGAGAGGTTGGTGAACGCGCCGACCGCGAACCGGGTGCCGTTGACCCGGCCCAGCGCGAGCGCGTGGCTGGAGACCTCCATCGGCACGTGCGTGACGCCGCGTTCGAGCATCACCGCGAGCAGCGCCTGCAGGTCCGGCGCCTCGGGCGTGGTGAAGCCGCTGACCAGGCGTTCGCCGGCGATCCGGGTCTCCACCGTGCCGATCAGGCCGGTGGTCAGGCCGGCGGCCTGGAGGCCGGCGTCGACCAGGTAGGACGTCGTGGTCTTGCCGGAGGTGCCGGTGACGCCGAGGACGGCCAGCTTCAGGGAGGGCTCGCCGTAGATCCAGGCGGCGATCTCGCCAAGGGCGGCGCGCGGGTCGGCGTGCACCAGGATCGGGACGCCGGCGTCGCGCAGGGCGGGCCGCTCGGCGCCGGCGGCGTCGGTGAGCACCGCCACGGCCCCGGCGGCGACCGCCTGGTCGCTGAAGTCGGCACCGTGGGCGCGGGCGCCCGGCAGGGCGGCGAAGAGGTCGCCGGGCAGCACGTGCTGCGCGCGCAGCGTGGTGCCGGTGACGGTGAGCTCGGCCGCGTCGGGCGAGCCGGCGATCAGCCGGGCGTCCGCCCTGGCGAGCAGCGTCGCCAGCGGGACCGGGTCGATGCGCGCCGGGCGGGGCGGCGCGGGGACCGCTTTCACCGGGCTTTCCGGCACCTGGGAACTGGACGAGGACACGGACACGGCCAAGAGGCTACCGGCGGCCGTTCCGGGGCCCCGCACGCGGTACGGCGATTGCGCACGGCTGAGGCACATGTGCTAAACGGCTCCCTGGACCTTGTTGCCCCGCAACGGTTTCCCCGCAGCCAGCCCATGTGGACACTCTGCCGCGGCCGGTCGAGCGAGAGCTAGGGGGTGATGATGAGCGGGACCTCCGGCGACGGGCCGTCCGACAACGGGATCTGGTACCGCTGCGTCAGGTACGACGCGATGGTGTGGAACAGCGGTGCCGCGGAGTGCCCCACCGGCAGCGTGGTGTCCGGGGCGTCCAGCCGGATCCCGACCACGAACCGCGGGTGGTCGGCGGGCAGGATGCCCGCGAAGGTGATGTTGTACAGGTGGTCGCTGTAGGCCTTCGTCCGCGGGTCGACCTGCTGGCCGGTGCCCGTTTTCCCGGAGATCTGGTAGCCCTCGACCGCCGCCGTCGGCGCGGTGCCCTTCTGCAGGCCCTTGCCGTTCTGGGCGACCGCGCGCATCATGTCGCGCACCGTCTTGGCGGTCTGCGGGCTGACCACCTGGACCGCCTTCGGCGCCGGCTCGGGCACGGTCGTGCCGTCCGGGTTCACCTTCGCCTTGACGATCCGGGGTTCGACGCGCAGGCCGTCGTTGGCGATCGCCTGGTACATGCCGGCCATCTGCAGGATGGTCATGGAGAGGCCCTGCCCGATCGGCAGGTTGCCGAAGGTGGTCGCCGACCACTGGCTGCGCGCGGGCACGGAACCCGCGCTCTCGCCGGGAAGGCCGACGCCGGTGCGCTGGCCGAGGCCGAACGACTTGAGCAGGTTGGCGTACCGCTCCTCGCCGATTTTCTGCGCCAGCAGGAGGGTGCCGATGTTGGACGACTTGGCGAAGATGCCGGTGGTGGTGAACGTCTGGGTGCCGTGCGTCCAGGCGTCGTGCACCGTCTTGTCGGCCACCTGCAGCGCACCCGGCACCTCGACCGTCGACTCCGGCGTCGCGACGCCGTACTCGATCGCCCCGGTCGCGGTGACCAGCTTGTTGACCGACCCGGGTTCGAACGGCGTGGTGACGGCCGGGTTGCTCAGGTCTTCGGGGGTCCAGGAGTTCTGGTCGTTGGGGTCGAACGTGGTGTCGTTGGCCAGCGCGTAGACCTCGCCGGTCTTGGCGTCCAGCACGACGGCCTGGCCGCCCTTGGCGTGGGAGTTCCGGACGTAGTCCGCCAGCTGGCGCTGCACCTCGTACTGGAGGTCGGAGTCGAGCGTGAGCTCGAGGTCCGACCCGGGCACGGCGGCCTGGATGTCGCGCTCGGTGCCGGGGATGACGACGTTGTCGCTGCCGTTCTTCGTGTTGACCAGCATCCGGCCCGGCGTACCCGACAGGTCGTTGTCCCGCAGCAGCTCCAGCCCGACCAGGCCGTGCAGGTTGTGCTTGGACACGTCCTGGTCTTCCGAGCGCCAGTTCGCGGCGCCGACGATGTTCGCCGCCAGGCCGCCACCCGGGTACTCCCGCAGCGCGCGCTTCTCGACGCCGATCCACGCGAAGTGCTTGACGATGTCGGCGGCGATCGACGGCTCGACGTTGTTCACCAGGTAGGTGAAGGACGCCTGCTTGTGGAACAGGTCGAGCAGCTGCTGCTCGGTGATCACGTTCGGCAGCTTGCCCGAGATGTACTTGGCGGCCGCGGCGGTTTCGGCGTCGAACGTCTTCGCCGTGCCGGGGTTCTTGACCGCGTAGTCGTCCATGCTCTTGCGCAGCGCCTTGAGGTTCACCGAGAGCGTGCGCACCTCGACGCTGAACGCCAGCTTGGCGCCGTTGCGGTCCACAATGGACCCGCGCTGGGCCGGGATGTCGATGGTCTGGGTGCGCTGCCGCTCGGCCGCGGCCGACAGCGCCGCGGCGTCGAACCACTGCACCTGCACCAGTTTCACGCCGGCAACGAGCAGCACGGCGACCAGGATCAGGCGCACCGCGGAGAACCGGCTGCGGTGGCCGCCGTTGGCGCGGCGCGCGGCCGCGCTGCGGGTCCCGGCGGCGTACGTCCGCCGCGCGCTGCCCGCGGCGCGCACCCGGACCTGGCTCCGGCCCGAGGAGGCCATCACTGGCCGGCCGCCGGCTGCTCTTCGGCCGGCACGGCGGGCTGGTCGCCCTCGATCGGCGCGCCCTGCTGCGACTGCGTGCCCGCGGCGGGCGCGGCGGGCGGCGCGGCCGGCACCACCGGCGTGTCCGCCTGGGCCTTCTTGGGCTCGCCGACGAGCGAGGTCCGGCCGTCCGGGCCGACGACGATGCGCGCCGGATCACCGCCGGGCACCATGCCCAGCTGCTGGGCCGCGGGGGCCAGGGAAGCGGGCGACTCGGCCTTCGCGACGTCGCGCTGCAGCTGCTCCTTCTGCTCGGCCAGGTTGGCGTTGGTGGTGCGCAGCTGCTCGAGCCGGTAGGAGTCGGCGATCGCCTGCGTGGTCAGCCACAGCGTGGTCGCCACGCCGGCGGCCAGCAGCGCCATCATCATCAGCACGAACGACGCCCGCGACTTCGGCAGCAGCAGCCGGAGCTTCGCCGGGGGCTTCGGCTCGGCGGCCGTGGCCTTCGGCTCCGGGCGCGGTTCGCGCTCCTTGAGCAGGTCGGCGCGCTGGGCCCGGCGGGCGTAGGCGCGCTCGGCCGCGGACGTGCGGCCCCGCGACGCGCGCCGGCCGGGTTCGGGCGCCTTGGGGTCCGGCTCGACGGTCGTCGAGGTGCGGGCGGCGTCGCTGCGGCCCCGCGTCGCCGGCGCGGCCCGGCGGCGGGACTTCGCGGGAGCGGTCATCGCGGCTCTCCGATCCTCTCTGCGGCCCGCAGGCGCACCGAAGCGGCCCGGGGGTTTCGTTCGATTTCCGCTTCGCCGGCCTTTTCGGCGCCGCGCGTCAGGAGCTTCAGCTCCGGTCCGTGGCCCGGCAGTTCCACCGGGAGCCCCTCCGGGGTGCGGGACTTCGCGAGTTCGGCCAGCGCCTGCTTGACCAGCCGGTCTTCCAGCGACTGGTAGGACTCGACGACGATCCGGCCGTGCACCGCGAGCGCGCCCAGCGCGGCGGGCATGGCCCGCCGGAGCACTTCGAGTTCGCCGTTGACCTCGATCCGCAGCGCCTGGAACGTGCGCTTGGCCGGGTGCCCGCCGGTCCGCCGGGTCGCCGCCGGGACGGCGTCGTAGAGCAGCTCGACCAGGCGCCCGCTGGTGGTGAACGGCTCCTTCTCGCGCGCCGCGACGACCGCCTTGACGATCCGCTGCGCGAAGCGTTCTTCGCCGTATTCACGCAGGATGCGGACGAGCTCGCCGGGCGCGTAGGTGTTGAGGACGTCGGCGGCGGTGAACCCGGTCGTCGGGTCCATCCGCATGTCCAGCGGGGAGTCCTTGGCGTAGGCGAACCCGCGTTCGGCGCGGTCCAGCTGCATCGACGAGACGCCGAGGTCGAACAGGATGCCGTCGGCCTTGGCGATCTTCAGCCCTTCGAGGGCGTCCGGGAGCCCGTCGTAGACCGTGTGCACGAAGTCGACGCGGTCGCCGTGGCGGGCCAGGCGTTCTGCCGACTTCTCGAGCGCGGCGGGGTCGCGGTCCAGCGCGACGAGCCGAAGCCGCGGGAACGCCTCGAGGAGGGCATCGGAATGCCCGCCGAGGCCGACGGTCGCGTCCACGAGGACGCCGTCGCGGTCGGTGAACACGGGAGTGAACAGCTCGACGATCCGGTCGAGCAGCACCGGGACGTGCTCGGTCATCGTTCCCTCCCCCTTTCTCGCCTGGGCGGCCCGGGGGAAATATGGCGGATGCCGTCAGGTCCCTGTCCGCCCGCTGCTGACCTGGTACCGGGGAAGGTGCACCAGGGCCATTGAGCGGACAGAGGCCTCACGGCATCCGGGTGGGCTTCCCCTCTTCGCGCGGGCGGCGAACCTCTTCGTCCCCCGACGACGAAGGTGCACCGCGACCGCACGCCTAGAAGACGCCCGGCAGTACTTCCTCTCGAGCCTTCGCGTAGCTGTCTTCGTGCTCCTCCAGGTACGCCTGCCACGCTTGGGCGTCCCAGATCTCCAGCCTGGTGATCGCCCCGATCACCACGCACTCCTTGCTGAGCCCCGCGTAGCGGCGGAGCTCGGGCACGATGGTGATGCGCCCCTGGCCGTCCGGACGTTGCTCGTCCGTGCCGGCGAACAGGTAGCGCTGGTAGGCCCGGACCGCCTCGTTCGTGAACGGGGCGTCGGCGACCTTGCGCGCCATCTGTTCGAATTCGGCGCGAGGGAAGACGAAGAGGCAGTGGTCCTGCCCCTTGGTGACCATCAGCCCACCCGCCAAGGCGTCACGGAACTTCGCGGGCAGCGCGAGCCGCCCTTTGTCGTCCAGCTTCGGGGTGTGGGTGCCGAGGAACACGGCCTCCACCTCCCTACCGTCCACGGTGGCGAACCACCCCGGACGGCCACGGGGCTTCCCTTCCGCCCCACTGGGCACCACCGTACCCCACTTTTCACCACAGTCAACGCGACAAACGCGCGGACCACTCCGTCGAGTGTTCCGTTTGCGCAGGTCAGCAGGGTGGGCCCTGGTGGGGGGTGTGGTGGGGGACGGTGGCCAAGATCCCCCTCGCCGGGGGCCGGAGCAACCTCAGCTGTTCCCCATGCGTCCGCATAACGGCCGCGAAAGAACCCTCCACCCCCCGGCGGACCCCCGTGGGGGGCAAGGTGGGGAATCCGGGTGGGCCCAGTGGGGGCAAGGTGGGGAACCGCGGTGGGGCTCAGTGGGGACCCCCGCGTGACGGAACCCGGATCTCACGTGTTCCGGACCGTAACTCGCGTGATTGGAGCCGGAACTCGCGAGTTACGGCTCCAATCACGCGAGTTACGGCTTCAATCACGCGGGTTACGTCCCTGATCACGCCAGTTGCGGCCCGGATCACGCCCGGCGGTCAGTCCTCGGGGGTGAGGAGGGCGGCGATGCGGGTGGTGAGGCGGGGGCTGTCGACCGGGGTGACCGTGACCCACTCCTGGCCGCCGCGGCCCGGGGTCTTCGTCGCGCAGTAGGCGCCGACGTCGGTGTCGAACCACGTCAACCCGCCGACCCGTGCCACCCGCCCGGACGCCGACCGGCGGCTGACGCTGAACTGCCCCGCCGCGTACACCGGCCGGGCCTGGATGGCCAGCACCTCCTCGAGCTGGGCCGACGCCGCCCCCGACACCGCGTCCTCGACGCCCGAGAGCGTCGACGCCGGCAGGCTGATGCCATAGCCCGGGCCGGCCGCGAGCTCGGGCAGGACGTCGACGATCGCCGTGCAGAGCTCGGCTTCGCGGATCGAGTCCAGGGCGATCGTCTGCTCCGGCTGAGTGGCCAGCACGCCGCGGCGGCCGCGGACCGCTGTCACCGCGCGGAACGGCGCCGACGCCGTCATGTCGGCCAGCGCCTCGCACGCGACGAACACGTCCGCCGCCGCCAGCAGCTCCAGGCGCGCGGCCAGGGCCGGCTCCAGCCGGGAGCCGTCGTGCAGGCCGCGGCCGGCGAGGTTGTCGTAGACCGCCTGGCGCACTTCGGCGCGTTTCGCGTCGGTGCCGCCGACGCTGCGGACGGTCAGCGGTTCCGGCGGGCGGTCGTGGCCGAGGTCGGTCCAGAGGATGTCGAACGCCGACGCCGAAAGCCGGATCAAGCCCGCCCCAGCGACGGCGGGGCGGGGAACGCCTCCGCGGGGACGTGGCCGCGCAAGGCCGCGTCACGCGTGCGCAGGACGTCGATCGCCTTCTGCCGCGCGGCTTCCGCCTCGGCCCGGCGGGCCGCCATCTCGCCGGCGAGCCCGGCCAGCACCAGCACGTTCCCGGAGGACGCGGCGTCGCGGATCATCGACGCCGGGTCGTACGTCACCGGCGGCGGCATGTCGGCGCGGGCCCGCGCGGCCACCTCCGCCTGCGCGTCGACGGACCGGCCGACCGAAGCCGAGACAGCGGCCGAGTGCGACAGCCACCGCGCGGCCCGGCCGAGCGCGGCGCGCGCCGCGTCCCCCGCTTCGCCCCGCCAGTGCTCGTCCGAGGAGGCGACCAGCGCGGCGACGTCGGCGGTGGACTCCTGCAGCCGTTCCGCGAGCCCGCTCCAGCGCGCGCCCGCCTCGCCGGCGGCGACCGGGTCGTTGCCGCGCTCGACCTCCGCGGCCATCGCCTCGTGGCTGTAGGCCTCGTACCGCGCGGTGGGCACGGGGGGTTCGGGCACGGCGCACCTCCTGGTCAGGGCAGCTTGGGTTCGACCAGCCCGGCCACCGTGCCCGCGCGCCGGCACGCGAGCGGGGTGTCCGAGAAGGCGGTGTTGCTGACGTCGATCTGCACGCTGGCCCCGTCGCCGACGCCGAGCAGGACCGCACAGGTCCCGTCCGCGGCCTTCTTGTCGGCGACCTTCAGGCCCGGGTGGCGGCCGACGGTGGTCTTCGTGGCGTTCTTCTTGGCGACGTCGAGCTCGGCCAGGCCGTGGTGTTCGTCGAAGGTGACGGTGACGCCGAAGGTGCCGGGCACGGTCCAGTCGCAGGCCCGCGCCCCGGCGATGTCCTTGGGCTTGCCCAGCTCGGTGACGCCGGCGGCCGAGCGGTCCTGCGGCGAGAGCAGGGTGCAGGGATCGAGCGCGCCGAGCGCGGTGGGCGAGGCGGACGGCGGGGGCACCGCGGGGGCGCTCGCCTGCGCGGAGGCGTGCCCCACGGCGGCGGGTGGCGCGCTCGCCTGCCCGCACGCCGTCAGTAAGAGAAGGAGAGGAGCAAGGAGGAACCCGCGCGGCACCCGACGGCCCCGCGCACCCGTCCCGTCCCCCCGCAGCCGCTCACCCACCGGTGCAGTCCACACCTTCCGCGGCCTGCTCGTCGGCGTGCTGGTACTTCGCCAGCGCCTCGCCGATCCGGTGCTTCAGCGTCTCCAGCTCCTTGCCGAACGCCGTCAGCTGCTGCACCGCCGAGCCCTGGCCGCCGATCCCGTACTCGGCCATGAACTCGCCGATCTCGCCCGCGTACCCGCCGCCGAGCGGCACCGTCCGGCCGAGCACCTTGGCTTCGCGGACCATCTCCCCCACGACGTCCTGCAGCTGGCCCAGCTTCGCGTAGGCGTCCGTGGCCAGCTCGGGCGCGACCGCGAAGCCGCGCACGTCGAAGGGCGGCTGCGTTCGCACCTCGCTCATAAGCGGTTACGCCTCTCCGTAGCCGGGCGACCTCGAACCGCAGCATACGACAGAGCAGGGTGTCAGCGGGAGCACCCAGAATCGGGTGAAAGCGCACCCGTTCGGGGTATCGTCCCTGCTTGCGCAGTGTCATCACCCGCGGTGCCGGAGGTGCTCGCGGGGTTCCGCCCCCCGGTTCGCCCGGGTTTGACACACTGGGTGGAAGGCTGGTCGCTGCGCGCGGACAGCAGCGAGGGGGCCGTTCGGCCCGGCGGTGCGCACAACGCGCGCGGCCATGCGCCACCAGGAGGTCGAGTGACGTCGAGAATCCAGTCTGCCGCGCCCGGATCGGGCGAGCAGGCATCCGGGCGGCCGCCTTATCCGGCGGAGCCCTCGGGCAACGGCCGGACCCACGGCCGCCCCGGCAGAGTGCCGCTGGACGAACTGCACGAGACCGCGCGCCGGATCGCCGCCAACGTGGAGCGGGTGCTGGTCGGCAAACCCGACGTCATCCGGATCGCCCTCGTCACCCTGCTCGCCGAAGGTCACCTGCTGGTCGAAGACGTGCCCGGCGTCGGCAAGACGTCGCTGGCCAAGGCCCTCGCCCGGTCGATCGACTGCACGGTCAGCCGCATCCAGTTCACCCCCGACCTGCTGCCGAGCGACGTCACCGGCGTCTCCATCTACAACCGCCAGTCCGGCGAGTTCGACTTCCGCCCCGGCCCGGTGTTCGCGAACATCGTGGTGGGCGACGAGATCAACCGCGCGTCGCCGAAGACGCAGTCGGCGCTGCTGGAGTGCATGGAAGAGCACCAGGTCACCGTCGACACCACGACCTACCGGCTCGAAGAGCCGTTCATGGTGATCGCCACGCAGAACCCGATCGAGATGGAAGGCACCTACGCGCTGCCCGAAGCCCAGCGCGACCGCTTCACCGCGCGGGTCTCCATCGGCTACCCCGACCAGCAGGCCGAGCTGGCCATGGTCGACGAGCACGCCGGCCACAACCCGATCGAGGACCTGCAGCCGGTGTCCGACGGCGAGACCGTGCACCGGCTGATCGAGACGGTCCGCGGCGTGCACATGGCCCCCGAGGTCCGCCGGTACGCCGTCGACGTCGTCGCGGCCACCCGGGGAGTCCCGGAGATCCGGCTCGGGGCGTCGCCGCGGGCCACGCTGCACCTCGTCCGCGCGGCGCGGGCGCAGGCGGCGCTGTCGGGCCGCGACTACGTCGTGCCCGACGACCTGCACACGGTGGCGGTCCCGGTACTGGCGCACCGCCTGATGCTGACCACCGAGGCCCACGCGGCGCGGCGGTCGGCGACCGACGTCGTGCGCGCGGTGCTGCACCGGGTGCCGGTGCCGCAGGGTTCCCGGCCCTAGTACTGCCGAAAGGGAAGAGAACGGCATGCTGCGTGCCCTGTCCGGCCTGACCACCCGCGGCCGCTGCCTCCTGGCCGCGGGGATCGCCGCCGCGGTGTGCTCGTTCGTGCTCAACGAACGCGACCTGCTGCGGGTGGCGGTGTTCGTGGTGGCCCTGCCGCTGCTCGTCGCGGTGTTCATCTCGGCGACGCGGCTGCGCATCGGCGCCACCCGGGCGCTGCGCCCCGAGCGGGTGGCGGTCGGCGGCCACGGCGAGGTGCAGCTGGAGCTGTGGCGCAGCGGCCGGCTGCCGGCCGGCGAAATCCTGCTCGAAGACGGCGTGCCGTACGCGCTGGGGTCGCGCCCGCGGTTCGTCGTCGAACGCCTCCCGCACGACCGCCGGGTCGCGCTGCGCTACCCGCTGCAGCCGGTGCTGCGCGGAATCCAGCAGGTGGGGCCGCTGCGCGCGACCATCACGGACCCGTTCGGGCTGTGCGAGTTCGAGCGCGAGCTGATCGGGCATTCGCGGCTGGTCGTGGTGCCCCGCGTGGTGTCGCTGTGGGGCCTGCCGAGCGGCGCGGGCATCGGCGTCGGCGACGACGGCACAGTCCGGCTGCACGCCGGGCAGGGCGAGGCCGACGTGATCGTCCGCCAGTACCGCCAGGGCGACGACCTGCGGAAGGTGCACTGGCGCTCGACGGCCCGCCGCGACGAGATCATGGTCCGCGTCGAGGAACGCCCGTGGCGCGGCGGCACGACGGTCCTGCTCGACCACCGCGCGGCCGCCCACCACGGCGCCGGCCCGGCGGCGAGCCTGGAGTGGGCGGTGTCGTTCGCGGCGTCGGCGGCCCTGCACCTGCGCCGGTCGGGACACCGGGTCCGCCTGGTGAGCGAGCACGGCGCCACCCTGGCCGACACCCCGGGCGACGGCGGCGACCACTACGACCACGTGGTCCTCGACGCGCTGGCGGCCCTGCAGCCGGCCCACCAGCGCGACATCACGCTGGCCGGCGACCCGGCGGAGGGCCAGGAGCTGATCGCGGTGCTGGGCACGGTGAGCACGGAGGCGGTCCACGAGCTGACCCAGTTCCGCCCGCGCGGCATCCGCAGCCTGGCGGTTCTGCTGGACACTCCGACGTGGTCGGCGGGGGTGACGGCCCCGGAGCAACGAGCGGCGGCGACGGAGGATTCGGCCGCCCTGCTGCGCGCGGCGGGCTGGGGCGTGGTGATCGCCGGCCCGGGCTCACCGATGCCCCAGGTGTGGGCGGACCTGTGCCGCAGCGGCGCCCGGCGCGGCACGCTGATCGGAGGCCCGCGATGAGGACGACAGCGCCACCACGGGCCGGCCGCGTTTCCCCTTCCTGCCACTGCGTCCTGATCGGGGACCCGCGATGAGCACCGCCGCACCCCCGCGGCCGACCGATCGGCCCGCACCCCGGCCGGAACGTCCGCTTTCCGCCTGGCGCAGCAGCATCCTGGCCCCGGTCGCCGCCGGTGTCGCCACCCTGTGCGCCGCCACCTCGGTCACCAGTGTCGTCGCCGGGCTCGCCTGGTTCGGCTACCTCTTCGTCGCCGTCCTGCTCATCGGGGCCACCGGTCTCGCGCTGCGCTCGCTGCAGGTGCCGACCGTCCTCGTCGGCCTCGGGCAGCTGCTGGTGCTGCTCTTCCTGATCACCGGCGCGTTCACCACGCACGGCATCCTGCAGGTGATCCCCGGTCCCGAAGCGTTTTCCGAGATCGGGACCACGCTTTCGGCCGCCGCCGAGCAGATCCGCGTCGGGCTGCCGCCGGTCGAGGGCAGCCAGCCGATCCTGTGCCTGGTCACCATTCTCATCGGGCTGGTCGCCGTCCTGGTCGACACGCTGACCGTCGCCGCCGCGGCGCCCGCCGCGACCGGGCTCGTGCTGCTCTGCGTCTACGCCGTGCCGGCCGCGCTGAGCGAGGAAATGCTGCCGTGGTGGACGTTCCTGCTCGGCGGGGCGGCGTTCGCCGGCCTGCTGGCCGTCGACGGCAACCACCGGCACCGGCGCTGGCGGACCCGCGAAGCGCCCGGGCCCAGCGGCAAGCCGGGCGTGCTGTCCGCGCCCGTCGCCGTCGTGTGCGCGGCGATCGTGCTCGGCCTCCTGGGCGGGGCGATCACCTGGGTCGGCACGGTCGGGCGGATGCCGTTCGGCGGCAACGGGAACGGCGCCGGCGCGGGTTCCGGCGGGTTCGGCATCCAGCCGTTCACCGAGCTGCGCGGCATGCTCGACCAGGGCTCCAACCGCGAGCTGTTCAAGGTCCGCGGCCTCGGCACGGACCGGCGGCTGATGCGCGCGATGACGCTGGACACCTACTACCCCAACAAAGGCTGGGGCCTGCACGACGAAGGCCGTTCGCAGCAGGGCGTCCCGGTCGGGCCGCAGCTGCCGGCCGCCCCGGGCGACGACGGCAGCGGCGCCGCACGCAAGATCGACGTCGAGCCGGCGAGCTGGCGCGACAACTGGCTGCCGATGTACGGCGCGCCGCGGGTGATCGACGGCGCGGGCAGCGGTTACCTCTACGACCAGATCAGCGGCACGGTGTTCACGACGCGCAGCGAAGCACCGCCTTCGTACACGGAGTACGCGTCGCTGAAGGAACCGACGGCGGCCGAGCTGCGCGTCACCCCGCAGGTCGACGACCTGCCGCCGCGCTACACCCAGATCGACCAGGTCGACCAGCGCGTCCGCGCGAAGACCGAGCAGCTGATCGCCGGCGCGGCCAACGACTTCGACCGCGCGTCGGCGATCTGGCGGTACTTCACGGCGCAGAACGGGTTCGTCTACGACACGAAGACCGCGCCGGCGAACGACGCCGACGCCCTCGCGGACTTCATCCTCAACGGCAAGCGCGGATTCTGCGAGCAGTTCGCGTCGGCGATGGGCGTGATGCTGCGGGTCGCGGGCATCCCGTCGCGGGTGGCGATCGGCTTCACGCCGGGCGTGCAGGTCAACGACTACCTGTCGATCAGCACACAGGACGCGCACGCGTGGGTCGAGGCGTACTTCGGCGACCGGGGCTGGGTGACGTTCGACCCGACGCCGCTGTCCGACGGCCGCGGCATCACCCCGTCGTACCTGCAGGCCGGCCCGCAGGACGGCACCCAGCCCGACGACACCCAGGTGGCGCCGAGCACGGTCCAGTCGAGTGCGGCCCCGACCGGCGTCCCGCGCGACACCGAGCAGAACCTCCCGGCCCAGGCGGCGAAGGACGCTTCGGGCAGCGACGGCTGGCTGTTCGACTTCGCGCTGGTGCTGGCTTTGCTGGGTGCGGGCGCGTTGTTCGCCGCGGCGCTGCTGCGCCGGATGCTCCGCGCGGCCGTGCGGAAACCGCCGCCGCCTTCGTCGCCGCCTGTGGAGCCGGAGAGGGAAGGCGCGCTGCTGGTCCGGGCGCCGGCACCGGTGGCGGCCCCGTCCCGGACGCAGGCCCTGCTCGGCTGGCTCCCCCTGCTGGCGGCCGGGCTGTGGATCGCGGCCCTGGGCCTGCTGGCGGCGACGGTGGCCTGGTGGCTCGGGGTGCTGGTGGTACTGGTGTCGCTGCTGGTGGCGGGCCCGGCCCTGATCCGCGAGGCCATCCGCCGCCGGCGCCTGCAGCGCATAGTCCAGCACCAGCCGGGCGCGGCGGACGCGGCTTGGGCGGAGCTGCGCGCGGAGTGCGCGGACCGCGGCCTGCCGATCCCGACCAGCGACACGGTCCGCGTGGCGAGCCAGAAACTGGCGGCGAAGCACCACCTCGACGACGAAGGCCGCGAAGGGCTCCGGACGGTCATCGGAGTGCTGGAGCGATCGTGGTACGGCGAGGACGACACGCCCCAGCCGGAGCTCCCCACGGCTTTCGAGGGCCTCCGGCGAAGCCTGCGCCGGAACGCCCCGCTTTCGTGGAAGGGCCGCTTGTTCCCCCGTTCGGTCTTCCGCAACCGAGACTGAACGCGCCCCTCCAGGGCATCACCCGTGATCGGGAAGGCATCACGGTGATGCCCCGCCAGTCACGCGAGAAGCCTTTCCAATCACGCGAGTCCCGGCTCGGATCACGCGAGTTCCGGGCTCAGTCACGCGAAATCCGGGTTGGATCACGCGAGTTCCGGGCTCGGTCACGCGAGATCCGGGTTGGATCACGCCAGGCCAGGACCGAAGCCGCAGTTCCAGGCTCGGGTCAGGCGAAATCTAGCTCCGGCCCGCGTCCACCTCGCGCTCACCCGTGTGGGGGTCACCCACTGTCACCCCGAGCATCGCCGCGCCCGGACGGGTGGGTCAGCACACAAGAAGATCCGCGTCCCGCCGTTCGGCGGGACGCGGATCTCTGGTCTTGCGGCGCTACTGCTCCTCGAAGCGCTGGCGGAAGCGCTCCTCCATCCGCTGGGTGAAGGAACTCCGGCGGCCCGGCTGCTTGCCTCCGCGCGCCCCCGGTCCACCGCCCTTGCCGTCTCCTTCGGCGCCGTGCCGAATCGATGTGACGGCCAACATGACCCCGAAGAACATCACGAGGAACCCGAGCACGCTGATCAGCGGGATGTCGGCCACCCGGAACTGCGGCACCACCACGCCCAGCACCAGCAGGGCCACGCCCACTACGAACAGGGCGATGCCCTGAATACGCCGTCGGCGAGCGGGGCGACGCAACCGGGTGCCACGCACCGTGGATGCGAACTTGGGGTCCTCGGCATAGAGCTCGCGCTCGATTTGATCGAGCAGCCGCTGCTCATGCTCGGAGAGTGGCATCTTTCCTCCTCCGGCACAGCTGTCGCGGGCGCCGGGCCGCGCAACGTCCTGGACCCAACAGCCAACCCCAGGCGGGGTGGCACTGTCCAGGATACGAGGCCCGCGCCCGCACGACTACCCGATCCCGCATCCAGAAGGGATCGAATTGGGCTAAATCCGGCCCGCGGGGCGTTGCGGACCGTCACCGTCGCCGGTCGTGACCGTTTTACCGCGTGCTGCGTGGTGTGGGGGAACGCCGACCGTACGCAAGATCACGGCCGGTGATCAGTCACCCGGGGCGTCAGCAGCGACGCCGGCCGCACCGCGGCGGAGCCGAACTTCGACCTCGCCACGTCCGCCGCCACTTCCGCGTCCCGCCAGCGCGGCGCCGGGGATTCGAACACCAGCTGCTCCCCCGCCTCCCCCGTGTCCAGCCCCTCGACCCGGACCCCGATCAACCGCACCGCGCCGGTCGGCGCGTGCTCAGCCAGCAAAGCCACCGCCACCTCGTGGATCTCCCGCGCCACGTCCGTCGCCGAGACCAGCGTGCGGGCCCTCGTGATCGTCCGGAAGTCCGCGAACCGAACCTTGATCGAGACCGTCCGGCCGCGCACGCCCCGCGCCCGCAACGTCGCCCCCACCCGCTCCGACAGCCGAAGCAGCTCCAGGCCCAGCGAAGCCCGGTCGTGGCGGTCGACGTCGAACGTGTGCTCCGCGCCGATCGACTTCTCCGGCGCGTCGATCACCACCGCGCGCTCGTCGAAGCCGTGCGCCAGCCGGTACAGGTGCTCGCCGAGGGCCGCGCCCAGCGACTTCTTCAGCCGCTCCGGCGGAAACGCCGCCACGTCCGCGATCGTGTCCAGGCCCAGGCGCCGCAGATTCTCCTCGGTCCGCTCCCCGACGCCCCACAGCGCCGACACCGGCAGCGGGTGCAGGAAGGCCAGGGTCTCCGCCGCCGGCACCACCACCATGCCGTCCGGCTTCGCCATCCCCGACGCCAGCTTCGCGACGAACTTGACCTTCGCCACCCCCACCGAACAGGTGATCCCGTGTTCGGCCTCGACCCGCGCCCGCAGCTGCGCGCCCAGCGAAGCCGGCGTCGCGCCCAGCCGCCGCAACGCCCCGCTGACGTCCAGGAACGCCTCGTCCAGGCTCAGCGGCTCCACCAGCGGCGTCAGCTCGCGGAAGATCCCCATCACCCCGCGGGACACCGAGCCGTACAGCCCCGACGTCGGCGGGATGTTGATCAGGTGCGGGCACAGCCGCTTCGCCGTCGAGAACGGCATCGCCGAGCGCACGCCGAACTTGCGCGCCGGGTAGTTGGCCGCGGCCACCACGGCCCGCGGGCCGCCCCCGGACACGACCACCGGCTTGTCCGCGAGCTCGGGCCGGGTCCGCAGCTCGACCGACACGAAGAACGCGTCCATGTCGACGTGCAGCAGCCCGCACCCGGTGTCGTCCGGCACCGGCTCGCCCGGCCGGACCCGGAACCGGCCCATCCCGCCCGGCAACTCGGCATTTCGTCCCACTCCCGGGACGCTACCGGCCACCACCGACAGTTTTCGATCACCGGCGGGCGCGACGGCCGAAACCCGCCGGAAGAGGTCAGGCGAGCCGCGCGACCGCGTGCAGCCGGCCCGCGATGTCCAGCAGCGCCGGCGACCCCGCCGCCACCCGTTCGAACGCGGCCAGCTCGTCTTCGCGGACGTCGCCGGGCACCAGGTCCGAGATCACCCGGTCGCCCTGCAGCAGGGTGACCGCCAGGCCGGCAGTCTCCAGGCCGGTCCGCAGGCCGGCGGCGGAAAACCGGCGCTGCACCGTGTCACCGGGGACGACCCCGTCCGCGCTCTCGAGCAGCCGCTGGGCCTCGCCGACGCGGCCCGCCAGCGCGCGGTGCAGCACCGCCGCGTGCCGGTTCGCCACCAGCACCGACACCGCGCCACCCGGCGCGACCGCCGTGGCCAGTGCGGTGAGCACCGCGGCCGGGTCGTCGACGATCTCCAGCAGCCCGTGCGCCAGCACCAGGTCCGCCGACCCCGCCTCGACGTGCCTGCCGAGCGCGTCGGAGTCGTCCGCGACCACCGTGATCAGCTCGGCGACGCCTTCCTCCTCGGCGCGGCGCTGCAGCGTGGCCAGCGCGTTCGGGCTCGGCTCGACGACCGTCACCCGGCAGCCCGCCGCCGCGAACGGCACCGCCCAGCCGCCGCTGCCGCCGCCCACGTCGACGACGCGGGGGTGCTCGGCGCCCCGGGCGCGGGCGGCCTCGATCTCGGCCTCGAGCACCCGGCGGACGGCGCCCGAACCCCGGGCGGCCACGGTCTCCGTCTTCATGTCGCACAGGGTAGTGCCCGGCCCGCGCCGTCTCCCGGGCTCCTCCCTTCGAGTGAACGCCCCTTGCCCGGCGGCGCCGTCCGCCCGCACCCGTAGGCTGGAGAACGTGCACACGGTCGCCGTACTCAGCCTCAAGGGAGGCGTCGGCAAGACGACGGTCGCTCTCGGTGTCGCGTCCGCCGCCCTGCGTAGGGGCACCCGGACCCTGGTCGTGGACCTCGACCCGCAGGGCAACGCCACCACCTCGCTCGACCCGCCGTTCACCGACGCCACCCTCGCGGACGTGCTCGAGACCCCCACCCGGGAGATGCTCGAGCGGGCGATCGCGCCGAGCGTCTGGAGCGAAGACGTCGACGTCCTCGTCGGCGCCGAAGAGCTGGAGCTGCTCAACGACCCCGATGCCGACAGCGAGCGCCTGGCGAACTTTTCCCGCGCCCTGGACGAGCTGCACCGGGAGCCGTTGCACGAGACGCCGTACGAGCTGGTGATCCTGGACTGCCCGCCGTCGCTGGGGCGGCTGACGAAGTCGGCCCTGGTCGCCGCGGACAGCGCGCTCATCGTCACCGAGCCGACGATGTACGCCGTGGCCGGCGCGTCCCGGGCCCTGGAGGCGATCGAGAAGATCCGCAAGGAGCTCAACCCGCGGCTGCGCCCGATCGGCGTGCTGGTGAACAAACTGCGCGTGCGTTCCTACGAACACCAGTTCCGGATCGGCGAGCTGCGCGAGAACTTCGGCTCGCTGGTGATGCCGACGGCGATCACCGACCGGCTGGCCGTGCAGCAGGCGCAGGGCGCGTGCAGCCCGATCCACGAGTGGCACTCGCCCGGCGCCCAGGAGATCGCGCTCACGTTCAACATGGTGCTGGCCAAGATCCTGCGGTCCAACCGGGCCGGGCGCCACCGCGTCGCCGGCGAGGACCCCGAAGGCCCGGACTGGCCCGAAGGCCCGGCACCGGAAACCCCCGAGGCACCGGCCGAGGTGTCCGAATCCGCGGGGTGAGCCGTGCCCGAAGGTGACACCGTCTACCTCGTCGCCCGGCGGTTCGACCGGGCGATCGCGGGGAAGACGTTGCTGCGCGGGCAGTTCCGCGTACCGCAACTGGCCACTGTGGACCTCGCTGGGCGCGACGTGCTCAGCGTCGGGACGGTGGGCAAGCACCTGTTCACCCGCTTCTCCGGCGGCCTGACCCTGCATTCGCACCTGATGATGGACGGCATGTGGGACGTCTACCCGGCCGGCGGGAAGTGGCGCCGGCCCGGTCACCACGCCCGCGTGGTGCTGACCGCGGCCGACGTCCAGGTGATCGGCTTCCGCGTACACGACCTCCGGCTCGTGGCCACCGAAAAGGAACGCGACCTCGTCGCCCACCTCGGCCCGGACCTGCTCGATCCACAGTGGACGGACGAGCACGCGGCCCGCGCGGCGGCGGCCCTGGCCGCCGACCCGGCCCGCGAGCTCGGCATCGCCCTGCTCGACCAGCGCCTGATGGCGGGGGTGGGCAACCTCTACAAGTGCGAAATCGCCTTCCTGCTCGGCGTGACCCCGTGGACGCCGATGTCCGAAGTGGACGCTGCGCAGACGGTCGCGCTCGCCCGCAAGCTGCTGCTGGCCAACGCCCGCTCCGGGCGGTTCGACCAGAGCACCACCGGCCACTTCGACCGCAACCGCAAGAACTGGGTCTACGAGCGGACGCGCCAGGGCTGTTACCGCTGCGGTGGCAAGCTCCTGGTCCGCACCCAGGGCCACGACGTCCACCGGCGGCCGACGTGGTTCTGCCCGAAGGACCAGGCGGGCCCGTACCCGGAGCAGTAAGCTGGCTCACGTGACGACGTTCCAGCTCCCGCTCTACGGGGCCGACACCGAACGCGGCGACCTCGCTCCCTGAGCCGCGCGCGCTCCTTCCCGTCACCCTTTCCGCACGTCCAGGGAGCTCAGTCATGCCCGGAATCCCCACCGGGCAGGCGCTGCGCGCGTTCGCGCACGCCCTGCCCAAGGTCGAACTGCACGTCCACCTGGTCGGCTCGGCGAGCCTGCCGGCCGTTCTCGAGCTGGCCCGGCGGCGGCCCGCCGCCGGCGTCCCCACCGACGAACGCGCCCTCGCGGAGTTCTTCACCTTCCGCGGCTTCGCCCGCTTCCTCACCGTCTACCTCGCGGTCACGTCGCTCGTGCGCGACCGCCACGACGTCCTTACGCTCGTCGCGGGCCTGGCGGCGGACCTCGCCGCGCAGAACTGCCGCTACGCCGAAGTCACCGTGACGCCGTACAACCACCTGCTCGACGGCGTGCCCGGCGACGAGCTGCTGTCCGGGCTGGAAACCGGGCGGGCGCGCGCCGCCGAACTGGGCGTGGAACTGGCGTGGTGCTTCGACATCCCCGGCGAGAAGGGGGTGCGGGCCGGCCGGGAGACGCTCGTGTTCGCGCTCCGCGAACGGCCCGCGGGCCTGGTGTCGTTCGGCCTCGGCGGCCCGGAACCCGGCGTCGGGCGCGCGCAGTTCGAGCCGTTCTTCACGCGGGCGCGGGAAGCCGGGCTGCACAGCGTCCCGCACGCCGGCGAGACCACCGGGCCGGCCACGATCTGGTCCGCGCTGCACGACCTCGGCGCCGAGCGGATCGGCCACGGCACCAGCTGCGCGGCCGACCCCGCACTGCTCGAACACTTTGCGGCGCACCGGATCCCGCTCGAGGTGTGCCCGACGTCGAACGTGCGGACCGGTCAGGTCCCGGACATCGCCGCGCACCCGGTGCGGCGGATGCCCGACCACGGCGTGGTCGTGACGCTCAACACCGACGACCCGCCGATGTTCGGCGCCACGCTCACCGGTGAGTACGTCGCCGTCGCCGAGGCGCTCGGGCTGACCGCCGCCGAGCTGGGCCGCCTCGCGCAGAACGCCGTCGACGCGTCGTTCCTCGATCCTTCGGCGAAGGCGCGGCTACGGACCGAGATCACAGAAATGACGTTGCACAGCACCGCGAACTTCACCTAGCGTGGAAGTACACGAGAAAGGAGGTGGTCCTAAGTTGTATTCCAACAGGACTC
The DNA here is from genome assembly GCF_002904295.1 of Amycolatopsis sp. CA-128772. Classification (GTDB taxonomy): domain Bacteria; phylum Actinomycetota; class Actinomycetes; order Mycobacteriales; family Pseudonocardiaceae; genus Amycolatopsis. The sequence goes on from NZ_PPHG01000073.1 coordinate 112,694, forward strand.
GTGAGGTGACTGTCCGCTAGCGGATGGTACGTGGAGGACTTTGAGCAGCGATACAACCGAGCCACCTTCGGCTCATCGCCTGCTTCACGTGGTGCCTGATAGCGAATACCAGGCAGTCACCGTGCCCCCGGGGTTTCCGAGCACCAGTCCGGCTCGGGCTCAGGCGTTTGACGGCGCTTGAGAGCAGCCCCGGGGGTCCCTTCATGACCGATCTGGCCAAAAGCAGGCCGCCCTCCGAGCGGCACGCAGCTGTTGCTGCGAAAGTGTTCGGCCGTGGCTGTGGCCGGATCGGTAACGATCGTTACAGCGTTCATTTGTGCAGGTGTCACCACCGGGCGTGGCCGGACGACCGTCCGGCGATCAGCGTTCCGCTGTTCGGTCCCCCGGACGGCTGAACCTCGCTAGCCTGGACGCATGCTCAGGCCCGACTACCCGATCACCACGGAACGCCTGCTCCTGCGCCCGTTCACGCCCGACGACCTCGACGCGCTGAACTCCTTCCAGTCCCGCGCCGACGTCGCCCGCTACCTCTACTGGGGCCCGCGCAGCCGCGCGGAATCCGCCGCCGCGCTCGCCAAACGGGTGCACAGCTCGACGTTGACGAAGGAAGGGCAGTTCCTGGCCGTGGCGGTCGAGCTGGCCGCAACCGGGCAGCTGATCGGCGACCTGAACCTGGAGTGGCTCAGCAGCGAACACCGGCAGGGCGAGATCGGGTTCGTCTTCCACCCCGACCACCACGGCAAGGGCCTGGCCGCGGAAGCGGCCACCGAGCTGCTGCGGCTGGGCTTCGAGGACCTGGGGCTGCACCGCATCATCGGCCGCTGCGACGGCCGGAACACCGCCTCGGCCGCGCTGATGGAACGCCTCGGCATGCGCCAGGAGGCGCACCTCAAGGAGAACGAGATCGTCAAGGGCGAGTGGACCGACGAACTCGTCTACGCGATGCTCGAGGACGAGTGGAAGGACCGCGATTAGTGGTCACTTTCACGTGAAAGTGACGCTCGGGTCGCGGCGCGCGGGCGATTTGGCAGCATAGGGGCGTGTTCTTCGACAAGATCGTCCGCCCGGCGCTGTACCGGCTGTCCTACCACGACCCCGAGCTGGTGCACGAGCGCACGATCGCCGTCCTGGCCCGGCTCGGCAAGGCCGCACCCGCGCTCGGCGGCGCCCTCCGCGTCGACGACCCGGCCACCGTGCTGGGCCTGCGCTTCCCCAACCGCGTCGGCCTGGCCGCCGGGATGGACAAGAACGGCCGCGCGCTGCCCGCGTGGGCCGCGCTGGGCTTCGGTTTCGTCGAGGTCGGCACGGTGACCCGGCTGGCGCAGCCGGGCAACCCCCGGCCGCGGCTGTTCAGCCTGCCCGCCAGCGACGCGGTGATCAACCGCATGGGGTTCAACAACGACGGCGCGGAAACCCTGGCGGCGAAGCTCGCCCGCGACGGCAAACCCGGTGTCCCGCTGGGGATCAGCATCGGCAAGTCGAAGGTGACGCCCCTTGAAGACGCCGTCGAGGACTACCGGTTCTCGCTGCGCGCCCTGCACCCGTACGCCGACTACTTCGCGGTCAACGTCAGCTCGCCGAACACGCCGGGGCTGCGGCAGCTGCAGGACCGCACCGCGCTCGCCGAGCTGCTCGGCGAGCTGCGTTCGACGTCGCTCGAGCTGGCCGGGAGCGGCTCGCCGACGCCGGTGCTGGTGAAGGTCGCGCCCGACCTGACCGACGACGCGCTGGCCGAACTGCTGGAGGTCGCGCTCGACCACGGCGTCGCCGGGATCGTCGCCACGAACACGACACTGGCCCGCGACGGCGTCGCGCCCGCGGAGAGCAGCCTGGCCGGACAGGCGGGAGGGCTGTCCGGCCGGCCGCTGACCACCCGCGCGGCGGAGGTCGTGCGGTTCGTGCACGACCACACCGGCGGGAACTTGCCGATCATCGGCGTCGGCGGGATTATGGGCCCGGACGACGCGATCCGGCTGGTCGACGCAGGTGCGTCACTCGTGCAGCTCTACACGGGCTTCGCGCTGCACGGGCCGGGTCTGGTGCGCCGGGTCAGCCGGGGTCTCGCAGCCCGGCGGTAGACGCGAAGCGCAGGTAGCCGCGCCAGGACTCGTAGCGGTCCAGACCGGGTCCGTCCGCCGCGAGGCACCGGACGGCCAGCGGGGTGGTGCCGTCGTCCAGCTCGACGCGGTCGAGCACGAACGGCTCCTTCAGCGCGGCGGCGAACCGCTCGAACGCGGCCGGGGACAGGCGCCAGCGCTCGCCGTCGAGGCTCGCGCCGCCCGGGAGCACGCCCGGCTGCGGCGGCTCGGTGGGCAGCAGGACCATCCGGTAGGCCTCGGTGGTCCGGACCGGTCCGGTGAAGCGGCCGCCGAGCCCGGTGAGCTCGGCGTTGAGCGGCTGCCCGCGCAGGTGGGCGCCGAACACGACGACGTCCTCGCCCGGCTCCGGGTAGGGCGTCATCGGCTCGTCCGTGCACACGGACGCCAGGTCGAGGGCGATCTGGTCCTCGAACGCGCGCGTCAGGAAGGTGACGCCGAACGGGCGGCGGTCGCCCGGCAGCACCGGGACGGTCACCGTGGCCACGTCGAGGAGGTTCGCGAAGGCGGTGCAGGCGGCCAGCCGATGGCCCACGCCGGCCGGGTCGCCCAGCGCCTCGGCGATCTCCGGGTGGTCCGGCACGGTCGGCACGACGAGGGCGTCGAAACCGTCGAAACCCCGCTCGGGTACGGAGATCGGGGTGAGCACCGCGCCCGCCGCGGTCAGCCGGGCGACGACGGTCTCGAGCGCGAGGCTCGCCGCCTCGCCGAGCGGAAGGCCGGCGGCGTAGGCGATCCGCGGGTGCTCGCCGGCGCCGAGGCGGACGTCGGCGGGCCAGGAGCGGTCGCCGCCGGTCATCAGGGTGAGGGCGCGGTGGGCCGCGACCAGGCCGTTCGCGTACACGGAGACGGTGTCGGCGGCGGGCAGCAGGCCGCGCGTCGGCTTCACCGCGACGACGGCGTTCAGGGCCGCCGGGACCGCGCCGCCGGTGCTCAGGGCCAGGTCGACGACGCCAAGCGCGACGGCGACCGCGGCACCGTTGCCGCCCGCCTTGGTGCGGTCCCAGGCCGCGGAGAGCGTGGCGGCGCCGGTCTTGCCGAGCACGACGGCGCCGGCCGAGGTGAGCCGCGCGACGACCGGCGCGCTGGTTTCCGGGACGCCGTGGCCGGACGGCAGTTTCGCGACGTCGATCCGGTCCTGGACGGCGATGACCGTGCCGGCCAGCGGCAGGTGCTCCCCCGCCTTGACGCGTTCGTCGACGGCCTTGGCGTCGACGAGGACGTCTTCGACGGCGCGGAGGGTGGTCCAGAGTTCGGGACGGCCGGCTTCGGTGAGGCGTTCGAAAGCCGCGATGACGCGCTGGGACGAGGTGGGCGGGGTGGTCGGCACGGGATCCGGGTCCGGCGGGAGCGTGTTCACGGGGCGTCCTTTCCTCGGCGGTCGAGAAAGTCCACTGTGTACGGTCGGCGCCGGCGAACCTCAGTCCACGGCGGGCCTCCCGGCGAGTGACACCTCTTCATGCATGACAGAAACGTTAGGTGGCGGACGTTTCCGTAGCCATCAGATTCCGATTACGCGCGGGTTTCGGCACCAAGAGGTGAACAGGGCGCGACGCCGGGGTGAAACGCACGATCACGCACGCGCGGTGACGAACACCCGGTTCCCCCGGTTGGCCGCCCTCGAACGGCCCAGTTCGCGATCCGAATGGCCCAGCGAACCCCGAATCCGCGTGATCGAAGCCGGATCCGGCGTGATCGAGGCCGGATCCGGCGTGATTGAGGCCGGAACTCGCGTGCCTGGAGGACGGGTCAGGAGAGTTCGCGGAGGGCCATGGCGAGGCCGGCGAGGCGGTCGGTGGCGTCGGTGAGGGCCTGCTTGGAGGTGACCAGGCCGTCGCTGGAGGCGGCGACCGTGTGGCCGGCCGCGGCGACCAGGCCGCGGTAGCCCTCGAGGCCGTCGTCGAGCTGTTCGCGGAGCTTGCCGACCGCCGCGTCGAGGGCCGCCTGCTCGCGGGCGGGCGCGGAGTCGCGGCCGCGCTCGATCGCCTGGATGCGGGCCGCAAGGCCGCGCAACGCGGCCGCCGCTTCGGTGGCCGTCTGGCGGGCGTCCGCGACCGAGATCTCGGAAACGGGCGGTGTTCCTACCGAAGACGGCACCGACAGCTGGCGCAGCAGCTCGCCCAGGGAGGCTTCGCACTCGGCGAGCCGTTCCATCGGCTCGCGGGCCGCCGAGCGGGCCGGTGGCAACGGCGGCGGTCCGGCCGGGGCCGCCGGGATCGGGGTGCGCTTGAGGTCACGCAGCTTCAGGCCGGAGCGGACGCTGAACGTGCCGAAGATGACGGCTCCCGCGAACGCGGTGATCGCCTGCGGCATCATCGCGGCGCTGGTCGGGCTGAGCCAGCCGACGGCGGCGGCCACCGTCACGACCGCGCACAGGATCGTCAGGATGATCCACAGCGTCATCGCCTTCGACGTGCGGCGCTTGCGGCGTTCCAGCTTCGCGGCCGGGTGGTTCCAGCGGTCCCACTTCGCGCGGGCCTCGGCGAACGCCGGGACCTGGTTCGCCATCGAAGACAGCGACGCCGTCATGTCGGGCCGCCGGACCGGCGGCCGCTGCAGCGGGTTCGGCCGGGGCCGCGGAGGTGCCGCCTTCCCGCCGGCCTGCTCGGCCGGCGGGAAGTACTTCTGCACCTTTTGGAGCTTTTCCTGGGCGCGCACGGCGTAGTCGGGCAGCTTCTCGATGTGCTTCTCCAGCTTCGCGCTCAGCTCACTGAAGTCGCGGCGTCGGCCCTGCTGCCCCATCTGCGCGCCCCCTCGGAACGGTCCGGCCCGGTCAGGCCGGGTTCTTGCCCTGCTCGGCCTGCACGCGCGCCTGGATCTCGCGCTGGATGTCGGCCGAGCTGCTCGCCGGCTTCTGGGCCGCGCCGCCGTCGGTCACCTGGGCGACCGAGTCACCGTGCATCGACGCGCGGATCTGCTGCAGCCGCGACTGGCCGGCCATCTGCGTGGTGGAGGCCTGAACCTCCATCATGCGCCCCTGGACCGAGTTCTGCGCGAGCTCCGCCGAGCCGAGCGCCGTGGTGTAGCGCTTCTCGATCTTGTCGCGGACCTCTTCCAGCGACGGCGTGTTGCCCGGCGCGGCCAGCTGGCTCATCTGGTTCAGCGAAGCGGAGACCTGCTCCTGCATCTTCGCCTGCTCCAGCTGCGAGAGCAGCTTGGTGCGCTCGGCCAGCTTCTGCTGCAGCATCTGCGAGTTGCGCTCCACGGCCTTCTTGGCCTGGGCCGCCGCCTGCAGCGACTGGTCGTGCAGCGTCTTCAGGTCTTCGATGCTCTGCTCCGCCGTGACGAGCTGCGTCGCGAAGCTCTCCGCGGCGTTCTCGAACTCGGTGGCCTTCTGCTCGTCACCCTTGGCGCGCGCCTCGTCGGCCAGGACCAGCGCCTGCCGGGTCGAGGCCTGCAGTTTCTCGACCTCGCCGAGCTGCCGGTTGAGCTTCATCTCCAGCTGCCGCTGGTTGCCGATCACGGAGGCGGCCTGCTGCGTCAGCGCCTGGTGGTTGCGCTGCGCCTCCTCGATGGCCTGCTGGATCTGTACCTTCGGGTCGGCGTGCTCGTCGATCTTCGACGAGAACGCCGCCATCATGTACTTCCAGAACTTCACGAACGGGTTGGCCATCTCCTCCGCCTGCCTTCTTGCGTCCCACGGGCCTTGGTACTCGGGGTGGTGGGGCGTCGCTCCCCTGCACTAGCAACGCACCGACCCCGGCGTCGGGTTCCATCGTGTCAGGTCGGCCACGTCCGTTCCAGGCGACCCCGGGGGATTTCAGGGTTCGCCCCTGATCACCCCCCGGGTAAACGCCGACGGCCCCGGGCGGGTTGCCCGGGGCCGTCGGCGTGTTTCGCGCTGGACCTACGCCGCGATCGTCGAGGCCAGCTTGGGCTGGCCGATCGTCGTGCGCAGGGTGGTGTTCATCCGTGGCGCCGGGGAAACCCGCAGGTCGGCGAGGTCGTTGCCGATCAGCTCCGACATCAGGCGACCGCCTTCGATGCCGGCCGCCGAGGCCTCGGCGCCGCGCTTCTCCCGCGGCGCGCCGTCCACGATCCGCTCGTCGACCGGTGCGACCTCGACGTTGTCGAGGGCCGAAACGTCCGCCGCCACGTTGTGCAGCAGCTCGCCGAGCGGAAGGTCCAGGGCCTGGCAGATGGACGCGAGCAGTTCGCTCGACGCCTCCTTCTGGCCCCGCTCCACCTCGGAGAGGTAGCCGAGGCTGACCCTGGCGGCGCGGGAGATGTCGCGCAGCGTACGACGCTGGTTGGTGCGGGCATGACGGAGCCGATCACCGATCGCCTCACGCAACAGCACGGTCATCACGCGCCTCCCTTCCGAACAAGTACCCCCTACGTTACCCAGAGCGGTGCCCCGGGCGCAGGAGTTGGGGTGTCCGTACGCCAAGGGCGAACGCCCGTTTCACGTCAGATGTTCCCCGAGCAGGGCGAATGCGGCCAAGACCGACTCGGTCCTGATCAAATCGCGGCCGCCGGAGAGGGCCAGGGTCCGGACTGTGCGTGTTCCCGGCCCGGCCAGCCCGACGTGCACGGTACCCGGTTCGACGCCGTCCTGCGCGGACGGACCCGCCACGCCGGTGAGCCCGAGGCCCCAGGTGGCGCCGCAGCGCTCCCGGGCCCCCTCGGCCAGCTGCGCGGCGACCTCGGGGTAAACGGCGCCGTGCTCGGCCAGCAGCCCGGGGTCGACGCCGGCCAGGGCGGTCTTCAGTTCGGTGGCGTAGACGACCAGGCCGCCGCGCAGGACCGCGCTCGCTCCCGGCACGCGGGCGAGGGTGGCGCAGACGAGCCCGGCGGTGAGTGACTCGGCGGCCGCGACGGTTTCACCCCGTGAGGTGAGGGTGGCGACGAGGACGGCGGCCTGCTCATCCCCGGCGACGGCCGCACGCGCAACCGGCTTGCGGGGCACAGCGGCGATCTGCTCATCCTCGGCGGACGGCGCGACCGGCTCGCCGGCCCCGGCAGCGGTCCGCTCGCCGCCCGCGGCAGGCGCAACCGGCTCGCCGGCCCCGGCAGCGGTCCGCTCGGCACCCCCGGCCACGTCAGCTCCCGGTGACCCGGCGCCCGGCGGCCCGCAGCCGCACCGCCCGGACCAGGTAGTCCACCCCGGTCACCACCGTCAGCACCAGGGCCAGCCCCATCAGCGCCCACCGCACCGGGTCCGCCCCCACCGGCAGCGGCAGCAGGTACGCCACGATCGCCGCGATCTGGGCCATCGTCTTGGCCTTCCCGCCGCGGCTGGCCGGGATCACGCCGTGGCGGATCACCCAGAAGCGCAGCAGCGTCACGCCGATCTCGCGGACCGCGATGACGATCGTCACCCACCAGCCCAGCTCGCCCAGGACGCTCAGGCCGACCAGCGCCGCACCCGTCAGCGCCTTGTCCGCGATCGGGTCGGCGATCTTGCCAAAGTCGGTGATCAGGCCGTACTTGCGGGCCACCCAGCCGTCGAGCTGGTCGGTGGCCGAGGCGATCGCGAACAGCCCGGTCGCGATCGCGCGCCAGGTCGTGTCGTGGCCGTCGCCGACGAACAGGGCGATCACGAACAGCGGCACCAGGACCAGGCGCGAAAGCGTCAGGAGGTTCGCGAGGTTGAGCGTCGGGACCGGGGTCGGCGCCGGGACCTGGGCGGGAGCGTCGCGCGTCAGGCCCTCGTCGGCGGCGTCGCTGGGGAGCGCACTCACCGGTCGGCGTCCGGGGCCGCGCGGACGATCAGGTCCACGCCCGCCGAATCCACGACCTCGCACCGCAGGAAGTCACCCACCTGCGTCTTCTCCGGCGCGTCCAGGATGACGCACTCGCCGTCGACCTCCGGGGCCTGGTGCGCCGCGCGGCCGGTGAGCTCGCCGTCGTCGTCCAGCTCCACCAGGACGTCGACGAACGTGCCGATCCGGTCCTCGGCGCGCTGCGCGGTCAGCTCCTCGACCAGCGCCGAGATCCGGGTGACGCGCTCCGCGACCACGTCGGGGTCGAGCTTGCCGTCGTAGGTTTCGGCTTCGGTGCCGTCCTCGTCCGAGTAGCCGAAGACGCCGACGGCGTCGAGCCGCGCGCCGGTCAGGAACCGCTCGAGCTCGGCCAGGTCGTGCTCGGTCTCGCCCGGGAAGCCGACGATCACGTTGGTCCGGATACCCGCTTCCGGCGCGTACTCACGGATCTGCGCGGTCAGCGCGAGGAACGAGTCCGTCGAGCCGAACCGGCGCATCCGCCGCAGCACCTGCTCGCTCGAGTGCTGGAAGGACAGGTCGAAGTACTCGGCGACGCCCGGCGTGGTCGCGATCGCCTTGACCAGCTGCGGGCGCGTCTCGGCCGGCTGCAGGTAGGAGACGCGGACGCGCTCGATGCCGTCGATCCCGGCCAGCCGCGGCAGCAGCCGCTCCAGCGCGGTGGCGCCGTCGCGGCCGAAGTCCTTGCCGTAGGACGTCGAGTTCTCGCTGACCAGGAACAGCTCCTTCACGCCGTGCTCGGCCAGCCACATCGCCTCGGCCACGATCTCGTCGGGCTGCCGCGAGACGAACGAGCCGCGGAACGACGGGATCGCGCAGAACGAGCAGCGCCGGTCGCAGCCGGAGGCGATCTTCAGCGCGGCCACCGGCGAGTCGTCGAGGCGCGTGCGCAGCACCCGCGGGCCCCAGCCGTGGCCGGGGACCTCGACGGTCTCCGCGGCGGCGGGCCGCTCGACCGGGCTGATCGGCAGCAGCTTGCGGCGGTCACCCGGCGTGTGCGAAGCGATCTTGCGGCCCGCGACGACGTCGTCGAGCCGGTCGGAGAGCGCGGCGTAGTGGTCGAAGCCCAGCACCGCGTCGGCCTCGGGAAGGCTGTCGGCGAGCTCGTGCCCGTAGCGCTCGGCCATGCAGCCGACCGCGACGACCTTCTTGCCCGTGTCGGACGCGGCCAGCAGCGTGTCGACGGAGTCCTTCTTGGCCGATTCGACGAAGCCGCAGGTGTTGACCACCACGACGTCGGACTCCTCGGGATCGGCCGCCAGCTCCCAGCCGCCGGCCGCCAGCCGGCCCGCGAGCTCCTCCGAGTCGACCTCGTTGCGGGCACAGCCCAGGGTCAGCAGGGAGACGCGTCGGGTGGCAGCTGGGTCCGCGGCAGGGGAAGGCACGACGTTCAGGGTAGCCGCCGGTCCCGGGCGGGCCGACGACGGCGTAGCCCGGTTGTGTCCCCACGCGTACGGGGACGATGTGGCAGGGTGGACGATCGTGCCGTCCGACTCGCCCCGCCCGACCGTCCGCCGCGCCCGCATCGCCGACGTCCGCAAGATCAAGGCCCTGGTCGACTCGGACGCCGGTCGCGTCCTGCTGGAGAAGGACCTGGTCACGCTGTACGAGGACGTCCAGGAGTTCTGGGTCGCCGAGGTGGGTGACGAGGTGGTCGGCGCGGCCGCGCTGCACGTGCTCTGGGAGGACATCGCCGAGCTGCGCACCGTCGTGGTCGACAAGGCCGTCCGCGGCCAGGGTGTCGGGCGGGTGCTGGTCGCCCGGCTGGTCGACGAGGCACGTGAGCTCGGTCTCAGGCGGCTGTTCGTGCTGACCTTCGAGACGACCTTCTTCGCCGGCCACGGGTTCGTCGAGATCGACGGCACGCCGGTGTCCCACGAGGTCTACGAGGAGATGCGGCGCTCACACGACACCGGCGTCGCGGAGTTCCTGGACCTGCCCTACGCCAAGCCGAACACCCTGGGAAATTCCCGCATGCTGCTCGAACTGTGAGGGAAAACCTCCTTTCGGGCGGTGACGTGCACCACCGTGCTACCGGAAGCTGATCGGGCATTCGTCCACCGATCGACGAGGAACACACTGATGCGCACGACGCTGCGGAACCTGGGGGCCACCTTGGCGGTGGCCGTATCCGTCGGCGCGGGTGCCCTCTTGGGCACCGGCACCGCGGCGGCCGTCGACATTCCGACGGTCACCGACCAGTACCTCTTCTCGACGTCCCTCTCCGGCTTCGAAACGATCCGGAACTCCGCGCCCTACGCCGGCCAGCTCGACTGGTCGTCCGACGGCTGTTCGTGGTCGCCGGACACGCCGTTCGGCTGGCAGTTCCTGCCGGGCTGCCACCGGCACGACTTCGGCTACCGCAACTACAAGAAGCAGGGCCGGTTCACCTCGGCGAACCGGCTGAAGATCGACGACAACCTGTATTCGGACCTGAAGAGCGTCTGCGGATCCAACATCGCCTGCAAGGGCGCGGCCTGGACGTACTACCAGGCGGTCCGCAAGTTCGGCGGCTGAGGACACCGCTCAGCTGATCCGGACCGTCGCCTCCCCGGCGTCCTCGCTCACCGCCACCAGCTCGATCCGGCTGGCGGCGAACGAGGTCGCCTGCGGGCCGGTGCGCGGGCCGCTGTGGAGCTCGGCCGTGGTGCTTTCGCCGCGGCCGGGCTCCTTCAGCAGGAACGCCAGCGTGGCCTCGCCCTGCCAGATGCACGTCATCCCGGGCCGGCACCGCGAGTCCTCGACCACTCTGGTGTAGCGCACGGTCAGGTCCTTCCCCTGCACCGCGGCCTCCTGGCCGAGGCGCAGCGTGACGTCCTGCCCGGCGGCCGCGCTCACGGCCGGCGATGACGGCGGCGCGGCGGGCCCGGCAGCAGGCTGCCCGGCGGCGACGGAGCTCCCGGCGCCCACCGTGACGACGGCGAAGGCGAACAGTCCGGCTACGAATCGCGGTAGGTCCACGTGCTCAGGACGGAACCGGGCGAGCGCGGGTTGCACCGCTCTACTCCTCGTCTTCGCCGGCGTCGGCGTCCACCGGGCCGCCGCCGCGGATCATGAACAGGACGCCTTCGAGCTCCTCCGGCTTGATCAGCACGTCGCGGGCCTTCGAACCCTCCGACGGGCCGACCACGCCACGGCTTTCCAGCAGGTCCATCAGCCGGCCCGCCTTGGCGAACCCGACGCGCAGCTTGCGCTGCAGCATCGACGTCGAGCCGAACTGGGACGTCACGATCAGCTCCGCCGCCTGCAGCAGGACGTCGAGGTCGTCGCCGATGTCCGGGTCGATCTCCTTCTTCTCGCCGGCCTTCTGCGCGGTGACGCCGTCCTGGTAGTCCGGCTGCGCCTGCTCCTTGGCATAGGAGACGATCGCAGATATTTCTTCGTCCCCGACGAACGCGCCCTGGATGCGGACCGGCTTCCCGGCGCCCATCGGCAGGTAGAGCGCGTCGCCCATGCCGATCAGCTTCTCCGCGCCCGGCTGGTCGAGGATGACCCGCGAGTCGGTCAGCGACGACGTCGCGAACGCCAGCCGCGAAGGCACGTTGGTCTTGATCAGGCCGGTGACGACGTCGACCGACGGCCGCTGGGTGGCCAGGACCAGGTGGATCCCCGCGGCGCGGGCCTTCTGGGTGATCCGGACGATCGCGTCCTCGACGTCGCGCGGAGCGGTCATCATCAGGTCGGCGAGCTCGTCGACGATCGCCATGATGTACGGGTACGGCCGGTACTCGCGCTCCGAGCCCGGCGGCGCGGTGATCTCGCCGGACTTCACCTTCTTGTTGTAGTCGTCGATGTGCCGGACCTTGTTGACCTGCATGTCCTGGTAGCGCTGCTCCATCTCCTCCACCAGCCAGGCCAGCGCGGCGGCGGCCTTCTTCGGCTGGGTGATGATGGGCGTGATCAGGTGCGGGATGCCCTCGTACGGCGTCAGCTCGACCATCTTCGGGTCGATCAGGATCATCCGGCACTCGTCCGGCGTCGCGCGCGCGAGCAGCGACACGAGCATCGAGTTCACGAAGCTCGACTTACCGGAACCGGTGGAGCCCGCGACCAGCAGGTGCGGCATCTTCGTCAGGTTCGCGGTGACGAAGTGGCCCTCGATGTCCTTGCCGAGGCCGATCACCATCGGGTGGTTGTCCTTGACCGTGGTCGGCGCCCGCAGGACGTCCCCCAGCCGGACCATCTCGCGGTCGGAGTTGGGCACCTCGATGCCGACCGCGGACTTGCCCGGGATCGGCGCCAGCAGGCGGACGTTGTCGGTGGCCACCGCGTAGGCGATGTTCTTGGTCAGCGCGGTGATCTTCTCGACCTTCACGCCCGGACCGAGCTCGACTTCGTAGCGGGTGACCGTCGGGCCGCGGGTGAAGCCGGTGACCTGCGCGTCGACGTTGAACTGCTCCAGCACGCCGGTGATCGCCTCGATCATGGCGTCGTTGGCCTTGCTGCGGGACTTCGGCGCGTCGCCGAGCTTCAGCAGGTCGGGCGGCGGGAGCTGGTAGTCGCCCTCGACCGTGCGGGTGACCGCGAGCGGCGGTTCCGGAGCCTTCTTCGGCTTCTTCTCGACGACCTCGACCGGCGGTTTGGGCACCGCCTTGGGCGGCTTGATCGGCGTCGGCGCCTCGGCCAGCATCGCGTCGATGTCCAGCTGCTCGGCGGCGGCCTCGCCGGACTGGCGCCGCCGGGACGGCTTGCGCAGCCGCGCGGCCTTCGGGTCGGCTTCGGTGACTTTCTCTTCGTCGGTGGCGAAGCCGGAGCGCTGCGCCTCGGCTTCGGCGAGCTCCTCCTCGTCGAGGCCCCAGTTGCGCAGCCGGTGCGGGATCTCGCGGACCGGCGTGCCGGTGAACACGAGCACGCCGAAGAACAGCGCGAGGATCAGCAGCGGCACGGCGACCCAGGTGGTGACGCCCATGGTCAGCAGGCCGCCGGAGAACGCGCCGACGATGCCGCCGGCGTACATCCGGCCGTCGTTGGTGTCCGGGAGCGCGGTGAAGATGTGCAGCATCCCGAGCACGGACAGGACGACCATGATCGTGCCGACCACCATCCGCGGCCGCGTCTCCGGGTGCGGCTCGGACCGCATCAGCGCGACGGCGACGACGACCAGCACCAGCGGCAGCGTGACCGCCCCGGCGCCGAGGACGGTCCGGGTGGCGATCTCCACGCCGATGCCGATCGGCCCGGCCGCCCGCCACCAGACACCGACGGCCGCGACGATGCCCAGGCCGATCAGGCCCAGCGCGAGGCCGTCGCGGCGGTGTTCGGCTTCGAGCTCACGGGTGCGGCCGACCGTGCGGGCCAGCGTGCCCAGGCCCTTGGCCAGCAGGTTCCAGGTCCCGCGGACGCCCTTCCCGAAGATCCCGGGCGTCTTGCGGCGGGCCCGGGGCGGCGGTTTGCGAGCGGACGACGTACGTGGCTTCGCGGGTGTACGCGGCTTACGCGCCGCTGTCCCCTTCGCGCCGCTGCCAGTGCTTCTCTTCCTCGTCGCCGACCCAGCCATGCTGGTTACGGTAACCGGCCGTCGCCGATCGCCTCGTGCGCCACTCTCGGCTCAGGGTGAACTTCTGCCTCACCACCGCGCTTGAGCGGCCATCCGGGTGAACCGATCCGGCCAGTGCGCAAACGGGTGAAATCGGCGTCTGCCATGCTCTGCCCCATGCTCGCGCTGCGCACCGACGAACCGCCCCGCCGTGCTCCCGCCATCTGGCGGACCATGCTGAACATCGACCGCGGGCTGGTGAACCTGGTCGGGCGGCTGACCGTCACCGGCCGGGTGCCCGCCCAGCTGCGGGGCCGGCCGCTGCTGATGGCCGCGAACCACATCGGCGTGTTCGACGCGTTCGTGCTGATGGCCGCGTGCAAGCGGATCGGCATCAACCCGCGGTTCATGCTGGCCGGCGGCATCCTCGACGCGCCGGTGATCGGGCCGGCGCTGCGGGTCAGCGGGCACCTGCGGGTCGACCGCAAGCACGCCGGCACCGCCGTCGGGCAGTTCGCCGAGGCCGTCGAGGCGATGAAGACCACGCGCGAGCCGATCATCGTCTACCCGGAGGGCCGGATCAGCCACGACCCGGGTCTGTGGCCGGAGCGCGGCAAGACCGGCGCCGCGCGGCTGGCGCTGGCGGCGGGCGTGCCGGTGATCCCGATCAGCCAGTGGGGCGCGCACGAGGCCGTCTACTGGGGCACCGAGACCGTCAACGGCCCGGCCGACCTGGTCCCGCTGGCGCGCTCCGGGCTCAGCGCTCCCCTGCGCCGGCCGCGGTTCCGGGTGCACTTCGGCGACCCCGTCGACCTGGCGGACGTCGAGCCGGAGCGGCCGGGCGCCGGGGTGCGCGCGCACGCGAAGATCATGCAGGCGATCGCCGACGGCCTCGTCCCGCTGCGCGCGGGCGAGCTGGACCGGCCGCGCTTCCACGACCCGACGCGGCCCACCGACACGGTCAGCCCCTGGAAGCCGCCGTCCGCATCCTGAGACGTCCGGCCGGGCCCGCCTAGAGTCGGCGGACGTGAGCACACGGATACTCGTCGTCTACTACAGCTCGACCGGGAACACCGCCGCCCTCGCCGGGTCGCTCGCCGCCGGGGCGAGCGAGACCGGTGCGGACGTGCGGGTGCGGACCGTGCCGGAAACCGTGCCCGCCGAAGCGATCGCGCAGAACCCGCGCTGGCGGGCCTGGGTCGACGCCGGCCCGCACCACGAGCTCGCCACGCTCGGCGACCTCGAGTGGGCCGACGGCCTCGCGGTCGGCAGCCCGACCCGGTTCGGCGGCCCGGCCGCCCAGCTCAAGTCCTATTTGGACAGCACGGGTGGCCTGTGGGCCAAGGGAAAGCTCGCGGACAAGGTGGCGACGTCGTTCACGACGGCGTCCACCGCGCACGGCGGCCTCGAGTCGACGCTGCTGGCCATCAACAACGTCTTCTACCACTGGGGCGCGATCGTCGTCCCGCTCGGCTACACCGACCCGCACCTGATGCAGTCCGGCAACCCCTACGGCGGCTCGTTCGTCTCCCGCAAGTCGGCCGCACCGGACGACGTCGCCCTCGACGCACTGCGCCTGCAGGGGCGGCGGCTGGCCACCATCACCACGCACGTCGCCACCGGGCTGAAGCGCGCGGAGTAACCGGGAAAAGAGTTTCGGCGGTAACGTCCGGGCACCTAGAGTCGCGACGGTGACCACCGAGCTCCCCGTCCTCGCGCCACCCCGGGTCGCCCACCGCGGCCGCGGGACCACCTACGTCCTGCTCGCCGCCCTGTTCTTCAGCACGTCGGGCACGCTGGGCAAGGCCGTGATGACGGCCGGGATCACGCCGCAGCAGGTGGCCGCGGCCCGGATCGGGCTGGCCGGGTTCGTGCTGCTCGCCGGGGTGGCGCTGGTGGCGCCGCGGAAGCTGCGGGTCCGGCGGGCGGACCTGCCCGTGCTCGTCGGTTACGGCCTGCTCGGCGTGGCCGGGGTGCAGCTGCTCTACTTCGTCGCCGCGGGCCGGATCCCGGTCGGCATCGCGATCCTGCTGGAGTTCGTCTCGCCGGTGCTCATCGCGCTGTGGGTGCGGTTCGTGCGCCGGCACCGGCTGCCGCGGCCGGTGTGGGGCGGCATCGCGCTGGCCATGGCCGGGCTCGCGCTGGTCGCGCAGGTCTGGGAAGGCGTCACGCTGGACGGGCTCGGCCTGCTGGCCGGCTTCGGCGCGGCGCTGTGTTCGGCGGGGTACTTCCTGCTCGGCGAACGCGCGGTGGCCGGCATCGACCCGCTGGGCCTGGTCACCTGGGGCATGGTGATCGGCGCGGTCGCGATCAGCTTCGCCGCCCCGCCGTGGACGTGGCCGGCCGGGCTGCTCGGCGCGCCGGTCGGCTTCGGCGCCGGGCACCCGCCGGTGTGGCTGCTGCTGGCCCTGCTCGTGCTGGTCGCGACGGTGCTGGCGTACGTCTGCGGCATTTCGTCGCTGCGGCACCTGCCGGCGTCGGTGGCGAGCGTGCTCGGGCTGGTCGAACCGGTCATCACGACGGTCGCGGCGTGGGTGCTGCTCGGCGAGGAGCTCGCCTGGCCGCAGCTGCTGGGTTCGGCGATCCTGCTGGCCGGCGCGTACATCGTGCAGCGGAAGTCGGAAATCCTCACCGGTTGAGCTTGCGCAAATCCTGCACCGGATCGGCCCGGGGTGCGAAAATCCATGCTCACCCCGGGAGGGCACCTTGGCGACGAAGTCCGGGCTGCGGCCCGATCTGCGGCAGCGGCACGTCCGGATGATCGCCCTCGGCGGCATCATCGGCGCGAGCCTGTTCATCGGCAGCGGCGCGGTGATCCACACCGTCGGCCCGGCCGCCGTCCTGTCCTACGCCATCGGCGGGCTGCTCGTGGTGCTGGTGATGCGGATGCTCGGCGAAATGGCCACGGCGGCGCCGGCGCTGGGCTCGTTCATGGAGTACGCGCGCGATTCGCTCGGCGGCTGGGCGGGTTTCACGATCGGCTGGCTGTACTGGTACTTCTGGGTCGGCGTGGTCGCGTTCGAGGCGGTCGCCGGCGCAAAGATCCTGCAGGGCTGGCTCCCCGGCGTGCCGCAATGGGTGTTCTCGCTGGCCCTGATGCTGCTGCTGACGGCGACGAACCTGGCGTCGGCGCGGTCGTTCGGCGAGACGGAGTTCTGGCTGGCGTCGATCAAGGTCGCCACCATCGTCGTGTTCCTGCTGCTGGGCACGCTGTTCGTGCTCGGCTTCTGGCCGGGCGCGCCCTTCTCGGCCGGCAACATCGGTCTCGACGGCTTCGTCGCCAAGGGCCCGTTTTCCGTGGTGCACGGCGTGGTGATCGTGATCTTCTCGTACTTCGGCGCGGAAATCGTGACGATCGCGGCGGCGGAGTCCGACCAGCCGGAGACGGCGGTCCGCAAGGCGACGTCGACGATCGTCTGGCGCGTGATCGTGTTCTACGTCGGCTCGGTGGCCTTGCTGGTGATGATCACGCCGTGGCGCGAAATCCCGAGCGAAACAAGCCCGTTCGCGGCCGCGTTCGGCCGCTTCGGCGTCCCGGCGGCGTCGACCCTGGTCAGCGCGGTGGTCCTGACGGCGGCGTTGTCGGTCCTGAATTCGGGGCTGTACACGGCATCCCGCATGCTGTTCGCGTTGCGCCGCCACGGCTGGGCCCCGAGCTGGATCGCGGACACGAACACCCGCGGCGTGCCGTGGAAGGCCATCCTGGCCTCGACGTCGGTCGGCTACGTGGCGGTGGTGATGAGTTACGTGTCCCCGGACAAGATCTTCTCCTTCATCATCAACTCGGCGGGCGCAGTGGCATTGTTCGTGTACGCAATCATCTGCGGCTCGCAGCTCCGCATGCGGCGTTCTCTCGAGGCGTCGGCGCCGGAGAAGCTGAAGCTGCGGATGTGGGGCTATCCGTGGTTGAGCTGGGTGACGCTGGTGCTGACGCTGGTGGTGGTGACATCGATGCTGTTCGTGGATGAAGACACCCGGGCGCAGGTGTACTTGAGTTTGCTCAGCTTGGCGGTGATCTTGGGCGTTTACGCCCTCATCCGCCGGCGATCCGGCCGTCCTTCGGCTCCTATGGGCGAGCCGGGAAAGTGATCAACGGTCCGAGCGGTGGACGGAGGTGGGTCTCCTGGCCTGTCACCGTCCGCAGGAGGCTTTCCGCTCCCGCGGGCGTCAGATCCGTGACGACGTAGTGGTCAGCCGTCGACGGCTGAAGGAACAGCGGTATTTCGCGCCAGGAATGGCCCGGCAGTACGACGGGCAGCAGTCTCCGGGTCCACGTCGCGCGGTCTTGCTGCAGGAGTTCGCGCAGCAGACACATCTCGGACTGGCCACCGAGGTTGCGGTGGGCGGGCGCCTGACCGTCTCCGACCGTGGGGGACGACGGCGACGCCACGACGAGCACGAAGTCGGCCGCCGCGATCGACCGTGCTGCCCAGGCGTACCAGTCCTGCCGCCGGCCGGTGAACCATCGGTCGAGCTGGGCGTCGACTCCGCAGGAACGAAGAAAAGCGGCGAAGCGGAGGACATCGGTCTTGTGCCGCTCCGACTCGTGGAGGTAGGCGACGAAGGCGGTGGGGCGGCGATCAACGTCGAGGCTTGCAGAGCGGGACGAGTGGGGACGGAGCCCGGAAGAAGCCGGGGGAACCTCTTGGCTGACGATGTCCATGTTCGTAGGGTCTCTTCACCGGGAATGTCCGGCGAGCGGTGTCCGGTGACGGGGGCTGCCGGACGTTCACCGGACCGAGGCTCCGACCACCGGATGTCCGGGCAACTCGTCCGGCACGGACGACCTAGCGGGAGGGAGGGCACCGATGAAGCCTCCTGCGATCGGCGAGCACCACCTGCGGTTCCAGCGGGCGGTGGCACGGGCGGTGGTTCAGCTCGGCGGGGACCGGGCGGCCGAAGAAGCCAGTGCGGTCGGCAAGAGCACGTGGTACGACACCCGGATCGGGAAGTCGGTTCCCGGCGAGCGCACCTGGCCGGCGATGCGAGCCCTCCTGGTCTCCGTCCCCAGCACCGTGACCCGGGTGGACGACTGGGACGAGCTGTACGACCTGGTGGTGCCCGCTCGAAGCCGAACTGGCCGCAAGCCACGTCGGGGGCCACTCGCTGCGCCGCCCAGCCCGCTGCCGCCGGGGCCGGCGATGTTGATCGGACGCGGCCGGGAGTCGGCGGAACTGGACAGGCTCCTCCTCGGACCAGTCGGCGCGACGGTACCCATCGCGCTCATCGTGGGGCCTCCGGCGGTAGGCAAGACAGCGCTCGCGCTCGACTGGGCGCGACGGCAAGTCCGGCACTTCCCCGACGGTGTCCTCTACGCGGACCTGCAGGGCTGGAGCCCGGGTCGGCCGGCCGCGGCCGAAGAGATACTTCCGGGGTGGCTGCACGCACTCGGCGTTGACCCGGCGTCATTGCCGGGTCCGCTCGAGGGCCGGGCAGCCCTGCTCCGAACGGCTCTCGATGGCAAGCGGAAGCTGATCGTCTTGGACAACGCGCGGGACGAAGAGCAGGTGCGCCCGTTGCTGCCTGGCTCCGCTTCGTGCTCGGTTCTCGTTTCCAGCAGGCAGCAGCTATCCGGCCTCGCCATCCACCAAGGTGCGGAGGTGCTGCACATCGAACCGCTGTCCGCGGCGGACGGGATCGCCCTGGTGCGCACCAGGCTCGGGGAGGAGGCAGACCGGGAACCCAGCCAGGTCGCGCGGCTGGTCGACTTGTGCGGCCGATTACCCCTGGCGCTGATGATCGCCGTCCAAACGATCAAATCCCGGCCGGACACCGACCTCGGCCGGCTCGTCGACGAGCTGGCCGACGAGCGAAAGCGCCTGAGCGTGCTCCACGGCGAAGACCCACGCTCCGATCCCCGCACGGTGTTCTCCTGGTCCTACCGGCAGTTGACGCCTGACGTCGCCGCCACGTTCCGGCGGCTGGGCCTGTTCCCCGGACGCGATCTGACGCCCCAGGCACTCGCCGCGCTCGCCGGCGTTCCCACGGAGACGGCCACAGGGCACGTACGCGCCCTTGTCCGCCTGAATCTCGTCGGTAACGACGAGCGGGGCCGCATCGAACCCCACGACCTCATCCGCCTTTATGCGGCCGAGGTCGCGCTGCGGGAGGAAGAGAACAGCGCGATCGTGGATGCGCGACGCCGGCTGTATCACTACTACCTGCAGGCCGCGCACCGCGCGGACGCGCAGGTGGAACCGTTGCGCTATCGGGTTCCGGTCCCGGAATGGACGGGTGCCCCGCAGTTCGACGGTCAGCCCGCCGCCCTGGCTTGGTTCGACACGGAACTGGCGAACATCGTCACCCTGTGCTCCACCGACGTCATCGAATTCGACGAAGCGCGGTGGAAGCTCGCCTTCCTGACTCGTGGGTACTTCTTCCTCGCCAAACGGATCCATGAGTGGGTCCTCAGCCACCGGCACGCCTTGCAGGCCGCAGTCCGGTCCGGCGACCGGCAGGCCGAGGCCTTGACCCGCAGCAACCTCGGCGTCGCTCTCCACGAGCAGGGAGACGACGCAGCGGCGTTGCCGGAGTACGAGCGGGCCGGAGAGCTGTTCGCCGAGGTCGGTGACCGGCACGGAACGGCCAACACCTTGGCACATCGTGCCTCGGCGCTCCGGCGTGCAGGCGACTTCGCCGGTTCGCTCAGCCTCAGCCGCCAGGCGCTGGCCTGGTACCGCGAAGCAGGTAATCTGCGCAACGTCGCCATCACCTTGCGCGGGATCGGCTTCGCAGAGGTCGAAGCCGGCCAAACGGACGACGCCGAGCCCGCATTGCTCGAGTCCGTCCAGTTGTGCGCGGAATTGGGCCTGCACATGGACGAAGCGCGTGCGTGCACCACGCTCGGCCGACTTTACTTGGCGACCCAGCAATACTCAGCCGCGGAGGAGTTCTTCTGCCGGGCAATCGATGCCGGCGTCATCTCGGGCAGCACCTTCGAGCAGGCGGTGGCCACCCGTGGCCTGGGCACGCTGGCCGCGGCCGTCGGGGACGTGGAGAACGCCGAGGTCCACTGGGAAGCGGCGCTGCGCACGTTCGAAGCACTGGGTTCAGTGAAAGCGGCCGAGGTCCGCGACGACCTCGCGAGCCTGGCCCGTGGGCGGCCGGATCACTCCGCGGACTGAGCCATCGCCTCGTCGACCCACTCGCGGATCAGTTCGGCGATCCGCACGTCGTGGCGGCCCACCCGCGGATCGTTCTCGGCAGCGGCGTCGTCCAGCCCCTCGTAGGCGTCTTGAGCGAGCACCGCCGCCGCTTCCAACTGGCTGTCGATGTGGTCGGCGAACGCCAGTGCGTAGGCGAGGTAACTCGTCGCGGTCATGGTGCGCGGATCATCAGGACCGAACGCCGCCACGCGACTGTCCTGCAGCGCGATGGCCTTCTGGATCAGGTCGACTTCACGGTCCACCTGGTCACCGTCGAGCCGGACGCCCGCCTGCGTCACGCCGTCCGGCAGCTCCGCGGGCGACAGCGCCGTGGTGCCCGCGCCGGCGCCGCGCACGAGGTTGGCCAACGTCGCCATGGTGTCGGGGTGGCCGGGCCCTTGGCTTTCGAGGCGGCGCAACCAGAGGAGCACGAAGGCGTCATTCGGATCGCTCATTGAGTTCCTCTCGCAGGATCAGCTCGTTTTCCCAGGCGTCCAAGGTAGCGGGATGCTCCGTGCCGAGCAGCTGCGCACGGCGGCGGTGGAGGTCGCTCATGAGCCGCAAAGCCTCGTCCCGGTTTCCGAGGCTCCGGAGACTCAACGCCAGGCCGTTGAGCGCCATCAGATGCAGCTCTTCGTCCGGTGGAGCGATCTTCGACCAGCGGGCCCACGCTGCGTCCCAATACCGGTGCGCGACCCGCCGATGCCCATCCGGTTCCGTCGCCGGGCCGGCGAGGTGCCCGCGCGCGATGGCCAGATTGCACAGGGTCCGGAGCGTGGCGGTGTGATTCGCTCCCAGCCCGTCACGGCTCCGCCGGTAGACCGACCGCAGGAGTTCGTGCGCTTCCCCGTCGCGACCGGTCTTCATCAGGGCCAGACCCAGGTTGTTCTGGGCGATCAGAGTCTCCAGAGCCCCCACACCCAGCTCGGATTCCAGCAGCTCCGCGACCCGTTCCTTCAACGACAGGGCCTCGGAGAACCGGCTCTTGGCTTCCAGAGCGACAGCGAGTCCGCTGTCGACGACGCAGCGGGTGAACCAGTCGACGCCGGCGACCGCGCACGCTTCAGACGCCGATTCGTAGAGCCGGAGCGCCTCATCGGTCTGTCCTGACTCGATCTCTGTCCTGCCCGCCTCATTGGCGAGGTGGAGCTCGTCCGATCCGACGGTCCAGCTGTCGCCGCCGACGAGCAGCCCTGCTACGGCCCGCACATGCGGCAGGTAGGCAGCAACTTCACGGTGCCGGTATGCGTCGCGCGTGCTCTCGACCGCCGAAACGAGCGCGGCCAGCGCAGCGTTCCGGAACCTCTCGCGGCTCTTCCCGGGGGTCACCAAGGCACGGATGGCGCGCGCTATCGACCGATGCATGGTGGCGCCGGCATCACCGGCTTGCAGGAGGCCACGGGCGGAGGCTTGCCGCATTCCCTCGGCTAAGCCGGTTTCTCGGGCTGGCGCACCGTAAAAGACCGCCTTGACAAGGAGGTCTTGCGGAATAGGCGCCGAGCCAAGGACGCTCGCGGCGCACAGGACGTCCTGCGCCGCCGCATTCAGGCTCCCGAACGAACGCAAGAGGATCCGGCTGAACGGACGTCCGACACCCACCGGGATGTCGGCGAGCAGCCGGGAATCCTCCAACGGTTCCCGGCTGCTGGGCGTGGACAGATCCGCCAACAGCCGGGGATAGCCGGTGAATTCCGGTGCCGTCGTCAGCCCGGCGGCCAGCTTCAGGCTGAGTGGGTGGCCGTCGAGAAGCGTCACGATCCCCCGGGCAGCCTTCTGCTGATCGGGTGCCGCCGGACGGTACTCGGTCAGCACCTCGACCGCGTTCTCGCGGGCGAGCGGGTCAAGGGCAAAGCCTCGCTTCGAGAGCGTCCGGAATTCCGCACGTGTCGTGACCAGAACCCGGCCCGTTCTCGTCGGCGGCAGGAATTGCTGCAGCCGTTCGCGGCCCACATCGGTGGGTACGTCGTCCAGGATCCAAAGGTACGGCTGGTCGAGGCCGACCAGATAGTCGGTGACCTTCTCCATCGTTTCCCGGAAACGGGCCTCCGGCGCCTGACTCCCGAGTGCGCCCCGCCCCTCGCTGCCGCCGAGTTCGAAGAGGAACACCCCGGCGGGGTGGTCCCGGGCGAACAGCCTGGCGTACTCCAGGCACAAGGTGCTCTTGCCCTGTCCCCCGATGCCACTGACGGTGAAGATCGGACGGCTGCGATCGCTGTTCTTTTCCCGCGATCGGAGTCCCGCGTGGATCCGCCACAACTCGGCGTACCGCCCGTGGAACGACGGCCCGGACGGCTCGTACGGGTACCAATCAGCGGATGGCACGGAAGGTGCGTCGCCGAAGAAGCCTTGATGCCGGTCGACGTTGGACACGATGCTGTCGACGAGCTCGTCCGGCGGAAGGTTGCTGTGGGGTAGCCGGTACACGGTCAGCTGCGGCGGCATCACGTAGTCGGGCGGAATGCCTTGGACGACGGCCATGACCCGTGAGGTCGCACCTTCGTCCAGCCGGTAAGCGGCGCTCAACGCGAAGTGGAGTTCCTCGCGGCAATGCGGACTGATCGGGAAGTTCTTCGTGACCAGCGCGACCAGCGAGCGGGATCGCGACAAAGCGTCCTCGATCGACGGAGTGAGCGGCGCCCAGGTCGGCCCGTCGATGACATCGAGGAACACCCGCTTGCCCCGGCGTTTCAGAGCCTTGTACAGGGCTGCCGCGGCGGTGTAGTCCTCGGATTTGTAGCAGAGGAAGACGTCGTACCACTGCTCACCCGACGGCACGCCGGTCACGCAGGGATGCCGTACTCGACGTGGACGTGGACGCGGGTGAACTTCTCCGTGATGTCCCAGGCGGTGAGCTCGAAGCCCCGTCGTTCGCCTCCCGTCAGGTCCTGCACGCCACCGCTCGCCGAACCGATGGATTTGCCTTCGCCGTCGTAGAGGGTGGCCTTCAAGCCCAACGTGAGCTCGGCATCGTGGTCGAGGTTGACGACGTCGCCCCGGACAGTCAGCGGCGACCGCTTACGCGGATTGACCGTGATGTTGACGAACTCGATGTTCCACTTGCCCGGAGAGCTGCTGATTTCGATACCCGCCTCGTCCCGAGGCGAAGGCGCAGCCTTTCCGAGCTGGGGACGTGGTACATGATCAGTCGTGGGCGGGGTGAGATCACCGTCGTTCAACCAGTCCGGCCCGCTCAAGTCGACTTCGCATCCCACGCTCTCCAGCCGACGGGCCAGCAAGAGCCGCTTGTCCGCAGAGTTGTCGAGCCGAATCCGGAACCGGCCTTCGAGATCGGTGAACGGGCGTACCTTCCCGAACTCGACCACCACGGTGTGCTCCGGGTACCGGCCGAACGCCATACCCGCTTCGAAGAGCACGTTCGGCCGAGCCTGTCCGGTCGGCTGCCGGTCCGAATCGGCGTCGTCGTCCGCGTGCTCGGGCTTCAGGTACGCCACGTCGTCGGGGGTGAGGAGCACGATGATCGCCCGGTCCGGGCCGATCGCCTTATCGAGGGCGGCACCGATCACAGGTGAGCCGTCGGCGACTTCGGCCAGAGCCTGTGACCACTCGATCGGCTCCAAACCGATCGCCCGCAGGAAGATGTAGAACTCCCGGCGAGCGCGCTTGTCCCGGCCGTGGATCACGAAGACGCGTCGTTCCAGACTCATGAGCTGCCATGATTTCACACGGAAAGTACGAGTCCGGACACGGCCCGTCAGTAGCCCAGGTGCCTCCTCCGGCAACGGACGTTCGGGCCGCACGGAACGCATGAGCAGCTAGCCGCCGGCGATGCGGCTCAAAGCCCCGAAGAACACGTCCGTGATCTTCGCCGGGTCCGGGGCCACGAACGCCTGGCCGCCGGTCGCCGACGTCAGTTGGTTCAGTTCCGTCTTGTCCGCGTCCGGGCCGATGCCCACTCCGATCAGCGGGATCGGGCGGCGGGGGTTCTGGAGCTTGGCCAGCTCCGTCAGCATGTCCGCCCGCGAGATCCCGTGCGGGTCCTCGTTGCGGCCGTCCGTCATCACGATCACCAGGTTCAGCCGGCCCGGCTCCCATTCGCGGCGGGCCGTCCGGTACGTGTCCAGGACGCTGTCGTACAGCCCCGTTCCGCCGTTCGCCGTGGCCTTCACCTGGGCCAGTTTCTCCAGGGCTCCGCTCGCCAGGTGCTGGGCCACCGGGGCCATCGGGAGCAGCTCGCGGTAGTCCTTGTCGCCGTCCAGGTGGGTCGAGAACGCCAGCATGCGCAGCTGGGTCGCCGGTTTGAACAGGCGCAGGGCCTTCGCCGCCGCCTGCATCGTCACCTGCATGCGGTTCAGGCCCGTGCCCGGGACCTGGGCGTTCATCGATCCCGACACGTCGATCAGCACTTGGACCCGCGCGCTCAGGTTGATGCCCGCCCACTGGTTGAGGAGTTCGTCGACGACCGGGGCCGGGGGCAGGTTCGCGGTCCGGAAGCTCTCCGGTGCCACCCTCGGGTCGTCCGGGTGGTCGCGCAGGGCCTGGCCGCCCGCCGCGCGCAGGCCCGTCTTCGCGATCGCGTCCGCTCCCGGGTCGCCCAGCACCGCGTCCCGCAGCGCCTGGACGATCGGGCGCTGCCGCGGGGTGATGCCGCCCAGCTCCGTGAACGGGTAGTCCAAAGTGGGCACGGCCGCCGAGTAGACGGCGACGAGCGGTGATTTCGGGTCCTCGACATTGTGGCGCAGCAGGGAATTCTCCGACGCCGGGAACGCCGTCACCGCGGCCGTGCCGCCGCCGTCGCTCGAGCCCGGCAGCCGGGCGATCAGGTCCGGCTCGCCGCCGAGCGTGTTGGCCGAAAAGCGCCGCAGCAACGCGGCGTACGCGGCCGACGGCTCCGGCGCCGTCTTGACCGTGTCCCGCAGGCCGAGCAGGGCCACCGCGCCGACCGGGTCGCGGGCCGGGTCCGGCATCCCCGGGACGGCGCCCGGCGCGGCCAGGACCTCCGCCCAGGTCGGGGCCCGGTCCGGCCAGCCGAGGCCCTTGGCGGCGTCCGCGGGGACGGCCAGCACCACCGGCGAGCTGGCCACCGACGCGCCGCTTTCGGGGACGTCGGCCGCGCCGAGCTGGTGGGCGCGGCGCAGCGCGAGCGTCGAGTCCGGCACCCATACCTGCGGCCGCGGGCTGCCGTCGGAGATGGCGAGCCCCTCGGCGGCCTGGGTGGCCTCCCTGGTCTGGACCTCGACGCTGCCGCACGGCACGTCGAGCCCGCGTGCGACCAGCGACAACGCGGGCGCGATGTCCGCGGACGCGGTGACCAGGACGGTGGTGGGCTGCTCGCACGCCGGCCGGGCCCGCACGGCCGACACCGTCACCCACGCCGCGGCGCCGAGGACGAGCACGACACCGGTCGCGACGGCGGGCAGGAGCAGCCGGCGTCGTCTGCCGTCCGAGTGACGTCCCATCGGCGCGGCCTCTCTGCGCGAGGCGGGGTGGGATCAAGGTTATCCCGCGGCAAAGCCGCCGCATGTGCGCCGGACGGCCTAACAACGCCTCAACCCCGGGAGGGATCCGCCTCCTTCCGGAGGGGGATGTCCCCGCGTCCCGCGGCCGGAACACTGGACCGCATGAAGCCGACCCGAGGCGATCGACGCAGGGCGCGCCACGCCCTGCTCCGCCAGACCGTCACCGTGGCCTTCGCCCTGCTCCTGGCCCGGGTGACGCCCTGAAAACGCGGAACGCCTTCGCCACCGAAAAGGGGGAGGCGAAGGCGTTCCGCGCGGAACTCAGACCGGGATGACCGTCGGGACGATCATCGGACGGCGGCGGTAGGTGTCGGCCACCCAGCGGCCGACCACCCGGCGGACCGCCTGGGCGATCCGGTGCGTGTCGGTGATGCCCTCGGCCTCCGTGCGCGCCAGCTCCATCTCCACCAGCGGCACGACGGCGTCGAGCGCCTTCGGGTCGTCGGAGAAGCCGCGGCCGGACACCGTCGGGCTGCTGACCGCGCGGCCGGTGCTGGAGTCCACCGCGACGCTGATCGAGATGAACCCGCCCTCGCCGAGGACCAGGCGGTCCGACAGCGTCGACTCGCCGACGTCGCCGACCGACAGGCCGTCGACGTACACGTGGCCGACCTCGACGCGGCCGGTGCGGGACGCCTTGCCGTCGACCAGGTCGACGACCACGCCGTCCTCGGCGATGACCACGTTCTCCGCCGCGACGCCGGTGCGGATGGCCAGCTCGCCGTTCGCGCGCAGGTGCTTCCACTCGCCGTGGACCGGCATCACGTTGCTCGGGCGCACCGCGTTGTACAGGTAGAGCAGCTCCCCCGCCGACGCGTGGCCGGACACGTGCACCTTCGCGTTGCCCTGGTGGACGACGTTGGCGCCGAGCCGGGTCAGGCCGTTGACCACGCCGAACACCGCGGTCTCGTTGCCCGGGATCATCGAGCTGGCCAGCACGACGGTGTCGCCCGCGCGGATCGAGATCTGCCGGTGCTCGCCGCGCGCCATCCGCGACAGCGCCGAGAGCGGCTCACCCTGGGACCCCGTCGAGACGAACAGGACCTTGCTCTCCGGCAGGGTGCTCGCCTGGTCGAGGTCGACCAGCAGGCCGTCCGGGACGTTCAGCAGGCCCAGCTCGGCCGCGATCCCCATGTTCCGGACCATCGACCGGCCGACGAACGCGATCCGCCGGCCGTGCCGCTGCGCCGCGTCGAGGACCTGCTGGACGCGGTGGACGTGGCTGGCGAAGCAGGCCACGATCACGCGCTGGTCCACGCGCCGGATGACGTCGTCGAGCACCGGGCCGATGTCGCGCTCGGGCATGACGAACCCGGGCACCTCGGCGTTGGTCGAGTCGACGCAGAACAGGTCCACGCCCTCGTCGCCGAGCCGGGAGAACCCGGCCAGGTCGGTGAGGCGCCCGTCCAGCGGGAGCTGGTCGAGCTTGATGTCGCCGGTGTGCAGCACCACGCCCGCCGGGGTGCGGATGGCCACGGCCAGCGCGTCCGGGATGGAGTGGTTGACCGCGAAGAACTCGAGGTTGAACACGCCGACGTCGCGGCGCTCGCCCTCGCGGACCTCGATCAGCTTCGGCCGCTGCCGGTGCTCCTTGGCCTTGGCCGCGAGCAGGGCGTTGGTGAACTTCGAGCCGTAGATCGGCAGGTCCGGCCGCAGGCGCAGGAGGAACGGGACGGCACCGATGTGGTCCTCGTGCCCGTGGGTGAGCACCAGGCCGTCGATGTCGTCGAGGCGGTCCTCGATCGCACGGAAGTCGGGCAGGATCAGGTCGACGCCGGGCTGGTCGTCCTCGGGGAAGAGCACCCCGCAGTCGACGATGAGCAGCCGGCCGCCGTACTCGAAGACGGTCATGTTGCGCCCGACCTCGCCGATACCGCCCAGCGCGACGACGCGCAGGGCCCCGGCGGGCAGTTCGGGCGGGGCGTTGGTGGGGCCTGGACCAGGGGGAAGTGAGCTCACCGAGGCAGGGTCCCAACGCTGGTGTGCGAGGTCGGCGCGATGTAGGCCGCTCGCGAATCTGCTTGTGCCACCCGCTCACCATGCCAGTCCTGGGCCGCCGTGTCGCCCAGCGGCACGCCGCCCTGGGCAAGATCACCGGCGATCAGGGCCGTCTGCTCGGTGGTCGGCGCCACGATCGGCAGCCGCGGGTCGCCGATGTCGAAGCCGCGCAGCCGCAGCGCCGCCTTGCTGAACGCGACCCCGCCGACCCGGGACATCGCGCGCAGCACGGGCAGCATGGCGCGGTGGTTGGTGCGCGCGGTGGAGGTGTCGCCGTTCTCGTAGGCGTCGATCATCGCGCGGATCCGGCCCGCGACGACGTGACCGATCACACTCACCACGCCGACCCCGCCGACCGAGATCCACGGCAGGTTCAGGCCGTCGTCGCCGGAGTAGTAGGCGAGGTGGGTGTTGGCGATGACCTCGGAGCCGGCGATCAGGTCGCCCTTGGCGTCCTTCACCGCGACGATCCGGGGGTGCTCGGCCAGCCGCAGCAGCGTGTCGACCTCGATCGGGACGACCGAACGCGGCGGGATGTCGTAGAGCAGCACCGGCAGCCCGGTGCTGTCGGCGACCGCGGTGAAGTGCGCGTACAGCCCGGCCTGGCTGGGCCGCGAGTAGTACGGGGTGACGACCAGCAGGCCGTGTGCGCCGGCCGCCTCGGCCTGTTTCGCCTGCTCGATGCTGTGCGCGGTGTTGTTGGTGCCCGCGCCGGCCACGACGGTCGCCTTGTCGCCGACCGCCTCGACCACGGCGCGGATGAGCTCCTGCTTCTCCGCGTCGCTCGTGGTCGGGCTCTCGCCGGTGGTGCCGTTGACCACGAGGCCGTCGTTCCCCAGCTCCACGAGGTGCTCGGCCAGCTCCTGCGCCCGCTTCAGGTCCAGCGCGCCGTCGGCGTCGAACGGGGTGGCCATCGCGGTGAGCACGCGGCCGAACGGCCGTCCGGGCGCTGCGGTGACAACCGGAGCTTCGCTCCGGGCCGGGGGCTCCGCCACCCGGTCCCCCGGACGGCCTGTGGCAGGTGGGTTGGACATGGGGAAGACGGTACCTCGCCGGTCCGACGAAAACCGCGTCGACCTGGTCACCAGGAGAATTTCCCGGGGCCGGCCGTTCGTCGCGGAACTTCTACTTGACCTTGGTCACGATCGGGGCCGAGATCGGGCCGCCGTCGGCCTTGGCGAGGACGCAGTAGAACTCGCGCGTCGGGTATTCGCCGGACTTGTCGGGCACGCTCTGCCACTCCCCCTGAGTCGGGACGAGCGCGCGGTACTTGAGGGCGTCGCGCTGGGTGGCGGGGACGATCGAGGAGCGGAAGGAGGACGCGCAGCGCGCTTCGGCGACCGCCGTGACGGCGTCGAGGCCCGGGTAGGCCGCGATCTCCGCGTCGCTGTCGGACCAGCTCGTGGTGCCGATGGCGTCCCCGCTGTCGTAGATTTCGAGGGTGTGGCTCTTCTTGCAGTCGCCGCTGTTCTCGTCGCTGATGACGCCGCCGTCCTGGACCGGGGCGTTGTAGCAGAGGTAGCTGGAGCTGGCGTCCACGCGCATCCGGCCGCCGAGGCCGAAGGTCATGGTCGGCAGCTTCTGGGCGTCCGGCGCCGGGGTTTCGAAGGCCTTGCCCGCGAAGAAGCCGCCGATCAGGGCGGCCACGACCAGCACCGCGGCGACCGCGAGCCACAGCGCGCGGTGCGTCTTGCCCGGCGGCTGCGGCGCGGGGGCGCCGAGCATCGCGGTGCCGCGCGGCGGCGTGGGCCGCACGCCCTGCGCCGTGGTCAGCAGGTTCTGGGCCTGGGCCGCGGTCAGCCGCGCGTCCGGGTTGGTGACGAGCAGGCCGAGAATCGCGGCGGCGATCGGACCCTGGCCGCGGGTCAGGTACGGGATCTCGGTCATGATCGCGTGCAGCGTCGCGGCGGTGGTCGCGCGCTCGAACGGGATCGAGCCTTCGACGGCGAAGAACAGCGTCGCCCCGAGGGACCACAGGTCGGACGCGGGCAGCGCTTCGCGGCCCTCGACGCGCTCGGGCGCCATGAAGGCGGGCGAGCCGACGATCATGCCGCTGGTGGTGAGCCGCGGGTCGTCGACGGCGTGCGCGATGCCGAAGTCGGTGAGCTTCACGCGCCCGTCCGGCGCGACGAGGATGTTCGCGGGCTTGACGTCCCGGTGCACGATCCCGGCGGCGTGGGCGGCCTGCAGCGCGGCGAGCACCCGCTCCCCCAGCTGCGCGGCCTGTGCGGCGGGCATCGGGCCACGCCGGCGCACGAGGTCGGCGAGGCTGGGCGCTTCGACGAGCTCCATCACGATGAAGGTGGTCCCGCCGTCGGTGACGACGTCGTAGACGGTGACGACGGCGGGGTCGTTGAGCCGCCCGCCGGTGCGCACCTCGCGCAGCGCGCGCTCGGAGAAGACGGCGGCGGACTCGGCGTCGGGCAGCCGCAGTTCCTTGACGGCGACCTGCCGGCCGATGACCTGGTCCTGCGCCCGCCACACGACACCCATGCCGCCCCGCCCCAGTTCCCCGAGCAGGAGGTAGCGGCCCGCGACGACCCGCTGACCAGGCGTCATGGGCGCCTGCGGCGGATAGGGCCGGGTCTGTTCGTCGGTCACGGTGCTCCTTTTGGCGGCGGTCGCGCAGATGCTAGTCGGACCGCCGGAGGACGCTGCGGGTTCCGCGGAATTCGTGTCGCGGAAGGGTCGGCTCGCGTACCCGGAGGATCGGCTCGCGCACCCGGACGGTCGGCTCGCGTGCCTGGACGGTCGGCTCGCGCACCCGGACGGTCGGCTCGCGCACCCCGAGGGTCGGCTCGCGTACCTGGGTGGTCGTCAGCGGTGGGTCTCGCCGCGGTAGGGGATCCACCGGTAGCCCGGGGCGAAGCCGCTGAACTCGGTGCGTTCGCCGGCGGCGGTCCAGATGTCTTCGCTGACCACGAGCCCGGGGAAGGTCGTCAGGTCCTTTTCGGCCAGCAGCTCGGCGTGGGCGCGGAACCCGTCGGTCCCGACCCCGGCGAGCGCGTACCGGTAGACCGGCGGGGCGGTCCGCAGCAGCCAGTAGAGCCGGCGGCCGGCCGCCGTCATGGCCACCGCGTCCTCGGGCGAGCCGATCCCGGACCGGCTGAGCCCGTCCGGCGCCACCCCGCACCACCAGCCGGCGCCGTCGGAGAAGACGCGGACCGGCCAGCCGGCGAAGTGGCGGGCGAGGTCGTGGGCGTGGTTTTCCCGCTCGCCGCATTCGGCGTTGAGGGCGTAGATCCGGGCCATCGCGGTCAGCCGGCGAAGGTGAGGTAGATCAGGACCAGGTTCAACGCGATGATCACCGCCGCGATCACCCAGGCCGCGACCGTCGTCAGGCGGCGGTTGGCGTCCTGGCCCATCAGCTCGCGGTCCGCCGTCAACCGGATCAGCGGCACCAGCGCGAACGGGATCCCGAACGACAGCACCACCTGCGACACCACCAGCGCCGCGCTCGGGTCCGCGCCCAGGGCCAGCACCACGATCGCCGGGATGAGCGTGACCAGGCGGCGCACCACCAGCGGGATCCGCTTGTGCAGCAGCCCCTGCATGATCATCGCGCCCGCGTACGCGCCCACCGACGTCGACGCCAGGCCCGAGGCCAGCAAGCCGATCGCGAACATCAGCGCGATGCCCGGGCCCAGCGCCGTCGCCACCGCGCCGTGCGCGCCCTCGATGCTGTCCACGCCCTGCTGGCCCTGCAGGTTCGTCGCCGCCAGCAGCAGCATGCCCAGGTTCACCGCGCCCGCCAGCAGCATCGCCAGGCCGACGTCGGCCCGCGTTGCGCGCAGCAGCCGACGGCGCCCGGCGCCGTCGGCCCGGCCGTGGCGGTCGCGGACCAGGCCCGAGTGCAGGTAGACCGCGTGCGGCATCACCGTCGCGCCGAGCATCGCCGCGGCGATCAGGACGCTGCCCGTGCCGTCGAACCGGGGCACCAGGCCACCGGCCGTCGCCGCGGCCGAGGGCGGCTCGACGAACAGGCTCGCCAGGAAGCCGATCGCGATCACCGCGAGCAGGCCGGTGACAACCCGCTCGAACGTCCGCTGGCCGCCGCGGTCCTGAACCGCCAGCAGGGTCAGCGAAACCGCGCCGGTGATCAGGCCGCCGGCGATCAGCGGCAGGTCGAACAGCAGGTTGAGGGCGATCGCGCCGCCGACCACCTCGGCCAGGTCGGTGGCGATGGCGACGACCTCCGCCTGGGCCCAGTAGGCCAGCCGCGCGGGGCGGGACAGGCGGGCGCGCAGGGCCTCCGGCAGCGACATCCCGCTGACCAGGCCCAGCTTCGCCGAGAGGTACTGGACGAGCACGGCCATCAGGTTCGCCGCGACGATCACCCAGACCAGCAGGTAGCCGTAGCGGGCGCCGGCGCTGATGTTGGAGGCGACGTTCCCGGGGTCGACGTAGGCGATGGCGGCGACGAACGCGGGTCCGAGCAGGGCCGAGCCGGTGCGCAGGCGCGACACCAGTCTCGGGCGGACCGCCTCGGTCACAGCCATGAAGCCACCTCTCGAAACCCGGTTGTCGGGCACCCCAAAACCGGAGTTTAGGAGTGCCGAACTTTGTTTTTCAAGGGTGACGGCTCCCACCCCGGCCTCCGGGTACCCGGATCGGCCGCGGTGAAAAGTCAGGGGTGGGCGACCTCGTGGCCGGACTCGCGCAGCGCCGCGACCGCGTGGCCGAGATCGGTGGCGCGGACCAGGATGTGGTCGGTGTCGTAGGTCGACATCGAGAACAGCGCGACGCCGGCCGCGGCCAGCTCCGAGGCCAGCGCGGCGATGATGCCGGTCAGCGTGAACTCCAGCGGGCCGCGGACCGACAGCAGCCGCCAGCCGTCCTCGGCCGCCGTGGCGCCGGCCGGTTCGCGGCCGGCCGGGCAGATCACCGACAGTTCTTCCGGCGTCCGGGTCACCGAGACGAACGCTTCGCCCGGTTCGAACAGCCCGGCGGGCACCGCGGCGTCCGCGGGCAGCCGCACGACGGCGTACTCACCGGGCCGGACGTCGATCGCGAGTCGCTTCATCAGCCTTCCAGCACCTTCGGGCTCGTGGCGATCTCGGTGCCGTCCGGCAGCGTCGAGATGGTGAAGTCCGCGAACACGTTCTCCGCGGCTTTCTGCAGCTGCCGCAGGCATTCCACGGCGAGCTCACGGATTTCGACGTCGGCGTGCTCGGTGGCGCGCATCGCGACGAAGTGGCGCCAGGCGCGGTAGTTGCCGGTGACGACGATCCGCGTTTCGGTCGCGTTCGGCAGCACCGAGCGGGCGGCCTGGCGGGCCTGCTTGCGGCGCAGGGTCGCGGTCGGGACGTCGGCGAACTTCTCTTCGAGCCCGGCCAGCAGTTCGGTGTACGCCTCGACGCTCGCCCGGGTCGCGGCGAGGAACTTCTCGTGCAGCACCGGGTCGTTCGCGATCACCTCGGGCTCGACGAACTCGGCGTCGCATTCCGGGACGTACCGCTGCGAGAGCTGGGAGTAGGAGAAGTGGCGGTGCCGGATGAGCTCGTGGGTCAGCGACCGGGAGATGCCGCTGATGTAGAAGGTCACCGAACCGTGCTCCAGCACCGAAAGGTGGCCGACGTCGATGATGTGCTCGAGGTAGCCGGCGTTGGTCGCGGTGGCCGGGTTCGGTTTCTTCCACGACTGGTAGCAGGCGCGGCCGGCGAACTCGGCGAGCGCTTCGCCGCCGTCCGCGTCGGTCGACCACGGCACGTCCTCGGGCGGGAGGAACTCGGTCTTTGCGATCAGCTGCACTCTGGGCGACACGGTTGCGGCCACGTCAGCACTCCTTCTCCCGGCTCCCGCGCAGCCTAACCGCGTGGGCCCGGTCACTCCCGGGGGACATGTGACAGCACGGCCGCCTTGACTGACGTCACATATGACGTCATAGTGGTGTCATGGACCTGACCCCGTACATCGCCAATCTTCGCGAGGACCTCGCGAACACGGCTGCCGCCGGGGACGAGCACACCCGGCGGGCGGCCGCGCTGCTGTCTTCCGCGCTCGAACCCGCCGTCCGCCTCACCCTGATGAACGCCCTCGCCGACCTCGCGGCCGAGGTCACCGCCGCCCTCCCGGGCCAGGTGGTGGACGTCCGGCTCGACGGCCGGGACGTCCGCGTGGTCGTCACCGGCGCCGCCGAGGAGACGACGTCACGTGAGACACCACGTGACACCACACCGCCGCCACCGATCGACGGCGGTGACATCAGCCGGATCACGCTGCGGCTGGTCGAGCAGATCAAGGGCCAGGCCGAGCGCGCCGCCGCGGCTCAGGGCGTCTCGCTGAACACGTTCGTTTCGCAGGCGGTGCAGGGCGCGCTCGGCCACGGCGCCCTCGGCGGCGGCCACAAGCACCAGGGCAAGAGCGGCCGGAGCGGGTCGCACCTGCACGGCTGGGTCGAAGGCTGAGGGGACGAGACGATGAGTGAAGAACAGGCCACACCGGCCGGCGACGAACCGGTCCGGATCGACGAGTTCGAGACGGACGGGCCGCTGGAGCTCGACGTCAGCGTCACGATCGGCCGCGTCGAGATCGTCCTCGAGGGCGAGTCCGGCGCGCGCGTGGAGCTGCGGCACGACCAGGGCGAGCAGCAGCCGTGGGTGGCGGGCGTGAACAGCCTGCTGTCCTGGGTGGGCGAGCGCTTCGGCGACCAGCTGGGCGTCGACCCGGCGTCCTCCCCCGCCGAGGCGGTGCGCCAAAGCCGGATCGAGAAGCTGGGCAACCGCCTGGTCGTGCAGGCACCGAAGGCGTGGCAGCTGCGCAACGCCCCGCTGTCGGTGAAGGTGCACGCGCCGGCGGGCTCGCACGTCGAGGTGCGGGCGGGCGCGGCGGACGTCACGGTGACCGGCTCGGCCGGCCGCGTCGACCTGCTGACCGGCTCCGGCGAGGTGAAGCTCGAGCGCGCCGACGGCTCGGCGACGATCCGCACCGGCAGCGGCGCGGTCAAGCTGGGCCCGACGCTGGGCGGGCTGCAGCTGCGCAGCGGCAGCGGCCCCGTCGAGGCGGCGTCGATCGCCGGCTCCGCAACCCTGGCCACCGGCACCGGCGACGTCTGGCTGGGCGCGGTGTCGGGCGAGGTGATGGCCCGCACCGGCAGCGGCGACCTTTCGGTGGCCGACGCGGGCTCGGGCACGCTCGACCTGATCACCGGCTCGGGCGAAATCCGCATCGGCATCCGCGGCGGAACGGCCGCCGAGGTCGACCTGACCTCCAGCGGCGGCCGCGTCTCCAGCGAACTGGACGTCGCCGACACCGCCCCCGAGGGCGGCGTCACGCTGAAGGTCCGCGCCCGCACGGGCACCGGCAACGCCGTGGTGACGCGCGCGGCGGGCTGAGTAAAGGGAGAGGAACGGGCCGTTTCCGGCGGGGGTGCCGGGAACGGCCCGTTCGCGCATCGGCCCGGGCCCGGCCGCTCCGGCGCCGGGGCGAACCCGCGCGCGGGTCGGCCGTGCTACGCGCGGAGGTTGCCCTTCGCCGAGCGCATCCCGGTCAGCCGGCCCCCGGGCGTCCTACTCGGCCCAGGTCACCACCACCCTGAACCGGGTGGTCAGCAACGCCCACGACGCCGGCGGGTATTCCCGGAGCATTTGCTCCCGCAGCTGCACCATCCGGCTCGGCACAGTGACGACGGGCAGCTCGGTGCGTTCGTCGACCACCGTTTCCTTCGGCAGGCCCCACCCCGCGCCGAGCGCCGAGTTCACCACGCCCGGCCCCACGTACCCGGCGATGCGATCCGGGTGGCGGGGAAGGTGGCGGTCGCCTCCCGCGACCTGGTCCGGGTTGTGGAGGGGAGCGAGGCTTCGCCAGCTCCGGGCCAGCCCCTCCCAGGCGCCGCCGGCTCGGGCGTGCCGGGCGAACAGCCTTTCGATCTCGGCTCGGTGGTCCTCTTTCCACCGGCTCTGCGAGTTGGAGCGGCCGACCAGGTCCCGCGCCCAGTCCTCCTCCAGGCTGCTCAGCAGCGCGACGAGTTCCCGGGGCGAGCTGACCTGGGTGAGCCG
The DNA here is from genome assembly GCF_002904295.1 of Amycolatopsis sp. CA-128772. Classification (GTDB taxonomy): domain Bacteria; phylum Actinomycetota; class Actinomycetes; order Mycobacteriales; family Pseudonocardiaceae; genus Amycolatopsis. The sequence continues at coordinate 148,606 of NZ_PPHG01000073.1, forward strand.
CTTGCTGGCCTCGCCCAGCCTTGCGCGCCGGTCCTCCGCCCGGTGCTGCAGCGAAACCCTCTCGCGCTCCTCGTGGGCGCGTCGGTACAACTCCCGGTGCACCTTGTTCAGGTGTGCGGGCGTGCGCTGCCGTGTCCAGTCCAGGAGCCGGCTCTCCTCCTTGGGGGCGCCGAACAGATCGAGCTTGACGAACCAGCGGTCCAGCCGCTGACCGTTCAGCCGGAGCAGCTGGATCTTCAGCTGCCGGCGCGTCTCTTCGCGGAACCGGTTCTCCAGAGCGGGATCCTTGCGGAAGTGCGGCGGCACCCGGACCGTGAACTCGATGTCCTTCACGGGCGGCGTGCAGCGCGACGAGAACCTCTTCGTGATCGGGACGTCGAGCCGGCCGGGATCGGCCGCGCGGGCCGCGTTCTGCCTGGTGACCTTCAAGGTCGACCGCTGCACCACGGGGGTGTCCGACAGCAACCGCGCCACGGGCCGGTTGCCCACCGTGCGCTGGAATGCGAGCACGTCACGGAGATCGGCCGGTGGCGCCGCCGGCCGCGGCGTTCTCGGCACCGCCCGGTCACGGTCCCTCCTGCGAGTGATCCACTCCGACGATGTTCCTCCGAACGGCGCCCCCGCGAGATGTCCGTCCGGGCAGACAATCCCGCCCTCTCGTGCGGTCAGCCGAGGTGCCGCCGCGGCAGAACCGGCTGACCGCTTCCGGGTACGCCTCAGCGGACCAGCTTTCCCAGCGGTGCCGCCAAGCCGCCGCGGGGACCCACCACCACGCCCGACAACCCCAGCCACTCCGCCATGTGCCTCAGCTCCGCCGCCAGCTCCGGCAGGACCCGGGCCACGTCGGCCCCCTCCTCCGCGAACGCTCCCTGGACTCGCAGCACCCCCGCCGCGCGGTCGGACTTCAGGTCCACCCGGGCCACCAGGGAGCCGTCCAAAAGGAACGGGAACACGTAATACCCGTACACCCGCTTCGGTTCCGGGACGTAGATCTCGATCCGGTAGTGGAAGCCGAACAGCCGTTCCGTCCGGGCCCGCTCCCAGATCAGCGGGTCGAACGGGCACAACAGCGCGCGGCCCGTGACCGATCGGGGGGTGCGGGCCGCGGTGTGGCGGTAGGCCGGCTGCTTCCAGCCGCGGACCGCCACCGGCTCCAGCTCTCCCGATTCCACCAGCTCCGCCACCGCCTGGCGGGCCGGGGCCGGGCCGAGGCGGTAGTAGTCGCGCAGGTCCGTCTCCGTGGCCACGCCCAACGCGCGCGCCGAACGGGAGATCAAGCCCCGTGCGCCCTCCTCCGCGGACACCGAGCGCGCCAGGATCTCCGGGCGGACCACCCGCTCGGTGAGGTCGTAGAGGCGTTCGAACGAGCGCCGCGTGCCCGTGGTCAGCTGGCCGATGCCGAACAGGTACTCGCAGACGCGCTTGACCTCCGAGCGCTCCCACCAGGACCCCGGGCCGCGCCGCTGGGCGTCCGCCGCCACCGCCCGCTCGATGCCGCCCGCGCCGATCGGGCCCAGCTCCTTGACCACCGACAGGATCTCGTCCACCAGGCCCGGGGACTTCTCGATCAACGGGCCGTAGTGCCGCCACCAGCCGTCGCGCTTCGCGCCGGAGCGGATCAGGGGCCAGTCCTCGATCGGGAGCAGGCTCGCCTCGTGCGCCCACGTCTCCACCAGCATCCGCGGGCGGCGGGCCGAGTTCGCCCACGCCGCCTCGTCGAGCAACGCCGCGTCGTACGCGCCCAGCCGCGAGAACACCGGCATGTAGTGCGCCCGGACCGCGACGTTCACCGAGTCCAGCTGCAGCAGCTGCACCCGCGACAGCACCCGTTTCAGGTGCTGGCGCGAAGGCACGCCGGACGGACGCGGGTCGGTGAAGCCCTGTGCGGCCAGGAACGTCTTCCGGGCCGTCGCGACGCTGATCGTTTGCATGATGCCGTCATGGTGCCACCCACCACCGACAAAAACGGGCCCCCGGCATTCATCCATGCCCCACCACCGCCCTCGACGGAGGAGCTGCGCTAATTTCAGGCCCATGAGCGACGCCGCCGTCCGTCCCGCCGATCTGTCCGACGCCGCGGAGATCGCCCGCATCCAGCGTGACACCTGGCACGCCGCCTACGAGGACCTGCTGGGCAAGCAGGCGCTCGCCCAGCTGGACGCCACCGACCTCGCCGGCACCTGGACCGAGACCATCGACTACCCCGGCAGCCTCGTCTACGTCGCCACCGAAGGCGAGTTCACCGTCGGGTTCTGCGTCGCCGGCCGCGCGCCGGAAGACGAGGTCGCCGCCGCGGACGGCAGCCTGCCCGAGGACGCGGAGACCACCGGCCTGATCGCCACCCTGCTCGTCGAGCCGCGCTGGGGCCGCCGCGGGCACGCCGGCCGGCTACTCGCGACGGCCGCCGCGGGCCTGCGGGCCGACGGCGCCTCCCGCGGCATCGCCTGGGTCGCCCAGGGCGACCACGCCACCCTCGGCTTCTACCGCCGGGCCGGCTGGAACCCCGACGGCACCGTCCGCACCCTCGACACCGGCGACCGCATGGTCCGCGAGGTGCGCCTCACCGGCACGCTCGAGCTGTCCTTGAGCTGAGTCCCGGAAGATCACCCACCGCAGCACGGCGTACATGAACACGCCCTCGCCCGCGCCCGCGAGCAGCCGCGAGACGTGGTATTCGACGCCCAGCGCCGTCAGCCCCGCCCCCAAACCCAGCAGGAACACGACGTAATTGGCAGCAATCGCACCGAGGTAACGGGCGAGCTGGATTCCGACGGCGGCGTGGGAACGGAAGTTGAACGTCCGGTTCAGCACGAAGCTCAGCCCGAACGCGCAGCCGTACGCCAGCGTGATCGCCAGCCACACCGGCCAGCCGAGCAGGCCGTGGAAGAGGGTCAGCAGCGCGAGGTCGACGCCGAAGGTGAACCCGTTGATGACGCAGAAGCCGAGAAACGTCGGCGCCACGATCCGCGACAACCCCAGTGGCAGGAAGCGCACGACGGTCCGGCACAGGGCGCCGAAGCGGTCAGCGGGCGTACGGGGTTGCTCGGCGGCCACCCCGCCAGTGTTCCGGCGGGAGGTGGCCGGCAGCCGTCCGGCAGGTGATCTTCTGGTGCGGACCACCCGCCGAAGAGGGGGGCTAACCCCCGTGCGTGGAGATCTCGAACTGATAACTTGGAAGAACGCGAGAGCTTTTCAGGAGGTGACACGATGAGCTGGATCCTGCTGACGCTGGGCGTCGCGTTCGGTTCGGCCATCGTGCCCCTGATCAACGCCGAGGTCTTCCTGCTCGGGTTGTGCGCCAGCCAGCCGGGGCTGCACTGGCTGTGGCTCGGCGCGGCGGTGGCGGTCGGGCAGATCGCCGGCAAGACGCTGTACTACCTGGCCGCCCGCGGCACGATCAAGCTCCCGAAGCCGCTGCACGACCGGTTGCACCGGGAGCGCCCGATGACGCCGCGACGCGTGCGGTGGCAGCTGCGGACGAAGCGGCTCCGCGGGTGGGTCGAGCGGCTGCGCGAGCGGTGTCACCGGCACCCGCACTGGATGGCCGGGACGTACGGGGTGAGTTCCCTGGTGGGCCTGCCGCCGTTCATGGCGACGAGCGTGCTGGCGGGCCTGGTGCGGATGCGGCTCGCGACTTTTTTGACGACGGGTCTGGCCGGAAGGTGGATCCGCTTCAGTTTGATCGCGGCTTCACCCGCGGTGTTCGCGGGCTGGCTGCACCACTGAGCCAAGGGCCGGGCTCGCCTTCGCGACGGTGGCGGACCGAGGAGATCTCCGCGCCGAACCTACTCGGCACGGGCGCGTTCGGCGGCTTCCAGCTCGACGGCCTTCTTCATCGTCTCGCGCGCCCGGCGCCGGTCTCCCGCGATGTCGTACGCGTACGCCAGCTTGTACCAGACCCGCCAGTTCCCCTGGTCGGCCTCGACTTCCGCGCGGCGATGCTCGAACCACGCGTCGGCCGCTTCGCGATCGACGCGGCCCGAGGGGCGGCGCGGGAGGTCCGAGACGTCCGGGAGCTCGCCCTCGGCGTCCAGCCGGCGGGAAAGGCGCTGGACCTGCAGGCCGTTGCGCCAGGTCACCACCACGACCCAGAGGCCCAGCACCGGCAGCAGCAGCACACCCGCGCCCAGCGCGATGCCGGCGCCGGTGCCCGTCTTGAACAGGGCGAAGGCCCGATCCGCGAGCAGGAACAGGTAGACGACCAGCGCCGCCGTCAGCAGCAGCGCCACATTGCGGGCCCTCACAGGTCGAGGACGTTCTCCAGGCCGACCGTCAGGCCGGGACGCTTCAGCACCTCGCGCACGCCGAGCAGCACGCCCGGCATGAACGACGTCCGGTCGAGGGAGTCGTGGCGGATGGTCAGGGTCTCCCCCTCGCCGCCGAACAGGATCTCCTCGTGCGCGACCAGGCCCGGGAGGCGGACCGAGTGCACGCGGACCTCCTCGACCGTCGCGCCGCGGGCGCCGTCGAATTCCTCCGTCGTCGCGTCCGGTCCCGGGGTCACGCCCGCCGCCGCGCGCGCGGCGGCGATCATCCGGGCGGTGTGCGCGGCGGTGCCCGAAGGCGCGTCGGCCTTGCGGTTGTGGTGCAGCTCGATGATTTCGGCCGAGGCGTAGAACTTCGCCGCCTGGGCCGCGAACCGCATGGCCAGAATCGCGCCGAGAGCGAAGTTCGGCGCGATCAGCACCCCGAGCGACGGCTTCGGCGCCAGCAACGCCCGCAGCGAAGCCAGCCGCTCTTCGCTGAAGCCCGTCGTGCCGACGACCGCGTGGATGTCGTGCTCGACCAGGTACTCCAGGTTGCCCATCACGGCGTCGGGGCGGGTGAAGTCGACGACCACCTGGGCGTCGGCCAGCGGCGCGAAGTCGTCGCCCGCGTCCAGCGCGGCCACGAGCTTCAGGTCCGAAGCGCCTTCGACGGCGTTCACCACCGTCGCGCCCATCCGGCCGCGCGCACCGAGCACACCGACGTTGATGGTCATGAAGCGATCACCTCGTGCAGGTCGTCAGGAAGGTCGTCGGCGTGAGCGTACGGCCCGACGACCGCGGCCGCCGAGACCCCGCCCGGCCGCGCGAACAAAGTGCGAGCGAGGGCACACACGTCGTCGGTGGTCACCGCGTCGATGCGGGCGATCGTGTCGTCGACGCCCAGGTAGTGGCCGTAGTTGAGCTCGTTCTTGCCGATCCGGGACATCCGTGACGACGTGTCCTCCAGGCCCAGCACCAGCCCGCCGCGCAGCTGGCCCTTCGCCCGGGCGACCTCGGCGTCGGTCAGGCCGTCGACGCCGACCTTGTCGAGCACCTCGCGGATGACGCCGGCGACGTCGCCGAGCTTCTCCGGCTGGCAGCCCGCGTACACGGCCATGTGCCCGGTGTCGGCGTAGCTCGCGACCGACGAGTACACCTGGTAGGCCAGCCCGCGCTGCTCGCGGATCTCCTGGAACAGCCGCGACGACATGCCGCCGCCGAGGGCCGCGTTGAGCACCGACAGCGCGAACCGGCGGTCGTCGTGGCGGGACAGCGACCGCAGGCCGAGCATGACGTGCGCCTGCTCGGTGTCGTCGGTGTGCAGGGCCAGCTTGGGCACGGTCCTGATCCGGGCGCGGCCCTCGCGGGGCGCGAACGGCGTCGCGGTGCCGGCCAGGCGCTCCTTCAGGGCTTTCCGGACCAGCCGGAGCACCTGGTTGTGGTCGATGTTCCCGGCCACGGACAGGACCATCCGCGGCAGCGTGTACCGGCGCTTGTAGAAGTTCCGCAGGGCCGCGGGCGACATCTCCACGATCGACTTCTCGCTGCCGAGCACCGGGCGGCCGAGCGGGTGGTCGCCGAGGATCGCCGTCACGAACGTCTCGTGCAGCAGGTCCTCGGGGTCGTCGTCGCGCATCGAAATCTCTTCGAGGACGACGCTGCGCTCCATGTCCATGTCGCGGTCGGTGCACAGGGCGTCGAACACGACGTCGGTGACCAGGTCCACGGCGAGCGGCAGGTCGGCGTCGAGCACCTGCGCGTAGTAGCAGGTGTGCTCCTTCGCCGTGAAGGCGTTGAACTCGCCGCCGACGGCGTCGATCTCCTCGGCGATCTGGGTGGCGTCACGGTGTTTCGTGCCCTTGAACAGCAGGTGTTCGAGGTAGTGCGCGGCGCCGGCGACGGCGGCCGGCTCGTCGCGGGAGCCGATGCCGACCCACAGCCCGACCGTGGCCGAGCGGGACGCCGGGACGTGCTCGGTGATCACCCGCAGACCGCCGGGCAGGACGCTGCGCTTGACGACCGCACCGTCCGAAGTGGACTCCAGCGTGCGGGTGGTGCCGACGGGCTGCTCGTGCCCGGAAACCTGCCGTGCCATGGGTTCCTTACTCACCTTGCCGCGAAGGCCACCTCGGGACATCCCGAGGTGGCCTTCACGAACCAGAAACGAGCTGTCTTACTTGGCGTCGGCCTTCTCGGCGTCGGCAGCCGGCGCGTCACCCTCAGCAGGCTTCGCGTCGTCTTCCTTGACCACGATCAGGCTGATCTTGCCGCGGTTGTCGATGTCGGCGATCTCGACGCGGAGCTTGTCGCCCACGTTGACCACGTCCTCGACCTTGTTGATCCGCTTGCCGTTGCCCAGCTTGGAGATGTGCACCAGGCCGTCCTTGCCCGGCAGCAGCGAGACGAACGCGCCGAACGCGGCCGTCTTCACCACGGTGCCGAGGAAGCGCTCGCCGACCTTGGGCAGCTGCGGGTTGGCGATGGCGTTGATCAGGTCGATCGCCGCCTCCGCCGACGGGCCGTCGGACGCGCCCACGTAGATCGTGCCGTCGTCCTCGATGGAGATGTCGGCGCCGGTCTGCTCGGTGATCGAGTTGATCATCTTGCCCTTCGGGCCGATGACCTCGCCGATCTTGTCCACCGGGATCTTCACGCTGGTGACGCGCGGCGAGTAGGGGCTCATCTCGTCCGGGCTGTCGATCGCCTCGGCGATGACCTCCAGGATGGTGTGGCGAGCGTCCTTCGCCTGCTTCAGCGCGGCCGCGAGGACCTCCGACGGGATGCCGTCGAGCTTCGTGTCGAGCTGCAGTGCGGTGATGATGTCCTTGGTGCCGGCGACCTTGAAGTCCATGTCGCCGAGGGCGTCCTCGGCACCGAGGATGTCGGTGAGCGCCACGTAGCGGGTCTCGCCGTCGACCTCGTCGGAGACCAGGCCCATCGCGATGCCCGCGACCGGCGCCTTCAGCGGCACGCCGGCGTTGTACAGCGCCATGGTGGACGCGCAGACCGAGCCCATCGAGGTCGAGCCGTTGGAGCCCAGCGCCTCGGAGACCTGGCGGATCGCGTACGGGAACTCGTCCCGCTTCGGCAGCACCGGCACCAGGGCGCGCTCGGCGAGCATGCCGTGGCCGATTTCGCGGCGCTTCGGCGAACCGACGCGGCCGGTCTCGCCGGTGGAGAACGGCGGGAAGTTGTAGTGGTGCATGTAGCGCTTGTGCGTCTCCGGGGACAGCGAGTCGATCTGCTGCTCCAGGCGAAGCATGTTCAGCGTGGTGACGCCCAGGATCTGGGTTTCGCCGCGCTCGAACAGCGCCGAACCGTGGGCCCGCGGGATCACGGCGACCTCGGCCGCGAGCGACCGGATGTCGGTGAGGCCACGGCCGTCCATCCGGATCTTCTCCGTGAGGACGCGCTGGCGCATGATCTTCTTCGTCAGGGCCTTGAACGCCCCGCCGATCTCCTTGTCGCGGCCCTCGAAGGCTTCGCCCTCGCCGAGGCCGACCTTCTCCAGCACGGCGGCCTTGACCTCGTCGGTCGCGGCGTCGCGGTCCTGCTTGCCCGGGATCTGCAGCGCGCGGGCGAGGTCGTCGGTGGCGATCGCCGCGACGGCGTCGTAGACGTCCTGCTCGTAGGCCAGGAAGACCGGGAACTCACCGGTCGGCTTGGCGGCGACGTCGGCCAGCTTCTGCTGAGCCTCGCACAGCACCTTGATGAACGGCTTCGCGGCTTCGAGGCCCGCGGCGACCGCGGCCTCGTCCGGCGCCTTGCCGCCGGCGGCGATCAGGTCGAGCGTGTTCTCGGTGCCCTCGGCCTCGACCATCATGATCGCGACGTCTTCACCGACGATGCGGCCGGCGACGACCATGTTGAAGGTCGCCTTCTCCAGCTGCGACCAGGTCGGGAACGCGACCCACTGGTCTTCGATCAGCGCGACGCGGACGCCGCCGACCGGGCCGGAGAACGGCAGGCCGGCGATCTGGGTCGACGCCGAGGCGGCGTTGATGGCCAGCACGTCGTACGGGTCGTCCGGGTTGAGGCTCTGGACGGTGATGACGACCTGGATCTCGTTGCGGAGACCGTCGGTGAACGACGGGCGCAGCGGCCGGTCGATCAGGCGGCAGGTCAGGATCGCGTCGGTCGACGGGCGGCCCTCGCGGCGGAAGAACGCGCCCGGGATGCGGCCCGCGGCGTACATGCGCTCTTCGACGTCGACGGTGAGGGGGAAGAAGTCGAAGTGGTCCTTCGGGTGCTTCGACGCGGTCGTCGCCGAGAGCAGCATGGTTTCTTCGTCGAGGTACGCGACCACGGCGCCGGCGGCCTGCTTGGCCAGGCGGCCCGTCTCGAAGCGGACGGTGCGGGTGCCGAACCGGCCGTTGTCGATCACGGCTTCGGTCTCGTGCACGGTGACTCCGGTGGAGTCGGTCATGGATGTTTCTCCTCTTTGGTTCCTTCGTACGACGCGAGTCTCCCACCCTGGGACCCATTTCGCCTGAGGACGCTCGAGGAATGAGGCCGGTCTTCGATCGAAGCCCCCGGGACTCTTCCCGGAAGCCACTACCGAGGACCGGCGGAGAAGACCCTCGTGCGCGCTCGCGCCGTTCTTTCTTTTTCGGACCGAGGGGGAGCGGCCGTCGTGGCCACTCCCCCTCGGGTTCGAGCTATCGGCGCAGGCCGAGGCGCTGGATCAGCGCACGGTAACGCTCGATGTCCACCTTCATCACGTAGTTCAGCAGCCGGCGGCGACGGCCGACCAGCAGCAGGAGCCCGCGACGCGAGTGGTGGTCGTGCTTGTGAGCCTTGAGGTGCTCGGTGAGGCCGACGATCCGCTTCGTCAGCAGCGCGACCTGGGCCTCGGGGGAACCCGTGTCCGAGTCGTGCACGCCGTACTCGGCCAGGATCGACTTCTTCTCTTCGGTGGACAGCGCCACTTGTGTTGCTCCTCGAAATGATCAGTGCCGTGCGACCCCGGGCGTGGATGCACGCCGGGAAGACGGTCACGGCCGCCACGGACTGCAGCCGGACCCGGCCACGACGTTACCATTTGGCTGACGTCCGCCTCTGAGCAGGGCCTTCAGGCGTCGCCCAGCCCGCACGAGCGGGCCACCCGGTACCGGGGACCAGCCGGCGCGCGCTCGCTGGTCATCAGGACCACTTCCGCGGCCCGCCACCACCGGCTCGTGAAGCCGGCGAGCTTTCCGGTCCAACGCGCGGCGAGCCCGGGTTCTTCCCGGGAGAACCGCGCGAGCGTCAGGTGCGCCCGGTACGGCCTCGGTTCGGCGTCGGCGCCCGCGGCGTGCGCGAGCGGCGTCAGCTCCGGTCCGGCGACAGTCAACCACAGCACCCCGGGGAACGTCGCGGCCTTTTCCAGCCGGACGTCGACGGCCGGGCGCCCGGCCAGCCGTTCGCCCAGCCAGGCGGCGCGAGTCTCGACGTCGTCCGGCCCGTAGTAGGCGAGGGTGACGTGCCGGCGCTCCGGCGGCTCCCAGCGCAGGCCGTCGTCCGGGGTCCCGACGGCCGCCGTGATCGCCTCGACCACGTCGGCCGGCGGGAGCAGGGCGCTGAACAGGACCGGCATCAGGCGCCGTTGCCCGCCCGGCGGAGCAGGTCGGCGATGGCCGGGAACTCGTCGTCGAGGCGCTTGGCGGCCTCGCCGAGGTCTTCGTCCTCGGCCAGGTCGCGCAGGTAGGCGAGGACCTTCTGGTCTTCGTTGACCACCGGGATGTTGTCGCGGCCGACGGTGGGGCGGGAGTCGCGGACGTCCTCCATCGCGGCCAGCATCGCCTCGCGGTTGCCCGCGGCGACCTCGGGCACGAGGATCTTGCGCTCGAGCATGATCATCCTGGCCAGCACGACCGGGTTGCCGATCTTCGCCCGCCGCCCGCTCATCACCTGGCTGAGCATGGGGGCGCTGATCCCGAGGACTTCGGCCAGGAACGCCTGCGAAACGTCGAACGCGACGACGAGCCGGCGCACGCGGTCGCCGAGCGGCTCCCCGTACCACTCGCGCTGCAACGCGATGTTCCGCTGGACGATCTTGTGGTCCTCCACCAGTTCCGCTCCCCTAAACCTTCACGCGCACACCGTCCGTGAGCATCTTGCCATCGCGGTCACGTGCGTGGACGCGGAATCCCCTATTCGTCCCCGGTCAGGCGTCCGGGGGCACCTCCAGTGCCTTTCTCGTCTCCACCACGTCGTCGTCGATCTGCGCGACGAGCCCGGCCGAGTCGGCGAACCGCACCTGGTCGCGCAGCCGCGTCACGAAGTCGATGGCCACGTGCTGGCCGTAGAAGTCCTCGTCGACGTCGAGGACGAAGGCCTCGACGGTCCGTTCGCGCCCCGAGAACGTCGGGTTGGTGCCCACCGAGACCGCGGCGCGCAGCCGGCGCCGGGGGTCGGCCGACCGGGTGAACCACGCGCTGTAGACGCCGTCGGCCGGGACGGCGGCGAAACGCGGGGTCGACAGGTTGGCCGTCGGGTAGCCGAGCTCGTGGCCCCGGCCGTCGCCGCGGACGACGATGCCTTCCAGCCGGTGCGGGCGGCCGAGGGCCTCGGCGGCGGCGACCACGTCACCGGCGTCGATGCACGACCGGACGTAGGTGCTGGAGAAGGTGATGGCCGACTGGTCCTCTTCGGACAGTTCCTTGCCCTGCAGCTCGGCGCCGAACGCGGCGAAGCCGAACCGGCGGCCGAGGGTGCGCAGCAGCTCGACGTCGCCGGCCGCCTTGGCGCCGAAGGTGAAGTTGTCGCCGACGATCACCGCGGCCGCGTGCAGCCGGTCGACCAGCACCTCGTGCACGAACTCCTCCGGCAGCAGCCGGGACAGCTCCAGGGTGAACGGCAGCACGCAGAAGACGTCGACGCCGAGGCTTTCGACGATCTCGGCCTTCCGCCGCAACGTCGTCAGCTGCGCCGGGTGGCTGCCCGGGCGCAGCACCTCGGACGGGTGCGGGTCGAACGTCAGCATGACGCTCGGCAGGCCGCGCTCGGCCGCCGCCGCCACCGTCCGGCTGATCAGCTCCTGGTGCCCGCGGTGGACACCGTCGAACACGCCGATGGTGACCACGCACCGGCCCCAGCTGCCGGGGAGGTCCCCCAGTCCACGCCACCGCAGCACGTCACACTCCCGTCTCTCGAGCCCACCCTAGGCGGGCAGCAACACGACAACCGCGCGGGACACGCCCTGTTCGTCGGCGGCCAGGGCGAGCACCCGGCCGTCGGGGCCGAAGAGCCCGTAGGTGCCTTCGATGCCCGCCGCCGGGATGCGCTGGCCGTGGCGGACCGCCTTCGCCGTGGCGGCGTCGAGATCGCGGCGCGGGAACGCGGCGGCGACGGCGGCGTCGAGGTCGAGGCTCAGTTCGGGCTGCTCTTCGAGCTGGTCGAGGGTCTTCGCCTTGGCCAGGGTGAAGGGGCCGACCGTGGTGCGCCGGAGCGCCTGCAGGTGGCCGCCGACGCCGAGGTCCGCGCCGAGGTCGCGGGCCAGCGCGCGGACGTAGGTGCCGGAGGAGCACTCGACGACGGCGTCTACCTCCACGTGGTCCTCCTCGTGCCGGATGCCGAGGACGTCGAAGCGGTAGACGGTGACCGGGCGGGCCGGGATGACGACGTCTTCGCCGGCGCGGACGCGGGCGTAGGCGCGCTTGCCGTCGATCTTGACCGCGCTGACCGCGCTGGGGACCTGCTGGATGTCGCCGGTGAGCTTTTCGACCCCGTTCGCGATGTCTTCGTCGGTGATGTTTTTTGTCTCGGCTCGGCTCAGGACTTCGCCTTCGGCGTCATCGGTGGTGGTGCTGCTGCCGAGGCTGAGGGTGGCCAGGTAGGTCTTGCGGTCCAGGGCGAGGTGGCCGAGCAGCTTGGTGGCGCGTTCGATGCCGAGCACGAGCACGCCGGTGGCCATCGGGTCGAGCGTGCCGGCGTGCCCGACCTTGCGGGTCCCCATGATCCGCCGGGCGCGCGCGACGACGTCGTGGGAGGTCATCCCGGCGGGCTTGTCGACGATGAGCAGGCCGGGAGGCGGGGCGGGACGGCGGGGCGGTTTCGGGCTCGACACGCGGCAACCCTACTGGCCGGCTGTCGCGGATCGATCAGGCCGCCGGGTGCGCCCCCAATGTGGCGTTGGTTGCGTCCAGCGCCCCCAATGTGGCGTTCGGTGCGTCCAGCGCCCCCAATGTGGCGTTCGGTGCGTCCAACGCACCCAACGCCACATTGGGGTGCTTGGGTCAGGCCGCCACGATCGGTGTCTCGGGCAGGGCCGCGTCCCAGCGGCGGCGGGTGATGCGGACCGGCAGCTCCTCGCCGCGGGCCTCGGCCAGGAACAGGTGCGTCCGGGTCCGGCGCCACCACACCAGCAGCCGGAACGTGCCGAACGCCAGCACCGCGACCAGGGCCAGCAGCGACACCCGGAAGTTGCTGCCGGTCAGCTGCAGCAGCACGCCGACCGCGAGCGCGGCGATCGTCGTCGCCACGAAGCCGCCGACGTTGACCACGCCGGTCGCCGTGCCCACCCGGCTGAGCGGGTTGTAGTCGCGGGCGAGGGCGAAGCCGATCATCGACGCCGGACCGCCCAGGGCGAGGAAGGCGAACGCGGGCACCAGTACCGGCAGCGGCACCTGGCCCGGCCAGCCCAGCAGCACCGCCCAGACCACCGCGGCCCCGCCGATGTAGCCGCCGACCAGCGGCATCCGCAGCGACGGGCGGCGGCCGATCAGGCCACCGAGCGCCGGGCCGCCCGCCATCGACCCGAAGACGAACACCGTCAGCATCGCGCTCGCCGTCGCCTTCGACTGCCCTTGGCCCTGCACCAGCCACGGGACGCCCCAGAGCAGCGTCAGCGCGTTCGGCGCGAACATCGTGCTGAAGTGGACCCAGAAGGCCAGGCGCGTCCCCGGCGTCCGCCAGGCCTCGGCGACCTGGCCGGCGAGCTCGCGCGGGCGGACGGCTTCGCGGACCGGCGGCTGTTCGCCGGCCGGGACGTCGCGGACCCGCAACGTCACCACGACGGTGTAGAGGACGGTGATGGCGCCGACGGCGAGGAAGGTCGGGGTCCAGCCGGCGCTGTCGAGCACCAGGGCCAGCGGGACGGTCGCGGCGAGGTTGCCGATGTAGCCGACGGCGGCCGTGAACGACGTCAGCAGGGCGTACTGGCGGCCCGGGAAGTGGGCCGCGACCAGGCGCAGGACGCTGACGAAGGTGAGCGCGTCGCCGAGGCCGAGGACGGCGCGGGCGAGCAGGCCGAGGCCGTAGGAGTGCGCGACGCCGAGCAGGAGCTGGCCGGCGCCGAGGACCAGCACGGCGACGGTGAGGACGCGGCGGGGACCGTAGCGGTCGACCAGGACCCCGGTCGGGATCTGCATCGCGGCGTACACGCCGACCTGCAGGACGGTGAAGGTGCCGAGCGCGGCCGCGCCGACGCCGAAGCGCTCGGCGGCCTGCAGCCCGGCGACGCCGAAGGACGTCCGGTGGAAGACGGCGAGGAGGTAGACGGTGACGGCGGCGAGCCAGATCAGCCAGGACCGGGCGGTGGCACGGCCGGTGGCGGGCACGGGTTCCTCCAGGGGTTCGGCGATTCTCGGGCGCAGGACGCCCACGCTGCCGTCCCTGCTACTTGTATCGCCTAAGCAACCAAGAACCATAGCCGCGAGACGGGTGGTTTTGCCCACAGGTAACGGGCATCACCCGTGCTCAGCGGGGTCACACGCGTGTCCGGAGGGGCATCACACCGGGCGGGTGGCGCCGGTCACCGCCCAGTGGCCCGAGCGCCAGCGGACCAGGACCGCGGCCAGGCGGAGGACCATGAACAGGGACAGGCCGGTCCAGATGCCCGTGAGGCCCCAGCCGAAGCCGAGGGACGCCCAGATCAGCGGGAGGAAGCCCAGGGCCGCGCTGCCGAGGGTCGCGTTGCGGAGGAAGGCCGCGTCGCCCGCGCCGAGCAGGACGCCGTCCAGGGCGAAGACCACCCCCGCGATCGGCTGCAGGGCCACGAAGAACCACCACGCGTGCGGGATCTCCGCCAGCACGCCCGGGTCGGACGTGAACGCGTGCGGCAGCACCCACGACAGCGCCGCGAACAGCACGCCCAGGAAGCACCCCATCAGCAGGCCGTACCCGGTGATCTGCGCCGCGACCCCGCGCGCCTGCCGCGCCGAATTCGCCCCCAGGGCGGCCCCGACCAGGGACTGCGCGGCGATCGCCACCGAGTCGAGCACCAGCGCGAGGAACGTCCACAGCTGCAGCACCACCTGGTGTGCGCCGACCGCCTCGGTCGACGTCCGGGCCGCGACGGCCGCTGCCGAGACGAAGCACGCCTGGAACGCCAGGCTGCGCAGCACCAGGTCGCGGCCGAGGCCGAGCTGGGCGCGCATCACCGTGAAGTCCGGCCGGAGGCCGACCTTCTCCCGGGCCAGCGCCGCGAAGAACAGCGACGCCGAGATCACCTGCGCGACGACGTTCGCGATCGCCGAGCCCTCCAGGCCCAGCCCGGCCCCGTAGACGAGGACCGGGCACAGCACGGCCGAGATCCCGTTGCCCGCCAGCACGTACCGCAACGGCTTCGCGGCGTCCTGCACCCCGCGCATCCAGCCGTTGCCGGCCATGGTGACCAGGATCAGCGGCGCCCCGAACAGCGCGATCCGCAGCCACGACACGGCGGCCGACGCGATCTCGTCACTGCCCGAAAGCACCCGCGCGATCGGCCAGGCCAGCAGCTGCCCCGCGGCCAGCACGACGAGCCCGACGAAAACAGCCAGCCAGGTCGCCTGCACGCCTTCCCGGACGGCGTCGGCCCGGCGGCCGGCGCCGTGCAGCCGCGCGGTGCGGGAGGTCGTGCCGTAGGACAGGAACGTCAGCTGGCTCGAAACCTGCGCCAGCACGACCCCGCCGAGCGCGAGCCCGGCCAGCGACAACGCGTCGAGGTGACCGACCACGGCGGTGTCGACCAGCACGTACAGCGGCTCGGCGGCCAGCACCCCCAGCGCGGGCACGGCCAGCCCGAGCACGCGCTTCGCCGGAACCCGCTCGGTCTCCTCCACATTCACCACGAACCGGACTCTAACCGCCCCCACCGACCGTCCTGACCGGCGGGAACCCGGGAACTTTCCACCCCCGCCGTCCGACGCCCTACAGCAACGGCGCGCGCTCCAGCGCCTCCCGCAACCCCGCGAGGACCTCCTCCGCCGAGCCCGCGATTGTGCAGCCCGCGGCCTGCCGGTGCCCGCCGCCGCCGAACTCCGCCGTCACCGCCGAAACGTCCATCCCCTTGCTGCGCAGAGAAATCTGCCACTGCCCCGGCTGCGCCGGATCCTGCTTGAGCACCGCCGCGACAGCCGCCTCGCGGACCGAACGGACCACGTCGATGACCGATTCCACCTCTTCGCCGCGGACCGTGCGCGCCGCGTCGGCGCGCACCGCCGCGTGCACGAAACCGCGGCCCTGTGCGGCTTCCGGCTCCAGCCGGGCCTCGCGCAGCACCGACGACAGCATCGGCAGCCAGGCGAACGGGCGCTCGTCGACGATCCGCCGCACCACCGCCTCCGGGTCGACCCCCGCCTCCAGCAGGCGGGCCGCCATCCGGTGGGTGTCCGGGCTCGCCCGGCGGAAGCCGCTCGTGTCGGTGACGATCCCCGCGTAGAGCCCGCGCGCGATCGGCTCGTCCAGCGCGGCGCCCAGTTCCTCCAGGACCCGGAACACCAGGACGGCGCTGGCCTCGGCCCCCTCGTCGACGACGTGGCAGGTGCCGTAGCAGGTGTTGGTCGCGTGGTGGTCGATCACCAGCACCGCGCCGGCGAGCTCGACGCGCCCGGCGAGCCGGCCCAGCCGCTTCGGCGTCGGCGTGTCGACGCAGACGAGCAGCCCGTCGGTGTCCGGCAGGGCGTCCGGGTGGGTGAGCAGGCCGTCCTCGTCGAGCCACCGCAGCGTCTCCGGCGCCTCGTCCGGCTCGCCGAACGACACGCGCACCTTCGCGCCGCGTTGCCGCAGCGCCCGGCCGAGGGCGAGCGCGCTGCCCAGGGCGTCGGCGTCGGGACGGACGTGCCCGAGCACCGTCACGTCGGTCGCCGACGCGAGCAGCGCGGCCGCGTCCCGGATGTCCTGCGCCGAAGTAGGGGTCACGGTGCGTCACGCTACGCTCTGCGGGATGCCTGAGTACGCGATGCTGGTCTACCCCTCGGCCAACCGGGTCTACGCCGCCTCCGCCCCCGCGCTGCTGCGCGCCGAGCTGGCGGTGTTCGGCGCGCGCCTGGCGGCCGAGCTGTCCGCGATCGAGGAGGTCGAGCTCGGCGGCGTCGGTTACGTGCGCTTCACCAGCTCGGCGCCCCTGGACGGGCGCGATCTCGCGCTCCTGTCGAACCTCTCGTCGCTGTATGCCCTGTTCGAGCTGGGTGACGGTGTCCTCCGTCCGGTTCAGGTGACACCGCTGGCGAAGGCCGACTCGGACCTGCTGACCATCCAGAAGTACGCCGGCAAGACGAACGAGCTGTTCACCAAGCTGCTGGTGAACGTCACGCTGATGGCGACCGCGGACCCGTTCCCGGCCAAGCCCAAGTACCTGCTCGACCCGCTGTGCGGCCGCGGCACCACGCTCAACCAGGCGATGATGTACGGCCTCCACGCGACCGGCCTGGACGTCGACGCCAAGGACTTCGAGGCGTACGAGGCGTTCATCAAGACCTGGCTGCGCACCAAGCGCGTGAAGCACACCGCCGAGTCCGGGCAGCTGCGGCGCAACAAGGCCCGCCTCGGCCGCCGCCTCGACATCGAGTACGCCCTGGACAAGGAAGCGTACAAAACGGGCGACACGCGCAAGCTCACCTACTTCAACGCCGACACCCTGACCACCGACGAGGTGCTGCGGGCGAACTCGTGCGACGTGATCGTCACCGACGCGCCCTACGGCGTCCAGCACGGCAGCCACCGCGAAGCGGGTCTGCAGCGCAGCCCGCGCGACCTGCTCGCGGCCGCCGTTCCCGGGTGGACACGGGTGCTGAAGCCCGGCGGCGCGCTCGGCATCTCCTGGAACACGACCGTGCTGCCGCGGGAAGAGCTCGTCGAGGTGCTCCGGAAGGCCGGGCTGGACGTCCGTGAGGGCGGCCCGTGGGAGGAGTTCGCCCACCGCGTCGACCAGGCCATCCTGCGCGACCTGGTCGTCGCGGCCAAACCCGCGTCCTGAGCCTCAGGAGGCGGTGAGCTCCCCCGGCTTCGGCACCTGCCCGTTCTCCTCCGGCGCGGCCGGCGCGGGCGCCGTGCTCAGGCCGCGCTTGACCGAGTCCAAGATGGACAGTCCCTGGCCGACGAGCCCGGCGGCCATCTCGCCGAGGCCGTCGGCGCCGTTGAGGATGTTGACGTTTGCCCCCGACAGGCCCCGGCCGGCTTCCTTGACGATCTGCGGCAGCTGGTCGATGAGCATCCGGTCGAGCGCGACCCGGTTGTGCGACGCGGCCGCCTGCGCCTGCACCCGCATCTTCTCCGCCTCGGCGACCGCGAGGATGCGGATCCGCTCGGCCTCGGCGTCGGCGGGCTTGATCACCTCGGCCACCAGCTGCTGCTGCCGCA
Source organism: Amycolatopsis sp. CA-128772 (assembly GCF_002904295.1). Classification (GTDB taxonomy): domain Bacteria; phylum Actinomycetota; class Actinomycetes; order Mycobacteriales; family Pseudonocardiaceae; genus Amycolatopsis. Next base: position 166,395 of record NZ_PPHG01000073.1, read on the forward strand.
GTTCGGCTTCGCGCTGGGCCAGCTCGGTGCGCGCGTCGATGACCTCCTGCTGCGCGCGGGCCTGCGCGAGCGGGCCGGCCTGAGCGGCCTGGGCCTGCGCCGCTTCGACCTCGGCGCGGTACCGCGCCTGCACGATCGACGTCTGCCGGGCGTACTCGGCCTGCGTCCGCTGCGACTCCTGTTCGGCTTCGGCCGCGGTCTTGTTCGCCACGGCTTGGGCGATTTGGGCGTCCCGCTGGATGGCGGCGTTGTGCGGCGCGGCCATCGCGGCGATGTAGCCGAGCTTCATGTCGTCGATCGACTGGATCTGCAGGGCGTCGACGGTGAGCCCGATCTTCGCCATCTCCACCGCCGAGCCGTCCAGCACCTCGGTGGCGAGCTTCTGCCGCTCGGTGATGATCTCCTCGACGGTCATCGACCCGATGATGGACCGCAGGTGCCCGGCGAAGATCCGGCCGGTCAGCACGGACATCTGGTCCTGGTCGGAGAGGAACCGCTGGCCGGCGTTGACGATGCTCTCGGTGTCGTTGCCGACCTTGAACGCGATCACCGCCCGCACGGTCAGGGCGATGGCCTGCTTGGTGACGCACACTTCGGTCACTTCGGCTTCGCACATGGCAAGCGTGAGGAACCGGACTTTCCGGAAGACCGGCATGACGAACGCGCCGTGGCCCGTGACGACCCGGAACGGCGACGCGCCCTTGCTGTTCTTGCCCCCGGAGATCAGCATCGCCTCGTTGGGAGCCGGCACGCGATAACCGAACATCGAATGTCCTTCTGCGAACGCTATCGAGCGGGATCCGAGGCGTCCCACGCCACGACGTCGACCGTGCGCCGGCCCCGGGTTTCCACGACCAGGACGGTCGTGCCCTTCGGCAGCTCCGTGTCGGACCAGGCAAGGAAGGTTTCCAGGCCGCCCCTGATCCTGATCAGCACCTCCCCGGGGCCCCGCTGCCCGCGGGTGCCGACCAGGAGGACTCCGGTGCGGCCGGACGGGGAGAGATCGGAGTGCATGGTGCCGACCTCCCTCCGTGGCGGCCTCGGTGCGGGTTCACCCCCGCTCACTTCATTGTGCTCCCGCCGGACGCACGGCGTGGGCACTGTGAGGTTCCGATCAGGAAGGCAACCGGACGGGCCGCTCGGGCGTACGCGGCTATACTCGCGGATCGTGACCGTCGAGCAACGTCCCCTGCGCGCGGACGCCCGGCGCAATCGGGAGGCGCTGGTCGCGGCGGCGCGGGAAGTGTTCGGCGCCAAGGGCGTCGACGCCCCGCTGGACGAAATCGCCCGCCGCGCGGAGGTCGCGATCGGCACCCTCTACAACCGGTTCCCGACGCGGGCGGACCTCGTCGAAGCCGCGTTCCTGCCGACGCTGGAAGAGGCCAGGGCTGTGTCGGAGGCGGCCCTCGCGTGTGAAGACCCGTGGGAGGGTTTCGTCCTGTTCCTCGAACGGTCGGTGCGGATGCTGGTGGCCGACCGCGGCTTCACCGAGGTGTGCTCCCGGACGTTCGACCCGGCGTCGGGGCTGGAGAAAGCCAAGCAGGCCAACGCTTCCCGGATGAACCGGATCATCTCGCGCGCCCAGGAGGCGGGTCTCCTGCGACCGGACTTCCGCGGCGAGGACCTGGCGGTGGTGTTCGCCGGCGCCTCCGCGGCGCGGGACTGGCGGCGCGGGCTCGCCCTGGTGCTCGAGGGGCTGCGCCCGGGATGACCTGGCTCGCGGACACGGCCACCTCGTACGACACGGTGGCGTCGAGCTACGCCGAGTTCGTGTCGGACGCGCTGGACGAACAGCCGTACCTGCGGGCGGCGCTGACGCTGTTCGCCTCGCAGGTCGACGGACCGGCGGTGGACGTCGGCTGCGGCCCGGGGCACTTCACGGCGTACCTGGCTTCGCTGGGTGTCGACGCGTCCGGCATCGACCTGTCGCCGGGGATGGTCGACCTGGCCCGCCGGGCGCATCCGGAGCTGCGGTTCGAGGTGGGCTCGATGACGGACCTCGCGCTGCCGGACGCGTCGGTCGCGGGCGTGCTGGCGTCCTGGTCGCTGATCCACGTCCCGGACGACGCGGTGCCGGTGACGCTGAGCCACTTCCGCCGCGTCCTGCGCACGGGCGGCCTGCTGGTGATCGGGTACCACGTGGGGGCGGGAACGCGCCTGAAGACGCAGGGCTACGGCGGCCACCCGATGCGGGTCCACGTCCACCTGCGCCAGCCGTGGTGGCTGGCCCGGCGGGTGCGGGAGGCCGGGTTCACGGTCGAGGCGGAGTGGGCGCTGCGCCCGGAAGCCGAGGTGTCGCAGGCGATCCTGTTCGCGCGGGTCTAGGCGGTACGGCCCGCCTCGAGCACCGTGAGGTCACGCACGGCGTACCGGTGGTGCTCGGCTTCCTCCTTCAGCACCACCTTCAGGCAGCGGCGCACGACGTACTCCTCGTCGGGGTACATGCCGCCCGGCTTGCGGCCGCACACCCGGTCGAGTTCGGTGGCGGTGAGCCCGTCGACGACCCGCCGCATCGCCGACATACGGGCGAGCCGAGGCGCGAGCACCTCGTCGAGCGTCGGGGTGGCTTCGAGGGTGAGGCCGAGCTTTGCTGCCTCGTCCGGTGGTGTCCCGCCGGCGGGCAAGCCCAACGGGTGGTAGGGCGCTTCCTCCTCGAGCACGGCGCTGCCGAGCCAGGCGTCGCCGGCGAAGAGCAGGTGCCGTTGCGTCTCGACGAACGACCACTCGCCGCCGACCCGCTCGTGCAGCGCGGCCTCGGGCAGCAGCCTCGCCCGGTCGAGCGTCGCGCTCCAGGAGGACTCGATGGCGTCCCAAGCCGTTCGGTAGTCCTCGGGAGAAGCCGCGTTCCGCGCGAGCGCCCGCGCGGGGTGCCGGCGGTCGAGCTCGGCCTCGACGTAGGCGGTGACGTCGACGTCGTTGACGATCAGACGCTCGAAGTAGCCACCGAGGGAGACGTCGCGGCCGTAGCAGTCGACGATCTTCAGCCCGGTCACCTCGCAATCCCGGATTTCGAGGCCGGCGAGGTCGCACAGGTGGATACGGGCACCGCGGAACTGGTCGCTCTGGGCGTATTCGGAAACCATCGGAGCAGTCTCCCAGGACTCAGGCGAACGCCTGCTCGGCGAAGCTGAGACCGCCGCGTTCGGCCATGGTCAGCACCTGCCGGGGGACGTGCTGCGAGGGCCTGCGCACGTACTGCCGGAAGCCCCGCGCCCGGAACTTCAGCGCGAATTCGTGCCCCTCCAGGTGCCACGAGGGATACGGCCGGTCGTCCGGTGGGGCGAGGCGGTGGAGGTCCGCCAGCTCCAGGTGGCCGTACAGCGGGCCGATGTCGCCGGTGAGGTCCCAGACCTGGTCGAACACCAGGGTGGCGGGGGCGACCCAGAACGTGAAGTGCTTCTGCCGGCGGGCGGGCTCGACCCAGGTCACGACGTAGTCCAGGCCAGCAGGAGCCGGCTCGGGGGCAGGTCGTCGTCTTCGAGGAGGCTGATCGCGTGGACGCGGCAGTCGTGCCAGCCCATCCGGGCGAAGTCCGCGTCGGTCCAGAGGGCCTTGGACAGGCCGGACGGGTCGATCACGACAGGCGCTCCCCCACGAACTTCACGATCTCCGGCAGTGCTCCCCGCCAGTATTCGTCATCGTGGCCGCCCGGGGAAAAGCGGGACACCTCGGGCGAAACCGCCTTCACCAGCCGGCGGTTCGCGGTCAGGAACGGGTCCGACTCGCCGCACCACACGCCCGAGCCCGCGGGGTGCAGGTCGGCCGGGTGCAGCAACGGTTCATCGTCGCGCCAGTTCGGTTCGTCCGCGAACACCTTGCGGCTGCGGGCGTCCGGCCAGCTGACGAACAGGGCCGCGCTCGCCGTCGCCACCGCCTTCAGGTCCGGGTGGGCGCGGGCGTATCGCAGTGCGCCGAAGCCGCCCATCGAAATGCCGAACGCCGCCGAGGGCGGGCGCAGGTCGCGGGCGGCCAGCCAGGCCGGGACTTCGTCGGTGAGCATGCGCTGGGGGTCGTCGGCCCCGGCGGTCTTCACCCAGTAGTGGTCGCCGTCGAGAGCCGCGATGGCGAACGGTGGGGTGCCGGTGCGGACCGCCGCCGTCAGCACGTCCGGGACACCCAGGGACAGGAACGTGCGGGCCCGGGCGCCGCGGCCGTGCAGGGCCAGGCACACCGGCAGCCCTGCGGACGGCACTCCGGACGGGGTGATGAGCACCAGGTCGACGTCCGTGCCGCGGGCCGCCGAGGGCATGCGCTGAACCGTCACCGGTCCGGGTGGGGCCGAGGGGCGGGACGGGGCCGGCACCGGAGGCGGGCCGGGTGGGGGTTCGGGCGACGAGCAGCCCGCCAGCAGCGCCAGTGCGCTGCCGGCGAGCAGACCGCGGCGGGAGAGCACGGGTCAGCCCCGGCTCTCCTCCTCCGCGAACTCGTCGTCTTCGGCGTCTTCGGCTTCGCGAGGCGCCTTGTACGGGTCGGCTTCGCCCGCGTGCTGGGCTCCCGCCGAGCGGCGCGCGACCTCTGCGTCGGCCTCACGGGCCTTCGCGAGCAGGTCCTCGATCCGCTTCGACTCCTCGGGAATCGTGTCGGCGACGAACGTCAGCGTGGGCGTGTAGCGGACGCCGGTGCCCTGCCCGACCTTCGTGCGGAGCATCCCGCGCGCCGATTCGAGCGCGGCCGCGGCACCGGCGAAGTCCGGAGGGGTGTCCAGCTTCTCGCCGAGCACCGTGTAGTACACCGTGGCGTCGTGCAGGTCGCCGGTGACCTTCGTGTCCGTGATGGTCACGTAGTCCAGCCGGGTGTCCTTGACCTCGTGTTCGATCGCCGACGCGACGATCTGCGAGATCCGCTTGGCGAGCTTGCGAGCCCGAGCAGGATCGGCCATGTCGTTCTCCTAGGAAGATCTAATCGTCCGGTCCGAGCAGCCGGCGCCGGGCGGAAAGCAGTTCGAACTCCGGCCGGCTCGCCACGTACCGCTCACACGAGTCGAGCACGTCGCGGACGTGCTCGCCACCTTCGGCGACCACGGCCACCCCGATGAGGGTCCGGCGGTGCAGGTCGGTGTGCCCGGCTTCGGCCACCGAAACGGCGAAGCGCTTGCGCACCTCGGCCAGCACCGGACGGACCACGGATCGCTTCTGCTTCAGCGAATGGACGTCGCCGAGCAGGATGTCGAGCTCGAGAGCTCCGACGAACATAGGCAGATTGGGTGGTGTAGTAGGGAGACGCCGGGTGTGCGCCGAAACGCACACCCGGCGTCGAACTTCCTTACGCTCGCGGCTTCTCGCGCTGCTCGTACGTCTCGATCGAGTCGCCGACCTTGAGGTCGCCGTACGAACCGAGCGTCAGACCGCACTCGTAGCCCTCGCGGACCTCGACCACGTCGTCCTTGAACCGCCGCAGCGAGCTGATCGGCAGGTTCTCCGCGACGACGGTGCCGTCGCGCAGGAGACGGGCCCGGGCGTTGCGCCGGATCTCGCCGGACATGACCAGGCAACCCGCGATCGTGCCGATCTTGGAGGACTTGAAGACCTCGCGAACCTCCGCGCGGCCCAGCTCGACCTCTTCGTACTCCGGCTTGAGCATGCCCTTGAGGGCCTGCTCGATCTCGTCGATCGCCTGGTAGATGACCGTGTAGTACCGGACGTCGACGCCCTCGCGGGTGGCCCGCTCCGTCGCCTTGCCCTGGGCGCGGACGTTGAACCCGAGGACGATCGCGTCGGACGCGGTCGCCAGGTCGATGTCCGACTCGGTCACGCCACCGACACCGCGGTGGACCACGTTCAGCTCGACCTCGTCGCCGACGTCCAGCTGGAGCAGCGAGGCTTCGAGGGCCTCGACCGTACCCGAGTTGTCACCCTTGATGATCAGGTTGAGGCTGTTCGTCTCCTTCAAGGCGGAGTCGAGGTCCTCGAGGCTGACCCGCTTGCGGCGCGACGCGTTGAGCGCGTTCCGCGTGCGAGCCGAGCGGCGCTCGGCGATCTGCCGGGCGACGCGGTCCTCGTCGACCACCAGGAAGGTGTCGCCCGCGCCGGGCACCGACGTGAAGCCGATGACCTGGACCGGACGCGAAGGCAGCGCCTCGGTGACGTCGACGTTGTGCTCGTCGACCATCCGGCGGACGCGGCCGTAGGCGTCACCCGCCACGACCGAGTCACCGACGCGCAGCGTGCCGCGCTGGACCAGGACGGTGGCCACCGGGCCGCGGCCGCGGTCGAGGTGCGCCTCGATCGCGACACCCTGGGCCTCCATGTCCGGGTTGGCCCGGAGGTCCAGAGCGGCGTCCGCGGTCAGCAGGATCGCCTCGAGCAGGCCGTCGATGTTGATGTTCTGCCGCGCGGAGATCTCGACGAACATCGTGTCGCCGCCGTACTCCTCGGCGACCAGGCCGTACTCGGTCAGCTGCTGCCGGATCTTGTCCGGGTTCGCGCCTTCCTTGTCGATCTTGTTGATCGCGACCACGATCGGGGCCTTGGCGGCCTGCGCGTGGTTGATCGCCTCGACCGTCTGCGGCATCACACCGTCGTCGGCCGCCACCACGATCACCGCGATGTCGGTCGAGTTCGCACCACGGGCACGCATGGCGGTGAACGCCTCGTGACCCGGGGTGTCGATGAAGGTGATCAGGCGCGGGTTGCCCTCGAGCTCGGTCTCGATCTGGTACGCACCGATGTGCTGCGTGATGCCGCCGGCCTCGCTCTCGCGGACCTTCGTCTTCCGGATCGTGTCGAGCAGGCGGGTCTTACCGTGGTCGACGTGACCCATGATGGTCACGACCGGCGGCCGGACCTGCAGATCCTCTTCGCCACCCGCGTCGTCGCCGTAGGTGATGTCGAAGGTCTCCAGCAGCTCGCGGTCCTCCTCCTCGGGGCTGACGACCTGAACGTTGTAGTTCATTTCGCCGCCGAGCAGCTCGAGGATGTCGTCCGACACGGACTGCGTCGCGGTGACCATCTCGCCGAGGTGGAAGAGCACCTGCACCAGCGAAGCCGGGTTGGCGTCGATCTTCTCGGCGAAGTCGGTCAGCGAGGCACCACGCGGCAGCCGGATCGTCTCGCCCTGGCCCTTGGGCAGGCGGACGCCGCCGACGCTGGGCGCCTGCATGTTGTCCATGTACTCCTGGCGCTTCTGCCGCTTCGACTTGCGACCCTTGCGCGAGGGACCACCCGGACGCCCGAAGGCACCCGCGGTACCGCCACGGCCACCGGGGCCGCCACGACCGCCGCCGCCAC
>NZ_PPHG01000074.1 GCF_002904295.1 Amycolatopsis sp. CA-128772
TGGTGTTCCCGAGTAGCAGCGAGCTCGTGGAATTTGCTGTGAATCTGCCGGGACCACCCGGTAAGCCTAAATACTTCCTGAAGACCGATAGCGGACGAGTACCGTGAGGGAAAGATGAAAAGTACCCCGGGAGGGGAGTGAAAGAGTACCTGAAACCGTGTGCCTACAAGCCGTCAGAGCCTACTTGTTGGGTGATGGCGTGCCTTTTGAAGAATGAGCCTGCGAGTTAGTGCTGCGTGGCGAGGTTAACCCGTGTGGGGTAGCCGTAGCGAAAGCGAGTCTGAATAGGGCGCCTATAGTCGCGTGGTCTAGACCCGAAGCGGAGTGATCTACCCATGGCCAGGGTGAAGCGACGGTAAGACGTCGTGGAGGCCCGAACCCACTTAGGTTGAAAACTGAGGGGATGAGCTGTGGGTAGGGGTGAAAGGCCAATCAAACTCCGTGATAGCTGGTTCTCCCCGAAATGCATTTAGGTGCAGCGTCGTATGTTTCTCCACGGGGGTAGAGCTACTGGATGGTCTAGGGGCCTTACCGGGTTACCGAAATCAACCAAACTCCGAATACCGTGGTGTTAGAGTACGGCAGTGAGACGGCGGGGGATAAGCTTCGTCGTCGAGAGGGAAACAGCCCAGAACACCAGCTAAGGCCCCTAAGTGTGTGCTCAGTGGGAAAGGATGTGGGATTGCCCAGACAACCAGGAGGTTGGCTTAGAAGCAGCCACCCTTGAAAGAGTGCGTAATAGCTCACTGGTCAAGTGGTCCTGCGCCGACAATGTAGCGGGGCTTAAGCACACCGCCGAAGCTGTGTCATTGACACATGTGATCCATGCGAGCCCTTGAGGTTTGTGTGTAGTCGTGTTGATGGGTAGGGGAGCGTCCTGCACCCAGGGAAGCCGTGGCGGAAGCTAGCGGTGGAGGGTGTGGGAGTGAGAATGCAGGCATGAGTAGCGAATGCAGAGTGAGAAACTCTGCCGCCGGATGACCAAGGGTTCCTGGGCCAGGCTAATCCGCCCAGGGTAAGTCGGGACCTAAGGCGAGGCCGACAGGCGTAGTCGATGGACAACGGGTTGATATTCCCGTACCCGAGCATGTGCGCCCATGACGAGGCGTTTGATACTAACCACCCAAAGCCATCGCTTGAAGCCTTCGGGTGGATGGTGGTGTGTGGAGCGTGGGACCTGATTTCGTAGTAGTCAAGCGATGGGGTGACGCAGGAAGGTAGCTCCGCCAGGCGATGGTTGTCCTGGTGTAAGCGTGTAGGCCGAGTGGTAGGCAAATCCGTCACTCGTGAAGGCTGAGACGTGATGCGTAGCCGTTTGAGGCGAAGTAGAGTGATCCTATGCTGCCGAGAAAAGCCTCTAGTGAGTGCATGCACGGCCCGTACCCCAAACCAACACAGGTGGTCAGGTAGAGAATACCAAGGCGATCGGGTGAACTGTGGTTAAGGAACTCGGCAAAATGCCCCCGTAACTTCGGGAGAAGGGGGGCCAAACATCCTGAAGCCCTTCGCGGGCTAGGGGTGGGTGGCCGCAGAGACCAGCGGAAAGCGACTGTTTACTAAAAACACAGGTCCATGCGAAGTCGCAAGACGATGTATATGGACTGACGCCTGCCCGGTGCTGGAACGTTAAGAGGACCGGTTAGCCAGCAATGGCGAAGCTGAGAATTTAAGCGCCAGTAAACGGCGGTGGTAACTATAACCATCCTAAGGTAGCGAAATTCCTTGTCGGGTAAGTTCCGACCTGCACGAATGGCGTAACGACTTTCCGGCTGTCTCAACCACAGGCCCGGCGAAATTGCACTACGAGTAAAGATGCTCGTTACGCGCGGCAGGACGGAAAGACCCCGGGACCTTTACTATAGTTTGGTATTGGTTTTCGGTTCGGCTTGTGTAGGATAGGTGGGAGACTGTGAAGTGGTCACGCTAGTGGCTGTGGAGTCGTTGTTGAAATACCACTCTGGTCGAATTGGGAATCTGAACCTCGGGCCATGATCTGGTTCAGGGACAGTGCCTGATGGGTAGTTTAACTGGGGCGGTTGCCTCCTAAAGAGTAACGGAGGCGCCCAAAGGTTCCCTCAGCCTGGTTGGCAATCAGGTGTTGAGTGCAAGTGCACAAGGGAGCTTGACTGTGAGACAGACATGTCGAGCAGGGACGAAAGTCGGGACTAGTGATCCGGCACCTCCTGGTGGAAGGGGTGTCGCTCAACGGATAAAAGGTACCCCGGGGATAACAGGCTGATCTTGCCCAAGAGTCCATATCGACGGCATGGTTTGGCACCTCGATGTCGGCTCGTCGCATCCTGGGGCCGGAGTAGGTCCCAAGGGTTGGGCTGTTCGCCCATTAAAGCGGCACGCGAGCTGGGTTTAGAACGTCGTGAGACAGTTCGGTCCCTATCCGCCGCGCGCGTAGGATACTTGAGGAAGGCTGTCCCTAGTACGAGAGGACCGGGACGGACGAACCTCTGGTGTGCCAGTTGTTCTGCCAAGGGCATGGCTGGTTGGCCACGTTCGGAAGGGATAACCGCTGAAGGCATCTAAGCGGGAAGCCTGTTCCAAGATGAGGTATCCCACCCTTTGTGGGTTAAGGCCCCCAACAGACCATTGGGTTGATAGGCCAGAAATGGAAGCACAGTAATGTGTTGTCGAGTTGACTGGTACTAATAGGCCGAGGACTTGTCTACGAAGATGTTGCGCATCCACTCTACGGTTCTGAAACACCACGCCGGTGAACGGTGTGTGTTGTTTCGGAGTGTTTCGGTGGTTTTAGCGTCAGGGAAACGCCCGGTCCCATTCCGAACCCGGAAGCTAAGCCTGACAGCGCCGATGGTACTGCAACCGAAGGGTTGTGGGAGAGTAGGACACCGCCGAACTCAACATGATGGAAAGGCCCCGGTCGAGAACCCCGCAAGGTTCTCCCGGGGCCTTTTCCTATTCCCCGGCCGGCCGGCGCAGCAGGCACGTGTCCATGATCCACCCGTGCCGTTCCCGCGCCTCCGCCCGGACGCGCCGGATGTCCTCGGCCAGCGCCGGCGTCAGCGGGCCCGAACGCAGGATCTCGTGCGGCGTGCCGAGGTAGGCGCCCCAGAAGATGTGCAGCCCCTCGTCGACGTAGCGGTCGAACGTCGTGTGGGCGTCCAGCAACACGAACACGTCGTCGGCCCCGTCCGGCCAGCCCGAAGCGAGCCGGCGGCCCGTGGTCAGCTGGACCGCCCGGCCGATCTGGTTCATCGTCGTCCGGTGCCGGGCCGCCAACGCCGAAATGCTGCTGATCCCCGGCACCACCTCGTACTCGAACGCCACGTTCCCCCGCACCAGCACCGCCTCGATCAACGCGATCGTGCTGTCGTACAGCGACGGGTCACCCCACACCAGGAACGCGCCCACCTCGCCCGGCCCCAGCGACGACAGGATCAGCGATTCGTACACCGCCGCGCGCGCCGCGTGCCAGTCCGCCACCGCCGCGCGGTAATCCGCCGGGGTGCGGTCACGGGGTGGGTCCTCCGCCCGGACCACGCGGTACTCGCGCGTCACGAACCGGTCCAGGATCTCCTGCCGCAGCCGCACCAGGTCGGCCTTCTCCGCGCCCTTGTCGAGGACGAAGAACACGTCGACGCGGTTGAGGCGGTCGATGGCCTGGACCGTCAGGTGCTCGGGGTCGCCGGCGCCGATGCCGATCGCGTAGATCTTCCGCATGCCGCGAGTCTGGCGGGCCCCGATGGAGAACCCCTACCCCCGATGGGTATAAAGGAAGGAGACGAAAGGAGCGGGAAATGGCCGAAACGACCTACACCGTCGAGGGCATGACCTGCGGGCACTGTGCCACGTCGGTCCGCGAGGAGGTCTCCGAACTCGACGGCGTCCGGAACGTGGACGTCGACGTCGAGAGCGGGCGCGTGACCGTGACCAGCGACACCCCGCTCACCACCGACGCGGTGGCCGCCGCCGTGACCGAGGCCGGCTACCGCCTGGTCGCGTGAGCCCCGCCGACGTGACCACCGCGACCCGCGTCGAGCTCGCCATCGGCGGGATGACGTGCGCGTCCTGCGCCGCCCGCGTCGAGCGGAAGCTCAACAAGGTCGACGGCGTCACCGCGACGGTCAACTACGCCACCGAAAAAGCCCAGGTCAGCTACCCGAGCCGGCTTTCGGTGAGCGACCTCACGGCCGTCGTCGAAGCCGCCGGCTACTCCGCGCGGCTCCCCGAGCCGGAGACGCCGGACGAACCGGCGACCCTGCGCAAACGTTTGCTCACCTCCGCGGTGCTCACCGTGCCGCTGGTCGCGCTCGCGATGGTCCCGGCTTGGCAGTTCCCGGGCTGGGCCTGGGCCGCGCTCGTCCTCGCCGCCCCGGTCGTGACCTGGGGCGCCTGGCCGTTCCACCGTGCCGCCGCGGTCAACCTGCGGCACGCGACCGCCACGATGGACACGCTGATCTCCCTCGGTGTCGTCGCTTCCGTGGCCTGGTCGCTGTACGCCCTCCTCGCCGGCGGCGGCCACCACCACCTGTACTTCGAGGTCGCCGCCGCCGTCGCCACGTTCATCCTGGCCGGCCGCTACTTCGAGACGCGGGCGAAGCGCCGCGCCGGCGCCGCCCTGCGCGCGCTCATGGACCTCGGTGCGAAGGACGTCACCGTCCTGCGCGACGGCGAGGAGCACCTGGTCCCGGTGGCCGGCCTCCACGAAGGAGACTTCTTCCTCGTCCGGCCCGGCGAGAAGATCGCCACCGACGGCGTGGTCACCGAAGGCGGCTCCGCGGTCGACACCAGCATGCTCACCGGGGAATCCGTCCCGGTCGAGGTCGGGCCGGGCGACGCGGTCACCGGCGCCACCGTCAACGTCGGCGGGCGCCTGTTCGTGCGGGCCACCCGCGTCGGCGACGACACGCGCCTGGCGCAGATGGCGCGGCTCGTCGAGGCCGCCCAGAACGGCAAGGCCGGGGCCCAGCGGCTCGCCGACCGCGTCTCGGCGGTGTTCGTCCCGCTGGTCGTCCTCGCGGCGCTGGCCACGCTGGTGGTCTGGCTCGCCACCGGCGGGGCCCCGGACCAGGCGTTCACCGCCGCGGTCGCGGTGCTGATCATCGCCTGCCCGTGCGCGCTCGGCCTCGCGACGCCGACGGCGCTGCTCGTCGGCACCGGCCGGGGCGCCCAGCTGGGCATCCTGATCAAGGGCCCCGAGGTGCTCGAATCCACCCGCCGCGCCGACACCGTCGTCCTGGACAAGACCGGCACCGTCACCACCGGCCGGATGACCCTGGTCGAGGGCGACGGCGAGGCGCTGCGGCTGGCGGGCGCCGTCGAGGCCGCCTCCGAACACCCCATCGGCCGCGCCATCGCGGAGGCGGCGAAGCAGCGGTTCGGCGTGCTTCCCGCGGTCACGGACTTCCGCAGCACGCCGGGCGTCGGCGTGACCGGCGTGGTCGAAGGCCGCACGGTCAGCGTCGGGCGCGCCGAGGGCGACGCCGCGACGACGGTCGGCGTGACCTGGGACGGCGAGGTCCGCGGCCGGCTGGTCGTCGCCGACACGATCAAGCCGACGTCCGCGCAGGCCGTCGCCGAGCTGCGCGAACTCGGCCTGACGCCGGTGCTGCTGACTGGCGACAACGCCGGCGCGGCGCGGGCGATCGCGGCCGAGGCGGGGATCGACGAGGTCGTCGCCGAGGTGCTGCCGGAGGAGAAGGTCGCGGTCGTCAAGCGGCTGCAGGCCGAGGGCCGCGTGGTGGCGATGGTCGGCGACGGCGTCAACGACGCGGCCGCGCTCGCCCAGGCCGACCTGGGCCTGGCCATGGGCACCGGCACGGACGCGGCGATCGAGGCGAGCGACCTGACCCTGGTGCGCGGCGACCTGCGCGTGGCGGCCGACGCGATCCGGCTGGCCCGGCGGACGCTGTCGACGATCAAGGCCAACCTGTTCTGGGCGTTCGCCTACAACGTGGCGGCGCTGCCGCTGGCCGCACTGGGCCTGCTCGACCCGATGATCGCGGGCGCGGCGATGGCGTGCTCGTCGGCGTTCGTGGTCAGCAACAGCCTCCGCCTGCGCCGCTTCCGCTGACACCCCGGGAGGGTATAGTCGGTGGCGGGAAGCCGACGACGGGGACAGGTGGGCGATGACGGGTTACGGCAGCGAGCGGGACGCCTATCTCAAGCGGCTGCGCCGGATCGAGGGGCAGATCCGCGGGTTGCAGCGCATGGTCGAGCAGGACAAGTACTGCATCGACATCCTGACCCAGGTCTCGGCGGCCACGAAGGCGCTGCAGTCGTTCTCCCTGGAGCTGCTGGACGAGCACCTGGCCACCTGCGTGGTCCAGGCGGCCGCTGCGGGCGGCGAGGAAGCGGACCTGAAGGTGCGGGAAGCGTCGGACGCCATCGCGCGGCTGGTTCGCTCGTAGGCGGCAGCGCTGCTGGTTCGTTCTTCGGGGCGGGAGCGCTACTGGTTCGTTCTTCGGGGCAGGAGCGCTGCTGGTTCGTTCTTCGGGGCAGGAGCGCTGCTGGTTCGTTCGTGAGCCGAGCGCCGCTCAGCGCACCAATACCGCGAGGGCCAGGCCGCCCGCGTTGGTCGTGAAGTGCACGATCACCGACGCCAGCACGCCGCGGCCCGTGTGCCGCCACCAGTGCAGGAAGATCCCGGCCGCGCCTGCTGCCGCCATGGCCAGGACCTGCAGCACCACCGCCGGCGTCGAACCGAACACCTCGTGGACCGCCGCGTTGCGGCCGATCGCCAGGGCCGGGAGCGCGTGCCACAGGCCGAACAGCGCCGCCGCCGCGAGGATCGGGCGCCAGCGCCACCGTTCGTCGGCCGCGCCGAACAGGGCCGGGAGCACTCCGCGGAACGCCACCTCCTCGATCAGCACCGTGCCGAACAGGATGCGGCCGCACGTCAGCCACAGCAGCTGGGCGAAGTCCGGGTCGCCGACGCGGCCGTCCTGATACACCGTGCGCAGCGCCGGGACCGCCAGCGCGATGCCGAACACCACCGCCACCAGCCCCGCTCCGGCCAAGCCGACCAGCGCGGGACGGCGGACCGTGTGCAAGCCCAGGTCAAGCCACGAACACCCGGCCGCGCGGGCCAGCGCCACCAGCACCGCCGCCGCCACCAGGCCGCACAGCGGGTACGCCCACCCCGGCAGGACTCGGTTGGCCAGGGTCGTCGACGCCGCCAGCGTCACCACCGCCGCGGCCACCGCCGGCCCGCGCCGGACCGAAGCGGCGGCGTTCGTCAACCGACCGCCAGGTCGGTCGCCGGTGAACGGCGCTGGACCGGGACTCTCTTCGACATCGGCAACGTCGCCTCCGGGTCGAACGGTCCCGGGCGGTCGTCGAGGGCGACCGCCGCGTCGGCCAGCAGGGACCGGCAGCCCGTGAGGCTCGCATGGAGCTTGTCGCGGACCTCGGACAACGCCGTGACCTCGCGTCGGGCCGCCTCGACCAGCGATTCGCCGTGGCGGGTCGCGTCGGTGACCACCTGCGCCGCCTTCTCGCGGGCCGCGGCCAGCTCGCCTTTGGCCGTCGTGACCAGCTGATCCGCCTTCGCGCGGGCGGCCGCTTCCTGCTCGGCCAGCTCGCGCGCCGCGTCGGTGCGCCGGACCGTCATGGCGCGCGTGTGGTCCTCTTCCAGCTGGGCGCGGCGATGCGCCGCGGCCTCGTCGAGCTCGCGACGGCGCAGCTCGGCCGCGCGGACGAACTCCTCGTGCTCGGCGCGCTGCCGCTCGCGCTCGGCCTCGGCGTCCGCGACCAGCCGGCGTTCCTTCTCGGTGAGCCGGACGGCCTCCGCCTCGGCCTCGCGGCGGATCCCCGCCGCCGTTTCCCTTGCCTGCGCGGTGATTTCCGCCGCTTCCTCGCGGGTCAGCTCGATCATCCGGCGAGCGCGCTCCTGCAGCGCGTCCGCCGGGATCGGCGTCATGCTGATCCGGTCGATCTTCACGCGGAGCTCACGGTTCTCCTCGGCGAGCTCGGCCCCGCGTCGCCGCGCCGCGTCGCGTTCGGCGGTGAGCCTGCGGATCTCGGCCTCGGCCCACTCGACGTATTCGGTGACCTGTGCGCGCTGAAAACCGCGCCACGCCAGGTCGAATCCGGGCAACGCGAGCGCCACGTCCTCGCCACCGCCGGGGGCCATGTCTCACCTCCGAATTGGATGGTTTCTCCCCGGCCGCGCGTTTCCGTTGCGGCATCGGGGAATTTCGTGTGTACCCCAGTGTGCCGCAAACTCCCCGCCGAGCGCTCCCCGGGCGGGCGATCATTCGTCGAACGGTTCCCCGCGGCCGGTGGACGTGCTCCGCACGCCGGGCAGTTCGGCCAGTTCCCCGGCGAGGTCGTAAAGATCACCGCGCCCGTCCAGGCGCAGCGTGACGACCGCAATCCGGTGCCCCTCCTCGGAAACCGACTCGTGGTCGACGTCGACGCGGTGCACGGACCAGCCGCGTCCGGTGCACGCGGCGAGCGCCGCGCGCAGCACGCCGCGGCCGTCGAGATAGCTCAACCGGATCACCGGCGGTTCACGCCGGTGGCGCGCGACGAACCGCTGCAGCGGCGGCAGCCCGCGCGTCACCACGAAATGGGCGATGGTCGTGCCGGCGGCGAGCACCGGCAGCCCGGCACCGCACGCCGTGCCGACGGCGGCGGTGAGCCAGATGGTCGCCGCCGTGGTCAGCCCGCGCACCGCGTCGCGGCGGACGAAGATCAGGCCGCCGCCGACGAAGCCGATGCCGGACACGATCTGCGCGGCGATCCGCGACGGGTCGAGCGAGACTTGGTCGAGGCCGAGCAGGTCGGCGAAGCCGTACTTCGACACGAGCATGAACACGGCCGAGCCGACGCCGACCAGGCTGTGCGTGCGCAGCCCGGCGGCCTTCATGCCGGCCTCGCGCTCGAGCCCGATGGCGACGCTCAGCACGAGCGCCAGCAGGACCGGCGGCAGCAGCTCCCACTGCGCCGACGTGGACCACAGGGTGGGCAACGGACCTCCAAGCGGGTTCGGTGGCGGCACGCGAGGAGAACCGGCGGGGCCGCCACCAGGGCATACTGGGCCTCGAGCACCGATCGTGCCAGGGTGAGGTGGAACGCGTGACAGCGACTCGGCCGGTCCCGGCACCGGACTTCGTGGGCTACCCGGCGGTGCGGCGCGGCATCCGCGCCCTGCTCGAGGGGCGGCCCGGCGACCACCACCGCCCGGTCCCGGCGTGTCCTGAATGGACGGTCACCGACCTGCTCGGCCACCTCACCGCCATCGCCGAACGCGTGCTCGCCCGCCACGGCGGCACCCCGCCCCCGGCACCGGACGAGCCGCCGTCGGTGCCGGCGCTGCTCGACCGCTGGGACGAGGTCGGCGCGGAGGTCGACCGCCGGCTCGCGGCCGCGGGCGGGACCAGCGGCGAGATCATGGTGATGGACGCCTACACCCACGAGCTGGACCTGCGCGCGGCACTGGGCGTGCCGCCGCCGGTGGAGCACGCGGCCTGGGCGCCGAGCTTCGACCTGCTGGTCCGCGGCTTCTCGGGTTCGGTCACCGGCCACGGGCTGCGACCCCTGCACCTGCGCACGACCGGCGGTTCGGTGTGGACGGCGGGCCCGGGCCGGCCCACGGCATCGCTGACGGCGCCGGCGTACGACCTGTACCGCGCGCTGGCCGGCCGCCGGTCGCTCGGGCAGCTGGCGGAGCTGGAGTGGAGTGAGGCGCCGGGGCCGTGGCTGCCGGCGTTCACGTGGGGGCCGTTCGCACCGCCGGCACGGCCGGGCGCTTGAGGGCCTCCCGGCTGGCTGACGGCTGACTGGCGGCTGACACCGCCACGCCGGCCGTGGCTGATCGGGCGGGGCGACCGCTCCCCAGCCGCGGGGGTGGTGAGCAGCGCCGGAACCCCGACGCCGGCCGGCCGGAGTGGGGGCCGGCCTCAGCAGAGCGGTGGGGAGCGCCATCCTTGCCGCGGCTGCTCGGTGGTGGGGCGACCGCCCGCGGCAGCGGGGCGGGTGAGCGGCCTCGGCCGTCGGGTGGGGCGGTGTGCAGCGCCGGCACCGCTACCCTTGCCGCGGCTGCTCGGAGGCGAGGCGACCGCCCACGGCTGCGGGGCGGGTGAGCGGCCTCGGCCGTCGGGTGGGGCGGTGTGCAGCGCCGGCACCGCCGCACCTGCTCGGGGCGAGGCGACCGCCCGCACCTGCTCGGGGCGAGGCAACCGCCCGCAGCTGCGGCGCGGCCTCAGCCGCCCGGTGGGGTCACTGTCAGCAAGGCCGCCAGCGCCAACACCCCCACGCTGAGCACCACCTCGACCGCCACCGCCAGCCGCAAGCGGTGCAAGCTTGCCGCGACCGTCTTCGTTGCGCCCTTCTCCGCGGTGCCCGTCAAACTCCGGTGCACCGCCCGGCGCGACCGGCTCGCCACCGCCAGCAGCACCGCGAAGCCGGCGATCTTCAGCAGTACCAGCAGGCCGAACCCGGTGGTCCAGAGCGTGCGCAACGACGGCATGATGCGCAGGGCCAGCACCGCGCCGCTGAGGGCGATCGCTCCCACCGAGCCCGCCGCGAGGCCGGAGAACCGGGCCGCCACCGGGGCGAGGTCCTCGTCCGCGGCCGGGCGGAACAGGGCCAGGGCCAGCTGGGTCAACCCGCCCGCCCAGAGGGCGATCGCGCCGAAGTGCACCAGGTCCGCCGTCACCGAGACGAACATGATCGGGTCCGTGACCGGGTGGCCGGTGGCCGAGAACGTCAGCAGCACCACGAAGCCGCTCACCATGGCCAGGTTCTCGTAGCGGGACCGCAGCCGGTCGGGGAGCGCCGGCCGCAGGAGGCCCGGCACCAGCACCGCCAGCGCGGCCACCGCCGCCAGCCGCAGGAGCAGGAGCTTTCCGTACGCGACGCGCCAGGTGTCCGCGAGCAGCCCCGTGTCGAAGACCGCCTCGAGGTTCCGGCCGGCCGCGTACGGGCCCTGCAGCACGAAGGCCGCCACCGTGGTCACCGCGACCAGCCCGGCGCCCCAGCTCAGGAGCCGCCGGGCGCGGGGGTCGGTGCGGGCCGCCGGGCGGCACAGGACCACGAACGCCAGGCCGCCCAGGAGCACCACGCCCAGGTAGGCGAGCCAGCGCACCGTCGTCGACAGGGCGCCGACGGCCGCGTCGGTGCCGGTGGCCGCCGACACCGCGCCCGCCGACGTCACCAGCGGGCCGGTGCCGACCACGAACGCGACGGTGCCGCGCACCGGGTGGGAATCGGCCGAGACGAAGGCGTATTCGACCAGGTAGCTGCCGTCCGGCAGGCCGGCCTGCAGCCGCACCGCGACCTGCTCGGCGGCCTCGCCGGGCTGGAACACCGGCCCGGTGTCCACCTGCCGGCCGCCGAGGTCGACGACCTTGATCGACCCCGGCTGGATCCCGACGTTCTCCGACAGGGTGACCGACACGAGGGACGGCGCCGCGCTCAGGCGGGCGCCGTCCCCGGGGGTCGACGAGATGATCTCGACGTGGGCGGACGCCGGCGTGGCGCTGAACAGCAGCCAGCCGGCGAGCAGCGCCAGCAGCGCCAGCGCCCGCTTCACGACGCGGCGAGCACGGGCTGCCTGGGCGTGCCGCAGGAGCAGCCGGTCACCTTGCGCTCGGCGGCCGAGGCGCGCCGGTGCAGGACGACCGCGACGATCATCGGGATGGTGACGATCGTGTTGTAGAACAGGTGCAGCTCCACGCGGGGCACCAGCAGCTGGATGATGCTCGTGGGCACCTTCTGCCCGGCCAGCCGCCAGCCCGACTGCGCCTGGATGAACAGCAGCAGGTGCTCGATGTGGTGCCAGAACTGGATGCCCAGCGCGAGGTTCCACCACTGCCGGGACCGGCCCGCGAAGCCGTGGCGCAGGACCCACAGGAAGACCAGCATCACCAGCGCGTAGCCGTAGTGCAGCCACTCCTGCGAAATCAGCCACGGGAACGGCATCCCGAGCACGCCGCGCGCCTTCGAGGTGGGCCAGCCGAAGCCGTAGATCTGGACGGCCTGGACGATGTGCTCGGCCCAGTGCGCGACGACGATGACCATGAACACGGCGAGCGCGCGGTGGTGGTGGCGGCTGTTGAGCTCGCCGAGGAACCCGCCCGGCCGGGCGACTGCGGACGTCGACATGTGCACCCCAGTGTCTCGCGAATCCGGCATTTCGGTGTGTCGACGATATCGGGCCGCGGGCGGCCGCCGATTACTCCAGAGTGCTGATCCCGGAACGGGAATTGCGGCACCCGGCGGATTGCGCCGGGGCCGCGGGTGGGACGTCCGGAACGGGCGGGTCAGTGCAGCGCGAGACCGGTCGAGCGCTCGGGGGCCGGCGGGATGTGGAACAGCCGGGTGAACACGTCGAGGTGGGCGGGGTCGCCCTCCAGCCGGACCTTGCCGCCGTCGATGGCGTCCTTGGCCGACAGGCTGCCGGTGAGCAGGTCGAACAGCGCCGGGCCCTGCGGTTCGATCACCAGGTCGGCGTCGGGCAGCGCCCCCGCGGACGCCTTGAGCGCGCCGTCGTCGACCATCGCGTGCACGATCATCTCGCCGCCGAGGTGGTGCACCTCGTAGTTCAGGTGGACACCCGCGGCGGCCTCCTCCTGGAAGGTCGCGTACAGCGAGATGATCGCCGTGTCCAGGGTGAAGGCGTCGTCCGGCTTCGGGTAGCTCAGCGAGCGCGCGCCCCACAGGCCGAGGTCGAGCACGATCTGGTCCAGCTCGGCGCCGTACTCGGTGAGTTCGTAGACGACGCCGGCGTCCAGCTGCGAGAGGACGCGGCGGCGCAGGACGCCCGCCTCCTCGAGCTCGTTCAGGCGCGAGGTCAGGATGCTCACCGGGATCCGCGGCAGGGTGCGCTGCAGGTCGTTGAACCGCTTCGGGCCGAGCATGAGGTCACGCACGACGAGCAGCGACCACCGTTCCCCGACGATCTCGAGTGCCCGGGCGAGGCCGCAGAACTGTCCGTAGGTGCGAGCAGAGGTAGGCATACTCGGGTCCTCACTTGTGTCGGAGTGCCGGCCCGGGAGCGGTCCGATTCGCGCAGGGCCGCGACTTCGGTTACGGTGCGCCGTGCCGCCAAGGGCGTCGCTGTCTACGGTGACGGTTCCCGGCCGCGTACGGCCAGTGAGCCGTGCACTCCCGCGCTGTGCGTTTTTCATGTTCAAACATGGGAAACGCACGTCTTCGGCCGTGCTCGCGGCACTGGCCGTGCGGTCACCTGGTGGAGCAGGATTCTGATTCCTCGTCCCGCCCACCCGACGACCGGCAGGAGAGCGCATGCGCAACGCAGCGGTGGACGCGCGGATCCCGGCAGGCGACGGCGAGCCCGCGCCCGCGCCGGCCGCCACCCCGGCGCCCGCCTTCCGACGGCACCTGCGGGCCGAAGTCCGGGAGGGCAAGGGGGCCTACCTCTTTTCCGAACAGGGCGTCATCGCGATGCGCGGCGCCAAGATCGAGTCGCTGGCGGCGCTGCTGGACGGCACCCACGACCTCGAACGGCTGCTGCGCGGCCGTCCCGGCGGGATGGCGCCCGAGGAGGTCGCCGCGCTGCTGACGCAGCTGGTCGACGCCGGCCTGGTGACGTTGCGCAGCCGGCCCGCCGAACCGCGTCCCGGCGACGAGGGCGTGCTGGCCTACTGGGACGCCTGTGGCGTCGACGCCGACCTCGCGGCCGCACGGCAGGGCACCGTGCAGCTGATCGCGGTGGGCGACGACGCCGACGGCGTCGACCCGGGCGCGGTCGAGCGGGCCCTGGCCGGCGCCGGGCTCGGCGTGCGCACGGACGGCGGCCCCGCCGAGCTTTCGGTCGTGCTGTGCGCCGACTACCTCGACCCGCGGCTGGCCACGATCGACGCGGAGCACCGGCGGGCCGGGCGGCCGTGGCTGCTGGCCCGGCCGTGGGGCGCCCACGTCTGGATCGGGCCCGTGCTGCAGCCGGGCGGCGCGTGCTGGCACTGCCTGACCCACCGGCTGTGGGGCCACCGGCACGCCGAGGCGTGCGTGCAGGAGGAACTCGGCCACGACGGCCCGGCGCGCCGGCCGATGGCCGCGCTGCCGCCGCTGACCGCGGCCGCCGCGCACCTGGTCGCCCTGGAGGCGGCCAAGTGGGTGGCCGGGTACCGCTACCAGGGCCAGCAGTGCGTGTGGACGCTCGACACGCTCGACCTGCAGGGCCGGCTGCACGAGCTGCGCCGCCGCCCGCAGTGCCCGCGCTGCGGCGACCCGTGGCTGGTGGCGTGGCGTTCGACGCGGCCGGTCGTGCTGCAGCCGGCCAAGAAGGCGACCACCGGCGGCGGCGGGCACCGCACCGCGACGCCGGCGCAGATGCTCGACCGGCACCGGCACCTGGTCAGCCCGATCACCGGAATTGTCAAGGAGATCCAGCGCGACCCGGCCGCGCCGTGGTTCGCCAACGCGTACCGCTCCGGGCCCAACATCGCCCGGGGCGTCACCGGCATGGCGGCCCTCGCCGCCGGGCTGCGCTGCGAGAACGGCGGCAAGGGCGTCAGCCCGCTCGACGCCGAGGTCAGCGCGCTCTGCGAGGCCGCGGAACGGTTCTCCGGCAACTTCCAGGGTGACGAGCTGCGGATCCGGGGCTCCTTCGACGAGCTGGCCGAGCAGGCCGTCCACCCCAACGACTGCATGCTCTTCGCGGACCGGCAGTACACCGAGCGCACCGCCTGGAACGCCGAGCACGCGGACTTCCAGCGCGTAGGCGAGCCGTTCGACCGCGCCGCCCGGATCGACTGGACGCCGGTGTGGTCGACGTCCGGGCGCCGCCGCCTGCTGCCGACGTCGTTCCTGTACTACGGCACCCCGCGGGAGGGGTCGGCGCGCGGGGTGCGCGCCGACTCGAACGGCGCCGCGGCGGGCAGCAGCCTGGAGGACGCCATCCTGCAGGGGGCGCTGGAGCTCGTCGAGCGCGACGCCGTCGCCCTGTGGTGGTACAACCGCACGCCGGTGCCGGGCGTCGACCTCGCGTCGTTCGCCGACCCGTGGCTGGCGGAGATGTCCGCGAACTACGCGGCGATCAACCGCGAGCTGTGGGTCCTCGACGTCACCTCGGACCTGGGGATCCCGGTGACCGTCGCGCTGTCCCGGCGGACCGACAGCTCGCACGAGGACATCATGCTGGGCTTCGGCGCGCACCTGGACCCGCGGATCGCGGTCCGCCGCGCGGTGACCGAGCTGAACCAGATGCTGCCCATCGTGCAGGCCGCCGGCGCGGGCCTCGACGACCCGGACGCGCGCCGCTGGCTCGCGCACGCCACCGTCGCGAACCAGCCGTACCTGCGGCCCGCGGCCGGGCAGCGGATGCGGACCGCCGCGGACTTCCCGTTCGTCAACCGGACCGACGTCCGCGACGACGTCGAGGCGCTGGGCCGGGTGTTCGGCCGCGCCGGGCTGGACCTGCTGGTGCTCGACCAGACCCGGCCCGACGTCGGGATCCCGGTGGTCAAGGTGCTCGCGCCGGGGCTCCGCCCGTTCTGGGCCCGGTTCGCGCCCGGCCGGCTCTTCGACGTTCCGGTCCGGCTGGGCCGGCTCGACGTGCCGACGCCGTACGAGGGGCTCAACCCCTTCCCGATGTTCCTGTGAGGGCGTCCCCGCAGGGGGCCCGTGTTCGTTAGGTTCGCTTGAGGAGTTGGCCTTGCCTGCTGACCGCCCGGAAGGGATCCCGGAGACCGTCCGGCTCTGGTCCCTCACCGAAGACACCTTGCTGGAGGCGGGGGACGACGACACCGTCGTCGCGATCACCTGGTGGGGCGAGTACGAACTGGCGGGGATACCCGGGCCGGTCCGCGAGTCGCTGAGCCGGATGGTGCTCGGCCCGGTGTCGATGCGCAACCTCGCGTCGTCGGTGGCCGGCGGCGCGGAAGCGTGGGCGGCGGCGCTGCGGAAGGTCCTCAACCGGCTGTCCGGCTCGGTCGTGCACTCGCTGGCCCTCAACGACGGCCGCGGACCGGTGCTTTCGGCGATCCCGGTGACCCAGTCGCCGGTCTTCGCGACCGATCCGGTGCCACCCGGACGGCTGATCAAGCTGTCGCGGTTCTCGGCGATGCGCCCGGAGGACGGCGGCCTGCTGCTCGAGTCGCCCCGCGCCCGGTACCGGGTCGCCCTGCTGCGCCCGCCCGCGGTGACCGTGGCGTCGTCGCTGGCCGGCCCGGTCACCGTCGCGCAGGTGGCCGAGGCGACCGGGCTGACCGAGCTGCTGGTGGCGGACGTCGTGGCGTTCCTGGTGGCCGCGGGCGTGGTGCTGGTGGCCGACGACTGGGCGGCGTTCGCCGAGGACACCGACGCCGAACTGGCCGTCTGGTCGCCCGACGACCTGATGTTCCACGCCCGCAGCCGGACCTGGCAGAAGAGCAGGCCGCCGGACCCGGAGGCGCACCGGGTGGGGACCGAACCGCCGGTGGTCAAGCAGCTCACCGCGGGTCCGACCTTCCCGCTGCACCGGCCCGACCGGGCGGTGATCGAGGCGACCGACCCGGCCCTGACCACGCTGCTCGAACGCGACCACACGTGCCCCGAGGTGACCGAGCGCGCGTTGTCCGCCGAGCAGGTCGGCGAGCTGCTCTACCGCGCGGCGCGGGTGCGGTCGATCGGGCCGGCCCACCTGCCGGGCGGCCCCGGCCACGAGGCGTCCCAGCGGCCGTACTTCAGCGTCGCCTGCCTGTACGAGCTGGAGATCTACGTCGGGATCAACCGCTGCGCGGGCCTGGCGCGGGGGATCTACCACTACGACCCGCTGTGGCACACGCTGACGCTGATCAACGACGACATGGGCGTCCTGGACGGCATGCTCGACGTGGCGATGATCGGCGCCGGCAGCCACCGCCGTCCCTCGGTGCTGCTGACGATGACCGCGCGGATGTCGCGGATCGCCTGGGTCCTCGGCAGCGCGGCGTACGCGACGACGCTGGTGCACGTGGGCGCCCTGCAGCAGGTGCTCTACCTCACCGCGAAGGCGATGGGCCTGACCGCGCACGCCGTCCCGGTCGACGCCGGCGACCGCGTCGACCGCTCGCTGAAGCTGGAGTGGCCGACGGAGGTGAGCGTCGGGGAGTGCGTGCTGGACTTCCCGTTCTCCGGGTAGCCGCAGCCGCGGACCGCCGGCCGATGATCGATCGGCACCCTCGTGCCCTGTTACCTTGGTAGCACTGGGGGCACGGGGGGTAAGCGGGAGGGGGCCGTGGTTCGGCCGGTGCGCAATCGCGGTACAGGAGTCCGGCGACGGGCCGGCGGGCCGTCCGCTCCTCCGATGCCGGAGGAACGGCCCGGGGTGCGGGCGCTCGTGTTCGGCGCGCAGCCGGCCGCGGTCGCCGCGCTCGCGCTGCTCGCGTTCCTGTCCGTGCTGACCGCCCGGGCGTCCTGGCTGGACCGGCTGGCCGCGCTGGCCTGCGCCGCGGCCCTCGCGGCCGGGCACCTGATCTGGTTCACGCACGGCCGGGCCGGCCGCCGGCTCGTGGTCCTGGCCGTCCAGGCCGCGCTGGGCTTCGTGCCGTTGCTGCAGTTCGGCGCCCTGTGGAGCCCGGCGAGCGGGTTCTTCGCCGGCGGGCTGCTGCTGGCGTTCCCGCCGTCCAAGGCGGTGCCCGGCGCGTTGCTGGCGTGCGTCGTGGCCGGGCTCGGCTCGGCGTGGCCCGGAGCCTCGGTGCACGCGGGCGTGGCCGGTGCGGTGGTCGCCGGGGTCGCCGGCCTCACCCTGTTCGGGCTCGGCACGTCGGCGCGGCTGGTGGCCGAGCGGGACGTGGAGGTGCGCGAGCTGAAGCGCCAGGCCATCGCCGAAGAGCGCAAGCGGTTCTCCCGCGACGTCCACGACCTGCTTGGGCTCAGCCTGTCGGCGATCACCCTCAAGGGTGAACTTGTGCACCGCCTGGTGCCCACCCGGCCCGCGCAGGCGAAGGAGGAGCTCGCCGAGCTGCTGGTGATGTCGCGGCGGGCGCTGGCCGACGTCCGCACGATTGCCGCGGGCTACCGCGAACTGTCGCTCGAGGAGGAGTGCCGGGCCGCGGCCGACGTGCTCAGCGCGGCCGGGACCCGGGTGACGGTGGCCCGCTCCGGCCTCGACGAGCTGCCCCTGCGGGTGGCCACCGCGCTCGGGACGGCGCTGCGCGAAGGCGTCACGAACGTGGTGCGCCACAGCACCGCGAGCTGGTGCGCGCTGTCGGTGAGCACCGAGGACGGGACGGCCTGGCTGGAGATCGTCAACGACGGCGCGGCCGGGGCGGCCGACGCCGGGGCGGACGCCGGCGCGGGCCTGCGGAACCTCCGCGACCGCATCGACGTCCTGAACGGCACGCTGACGACCGAAGCGGGTCCCGACGGGACCCACCGCCTGCTGGTGGCGATCCCGCTGGGGCGTGCGGCGTCCTAGCTGTTCTGTCCGGGGAGGTTGCGATCGTGGTGCCACCTGATCGGATGATCTTGATGTGAAGGAGGCCTCCGGGTTCGGTGTGGAGTGCGACGTCTACACCGAGCAGCGGAGGCTCTCGCGGCGGATCATCGAAGTCCGCCTGATCCGCCGGTGGGACTGGCCCGGATCGCCTACCTGCCGGGTTGAACCCCGCAACGGTGCATCAGGTCCTGGTCCGTTACCGGCTGGCCCGCCTCGATCGAGCTTCCGGTCGCCCCATTCGCGCTACGAACACGCCGCCCCCGGCGATCTGGTGCACATGGACATCAAGAAGCGACACGCTGCGCGGCGCGCAGATCACCCGCAAACACACCCGCCCCTACCGTCCCCAGACCACCGGCAAGGTGGAGCGGTTCAACCGGACCCTGCTCGACGAATGGGCCTATGACCAGCCCTGCCGCACCGAGGCCGAACGTCGGGCTGCGCTACCGCGGTGGCTGCACACCTACAGTCACCACTGCGGCCACACCGCGCTGGGCGGCAAACCACCCGCCGGCCGCGTCCCCAACCTCGCAGGGCAATACACCTGGCCGGCGCGGGTCGGGTAAGCGTTTTCCCGGAGGTTTCTCCGTGGTGAAGCGGATCCGGCCGGTGGGTCAGAGCCACTCGGCTTCGGTGGCGATGCGGATGGCGTGCACCCGGTTGCGGGCGTTCAGCTTCGTCACGACCGAGGCCAGGTAGTTGCGGACCGTGCCGGCCGAGAGGAACAGCTCGGAGGCGATGTCGGACACCGTGCGCCCCTTGGCCGCCAGGCCCAGGATTTCGACCTCGCGCGGGGTCAGCGGGCAGTCGTCGGTCTCCCAGGCGGCCAGGGCCAGCTCGCTGTCGATGACCCGGCGGCCGATGGCGACCGACCGCACGGCGTTCGCCAGCTTGTCCGACGGCGCGTCCTTGAGCAGGAAGCCGTTCACCTTGGCGTCCAGCGCCCGGCGGACCGTGCCCGGGCGGCCCAGGCTGGTCAGGATGAGCGTGTGGCAGTCCGGCAGGCTCTCGTGGATCTCGATCGCCGCGGACAGCCCGTCCTTGCCCGGCAGATCGATGTCGATGACCGCGACGTCGGGGTGGGCCGCCTTCGCGGCGGGGAGGATCTGGTCGCCCGAGGACACCTCGGCCACCACTTCGATGTCGGATTCGAGGTTCAGCAGGGCGACCAGGGCGCCGCGGACCATGTGCATGTCCTCGGCCAGCAACACCTTGATCACGTCGGTACCTCGCACCCCAGTCCGGCGACTCCGAACCGCAATTGTACGCCATTGCGCGGCCTTGCCGGTGTTTCCCGCGATCGCGGCCGCCGGAATACCGAATATTCACCCGCCGCCTACCCGATCCGGGCCGGTGCGGGCAATCCGGCCGCCGATGCCTGCTGCTGGGCCGAATGGCTGTGCCTCACCCCGAACAGGTGAGTCCGCCGCCCGTGGATTAACGGACGGCGGATTCGATCCCCCGGAATTGCACGCTCAGCTCGCGAGCGGGCGTGAGACTACGGCGTGGCGCAGGTCGGGCAGGGCCAGCAGGACGGGCGGGTCGAAGCCGTGCCGCGGGCGCAGCCGGACGTCGGCGAGGCTCGCCGTGACGCCGCGGTGGATGGTCACCGGCCCGGTCAGGCCGGTGAACGGCCGCAGCCCGTGGTTGTCGAGCGGGGTGGTCCCGTAGGCGTGCGTCAGGACGTACCAGGACCCCAGCGGGACGTCGGTCAGCGCGTACGGCCCCGGACCGGGCAGGATGGCGTACCGGGCCGGCGCGCCTTCGGCGATCCGGGCGGCGAACAGCCCGACGAACACCGGTCCGACCTCGGCGGCGGAGGCGACGCGCAGCTGGCCCCGCACGGTCGCCCCGGACCCCGGCTGGGCCTGCCGGTCGGCGATCCGCGGCGCCATGCCGTGCAGCTGGCGGTAGCCCGACGGCGAGACGCCGACGCTCCCGCTGAACCGCGCGCTGAACGTGCCGACGCTGTTGTACCCGACCTGGTGGCTGATGTCGGCCACCGAGATGACGGTGGTGGCCAGCAGGCGCTTGGCCTCCGCCAGCCGCAGGGCCGACAGGAACCGGCCCGGCGACAGGCCGGTGACCCGCAGGAACACCCGGGTGAAGTGGAACTTGCTGAACATGGCCGCGCGGGCGAGGTCGTCGATCGTGAGCCGCTCGCCCAGGTTGTCTCGCATGGTCACGATGGCACGTGCCACGGCTTGCCGGACGATCTCATCCATGGTGGGCCGTCCCCTCCGGTCGACGGTGCCGCGTCCGGGCCTTCCGGTGAAGTGTCCGGGTGCGGAAAAACGATTCCGACCAAAACTGTAGAACGGCGGACGTCTACTTCTTAAGTGCTCTGTGCACCGGTGCGGATGGATTTCACCGGTGGTCGACATGCGTTTTGCACATGCCGGGTTTGACGTCGCCGATGCTGGGTATCCGACCCGTGACGGATGCACATGGGTGCTGCCGGTGACCGCACCCCGCACCCGGCCGATCGCGCTTGGTGACGAAATCAGCGTGATTCGACCCGCATTCGATGGTTGGTTAGGCCGTTCGGCCCCATTCCGGAAACCGCACGGACCATGTGTAAGCCACGGCGGCCCGATGACGCGGGCACTGGCTGATACCGCGGCACTGGGCGACGATTTATGTCACGTGAAGCATTCATCTTCGCCACTGGGAGCACATAATGTCCGCACAGGTTTCCGCCAACGTCCGCGCACTTTTCGCCGATCTGGGCATCGAGGTCGAGAAGACCGTCACCGACCTGTCGATCGACCGGTTCGAGCAGTGGAGCGACGGCACCGCCGACGTCCGGCCGATCCTGGGGAGCATCTGCCGGCTGGACGTGCTCGAGGCGGCCTGAGCACCGTTTTCGCTGTTCTCGTGTTTGCCGGGCCGGTCACGCCGGGCGCGCTCCGCGCGCCGGGTGGCGACCGGCCCGTCGCATGTGGAGCACATCGACGTCGTCCACAAACGACGTGACGGGAAAATTTCCAACAGCCTGTGGATCATGGCAAGAACTCGTTACCGGTCGTAGTCGCACGGTCGCGACAAGGCAGTTTTAACCCGGCATTTGCCTGTGCCGGTGCATTTCGCGGCAGTGCTGTCCAGAGATGCCCGAACGGTGTAACCGATTCGTCAAGCAGAATGGTTGACTTGAGTTCTGGGGAATCGTGACTGCGGAGGCACCCGTGATCAGAGTGCTGGTTGCCGAGGACATGCACATCGTACGGGGGGCGCTGGTCGCCCTGCTGCGGCTGGAACCCGACATCGACGTGGTCGCGGAGGTCGCGTCCGGCCTGGAGATCCTGGCCGCGGCCCGCGCCAACCACGCGCAGGTGGCGGTCATCGACATCGACCTGCCGGGCAAGGACGGCCTCACCGCGGCCGGTGAGCTGCACGAACAGCTGCCGGGGTGCCGGACGCTCATCCTGACCAGCCTGGGCCGGCCGGGGACGCTGCGGCGGGCGCTGGACGCCAAGGTGGGCGGCTTCCTGCTGAAGGACGCGCCGCCCGACAAGCTGGCCAACGCCGTCCGCGGGGTCCTCGCCGGCCGCCGGATGGTGGACGGCGACCTGGCGCTGGCCGCGTGGGACTCCGTCGACTGCCCGCTCACCGGCCGCGAGCTGGACGTGCTCCGGATGACCGCGCAGGGCTACGGGACGGTGGAGGTCGCCGCGCGGCTGTACCTGTCCGCCGGCACGGTCCGGAACTACCTGACGACGGTGGTGGCGAAGCTCAACGCCCGCAACCGGGTCGACGCGATCCGGATCGCCGAGGAGTCCGGCTGGCTCTGAGCCGCGAACAGGTATAGACCAGTAAGGAATCCGGCCGTCAGACCGGAACCACGGCCCGCAGCCGGAACCGGCCGTCCGCCTCCACCCCCGCGGTCAGCTCGCCGCCGAGGTCGGCGACCCGGTGCGAGAGGTTGCCGATCCCGCTGCCCGGCGAGGAATCGCGGGGCGCGGTGCGCGGCGCGGGCACGACCGGCGCCGGCGGTTCCGCGGGATCGCCGGGGTCATCGGGGTTTTCGGGGTTTTCGGCCCGCGCGTCACGGTAGCCGCCGACGCCGTCGTTGACGATGTCGAGGCTGATCCCGCCGTCCGTGCGGTGCATGGCGATCTCGCAGCTCTCCACCTTGCTGTGCCGCAGCACGTTCGTGACGCCTTCGCGCAGCACCACGGCCAGCACCGTCCGCACCGGCGTCGGCAGCTCGTCTTCGAGCATCTCCATGCGCACCCGGACGTCGGCGGAAATCAGCACCGACTTCGCGGTGCGGGACTCGCTGGCCAGGGACAGTTCGCGGTAGCCGCTGGCCACCGACCGCACGTCGGACAGCGCTTGCCGGGTCAGGCCGAGGACCTCGGCGAGCTCGTCGGCGGCGCGGTGGCGGTCCAGCGACAGGATCCGGGCCGTCAGCTCGCTCTTCAACGCGATCGCCGACAGGCTCATCCCGAGCAGGTCGTGCAGGTCGCGGGCGAAGCGCAGCCGTTCCTCGGCGAGGGCCATCTCGGCCAGCCGCCGCCGGGTGTTGTCGAGCTCGGTTACCAGCCGGACCAGCCACAGCAGCCCGAACACGGCCAGCCCGGTCATCACGGTCGCGGCCGTGTAGAAGACCGTCGAGGTGATGTCCGCGCCCGAGATCCGCTGGATTTCCGCGTACGCGGCGATGTTGAGCGCGAAGAACACCCACCCCGCGACCGGCGGCAGGACGAGCAGCGAACTCCCGATCAGCAGCCCGGGCAGGCTCACCCAGTTCGGGCCGAGCGGCAGCAGCGGGAGGTAGACCAGGCAGGCCTGGACGAACACCATGCCGTAGCTCTGCGCCGTGCGCAGGTTGGTGGCCGGCCGGTTGAAGTAGGAGAACTGCAGCGCCAGCAACGCCACGATGGAGCCGACGACCAGGATCACCTGCCACGGCTGGGTGGTCAGCTCGAGCACGTGCAGCGTGGCCCCGCACGCCATCAGGGACATGACCACCGGGAGCAGCCGGCGGATCCGCTTGGACTCGGTCTCCGTCTGCTGCTCGGCTTCGTGCGCGGCCCCGCTGCCCAGCCGTTCCGGGACCGGGAGCTCGACCCGGAGCCGGAAGCGGCCGTCCGAACCGGTCTTCGCGGTCGCCGTGCCGCCGAGCGCGGCGACCTCGTCGGGCAGGGTCGCCAGCGTGGCCGCCGGGTCGTCCGCCGTCACGCCGTCGTTGACGATTTCGAGGGTGACCTTGCCGTCGTGGTGGCGGACGTCGATCTCGCAGTGCTCGACCTCGCTGTAGCGCAGCACGTTCGTGACGCCTTCGCGGAGCACCTTGGCCAGCAGCGTGCGCGCCTGGACCGGGAGGTCGCCCTGGTCGAGGTGGACCCGGACGGCGACGTCCGAGGCCGACAGCAGCGTTTCGGCCGTCCGCGACTCCTTCTCCAGCGAGAGTTCGCGGTAGCCGTGCGAGACCGCGCGGACGTCGGACAGCGTGCGCTGGGCGGTCGCGGTGATCTCGCCGAGCTCGGCCTTGGCCGCCTCGACGGACTTGCGCATCAGCCGCTGCGCGAGCTCGCCCTTGAGCGCGATCGCGGACAGGCTCAGGCCGAGCAGGTCGTGCAGGTCGCGGGCGAAGGCGAGGCGTTGCTCGGCCACCGC
Source organism: Amycolatopsis sp. CA-128772 (assembly GCF_002904295.1). Taxonomy (GTDB): domain Bacteria; phylum Actinomycetota; class Actinomycetes; order Mycobacteriales; family Pseudonocardiaceae; genus Amycolatopsis. The sequence continues at coordinate 23,966 of NZ_PPHG01000074.1, forward strand.
GCGCTGGGCCAGTTCGGTGCGGGCGCGGTGGAGTTCGTGGACCATCCGCGCGAGCCGGGCCAGCAGGTAGTAGAGGATGCTGTAGAAGCAGGCGGAAAAGCCGATGTAGATCGTGTCCAGGGGGGACGCGCCGAACGTGTGGTAGACCCACACCTCGCTGAGCGCGACCACCCCCAGCGTCGGCCACGCGTACCGCGGCGGCAGCACCAGCAGCGCCGCGCCGCCGACGAAGTCCGGCATGTCCGCCCACAGGATGCCGAAGGTCGGCAGCGGGACGTAGGCCAGCACGACCACCACGGCGAGCAGCACCCGGCTGGTGACCGAGTCGAGCCGCGCGGACGGGCGGCTGAACCACAGCAGCTGAATGCCGAGCAGGCCGGCGACGGCGGCGACGGCGTACAGGGCGTGGAGGCCGTCGACCGACGCCGGCAGCAGGCCGACGACGCCGATCACGCTGAACCCGGCGATGACGACGACGATGATGGCCGAGGCCAGGTAGGTGGCCAGCCGGGGGCGCCGGTCCGCCGCGGTGGTGCCGCGGGGTTCGGCGGTCGCTGAGCGCCCGGTGGAGGGCTCGAGAGCGGCGACCGGAGACATCAGTGCGGACCCTCCGGATCTGCGCGGCGACCGGCCGCCCGGGAGGCCGGGTCTGGGCGCTGTGTGTGCGAGCTGACGGCTGATCATAACTCAAGGGCGCGCACCGGAAACGGTGCGAAAACGTGCGATCGGACGGGCCGGCGCGGCCTGGCCGCGTCCGATCGGGTCAGCGGCCGTCCGGTGTGGGCGGCAGCCCGCGCGCGTTCGCGAGCAGGCTCAGGAAGTCGAGGCGCGGCACGGCGACCGAGCCGGTGTGCAGCACGGAACCGGCCGCCAGCCGGAAGAAGCTGAGCCCGGACTCGTCGTCGTCCCAGGAGTCGCCCCCCGCGGCGCCGGGCACGTGCCGGGTGGCCGGGAAGTCGTCGGTGAACGCGGTACCGGCGGCCGAGTACGCGGCGACGTTCCAGCCGAGGTGCCGCCAGTACTGCGCCAGTTTGGCGTAGGGCGCGCGGGAGACGAGCACCAGCCGCAGGCCCGGGTCGTGCAGCGCGTCGGTGACTTCTGCGGCCGGGACGACGTCCGCGGGTCCGCTGTGGTCGGCCATCGGGTGGTGCACGGCGAGCCGCGGGTGCCCGAGGAACAGCTCGGTCAGCGAGACCCGCCCGCGCGGGCCTTCGAACAGGTACCTGGCCCCGGCGACGACACGGGGGCTGTCGAGTTCCGGCACGGTCAGCTCCGTCATCACTGGCCCTCCCTGGCTGTGGTCCACTGCGGATTGTGGGCCGCCACCCGCGGGTGGGCCCAGCGTTCGGTCCGGGTACGGCAAGATAGGAGACGCGCGGGGGCCGCCGCGCCGTCCCGGGCGGCCGAAACTAGGCTCGGCCCATGGCACGCTATTTCGACCTGCACCCGGAGAACCCCCAGAAGCGGTCGCTGGGCCAGGTGGTCGAGATCCTCCGGAACGACGGGCTGATCGCCTACCCGACCGACTCGTGCTTCGCGCTCGGGTGCCGCCCGGGCAACCGCGACGGGCTCGACCGCATCCGCGCCATCCGCAAGCTGGACCACCGCCACCACTTCACCCTGGTCTGCCAGGACTTCGCCCAGCTCGGCCAGTTCGTCCACATCGACAACGCGGTGTTCCGCGCGATCAAGGCGGCGACCCCGGGCAGCTACACGTTCATCCTCCCGGCCACCAAGGAGGTGCCGCGCCGGCTGATGCACGAGAAGAAGAAGACGGTCGGCGTGCGCATCCCGGACCACCGCGTCACCCAGGCGTTGCTGGCCGAGCTCGGCGAGCCGTTGCTGTCGAGCACGCTTCTGCTGCCGGGCGAAGGCGAGCCGATGACGCAGGGCTGGGAGATCAAGGAGGAGCTGGACAACGCCCTGGAGGCGGTCCTGGACTCGGGCGACTGCGGCGTGGAACCGACGACGGTGGTCGACTTCTCTTCCGGGGAAGCGGAGATCCTGCGGGTGGGGGCGGGGGATCCGGCACCGTTCGAGTAGGCCGCGGGTGGGCCAGGACCGGCGGCCGGCGCCGGCGTTGAGGCCGCGCCAATGCACCTGCGTGAGCGGCTGGGTGGCCTGCGAGGTTGCCGCGCGCTGGCCGTTGCGCCGCGAGGAGCGGCCGGCGGTGCGGCCGCGGGCGGGCCCCGCCGGTGCACCTGCGGGAGCGGCTGCACGCCCACCGAGCCGGCCGCGGCGAGAGTCCCGCGGCCCGGCGCCGGATGAGCGCAGGCCGGCGAACCCCGGACCTACCGAAGCCTCAGCGCTCCAGCAACTCCAGCCATTCGGCGGTGTGCCCGCCCGTGAACACCAGGGACAGGTCCTCCGCGAACCGGCGGCCGGTCACCAGGAGGCAGAAGTCCTCCGCCGGACCCGTGATGCGGTCGCGGGCGTCCTGGGGGCCGAACGCCCACAGCTCGCCCGAGGGCGCGCGCAGCTCGAAGCGGAACTGGCCCGGCGGTGTCTCCTGGTGGCGGTGGTACACGCGGTCGCGGGTGCGGATGCCGTAGTAGGCGACGTGGCCGATCGCGTCGTCGCGGCGGAGGCGGATGCCGACCGCGTCGGCGATGTCCTGGCCGCAGGCGAACAGCTCGGTCAGCACCGCCGCCGCGAGGACCGAGGGGCGCAGGGGGCCGTCGCTCCACGGGAGCTCCGGTTCCGGCGGGGCCGAGGTGAGCAGGGCCGTCGCCTTGCGCTGCTCGATCAGCCAGCTCACGATCGCCTCGTCGAGCGTGTCGTACGAGATCTGCGGGGTCACCCCGAACGCCGCCGGGTGCTCGACGCTGAGGCGGACCAGGCGGGCGGTCGACGTCAGCCGGGCGAAGTACCCGGCGAGGTCCGGGCCGGGGCCGTACCCGTGCCGCTCGGCCAGTTCGGCCAGCGCCTCGGTCTCGGTCTGCAGGTCCGTGAACACGTCGGCCATCGGCGCCCAACCTCCTGGTCCGGGCAGCCGGGACTGCCCGTAACCAGCCTCGCAGGCCCCCGCGCGGCGGCTCCACTCCGCGGTTGCGGCGCGGTCGGCTATCTTCGGCCACGGACGCGGCGAGGGTGGCTGAAGGGAGCCCGGACGTGAAGTACCTGCTGGCGATGTACCTGAACCCGGACGTGCTGGCGAAGCTGTCCGAGCAGGACATGGACGCCATCATGACCGGGCACCAGGAGTTCATCCGCACCATCCGGGAAACCGGCGAGATGATCAGCACCCAGGCGCTCGGCGCGGTCGCCGACAGCAGCGTCGTGCGGGTGCGCGGGGGCCTGCCCGCCGTCACCGACGGCCCGTTCCTGGAGTCGAAGGAGTTCCTGGCCGGCTACTACCTCGTCGAGTGCGCGAGCAAGGAGCGCGCCGTCGAGCTCGCCGGGATGATCCCGGACGCCGCCGTCGAAGGCCTCGGCATCGAGGTCCGCGAGGTGGTCTACTTCGCCGACGCCGAAACCGAAGTGCCCATGGCGTGACCGCGGTCGCCGACGTGCTGCGGCCGCTCGTGCCGCAGGTGCTGGGCGTGCTGGTCCGCCGGTACGGCCAGTTCGACGCGTGCGAGGACGCGGTCCAGGAGGCGCTGCTGGCGGCGAGCGGGCAGTGGCCGGCCGAGGGCGTGCCGGACAACCCGCGCAGCTGGCTGGTGACGGTCGCGACCCGGCGGCTCACCGACAGCTGGCGCAGCGAGAGCGCGCGGCGGCGGCGTGAGGAGTCGGTCGCCGTGCGGGAGCCGGTGACCGTCGTGCCCGGGCCCGGCGAGGAGCAGCCCGCGGCCGGGGACGACACGCTGAAGCTGCTGTTCCTGTGCTGCCACCCGGCGGTCTCGCCGCCTTCGCAGGTCGCGCTGACGCTGCGGGCCGTCGGCGGCCTGACCACGGCGCAGATCGCGAGCGCCTTCCTGGTGCCCGAGGCGACCATGACGCGGCGCATCACCCGCGCGAAGGAGAGCATCGCCGCGGCGGGGTCGACCTTCAGCGAGCCGTCGCCGGCCGACTTCCCGGCGCGGCTGCAGGTGGTGCTCCAGGTGCTGTACCTGATCTTCAACGAGGGGTACACGGCGACGTCGGGGGAGAACCTGCTGCGCGCCGAGCTGGCCACCGAGGCGATCCGGCTGACCCGCGCGGTGCACGCGCTGATCCCCGGCGAGGGCGAGGTCGCGGGCCTGCTGGCGCTGATGCTCCTGACCGACGCCCGCCGCGCGGCGCGCACCGGCCCGGACGGCGAGCTGGTGCCGCTGCCCGAGCAGGACCGCGGCCGCTGGGACGCGGCGATGATCGAGGAAGGCGTCACGCTGGTGCGTTCGACGCTGGGCCGGGGCCCGGTGGGGCCGTACCAGGTCCAGGCGGCGATCGCGGCGCTGCACGACGAGGCACCCGGCACGGACGAGACCGACTGGCCGCAGATCGTGGAGCTGTACGGCGTGCTGGGCGAGCTCATGCCGGGGCCGGTGGTGACGGTGAACCTGGCGGTGGCCCTCGCCCAGGTGGCGGGCCCGGACGCCGGGCTGGCGGTGCTGGACGGGATCGACGCCAAGCTGGACGTCGGACGCCGCGTGGACGCGGTCCGGGCGCACCTGCTGGAGCGCGCGGGCCGGCCGGCCGACGCGCGGGAGTACTACCTGCGCGCGGCGGAGCGGACGGAGAGCGTCCCGGAGCGGCGCTACCTGGAGGCGCAGGCCGCGCGGGTCGGCCTGCCCCGGTCCTGAAGGCGGCACTTTCACGTGAAAGCGCCCACCTGGGGCGGCACTTTCACGTGAAAGTGCCGCTCGGGTGCCGGGCCTGCGCGGGGGCAGGCCCGGCCGTGGGTCAGACCGCGATGCCGCCGGCCGGCTCCGGAGCCGCCGGGACGTGGAACAGCTGCGCGAACAGCTCCAGGTCCGCCACCTCGCCCTCGATGGTGAGCTTGCCCGAGCGGACCGCCGCCGCGGCGGTGAGCTGGCCGCTCATCAGGTCCAGCAGCGCCGCGTTGTGGCCGGTGCGGATGGCCAGCTCGGCGCCGGGGAACCGGCCTTCGCCGACCTTGACCGCGCCGTCCTCGACGAGGGCGTGCACCGTCATGCGGTCGTCGTAGCGGATCTCGAAGTTGATCTGCACGCCTTCGGCCCGCTCGGGACGGAACGTCGTGTAGAGCGACAGGATCGCCGCGTCGAGGGTGACCACGTCGTCGGCGGCCGGCTTGCTCAGCGAGCGTGCGCCCCAGAGGCCGAGGTCGAGCACGATGTTGTCGAGCTCGCTGCCGTACTGGGTCAGCTCGTAGACCAGGCCCGCGTCGAGCTCGGCGCGGACGCGGCGGCGGATCACGCCGGTCGCCTCCAGGTCGTTGAGCCGGGCGGACAGGATGGACGGCGGGATCTTCGGCAGGCCGGCCTGCAGCTCGTCGTACCGCTTGGCGCCGAGCACCAGGTCACGGATGATCAGCAGCGACCAGCGCTCGCCGATGAGCTCGAGCGCGCGGGCGACGCCGCAGAACTGGCCGTAGGCACGGGTGTGCGGAGTGGGCATCGAACTTTCCTCACTTCTTTTCGGGCGGTGCGACGGCCCGGCGGGAGCCGGGAACGGAGGCGGGGCGGCTCACCGGTGGTCGCCCTCGGAAATCAGCTCGCGGTGCAGAACCTGCAGGTCGTCGCACGGTTCGACGCCCAGCTCGCCGGCCAGCCGCGTGCGGAGCCTGCGGTAGACGGCCATCGCGTCGGACCGCCGGCCGCTGCGGCCCAGTGCCCGCATCAGCTGCCCGTGCAGGGCTTCGTCGAGCGGGCTGCCGGTGGTCAGCGACCGCAGCTCGCCGATCAGCTCGCGGTGCCGCCCGCTGACGATCTCCGCTTCGATCCGCAGGTGCAGGACGCTGCGCCGCAGTTCGAGCAGCTCGGTCCGGTAGGCCGACAACACCGGTCCACAGTGGATGTTCGCCAGCGGCGGCCCGGACCAGAGGTCGAGCGCGGCGCGGCAGGCGTCGGCGGCACCCGCGTGGTCGCCGGCCGCCTGGCGCTCGAACCCCTGCTGCTGCAGCCGCACGAACCGGTGGATGTCCACTTGGGCCGGATCGATGTTGAAGGTGTACCCGGACTGCTTGGTGACCAGCAGCTTCTCGGCGTCCTCCGCGAGGTCGTTCTGCATGATGCAGCGACGCAGGTGGTAGACGTAGGTGTGCAGGGTGGTCCGGACGGTGCGCGGCGGGTTGTCCGACCACAGCTCCCGGATCAGGGTGTCGATGTGTACCATCTTGCCCGGGCGCATGACGAGCACGGCGAGCAGCGCCAGCACCTTCGGGGCGCTCGGCGCGTAGTCGACGCCCTCGCGCAGCACTTCCAGCGGGCCCAGCACGCTGAAGTGGACACCACCGTCGTACGGCTCGTCGGTTCGCTGCGGTTCGGAGTACATGGCTGGCCTCCAGCATCGTCAAGGCGTCCTCGCGCTCCCCAGGTCGTGCCGCGCGGGTCGGTGGACGGCCGAACTCCGGGCTTCTATCCGAATGTGACAGAGCGCCGACCCGGCGGCCAGTGAACCGCCCACCGGACCCGGCGTGGGTTCGTCCTGCCCCCGCATGCGTTCCGCAGGTTCCGGGGGTGCGCTACGCACCCGCCGCCATCTGGTGGAACCCGCCCCCCGCCGGGGCGCGGCCTCCCCGGATCGGACCAAACGCGCGTCCCGCGGGACCGCTGCCGATCATGGCCGCGGGTGTCCGGCACACCGCACCCGGGCGTTCCGCACGCGCCGGTCCGGGTGGACCACCCGCCCACGACCGGGTGTCCCGCGGACGGGTGAATCGGATCCCCGGTGTCCTCCATCGCTCGTCAATCGATCTCCGAGATACGGCGTCTTCCCTGACACGAGGAGAAGGAGAACTTCCACCAGGGGATTAGAGGTTGGACTGATGATGTTGCGCTCTATAGCGGCTGTCGGACACGGCAGCGAGTTCGACGCTCCAGCCCGGGAGCCGGCGCTCGAGAGAGTGGACAGGTCGGTCCGGCCCGCGGTGCTGCAGGCCATCTCGTCGATCCGGGAGCGGTACTTCGAGCCGATCACGCTCGCCGACCTGGCGTCCGAAGTGTTCGTCAGCCGGTTCCACTTCTCCCGGATGTTCGCCGACGCCACCGGGGTGACGCCCGGCCGGTTCCTCACCGCCGTGCGCCTCTTCGAAGCGAAGCGGCTGCTGCTGACGACGTCCCTGAACGTCTCCGACATCGTGTGCAGCGTCGGCTACAGCAGCGTCGGCACGTTCACCAGCCGGTTCTCGCGGGCGGTCGGGATGACGCCGACGCAGTACCGGGAACCGCAGGTCGCCGAGCTGCTCGTGGCGATCTCCCCGACGCTGCGGCGGCTGCCGCCGCTGCGGACGCTGCGCGCGGCCGGCCGCAACTGCGCGTCGCTGCAGGCGGGCACCGGCGAGCTGGCGATCCAGCTGGACCTGCCCGGGGGCGCGGCGCCGGCGGACACGCTGGTCGGGCTATTCGCCGACCCGGTGCCGCAGTGCGGCCCGGTCGCCTTCACCGGCATGGCGAACATGAACTCGGGCGAGCTGACCATCCACGGCGCACCGGCCGGGCAGTGGACCGCGATCGCGGTCGCGCAGCACCAGCCGGGCACCGCCGGGCCGCGGTTCTCGATCGCCTACTCGACCGTCCACGTGGCACCGCACGGGCGCTCCGCCGCCCGGATCGGGCTGCGCGCGCCGGCGCCGACCGACGCCCCGATCGCGATCACGCTCGCGTCGAAGCAGTCGCCGTTCACCCAGCGCATGCTCGCCGCGGCCCGGCCGCACCTGCGCGCCGTCGCCTGAGCCACCGCCGACCAAGGGGCCAATCACGATGTCCACCGTTATCGGAGTTCTGCGCAAGCGTTTTCTCGCTCCATCGCTGGCGTCCGTCGGCTTCGCCGAACGCGGCTTCCCGGTCACCCACACCGACGCGACGGCCCGGCTGGAGGCGGTGCCGCAGGCGGTCATTTGCGGGTTCGAGTGGGCGGTCGAGGGCGCGTCGCTGTGGGAGGTCGAGCGCCGGCTCGCGCTGATCGAGCCGGAGCAGCGCGGGTTCGCCTACGAGGGCGCGACGATGGGCTACACCGTCCTCGACGCGATGCCCGGCGGCGGCCGCGACCGCACGCGCGCGCTGCTGGAGGGGCCGGCGCGCCCGTACATCTTCCTGACCTACATCGGGATCGGCTTCGCGATGGCGCGGCTGCCGCGGCCGCTGTGGAAGAACATCCTGCCGGAGCTGACCGGGGTGGCCTACCACCCGACGATGAGCTGGCTGGCCGTCGACGGCTACGGCTTCGACCGGGCCTACTTCGACACCGAAAAGTGGGTCGGCAGGCAGGCCGAGCCGGTGCCCTACCCGTGGGAAGGGCGGCCCGAGTACTTCGCCCGCGCCTTCGACCAGGGGGTCGGCCGGGCGCTCTGGTTCATCCACGGCGGCAACCCGGCCGCGGCCGCCGCCGCGGCGGGGCGGTTCGCCGAACACCGCCGGGCGGACCTGTGGAGCGGGATCGGGCTCGCCTCGACCTTCGCCGGCGGCGCCGACCAGCGCGGCCTGGCGATCCTGCGCCGCGCGGCGGGCGAGTACCACGACGAGCTCGCCCTGGGCGTGGTCTTCGCGGTCAAGGCGCGCACCTACGCCGCCTACGTGCCCGCGCACACGCACCTCGCCGCCGAGGTGCTCACCGGCCACTCCGTGCAGCAGCTGCGGGACATCTCCGACCGGACCGAAGCCGCCGGCGGCGGCGACGGCGACCTTCCGATGTACGAGGTCTGGCGCGAGCGGATCCGGGCCGAATTCCGGCCCGACGCCCGCCGCCTGGCGAGCTGAACCCCAGGTCCGCGGCCCGGCGGCAAACGTGGAGTAGAGCTGCCGGTGCGGAATCTGTGACCGTGGATGCATTCGGCCAAGAATTTATGCGACCCGTAAGGGGGAAGTGCGTTGGGCGACGGTTGGCGCGCGTTGAGGCGCCGCATCCTGACACCGGACGTCTCCGAGACGTCGCTGGACAAGCGTGGTTTCCACAAGAAGAGTCCGCAGGCTCAGGAATTGCTGGAAACGGTGGGGGAGAAGTTCCTGCTCGGCTACGCACACGCCGTGGAAGCGCGGACCCCCGCTCAGTGCGAAGAATGGCTGGGTCGCATTCCGGAACAGTTCCGCGGATTCGCCTACGAAGGCGCGGGAATGGGCTACGCGATGCTCGACGGGCTGCCCTTCGGCGGCCGGAAGCACATCGACGACTTCGTGGCCGGACCCGGCGGGACGCAGCAGCACTACATCATCCTGGTCGGCGTCGGCTGGGCGATGGCGCGGCTACCGCGCTTCGCGTGGCCGAAGGCGGACCGGTTCGACCCGCTGCTGCGCTGGCTGGTGCTCGACGGCTACGGCTTCCACCAGGCGTACTTCAAGACCGAGAAGTACGTGCGGCAGCAGTACCAGGAGCCGGGCTTCCCGTGGCCGTCGCGGCAGTACAGCAGCTACTCGCTACGGGCCATGGACCAGGGCATCGGCCGCGCGCTGTGGTTCATCTGCGGCACCGACGTCGACCTGGTGACGAAGACCATCGCCGGGTTCGACCCGGCCCGCCACGGTGACCTGTACGCCGGGGTCGGGCTGGCGTCGACCTACGCGTGCGGGGTCGCCGAAGCCGAGCTGGTCGAGCTCGCCGAGCGCGCGGGCAAGCACCGCGGGCAGCTCGCCCAGGGCAGTGCCTTCGCGGCCGACGCCCGGGTGCGCGGCGGCGTGCTGATCCCCCAGACCGAGGTCGCCACGCGGGCGATCTGCGGGCTGCCCGCCGAGCGCGCGGCGGCGATCACCCAGGAAGTGCGCCCGGCGGAGGTCGTCGACGGCGAGCTCCCGGCATTCGAGGCCTGGCGGCAGCGGATCGCCGGCGAAGTGCTGACCCATGGAAGAGTGAACCAATGACCGCGACCACACGCTGGCTGCGTCGGCAGCTCGCGGGCATCGTGGCGATCGCGCTGGTGCTGACGTTGTTCTTCGTCGCGCGCCTGCCGAGCGTCTCGGCCGCCGAGCAGGACCAGCTGGCAGGCAAGTTCCAGTTCACCCCGATGACGATCGCGTTGCCGGCGGCGGCGAAGTCGCAGTACGTCCGGACGCTGAACAAGCAGTACGAGCACATCTCGGCCTGGATGTCCTCGACCGGTGCCGCCATCGCGATGAACGACCTCGACGGTGACGGCCTGGCCAACGACATCTGCCTGGTCGACCCGCGCAGCGACCAGGTCGTCGTGACGCCGGCGCCCGGCAAGGGGCAGGGCCGCTACGCCCCGTTCGCCCTCGACCCGGCGCCGCTGCCGACGTGGGACTACCTGGCCCCGATGGGCTGCGTCCCCGGCGACTTCAACGAAGACGGCCGGATGGACGTCCTGGTCTACTACTGGGGCCGCACCCCGGTGGTGTTCCTGCAGAAGGCCGGCGCCACCAAGCTCGCCCCCTCGGCCTACGCGCCGGCCGAGCTCGTGCCGGGCAGCAAGCGCGGCCCGGACGGCAAGTACAACGGCCCGCTGTGGAACAGCAACGCGGCCACCATCGGCGACTTCGACGGCGACGGGCACGTGGACGTCTTCGTCGGCAACTACTTCCCGGACAGCAAGGTGCTGGACCCGAACGCCGACGGCGGCATCACGATGAACCAGTCGATGTCGCACGCGAAGAACGGCGGCGGCAAGTACCTCTACCGCTGGACCGGCGCCACCGCGGGGACGAGCCCGACCGCGTCGTTCGCCGACGCCTCGGACGCGATCCCGGCCGGCGACCGCACCGGCTGGACGCTGGGGGCCAGCGCCACCGACATCGACGCCGACGGCCTGCCCGAGCTCTACATCGCCAACGACTTCGGGCACGACCACCTGCTCTACAACAAATCGACGCCAGGGCACGTGGCGTTCGGCGAGGTCACCGGGGTCCGCGGGGTCACCGAACCGAAGTCGAAGGTGCTCGGCAACGACTCGTTCAAGGGCATGGGCGTCGACTTCGGCGACTTCAACCACGACGGCCTGTACGACATCTTCGTCTCCAACATCACCACCTCGTGGGGTGTCGAAGAGTCGAACCTCCAGTTCGTCAACACCGCCAAGGACCTGACCGACCTGCGCACGCAGCTGAAGGACGGCGTGGCCCCGTTCCACGACGAGAGCGGCGACACGCGGACGGCGTGGTCCGGCTGGGGCTGGGACCCCAAGATCGAGGACTTCAACAACAGCGGTGACGTCCAGATCGCCCAGGCGACCGGGTTCATCAAGGGCCAGGTCAACCGGTGGCCGCAGCTGCAGGAGCTGGCGGTGGCCAACGACGGCATGACGTCCAACCCGTTCTGGTGGCCGAACGCCCGGCCCGGCGACGACCTCGCCGGTGACCAGACGCTGCACTTCTTCGTCAAGCGCTCGGACGGCACCTACGTCGACCTCGCGCCGAAGCTCGGCCTGGCCGTCCCGGTGCCCACCCGTGGCATCGGCGTCGGCGACGCGGACGGGGACGGCCTGCCCGAGTTCGCCGTCGCGCGGCAGTGGGAGCAGCCCGTCTTCTACCACAACGACAGCCCGAAGACCGGCAAGTTCCTGCAGCTGAAACTGAGCACCGACGCTCCCGTGGCGCCGGGCCCGCTGCCTTCGGCCGGTTCGCCGGCGATCGGCGCCGAGGTCACGGTGACCGCCGCGGACGGCAAGAAGTACGTGGGCCGCGTCGACGGCAGCAGCGGGCACGCCGGCCGCCGCAGCTTCGACGTCCAGATCGGGCTGGGCGAGAACGTCTCCGGTCCGCTCGCCGTGCACCTGCAGTGGCGGGACCGCACCGGGCAGCTGCGCACGCAGGACCTGCAGCTCGCCCCCGGCTGCCACATGTTCCAGCTCGGTACCCAGGCGAAGGAAGAGATGTGACGTCATGGCGACGCCCATAACGACCAAAGTGGACACTGCCCCGCCGAAGCGGACCAACAAGGTCATCACGGCCCTGCGCCGCTTCGCCATCTCGATCACGATCTTCAACATCCTCGGCTACACCGTGCTCGGCTTCGAGCAGCCGTGGCTGTACCCGTTCGTCGCCGTGGGGGTCGCGTACACCACGGAGATCCTGCTGGAGATCATCAACGCCCGGGTCACCCACCGCGAGGTGCGGTTCCGCGGCAACGGGTTCCGGGGCCTGGTCGAGTTCCTGTTCCCGGCGCACATCAGCGGCCTGGCGCTGAACATGCTGACCTACGTCAACGACCACATCTGGGCGATGATCTTCGGCGTGGTCGTCGCGGTCGGCGCGAAGTGGGTGCTGCAGGCGCCGGTGTACGGCCGGCTGCGGCACTACATGAACCCGTCGAACTTCGGCATCACGATCATGCTGCTGGTGTTCCCGTGGGTCAACATGACCCCGCCGTACCACTTCTCGGAGAAGGTCGACACCTGGGTCGGCTGGCTGATCGTGGCGGTCATCCTGATTTCGGGCACGGTGCTCAACTCGCTGCTGACCGGCCGGATGTGGCTGATCTTCGGCTGGTTGTCCTTCTTCGTCGTCCAGGCGTTCCTGCGCGGCGCGCTCTTCGGCACGTCCATCCCGGGCGCGCTGGCGATGGGCACCGGGATCGCGTTCGTGCTCTACACGAACTACATGGTGACCGACCCGGGCACGTCGCCCTCGAAGCCGGTTTCGCAGTTCGCCTTCGGGGCCGGGATCGCGATGATGTACGGGTTCTTCACCGCCGCGCACATCGCCTACGGGCTGTTCTTCGCCACCGCTTCGGTGTGCCTGATCCGCGGGATGTACCTGTGGGGCCTGCACTTCTCGAACAAGGCGCGGATCAAGTTCGAGGCCGAGCAGGCGGCGCAGAAGGTGCAGCTCGCCGCGGCACCGCCGGCGCCGTCCGGTGACGAAAAGCCCTTGGCGGCGTGACCGCTCTACTGTGGACAGTCTGGTGAGGAGGTAGGCCGGTGGCAAGCGAAGAAGAGGTCCAGGTGCTGACCCTGGAGGCGTACGCCGACACGATCGTGCCGGGGGAGAAGCGGTACCCGGAGGACCGCGCCGTGGCGGGGGCCGCACCCGGGCCCGGCGCGGTGGAGGCGGGTGCGCTCGAACTGCTCAACTACGACGCCACCGGCATCACCGCCGGCCTGCCCTACCTGGTGCAGTCGCTCAACGACCACGCGAAGTCGTACGCGGGGGAGGTCGAGCTGGAGCTCGACACCGACCTCCCGCCGTTCGTCGCGTTGCCGTACGAGCACCGGCGGGCCCTGGTGACCCGGCTGACCAAGCCGGGGCACCCGGAGAAGGAGGGGTGGGTGAGCCTGGCCCTGTTCTGCAACATGGCCTTCGACACCGCCCCGCACCGGCACACCAAGGAGGCCCTGGAGAACGGGCACCCCGGGTTGCTCGCCCTCGGCTACCGCCTCCCGGACGACGACGGGCTGTGGCGGTTCCCGAAGTTCTCCTACGGCCGCAAGCTGGCCGATCTCCATCCCGACACCACACCTTCGGGGAGCCCGGCATGAGTGCCATCGAGAAGACCGACGTCGTCATCGTCGGGAGCGGCTTCGGCGGCTCGATCCCGGCGTACCACCTCGCGGCGGGCGGCGCGAAGGTCGTCGTGCTCGAACGCGGGCCGTGGCTGGCCGCGGAGGACTTCGAGCACGACTACCTGCTGGGTTCGTCCTACACGCGGGTGTTCGACTTCGTCGCCGGCGAGGGGATGAGCGTGCTCGGCGGCAACTGCGTCGGGGGCGGCAGCGTGGTGTACTTCGCCGCGATGCCGCGGGCGCCGAAGTTCGTCTTCGACCGGCACGGCAGCATCGGCCGCCGGATGTGGCCGGCGGAGATCAGCCGGGACTCCCTCGAGCCGTGGTACGACCGGGTGGACGAGTCGATCCCGGTGTCCAAACAGGACTGGAACGACGTCTCGTACGCCGGTGGGCTGTGGGCCGCGGCCTGCAACCACTCGGGCCGCACGGCGAACCCGGCCCCGGTGGCCGTGGACAACGACCGGTGCACCAACTGCAACTTCCAGATGGCGGGCTGCCGGTTCGACGCGAAGCGGTCGATGCTGACCAACTACCTTCCCGCCGCGCTGGCGCACGGCGCGCAGATCCGGCCGCTGCACGAGGTGGAGCGGCTGGAGCGCACCGAGGACGGCGGCTACCGCGTCCACTTCGACCTGATCGACGAAGAGGACTACCGGATCCACACCGGGTCCGGGGTGATCGAGGCGAAGATCGTCATCATCGCCGCCGGGGCCGGCGCGACGCCGGTGATCCTGCAGCGTTCCGAGGCGGCGCTGGGCACCATGCCGCACGGCGTCGGCCGGTACTTCTCCGGCAACGGCGAGCGGCTGAACACCGCGATCATCGACGAGGACCGGGTGCGCGAGGTGCTCGGGCTGTCCCGTGAGGACGGTGCCGTCTACGCGGCCAACCACATCGGCAAGGGCCCGACGGTGGCGAACTGGGACAAGCTCGACGGCTCGCTGCCGGAGTACGAGCGGTACTCGCTGGAGCAGCTGTACTTCCCGCCCGGGCTCGGCACGATCCTCGCGCAGGCCCCCGGCGGCGAGGAGCCGCGCTGGTTCGGCGCGGAGAAGAAGCAGATCCTCGAGAAGTGGGCCAACTGGCTGACGATCTTCCTGATGACCGAGGACGACAACGAGGGTGTCTTCGGCACCCCGCCGCCGACCGGCAACGCCTACCGCATCTCGCAGCAGATGCTCGGCCGCGGGCCGCTGCGCTACGAGCCGACGGCGAACACCCTGCGCGGCTGGGCGCTGGCGGACGCGGACTGCAAGGCGATCATCGAGAAGGACGGCCTGGCGAAGGTGTCGCCGTGGACCAACGACGTCGTCGGCGCGTACACCGTGCACCCGCTGGCGTCCTGCCGGATCGGCGACGACCCGGCGACCTCGGCCCTGCACCCCAGCCACGAGCTGCGCGACCACGCGGGCATCTTCGTGACCGACAGCGCGTCGGTGCCCGGGGCGCTCACGGTGAACCCGGCCATGACGATCGCGGCGCTGGCCGAACGGGCCGTCCCGGGCATCGTCCGGGCGCTGCAGGAGCGCGGGGTCGACGTCAAGTACGGCGCCCCGGCGCCCGACGGGTCCATCACCGGCCGCCGCGCGGTGTCCAAACTGGACCTGGTGGCCGGCAACTGATCGAAGCCGGGTGCGGCGCCCGCCGCGCCCGGCAGGAGAAGACCCCGGTCGTCGCGGCAGGTGACGATCGGAAGGCAGATCGGGCGCCGGGGCTTCGCAGCCCCGGGACAACCGACCCCGAGTCCGGGACCGGCCGTCGCGCCGGCGCACCCGATCCGCCGTCCCCGATGGCCGCGGTGGCGGTACCCCCGCCCCCGCGGCCATCGCGGACAGCCCAGGTACAACCGAGGATCGAGAGGACGGCAAGGTGACTGACACGACGGGCGTGATCGCCGACTTGACCGCCGAGGCCGACGTGGTCGACGTGCTCGTGGCGCGCCTCGCCGAAGCGGAGTGGGAGACTCCCACCCCCGCGCCGGGCTGGCGGGTCCGGGAGCAGATCGCCCACCTGACGTTCATCCTCCGCATCGCCGGGCTGGCCGCGGCCCAGCCGGAGGTCTTCGTCGCGATGACGAAGTCGCTGACCGGCGGGCTCGACGTGGCGGTCAACGCGGCCCTGAAGGAGTTCGAGCACGACCCGGCGGAAGTGCTGCTGACGAAGTGGCGCGCCGATCGCGACACCGCCATCAAGGCGCTCGCCGCGGTGCCGGGCGACCAGCTCGTCCCGTGGCTGGTGCGGCCGCTGCCGCCGTACGTGCTCGCGTGCGCCGGGATGATGGAGCTGTTCGGGCACGGCCAGGACATCGCCGACGCGCTCGGCGTCCGGCCGGCGCGCACCGACCGGCTGCGCCACCTCGTCGGGTTCGCCGTGCGCGTCCGCGACTTCGGCTACGAAGCGCACGGGCTGACGCCGCCGGAGACCGAGTTCCGGTTCGAGATCACCGGGCCGTCGGGCGCGGTCTGGACCTTCGGGCCGGAGGACTCGCCGGAGCGGATCACCGGGAGCGCCGAGGACTTCTGCCTGCTGGTCACCCGGCGCCGGCACCGCGACGACCTCGACCTTCGGGCCGAGGGGGCGCTGGCCGACCGGTGGCTCGACATCGCGCAGGCCTACCGCGGCCCGGCCGGCGAAGGCCGCCAACCGGGGCAGTTCGCCGACTGAGCGGTGTCCGTCCATTGTGGAACATGAGTTGTCGCTGCGTGCGGACAAGGCGGCCGCGGGCATGGAGAAAGAAGACTTGACCGGCAGGCAAAGCCATGCTGGAACCGGATCGGGTTACTGGGACCGCGATATCCGGGGCTCCGCCCCGGGCCGGGGGCTCCGCCACCCGGAACCCCCCAAAGACACAAGAGCCAGTGGGAGTGCGTTGGCATGAGCGGTGAGCGGATTTCGATCGTGGGTATCGGCCTCCGGTATCCGGACGCAAGTTCCCCGGAGGAGCTCTGGGAGAACGTGCTGGCCGGCCGCCGGGCCTTCCGACGGCTGCCCGACGAGCGGATGAACCGGGCGGACTACTACTCGCCCGACCCGAAGGCGCCGGACCGGTTCTACGCCCAGAACGCGGCGGTGCTGCGCGACTACGAGTTCGACCGGGTCGCCCACAAGGTCGCGGGCAGCACCTTCCGCGCCACCGACACGACGCACTGGCTCGCCCTCGACGTCGCCGAGCAGGCGCTCGCCGACGCCGGGTTCCCCGAGGGCGAAGGGGCGCCGAAGACGGCGACCGGCGTCGTCATCGGCAACAGCCTGACCGGCGAGTTCTCCCGCGCCAACGTGCTGCGGCTGCGCTGGCCCTACGTCCGGCGCACGGTCGCCGCGGCGCTGGCCGAGCGCGGCTGGGCCGACGACGAGACCGCGGACTTCCTGCGCGAGCTGGAGGTCCAGTACAAGGAGCCGTTCCCCGAGATCAACGAGGACACCCTGGCCGGCGGCCTGGCGAACACCATCGCCGGGCGCGTCTGCAACCACTTCGACTTCGCCGGCGGCGGCTACACCGTGGACGGCGCCTGCTCGTCCTCGCTGCTGTCCGTGGTCAGCGCCGCGAACGCGCTGGCCCAGGGCGACCTCGACGTCGGCATCGCCGGCGGTGTCGACCTTTCGATCGACCCGTTCGAGGTGATCGGCTTCGCCAAGACCGGCGCGCTGGCCAAGCGCGAGATGAAGGTCTACGACGCCGACTCGAACGGCTTCTGGCCGGGCGAAGGCTCGGGCATGCTGGTGCTGATGCGCGAAGCCGACGCGATCGAGCAGGGCAAGCGGATCTACGCCACGGTCGCCGGCTGGGGCATCTCCTCCGACGGCAAGGGCGGCATCACGCGGCCGGAAGCCGCCGGTCACCAGCTCGCCCTGAAGCGCGCCTACACCCGCGCGGGCTACGGCGTCGAGACCGTGTCCTACTTCGAGGGCCACGGCACCGGCACCGCGCTCGGCGACGCCACGGAGATCGAGGCGCTGTCCACCGCACGCCGGGAGGCGGACCCGCTGGCCAAGCCGGCCGCGCTGTCCACGATCAAGGGCAACATCGGGCACACGAAGGCCGCGGCCGGCGTCGCCGGGCTGATCAAGGCCACGCTGTCGGTCTACCACCAGGTCATCCCGCCCGCCACCGGGCACTACGTGCCGCACGAGTCGCTGACCGGCGACTCCGCCCGGATGTACGTGCCGCGCGAGGCCACGCTGTGGCCGTCGGACCAGCCGGTGCGCGCCGGCGTGTCCGCGATGGGCTTCGGCGGGATCAACTCGCACGTCACGGTGGCCGAGGCGCCCAACGCGGCGCGCCGCGCCGACCTCGACGAGCGGTCCCGCACCCTGGTCGCCGGCCGGCAGGACGCCGAGCTGCTGCTGTTCGACGCCGACGACGTCGCCACCCTGCGCGGCCGGATCGCCGCGCTGCTGGAGCTGGTGCCCAAGCTGTCCTTCGCCGAGCTGACCGACCTGGCCGGCTCGCTGGCCGGGGAGCTTTCGGGCAAGGCGGTCCGGGCCGCGGTCGTCGCCGCGAACCCGGAGCAGGCCGAGCGGAAGCTGACCCGGCTGCTCGAACTGCTCGAGGAGGGCCCGGCGGTCTTCGACGCCGCCGACGGCATCTTCGCGAGCTCGCGGCCGTCCGCGCCGAAGATCGGGTTCCTGTTCCCCGGCCAGGGTTCCGGCCGCGGTGGCGACAGCGCGCTGCGCCGCCGGTTCGCCGCGGCCGCCGAGATCCACGACGCCGCGGGGCTGCCGGTCACCGGCGACCAGGTCGCCACCGAGGTGGCGCAGCCGCGGATCGTCACCGGCTCGCTCGCCGGGCTGCGCGTGCTGCGCGCGTTCGGCATCGAGGCCGACGCGGCCACCGGGCACAGCCTCGGCGAGCTGACCGCCCTGCACTGGGCGGGCGCGGTCGGCGAGCGGGACGTGCTGAAGCTCGCGAAGATCCGCGGCAAGGTGATGGCGACCGAGGTCGGCCCGGGCACCGGCGCGATGGCCAGCATCGCGGCCTCGCCCGGCCGCACCGAAGAGCTCGGCCTGGGTTCGGACGTCGTCATCGCCGGCTACAACGCACCCCAGCAGACGGTCATCTCCGGGCCGGCCACCGCGGTCGACCGGGTGGTCGACCGGGCGAAGGCCCAGGGCGTCAGCGCGGGCCGGATCAAGGTGTCGCACGCGTTCCATTCCCCGGAGGTCGAGCCCGCGGCGACCGCGATGATCGAGCGGCTCGGCGAATTCGCCTTCGCGCGGCTCGAGCGTCCGGTGGTCTCCACGGTGACCGGCGACGTCCTGCACGCCGCCGAGAACCTGCCGGAGCTGCTGCGCGACCAGATCGTGCAGCCGGTCCGGTTCCGCGAAGCGGCGGCGAAGGTCGCCGAGCGCAGCGACCTGGTGATCGAGGTCGGTCCCGGCCGGGTGCTCACCGGCCTGTTCGAGGAGATCGCGCCGGGCACCCCGGTGCTGGCGCTGGACACGGACAACGCCTCCCTCTCCGGGGTGCTGCGGGTGCTGGGCGCGGCGTTCGCGCTGGGCGCGCCGGTCACCGCGGAGCGGCTGTTCGCCGGCCGCGTGGTCCGCGAACTGCCCGCCGACGGGGTGTTCCGGTTCCTGGCCAGCCCCTGCGAGGCCGCGCCGGCGATCGACGCCGACCTCGCCGCCGAGCTGGCCGCGGAGCGGGCCCAGGCCACCGAGGCCGAGGTCGACGCGACCGCGGACAGCGGCAGCACGCTCGACCTGCTCCGCAAGCTCGCCGCCGAACGCGTCGAGCTGCCCCTGGAGTCCGTCACGGCCGACACCCACCCGCTCGACGACCTGCACCTGTCGTCGATCACGGTGGGCCAGCTGGTCAACGACGTCACCCGCGCCCTGGGCCGGCCGGCCCTGGAGGGCATGCCGAACTTCGCCACGGTCTGCCTCGGCGAGCTCGCCGAGATGATCGACGAACTGGCGCAGACGGCGAAGCCGGACGACAACGCCGGCAAGGGCGAGGCGCCCGGGATCGGGCCGTGGGTCCGCCCGTTCGCCGTCGAGTACCTGCCCGCGGCGCGCCCGGCCGCGGACCTCACCACCGGCACCGGTGCAGCGGAGTGGCAGGTCTTCGCCACCCCGCGGAACCTGCTGGCGGAGCCGCTGCGGACGGCGCTCGCGCACAGCGGCGTCGGCGACGGCGTCCTGCTGTGCCTGCCCGCCGACTGCGATGCGAGCCACGTCGGGCTGTTCCTCGACGCGGCCCGGACGCTGCTGGCCGCGCCCAACGGCACGCGGTTCGTCGTCGTGCACCACGGGTACGGCGCTTCCGGCCTGGCGAAGACGCTGCGGCTGGAGGACCCGTCGGCGAAGACCACGATCGTCGACCTGGCCGACCCGACCCCGGCGGCCCCCGAGGCGATCGAGGCGGCGGTGACGGCGGTGGTCGCCGAGGTCGCCGCGACCACGGACTTCACCGAAGCCCGCTACGACAGCCAAGGCGGGCGCACGGTGCCGCGGCTGGTCGGCCTCCCGGCCGCGCCGGCCGGGCCGATCCCGGAGACCCTCGACCGCACCGACGTCCTGCTGGTCACCGGGGGCGGCAAGGGCATCACCGCGGAAAGCGCGCTGGCGCTGGCGAAAGACTCCGGGGCGAAGCTCGCCCTCCTCGGCCGCAGCGACCCGGAGCAGGACGCCGAACTGGCGGAGAACCTCGACCGGATGGAAGCGGCCGGCGTCCGGTACCGCTACGAGCGGGCCGACGTCACCAACGCCGTGCAGGTCGCCGAGGCGGTCGCCCGGATGCAGGCCGACCTGGGCCAGGTCACCGCGGTCATGCACGGCGCGGGCCGCAACGAGCCGGCCGCGTTGTTCAGCCTGACCGAGGACACCTTCCGCAAGACGCTCGCGCCGAAGATCGGCGGCCTCAACGCCGTGCTCGACGCGGTCGACAAGAGCCGGATCAAGCTGCTGGTCACCTTCGGCAGCATCATCGGCCGGGCCGGCCTCCGCGGTGAGGCGCACTACTCCACCGCGAACGACTGGCTGACCGAGGCGACCCTGCGCTTCGGCCGCGAGTACCCGCAGGCGCGGGCGATCGCGCTGGAGTGGTCGGTCTGGTCCGGGGCCGGCATGGGCGAGAAGCTCGGCGTGGTCACCGCGCTGCAGCGCGACGGCATCACGCCGATCCCGCTCGACGACGGCATCGCCATCCTGCGCCGCCTGCTCTCCGACCCGGCCACCCCGCCGGTGCTGGTGATCTGCGGCCGGATGAACGGCCTGCCCACGCTGCCGATCCAGCGGCGCGAGCTGCCGCTGACCCGGTTCATCGACCGGGCGGTCGTGCACTACCCCGGCGTCGAGCTGATCACCGAGGCCGAGCTGTCCGCGGGCAGTGACCCGTACCTGGCCGACCACCTGCTCGACGGCCAGCTGCTCTTCCCGGCCGTGCTGGGCATGGAAGCGATGACCCAGGCCGCGACGGCGACCCTCGGCCGCGGCGGGACGCCGGTGCTCGAGAACGTCGAGTTCCTCCGGCCGATCATCGTCTCGCCCGGCCGGTCGACGACGATCCGGCTGGCCACGCTGGCCCGGGACGCCGACACGGTGGACGTCGTGCTCCGCAGCGACGAGACCGGCTTCAGCGCCGACCACTTCCGCGCCCGGCTGAACTTCGGCCGCCCGGCGGAGCTCGGTGAAGCGGTGCGGCGGGACGTCGCGCTGCCGCCGGTCCCGGTGGAGCCGATCAGCGAGCTCTACGGCACGGTCCTGTTCCAGGGCAAGCGGTTCCAGCGCGTCGTCGGCTACCGGCGGGCCAGTGCCCGGCACGCCGTCGCCGAGATCGCGACGACCGCGAACGTCTCCTGGTTCGCGCCGTTCCTGCCGCAGGAGCAGCTGCTCGCCGACCCGGGGACCCGCGACGCGATGATGCACGCGATCCAGTGCTGCATCCCCGACGCGACCCTGCTGCCGCAGAGCATCGAGAAGCTGTACCTGGCCGAGCCGGGGGCCCAGCACGACGAGTACGTCCTGCTGGACGCCCGCGAACGGTTCCAGGACGACGACAGCTACGTCTACGACCTCGACGTCCGCAACCCGGACGGCACCCTGGTCGAACGCTGGGAAGGGCTGATGCTGCGGGCGGTCCGCAAGCGCGACGGCGCGGGCCCCTGGGTCCCGTCGATGCTCGGCTCCCATGTGGAGCGGGCGTGCGAGCGGCTGCTCGGCGGGACCCGGTCGGTGGTCGTCGAGCCGGACCCGGTCGGCAGCCCGGCCGAAGGCATCGCCGAGCGGCGGGCGCAGACCGCGCTGGCCGCGAGCCGGAGCGTCGACCGGCAGCTCGAGATCCGCTACCGCCCGGACGGCAAGCCGGAAACGGACGGCGTCGAGGTGAGCGCGTCCCACACGGCGCAGCTGACCCTGGCCGTCACCGGGACCGGGCAGCTCACCTGCGACATCGAGAGCGCGATCGAGCGGACCGACGAGGACTGGGCCGGGCTGCTGGGCGAGGAGCTCGTCGCCGTCGGCCGGCTGCTGGCCGCGGACACCGGGGAGCCGCTCGCGGTGGCCAACACCCGGGTGTGGAGCGCGCTGGAATGCGTCCGCAAGACCGGCCTGATGACCCAGGCGCTCACCGTCCGCCGGGTGGAGCCCGACGGCTGGGCCCTGCTCGCCTGCGGCAGCGCCCTGATCGCGACCTGGTCGACCACGGTCAACGACCGGCCGGACCCCGTGGTCTTCGCCGTGCTCCAGGCAGAGGGGAACTGAGATGACCGACTACTACGAGCTCCGCCACACGGTCGGCTTCGAAGAGACCAACATGGTGGGCAACGTCTACTACGTCAACTACGTGCGGTGGCAGGGGCGCTGCCGCGAGATGTTCCTCCTGGAGAAGGCTCCGGCGGTCCTGGAGGACATCCGCGGCGACCTCAAGCTCTACACGCTCCGCGTGGAGTGCGAGTACTTCGCCGAGATCACCGGGTTCGACGAGCTGTCCATCCGGATGCGCCTGGAGCAGCTGACCCAGACGCAGCTGCAGTTCACGTTCGACTACGTGCACCTGCACCCGGACGGCGAGCGGCTGGTGGCGCGCGGGCGGCAGCGGATCGCGTGCATGCGCGGGCCGAACAACGCGACCGCGCCGGCCCGGGTGCCCGAAGCGCTGCTGGAGGCACTGAGGCCGTACACGGTGGCTTCGGTGCTCAACGGCAAGGGAGCGTGAAGTGGCCCAAGCAGGAGGGAACTCCGTCGAACGGCGGCCGCTGAAGCGGCTGCCGAAGTCGCCGGGCCGGCGGGACCTCTCGCCGCAACCCGCGCTGCGGCAGGTGATGTCACGCTTCGCGACGGGCGTCACGGTGCTCACCGTCGGCGGCGAGGGCGCGCACGCCATGACGGCGAACGCGTTCACGTCGGTGTCGCTGGACCCGCCGCTCGTGCTCTGCTGCGTGTCGAAGGCGGCCCGGATGCACTCGTCGATCGTCGCCGCCGGCTCGTTCGCGGTGAACATCCTCGCGTCGGACCAGCAGGGCCTGTCGAAGTACTTCGCCGACTGGCGGCGGCCGGACGGGATGGCCCAGTTCGACAGCGTGGCCTGCACCCTCGGCACGCAGACCGGCGCGCCGCTGCTCACCGGCGCGCTGGCCTGGCTGGAGTGCGAGGTGGCGCAGGTCGTGCAGGGTGGTGACCACTCGATCTTCCTCGGCCGCGTGGTCGCGGCCAGCTCGGGAACCGGCGAGCACGCGCTCGTCTTCTACGGCGGTGGCTACCACAACGTGGACGCCCGCGCCCGCGCGGCGTGAAGACGCCGCACAAGGATGCCGGTCCCGGACGAGCCGGGACCGCGGTGATGGAGGAGGTCTACCCGTGACCGCCAGTGAGGCAGGACGCCCGGAGTCCGGTGCGGCACCGGTGCGGCTCGTTCCCGAAGCGAGCGCGCCGGCCGAGGTGATCACCCACCCGATGCCGCGGCTCGGCCGGGGCATCGTGTGGTCGGACATCGTCGCCGAGATCGAGCGTGACCGGGAAGAGCGGATGAGGGATGCCGCGTGAGCGGTCCCTCCGACAGCGGCGCCCAGCGCGCGGACGAGACGGACGTGGTGCCCGTCCCGGCCGAACTCCGCGCCGGGCGCCGCCGGCTCGGCCGGAGCGCGGAAACCGGCGACGCCCAGGTGATCGCGCTCGCCACGGCCGACTCCGTGCCCGCGCCGCCACCCGGCATGCCGCTGCTGCGGCAGCGCCGGCGTGAGCTGCGCGGGCACATCGTCGACGGGAAGCTCGACGCGGTGCGGCGCCAGCATTCGCTGGGCAAGCTCACCGCCCGGGAACGGCTCGCGCTCCTGCTGGACGAGGACTCGTTCCTGGAGCTTGAGCCGTACCGCCGTCACCAGGCCACCGGGCCCGGGCTGGCCGCGAACCGGCCGCACACCGACGGCGTCGTCACCGGCTCCGGCACGATCGACGGCCGCCGCGTGTTCGTCTACGCCCAGGACTTCACCCTCTTCGGCGGGTCCTTGGGGCAGGCGCACGCGGCGAAGATCCAGAAGGTGCTCGACCTCGCCGTGGCCAACGGTGCCCCGGTGATCGCCCTGAACGACAGCGGGGGCGCGCGGATCCAGGAGGGCGTGCTCGCGCTCGACGGCTACGGCGGGATCTTCCGCCGCCAGGTCGAGGCGTCCGGCGTGATCCCGCAGATCAGCGTGATCCTCGGGCCGTGCGCCGGCGGCGCCGCCTACTCGCCGGCGTTGGCCGACTTCACCTTCATGGTGCGCGACACCGCGCGGATGTACCTGACCGGCCCCGACGTGGTCGAGGCCGTGACCGGACGGCGCGTCAGCCACGAAGAACTCGGCGGGGCCGACGTCCACGGGTCGCATTCGGGGGTCGCCACCGTCGTGCACGACGACGAGCAGGAATGCCTCGCCGACGTGCGCCACCTGATTTCCCTGCTGCCGTCGAACTACCTCGAGCAGCCGCCGGTGACCGCCCCGACCGGGGCGGTGGAGGACTACCGGCCGAAACTGGCGGAGATCGTGCCGTCGGAACCGAACCAGCCCTACGACATGCGGGACGTGTTCGCCGAGATCGCCGACGACGAAGAGTTCTTCGAGCTGCACGCGGGCTGGGCCCGCAACGTGCTGTGCGCGCTCGCCCGCGTCGACGGCCGGGTGGTCGGGCTCGTCGGCAACCAGCCGGTGGTGTTCGCCGGGGTGCTCGACGGGCCGGCGTCACAGAAGGCGGCCCGGTTCGTGCGGTTCTGCGACGCCTTCGGCATCCCGCTGGTCAGCCTGGTCGACGTCCCCGGCTTCCTGCCGGGCGTCGAGCAGGAGCGCGGCGGCATCATCCGCCAGGGCGCGCAGCTGCTGCACGCCTACTGCGAAGCGACCGTCCCGCGGATCCAGGTGATCCTGCGCAAGGCCTACGGCGGCGCGTACATCGTGATGGACTCCCGGTCCATCGGCTGTGACCTGTCACTGGCCTGGCCGACGAACGAGATCGCGGTGATGGGGGCGGAGGGCGCGGTGAACGTGCTGCACCGCCGTGACCTCGCGGCCGCCCCGGACCCGGCGGCGTTGCGAGCCCGCCTCGTCGCGGAGTACACCGAGGAGTACCTGAACCCGCAGTACGCCGCCGAGCGCGGCCTGGTCGACGACATAATCGACCCGGCCGACACCCGAGCGGCGATCGCCCGGGGCCTGTCAATGCTGCGCGACAAGCGCAAACCCGCCCCGGCCCGCAAACACGGCAACCTGCCGATCTGACGGGGGCGGGTGTGACGAAGGAACTGGTCCTGGTCGTACGCGGCGAAGCGGACGACGCGAGCCTGGCGGCACTGGTGACGGTGCTGGCCGGGCTCGCCGCCGCCGCGCAGGAGTCCCCGCCACCCACGCGTTCGGCGTGGGCCGGCGGAGGCTGGGGGAACGGCCCGGAAGCATGGCGCCGCTCGGCGCTGCCGCGGTAGATCGGGTCGGCTGTTTCTTTCGGCCTCCGCAGCCGACCCCCCAGGTACGCAAGCCGACGGTCCAGGCACGCAAGCCGACCCTCCCGCCACACACCGGCGCCCGAGAATCCCACCCGCGGCAGCCCACACCACCAACCGGCGGCCGAGAGCGCAACAAAACCCCACGCCACCCAGTCCCCCCGCAACCCCGATCCGAAGTCAGAACACGGCCGGCGGCACCGGGTCAAGGCACGCTTTCCCGCCTTGACGCGGTGTCGCCGGCCGTAGTCACAATCAGGCTTCGGGGTTGCGGCACGCAAAGAGCCGACCAAAGCACCCAAGCCGGCCGGCTCACGCACCCAAGCCGGCCGGCCCGCCTGCCCGGAGGGTCATCTCGCGTGTCTGGGGAGTCATCTCGCGTGATTGGAGGGTCGCTGCCCGGTGGCGAACTCGCGTGCCCGGCCGGACGACACTGTCCACCGAACACGCGAGTTCGCCGTTTACCGCGCGCTCACGCGGGGTCCAGGCTGCCGGCCAGCCAGGTGCTGACCCGGCGGGCCGCCGCCATGCCGGCCCACGCCGCCAGCTCGATCAGCGTCGCGTCGGCGGGGGCCGTGGCGCGGAAGGCGTCGACCAGGCCCTCGTCGACCTGGTAGGACGCCAGCGCCACGGCCAGCGCGAGCCGGCCGGCCGGGCGGTCCGCCTCGGTGAGGCCGGCGACCGCTTCCTCGAGCCAGGCGCGGCTGAGGCCCGGCGGCTGTCCGTCCCAGGTGGACAGCCGGTCGTGCAGCAGCGTGCGGACGGCCGGCGGCACCGAGCGTTCGCCCGCGGCCTCCGTCGCCGCGTAGGCGCGGGCGAACGCATCGGCCACGACCGCGTTCGGCCGGGCCCAGCCCAGGTCCTCCGGGAGCGGGGCCGGCGGCAGCAGGCCCACCGAGTCGCCCGCCCGCGGGCCCGGCCCCGACGGCGGCCGCAGCACGCCGCCGAGCACGCGCCGCGCCTGCGGCTTGGCCGATTCCGGTACGTGGGCGGGGAACGGCGACTCCCGCAGGAACACGTTGACCATGCGGTTGTAGTACTGGAACGCCACGGCCACGCCGACCAGCTCGGGCGCGTGCGCCGGCGGGAACGGCGGTGCGTCCGCCGTCCCCGTCGCGGACGCGCGCGCCCACGCCTCGAGGGCGGCCGTGTCCGGTCCGGCCGGGATCGCGGCCAGCGTCATGCCGTGCACGTCCACGCAGTACGGGCAGCTGTTCGCCACCGACACCCCGGTGGCCACCGCCTCCTTGGCGGCCCGGCCGGCGACCCCCTGGGCCAGCAGGGTTTCCCGCAGGACCGTCCACGCGGCGGCCAGCGCTTCCGGCGCCGCGGAGTGCAGGGCGACCGGCGGGGCGAGCATGCTGAAATCGCGCTCGACCTGCCGGTACACCTCGGCGACCAGGCCCGTGGCCCGGCGCCGCGGGACGACCCGGACGTACCGGGTGTCCCGCAGCGACCGGCGCACGGCGAACCGGACCAGTCCGGCGACCATCGCGGGCCCTACCGCGCCGCGCGGGCGATCACGGCGCCCACGACGAAGTCGGGGTACTCCTCGGCGATCGCGTCGACGTCCGGGAGCACCGTCACGTCGCCGAGCCCGGCCGCCTCGAACGTGGCGCGCCAGGCCGCCGGGGTCAGGAAGCCGTGCGTCGGCCGCTTCACCGGGTCGGTCATCACGTCGGTGAAGCTGTCCAGGAAGTCGAAGATGATCTCGGCGTGGATCGGCCGGGCGAGCTTCGTGGGCCGCACGCATTCGGAGACGACGACCGCCCCGCCCGGCTTCAGCGCCTTCGCCGCCTCGGCGACGACGAAGTCGAGGTCGGGCGCCACGTGGAAGCAGTTGACCGCGTACACCGCGTCGAACGTGCCGGGCTCGACGCCCTGCGCTTCCCACGGCAGCGTCATGTCGATCCGGGCCGACTCGACCGTCGTCGACGGCGACGCGGCCGCGGCCGCCGCCTTCTCGCCGTGCCGGGCGAACGTCTCGGCCACCTCGGTGAACCGGTAGCGCTTGACGTCGGTCCCGAGCGTGCGCAGCACCTGCTCGGCGCCGCTGCCGCAGCCGCCGCCGATCTCCAGGATCTCGATCCCGCCCGCGGGCACCAGGCGGGACAGCGCCTCCGCGCCCACCTTGTTGTTGATCGAGTACAGCAGGTTGTCGTTCGAGAAGTACTTGAGCCACAACGGGAGCTGCGCCGGCGCGAAGAGGATCTCGTCGCCGGTGGCCTCGCCGGCGAAGAACTTCTTCGCCTCGTCGACCAGGGTCTGCAGGATGTCGGCGGCGACGGCGGCCCCCGGCTCCCGCGCGGCGAGCTCGGCCGCAACGTCGTCCCACACCGGGACGGCCGCCGAGCCGGGGACGTACCGGCCGCCCTCGCGGGCGAAGATCCCCGAGTCGGACAGCTTTTCGTAGAGGAAGTGCAGCGGGATCGTCCGGCGCCACGGGATCGACAGGTCCCGCTTGGCCTGCGGCACCGAAATGCCGTCGGCGGTCGGCAGGGCGCCGATCGACGCCAGGATCCGGTGCGCCGTCGCGTCGACCAGGCGGGCGAAGGTCTCGTTGGCCGCCAGGAACCGGAACGGGAAGTGCTCACGGACGCGTTCGTCGGCGATGGCGGCACGCAGCTTCGCGAAATCCGCCGCCTTCGGGTGCTCTTCGGGCAGACCGTAGGGGCTCTCCGCCTGGTCACTCATGTACTTCACTCACTTTCGCGACGTGGGACGGGGTCAGGCCGCGGAACGGCCGGCGTCCGGGAACGAGCGGACGGTCAGCGGGAGGCCGCCGCCGAGGCGCAGCGACATCATCGGCTCGGGCACGACCGTCCGGCCGGGCACCGTTTCGAAGTGCAGCTCGCGCAGCAGCGTGGAGATGATGAAGGTGGCCTCCATCAGCCCCAGGTGGTTGCCGACGCAGAACCGCGGACCGGCGCCGAACGGGATGTGGGCGTAGCGGGGGCGGTCCACCGGCTTGTCCGGGTCGAACCGGTCCGGGTCGAACCGCTCCGGCTCCGGCCAGTACCGCGGGTGCCGGTGCAGGGTGTACGGGCAGATCAGCACCTCGGCGCCGGCCGGCACGTGGTAGCCGCCGACCTCGTCGTCGGCGACCGCCCGGCGCGGCAGGATCCACACCGGCGGATTCAGCCGCATGGCCTCCTGCAGCACCATGTGGGTGTAGCGCAGGCGCGTCAGGTCCGCGTACTCCGGACGGCGGTCGCCGTAGACCGCCACCGCCTCCGCGTGCAGCCGCTCCCGGACCTCCGGGTGCCGGCTCACGTGGTCCAGCGTCCAGCCGACCGTGCTGGCGGTCGTCTCGTGCCCGGCCAGCAGCAGGGTGACCAGCTCGTCGCGCATGCGCCGGTCGGCGACGCGCCGGTCGCTCTCCTTGGCGGTGGAGGCGATCAGCCGGGTCAGCACGTCGTCGCCGGCCGCGGACGGCTGCGCCTTCCGCCGCTCGACGAGGATCCCGACGACCTCCTGGAGGTGGTCGCGCGCCGACCGGAACGCCCGCTGCCCCTTCAGCGGCAGCCACCGCGGCACCAGGCCCAGGGTCTCCATCTCGAACATGGCCTGGTCCTGGACGGCCTCGAAGGAGTGCTCGACGCCGTCGAACTCGCCGAGGTCGATGTCCAGCAGGGTGCTGCCGAGCACGCCCAGGGTGAGGGCGGTGACCTCGGTCAGCACGTCCACCGGCCGGCCGGTGTCCCGGTGGGCGGTGAGCCGGCCGACCAGGCGGAGCGCCTCGTCGATGATCACGTCGGCCTGCGCGGCGATCCGCTTGTGCTGGAACACCGGCTGGATGGTGCGCCGCTGCTCTTTCCACAGCGCGCCCTCCGACGTCAGCAGCCCGTCGCCCAGCGCGCGTTTGGCCTCGGTGTAGCCGATGCCCTTGTGGTAGTTGGCCGCGTTGTCCGCGAGCACGTGCTTGGCGTGGTCGGGGTGGTTGAAGATGTAAAGCGTCTTCGGGCCGATCGCCACCCGCACCGCGTCGCCGTACTCGCGGACGGCCTCGCTCATCAGGCCCAGCCGGTCCGCGCGCAGCTTGCGCAGGATCCCCGGGGCCGCCCGGCGCGGGGGTCCCGGGGGGACGCGGCGGAGGGCGCCGGTCATGCCGCGGAGGTGGTCGTGCCGGGGACCGGCAGGCCGTGCTTCGCCGGGGTGTTCTGGTACGCGGCGAGCTTCCACTGGCCGTCGGTGCGCACGGCGAACCAGGACGCGCGGATGGCCTGGGCGTCGGACACCTCGGTCTCGCCGGCCGCCACGACACCGCCCGAGGACAGCAGCAGCGCGACGTCGGCGCCGAGGAACCGCAGGCCGATCGGCTTGCCGACGACCTGGGTGCCGGCGTACTGGTTGTCGAAGGCGTCCTTGAAGAAGGCCTGGATGTCCGGGCGGCCCTGCTTGAAGATGCCGGGCAGGATCAGCGTGCCGTCCTCGGTGAACAGATCGGCGATCGACGCGGCGTCCTGGTGGACCCAGGCCGCGAGGAGCCGCTGGGTGAGCACTGCGACGGCCGCCTGGTCGGCGGGCGACACCTCGGTCGTGGTCATGGTGCTTCCTTTCGGCGCGAGCGAGAGAAACCGCGGGCGGCGGAGGGAAACTGGCCCCGAACGCGGGCGCTCGTCTCCCAGCCGGCCCTTCCACGTTCGCACCGACGCCGCGCCACCCACGTCTCCCGCAGTGCGGACCGGGCGGGTCAGGCCGCGGCTTCGCGGGCCGGTGCCGTCCGTGCCGCGGGCAGCCGGGACGTGGCCAGCCGCTCGCGCGCCGGAGCGTGCGTGCTGTGCCCGGAATGCACCGCCACGTACCGGATTTCGCCGTCGATCAGCACTTCGAGCTCGGTCCGCCGGCCGGGCTCGAACGCCGCGCCGCACGCCGCGCAGGTGCGCTGGCGCGCGGCCGCACCGGCCGGGGACTGCGGGGCCGGGCCGCCGTGCGGGGCGGGGTGGTCGGTCATGGGGCACCTCCTGTGCGGACGCCGGTGTCGTCACCGGGCGGTGTGCGGAACTCCTGCCCCCCGAGTGCACACCGCACGGCTTCGGCGGGACGTCTTGTGCACTGCGCAATCCCCGCGGTATGGCGGATCCGCCCGGCGCGGCACGGCACGGTCGGAGATGCCCGCGCCGCCGCGTCCCGGCCAGACTGGACGCTGTGTGGGCCGGAGTGTCACCGAGCCCGGCGCGGACCAGGCCCGCGACCCGTCCCGGGTTTCCGACGGACGTTGATGGGGAGGCCGGCTGATGGCGATGCGCCTCCAGCTCACCGATGGGTTCGAATTGCTGGAAGAGTGGGCCGAATCGGCGTCGCAGGCCGAGCGGAACGTCATGTACGACGCATTGTTCGCGGTCGGCGACGGATCCGCATTCCTGATTTACGACATATTCGGCGACCCACGGGACCGCAGCAATTTCATTGTCTCGGTAAAACCGGGTCTGGTGCTGAAAGTGCTGCTGCGGCGGGCGGATTCATCGTTCGCGATCCGCTACCTCGGCGCCCCCGACGCCGACCCCGGCGACGCGGCCGGGAACACCACACCGGCCCGCGAGGAGCCGAGCAGCCCGGAAGGCGCCTAGGCCGAACGGGTTAGCCCGGATGTCCCCACCGGCCGCGCCGATCACGCGTCGTCGATCATGCATTCCTCACCTTGACAGCCTCTCAAGGCGTGTGAAAGCCTTTTTGTGTTTGCTGGTCAGCCCACATTACTGGGGTCTTCAACATAGGAGGCTGCACCATGTCATCACCTGAATTGCCGGGACTGGACGTCTCCGGTCGCGTGCGGGCCCGTGACATTCAGATGACCGGTGTGGCCGACCTCGGCCGCCGGGTGTTGATGATCACCGGCGCGATCGACACGACCGACCACGACGTCGCGGTCAACGTGACCCTGCCGGAGCCCGGCCGCTGGCAGGTCATCAAGGCCGAGACGAACCTGACCGACCGCACCTGGGTGGCCATGCAGGCGGTGCTGGACGAGGACTCGACGTTCGTCGACGACCCCGGCACCGCGGTGATGTCCCCGCAGTTTTCGAAGAGCTTCATGACGCCCGACCAGCGGCGGCTCACCTTCTACGACGGCGAGGTCCGCCCGGGTGAGTCGGTGCTGAAGATGTATTCGATGGAGACGAGCGGCCGCAAGCCGGGGTACTTCTACTCCCGCTACAGCCCGATCGCCACCGACAGCGCCGAGCAGTCCCAGGCGACCCTGGACCAGCTGGTCAGCGACGGGATGCAGCAGCGCCCGGTGATCGAGCTGATCGTGCCGATCACCGTCGTCGACTGAGCCCGGCAGGGGCCCCGTGATCAAGTTCGTGCCGGAGCCGCACCTGCTCGAATCGCCCCGCGGACGTGACTGGCCGCGCCTGCCCGCGCCCGCCGCCCCCGGCTCCGGCGGCACTCCGGGGAACGCCGCCGACGTCGTCATCGTCGGGGCCGGCCCGGCGGGGCTCGCGGTCGCGTCCGCGCTGTGGCACCACGGCGTCCGCGACGTCGTGGTGCTCGACCGGACCGGCCGTCCGTGCGGGCGGTTCTTCGGCCGGATCGACCGCCTCGGCCAGCGCGTGCTGCGCTCGCCGTACGAGCACCACCCCGGCGTGGAGGGGTTCCGCGACTGCGAGCTGCTGGACTTCGCCCGGCTGCACTGGTCGCGGCTGACCCGCACCGAACGCCGGGAGGTCCGGATGGCGCAGGCCGGGCACCGCTCGGTCGTG
Organism: Amycolatopsis sp. CA-128772; assembly: GCF_002904295.1. Classification (GTDB taxonomy): domain Bacteria; phylum Actinomycetota; class Actinomycetes; order Mycobacteriales; family Pseudonocardiaceae; genus Amycolatopsis. The sequence goes on from NZ_PPHG01000074.1 coordinate 56,088, forward strand.
CCGGTCGACGTCTTCGAGGCCTACTGCGACCACCTGGTCACGAGCCACCACGTCGCGGAGAAGACGTGGCAGGCGTCCGTGCGCGAGGTGCTGCCGACGTCCGACGCGGTCACCGTGCGCGCGAACCGGTTCACCGTCACCGCGCAGCACGCCGTGCTCTGCCTCGGCGAGGAGCGCCGCCCGGCGCCCGACGCCTGGTGGGGCGGGGGACGGCCGCCGGCCGGAGTGTCCTATTGGGACGAACCGGTGCCCGCGGGCGCGCGGCGCCAGATCGTGGTCGGCGCCGGGCTCACCGCGGCGCACCTGATCACCGGCGCGCTCGAGGCGGGCCGCCAGGTGCACTGGGTGGTCCGGGAAACCGCCGAGCGCTACCAGTGCGCCGACGTCAATTCGTCGTTCTTCCGCCCGGAGGGCCGGGCCCGCTTCGACGGCGTCGACCGGGCCGGCCGCCTGGAGCTGATGCGCCGCCACCGGCGGGCGTCGGTGATGTTCGAGTTCCGGCCGCTGCTGCAGCAGGCCGAAGCCGACGGGCGGCTGGTCGTCCACCGCGGCGAGGCGGTCAAGGAGATCGGCGACGGCGTGGTCTGCCGGCTGGAGAGCGGGCGCCTGGTCGAGGCGGACACCGCCGTGCTGGCCCTCGGCACCACGCCGGCCAGCGGCGCCGGGCTGCTGCCCCCGGACCTCGTGGGTGAACGGGACGGCTGGCCGGACCTGGACGAACGGACGCTCGGCTACACCCTCGCTCCCCGCGTTTCGGTGGTCGGCGCGGCCGCCGGGCTGATGCTCGGCCCGGCCGCGCGCAACATCGACGGCCACCGCGTGACGACCGCGCGGGTGGCCGCGGCCATCGCGCACAGCCTGCGCCACGAGCGCGTCCCGGTGGTGACGGGTGCCTGACACGCGGTTCGCCCTCCCCGCGATCGACGACCCGGGCTCGACCGAGGTGGGCGTCATCCTGCTGGGCCTCGACGCGCCCCGTCTGCTGGCCGGGGTGGGGTTCGCGCGGCTCGCCGACGACCCCGGCCTGGTGACGCAGGCGGTCGACCAGGCCCGCCACGGCGTGGCCGGGTTCGGGTTCCCCGGCCTGGTCGCGGCCGGGTGCGCGCGCTGGCGCACGGTCCGGGACACCGTCGGCGACCCGCCCGGGACCTCGTCCCCCGCCGCGCTGCGGGGCGCGTGGGTCGAGGCCGCCGAGCGCGTCGCCGCCGCCGTGCCCGAGGCCGGTCCGGCCTCGATCGCCTACCTGACCGCCTGTTCGCTGCGGCGCGGGGAAATCGACCGACTGGCCGACGGAGACGGAGATCCCGATGTCCTACCTGAAGTCCCTGCCGGCTGAAACCCGGCTGCTGCACGTCTTCGAGGCCTACCCCGGACCGGCCCGGCCGCTGCTGGACCTGCACGAGCAGGTGATGCGGGCCGAATCCCCGTTCACCCCGGGCGAGCGCGAGCTGATCGCGGCCTACGTGTCGGGCGTGAACAGCTGCGGCTACTGCCACGGGATCCACACGATCACCGCGGAGGCCTTCGGCATCCCCGAAGGGCTGCTCGCCGCCGCGGTGCGCGACCTCGACACCGCGCCGGTGGACGAGAAGTTCCGGCCGGTGCTGGCCTACGTCGGCAAGCTGACCCGGACGCCGTCCCGGATGACCGAGGCCGACGCCGGAGCCGTGTTCGCCGCGGGCTGGGACGACCACGCCCTGCACGACGCGATCCAGGTGTGCGCCCTGTTCAACTTCATGAACCGCGTCGTCGAGGGCGTGGGCCTGCGGGCCGACGACGCCTACGCGACGACGTCCGGCCTGCGCCTGCGCGAGGTCGGTTACGCGGGCCTGGCGCAGTTCTTCACGCCGGGGAACTGAAACCGCCGCACCCGTGGAGACGCAGGTTTCCGCCGCCCGGCCGGATGCTCGATCCAGCAGCCGACCCGCCGGCGCCCGCCGGCGGCGGAAGCCGTAGCGCTGGAGGGTGCGGAAATCATGGTCATCGTCATGGCTGTCGATGCCACGGCCGGGGACGTCGAAGCGGTCGTCGACCGTGTGACGGCGGCAGGCGGCGAAGCCTTCGTCAGCCGCGGGGTGAGCCGCACGGTCATCGGGCTGGTCGGCGAGGTCGACCGGTTCGAGGCCCTCAACCTCGGCGGGATGCGGGGGGTGCGCAGCGTCACCCGGATCTCCGCCAAGTACAAGCTGGTCAGCCTGGAGCACCACCGGGAGCGGTCCACGGTGCACGTCCGCGGCGTGCCGATCGGCCCGGACAGCGTCACCCTGATCGCCGGCCCGTGCGCGGTGGAGACGCCCGAGCAGACCCTGGAAGCGGCGCGGATGGCCCAGGCCGCGGGGGCGACCCTGCTGCGCGGCGGCGCGTTCAAGCCGCGCACGTCGCCGTATGCGTTCCAGGGCCTCGGCGAGCTCGGCCTGCGGATCCTGGCCGACGTCCGGGCCGAAACCGGCCTGCCGGTCGTCACCGAGGTGGTCGCGGCGCACGACGTCGAAATGGTCGCCCGGTACGCCGACATGCTGCAGATCGGCACGCGGAACATGCAGAACTTCGGGCTGCTGCAGGCCGTCGGCGAGGCCGGCAAGCCGGTGCTGCTCAAGCGCGGGATGAGCGCCACCATCGAAGAGTGGCTGATGGCCGCCGAATACATCGCCCAGCGCGGCAACCTGGACATCGTGCTGTGCGAGCGCGGAATCCGCACGTTCGAGACGGCCACCCGCAACACCCTCGACATCTCGGCGGTGCCGGTGGTCCAACGCCTTTCGCACCTGCCGGTGATGATCGACCCGTCGCACTCCGGCGGGCGGCGCGACCTCGTGCTGCCGCTTTCGCGCGCGGCGATCGCGGTGGGCGCCGACGGCGTGCTCGTCGACGTCCACCCGCACCCCGAAGAGGCCCGCTGCGACGGCCCGCAGGCCCTGGTCGCCGACGACCTTCGCGTCCTGCAGCAGTCCCTGGAGGACCTCGCACCGGTCCTCGGCCGGAAGCCGCCGACGTGGCGGAACCGGCGTCTGCTGGCCGGGTGAGCGCAGGTTCGCACGCTCGAATGTTCCGTGCCGGAAGGCATTCCGGCTAACTTGCGATGACGGTTCCCCTCGAACACCCGGAGCTCTCGTGACAATCAAGCCGAAGCACACGATGTACCAGACCACCGTGCTCGACGCCGACCCGGACACGGTGTGGGCCGAGATCCGCAACGTCCTGAACCTGGTGAAGATCCTGTTCGGGGACACGGTCGGGAACTCGCACTGGGTCGACGGCGGGGCGCCGGAACTGGTGCCGTCGCGGTACGAGTTCACCATGCTGCAGAACCAGGGGCTCGTGCAGCAGGAAGTCGCCGGGCGCAACGAGGTGGACCGTTCGCTCACCTACCGCACGCTGGCCCCGGTGCTCTGCCTCTACGACTACGTCGCCACCTACCGCGTCTTCCCGGTGACCAACGAGCCCGGCCGCAGTTTCCTCGAGTACCGCCGGGAATTCATGGTCACCGACGACGCCGCGCCGGAGATCGTGCAGGGGCTGATGGGCATGATGGAGAACCAGATCAGCGTCGTGCGCGACTACTTCGCCGCTCCGCAGCAGTAACCACGGGCATGGCGACCACAGTGGACGGTGGGACACCGGTGCCCTTCCTGGACGTCACCGCACCCGGGTTCGGCTTCGGCACGCCGGAAGTGGCCGAGGCGCAGGCGCGGAGCTGGTACGCGGAGAGCCCGGTCGGCCTGTTCGTCCTGCGTTACGCGGAGGGCCACGCCCTGCTGCGGGACCAGCGGCTGAACCACAACGGCAAGCGCTTCATGGAGATGAACGGCGTCACCGGCGGGCCGATCCACGACTGGTTCGTCCCGATGATCATGAACCACGACGGGGCGCACCACCGCCGCCTGCGCGGCCTGGTGGGCAAGGCGTTCACGCCGAAGATGATCGCCGGGCTGCGCCCGTTCATCCGGGCCCGGGCCGAGAAACTGGCCGGGGACCTGGCCGAGGCCGGGGCGTGCGAGTTCATCGGGGACTTCGCGAACCCGCTGCCGCTGGCGGTGATGAGCGAGATGCTCGGCGTGCCGCCGGAGGACCACGAGCTCTTCCACACCTGGACGACGGACGTCGGCCTGGTGTTCAGCATCGCGCTCGGGGGCGACGTCGTGGCCCGCGTGGAGGCCGCGCTCGTCGGGCTGGGCGAGTACATCGACGCGCTGGTGTCCCGCAAGAAAGCGCTACCCGGGGACGACCTGATTTCGGCCCTGGTGGCCGCCCGGCAGGACGACTCTTCGGTGAGCGCGGCGGAGCTGCGGAACCTCATCGTCACCACGGTGTTCGCGGCCCACGACACGACCCGCCACCAGCTGGCCAACGCGATGGTGGCGTTCGCCGGCCACCCGGACCAGTGGCGCCTGCTGGGTGACCGGCCGGACCTGGCGGACCAGGCGGTCGACGAGGTGATGCGCTGGCTCCCGTCCTCGCCGACGATCTACCGGTTCGCCGCGGAGGACTTCGAGTACCAGGGCCTGCCGATCGCGAAGGACACGTTCCTGACGGTGTGCGTCACGGCGGCCCAGCGCGATCCCCGGGTGTTCCGCAACGGTGCGAAGTTCGACATCACCGTGCCGTGCGAGGCCCCGCTGCTGCAGTTCGGCGCGGGACCGCACCACTGCTTGGGCATCGCGCTGGCCAAGGCGGAACTGGCGGAGGCCTTGCCGGCCCTGGCGACGCGGCTGGGGGTGCCGGCGGTGGCGGGGCCGTTCACGTGGCGGCCGCCGATCGGTATCCACGGGCCGAACGCGCTGCCGTTGCGGTTCGCCTGAACAGCAGAGGAGAACGGGTTGCCGGCCGAGGCCGGCAACCCGTTCTGCGTTCCCCGGTCAAGCCGCCCTGGGCAGCTCGTCGTCCACCTTGTGCTCCAGCTAGTGCACTTCGGCCTGCAGCCGCGCCTCGCGGCGGCCCGCCCGCTTGTCCAGGTACTGCGCCATCGGGGCCGTCATCGCCGTCGAAATCAGGGCCATCAGGACCAGCATCGTGAACATCTCCGGCGACAGCACCCCGAGGTCCAGGCCCACGTTCAGGACGATGAGCTCGGTCAGGCCCCGGCAGTTCATCAGGACGCCGATCTGCAGCGCCCGGCAGAAGCTCTCCCCGACGCTGCGGGCCGCCACCGTGGCGCTGACCAGCTTGCCCACCACCGCGACCACCAGGATCGCCGCGCACCACAGCCACAGCGCCGGATCGGCCAGCAGCCCGATGTTCGTGCGGAGGCCGCTGTAGGCGAAGAACAACGGCAGCATCAACGCCGTCGTGAGGCCGCTCGCGTTCTCGTGCAGCCACTGCTCCACCACGTTGCCGCGCGGGAAGACCAGGCCGAACATGAACGCGCCGAACATCGCGTGCACGCCGATCCAGTCCGTGGCCATCGCGCACAGCAGCACACCGACCAGGGCCAGCGGGGCGACGCGGCGCAGGACCGGCTCCGACGTGCGGGTGAAGAACCTCGCCAGCAGCGGGCGGACGACGTAGTACAGCAGGCCGGCGAACGCCGCCGCCAGGCCGAGCGTCAGCAGCACGCCGAGCATCGACGACGCCGTGATCAGCGCGACCACCAGCGCCAGCAGTGACCACGCCGTGACGTCGTCGACCACCGCGCAGGTCACCGCGACCACCCCGACGCGGCTGTGGAACATGCCGGTGTCCTTGAGGATCCGGACCAGCACCGGCAACGCCGTGATGCTCATCGAAACCCCGATGAACAGGGCGAACGGCAGCGAGCCGACGCCCTTCGGCGCGAACTTGGCGTAGGCGACCACGGCGAGCAGGATGCCCAGCACGAACGGCACCGCGATGCTGACGTGGCTGACCACCAGCGCCAGGTGCCCGCGCCCGCGGATCAGCCGCGTGTTGAGCTCGAGCCCGGTGAGGAACACGAACAGCACGATGCCCACCTGGGCCAGCACGTTCAGCTGGGGCATGATCGCGGCCGGCAGCACGGCGGACGCGCCCGCCGGCCAGATCGTCCCGAGCAGTGACGGGCCGAGCACGATGCCCGCGGCGATCTCGCCGACCACCGGCGGCTGGCCGATCCGCCGCATCACCCAGCCGGTCGCCTTGCACGCGGCGATGACGACCGCGATCGCCAGGAGCAGCTGGGCCACCGGGTGGCCGGCCGCCGCGGCCGCCTTGGCCGCGGCCCCCGTCCGGGTGCCCTCCCGGGTCAGCAGGAGGATGCTGGCCAGCACCGGGATCACGACGAGCAGGCCGTAGACCCCCAGGGCCCGCAGGCCGTGCTTGCGCTTGCCTTCCGCCATCCGTGATCTCCTGTTCGTCAGAGTGCGCACGGGCTGACCGTGACCGGTACGCCGTTGAACACCGCGTTGCCCGACGGGACGTCCACGACCAGCTCGTCGGTCAGCGCGTTCGCGTTGACCCCGGGGTGCTGCGCGGCGATGCGCTGCGAGCTGCCCGCGTGCCCCCAGCCGTGGGGGAGGCTCACGACGCCCGGCATGATCGTGTCGGTCGGCTCGACCTCGACGACCAGCTCGCCCGCCGATGAGCGCACGACCGCCCTTTCACCCAGCCCGAGCCGGCTGACGTCGGCCGGGTTGACGTGCAGGGTGCAGCGGTTGCTGCCGCCGACCAGCGACGGGACGTTGTGCAGCCAGCTGTTGTTGGACCGCAGCTGGCGCCGGCCGATCAGCAGCATCTCCGGGACCGGCGCGGCCAGCCGGGCGCGCAGCCGCGCGAAGTCGGCGACGATCGGCTCCGGGGTGAGCTCGATCTTGCCGGACGGCGTGCACACCAGTTCCTTCAGTCGCGGCTCGAGCGGGCCGAGGTCGATGCCGTTCGGCTTCTCCTTGAGCTTCGCCAGGGAAAGGCCGTAGGGCCCGAACTTCAGCAGGGTGTCCAGGATCTGCTCGGGCCCGTCGTCGCCCTCGATGGTGGCGCGCAGCGTGGCGACGTCCATGCCCTCGACCGGCGAGCCCGGCATCTGGGTGGCGCCGGTCAGCAGCTGCTCGATGAAACCCTCGTCGACGGCGGCCGCCGGCACCTGCAGGGGCGCGCCGCCCGCGATCAGCGTCAGCCGGGCCAGGATCTCCGCCTCCGAGCGCTGGTCCGCTTCGAGCGGCAGCACCGCCGGGGAGTAGCGGGTGTAGTTGCGCACCATGACGATCTGCATCAGGAAGTCGTAGTGCGGCATCTGCAGGATGCGCGGCGGCGGCAGGATGACGTGGGCGCGCCGGGTGGTCTCGGTGAGGTACGGGTCGACGCAGACCATGAAGTCCAGCGAGTCGAACGCCCGCCCGAACCGCGGCCCGTTGGGCGCCGCCACCACCTGGTTGGCGGCGATGTTGATCAGCGCCCGGACCTGCCCTTCACCCGGCGTCTCGATCTCGTCCGGCAGGGTGGCCGTCGGCAGCTCGCCGAGCACCTCCGGGAAGCCCTTCACGCGGCTGTGCCAGCGGCCGTGCTCGAACGGCTGCCCGGTGCGGAACACCTCGAGCGCGGCGGTCCGGGTGAACATCGGGCCACCGGGGCGGTCCAGGTTGCCGGTCAGGATGTTGATCACGTCGACCAGCCACTGCGTGATCGTCCCGAACTCCACCACCGACCCGCCCATGCGCGAGTACACGACCGCCGTCGGCGCCGCGGCCAGCTCGCGGGCGATCCGCGCGATGTCGGCCGCGGGCACGCCGCACAGCACCTCGGCCGCCGCCGGCGAGAACTCCTCCGTCAGGGTGCGGAGCTCGTCGAGCCCGGCGACGTCGAGGGTGACCTTGGCCAGGTTCTCCTGCAGCAGCGTGTGGACGATGCCCAGCAGCAGCACCGAGTCCGTGCCCGGCCGGACGAAGAAGTGCTCGTCGCAGTTCTTCGCGGTGCGGGTCCGGCGCGGGTCGACGACGACGAGCTTGCCGCCGCGCTCGCGCAGCGCCCGCAGGCGCGCGGGCATGTCGGGGGCGCAGAACAGGGAACCGTGCGACTCCATCGGGTTCGCGCCGAGCACGAGCAGGTAGTCGGTGCGGTCGATGTCCGGCACGGCGATGGCGAACGGGTCGCCGTAGAGGTGCGCGCAGGCGACGTGCTTGGGCATGTGGTCGATGGTGCCGGAGGAGTAGACGTTCTTCGTCGCCAGCGACTGGATCAGCGGGATGCGGTACAGGAACCCGGCCATCGTGTGGTAAGTCGGGTTGCCGAAGTAGACGGCGACCGCGTCCCGACCGTGCTTCTCGATCACTCCGGCGATCCCGCGCTCGACGGCCTCGAACGCCTCGTCCCAGGAGGCTTCCCGCCACTCGTCCCCTTCGCGGATCATGGGGTGGCGGAGGCGGTCGGGGTCTTCGTCGAGCTGGCCGAGGCTGGCGCCCTTCGGGCAGATGTAGCCGGCGGTGAACGGGTCGTCGGTGTCACCGCGCACCTTCGTGACGCGGCCGGCGGGGTCGAGATCGATCTTCAGTCCGCAGACGGCGTCGCAGATGGGACACGTCCGGTGGGCGGTGGTCATCGGTACTCCAGTGGTGGGAACGCCCATACGGGCACGGCCACGACAGTCCCGAAAGGACTGTCGTGGCCGTGGTGAACAGGGAGAACGGTCATGCCGCCTTCGGCAGCTCGGCGGTTTCGCCGAACGCGGGTTCGACGCCCTCGGCCACCGGGAACGTGTACGGCTCCCGGCTTTCCTTCGCCGGGCCGAACAGCGACTTCCACAGCACCTTCAGCGCGAAGCCCGGCTTCATCAGCGCCTCCGGCTTCTGGACGAGCCCCGCCGTCTTGAAGTACTCGGCGGTGATGGCCCCGTCGCGGGTGGCGGCGATCTGCACCCGCTTCAGGAACCAGTTGCCCACCTTCACCTTGAGCGGGCGCTCGCCTTCGACGCCCGGCAGGCTCAGGTCGATCTGGTTGGTCATCTCCCACGCCTGGTCGATGGCGTCGGTGGCCAGGTCGCGGAAGTAGTCCTGCGGCACCGGCGCGGCCCCGCTGTGCAGGTGCTGGCGCAGCACCAGGGCGCACAGCGCGGCGACGCTCATGCCCTGGGCGTACACCGGGTTGAACGTGGTGACGGCGTCCCCGGTGACGAGCAGGCCCTCGGGGAAGCGGCGCAGCGTGTGGTAGTGGCGGCGCAGCGTCGTCGGGAACTTGAACGGCATCGCCTTGTCGACCGGGTCGGCGTACCGCAGCGTGTTGTAGACGTCCTTGGCGGGCAGGGACTTCAGCCACGCCATCAGGCCGTCGTAGTCGGTGGGCGGGTGGTCGCCGAGGATGCCGTAGGTGGTCAGCTCGACCTTGCCGTCCTCGACCAGGAAGAAGACGTTGCCGCGGGGCACGGCGGCGTGCGCGATCTGGTTGATCGCCACGTCGTTCTGGAACCCGTTGGCGCCCTTGCGCAGCCGGAAGTGCTGCGTCACGTAGCCGAGGTCGATCTTCTTGCGCTCCTCGAAGGGCTTCTCGTAGCCGAGCTGCTCCAGCCAGACGGGGGTCCGCGAGCCGCGGCCGGTGGCGTCGACCACCAGGTCGGCCTCGATGACCTCGTCGTGGTCCGTGCCGCGCTTCTGCACGCGGGCGCCGGTGACCTGGCTCTTGTCGGCCGTCGTGGTGAGGCCGAGGATGTCGTGCTCCTCGACGAACGTCACGTTGGGGAACTGCTGCACGCGCTCGCGGATGAACCACTCGAACAGCGGCCGCACCACCCCGAGCGTGGTCAGCCCGGCGTGCTGCTGCTTGAGCCGGTTGCCGCGGGCGTACCAGCGGCAGGACCCGGACAGGTCGCCGGTCGGCACGCCGTAGTCGACCATTTCCTGGGTGAGGCCCGGGAAGAGCTCCTCCATCACCTGCACGCCGCGGGCGAGCAGACCGTTGGCCTGGTGGCTCTGCGGGCAGAACCGCCGCACGCCCTTGACACCGACGAGCTTGTCGCGGTCCACGATCAGGACCTCGTCGTAGGCGTCCGCGAGCACCCTGGCCGCAAACAGGCCGGCAATGCTGCCGCCCAGCACCACCGCGCGGGTTCCGGCATCCTGGCCCATCGCGGTCACCTCCTTGATTCCGTGGTTGACATTCCGGGCGGGCGAGCGATCCGCCCCGCCGGTGATCCAGCCGTGCTGCCAGCGTCACACCCGCCGCCCGCGCCCGGCATCTCTGCCGTTGCGGGGTCGGCGGCCGTTCGGCTCACCGCAACACGAACCCTTCGTAGCCGTTCCCGGCGACTTCGTCGCACTTCGCGCGGTACGGCCCGACCCCGCCGACGTAGGGCATGAAGACCCGCGGCTTCCCGGGGACGTTGGCGCCGAGGTAGAACGAGTCCGCCTGCGGCAGGAGCGTCATGTCGCTCACCGCGCGGACGTGTTCGGTCCACTCCTTCTCGGCGGTGTCCACCGCCTCGACGACGGCCCGGTCGTGCCGGGCCATGTGGTCGACCAGGTCGCCGATCCACTCGACGTGCTGTTCGATCGAGACGATCATGTTGCCGAACACCGACGGGCTGCCCGGGCCGGTGATCGTGAACAGGTTCGGGAAGCCGGCCACCGCGACCCCGAGGTAGGTCTCCGGGCCGTTGCGCCACTTGTCCCGCAGCGCGACGCCGTCGCGGCCCCGGATGTCCACGGCGAGCAGCGCGCCGGTCATCGCGTCGAAGCCGGTCGCGATGACCAGGCTGTCGAACTCGTACTCGCGCTCGGAGGTCAGCACGCCGTTCGCGGTGATCTCGACGAGGTCCTCTTCGCGCAGGTCCACCAGGTGCACGTGCTCGCGGTTGTAGGTCTCGTAGTAGCCGGTGTCGAGGCAGGGACGCTTGGTTGCGAACGGGTAGCCGCGCGGCTCCAGCTTGCGCGCCAGCTCGGGGTCGGTGACCCGGTCGCGGACCTTCTCGCGGAGGAACTCGGCGGCGGTCTCGTTGGACCCGGCGTCGAAGATGAGGTCGGTGTAGGACTGCACGAGGGCGAAGACGTGCCCGCGGTCCCAGCACTCCTGGTAGACCGCGCGGCGCTCGGCGTCGGTCACCTCGAGGGCGGACTGCGTCGGCATGTCCATCGCGACGCCGAAGAGCGACTGGCGGGCCGCCGTGCGGACGTCCCGGTAGTGCGCCTTGGTCTCCGCGACGACGGACTGGTCGATGGGCCCGTTGAAGGCGGGGAAGACGAAGTTCGGGGTGCGCTGGAAGACCGTCAGCTCACTCGCCTGCGCGGCGAGGAACGGGATGGCCTGCACGCCCGAGGACCCGGTGCCGAGCACGCCGAGGCGCTGCCCGCGGAAGCCGGGGTCGTCCGCCGGCCACCGCGCGGTGTGGTACCAGGGGCCGGAAAACCGTTCCAGGCCGGGCACTTCCGGGAACTTCGGCGTCGAAAGGCAGCCGGTGGCCATGATGCAGAACCGCGCCGACACCTCGTGCCCGCCGTCGGTGCGGACGGTCCACCGCGAGGTGTCCTCGTCGAACACCGCCGTCGTCACGCGCGTCTGCAGGACGATGTCCCGGCGCAGGTCGTGGCGGTCGGCGACGTGCCGGAGGTAGGCGTGGATCTCCGGCTGGCTCGCGTACTTCTCGGTCCACTCCCAGTCCTGCTCGAGGTCCGGGTCGAAGGAGTAGGAGTAGTTGAGGCTGTCCACGTCGCACCGGGCGCCCGGGTAGCGGTTCCAGTACCAGGTGCCACCGACGTCGGCCCCCGCTTCGAAGACCTTGACGGACAGCCCCTGCCCGCGGAGGCGGTGAAGCATGTAAAGCCCGGCGAAGCCGGCACCCACGACGACTGCATCGAGTTCTTCGGCCGCACTGGCCATGGGGTCATCCTCTCTACCGCGGGCGGTACCGGGACGCGCCGGCCACCGGGAACGGGCAAGACCGCCGTGGAAACCACGTTAACGGCGGCCGTCGCGCGGGACTCTCTTCGCGTGCGGCGCTGGGCCGACCGCGCAGCGGCGGAGAAGACGCGTGGATCGGGGCGGGGAAAGTCTGGGGCACCACGATCCCCGGGAGGTCACGATGGGCCGCGACTACTACACGGCAGCGGTGCAGGGACCGCACGAGCACTTCGCCCTCGGGGCGTTCACAGTGGACAGTGGGGTGACCCTGCCGGACGCACGGCTGGCGTACCGCACGCACGGCCGCCTCAACGCGGCGCGCGACAACGCCGTGCTCGTGCCGCACATGTACTCGGGCACGTCGGCGGCGATGGAGGGCCTGATCGGCGAGGGCCGCGCGCTCGACCCGTCCCGGTACTTCATCATCCTGCCCGACCAGCTCGGCAGCGGTCTGTCCTCTTCGCCGAGCAACACCCCGGCACCGTTCGACGGACCGCGGTTCCCGGCCGTCACGATCGCCGACGACGTGCGCGCCCAGCACCGCCTGGTGACCGAGCACTTCGGCCTCACCACCCTGCACGCGGTGATCGGCTGGTCGATGGGCGGGCTGCAGACGTACGACTGGGCGGTCCGCCACCCGGACCTGGTGCAGCGCGCGGGCGTGTTCGCGGCCACGGCGAAGACGCCGGTGCAGAACCAGCTGTTCATCGACGTCCACACGGAGCTGCTGCGCTCGGACCCGGCCTTCGCGAACGGCTCGTACACCGACTCCGACGACGTCCACATCGGCCTGGCCCGCCACGCGACGGCCTTCGCCGCGGCGGCGACCAGCCGCGACTTCTTCCGCAAGGAGGTCTGGCGCCGGCTCGGCTTCTCGGCGGTGGAGGAGTTCACCCTCGGCTTCATGCGCGGCCACTTCGCCCCGATGGACCCGAACAACCTCCTCTGCCAGGCCGCAAAGTGGCGCGCGGCGGACGTGAGCGCCCAGACGGGCGGCGACATGGCGGCGGCACTGGGACGTATCACGGCCCGCTTCTTCGTGTACCCGTTCGGCGGGGACGAGTTCTTCCCGGCGGTGGATCATGAGCCGGATGTCGCCCTGATCGAGGGTGCGCAGCTGCGGGTGATCGACAGTCCACTCGGGCACTTCACGATGTTCGGGTTGCTGCCGGAGGACGTGGCCGCGGTGGATGAGGCGCTGGCGGAGGTCCTCAAGTCCTGAGGGGTCGTTTCCGGGCCGGTCGCGGTGCGCCGGCCCGGGAGGCCGTCGGTGGGGTTGCGGTGGGTTGCGGCGAGGTCTCGGCCACGGCCCTCGCGCCCCGGCCGCCGGTGCGCCGGGCGGGGCGCCCCGGCCGCCGGTGCGCCGGGCGGGGTGCCCCGGGCGGGGCCGTCGTCCTTTTGGGAGCCATTTTGTCCATTTCGGCGCGGCACCCTGCGAGCACCGAAGTGGACCGGGCCCGCCCTGATTCCCGGCGCGCTGCGTCGCCCCGGTGGCAGCCGGGGCACGAGCAGTTACATTCTGCTTCCGTCGCCGCCGAAAGTACCGGCCCGGCCGTGGCGGCATAAATCCCCACACCCTCAACCGGAACGAATCCAGCCGCTCCTCGAAAAGCAACCCCGCGTACCGGATCCGCTGCGGGGTGTAGACATTCGTGACGCATCATCCCGTTCTGCGCTCAACCAGTCCGTTTTTCCCTCCTTTCGCGCATGTACAGAGATGTCCGCGCCACCCCCGGCAACAGAGGATCGCTCGGTCGGGGGGACGGCGCCGGGATCGGCGCCGTGGGATGGGACAACGAGACCCGAGGAGCGGGCGATGTTGAATCGAAGAAAGATGCTGGGGTGGATGACGGCGGGCGGCGTCGCGGGGGGTGCGGCGCTGCTGCCGTCGGCCTTGGCGGCCGGGGCCGCTCCGGCCGAGGCCGACCACACCGGACACGGGGCGGCCGCCGGGAGTGAACCCGCGGCGCGGCGGTCCTTCGGGGTCAGCCAGTTCACCCAGGTCATGCCGGTGCCGCAGACGCTGACGCCGGTGCGCCGGGCGGACGGGACCGAGACCTACCGGATTCCGATCAAGACCGCGAACTTCGCGTTCACGCCCGGCAAGCCGACGCCGGTGCGGACCTTCGGCGGTCAGTTCCTCGGGCCGCTGATCCGCGCGAAAACCGGCACCCCGGTCGAAATCACCTTCTGCAACGAGCTGTCCTTGGCGTCCAACGTGCACCTGCACGGCGGGCACAACCCGCAGGTCAGCGACGGCTACCCGATGGACCTGATCCAGCCGGGCCAGAGCCGCACCTACCGGTACCCGAACCAGCAGCAGGGCGCCACGCTCTGGTACCACGACCACTCGCACGGGACCGAGGCCGAGAACGTCTACAAAGGACTACACGGCTTCTACATCCTGGACGACGACGCCGAGAAGAGCCTGAACCTGCCCAGCGGGCAGTACGACGTGCCGATCATGCTCCGGGACGCCCAGATCGACGCCAACGGCGGCCTCGTCTGGCCGAACTTCGCCCCGGACCGCACCACCGTGCTCACCAACGGCGTGGTGGCGCCGTACTTCCCGGTCGCGGCGCGCAAGTACCGGTTCCGGCTGCTCAACACCGGCAACGAGCGCGGGTTCCGGCTCACCCTGGGCGGGCTGGCGATGACGCAGATCGGTTCCGACGGCGGCCTGCTGCCGGCGCCGGTGACGCGCTCGGACATCACGTTCACCTCCGGGGAACGCGTGGACATCGTGGTCGACTTCTCGAACCAGCCGATCGGGTCGAAGTTCGTGCTGTCCGACGTCTCGGGCCCGGTGCTCCGGTTCGACGTCACGCGCACCGCGTCCGACACGAGCCGGGTGCCCGCCACCCTGCGGCCGCTGGCCGCGCTGGGGACCGCCACCGTGCAGCGGCACGTCACGATGAAGTTCGACGACTCGGGCAACGTCGGGCTGGTCAACGACCTGGCCTTCGACGTGAACCGGGTCGACTTCCAGGTCAAGCGCGGGGCGACGGAGATCTGGACGGTCACCAACACCGACACGGTCTGGGGGGCGCCACACACGTTCCACCTGCACCTGGAGCAGTTCCGGGTGCTCGACCGCAACGGCGCGGCCCCGGGCCCGGACGACGCCGGCCGCAAGGACACGGTCCTCATCATGCCCGGCGAGTCGATCCGGGTGCAGACCACGTTCACCGAGTACACCGGCAAGTACGTCTACCACTGCCACTTCCTGGACCACTCGGCGATCGGCATGATGGCGCAGATGGAGATCATCCCGTGAGTTCGTCCACACCGGACTGATGTCCGTCCGCTGTGGACATGACTGGGGAAGGCATGCCGGAAGATGCCGGACGCCGGGTGCGTCCGGGAGGATCCGGGAACGTATGCAGTCAGCCAAGCGGCCGGGGCTCCTCGCGGGGCCCCGGCCCGCTCGACGAGGAGGACGTTATGCCTGACGCATTGCCCGGCGTGGCCGCCGGCACCTGGGTGATCGACCCGGCCCACTCGAACGTCGCGTTCGCGGTGCGCCACCTGATGAGCAAGGTGCGCGGCCGGTTCACCGCGTTCGAAGGCCAGCTCGTGATCGACGAGGACCCGGCTCGCTCGTCGGCGTCGGTGACGATCGACATGGCTTCGGTCGACACCGGCAACGAGATGCGCGACAACCACCTGCGCACCCGGGACTTCTTCGACGTGGAACAGGCGCCGAAGCTGACGTTCACGAGCACCGGCCTGCGCCAGGACGGCTCGCAGTGGCTGCTGACCGGGGACCTGGAGATCCGCGACGTCACGAAGGGCGTCGAGATCGAGCTGGAGTTCCTCGGCGTGGACCCCACGGGCGTCCAGGGCGAACCGCGGGTCGGCTTCGGCGGCCGCACCTCGATCGCCCGCAGCGACTTCGGCATCGACTTCGGCCTGGTCGAGGGCGCGAAGATCGTCGTGGGGGACAAGGTGGAGATCGAGCTCGAGATCGAGGCGTTCCTCGCCGGCTGAGGGCGTCGTGGCACCGGAAAGGGCGGGTCTCCTCGGGAGACCCGCCCTTTCGTGCGTGGCCGCTCAGTCCGCGCGGCGCTCTTCCAGCAGGTAGAGCGCGTACGCGGCCAGCGTCGAATTGTCCTTGATCCGGCCGTCCCGGATCATCCGCTCGACCTCCTCGCGCGAGAACCAGCGGTGACGCATGTCCTGCTCCGTCGGTTCCCGCGCCGGCGGCCCCGGCGTGAGGTCCGTGGCCACGAACACGTCGCACGTCTGCCCGCTCGCGCCGTGCCAGCCGAACAGGTTGCCGAGGTGGCGCAGCTCGCCCGCGCGCAGGCCCGTCTCCTCGGAAAGCTCCGCGTACGCCAGCTCCACCGGCGTTCCGGTCCGGCCCGCCGGGAAGCAGCCCTGCGGGAACTCCCAGAACCGCCCGCCCACCGGATAGCGGTACTGGTCGACCAGGTGGAACCCGCCGTTCTCGACCGCGATCACCACCGTGAAGTCCGGGCGGTCCACCACCGAGTAGATCCCCTCGGACCCGTCCTGGCGCTCGATCCGGTCTTCGCGCAACGAGAGCCACTCGTTGCGGTAGACCAGGCGGGACGACAGCTGCCGGATCACCTAGGCGGCCAGGTCGGTGGTACGGGCCGTCACGCAGTCGCGGACGGCGTCGACCACCCGGCGCACGTCACCGTCGCTCAGGCCCTGGTGCATGGGCAGCAGCAGGGTCCGGGCCGAGGCCGCCTCCGAGCCCGGCAACGGCGTTTCCCAGCCGTACGCCGGCACCTGGTGCAGCGGCGGGTAGCGGAACGTCGTGTAGACACCGCGGGCGTAGAGGTCGCGGGCGATGACGTCCCGCAGCTCCGGGGCGAGCTGCACCCAGTACATGTAGTGGGACGTCCGGTGCCCGGCGGGCAGCCGCGGCGGGCGGCGCAGCCCGGCCAGGCCGGCGAAGCCCTCGTCGTAGGCCGCGGCCACCTCGGCCCGGCGGGCCACGAACTCCGGCAGCTGCTCGAGCTGCACGATGCCGATGGCGCTGAGCACGTCGTTGGTCGTCGACCGGCGGGAGAACGACGTCACGTCGAAGTCCCACCAGCGGGTGTTCGCGCGCATGGCCTGGTCGAAGCCGCTGCGCTGCTCCATGCCGAGGTAGGCCACCTTCGGTGCGCGGGCCGCCAGCTCGGGGTCGCGGACGTAGAGCATGCCGCCGTCCACGGTGACCACGATCTTGCCGTGGTCGAAGCTCCACACGGCGATGTCGCCGAAGGTGCCGCACGCCTGGCCGTCCACCCGCGAGTCGGGGGCGATGGCCGCGTCCTCGACCAGCTTGATGCCGCGGTCCCGGCACAGCGCGGCGATCGCGACGACGTCGCCGGGGTGCCCGCCGTAGTGCAGGATCACCACCGCCTTGGTCCGCGGGCTCAGCACGGCTTCGATGTCGGCTACCCGCGGGTTGAGCGTGTGCGGGTCGACGTCGCAGAACACCGGCCGCGCGCCGCGCGAGGCGATCGCGTTGGCCACGCCGACGAAGCTGATCGACGGCAGCACGACCTCGTCGCCGGGGCCGACACCGAGCAGTTCCATGGCGATGAACGTGCCCTCGGTACAGGAGTTGACCGAAACCACGTGCTCACGCCCGACGCCGAGGTGCTCGGCCCACCGCGTCTCGAACTCGGCGGTGCGCCGTCCGCGGCCGATCCAGTTGCTCTCGAAGACTTCCCGCACCGCGGCGAGCTCTCGTTCGCCGAGGCTGGGCTGCATCACGTTGATGAGGTCGTCGCTCATGGGCTCCCCTACGGACGGACACTGTCCGGCGAACGCTCCCATCGCGCGCACCCGGGGCACACCTCCCGGAGTGCGGGCTCGGCCGGACCTCCTCCCGGCGTGCTCTGTTCCCCGCACCGGCAACCGAGGAGAGGCCGCCGGCGGCCACGGTCCGTGACCCTGGAGTCCAGGCGGCCGGCTGTCCGGACCGCGACATTCGATTGGAGACACGGATGCGTTTCCTGTCTGAGAACAAGCCGATCACGGTGGCCGTGATCGGCTTCGGCTACGTCGGCTCGTGCGTCGCCGCGACGTTGGCCGACCGCGGCTTCGACGTCGTTGCGGTCGACAGCGACCCGCAGCTCGTCGAAGAGCTCTCGTGGGGCTACTTCCGGATCGAGGAAGCGGGTCTGCCCGACATGGTCTTCCGCGGCATGGAGGCGGGGCGGCTGCGGGTCACCACCGACTTCGCCGAGACGGCGGCCGCCGACGTGATCCTGATCTGCGTCGGCACGCCGGTCCGCGACGACGGTTCGCTGTCCTCGGAGCAGCTCATCGGCGCCTGCCGGGAGCTTCGCGCACACCTGCGGCCCGGCCAGCTGGTGGTGCTCAAGAGCACCGTCCCGCCCGGCACGACCCGGGAGGTCGTGCTTCCCGAGCTGGAGGGCGGGGGCCTGCGCGGTGGCGTCGACTTCGGCCTCGCGTTCACCCCGGAGCGGCTGGCGGAAGGCACCGCGCTCGCCGAGCTGCGCGCGTTCCCGATCGTGGCCGGCGGCTACGGCGACGACTGCGTGCAGGCCGCCGTCGAGTTCTGGCGGCGCGGGCTGGGCGTCGAGGTCATCCAGCGCGACTCGCTGGAGGCGGCGGAGATCATCAAGCTCGCCAGCAACTGGTGGATCGACCTGAACATCGCGCTGGCCAACGAGCTCGCCAAGTTCTGCGCCATCTACGGCGTGGACGTGCTCGACGTCGTGTCCGCGGCCAACACGATCCCCAAGGGCACCGGCAACGTCAACATCCTGCTGCCGAGCGTCGGCGTCGGCGGCTCCTGCCTGACCAAGGACCCGTGGATGGTCTGGAAGTCCGCCCAGGAGCACGGGGTCGACATCCGCACCGCGCCCACCGGCCGCGAGGTCAACGCGGGCATGCCGGAGTACGCCGCCCAGCTGGCGATCGACGAGCTGGTCCGCCAGGGCAAGGACCCGGCGCGGTCGGTCATCGGCGTGCTCGGGCTGGCGTTCAAGAACAACACCGGCGACCTGCGGGCGACGCCGACGGAGGCGACCGTGAAGGCGCTGAAGAAGGCGGGCGCGACCGTGCGCGTGTACGACCCGCTCGTGGAGGCGAAGCAGATCGAGCCGATGTTCGGCATCGCGCCGTCCGCGTCGGTGGAAGAGACGGTCCGCGACGCCGACTGCATCGCCGTGCTGGCGCTGCACCGGGACTTCGAGGACATCGACTTCGCGGCCCTGCCGGTGGCGCCGAAGTGCGTGCTGCTCGACGGGCGCGCGTACTACTCGAAGGACCGGATCGCCGAGCTCGTCGCGGCCGGCTACACCTACCGCGGGATCGGCCGGGGGAGCGCGCTGCGCGACCTCGAATCCGGCGTCGAGTGGGCGGAGGCCGGCTGATGGCGGGACGCAGCGCACGCCGGGTCCTGGTCACCGGCGGCTCCGGGTTCATCGGCCACCACCTCGTCGAACGCCTGCTGGACCGCGGCGACGAGGTCACCGTGTTCGACGCGGTCGCGCCGCGCGGCGCGGTCCGGGAGGGGGTCCGGGTCGTCGAAGGCGACCTGCGCGACAGCGCGGCCCTCGCCCGGGCCGCGGCCGGCACCGAGGTCGTCTTCCACCTCGCCGCCGTGGTCGGCGTGGACCAGTACCTGGCCCGCCCGCTCGACGTGGTCGACATCAACTTCACCGGCACCCGCAACGTGCTCGAGGCGGCCGACGCCGCGGGCGCCCGGGTGGTGCTCAGCTCGACCAGCGAGGTGTTCGGCAAGAACCCGACCGTGCCGTGGCGCGAGGACGGCGACCGGGTGCTCGGCCCGACGTCGTCGGACCGCTGGTCCTACTCCTCGAGCAAGGCGCTGGCGGAGCACCTCACCTACGCCTACGCGCGCCAGCACGGCATCGAGGCGACGATCGTGCGGTACTTCAACGTCTACGGTCCCCGGCAGCGCCCGGCGTACGTGGTCAGCCGGTCGGTGCACCGCGCGCTCAACGGCAAGCCACTGGTGATCTACGACCGCGGCGTGCAGACCCGGTGCTTCACCTACATCGACGACGCGGTGGAGGGCACGCTGCTCGCCGCCGCGCACCCCGGTGCGGTCGGCGAGGCGTTCAACATCGGCAGCATGGTCGAAACCACGGTGGGGGAGGTCGTGCGGCTCGTCGCCGAGCTGACCGGCGCACCCGGCACGATCGAGGTCGACACCGCGGAGAAGCTCGGCGCGTCCTACGAGGACCTGCTGCGCCGCGTGCCGGACAACGCCAAGGCGGGCCGGATCCTCGGCTGGCGGCCGGAAACGTCGTTGCGGGACGGGCTGACCAAGACCATCGAGTGGGCACGGGCGAGCGACTGGTGGCTCAACCTGTCCGACAACGGAGCCGTCTGACGGCCGGCGGCCGGTCGCGAAAGGACAGTGAAAGAGCGATGGAAGAAACCACTTGCCGGGTCTGCGGCGGAGCGGTGCTCGAGTTCGTCGACCTGGGTGACCAGCCGACGGCCAACGGGTTCCTGCTGCCCGAAGAGGTGGCCGGGGAGTTCCGGTTCCGCCTCGCGGTCGGCGCCTGCACCCACTGCCGCCTGGTGCAGCTGGTCACCGTGGTGCCGCAGGAACTGCGCTACCACGCGGGTTACCGCTACCACGCGTCCGGCTCGGCCAGCCACCGCGACCACTTCGCGGCCGACGCCCGGCACTTCCTCGAAGCGGAACTGACCGGGCCGGACCCGTTCATCGTCGAGATCGGCTGCAACGACGGTGTCATGCTCGGCACCATCGCCGCCGCGGGCGTCCGGCACCTGGGTGTCGAGCCGTCCGGGAACGTCGCGGACATCGCCCGGGAGAAGGGTGTCCGGGTGCTGTCGGCGTTCTTCGACGAGGACACCGCGGCCGCGGTGCGGGCCGAGCACGGTCCGGCCGACGTCGTCTTCGGCGCCAACACCATCTGCCACATCGCGCACATCGACTCGGTGTTCCGCGGCCTGGACGCGCTGCTCACCCCGGGCGGGGTGTTCGTCTTCGAGGAGCCGTACCTGGAGACGATCGTCAGCGGGATGGCGTTCGACCAGATCTACGACGAGCACGTGTACTACTTCAGCGTGGCGTCGGTGCAGGCGATGGCCGCGCGGTTCGGGTTCGAGCTGGTCGACGCCGAGCGCATCGCCATGCACGGCGGCGAGGTGCGCTACACGATCGCCCGCCCGGGCGCGCGGGTGCCGTCGGACCGCCTGGCGGCGCTGCTCGCCGAGGAGGAGGCGAGCAAGCTCAACGAGCCGGCCACGCTCGCCGAGTTCGGCCGCAACGTGGCCCGCATCCGCGACGACCTGATGACGCTGCTGCGGCAGCTGCGGGCGGACGGGAAGCGGGTCGTCGGCTACGGCGCCCCGGGCAAGAGCTCGACGGTGACCAACTACTGCGGGATCGGCACCGACCTGGTGCCGTTCGTGTGCGACTCGACACCGGGCAAGCAGGGGCGCCTGCTGCCCGGCTCGCACCTGCCGGTCCGCCCGCCCGCGGATTTCGCCGACCCGTACCCGGACTACGCGCTGCTGTTCGCGTGGAACCACGCCGAGGAGATCATGGCCAAGGAGCAGGCGTTCCGCGAGGCCGGGGGGAAGTGGATCCGCTTCGTGCCCGACGTCGAGGTGCTCTGACCCAGTTCCGGCCGAAGGGGCCGCCACCGGAGTGATCCGGTGGCGGCCCCTTTTGTGCTGCTCAGGAGCCGGTTCGTGGCGAATTCACGCGGGACCGATGAGTTTCGGCGCGCTCCGCCGTCGTATTGGGCAGAGGCGGCGAACACGCCGGACCCGAACAAAGGAGACCCCGATGACTCAGCAGGACTTCGCCACCCGGCAGACCCCGGCCACCGCGGACAAGCGCCCCGGCAAGGCCCTCAACGTCGTGCTGTGGGTGCTGCAGATCGGCCTGCTGGCCGAGTTCGCGCTGGCCGGCATCGCCAAGGTCACGGCCAACCCGCAGATGGTCGACATGTTCGCCGAAATCGGTGCCGGGCAGTGGTTCCGCGTGCTGACCGGCGTGCTGGAGCTGGCGGGCGCGATCGGCCTCGCCATCCCGGCGCTGTGCGGCCTGGCCGGCCTGGGCCTGGCGGCCCTGAGCGTCGGCGCCACCATCACCAACATCTTCGTGCTGCACACGAACCCGACCATCACGATCGTGCTGTTCGTGGTCGCCGCGGTGGTCGCGTGGGGCCGGCGCGGGCGCACCGCCGAGCTGGTGAACCGGTTCCGGCGATGACCGGCGGACGCGGCCGTCCCGCCCGCCGCCGTGCGGGACGGCCGCGGCGCTTCTCGCAAAATGCGCTTTCGGTGGGAAAACCGGCAGGCGGGTGTCACAGCGAGGTGATCGGCCGTCACGCCAAGCCGTATGGTCGTGGCGGAAACGCGGTCCAGGTCGTTCGCGTGAATCGATCACGGAGGATTTCATGAGTGCACAGGGAACGATCGACGAGGACCGCACGCAGGTCGCCGCCGCCCTGGCGGGAGACCGGGAGGCGTTCGGCGGGTTCGTCGAGCGGTACCGGGCGGCGCTGCAGGTGCACTGCTACCGGATGCTCGGCTCGCTCGACGACGCCGAAGACATGGTGCAGGAAACCTTCCTGCGGGCGTGGAACAAGCGGGCGAGCTTCGAGCGCCGCTCGGCGTTCCGCTCGTGGCTGTACCGGATCGCCACCAACGCCTGCCTCGACCACCTCGACCGGCGCGGGCGCCAGGCGGTGCCGGCCGATCTCGGGCCGTCGGCCGAGTCGACGGCGTCGCCGGGCGAGGTGCCCTGGCTGCAGCCGGTGCCGGACCGGCTGCTGGACGAGGCCACGTCGGCGGAGGCCGACCCGCAGGCGGTGGTGATCGCCAAGGAGACGATCGAGCTCGCGTTCCTGACCGCGATCCAGTACCTGCCCCCGCGCCAGCGCGCGATCCTGGTGATGCGGGACGTGCTGGGCTGGCCGGCCAAGGACGCGGCGGAGCTGCTCGGGATGACGGTCGCGTCGGCGAACAGCGGGCTGCAGCGGGCCCGCGCGTCGCTCAAGGAGCACCTGCCCCCGCAGCGGTCGGAATGGGCGCCGGACACGGACCCGACGACGGCCGAGCGGGCGTTGCTGCAGCAGTACATGGACGCCCACGAGCGCGTCGACCTCGACGCGATCACCGAGCTCCTGTGCGCGGACGCCCGCCTGACGATGCCCCCGCACCCGGCGGCGTTCCTCGGCCGCGACGCGATCGTGGAGTTCGCGGGCGCAACGGTCGCCGAAGGCCGCTACGGCGAGTTCCGCGTGCTCCCGACACGGGCCAACCGCCAGCCGGCGTGCGCGAAGTACGTACGCCGGGCCGGCGACGACCGGTTCCGCGCCCAGTCGCTCGACGTGCTCCGCTTCGCCGACGGCAAGGTCGCGGAGATCACCACGTTCATGCCGGACGTGTTCGCCGCGTTCGGCCTGCCCCCGACGTGGGAGCTGGGCGAGCGAGATGCGGCGCGATGAGCGTGACCCGCCGGCCTTCGACCGCCGCGAGGTGGTCATCCCCCCGGACCGCTCGCAGGCACTGGGACCGGGCTGGCCGGAGGGCCTGGTCGTGGTCCGGAGGGGAACGCTCGAAGTCCTGACGGCGGACGGCGGTCACGCCCGTTTCGCGGCGGGTTCGGTGCTGGCGTTCTCGAAGGCGCTGGTCCCGGCGATCCGCGGCGGGGACGGGAAACCGGCGGTGCTGGTGGTGGTCTCGCGGCGGTGCCCGGCCCCGCGGACGGCCGAAGACGCGGAGGACGGCGACCGGGTCCGGGGCCGCTGAACCCGGCTTTCGAGGAGATGCCCCGCCCCGCCCGGCCCGGCCATACTCGGCTTGACCGGCGAGGAGCGGAGCGCTGATGAACGAGCCGCGGTTCGCCACCGGAACAGGTGGCGGTCCCCGACCATCCACTTTGGACGAAAGTGGCCGGCTGCGCGTGCCCGGCGCGAGCCTGTACTACGAGGTGCGCGGGACCGGTCCCGCGTTGCTGCTGATCCCCACCGGCAACGGTGACGGCGGCCCGTACACCCCGCTCGCCGAAGTGCTGGCCGGCCGGCACACCGTGATCACCTACGACAAGCGCGCCTATTCGCGCAGCCCGCTCGACGCCCCCGACGAAGGGGCGGACCGGGTGCGGGCCGACGTCGAGGACGCCCGGGCGGTCATCGAGCACGTCGCCGGCGGGCGGGCCGATGTGCTGGGCGGCAGCTCCGGCGCCATCGTCGCGCTGGAGCTGCTCACGCGGCACCCGGAGTGCGTCGGCACCGCCGTCGTGCACGAGCCGCCGCTGGCGTCGGTGCTGCCGGACGCCGCGCAGTGGCTGGACTTCTACGCCGGCCTCTACCGGACCTACCAGGATTCCGGGCCGTCGGTGGCGATGGGTGTCTTCCGCGAGCGGATGGGCATGCGCGGCGCCACCAAGCCCCCGGACGACGCGCAGCTGCCGCCGGCCGAGCTGGCCGCCATGCTGGCGCGGATCCGGGCCAACCACACGTTGTGGTTCGAACGGGAGGTCCGCGCGTACCCGGCGCTCGTCCCCGACGTCGAGGCGCTGCGGCCGCTCGCCGGGCGGCTGGTGCTCGGCGGCGGCGACACGTCCCGCGACGACTTCCCCTACCAGCCGAACCGGGTGCTTTCGGCCCGCCTCGGCATCCCGATCACCCACTTCCCCGGCGGCCACGTCGGGTTCGTGACCCACCCGGCCGAGTTCGCCGACGCCCTGTCCGCACTGCTCACGCGACAACACGCAACCGCGGAGATGCGTCGCCGCACGTCCGGGCGCTGAGATGAACTCGCCCGACGAGCCCGCCACGAGAAGGAGAACCCCCATGCGCGTCCTGTTTGCCTGCTACCCGGCGCACGCGCACTTCTACCCGTTCGCCACCACCGCGTGGGCGCTGCAGAGCGCGGGCCACGACGTGCGCGTCGCGACCTTCCACGGCCTGACGAACATCATCGCGGCCGCGGGCCTCACACCGGTGCCGCTCGGCGACCCGGACTCGATCGAAGCCCGCTTCCTCGAGGACGCCGGCCTCCCGAGCGCCGGCGACGAGATCGACCGCTACGCCCAGGCGCTGGCCATCGAGCCGCACGAGCGCGACGCGTGGGACGTGTTCTACCAGTACATGCTGCTGCCGTGCGGCGACTACCTGCGCCCGGACCGCCCGGAGGCGGCCCAGCTGGTGGAGTTCACCCGCACGTGGCAGCCGGACCTGGTGATCTACGACCCGACGTTCCCGATCGCCGCCATCGCGGCGAAGGCGTGCGGCGCGGCGCAGGCCCGCTTCCTGCTCGGCCCGGACATCTACGCGTGGAGCCTCGACCGGCTCGCCGCCTACCGCGAGCAGGTGCTCGCCGCCGGCCTCGACGAGAACCCGCTCGGCTCGATGATCAAGCCGGTGGCGGAGCGGCTGGGCGTCGAAATGGGCGACGACCTGCTCTACGGGCACTGGTCGCTGGACGCGGTGTCGCCGGGGCTGCGGATGCCGACGAGCGCCAAGACGGTCCCCGTCCGGTACGTGCCGTTCGCGGGCGCGTCGGAGCTGCCGGGCTGGCTGTACGAGAAGCCGCAGCGCCCGCGCGTCGCGGTTTCGCTCGGGGTGTCGACCCGCCAGGCGTACGCCGGCTCGCACGTGCGGGACGAGGCCGAGCGCGGCGAGAACGCGTTCGAGTTCGAGGCGAACCCCGAGGTCGTCCGCCTGACCATGCTGATGGAAGCGCTGGGGGAGCTGGACGTCGAGGTGATCGCGACGCTGAGCGAGGGCCAGCTCGCGGGCATCCCGCCGCTGCCGGCGAACGTCCGCGCGGTGCACTACCTCCCGCTGCCCCAGCTCCTGCCGACGTGCACGGCCCTGATCCACCACGGCGGCATCGGCACCCTGGCCGCGGCGACCGGCGCGGAGGTCCCCCAGCTGATCTTCGACACCGGCGAGGCGGCCCGCGTGGTGGTGACGGTCCAGGAGGACGGCAGCATCGAGTACGCGATGCCGGACAAGAAGGTCGAGGCGACCTGGACGTCGACGTTCGTGATGGACCACGGCGCCGGCGAGCGGCTCAACCACAAGACGCAGTCGGTCGAGGAGATGCGGAAGCTGATCCAGCAGGTCCTGGAGAACCAGTCCTACCGGGACGGTGCCCGCGCCCTCCACGACGAGTGGCTGGCGACTCCTGGGCCGAACGACATCGTGCCGACGCTGGAGGTTCTCACGGCGCACCACCGGTCGCGCTGACGGTTTGATCGGAGGCCCCGCACGCTGGTCGCGTGCGGGGCCTCTTCCGTTTTGTCAGGCGACAAAACCGGGGCCCGGCGCGCACGCCGGGCCCCGACTTGTTGCGAGAGAACTAAAGCAGCTCCCGCAGCACCTTCTTGTCCGCCTTGCCCACCGCCGTGTGGCGGAACGCGGCCAGTACCTCCAGGCGCTCCGGGAGCTTGAACGCCGCCAGCCCGCGGGCCGTCAAGGCCGCACACAGCTCCTCCAGCGTCAGCGCGAACCCGGGGTGCAGGCGGACGAACAGGCACACCCGCTCGCCCAGCTCCGGGTCCGGCATCGGCACCGCCGCCGCTTCCGCCACCGCGGGGAGCTCCTGGGCCAGGAGCTCCACCTCGGCCGCCGAGATCTTCTCGCCGCCGCGGTTGATCAGGTCCTTCACCCGGCCGCACACCACGAGGTTGCCCTCCGGGGTGATGCGGACCAGGTCGCCCGTGCGGAACCAGCCGTCCGGGGTGAACACCTCGCGGTTCACCTCCGGGACCCCGAAGTAGCCTCGGGGCGTGTATGGCCCGCGGGTGAGCAGCTCGCCCACCTCGCCCGGGGCCACCGGCTCGCCGTCCGGGCCGACCAGCAGCAGCTCGTCGAACGGGCTGATCGGCTTGCCCTGCGTGCCGTGCGCCTCCTCGTCGGGTGCGCCCGGGGCCGTGTAGCAGACCAGGCCCTCCGCCATTCCGTACACCTGCTGCAGCCCGCAGCCCAGGGCCGGCCCGATGCGGGCCGCCACCTCCGGCGCCAGCACCGAACCGCCCACGTGCAGGTGCTGCAGGCTGCTCAGGTCGCGGGTGTTCGCCGCGGCCGCCTCGATCCACCTGAGCGCGACCGCCGGGACCGCCGAGGTGTCCGTGACGCCCTCCGCCTCGACCGCCTCGAACACCGACTCCGGCCGCGGCGAAGGCAGCAGGACCGCCCGGCCGCCCGCGTACAGCGCGCCCAGGATGCCCGGGTTGGCCAGCGGGAAATTGTGCCCGGCCGGGAGCACCGCCAGGTACACCGTTTCGGGGGTGAACCCGCACGCCGCCGCGCACCGGCGGATGTTGTACTCGTAGTCGTCGTGCGTGCGGGCGATCACCTTGGGCGTGCCCGTCGTCCCGCCCGAGAGCAGGAACACGGCCACGTCGGAACCGGACGGCGCGTGCTCGTCCAGCCACTGCCGCCGGGCGACCGGGTCGCCGGACTGCTTGATCAGGCCCCGCACGTCGACGTGACCCGCCCGCACCTCGTCGCCGACCACCAGCACCCGCACCGGGCCGGGCAGCGTGGCCGCCACCCGCTCGGCGAGGTCCTGGTGGTCGTAACCCTTCCAGGTGTCCGGGACGACGATCGCCTTCGCCCGCACGTGCGCGCCGATCGAGGCGAGCTCGTGCTCGCGGTGCGGTGGCAGCATCATCACCGGCACCACGCCGAGCCGGAAGCAGGCGAGCGTGACGACCACGAACTCCCACTGGTTCGGCAGCTGCACGAGCACCGTGTCGCCGCGGGCGAGCCCGCTCGCGGCGAGCCCGGTGGCCAGGCCGTCGGCGTGCTCGGCCAGGTCGCGGTAGGTGAGCCGGACGTCGCCGTCCACCACCGCGACCCGGCCGGGCCGGCGCTCCGCCCACTCCCACAGGGAGGAGCCCAGTGGCCGGCCGCGCCAGCAGCCGGCCGCCCGGTAGGCGTGCGCCAGGTCGGCGGGCCACGGCACGACGCCTTCGTCGATCCCGGTGCCCGGACGGGGTTCGCTCACGCCGCCTGCTCCAGTTCCGCCGGGTCGAGCCGCTCGGTGAGCAGCTCGGCCACGGCCTCGACGGTCGGCCGGTCCCAGAACAGCGTCGACGGCAGCTGCAGCCCGAACCGCCGCTCGAGGCCGCGGCGGATCCGGACCGTCATCACCGAGTCGAGACCCATCTCGACCAGCGGCCGTCGGGGGTCCACCTCGGCGGCCGGCAGCTTCGTCTCCGCCGACACCTGGTCGCGGATCTCCGCGGTGAGCACCGCGGTCAGCTCCGGCCCGGTCAGCCCGGCCCACGGCTCGTCGTGCTCCGCCTCGCCGTCCTGACCCGAGGTGTCCTCCGGCAGCACCGAAAGCAGCGGCAGCCGGCGGTCACCCGGACCCAGCGGGACCGTGCGCAGCACGGCCGCGTAGCCGAGTTCGTGCCGCTCGATCAGCTCCCACGCGGCGAACGCGTCGGCCACGGCGATGTCCGCGGTGCCGCGGGCGGCCAGTTCGACGTCGATGATCTCCGAGGAGGTCGACATGCCGAGCCCGCGCCACGACGTCCAGCCGAAGCTGGTCGTCCCGGTGTCCCCGGCGGCGCGCCGGTGCGCGGCGAGCCCGTCGAGGAACGCGTTGGCCGCCGCGTAGCTGGCCTGCCCGGGCAGGCCGAGCAGGTAGCCGCTGGAGGAGAACAGCGCGAAGAAGTCCACGCTCCCCGGCGGGTACAGCCGGTGCAGCGTGAGCCCGCCGTCGACCTTGGGCCGCAGCACCGTGCGCAGCGACTCCTCGTCGAGCGTGCGGAGTTCGCGGTTGTCCAGCACACCGGCCGCGTGCACCACCCCCCGCACGGGCGGCAGCCCGAGCGCGGCGGGAGCGAGCAGCCGGGCGGCCTCGTCGTGGTCGGCGATGTCGACCGCGACCGGGACCACGGTGACGCCGAGCCGCTCCAGCGAGCGCACGGCGTCGAGCTTCGCCTTCTCCGCGGGATCCGTGACGCTGTCCCAGGTGTCGCGCGGCGGCAGCCCGTGGCGGCCGGCGAGCACGATCCGCCGCGCGCCCCGGTCGGCCAGCCACTGCGCGACCCGCAGGCCGAGCACGCCCAGCCCGCCGGTGACGAGGTAGGTGCCGTCCGGCTGGCAGCCGCGCGCCCGGCCGGCCGGCTCCCCGTCGAGCGGGAGCAGCCGGGGGACCAGCGGTTCGCCGTCCCGGATCGCCACGACGTCCTCGCCGCGGGCCGTCGTCAGCACGTCGAGCAGGGCCGGGACGTCCTCGGGGGAGTTGCCGACGTCGACGACCCCGCCCCAGATCTCCGGGTGCTCGCCGCCGACGATCCGGCCGATGCCCCACGCCGACGCGTGCGCGAGCGCGGCTTCGTCCACTCCGGACCGCACGCCCTGCGTGACGCACCAGAGCCGGGCCTGCGCCGAGGTCAGCCGCTGGGCCGTGGCCGAGAGCAGCCACGAGGCCTCGGCGGCCGCCGAGGCGATCGTCGCCGGCCGGGCCCGGCCCGGCACGACCAGGATGTCGTACCCGCCGGTCAGCTCGGCCTCGGTCAGCTCCTCCGGGCCGCCGACGACGCGGAAGGACACCTCCGCGCCGGCCAGCCGCTCGGTGAGCCGGCCGATCAGCGCGCTGTCCGGTCCGACCAGGACCGCGGCGCGCCGCGGCCGGGGTTCGACACCCTCCAGGGGCACCCAGCCGATCGGGTGGACCAGCTTGTGCGGGGCGACCCCGGTGCCGGCGTCACCCGCCGGGGCACCGTCCAGGACGCCGTAGCGCAGCCCGGCCAGCCGGCCGGCCACCGCACCGTCGGCGTCGGCGATCTCGACGTCCACGGTGAGCTCGCCGGTCTGCCGCACGGTGATCGTGGCCTGCGCGGGTGGCGTGTCGGCCAGCGAAACCCGCGTGATGTGCGCGGGCATGCGCAGGATCGGCTCCCCGGTGAACACGACCGACGCGGTCGACAGCGCCGCGTCGAGGACCGAGGCCCAGGTGTCCGGCCGGGTGCCCGGGTCGGGATCGGCGCGGACGGCGGCCACGAGCGTGCCCTCGCCGCGGTGGAGCCGTTCCACGACCCACGGGAACCCCATGGCGGCGACCCCGAGCGAGGCCAGCCGTTCGATCACGAACCCGGCGGGCAGCTCCTCGGTGGTGGCGGCGTCCCCGGCCGGCCCGGCCGCCGGGTCGGTCCGCGGTTCGAGGGTGGCCGTGGTGTGGGTGGCCCAGCCCTGCTCGGCGCCGTCCCCGCCGGGCGCCGCGCGCCCGCTCAGCCGGCTCGACAGCCGGATCGTCCCGTCCTGCAGCACCACCTGCAGGTCCCGCGTGCTGGTGACGCTGACCGGGACGCGCAGGGCGACCTCGGCCAGGTCCGCCCGCGGGCCGACCGCCGCCGCCGCGGTGGCGAAGGTGTTCAGCAGCACGGCGGCCGGGATGATCTCGACGGTGCGGACCGGGTGGTTGCCGGGGTACGGCCGGGATTCGCGGTCCAGCCGGGTCGCCCAGACGTGCGCCGGCGTGGTGCCGCGCACGACGGTCCGCCCGCCCAGCAGTGTGTGCCCGGCCGGGTCGTGGTGCTCGGCCAGCGCGGTCGGCGCGTCCGGCTCCTCGGCCCAGTGGGGCTTGTGCTGCCACGCGGTCGTGGGCAGGTCGGCGACGGTACCTTCGGGCCACAGGGCCCGCCAGTCGACGTCGGCGCCCTGGGCGTGCAGCAGGCCGAGGTTGGTCAGCAGGGTCTCGCGCTCCGGCTTGGCCCGCCGCAGGGTGTGGGTGACGAACCCGTCCGTGATCCCGAGCCCGTCGAAGGTCTCGTTGATCGAGTGCTCGACGACCGGGTGCGGCGACACCTCCAGGAACAGCCGGTGGCCGTCCTCCAGCGCGGCGGTCACCGCCTGGACGAACCGCACCGTGTTGCGCAGGTTGGCGGCCCAGTAGGTGCCGTCGCGCGTGCTGTCCGTGCGCGGGTCGGCGAGCGCGGTGCTGTAGAGCGGGACGGTGGCCGGCCGCGGGTCGAGGTCGGCCGCGGCCGCGGCCAGCTCGTCCAGCAGCGGGTCCATCTGTGCGCTGTGGAAAGCGACGTCGGAGTCGACCAGCCGGCCGCCGGTGCCTTCGGCACGCAGCCGGTCGGTGAACTCCTGGATCGCCGTGACGTCCCCGGACACCACGGTCGACGTGGTGGCCGAGGCGACCGCGACCGCGAGGTCGGTGCGGCCGGCCAGCCGGCGCTCCACCTCCTCGGGCGGCAGCGCCACCATCACCATGCCGCCCTGCCCGGCGACCCGGCGCAGCAGCGCCGAACGCCGGCAGACCAGCCGGGCCCCCTCGTCGAGGGTCAGCACCCCGGCGGTGACCGCCGCGGCGATCTCGCCGACCGAGTGCCCGAGCACCGCGGCCGGGCGCAGGCCCCGCGCGCGCCAGGTCGCGGCCAGCGCCACCTGCATCGCGAAGATCATCGGCTGGATGACGTCCACCGGCTGCCGGGCGTCCGATCGCACGACGGCCTTCGGCGACACCCCGAGCTCGGCGACGAAGATCGGATCCACCCGGTCGAGCACGGCGGCGAAGTCCGGATCGGTGTCCATCAGCTCGCGGCCCATCCCGACCCACTGCGAACCGTGGCCCGAGAACACCCAGACCGCCCCCGTCCCGGCGGCCGGGCCGGCGACCGGCTCCGGTCCCGAGACGGCCAGCTCGCCGAGCCGGTTGATCAGCTCGGTGCGGTCCTCGGCGAAGACCGCGGCCCGGTGCGGCAGGTGCGGGCGCCGCACGGCCAGGGTGTGGCCGATGTCGGCCAGGCTCGTGTCGCGGTGCGCGGTCAGCCAGCTGACGAGCCGGCCCGCGTTCTGCCGCACCGCCTCGGCGCTGGCCCCGGACACCGGGTAGAGCGCGGGCCCGGTGTCCTCTGTGGACGGCCGGGCTTCGGCCGCGTCCGCCTCTTCGAGGATGACGTGCGCGATCGTGCCGCCGTAGCCGTACCCGGAGACCCCGGCGCGGCGCGGGCCGGCCTGCACCGGGAACGGCGTCGGCTCGGTCACCACCCGCAGCCGGGCTTCGTCCCAGGGGATGGCCGGGTTGGGCGTGCTGCAGCCGAGGCTCGGCGGGATCTCGGCGTGCTGCAGGGCCAGCACGGCCTTGATGACACCGGCGACGCCCGCACCGGCCTCCAGGTGGCCGATGTTGGGCTTGACCGAGCCGATCAGGCACGGCTCTTCGGCCGGGCGGCCCTTCCCGAACACCGACGCCATCGCGGCGGCCTCGAGCGGGTCGCCCGCGCGGGTGCCGGTGCCGTGCGCCTCGACGTAGCCGACGGTCGCCGGGTCGATGCCCGCGGCCTCGTAGGTGCGGCGCATCAGGTGGGCCTGCGCGTCGCCGCTCGGGGCCATGATGCCGTTGGTGCGGCCGTCCTGGTGCACCGCGCTGCCGCGGAGCACGGCGAGGACGGGGTCGCCGTCGCGGCGGGCGTCGGCCAGCCGCTTGAGCACGACCATCCCGCCGCCCTCGCCGCGGCCGTAGCCGTCGGCGTCGGCGGCGAAGGACTTGCAGCGGCCGTCGGGTGAGGTGGCCCCGGCCGCGTCCAGGACGAGCGAAAGCCCGGGCGCGGCCATCACCAGCACGCCGCCGGCCAGCGCCACCGGGCACTCGCCGGCCCGCAGGGCCTGCGCCGCCAGGTGGATGGACACCAGTGACGACGAGCACGCGGTGTCCACCACCGCGCTCGGGCCGCGCAGGTCCAGCGCGTAGGAGACCCGGTTGGCCACCGCGCAGTACGAACTGCCGATGCCGGTCCAGGCCTCGATCCGCGGCAGGTCCTCCAGCAGCCGGCGGCCGTAGTCGTCGGCGCCGACGCCCATGAACACGCCGGTGTCGGTGCCGGCGAGCGAGCGCGGCGGGATGCCCGCGTGTTCCAGGGCCTCCCAGGCCAGTTCCAGGACGATCCGCTGCTGCGGGTCCATCAACGCGGCTTCACGCGGGGTGAGGTCGAAGAAGTCCGCGTCGAAGCCCTTGATGTCGTCGAGGAAGGCGCCGGCCCGGGTGACGTCGCGCAGGGCGGCCGCGTGGGCGCCGCTCTGCCGCGCGTACCAGGCCCAGCGCTCCTCCGGGACCTCGCCGATCGTGTCCGCACCCTCGCGCAGCAGGCGCCAGAACTTCGCCGGCGAGTCGACCCCGCCGGCGAAGCGGCAGGCCAGCCCGATCACGGCGATCGGCTCCGGCCCTGCACCGGAATGCTCGAGCCCCTCGGTCATCGACCCTCCTGGCCGGCGGTTTCCTTGTGCGCGACGACGAGGGCGTGGCTGAAGCCCATGTCCTGGTGCAGGTCGACGCGCGCGAAGCCGGCGTCGAGCGCGGCGCGCTCCATGTCGGCGGGCGCGTAGGTCATGCCCTCGCCGGAGGCGAGCGTGAGGAAGTACGGCGAGACCAGCCCGGCCGCCATCGACCCGGTGCCCTCGTCGTTGCAGACCCAGTTGTAGACCAGGCACACGCCACCCTCGGGCAGCGCGTCGTAGCAGCGGCGCAGCAGCTCGGTGTTGCGCTCCAGGGACCAGATTTCGAAGATGTGGAACACGAAGATCGCGTCCGCGCCCTCGGGGTAGGCGTCGTGGAGGATGTCGCCGGCGTGGAAGTGCACGCGCTTGCGGACGTCCGGGTCCTCGATGCGGCCGGCGGCCAGCTGCGTCACGCTTTCCTGGTCCATCACCGTGATCTCGAGCTCCGGGTAGCGCTTGGCCAGCTCCACGGAGTTGCTGCCGTCGCCGCCCGCGAGGTCGATGGCGTGGCGGATGCCGGAGAAGTCGTACTTCTCCAGAATCTGCGCGAACGCCCGCCGCGACGCGTCGCCCATGTTGTCGTAGAACACCTTCTGCAGGTCCGGGGTCGCCGTGAGGCGCTCGTAGAGCGTGTCGCCGGGGCCTTCGAGCCGGCGCAGGCCGACGTTGGTGTTCTGCCGGATCGACTCGGCGAAGTCGACCATGGTGGCGTTGATGATCTTCGCCTGGATGTCGATGAGCGGGCCGAGGAAGCGCTCGCCCTCGCGCAGCAGCTTGCGCTCGACCATCTTGCTGTTGACGTACTTGTCGCCCTGCTTTTCCAGCAGCAGCAGGGAAGCGAGCCCCAGCAGCAGAATCCGGGCCGGCTGGCGTTCGACGCCGAGCGCGGCCGCCGTCTCGTCGACGTCCATGCCGCCCGCCGCGTCCAGCTTCTCGAAGAGCTCGAACTCGAGGGCGGTGCGCAGCACCTCGAACGCGGAGGTGCCGTGGACCAGGATCCGCAGATAGTCGGCCTCAGAGATGGTTACCTTGCGACTGTCCGCCATGGTTCCTCCGTCGGTTAGCTACGTCGCTTTCGGATGCGACACACCTGGCGTCCATGGTCTTCCGCGGGGGCCTTGCCGCTCGACTCCGTTCATGCGATCCCGGCGGGGATCGTTATTTCTCGCAACGCCGAAGCCATGGGCGCGCTGTAACCCCGAAGCCATGGGCGCGCTGTAACTTTGAAGCCATGGGCGCCTGCAACTTCGAAGCCCATGGGCCCGAAGCCATGGGCGTGCTGCAACCCCGAAGCCCGATTGTGACTACGGCCGGCGGCACCTTGTCAAGGCGGGAAAGCGTGCCTTGACAAGGTGCCGCCGGCCGTGTTCTGGCTTCGGATCGGGGTTGCGGGGGGACTGGGTTCCCTTCGGGGCTGGGTGGGCTTGCGGCCGCCGGGGTGCTGTGGGCTTCGGCCGCCGGTGATGCTGTGGCTTCGGCCGCCGGGTGCTGTGGGCTTCGGCCGCCGGTGATGCTGTGGGGTGTGCCGCTGGTGCCTTCGCGCGGCGAAACGACGAGTGGCCCCGCTGGGGGCGGGGCCACTCGTCGTCTTGCTGTGCGGGGGTCAGACCGCGGTGGTCGGCACCTGGCCGTCCTCCTGGCCGGCCGGGGCCGGGGCTTCCTCCTCCGGCGGCGGGCCGCCGGGTGCGCCCAGGGGCGCGAGGGAGCGCAGCGTTGCGTAGGTCAGCACGGCCAGGGCCGCGAAGGCGACCGCGCAGACCGTGGCGGCCAGCGAGACCGAGGAGTTGAACGCCTCGCGAGCCGTCGTCAGCAGGCTGCTCGCGATGTCGCCCGGGAGCTTCGCCGCCCCGATGAACGCGCCGGCGATGCTTTCGCTCGCCGGGCCGGCGACGTCCGCCGGTACGTTCGCGGGCACGCTCACCTTGGACTGGTACACGGCCGTTGCGAGGCTGCCCAGGGCCGCGATGCCCAGGGCCAGCCCGAGCTCGCCACCGGTGGAGGCCAGGGAGGCCGCCGAGCCGGCGCGCTCCGGCGGGGCCGCCCGCATGACCAGCTGGCTGACCAGCGGGCCGACCGGGCTCACCCCGAGGAACACGAGGCTCAGCCCGAGGATCAGGGTGCCGATCCCGCCCACGCTGATCTGCGTCAGCACCACCATGCCGACGGCGGAAACGAGGGCACCGCCGATCAGCAGGAAGGCCGGGCGCACCTTGGCCGACAGGCCCGTGACCACCTGGATGCCCATGATCAGCGCGAAGGACGGCACCAGCATCCACAACCCGGCCGCCAGCGGCGACAGGTCGTCGACCAGCTGCATGTGCTGGGTCAGCAGGAAGGCCGCGCCACCCTGCACCGAGGCGACCAGGACGCTGAGGATCAGCGAGCCGCTCACCGCCGGGATGGCGAACAGCCGGATGTCCAGCAGCGGGTGGTCCAGGCTGCGCTGCCGCAGCACGAACACGATGCCGAAGACCACGCCGACGACCACCGCGATGATCTGCACGGCGCCGGCGCCGGAGCGGGCCAGCTCCTTGAGGCCGTAGATGAACGGCAGGATCGCGGCCAGGGACAGCGCGACGCTGAACAGGTCCACGCGGCCCGCGTGCGGGTTCTTCGACTCCGGCAGCAGGAACGGGCCGACCGCCAGCAGCAGCACCATGACCGGCACGCCGATCAGGAAGACCGAGCCCCACCAGAAGGAGTTCAGCAGCGCGCCACCGATCACCGGGCCGAGGGCCACCCCGGCCATCATGGCCGTGGACCAGATCCCGATCGCCGCGCCCATCTGCTTGGGGTTCGGGAACATGTTCATGATCAACGCGAGTGTCGACGGCATGATCGTCGCACCCGCCACACCCATCAGGGCCCGGGCGACGATCAGCATCTCCGGGCTCGTCGAGTACGCCGCGACGATCGACAGCAGGCCGAAGGCCGCTGCCCCGATCAGGAGCAGCCGGCGCCGGCCGATCCGGTCACCCAACGTGCCCATGGTGACGAGGAAGCCGGCGATGAGGAAGCCGTAGATGTCGGTGATCCACAGCTGTTCCAGGCTGCTCGCACCCAGGCTTTCGCTCAGGTGGGGTACCGCGAGGAACAACACGCCGTTGTCGAGCATCGTCAGCATGGTGGGCAGGGCGAGTATCGCCAGCCCGATCCATTCCCGCCGCCCTGCCAGAGGCGGACCTTGTGCGCCAGTCACTTTTCTGTCCTCTCGTCTTGCTCTGCCGATTGTCCGCGTCGGATGCCGCACGTGCGACGGAGCGCGAACCATCTTCGCGGAAACACCCCGTTCGCGGCACCTTCAGGAATGCGCAGTGCGTCCGGACGAGGAGCGCGGGCCCGGTTGCGCGTCACCGACCATCGCGCCGTGCCGGGCCCCTCGCATCTCCGCCGTTGCGCCGACTCCGCAGCCGCGGAGACGAGCTCGCAAGTTGCCTGGATCTAACGTCCGCAGCAGGGTGAATCGGTTCTGGAAACGGGGGAGAAACGCATGCGGGTGCTGTTCACGTCCGCGGCACTGTGTGGCCATTTCTACCCGCTCGTGCCGCTCGCGTGGGCTTTTCGCGGACTCGGCCACGAGGTGCTGGTGGCGGTGGCCGACGATTTCGTCCCCGAGGTGCTGCGGGCCGGCCTCCCGTCCGTTTCGTGTGGACCGGCGGCGGACTTCACCGGGTTCGCCGCCGAGGGCGAACCCGGCCGGCTGGCCGAGCGGCGGTACGGCAACGGGCGGGTGTTCGGCCGCAACGCGGCGCAGAACCTGCCGGGCCTGTTGTCCATAGTGGAGTCCTGGCGGCCGGACCTGGTGCTCAGCGAGCGCGCGGAGGCGGCTGGCCCGGTGGCGGCGTCGGTCTTCGGCGTGCCCTCGGCCGAACTGCAGTGGGGAATCCCGCTGCTGCACGAGTACCGGGCCGCGGCCGGCGACGAGCTCGCACCGCACCTGGCGGGCCTGGGCCTGCCGTCGGTGCCGCCGCCGCTCACCGTGCTGAACCCGTGGCCCCCCAGCATGCGCCGGTCGCACGCGCTCACCCAGCGCCGGATGCGCAACGTGCCCTACGACGGCCAGGCCCGGGTCCCCGCCTGGGTGTGGCAGCCGCGCACCCGCCCGCGCATCGGCCTGACCCTGGGCACGGTGCTGCCCCGCCTCGGCCTCGACGGCGGGTCGGGCGTGGTCATCGCGATGCTGCGCGAGCTCGCCCGCCTCGAGGTGGACGTGGTGGTGGCGGTGGAGGACGAGGTGGCGGCGGGCTGGCCCCCGCTGCCGGAGGTGGCCACGCACGTCGGCCGCCTCCCGCTGTCCCACGTCCTGCGAGCGTGCGACGTCGCCATTCACCACGGCGGCCAGGGCACATCGTTGACGGCGCTGGGCGCGGGCCGCCCACAGCTGGTCCTGCCGGCCTTCGACGACCAGCTGGACAACGCGGCGGCGGTGGTGGCGGCGGGCGCGGGCCTGCAGCTGCCTCCGGGCGAGGCGGACCCGGCGACGGTGGCGGAGCATTGCGCGGAGCTGCTGGGACGGCCGGAGTACCGCCGGGCGGCGGCGGGCATCGCGGCGGAGATCGAGCGGCAGCCGTCGCTGGCGGAGGTGGCGGAGGATTTGACGGCGCTGGCGGAGCAGGGTCGCCGCCCGAACGCCGCCTGAGCCGGAGCCGCTGCCGAGCCCTCCGAGGAGCACCGAGGCGGCCGTCGTGCTGTTCGCACGAGCAAATAGCTCCGTGTCGTTTCGGCGGGTCCGGGGTTAGCTTCGGGCGATGGCGAACGAACTGACCATTCCGCTCCTGCCCTGTCCGTCGATCGACGAGATCGCGCCGTTCTACGAGATGCTCGGCTTCGGGATCACCTACCGGCAGACGCGGCCGAACCCGCACGTCGCGGTGCGCCGGGACGACATCAACCTGCACTTCTTCGGGATGGACGGCTACGACCCGGCGCAGTCGTACAGCACGTGCCTGGTCATCGTGGCGGACACCGGCGAGCTGTTCGAGGCCTTCGCGGCGGGGATGCGTTCCGTGCACGGGAAACTGCTCGTCTCCGGCATCCCGCGGATGACCCGCCCGCGGCTGCGCAACGACCGGTACACCGGGTTCACCGTCGTCGATCCGGGCGGCAACTGGATCCGGATCCACCAGGCCACCAGGGAACCCGAGGCGCGGACCAAGCTCGCGAAAGCCATGGAGAACGCCGCGAGGCAGGCGGATGCGCGCGGCGACGAACGCCAGGGGCTGAAGATCCTGGAAGGCGCGTTGAAGCGGGCGACCGGCGACGAACCCGAGTTCCCGGCGGTGCAGCAGTACCGCGACGAGCTCGTCGAGCGGCTCAACGGGCTCTGAAACGGCCGGAAAAAAGCACGCTGGGAGTTGCGCCCATCCCTATTCCTCCCGAACCTCCGAAGGTGCCCGATCGAACCGGGGCCGCCGGCCGGGGACGGTATGCTCGCCCCGATCGTTTCGATTACTGCAGGCGAAAGGGAGCGGGATATTGGGAAAGGTCATCGTCGACATCACGGTGTCGTTGGACGGGTTCATCGCCACGCCGGACGATGACGTGGAACGCCTGCACCGGTGGGCTTTCACGAGCATCGGGGCGGACGACGAATACACCGCCGAAGCGCGGGAACTGTTCGAGAAGAACGAGTTCGGGGCGATTTTCGCCGGGCGGCGGACGTACGAGGTGTCCGGGGCGTGGAGCGGGAACCCGCCCGTTCCGGTGCCGTACGTGATTCTGTCGCACGACGTCCCGGAAAAGGTGAAGTCCGGTGAGTGGTCGCGGTTCGTCTTCGTTTCCGGGGACATCGAAACCGCGATGGCCAAGGCGACCGAGGTCGCCGGCGGCCGCTCGGTGGGGGTGATGGGCGGCGCCGACGTCATCCAGCAGTGCCTCAAGGCCGGCCTGGTCGACGAGCTCTGGCTGCACGTCGTGCCGGTGCTGCTCGGCTCGGGCATCCGGCTGTTCGACCACCTCGGCGGCCAGCAGGAGCTCGAACTCCTGCACACGAAGGAGGGACCGGAAACCTTCCGGATGCTCTACCGCGTCGTCAAGTAGGGGACGGGTGCGTGGGTCGGCCGCGCACCCGCCCTCAGGCGTGTTCGGCGACCAGCCGGGACAGCCGCCGCACGCCCTCCGCGATCTCGGCCGCCTCCAGGTAGCTGCACGACAGCCGGAGCGCGTGGTGGCCGCCGTCGGCGTAGAAGAAGCTCATCGGCGTCCACAGCACGCCGAACTGCTCCGCCGAGAGCTCGAGGAGTTTCTCGTCGGCGCGGAACGGCACGTCGACGACGGCGAAGAAGCCGCCGCTCGGCACGTTCCAGCGCACCCCGCGGCCGGCGCCCGGGAAGTGCTCCTCCAGCGCGGCGAGCAGGGTCCGCAGGTTCGTCCGGTAGAACGCGATCTTGTCCCGGTTGGCCGCGCGCAGGCTGCCGCCCGACTCGACGAGCACCCCGCCGATGACCGCCTGCGCGATCGGCGAGGTGTTGACGGTCAGCATGCTCTTCACGGCCGACATCTCCTCGGCCAGCAGGGTGCGCCGGCCCTGCTCGTCGACCACGGCCTGGTCGGCGACGAGGAAACCCACGCGCGCGCCGGGGAACACCGACTTGGCGAACGAGCCGAGGTAGAGCACGCGCCCGTCGGTGTCGAGCGACTTCAGCGTCGGGCGCGGCTCGTCGTCCAGCCCGAACAGCCCGTACGGGTCGTCTTCGAGCAGCAGCAGGTCCTGCTCGGCGGCCGTGTCGAGCAGCAGGCGGCGGGTCGGCACGGGCAGCGAAACCCCGGACGGGTTGGAGAAGTTCGGCACCAGGTAGAGCGCCCGCGGCCGCTTGCCGGACGCGCGGACGCGCTGGGCGACGTCGGCGACGGTCCGCGGGTCGAGGCCGCCGGGGCCCTCGGGCACCGGCACCACCTCGACCCCGAGGATCCGCGCCGCGCCGGTCAGCCCGACGTAGCAGGGATCGGCCACGAGCACGACGTCGTCCGGGCCCGCGCACAGCGAACGCAGCACGACGACCATGGCCTCCTGGCAGCCCGAGGTGACCATCACCGCCGCCGGCGGCACCACGATGCCCTCGTCGACCTCCAGCATCCGGGCGATCAGCGCGCCGAGCTGGCCGTTGGTGCGCCCGTACTGCAGCAGCAGCCGGCGCACGGCCGCTTCGTCGAGCCCGCCGGCCCGCAGGTGGTCCACATAGGACTGCTGGTACCGGGCGATGTCGGTCACCGAGTAGAAGCCGTCGTACGGCCGGCCGGCGGCGAGCGAGATCGCGTCCGGGTACCGGCCGGCGACCTCGTTGAGGAAGTTCATCGACGTCGCCACCGGGTCGGAGACCGAGACGTGCAGGTCGGCGCGGGACAGGTCAGTCATGGTTCCCCAATCCGGCGGCCCGCCGGGTCAGCTCGACGAGCCGGGTGCCGACGTCGACGACCGGCAGGTCGCAGGCGGCGGTCACGAACGGCAGGATGGACGTGAAGTGCGTGCAGGCCAGGACGACCGCCTCCAGGCCGAGGCGTTCGGCCAGGCGCAGGGTGTCCGGCAGGTGCGAGGCCGCGAACGCCGCTTCCGGGTCGCCGGCCTCGATGCCGCGGACGAGCGCGGGGTCGGAGATCCCCAGCACCCGGTGGTCCGGGTTGGCCAGCCGGACCGTCCGCTCGACGCCGAGGGCGGCGTTCGCGTTCCCGGTGACCGCCAGCGAAGAGCCCAGGACCGGCAGGTGTTCCCGGTAGACGGTGACCGGCGAGACGACGGGGATCGCGGTGTCGTCGTGGTCCACCACCGAGGCCAGCGAGTTGCAGAACAGCATCGCCAGTGGCGTCCCCTGCGCCCGCAGCCCGGCGAGCCGGTCGTGGAACGCGGCCGACAACGCGCCGGGGTCCTTGTACTGCAACGCGTCCTGCTCGTCGGGCGACGCCGCCATGGCGTACGCGGCCGCGGGAACCCCTTGCGCCTGCAGCAACGCGGCCCCGAGGCCGGAGTCGTACGGGGTGCCGGCGAGCACCGCCACCGGGCCGCCGTCGAACGCCATCGCCGCCTCCGTCCGAAGATCCGCTCCCTGGATGCTCCCAAGGGGAGCCGGCCGCCGCCGTCTCCTCGGTTGCTCCTCAGCCCGGCGCGACCACCTTGCCCGGGTTGAGGATCCCGGCCGGGTCGAGCGCGGCCTTGAGGGCCCGGTGGACCCGCACGCCGACCGGGCCGAGCTCGTGCGCCAGCCAGTTCCGCTTGAGCAGGCCGACGCCGTGTTCGCCGGTGCAGGTGCCGCCGAGAGCGAGGCCCAGCCGCATGATCTCGTCGAACACCACCCGGCCCCGGTCCACACTGGACGGATCGGCCCGGTCGACCACGATCACCGGGTGCAGGTTGCCGTCCCCGGCGTGCCCGACCACACCCACCAGCACGTCGTGCCGGGCGGCGATCTCCTCGACGCCGGCGACCAGGTCCACGATCCGCGACCGCGGCACGGCGACGTCGTCGACCACCAGCCCGCCCCGGCCGCCGGGGAACGCCTCCCGCGCCAGGTTTTCCATCGCCGGGTGGGCGAGCCGGCGGGCCGCGGTCAGCGCCTCGGCCTCGGCCGCGTCCCCGGCGACGTACAGCTCGCTCGCGCCGGCTTCCCGGCAGCACGCGGCGATCCGCTCGAGGTCCGCCGCGGCGCGCTCGCCGGTGTCCGCCGCGATCAGCAGCATCGCCGCGGCCCCGGTGTCCAGGCCCATCGGCCGGTACGCCTCGATCGCGCGCAGGTGCGTGCGGTCGAGCAGCTCCAGCATGCTCGGCACGTGACCGGCGGCGGTCACCGCGGACACCGCCCGGCCGGCGGCCGCCACGTCCGGGTACACGGCCACCAGGGTCAGGGCCGGCTCGGCCTCGGGACGCAGCCGGACGGTGATCTCGGTGATGATGCCGAGCGTGCCCTCCGCGCCGACGAACAGCCGCGTCAGGTCGTAGCCCGCGACCCCCTTCACCGTGCGGCGGCCGCAGCGCAGGATCTCCCCGTCGGCGAGCACGACCTCCAGGCCCAGCACGTATTCGCCGGTGACGCCGTACTTGACGCAGCACATCCCGCCCGCGTCGGTCGAGACGTTGCCGCCGACGGTCGACGACTCCCACGAGCCGGGGTCCGGCGGGTAGGCGAGCCCCTCCTTGGCGACGGCCCGGCGCAGCTCGGCGTTCACCACGCCCGGCTGCACCACGGCGATCCGCTCGCCGGGGTCGATCTCGAGGATCCGGTTCAGCCCGGTGAGCGAAACGACCAGGGCGCCGTCGACCGCGTTCGCCCCGCCGGCGAGCCCGGTCCGCGCCCCCTGCGGGACGACCGGGATGCCGTGCGCGGCGGCCACCCGGACGGCCGCGGCGACCTCCGCGGTGTCCTGCGGACGCACCAGGGCGAGCGGGGTGCCGGCGTCGCACAGGTCCGCTTCGTCACGGCTGTGGGCGGCGAGCAGGTCCGGGTCGGTGAACACCCGCCCGGCGGGCAGCGCCGCCAGCAGGTCGTCGACAGGGGAGGCCATACCTCCCAAGCTAACGACCGTCCCGGCGGCGCGACAGACCGCGGCGCGAAGTCCGCAGCCCGGAGGAAAGCCCGCGAAACGGCCGGTGGCCGGGTGTGCGGACACACCCGGCCACCGGCCGCCTTCCGTCAGGTCACGCCGCCGCGGGGAGCTCCGGGAGTGCCTGCGAAAGCCGGACGGGCAGGTGCCGGTGCCCGTTCATGATGAAACTGGGGTAGGGCACCAGGTCCTTCGGGTCGACCGCGAGCGTCAGGTCGGGGAAGCGCTCGAACAGCGCCGACAGGCTCGCCTTGGCCAGCATCCGGGCGATGCCGGCGCCGAGGCAGTAGTGCGGCCCGTGCCCGAACGACAGGTGCTCCTTCGACTCGCGGGTGATGTCGAAGGTGGCGGCCGACGCGCCGTGCAGGGCCGGGTCCCGGCCGAGCGCGGCGTAGTTGACCAGGATCGGGTCGCCCTTGGGGATGGTCACCCCGTCCAGCTCGATGTCCTCCACCGCGAACCGCAGGGGCAGGCTCGCCAGGGGTGACTGCAGCCGCAGCACCTCTTCGATGACCTCGTCCCACGAGACGCGGCCGGTCTTGACCAGCTCCAGCTGCTCCGGGTGGGTGAGCAGCTCGGTGACCGCGTTGTCGATGAAGTTGATCGTGGTCTCGGAGCCGGCGCCGAGGATGGCGAAGACCGTGTCGGTCATCTCCTGCTCGGTCATCCGC
The DNA here is from genome assembly GCF_002904295.1 of Amycolatopsis sp. CA-128772. Taxonomy (GTDB): domain Bacteria; phylum Actinomycetota; class Actinomycetes; order Mycobacteriales; family Pseudonocardiaceae; genus Amycolatopsis. Next base: position 99,262 of record NZ_PPHG01000074.1, read on the forward strand.
GAGCCGTCCTCGTCCCGGGCGGCGATCAGGTCGCTCGTGATGTCCGGGCCGGGGTTCTCGCGCTTCTGCGCGATGAGGTTCGCGATGGCGGTGCGCCAGCCCAGCAGCGTGTCCTGGGCCTGCTCCGGGGTCACGTTCGTGGCGACCATCAGGTCGATCATCTTCGCCGCGGCCACCCGGGCCTCGTCCGACATGCCGATCAGCTCGGCCACCAGCATGCCGGGCAGCGGGTAGGCGAACGACGTCTTCAGGTCGACCACCTCACCCGCGGCTTCGGCGGCCTCGATGCGGTCGAGCAGGTCGTCGATCATCGCCTGCGCCCGGGGCCGCACCTCCTCCGGACGGCGGGCGTTGAACGCCTTGCTGGTCAGCCTGCGCAGCCGGCGGTGGTCCTTGCCGAAGGTGGTGGAGATGTTGTCCATCGCCACCCAGCTGATCATCTCCCAGTCGGGCGCGACCTCGCCGTTGGCGAAGGCCGGCCAGTGCCGGCGGGCGCTCTTGCTGACGTTCGGGTCGCCCAGCAGCTTCTTGCTGACCTCGTAGCTGTTGATCGACCAGGCCAGCACGCCACCGGGCAGCTGCACCCGGGTCGTGGGGCCCAGCCGCCGCAGGTGGTCGGCTTCGGCGTGGATGTCCCGGCCCGTGGGGTCCAAGGTGAAGGGGCGTTCTGTGTTCATCGCGGCCTCCGGGGGCTTCGGCGTTGGGACCTGTTTTGCGTGGGGGGTCTCGGCGTCGACGGGACGTTCAGGGGCGATCCGGCCGGGCCGGCGTCAGTGCGCCTCGCCGGTGTCCAGCGCGGCCAGTTCGCGCCGGGCCACCTTGGCCAGGAACAGGCTCACCCCGGCGTGGCTGTGCAACGTCGAGATGTCCCGCCAGATCCGCTCGATCCGCTCGCCCGCCCGCACGGCGCTCGAACCGGCGGTCGGGAAGAGGTTCTCCGACACCGCGCTCCAGGACAGCCGGACGGCTTCGTGGCTGATCAGCGACAGCCGCACGTCCACGTCACGGGTGAACGCGGCGGACCCGCGTTCCGTGGTCTCGTGCCACTGGCGGACCGCGTCCGAGAGCGCGGCCCGCGCGGCGGCGATCCGGCCGGCCGCTTCGCCGTAGTGGAGCTGGAAGTCGGGGTCTTCGGAGCGCGGGACGATCGGCGGGTAGATCGTGGTGCGTTCCCGCATCAGCCGGGCGTACTCGTCGAGGGCCGCGGTGGCCATGCCGACCGCCAGCGCGCCGACCTGGAACTGGATCATGCTCAGCACGCCGCCGCCGTACAGCGGGTTGCCGTGCAGTTCGAGCCCGGCGGTGCCGTCCACGACCGACGTCATGCCCATGTGCGTGCCGGGCAGCGCGCGGTGGGCGGGGACGTGCACCTTGTCGAGCTTGACGCTGTGGGAGCCGCTGCCCTTCAGGCCCAGCTGTCCCTGCCAGTCGTCCAGCCGCTCCCACTGGTCGCGGGGCACGGCGAAGAGCAGCGGCGCGGGCGGCTCGCCTTCGGCGTGGAAGAAGAGGGTGTGGCCGATGAAGTGCGTGGCGTACGGCGAGCCGGAGCTGTAGCGGTGGACGCCGTCGACGACCCAGCCGCCGTCCTCGGCCGGCTCGGCGATCCCGACCGGCCCGATGGTGGCCGGGGAGATGAAGTCGCCGCCGGCGAACAGCTCGTCCTGCGCCTGCTCGCCGAACAGCGTGGCGGCGGTGTGGGCGTGCGAGTGGCCGAAGGTGTACATCCACGCCGTGGACGCGCAGCCGCGGGCGAGTTCGGACACCACCCGCACGTAGGTGTCGAGCCCGAATTCGTAGCCGCCGTAGCGCTTCGGCACCAGGAGGCGGTAGAAGCCGGCCTCGAGGAGTTCGTTGTGGGTGTCGAGCCCGTAGTACCCGCGCTCTTCCGTCTCCTGCTGCCGGCCGGCGAGGCGGTCCGCGATGCGGGCGGCGCGGGCGACGACCTCCTCGGCCGTCAGGCCCGGTTCGGGCGGCGACGGGTGACCTTCGGTCGGCAGGCTCCTGGCGGCTGTCATGGCGTGGTGTTCCTTCCCGCATCTTTCGTCCTGATCGTCGCATTCGCGAGATCTCGTGGACGTCCTCCGAAATGCTGTTGATCCACCCGGTTCTTCTACGAAAAACGAAGATCCAGTGGGTTTCGAGTCGTCATGCCGTACGGCGGACAGCGGTAACGGCCGGGTGGCGTCCGCCACCCGGCCGTCCGTGGAGCACCGCCGTGCTGCCCCGCACCGGGGCCGTGGGTCCGGTCAGGGCTTCCTGGCGCAGAGGATCAGGTAGTCCACGTCTTCCGGGCCGAGGTGGAAGGCGGTCTGCATGCCCTTCCGGATGTCCGCGGTGATCTCTTCGCCGAACTCGCCGGCGAGCAGGCCGCTGACCTCGTCGTGCCGGTTGAGGTAGCGCTTACCGCTGTTGACGTACACCCGGCGGCCGCACCGGACCTGCTCTTCGACGACGAAACCCGCGGTCTCGAACGCCTGGGCCCAGGCGTCGGCCGTCATCGGCTCGCGCGCCTGCGGGAACGGCTTCTTCGCCTGCGAGGCCGAAGTCGTCTTGATCATTTCCGAGAAGGCGACGCGGCCGCCGGGCCGCAGCACCCGGTGGAACTCCAGCAGCGCCTTGTCCAGGTCGAAGGCGTTGAAGAGCGACTCGATCGCGACCACGGCGTCGAAGTGGTTCTCGGCGTGCGGCAGCGAGTGGTAGTCGGCGACCTCGAACCCGACGAGGTCCGCGACGCCGCTCTCCTGCGCCCGCGCCTCGGCGCGGGCGGCTTCGACCGGGCTGATGGTGATGCCGGTGACGCGGGCGCCGTACTCGCTCGCGATGTGGATGGCCGGCGCACCCAGCCCGCACCCGGCGTCCAGCAGGTGCTCGCCGCGGCGCAGGCCGAGGGTGTCGACGATCTTGCCGGTCAGGCGCTTGGTGGCGTCCTCCAGCGTGGCGTCGTCGGTTTCGTCGTACCAGTAACCCAGGTGCTGGTAGCCGAAGTAGTACTTGTCGGCCATCGGGCTCGAGCCGTCGTAGAACTCAGCGACCTCGGGCGGTGTCCAGTTCAGTTCGCTCACGGAATTCTCCCGTCGGGCAGCATGTCCGACCCAGCATTCCGGCGGCCCGCTCCGGCGGCGTCTTCCCGCGTGCGCTGGGGTCCCGGCAATCGGAGAGATGCCCCCGCGTGGGCCCGGCTGTCACTGTCGATGACTGACGGTCTTCAGGCTTTCCCCGTCGGTGGCGGCTCCTTTGGAGGTTGGGTGACGATGTCGCGAGCGCGAGCATCCGAAAACGTGACCATTGATCATGTCGAGTTCTACGTCGAGGACATCGAACGAACCATCAAGTGGCTCGTGGACGGGTACGGCTGCGCGGTCCGCGCGACTTCGGGTGACGAGCCGGGGCCGGTCCGCTCGGTCGTGGTCGGCCAGGGCGGCATCGACCTGGTGCTGACCCAGCCGGTCGCGCAGGACCACCCGGTGGCCGCCTACGTCGAGCGCCACGGCGACGGCGTGGCCGGCATCGGCCTGCGGGTGCCCGACGCGGCGGCCGCGTTCGAAGCGGCGGTCCGCGGCGGGGCCCGCCCGGTCGCGCCGCCGGTCGAGCGCGACGGCGTGGTGACCGCGACGATCATCGGCTTCGGCGACGTGACGCACACCTTCGTGCAGCGCCCGGACGGCTCCGCCGCGCACGAGGTGTACGACCTGGTCGCGGCGCCCGCCGAGGCGCCCGGTACCGGCACCGGCCTGCTCGTCGTCGACCACTTCGCGGTCGTCGTGGAGCCGGGCCGGCTCGACGAGACCGTCGAGTTCTACCGGCAGGCGCTGGACTTCGACCTCACCCTCGCCGAGCGCATCGAGACCGGCGACCAGGCGATGTTCATCAAGGTCGTGCAGAGCAAGTCGCGCGCGGTCACGCTGACCCTGATCGAGTCCGACGCCTCGATGGAGTCCGGGCACGTCGACGAGTTCCTCAAGGACCACGGCGGCCCGGGCGTGCAGCACATGGCGCTGCGCACCGACGACATCCTCGACACGGTCGGGCAACTGGGCGCCCACGGCGTCGAGCTGCTGTCCACTCCGGACGCCTACTACACGCTGCTGGCCGAGCGCGTGCAGCCGGACCGGCACACCGTCGACGAGCTCCGCGTGCTGAACATCCTGCTCGACGAGGACCACGACGGCCAGCTGTACCAGATCTTCGCGAAGTCGGTGCACCCGCGGAACACGATCTTCCTGGAGATCATCGAGCGGGCGGGCGCGAGCACGTTCGGCAGCTCGAACATCAAGTCCCTGTACGAAGCCGTCGAGACGCAGCGTCACCGGAACGGCGACTGAGCACCCGAAGCGACCAACGGAGGAAGCACGACCATGACTCGCAAGGAAGACTTCGACGTCGTCGTCATCGGTGGCGGTCCGGGCGGTTCGGCGACGGCCGGGCTGCTGGCCCAGCAGGGCCACAAGGTGCTCGTGCTGGAAAAGGAGAAGTTCCCCCGCTACCACATCGGTGAGTCGCTCATCACCGGCTCGATGCCGACGATCGAGGCGCTCGGCCTGCGCGACAAGCTGGACCGGATGGGGTACGTCCGCAAGTACGGCGGCACCCTGCTGTGGGGCCGCAACCAGGGCGCCTGGGACTTCCGGTTCACCGAGGCGTCGGAGTACGAGTACACCTTCCAGGTCCGCCGGGCGGACTTCGACTCGGTCCTGCTGGCCCGCGCCCGTGAGCTCGGCGCGCTGGTCGTCGAGGAGGCCAGCGTCCAGGACGTGCTCTTCGAGGGCGACCGCGCCGTCGGCGTGCGCTACCTGCGCAAGAGCGACGCGGAGCCGACCACCGTCAACTCGAAGCTCGTCGTCGACGCCTCCGGCCAGCAGCACCTGCTGGCGCGCAAGCTGGACCTCATCGAGTACCACAGCGACCTGCGCAACCTCGCGGTCTGGGCGTACTTCCAGGGCTGCAACCGCTACAGCGGCACGCGGTGGGGCGACACGCTCACCGAGAACCGCCCCAACGGCTGGTTCTGGTTCATCCCGCTTTCGGACAGCACGGTCAGCGTCGGCTACGTGACCCCGATCGAAGCGTTCAAGGCGTCCGGCAAGACGCTGGAGGAGCTGCACGCGAGCGAGCTGGCCGCGGCCGACGAGATCACCTCGCTGACCGCGCCGGCCACCCGGGTCAGCGGCTTCCGCACGATCAAGGACTGGTCCTACACCTGCAAGAAGTTCTACGGTCCCGGCTGGGCCCTGGTCGGCGACGCGGCCGCGTTCATCGACCCGCTGCTGTCCACCGGCGTCGGCCTGACCCTGCGCGGCTCGCTCGGCCTGTTCGAGACGGCCAACCTCGCGCTGCACAACCCGAACGAGGAGACGGCGCTGTACGAGCGCTACGAGCGCAACTACCGCGAGTTCCTCAACTCGCTGCTGGAGTTCGTCCGGTTCTTCTACGACCGCACGAAGTCCAAAGAGGACTACTTCGAGGCGGCGCAGCAGAGCATCGACCCGAAGCGCCTCCGGCCGCGCAAGATCGACTTCGCGCGGATGCTGTCCGGGGTGTCCGGCATGCGCGACATCTTCGACGGGCCGCTGGCGCTGCGCGCCTTCCGCGACTCCGACGCACCGCAGACGCCGGACACGCTGGCCGGCTAGGGATGGGAAGCGCGGAAATGGAAACGTTTGTGATCTCCGAGCGGTTCGCCGGCCAGGTCGCGCGGACGCCGGACGCGGTGGCGGTGTCCACCGAGGCGGAGCGGCTGACCTACCGGGAGCTGGACGAGCGGGCCAACCGGCTCGCCCACCGGCTGATCGGCCTCGGCGTGCGCCAGGACGACCGCGTGGCCGTGCTGCTGGAGCGGTCGATCGACCTGGTCGTGGCCATCCTCGCGACGGTGAAGTCGGGGGCCTGCTACGTCCCGGTGCACGAGGACTACCCGCCCGAGCGCCGGCAGTGGGTCGTCGACCACGCCGAGGTGGCGGTGCTGCTTGCCGACACCGCCCAGCGCGCGGGCGGGCTGCCCACCGGGGTGCCCACCGTGGTCGTCGACGACGACCCGGCCACCCTCGAGCAGCCCGGCACCGATCCCGCCGTGCCCATCCACCCGGACCAGCTGGCCTACGTGATCCACACGTCGGGCTCCACCGGCCACCCCAAGGGCGTCGCGGTGACGCAGCGGGACGTCGTGCGGCTGATCTTCAACCCCCAGTGGACGGTCGAGCGGCACGCCCGGGTGCTGATGGTGGCGCCGTACGCGTTCAACGTGTCGACCTACGAGCTCTGGATGCCGCTGCTGCACGGCGGCGAGGTCGTCCTCGCCCCGGCCGGGCACCTGGAGCCGGCGACGCTGCGCCGGCTGATCACCGAGAAGGAGATCACCGGGATCCACCTGACCGCCGGGCTCTTCCGCGTGCTCGCCGAAGAGTCGCCGGAGATGTTCACCGGCGTGCAGGAGATCCTGACCGGCGGCGACGTGATCTCGCCGGGCGCGGTGCGCAAGGTGTTCGACGTCTGCCCGGACATCGTCATCCGGGCGATGTACGGCGTCACGGAGACGTCCCTGTTCTCCGCGCACAACCCGCTGTCCGCGACCTACCGCCCGGGCAAGCTGGTGCCGGTGGGCGAGGGGTTCGACGACGTCAAGATCCACATCCTCGACGACCGGCTGTCGCCGGTGCCGCCGGGCATCGAAGGCGAGATCTACATCGCCGGCCGCGGGGTGGCGCGGGGCTACTTCGGCCGCACCGACCTGACCGCGGAGCAGTTCGTCGCGGACCCGTACGGCGAGCCGGGCGCGCGGATGTACCGGACCGGTGACCTGGCCCGCCGCGACGACGACGGCCTGATCGAGTTCATCGGCCGGGCCAGCAGCCAGGTGAAGATCCTCGGCTTCCGGATCGAGCTGGCCGAGGTCGAGGCGGCGCTGACCGGCTACCCCGGGCTCGCCCAGGTCGTCGTGGTGGTGCGCGAACTCGAGTCGGGGGAGAAGCGCCTGGTCGCCTACGTCGTGCCGGAGTCCGGTGACCTGGACATCGCGGGCCTGCGTGAGCACGTGCGGGGGACGCTGCCCGACTACATGGTCCCGGCCGCGTTCGTCCAGCTGCCGTCGCTTCCGCTGACCGCCAACGGGAAGCTCGACCGCAAGGCGATGCCGGAGCCCGACTTCGACAGCAGCTCGGCCTACCAGCCGCCGGAAACGCCGTTGCAGGAGAAGCTGTGCGCGATCTTCGGCTCGGTGCTGGAGGTGGGCGAGGTCGGCATCCACGACAGCTTCTTCGACCTCGGCGGCCAGTCGCTGCAGGCGATGCGGCTGCTCAGCCGGATCCGCACCGACCTCGACGTCGACCTGCTGATCAACGTGCTCTTCGACGTCCCCACCGTGGCCGGGCTGGCCAAGCACATCGAGGGCGAAGCGGCCGCGGCCGCGGCCTGACCCGGGAGGAGAAGAGCCGATGAGCAACCCGTTCGAAGAGCCGGACGCCCACTACACCGTCCTGCGCAACGAAGAGGACCAGCACTCCCTGTGGCCGGGCTTCGCCGAGGTGCCGGCCGGCTGGACCGTCGCGCACGGGCCGGCCCGCCGCGAGGAGTGCCTGGACTACGTCCGGGAGCACTGGGTCGACCTGCGCCCGCGCCGCGTCGCCGAGTTCGTCGCCGCCCAGACCAGTACGCACTGACCCCCTTGGAGGATGCCGTGTCGGACGCTGCTGCCCCGGCCGGAACGACGACGCTCGACGTCTGGCTCACCGACCACCCGATCCCGGACTTCAACGCTCCGGTCAAGGCGGCGGCCGAGACGTTCGAGCGGGCGCACCCCGGCTACCGGATCCGGATCCGGGAGATCGGCTACCGCGATCTCCCGGCCGCCGTCGCCGAGGCGGTGGCGGAGGGGAACCCGCCGGACATCGCCGAGTACTACTTCCCGGCCGGCCAGGTGGCGCTCGACACGCGCGCCGCCGACGGCTCCCCGCTGTTCGTGCCCATCGCGCAGGCGATCGGGGACCGCACGAAGATCCTCGGCGAGCCGGTGGTCGTCGACGACATCGTGCCCGTCGTGCGGGACTACTACAGCCGCGGCGGCGAGCTGGTGTCGATGCCGACGATGGTGTCGACCGCGATCCTGTTCGCCAACCGCGACCTCCTGAGCCGCGCGGGGATCGACCGGCTGCCGTCGACCTGGCGGGAGCTCGCGGACGCGTGCGCCGCCGTCACCGCGCTCCCGGACGGCCCGGCGCACGGGATCGCCTGGCCCAACCACGGCTGGCTGATCCAGATGGAGCTGGCCGCCCAGGGCGGGCTGCTCGGCAACAGCGGCAACGGCCGGACCGGCCGGTCGACCCGGGTGACCCTCGATTCGCCCGAGATCGTCGCCTACGCCAAGTGGTGGCAGCGCATGCACGCGGACGGCCACTACCTCTACACCGGTGAGCCGCGGGACTTCTGGGGCGCCATGGAGGCGTTCACGCAGCAGCGGACCGCGTTCGTGATCACGTCGTCGGCGACCGGGCCGTTCCTGACGGACCTGGCCGGCAAGGCCGGGTTCGAGCTCACGACGGGTGCGCTGCCGCGCAACGAGGAAGCGCCGTACGCCGGCCGGAGCCTCGGCGGCCAGTCGATGTTCCTCAAGGCGGGCCTGCCTGCCGAAAAGGAAGACGGCGCGCTCGCCTTCACCCAGCACCTGCTCAACGCCGACCACTCGGTGCGGCGGCTGTACGCCGGCTCCCTGCCGGTGATGCAGCCGGCGTACGAGCAGGTCGTGGCCGACGGCTGGGCGGACCGCGAGCCCGGCTTCCGCGTCGCGGCGGAGCAGGTCATGGCCTCGGACCGGACGCCGGCGGCGACCGGCGCGCTGCTCGGGGACATCAACGGGATCAACGAAGAGCTGACCTCGGCGATCCACGACATCCTGCTCTCCGGGGCGGACCCGGCCGAGCGGCTGCGGACGGCGACCGAGCGCGCCCAGGCCCGTCTCGACCGGTACAACGAGGCGTGCCTGGCCTACCCGCCGGTGACGCCGGAGGCCCTGCAGGCCGGCTGACCCACCGCAGCAACCGAAAATCCCGTCCGGCGATCCGCCGGACGGGATTTTCGGTTGCCGTGACTACGCGGCGAGCTGCGTGCCGAACGGCGCGTCCATGTCGGCGACGGCGACCCGCAGCAGCTCGATGTACCTGGTCACCAGGCCCTCCAGCGTCGCGGCGTCGAAGTCGTTGCTGTTGAACCGGACGCTGCCGACGATGTCGCCTTCCGGGTCGATGTCCAGGGCCCACACGACGCCGTCGGGGATGTCGGAGGTGTCCGGGTCGGACAGCAGCCGGCGGCGCAGTTCGGCGATCCGGATGTCCCCGACCGGCGCACCCTCGGCCCCGACCGGGAACTGGAAGCACTGGAACGCCTGGACCGCCTGGGTGAGGTCGCCGAACGGGGCGACGACCGCCGGCGCCTCGGCGACGATCTCGCCGAACGGGACCTCGTAGGAGTACATCTCGAGGCAGGTGCCGCGGGTCTTCGTGACCAGCTCCCGGAAGGTGCGGCAGGTCGAGAGGTCCGTGCGCAGCGGCATGAAGTTGAAGAACGGCCCGACGGTCTCGGCGAACGTGGGGTTGCTGCGGCCCGAGGTGATGGTCGGCACGGTCAGGTCGGTCGCCCCGCTGATTTCGTGGGTCAGCAGGTTGAACGCGGCGAGCAGCACCATGAACGGCGAGCTGCGCAGCTGCTTCGCGACCGACTGCGTCGCCGAGGTGATCTCGCGGTCGATGAGGAAGCGGTGCACCGAGTACACGCCGGTGGCGTCCGTGCGCGTCCGGTCGGTCGGCAGCGACGCGAACTGCGCGCCGGCCAGCTTGTCACGCCAGTACGCCCGGGCCTTGGCGACCGGCGCGCTGGTCAGGTACTCCTGCTGCCACTCGGCGTATTCCCGGTACTGCGCCATCTCGGGCAGGTCGGCCTCGCCCGCGCCGCGGCGCGCCGCGTACAGCTGCGCCAGGTCGCGGATGACGATCTGCAGGGACCAGCTGTCGCTCACCGTGTGGTGGGCGTAGAGGACCAGGACGGCGTCCTGGTCGTCGAACCGGCCGAGCGCGGCCCGGATCAGCGGCTGCTCGGTGCTCGGGCACCGGCCGGCCTCGATCCGGTTGAGGAATTCGTGCGCGGCGGTCTCCCGCTCCTCGGCGCCGGCGCCGGCGCCGGTCAGCTCGTGCTCGGTGAGCTCCGGCGTCGAGGGCGGGTGCACCTGCTGGTACGGCGGCTCGACGTCGCGGATGATGCTGGTGCGCAACGACTCGTGCCGGACGACGAGGTCGCCCAGCGCGGCCCGCAGGGCTTCGGAGTCGACCGGGCCGGTGATCCGCCAGCCGGAGGCCACGATGTGCCGTGGCCCGAACACCCCCTGGTCCGGCCCTTTGTCGAACATGCACAGGAAGTGCTGGTTCGTCGACAAGGGGGCGCCTCGGGGCGCCGGTTCCGAAACAGTCATCGTGGTCTTCCTTCCGTGAACTCGCCGAACATCGGTGCTCGGGTACGTCTGGTTCGCACCGGCGGTGCGCGCGGTCAGCTCAGCAGGTCGCGGCCCGCGGCCCCCAGCTCCTCGAACGAGGCGAGGTCCGGCACCTGCCAGCCGTCGAGGTCGTACTCGCTCATGCACTGGTCGACGAGGGCCTTGTACGAGTCCAGCTGGCCGTCGGCCATCTGGCCGAACAGCAGTTCCATCCGGGTGTTTTCGTGGTTGCCCGCGTAGTTGCGTTCGTACAGGTCGTGCCGGCCGCCGAACTCGGTGCCGATCGCGTCCCACAGCAGCTTCATCACCTTGACCCGCTCGACCGACGCGACGCCGTGCGAGCCGCGCAGGTACTTGTCCAGGTACGGCCGGATCTCCGGGTTCTGGAAGTCCTTCGCGCTGGAGTTCAGGTAGATGAGCCCGCTGGCGACGTCCTGCAGCGCGATCTCGCGCAGCCGCGCGTAACCGAGCTGCGAGAACCACCGGTAGGCCAGGCCGTAACGCGGGTTCGGCAGCACCGCCCCGTTCCGCCACTTCACCGGGTTGCGCGCGGCCGCGTCGGACAGTCCCCAGAACAGGTTGCGCCACGCGAGGACCTCGCCCAGGCGTGTCTGCACGCCGCGGAAGTCGCTGACCCCGGTGAGTTCGAGCGCCTTGGCCAGCAGGCCGGCGAGGAATTCGAACTTCACCGCGAGCCGGGTGCAGCCGTGGAAGGTGAACCGCTCGATGAAGCCGGAGTGCCCGGTGAACATGCCGACCTTGGCGACGTCCCCGTAGATGAAGACGTTTTCCCACGGGATCAGGACCTTGTCGAGGACGAGGATGGTGTCGTTCTCGTCGAGCCGCGAGGAGAGCGGGTAGTCGAACGGGCTGCCGGTCAGCGCGGACGCGGCCGTGTAGGACTGCCGGCAGATCAGCTTCATCCCGCGGGCGTTCATCGGCACGGTGGCGACGATGGCGAACTTGCGGTCCTTGATCGGCAGCCCGTAGTGGGCGATGAAGTTGTAGTGGGTCAGCGCGGACCCGGTCGCCACGACCTTCGCCCCGGAGACGATCACGCCGCTGTCGGTTTCCCGCTCGACGTGCACGAAGACGTCGGCGACCTCGTCCGGCGGCCGGTCGCGGTCCACCGGCGGGTGCACGATCGCGTGGTTCCAGTACAGGACCTTCTCCTGCGACTCCTTGTACCAGCGCTTCGCGTTGGTGGAGAAGGGGTTGTAGAAGTCGGCGTTCGCGCCGAGGGTCCCGAGGAACGACGCCTTGTAGTCGGGCGAGCGGCCCATCCAGCCGTAGCTCAGCCGCGCCCACTGGGCGATGGCCTGCTGGTCGGCGACGAGGTCGTCGACGCTGTGCGGCGTGGTGTAGAAGCGGTGCGTGTACCCGCCGGGGCCGCCGGCGTCGGTGGCCGTGGTCAGGACGTCGCGGTACTGCGGGTCGTGCAGCGCGTCGTAGAGCCGGGCCGTCATCCGCACCGGGTTGTGGAACGCGGGGTGCTGGGTCACGTCCTTGACCCGGTCACCGTAGAGGTAGATTTCCCGGTCGTCGCGCAGGCTTTCGATGTACTCGGCCCCGGTCAGCGGCCGGGTCTGCCCGGCCATGTGAGCACCGGCGTCGTCAGCTGGCATGCCTGTCACCCCTTCGGCGAACTTCGCTCGGCACCGAGCATCACACCGGCGTTCCGGGCTCACATCCTTGGGAATGCGGTGGTTGCCCCACCCGCGGGAACGGCGGCCCCGGCCGCAAAGGAGGAGATGCGCGACGCGGGCTGCCGGGGGCAGTCTCGAACCCGGAATGTCCGTGGACGCCTCGCGCTTTTCGTCCGTTCCCCTTGGAGGATATCTTGGCCACGACGATCCCGACGCGCGAGGAAATCGTGCGCAAGGTGTCGGAACTCATCCCGTCCCTGCGCAAACAGTCGCCGTGGGCCGAGGAAAACCGCCGCCTGCCCGAAGAGACCATCGAGGCGCTGGCCGACGCCGGCGTCTTCAAGCTCCGGCGTCCCAAGCACTTCGGCGGCTACGAAGCGGACACCACGACGCTCACCGAGGTCGCGACCGAGCTGGGCCGCGGCTGCCCGTCGACCGCCTGGGTCGCGTCGGTGTACTGGATCCCGACCTGGATGGCGTGCCAGTTCCCGGACGAGGTCCAGGAGGAGGTGTTCGCCACCCCGGACACCCGCATCTGCGGCACCCTGAGCCCGTCGGCGATGGCGACGCCGGTCGACGGCGGCATCACGGTGAACGGCAAGTGGGGCTTCATCAGCGGCGCCCACCACGCGCAGTGGCAGGAGATCATCGCGATCCTGGTCCCGCCGGACGGCGAGCCGTACCCGGTGATGGCCCTGGTCCCGCTGTCGGACCTGCTGGTCATGGACGACTGGGACACCTCGGGCCTGCGCGGCACGGGCAGCATCAGCACGTTCGCGAAGGACCTGTTCGTCCCGCAGGAGCGCGTGCTGCCGCTCCCGGTGGTCCTGTCCGGCCAGAGCGCGTCCAAGCGCAACGCGAACTCCCCGATCTACCGCGCCCCGCTGATGCCGGTCGCGGCGGCGTCTTCGACGGGCGCGATCGTCGGCATGGCCCGCGGAGCGATGGACGTCTTCCTCGACCGCCTGCCCGACCGCAAGATCACGTATACGAATTACGACAGTCAGCGCGACGCCCCGATCACGCACTTCCAGGTGGCCGAGGCGGCCCTGAAGACGGACCAGGCCGCGTTCCACGCCTGGCGCGCGGGCAACCTGGTCGACCGCAAGTGCGAAGAGGGCACGGAGTGGAAGCTCGAGGAGCGCGCCCGCACCCGCGCCGACGTGGGCAGCGTGATCCAGCTGGCCAAGGAGGCCATCGGCATCCTCGCCAACGCGAGCGGCGGGACGTCCATCTACAAGGGAATCCCGATCCAGCGCATCAACCGTGACATCCTGACGGTCAACCAGCACGCGCTGATGCACCCGAACACGAACTTCGAGCTGTACGGCCGCGTCCTGTGCGGCCTCGAGCCGAACACCCTGTACATCTAGATCCGGTCCAGCCCCCGGCCGCCACCCGCCCCCGCGGGCGGCGGCCGGCGTTCGTCGCCTGGAGGTCCCGATGTTGGTCAGCATCACGGGCGGAACGGGATACGTGGGCGCCCACTCGGCGGCCGCCCTCCTGAGAGCCGGCCACCGCGTCCGCCTCCTGGTCCGCGACGAGTCCACAGTGGAGGGTGCATTGGCCCCCCTGGGCGTGGACCCGGCGGCGGTGGACGTGGTGACGGGCAACATCCTCGACCGCTTCGGAGTGGACCGCCTGGTCCGCGGAACGGATGCCCTCCTGCACGCGGCATCGGTGTATTCGTTCGACAGCCGCGCCCACGCCGAGCTGTCCCGAACGAATGTGGCGGGCACCGAGCTGGTTCTGGAAACGGCCCGCAGAGCGGGAATGGGCCGCATCGTGTACGTGTCCAGCTTCGGGGCGCTGGTACCCTCCCGCGCCCCGTTGGACGGGAACAGCCCGGTGGGCCAACCCCGCGAGCCGTACTTGGCGGCCAAGGCGGCAGCGGAGTCGGTGGCCCGTACCCACCAGGCGGCGGGCGTACCGCTGACGATCACGTACCCCCCGGCCTTGCTGGGCCCCCACGACCCGAAGCTGGGCGACCAGGTGACAAGGCTGCGCAACACGTTGCGAGGCTTGATGCCGGTATGGCCGACGGGAGGCCTCCCGATGGGCGACGTCCGCGACACGGCGGCCCTCCACGCCGCGTTGATCACGGGGACAGGCCCGCCGGGAAACCGCCATTTCGCCCCGGGCCGGTACGTGAGCACCCGCGAGTTCGTGAGAACGCTGCGCGAGGTGACGGGCCGAGCCCTGCCGGCGGTGTACCTGCCGGCGCGGGCCATGCTGCCCCTGGGAGTGCTGACGGGCTGGCTCCAGCGCGCGTGGCCATGGCACATCCCGGCGGAGTACGGCGCGATGTACACGTGCGCGTGCGCGGCGAGGGTGGCGGACGGGCCCGGGGGCAGGGAGATGAGCGAGACACTGGCGGACACGATCCGCTGGCTGCACGGCGAGGGTCTCCTGGCGGCGCGAGCCGCGGGGACGGTCGCGGATGGCGGGCTGCGCGCAGCCTGACCGGGGTGCCTTGCTGTGGGGTCGGGTTGCCGAACTCGCTCGGTGGCCACACGGGCCCGTTCACTTCGGTGCACGTGTCCCCGGACAGGCGCCTAGGGCTGGGTTGGCCGCAGGTGTCTGCCGCGCAGGTGCCTGCCGCGCTGGTGGTTTGAGGCGTTCGTGGCTGTGCTTTTTCGGCTGCGCGCCGTGCTGGTGGGTCCCGGCGCGTGCTGTGGCGAGTCGGTGGGTGCTGAGGTGGTGGATCCGGCCTACAGGTGGTTGTGCCGCCTCGGCCAGGTGGTTGTGCCGCCTCGGCCAGGTGTTGTGCCGCCTCGGCGCGAGCCGGCCGCCGGTGGGGTAGGTGGCGGACTCTGTGCGGTTGCGGGGAATCGGTTCGGGGTTCGTGGTGGTCCGCCTGATGCCCGTACCGGCAGACCATCGACCCAGCCGGAATGGACCGCCGGGCTTGGTGGTCCGGTCCCGGGGCCTGGCCTGCCGGCACGCCGGGGCGGGCGTGCCGGCAGGGGCGGGGCGGCGTGGGGCTCGCCGTCCCGGTCCGGGCGTGCCTCAGGCCGCGTCCGATGTGGAGGGCGGGGCCTTTTCCGGCGCCTCCGGTGCTCGGGGTGGGGGTTCGGGGGCCGGGCGGGCGCGGTCGGCCAGGTACCTGAGCTTGGTCAGGTGGCGTTGGACCAGACCTGCGCGGCGGGCTTCGTCCAGCGTTGCGCGGGTGAGGGTGTTCTGCCTTCGCCGGCGGTGGCGGCCGCCGGGGAGTTCGTGGTTCACCTGGGGCTCCTGTGAGAGATGGCTTCACTCGATCGTGTGGCGCGGGGATGGGCCGATCGGCCCGATAACAAGGTTGTCTCGGGAAGAACTCTTTCGGGAACCGTTGGGCCACCTGGGCGCTTACGCGGTGCGCCTTCCGGAGTCCGGCGGCCGGAACGAAGAGAAACGAGACCGTCCACAGTGGGACCACGGCCGCGGGCGAAAAGCGGTGGGGCCGATCACTGGCCCGGGGTGCGCCGTGCGCTGGTGCGCACGGCGTCTTCCCTGGTGGCGCCCCCGGCAGGACTCGAACCTGCGACCTAGAGATTAGAAGGCTCTTGCTCTATCCAGCTGAGCTACGAGGGCCCGCGCCGACGGCCGCTACCGGTGACCCGGCACTGGCAGCTTAGTCGTCGCCATCCACTCGATCGTTCGACACCGGCGAATCGTTTCAGGTCGCGTTCGACGTAATTCGCGAAGACGGGGGTGCACCTCCTCCTGTGTCCGGGAAACTCCTGAGCGTGACCGAGTGGGCTTCTCCCGGCGGCCGGAACCTGTAACCTGACCGTCAGAAGGCTCTTGCTCGGTCCAGCCAGAACCCTGCTCGCCCGCGACCTGCGGCCGGGCAGGCAGCGCCATGGGCGTCCGCGCGCCGCTGCCTGCCCCGCCGCATCGGGTGGGAGGTTCGCCTCTGCGTGGCTGCCGAAATCGTCCCTGGTCAGAGGCTTCCGCCGGTGGAACCCGTGGCGGCCGCTTGAGCCCCTGCGACCCGCAGCTGCTGCCTTCCCCGCCGCATCGGTGGCGGGTTCGGCTCTGCGTGGCTGCCGGGAATTGACCGTGATCAGGACGTTCTTGCCGGCGGGAACGCTTCCGGCGGCCGCCGGAAGCCCTCACGAGCCCGCAGCTGCTGCCTTCCCGCCGCATTCGGTGGCGGTTCCGCCTCCGCGCGGCCGCCCGGGATCGTCCGTGGTCAGGACGCTTCCGGCGACGGAGACGTGGCGGCCGGTCGAAGCCGACTCGAGTCCGCAGCCGCACCCGCCCGCCGCAGTGGGTGGTGAGCCTGGCTGCCCGGAATCGTCCGGGGAGGGACGCTCCGGCCGGCGGGAACGCTCGTGGTGGCCACCCGAAGCCCGCACGAGCCCGCAGGCGAGCCGCGTACCGCAGGTGCGGGAAAAACCTCCCGGCGACGCATCCACGCCCGCAGACCGGCGCTCAGGGATCAGCAGAGCAGTCCTTCGGGCCCCGTGGGCGCGCCTGGCTGCGGAGCGGGCCCTCGGGCGCGCAGGCCCCGGACCGGTCCTCCGGGGCCCGTGGGCGCGCCCCGCCGCTGAGGCGCGCCCACGGGGTGGGGCCGCTGCGGGGGAGCGGCCCCGGTCGGGCCCGGCCGTCGCCGCGAGCCGGCTCTGCTCCTGGAGCGGACGGCGGGCGGGCCCGGGTCATGGGCTCAGTCCCAGATCTGGATGCCGCGGACGAGGAAGGATGCGTCCGGCACATACGTGCCGCCACCCGGGTAGGTGACGAAATCCCCCTCGGTCGAACATTCCTCGTCCTGGTACACCGTGACATCGCGGGTCATCAGATTCGCGAACGACGACCCGTCGAATCCCTGCGGCAGTGGCAGGCATTCTTCGGGATTGGCCGAACGCAGGTCGAAACGCAGGATCTGCCCCGCGTAACCGTCGGACGGCCACAGGCAGAACTCGCCCTTGCGGCACCCGGGATCGGTGCCGGCGTGCGCGGCTCCGACGCTGGTCAGCAGCCCGATCATGGCCAGGACCACGATGTGCGGCAGGCGGGAACGAAGACGACGTGCGGACATGGTGGATTTCCCCTCCGGAATCGCGGCTCTTGCGGGCCGCGGTGAACGTGTGATTCCAGATTGGCGGGTGGTGGGGGATCTGTCAGCCCGCAATTTCCATTCTGTGGACAACCGGGCCGGGCGGGAATGGTTGTCCACAGGTCCGCGATCGGGGTCTTGCGCGGGGGCGGGGACGGTGTTAGGCGGGCCCCGTGCTCCCGCGCACCACCAGCGAAACCGGCACCTCCGCCGAAGCCGAGCCCGAGCCCGAGCCCGAGCCCGAGCCCGAGCCCGAGCCCGAGCCCGAGCCCGAACCCGCAGCCGAACCCGCAGCAGGATTCGAACCCGACTCCGAACCACCATCCAGCAACGACAGCACCAGCTCCCCGGCAATCCGCCCCTTGGCCGCTAGATCCTGCCGCACACTGGTCAACGGCGGCGACGACCAAGAAGCCGGCGGGCTGTCATCGAACCCGGCCACCGAAACCTCTCCCGGCACCCCGATCCCCAGCTCCCGGGCCGCCGCGAGCACCGCGAGCGCAAGCTGATCGGACATGCACAGCACCGCGGTCGGCCGAGGCGACGCCCCGAGCAGCGCAAACGCCCCCTCCAGCGCACTCTCCGCGCTCAACCCCGCAGCCTCGTGCAGCACGACGTCGCACGCCTCCAGCTCGCCCAGATAACCCGCCAGCCGCTCCCGCGTATCGCGAAACGCGGCCCCCGCGGCCTCCGCCACGCTCAGCGGACCCCCACCAGGCCGCACGTGGCTGTGCGCGACGAAGATCCCGAACCGCCGGTGCCCCAGCTCCCGCAGGTGCCGCGCGGCCAGCGCCGCCCCCAGCCGGTCCTGGCAGCCGATCCGCGCCGCGCCCGGCACCAGCGGCTGGTCGATCACCACCAGCGGCAGCCCGCGCGTCCGCACCGAATCCAGCGCCGCCACGCCGTCGGGCAGCGAATACGCGACCACGATGTCGGCCTGCGCCGTGCGCACCCGGTCGGGCGCCGGGCCGCCGGAAACGCCGCCCGGCAGGAGCAGCAGCGCGTGCCCCCGCGGGTCGACCACGCGGGCCAGTGCGTCGAGCGTCAAAGACAGCGCCGGGTCGGAGAACGCCGTCGACAGCGACGTGTCCAGCAGCACCGCGATCGCGCCCGTGCGGCTGGTCGCCAGGCTGCGCGCGGTGGGGTCCGGACCGGCGTAGCCCAGCTCGGCCGCCACCCGCAGGACCTCGTCGCGCAGCCGCGCGGACAGCTGGTCAGGCCGGTTGTAGGCGTTCGAGGCGGTGGCCCGCGAGACGCCGGCGGCGCCGGCGACGTCGTCGAGCGTGGGACGGCGGCGCCGGGTCATCCGCGCAGTCTATCCGTGGACATTCTGAAGCGCTTCAGTCACGCTGGAGACCATGCCGGACCGGACCGCCGTCTTCACCGTGTTCGCGCTCAACGGCCTCGCGCTGGGCTCGTGGGCGTCGAGAACGCCCGCGCTGTCCGCGCAGGTGCACGCCTCACCCGGCGTTTTCGGCCTGGCCCTGCTCGGGGCCAGCGCCGGGATGCTCGCCGCCGCCTCGGTCTCCGGTCGGCTGATCGAGCGGGCGGGCGCCCGGGCGGTCGTCGCCGGCAGCACCGCGCTGGCCGCCGGTTCGCTGGTGCTGATCGGCTTCGCGCCCACCGTCCCGCTGCTGGCCGGGGCGCTGCTCGTGATCGGCGCCAGCGTCGGGATGCTCGACGTCGCGATGAACGTCGCCGGCGTCGCTGTCGAACGCCGGCTCGGCAAGCCCGTCATGTCGGTGTTCCACGCGGGGTTCAGCTTCGGCGCCCTCGCCGGTTCGCTCGCCGCGGGCCTCGCCGCCGGCCACGGCTGGTCCCCGGCGCGCCACCTCACCGTGGCCGCCGTCGTCGCGATCGCCATCCTGCTGCTGGTCGTCCGCGCGGTCCCGGGCAGCTGTCCCGAGCACGCCGAAGCACCCGTCGTGACGCCCAGCCGTCCGCCGATCCGCCGTCCGGTGCTCTGGCTGCTCGCCGCGGTCGCGCTGTGCTCGGCCATCGCCGAAGGCGCCTCCTCCGACTGGGCCGCCCTGCTGATGACCGTCGAACGCGGCGTCGGCCAGGGTGCGGCGGCCCTGGCGTTCGCCGGGTTCCAGCTGGTCATGGCGCTGGCCCGGCTGGCCGGGCCGTGGGCGCAACGCCGGTTCGGCCCGACCCGTTGCCTCGCCGCGGGCGCCACGCTGGCCGCGGCCGGCCTGCTCGCCGCGGCCGCGATCCCGGTCGCCGCCGCGGGCTACCTCGGCTTCGCCCTCGCCGGCGCCGGCCTCGCGGCGTCGTTCCCGCTCGCCCTCAGCCTCGCCGGGGACGCGGGCAAGCGCGGCGACGGCACCGGCGGCGAGCGCGAGATCGGCTTCGTCACGGCTATCGCCTACACCGGGTTCCTCGGCGGCCCGCCGATCGTCGGCGGCATCGCGCAGGTGGCCGGCTACAGCGTTGCGTTCGGCTTCGCCGCGCTCGTCGCGGCGCTGATCCTGCCCGCCGCCGTCGCCGCCCGGCGGTCGCGGCAGCGGGAAGAAGCGGACGCGATGATCGGCCGGTAGCCGTTCCGGGCACGAAATCCGTGCCCCGAGCGGCGTTTCCGCCACGGGCCGGGCGTTGACAGTCTCCCGGTGCGCGAGGCAAGCTGATCCCCGTCGGTAAACTGAAATGAATACGGCGACGTTTCAATTTCAGGTCGGCTGATCAAGGTAGGGGCCTTGGTCCGGGGAGGACGTCGTGAGGGTTGTGCTGCTCGGCGGCGCGGGGGCGCTCGCCGGCCGGAGCGGGCGGTTCGGCGGGACGGGACTCACGCTCGTGCACGACGCCGTGCCGCGGCTCGTGCTGGTGCCGGTCGCGTTCCGGCTCGCGCTGTTCCTGCAGGCGGTGTGGTCCGGCGGCCCGCTGAGCGCGCCGGTGCTCTCCCTCGCGATCGCCCTCTACCTGGTCCCGAACCTCCTCGAAGTGGCCTGGGTCTTCCGCCGGGCGACGGGAATCCGGCCCGTGCTGGCCGCCGACACCACGTACACGCTCGTCACCTGCATCGCGGCGGCCGTGTTCGCGGCCCGGTCGCCCGAGCTGCTGACCCTGGCCTGGCCGAACATCATGGGCACGGTCATGGTCTGGACCCTGCTGCGCGGCGCGCCCGCCGGGGCGGTCGCGATCGCCGGCGCGCTGCTCCTGCGGTTCGGCATGGCCGCGGTGTCGGGCACGTCCGCCCCCGCGACGTGGATCCTGCTCGCCCTGGTCGCGGCGGCCGTGACGGCGCTGGCGATCGTGCTGCTCGTCGCCGGCGCGATGCGGTTCGCGCTCGGGCTCGGCGAACAGCGCGGCCGGGCCGCCGAGCGGGAGCGGCACCGCCGGGACGTCCACGACACCGTGCTGCAGGTGATGGAGTCCCTCGCGCTGCCGGCCCCCGGGGACACGCTCGATCCGCGGGGCAGCCTCGACCAGGTCCGGCGCACGGCCCGTGCGCACGCGTTGCGCCTGCGGCTGAGCCTCGACGGCGACGCGCCCGCCGAGCCGGGCGGGCTCGAACACCGCCTCGGCGCGCTGGCCGTCGAGATGACGGCCGAAGGACTCCGCGTCGACCTCGTCGTGCTCGCGAAGCCGACCGACGTCCCCGAAGCAGTCGTCAACGCCCTTCACGACGCAACACGCGAAGCGCTGCGAAACACCTTGAAGCACGCGAGCACCGCGAAGGCCGTCGTGTGTCTCGAAGCCCGCGAAGGCGCCGTCACGGTGTCCGTGCGCGACCACGGGAAGGGCTTCGACCTCGGCGCCCGCCGCGCCGGCTTCGGCATCGAGAACTCGATCCACGCGCGGCTGGCCGAGGTCGACGGCGCCGCACGCATCGACTCGGCGCCCGGCCAGGGCACCCGCGTGGTGCTGACCGCGCCGCTAGAGCTGCGTTTCCCCGTCGGGTGAGTCCCGCCACTGGGCGAACGGGCGATCCAGCGCCCACTTGCCGCCAGCCTCCTCGAGGACGCGGTACTCGCAGGTCGCCGGGTTGGACAGGGACTCGAACAGCTCGATGCTCCAGCCGAAGAGCCGGCGGCACAGCAGCCGCAGCGTAAGCCCGTGCGAGACGATCAGCACCGTCTCGGGGTGAGCTTCGTCGCGCTGGCGCAGGTCCGACAGGAACGCCGCGATGCGGTCGTCGACGTCCGCGCCCGACTCGCCGAACGGCAGCCGGTAGAAGAAGTGCCCGAACTCGTGCCGCCGCGCCTTCTGGATCTCCTGCTCGGCCGGGTCCTGCAGGTTGCCCCAGTCCTGTTCGCGCAGCCGCGGCTCCTGGACCAGCCGCTCGCACGAAGCCCCGATGTCCAGCAGCCGCAACGTCTCCCGCGTGCGCAGGTACGGGCTGACGTACACCGCGGGCCGCGCGCCGTCGAGCAGCCGGGTGATCTCCGGCGCCACCGCGGCGGCCTCCTGCCGTCCTCGCCCGGTCAGCGGCAGCGCGTGGTCGGGGATCCGCGTGTAGGCGAGTTCGTCGACGTTGCCGAGCGACTCGGCGTGCCGCAGCAGGATCATCTTCACGGCGCCATCCTGCCCGTCACGCGGGCGTGACGGGGGCGGGGCATACCCTCAGGGGCGTGTCCAGCGAGCCCGTGACGAAACCCGACGTCCCCACGCAGCGCCGGGCGAGCGTGCTGCCCCTGCTCTCGGTCGGGGTGCTGCTGGCCGCGGTGGTCGCGATCGGCCTGATCGCGCTGACCGGCGGGGCCGGCTACGCCATCGCCGGCCTGCCCGATCCGGGCCTGGTCACCAAGTACGGCATCACCGTCATGCGCGTGCTGTCCGAAGCCGCGTCGGTGGTCTGCGTCGGCTCCCTGCTGCTGGCCGCCTTCCTGGTGCCGCCGCAGAAGTCCGGGACGCTCGGGCCCGACGGCTACGGCGCCCTGCGCGCGGCCGGGATCGCCGCCTGGGTGTGGTTCGGCGCGGCCCTGCTTTCGGTCGCCTTCACCGCCGCCGACACCGCCGGGAAACCCTTCGGCGACGTCCTGGACCCGCAGACGCTGCTCGACCTCGTCGGCGCCATCGAACAGCCGAAGGCGTGGCTGTGGACGGCGCTGATCGCGATCCTGGTCGCGCTCGGCTGCCGGCTCGCGCTGTCCTGGGGCTGGACGGCGGTGCTGTTCTTCCTGGCCGTCGGCGGGCTGGTCCCGGTCGCGGTCACCGGGCACTCGGCCAGCGGCGGCTCGCACGACGTCGCCACCAACAGCCTGCTGTTTCACCTGGTCGCCGCGGCGCTGTGGGTCGGCGGGCTGGTCGCGCTGCTGGCGCTGGGCTACCGCCGCGGGACCCACCTGAGCCTGGCCGCGCAGCGGTTCTCGAAGCTGGCGCTGGTCTGCTGGATCGTGATGGCCCTGTCCGGCGCGGTCAACGCGCTGGTCCGGATCGGCCTGAACGACCTGTTCACCACCGACTACGGCCTGCTCGTCGTGGCCAAGACGGTCGCACTGCTGCTGCTCGGGGTGTTCGGCCACCAGCAGCGCGAAAAGGGTGTCGCGAACCTCGTGGACGGCAAGGGCGGCGCCCAGCTGCTGCGCCTGGCCGCGGTCGAGATCCTGATCATGTTCGTCACCATCGGCATCGCCTCCGGGCTGGCCAGGACGCCGCCACCGGCCGACGCGATCACCCAGCCCTCGACCACCGAGCTGCTGATCGGCTACGACCTCGACGGCGCGCCGACGGCGTTGCGGCTGCTCTTCGACACCCGCTTCGACCTCGTCTACGGCACCCTGGCGCTGGTGCTCGGCGGTCTGTACCTGGCCGGGGTGCGGCGGCTGCTGCAGCGGGGCGACACCTGGCCGGTGGGCCGCACGGTGGTCTGGATCGCCGGCTGCGTGGTGCTGCTGATCGCGACGTCGTCCGGGGTCGGCCGGTACGCGCCCGCGATGTTCAGCGTGCACATGGGCAACCACATGCTGCTGTCGATGGTGGCGCCGGTGCTGTTCGTCCTCGGCGGGCCGGTGACGCTGGCGCTGCGCGCGCTGCCGGCCGCGGGCCGGGACAACCCGCCGGGACCCCGCGAGTGGCTTGTCGCCTTCGTGCACTCCCCGGTGTCGCGGTTCCTGACCCACCCCGTGGTCGCGCTGCTGCTGTTCGTCGGGTCGTTCTACGCGCTGTACTTCTCCGGCCTGTTCGACAACGCGCTGCCCTACCACTGGGCGCACCTGGTGATGAACGGCCACTTCCTGCTCGCCGGGTACGTCTTCTACTGGCCGGTGATCGGCGTGGACCCGGCGCCGCGCCGGATCCCGTACCTCGGCCGGCTCGGGATGATGTTCGCCGCGATGCCGTTCCACGCGTTCTTCGGCGTGATCCTGATGAGCAAGCAGACGGTCATCGGCCAGGCGTTCTACAGCCAGCTGCACCTGCCGTGGGTCCCCGACCTGCTCACCGACCAGCGGCTCGGCGGGGGCATCGCCTGGGCCGCGGGCGAGGTGCCGGTGCTGCTGGTGCTGATCGCGCTGCTGGTGCAGTGGTCGCGCCAGGACGAGCGTGAGGCGAAGCGGCGTGACCGGCGCGAAGCGGTCACCGGCGACGAAGAGCTGAACGCCTACAACGCGATGCTGAAGAACCTCGCCGACGGCAACCGACCCTCGGGTTCCAGTTGAGGTTGAGCCGCCGTCCGGGTGCCGGGAAAAGGGCCGTTTCGGTACTCTCGCCGTGATCCCGGGCTGACTTTCGGTAGTCCGGTGGTGACCGGCGTCAGGCCGCGATCACGTGCGCTCTACGATCGTGGGTATGGCCGAGTTCATCTACACCATGAAGAAGGTGCGCAAGACCGTCGGGGACAAGGTCATCCTCGACGACGTCAGCACCGCGTTCTACCCCGGCGCCAAGATCGGCGTGGTCGGGCCGAACGGTGCCGGTAAGTCCACCGTTCTCAAGATCATGGCGGGGATCGAGCAGGCCAGCAACGGCGAAGCGTTCCTCCAGCCTGGCGCCTCCGTCGGCATCCTCATGCAGGAGCCGGAGCTCAACGAGGAGAAGACGGTCCGGCAGAACGTCGAGGAGGGCCTCGGCGAGGTCAAGGTCAAGCTCGACCGGTACAACGAGGTCCTCAAGCTCATGGAGACCGAGTACACCGAAGAGCTGATGGAGGAGATGGGGCAGCTCCAGGAGGAGCTGGACCACGCCGACGCCTGGGAGCTCGACTCGACCGTCGAGCAGGCCATGGACGCGCTCCGCTGCCCGCCGCCGGACGAAGGCGTCTCCCACCTTTCCGGTGGTGAGCGCCGCCGGGTCGCGCTGTGCAAGCTGCTGCTGTCGGCGCCGGACCTGCTGCTGCTCGACGAGCCCACCAACCACCTGGACGCCGAAAGTGTCCTGTGGCTGGAGCAGTTCCTCTCCCGCTACGCCGGTGCCGTCCTCGCCGTCACCCACGACCGGTACTTCCTCGACAACGTGGCCCAGTGGATCATGGAGATCGACCGCGGCCGCGTCGTCGGTTACGAGGGCAACTACTCGACGTACCTGGAGAAGAAGCGCGAGCGCCTCGAAGTCCAGGGAAAGAAGGACCAGAAGCTCGCGAAGCGCCTGAAGACCGAGCTCGAGTGGGTGCGGTCCAACGCCAAGGCCCGGCAGACGAAGTCCCGGTCGCGCCTCGACCGCTACGAGGAGATGGCGGCGGAGGCGGACAAGCACCGCAAGCTGGACTTCGAAGAGATCCAGATCCCGCCGGGCCCGCGGCTGGGCAACGTCGTGGTCGAGGTCGAGAAGCTGCAGAAGGGCTTCGACGGCCGGGTCCTCATCGACGGCCTGTCGTTCGACCTGCCGCGCAACGGCATCGTCGGCGTGATCGGCCCGAACGGTGTCGGCAAGACCACGCTGTTCAAGACCATCGTCGGGCTCGAGGAGCCGGACGCCGGCGAGGTCAAGATCGGCGAGACGGTCAAGCTGTCCTATGTGGACCAGAACCGCGGCGGGATCGACCCCAAGAAGACCGTGTGGCAGGTCGTCTCCGACGAGCTGGACTACATCCACGTCGGGCAGACCGAAATGCCGTCGCGCGCGTACGTCAGCGCGTTCGGCTTCAAGGGCCCGGACCAGCAGAAGCCGGCGGGTGTGCTCTCCGGTGGTGAGCGCAACCGGCTCAACCTGGCGCTGACGCTCAAGCAGGGCGGGAACCTGATCCTGCTCGACGAGCCGACGAACGACCTGGACGTCGAGACGCTGGGCTCGCTGGAGAACGCGCTGGAGCAGTTCCCCGGCTGCGCCGTCGTGATTTCGCACGACCGGTGGTTCCTCGACCGGGTCGCGACGCACATCCTGGCCTGGGAAGGCACCGACGAGAACCCCGCCCAGTGGTTCTGGTTCGAGGGCAACTTCGAAGGGTACGAGAAGAACAAGGTGGAGCGGATGGGCGCCGAGGCTGCCCGCCCGCACCGTGTCACCCACCGCAAGCTGACCCGCGACTGAGGGGGCGGGTTTCCCCGTGGAAGCCAGCAAAGCGCACCGGACGGGCCCGGTTCCGTCGAACGCCGCCTCCGCGGGAGGAACTACGTCGGCGGGCCGAGTGGAGGGCGGGCGCTCCGCCAATGCCGGGGGAACCCTCTCCGCAGTCGGCCGGCTGATCGAGCGGGCGGACGCCCTGCACCTGCGGGCGCCCGAGCTCGCGCTGGTCCTCGGCGAGCGCGCGGCCGCGTTGGCCGAGGCCGCGAGCGCCGACGAGCAGTGGATCCGGGCCGAGAGCCTGGTCGTGTCCGCACGCGTCCGGCTCGGCGAGCGGCCGGCCACGGTCGGGCGCGCGGTCGCGGCGTTGCGCGCGGCCGAGCACGCGGGCTACGGCGACATCGCGGCGCGGCTGCGCATCGACCTCGCCGTCTGCGCCCGCAGCCTGGGCGTGCCGCTGACCGGCCTCGCCGCGCTGCGGCCGGTGCTGACCGATCCGGTGGTCTCGCCGGTGCACCGCGCGGCCGCGTGGTGCCACCTGGTGGGCTGCCTGGGCCAGCTCGGGCGCAAGTCGGAGCTCGACCGCGTGCTCGTGGAGGCGGACAAGCTGGTCGTTGGCGACGAGTCGCTGGGCGCCGACACCCAGCTGCTGGTGCGCGCGCTGCTGCGCGTCGGCACGGCGGCCCACCGCCGCCGCCACGGCGACCTGACGGCGGCGGCCGACGCGGCCCGGACCGGCTTGGGCTTCCTGGAGAAGCTCGACAACCCGGCCGACGACGGCGGCCTGGTCCGCATCCGCCTGGTGCTGCTGCTGGTCAGCACGCTCCTCGACCGCGGCGACACGGAAATGGCGTACGAGATAGCCGAGCCGGTGCTGGCCGAGCCGGTCCGCGCGGCGGGCGTCGCCCCGATGGGCTGGCTGCGCTTGGCGGTCGCGACCCGCGTCCACCTGCCGGCGGGCGCGGGCGAAGCGGCGATCGAGCAGGTCCGCGAAGCGGTGGCGAGCACGGACCGGCACGGGCTGCCGGCGGTCACCGCCCGGCTGTGGCTGGAGCTGGCGCAGCTGCAGGAGCGGTTCGGCCAGGCGGAGGAGGCCATCGCGTGCCTGTACCGATCGCGCGCGGCGGAGCAGCTGCACGCCCGCGCCCGGCGGCAGGCGTGCAGCGTGCTGGCGGGCGAGTTCGGCACCGGGGAACCGGCGTCGATCGACCTGGACGAGGTGCTGAAGGCGGTGCCGTCGCGGCCGGTCGCGGCGGTGCCCGCGGAGCCCGTCCGGTCGTTCGGCCGCGAGGAGCCCCCGGCGCGCCCGGCGTGGTCGTTCGAACGCCCCCGCGTGACGGCCGACGTGGCCGAGACGACGTTGATGCCGGCGATCCGGGACGAGGCCGGGCCCCGCGTGCGCCCGGAACCGGCGGCGGAGCGGCGGCCGTCGCAGGCGCGGCCGGAGGTTGCTGAGCCAGGGTACCGGTCCGAGCCGGCCGAGGTGCGTGCGGCGGTGGAGCGGCGGGCTGAGGTGGCTGGGTCGGTTCGGGAGCCGGAGTTCGAGTCGCGGCCGGTGGTCGGGCGGCGGGCTGAGGTGGCTGGGTCGGTTCGGGAGCCGGAGTTCCGGTCCGAGCCGGCCGAGGTGCGTGCGGCGAGGGAACCGCAGTATCGAGCGGCGCCGGAGTCGCGGCCGGAGCAGCGGACCGGGGCGCGGGAGCTTGAGGTTCGGTCGGAACCCGCCGAGGTGCGTGCGGCGAGGGAGCCGGAGTACCGGCCTGAGCCCGTCGCGGCGCCTGAAGAACGTCCCGAGCCGGTGCCGAGTGGCGACAGCGGGAAAACCAAGTTCTCCTGGGCGGCCCTGGCCGAAGCTCGGCTGCGGGAGACCGCCGCCGAGCGGGAGTCGGCGCCCACGCGCATCACGCCCGCTCTGCCGCTTGCGCCGCCGCCTGCTGCCGAGCGGGAGCCGTACGAACGGCCGCGGGAGCCGCAGCCGTCGACGCGTCACGATGCCGAACACGGCTCGGTGGCCGCACGGTCGGTCCTGGACCGGCTGGGCATTTCCGCGGCCGGGGGAGCCGGCGGCGGCCGCCGCCGGGCGGAGGACGCCGAAAGCCCCCGCACCCCGGAACCGGCCCGGCCCGAGCCGGAGCTGGCGCCGCCACCGCGGCCGGAGAACGAGCCACCGTCCGTGCCGGACTACCGCGACGAAGCCGAGCCCTGGCTCCCGCGCCTGCGGATGCCGCCGTCCCTGGAGCCGATGGAGGACTTCGGCCACTGGACCCCGGCCACGGCCCCCTTCCCGGAGAGCTACGCCCGCGCCATCGCCGAGGACGAGCCGCCCCCGGACGCGGGCCTGGCGGACCTCCTCGCCCGCGCCCTCGCCGAGCACCAGGCGGGCACGGCCAGCGCGGCGGCCCTGGTCAAGCAGCTGGGCTCCGAGGACACGGGCCGCCGCAACGGCCACGGCCGCAACGGCCACGGCGCCGAGGTATCGGACTCCCGCGGCCGCCGCTCCCGCGACTGACCCGGCGCCGGCCGCGTGGCTCAGCGCCCAGGTATCGGACTCCCGCGGCCACTGACACCGCCCGGCGCACCGAGCCGCGCGGGGGCGCCCCCGTTTTCCACGCTACCGGCCGGCACCGACAGTTTTGCCGTCGTCCGGGCGCCCCGCCGGAGCCGTCCACCCCGGGTCCAGTCGCCGAGACACCCCTACCCGTCGCCGACCTGCCCGGGCGCCAACCCAGTGGGATCCGTCGCATCCCGGCGTCGCCGACTGGCCGACAGCGTTCGCCGAACGGCACCCCGGCCGATCAACTGAACCGATCACGTCGGCTTCGCTGCAGGTAACGCCCCTCCAGCCGGGCTGGTCAGCGCCGCGCGGGACCCGGGAACGCAACCCGTCAGTAGCTTGACCGATCACGCGAATCCGGTGCCCGGAAAGGGTTTTCGCGCTGCCGGCAACCTCCGGGTCTTCATGTGGTCCCGGATCCGGCGCATTAGTGTGGGGTGGCCGGTTCAACGCCGAACCGGCGCGGTGCCACCTCACGCAAACTGGAGAGTTGCCTCAAATGAGCTCGACCGGAGTCTCGTCCCTACCCGGAACCGGAGCCGACGCCGAACCCGGATTCGGCCAGCGCTCCCCGGCCAGCCCGGAGCAGATCAGGGACGACCTGATCGACGCCGCGGCCGGGCTGGCGCCGGAGATCGGTGAGCTCATCCGGCTCTACTACCGGCACATCCCGCCCGAAGAGATCGTCGGCGACGAGCCCGTCAACCTGGTCGGGGCCGTCCGCTCGCACCTGCAGCTGGCCAAGTCCCGGATGCCCGGCCGCCCGGCCGTGCGGCTGCTGAACCCCACCGTCGCCGAAGACGGGTGGGCGCGGGAAGCCACCGTCGTGCAGGTCGTCACCGATGACATGCCGTACCTCGTCGACTCCATCGCCGCCGAGTTCGCCCGGGACGGCGTGCAGGTGCAGCGGATCGTTCACCCGATCGTGGTGGTCAGCCGCGACCTCACCGGCGAGCTGCTCGAGGTCCACCCCGAAGCGGACCCGGCCGAGCCGCCCGCGAACTCGGCCGCCGAGTCGTGGATGTACATCGAGATCGACTTCGTCACCGACCGCAACCGCGCCCGCGAGCTCGACAACCGGCTCTCCAGCGTGCTCGGTGACGTCCGCGAGGTCGTCGAGGACGCCGAGAAGATGGCTCAAACGGCGTGCCAGCTCGCGAGCGAACTGGAGACCGCCCCGCCGCAGCTGCCCGAGGGGGAGGTCGCCGAGGGCGCCCGGCTGCTGCGCTGGCTGGCCGACGGCCACTTCACCTTCCTCGGCTACCGCCGCTACGAGCTGGTCGAGAACCCGCACCCGGACTCGGACGAGCCGGCCCTGCGCGCGGTCCTGGCCTCCGGCCTCGGCGTGCTGCGCCAGGACAGCCTCGCCGCCCGCGGCCTGACCGCCGGCCCGGACACCGCCGCGTCCGCGTTCGCGCCGTCACTGCTGGTGCTGACCCAGGCCAGCGCGCCCTCGACCGTGCACCGGCCGGTCTACCCGTACTACGTCGGGGTGAAGACCTTCGACACCGAGGGCAACGTCACCGGCGAACACCGCTTCCTCGGCATGTTCACCACCACCGCGCTGCACGAGAACGTCCTCGACATCCCGGTGGTGGGCAAGCGGGTCCGCGAGGTCATCCACCGCGCCGGCTTCCCGATCGAGTCGTTCTCCGGCCAGCGGATGCTGGAAATCCTGCAGAACTGGCCGCGCGCCGACCTGTTCTCCGCCGACACCGACTCGCTGTACTCGACGACGACCGGCGCGATCACCCTCGCCGACCGCCGCCGGTTGCGGCTGTTCCTGCGCCGCGACCCCTACGGCCGCTTCTACTCCTGCCTCGTCTACCTCCCGCGCGACCGCTACACCACGCGCTCGCGGCTGGCGATGCAGGAAGTCCTGCTCGAAGAGCTCGAAGGCACCCAGCTCGAATACAGCGCGCGGATCGGCGAGACCGTCCTGGCCCAGGTGCACTTCGTCGTGCACACCGACCCGGCGCGCCGGCTCGAGCCGGACACGCTCAAGATCCAGGACCGGCTGAACGACGCCGTCCGCACCTGGGACGACCGCATGGTCGAGGCCGTCCTCGACGAACGCCGGGAGCGCGCCGACGGCGGCGTCGCGGTCGGGATCGTCGGCGAGGAGTCCGCGACCGAGCAGGGCCAGCGCTTCGCGATGGTCTTCCCCGAGGGCTACAAGGAGGACTTCACCGCCGAAGAGGCCCTCGGCGACCTCCGCTCGCTGGACTCGCTCACCGACGAAGGCGACCTCGCGCTGTCGTTCTACCGGCCCGCCGAGGCCGGCCCGGGGGAGCGGCGCTTCAAGCTCTACCTGCGCGGCGAGGGCGTCACGCTCTCGAAGGTGCTCCCGGTGCTGCAGGCGATGGGCGTCGAGGTGGTCGACGAGCGGCCGTACGAGCTGCACCGCGAGGACGGCGGCGCGTGCTGGATCTACGACTTCGGCCTGCGCGTCGACCAGAAGATGCTCGACGAGTCCGACGAGCACGCCGTCGAGGAGCTGCGTGGGCGCTTCCAGGACGCCTTCGAGGCCGCCTGGCGCGGCGACGCCGAGGTCGACGGCCTCAACGGGCTCGTCCTGCGCGGCGGGCTCACCTGGCGCCAGGCCGCCGTGCTGCGCGCCTACTCCCGCTACCTGCGCCAGGCCGGCAGCGCGTTCTCCCAGGACTACATCCAGAACACGCTGCTGAACCACACGCAGGTCGCGACCAAGCTGCTCCGGCTGTTCGAGGCCCGGTTCGACCCGAGGCTGGCCGACGCCGACCGCGAGTCCGCCACCGAAGGCCTTTCCGCCGAGCTGAACGCGATGATCGACGAGGTCACCAGCCTCGACGAGGACCGGATCCTGCGCCGCCTGATGGCCGTCATCCGGGCCACCCTGCGGACGAACTACCACGTCATGGGCACCGACGGGCGGCCGCGGACGTTCCTGGCCATCAAGCTCGACCCGGCCGGCGTGCCGGACCTGCCCGAGCCGCGGCCGAAGTTCGAGATCTTCGTCTACTCGCCGCGCGTCGAGGGCGTGCACCTGCGCTTCGGCGAAGTCGCGCGCGGCGGCCTGCGCTGGTCGGACCGGCGCGAGGACTTCCGCACCGAGATCCTGGGCCTGGTCAAGGCGCAGGCGGTGAAGAACGCGGTGATCGTGCCGGTCGGCGCGAAGGGCGGGTTCGTCGTCAAGCGCCCGCCGGCCCCGAGCGGCGACGCGAGCATCGACCGCGACGCCCAGCTCACCGAGGGCATCGCCTGCTACCGCATGTTCATCTCCGGCCTGCTCGACCTGACCGACAACCGGATCGAGGGCAAGACCGTGCCCGCGCCCGGGGTGGTCCGCCACGACGCCGACGACTCCTACCTGGTCGTCGCGGCCGACAAGGGCACCGCGAAGTTCTCCGACATCGCGAACGAGGTGTCCGCGCAGTACGGCTTCTGGCTGGGCGACGCCTTCGCCTCCGGCGGCTCGGTCGGCTACGACCACAAGGCCATGGGCATCACGGCGAAGGGCGCCTGGGAGAGCGTCAAGCGGCACTTCCGCGAGCTGGGCAAGGACACCCAGACCGAGGACTTCACCGTGGTCGGCATCGGCGACATGATGGGTGACGTCTTCGGCAACGGCATGCTGCTGTCCGAGCACATCCGGCTGGTCGCGGCGTTCAACCACATGCACGTCTTCCTCGACCCGGACCCCGACGCGGCGACGTCGTACGCCGAGCGCCGCAGGCTGTTCGACCTGCCGCGCAGCTCGTGGGACGACTACGACCGCTCGCTGATCAGCGAAGGCGGCGGCATCTACCCGCGCACGGCGAAGTCGATCCCGATCAGCCCCCAGGTCCGCACGGCACTCGGCCTCGAGGACAGCGTCACCGCGCTGGCGCCGATGGACCTGATCCAGGCGATCCTGCTGGCGCCGGTCGAACTGCTCTGGAACGGCGGCATCGGCACCTACGTCAAGGCGGAGACCGAGAGCCACGCGGCGGCCGGCGACAAGGCCAACGACGCCATCCGCGTCGACGGCAGGCAGCTGCGCGTCAAGGTGTTCGGCGAAGGCGGCAACCTCGGCCTGACCCAGCTGGGCCGGATCGAGTTCGCCCGAAACGGCGGCAAGATCAACACCGACGCGCTCGACAACTCGGCCGGCGTCGACTGCTCCGACCACGAAGTCAACATCAAGATCCTGCTCGACCACCTCGTCCAGACCGGCAAGCTGGAGCGCGAACAGCGCAACGAGCTCCTGGAAGAGATGACCGACGAGGTCGGCGCGCTGGTGCTCAAGGACAACTACCGGCAGAACGCCGTCCTCGGCGTCAGCCGCGCGCACGCCGCACCGATGCTCTCGGTGCACGCGCGCCAGGTCCAGGCCCTGGTGTCCGCCGGCGCCTTCGACCGCAAGCTCGAAGCGCTGCCCAGCAACTCGGAGTTCCGCGAGCTGGAGAAGGCGGGCAAGGGCCTCACCTCGCCGGAGCTGGCAACCCTGCTGGCCCACGTCAAGCTGGAGCTGAAGGACGAGCTGCTGGCCAGCGACCTGCCCGACTCGAAGGTCTTCGCGGCCCGGCTGCCCGGCTACTTCCCGAAGCCGCTGCGCGAGCGGTTCGCGGACGCCATCGGCGAGCACCCGCTGCACCGGCAGATCATCACCACGATGATCGCCAACGAGGTGGTCGACGGCGGCGGCATCTCCTTCGTGTACCGGCTGATGGAGGAGATGAACGCGACCGCGACGGACGCCGTGCGCGCGTATGCGGTCGTGACGCAGGTGTTCGACCTTCCCGCGCTGTGGAAGGAGATCGACGCGCTCGACAACGTCGTGCACACCGACGTCGCCGACTCGATGGTGCTGGAGACGCGCCGGCTGCTCGACCGGGCCGCGCGCTGGTTCCTCACCAACCGGCCGCAGCCGCTGGCCCCGCTGTCGGAGATCAAGCGCTTCGGCCGGGTGCTGAACGAACTGGTCCCGAAGATCGGCGACCTGCTCCGCGGCCGCGAAGCCGAGTCGGTGCAGGCGCACGCGGACGAGCTGATCGACGGCGGCGTGCCGGCCGAGCTGGCCCGCCGGGTGTCGCTGCTGCTGCACACCTTCGGCCTGCTCGACGTCACCGAGGTGGCCGAGCTCGCCGAGCAGCAGATCGGCGTGGACGCCACGCACAGCCCGGCCGAAACGGCGGAGCTGTACTACGCGCTCTCGGCGCACCTGGACATCGACTCGATGCTCACCGAGATCAGCAAGCTCGAACGCGGCAACCGCTGGCACGCCCTGGCCCGGCTGTCGCTGCGCGACGACGTCTACGGCTCGCTGCGCGCGATCACGCTGGATGCGTTGCGGCACAGCGACCCCGGCTCGTCCGGGGACGCCAAGATCGCCCAGTGGGAAAAGACGAACGCCTCGCGCCTGCAGCGGGCGCGCGTCGCGCTCGACGAGATCACCAAGTCCGGCCGGCTCGACCTGGCGACCCTCTCGGTGGCGGCCCGCCAGATCCGGAGCACGGTGCGGTGACCTACGTTGCGCACGTCCGCCCGCGCTGGACGGACATGGACGTCTACGGCCACATCAACCACGCGAAGCTGGTGACGCTGCTGGAAGAGGCCCGCATTCCGCTGTTGTTCGAGGCGGCGGTGGAGGCGGGGCTGGAGCAGCTGCCCAAGGGCATCGTCGTGGTGCGGCTCGAAGTCGCGTACAAGGCGCCGATCGTGGTGTCCGGGCAGCAGCTGCGGATCGAGATCGACCTGACGCAGCTGCGCGCGGCGAGCTTCACGCTGGCCTACCGGGTGCACGGCGGGCCTTCTCCGGACGGGCCGGTGGCGGTCACGGCGGAGACGGTGCTGGCGCCGTACGACACGGTCGAACTGCGGCCGCGTAGGCTCACCCCGGCCGAATCGGAGTTTCTGAAGCAGGGGTTCGCGGATGCCTGAGTTGTTCGTGCCGGACGCGGCCGACCGGGAGACCCTCGGCGCGTTCGTCGCCCGCGCGGTCCGGCTGGACGGCCAGACGGCCGTCCGGCTGCGGCAGCGCGGCGACGGCGTGGTCGAGGCCTGGACGTCGACGCCGTTCGAGTGCCTGGCCACCCGTGCGGTGGCCGGCGACGTCACCCCCGGCGACGTCACGGTGTCCGGCAACGAGCTGCTCGCGGCGCTGACCGTGGCGGGCGCGCCGCGGATGGACCCGGGCCCGGCCCGCGACCTGCTCTGGCACGGCGAGCTGCCGCCGTCCGGCCGCTGGCCCCTGGTCGACGAGCTCCCGGCGCGGGTGGTGTCCGAGCTGGCCGACCGCGGCGTGACCCTGGCCAGGGACAACGCAGGCCCGCACGGCACGCCGCCGTCGTCGCTGATGGACCAGGCGGTGCTGACGGTGACCGGCGGCTCGGTCGAGGTCAAGGTGCAGATGCGCTGCCTGTTCGCGATGTCCGGCATGGGCTTCGTCGATTCGGACGTTCCGGGCGACGTCGTCCGCGTGACGGCCACGGACTCGTGGCTGCGGCTGGACGCGCGCTACGGCGCGATCGTCCGGCGCCGGCACGCGCTCCTGCCCCTGCTGTTCTGACGGAATGCTTACGGCGGCCACCGCTTTCCGGCGGGCGGTGGCACGCTGGAGGCATGACCCCGGACGACGACCCGACCGCGGACTTCCTCGACGACGTGCGCGCCGAGGAGACCCCGTGGCGGACGGACCGTCCGGCGGGCGAGCGGGCGCCATCGCCCGCGGAAAGACCTGAGAGGTGGGGCCGCACGCGTGCGGCGGGCCGGGCGGCTGCCCAGGCGGCGCCCTACCTCCAGGCCGCGGCCCTGGTGGCGTGGCTGGCCAGCGGCGCCTTCGACGACGGTTCGGGCAACCAGTCCGGCTGAAATCCGGCCCCGCGCGCGGCCCGCCCTCCCTGGGGGCTGCCCCCGCTTCCAGCGTATCGGCGCCCACCGACGGAAACGCCGGGCGAGGTGCGCCGCGGCCGGAGTTGTCCACATCCGGCGGGGGGTGGGGAAAGACCCCTCAGACCAGCCAGGCGGCCGAATCGGCGGGCAGCTTCCCCTCGACCAGCGGACTGCTCGACAGCAGCACCTCACCTGCCGGCAACGCGATCGGCGAAGCCGAGGTGTTCAGCGCACAAACCAGCCCACCCCCGCGCCGCCGGAAGGCGAAACACCCGGCCGGTGCGCCGTACCACTCCAGCTCGTCGCCGCCGAACGCCGGGTGTGTCTTTCGCAGCTCGAGCGCCTGCCGGTACAGCGAGAGCGTCGAATCCGCGTCCTCGATCTGCTTCTCCACCGTCAGCCCGGCCCACTCCGCCGGCATCGGCAGCCACGTGCGCGGGTTGCGCGAGAACCCGAACGGCGGCAGGTCGCCCTCCCACGGCAGCGGAACCCGCGAAACGTCCCGCCCGAACTCCGCCCCGCTGGTCTTGGCCCGCGGATCGGCCATGTCCGACGGCGACAGCGGAACGTTCGCCAGCCCCAGCTCTTCGCCGTTGTACAGGTACACCGCACCCGGCAGCGCCAGCTCCACGAGCGCCATCGCCCGCGCCCGGCGTACCCCGGAAGCGCCGCCGCCGTAGCGGCTGACCTGGCGCCAGACGTCGTGGTTGCCCAGCGTCCAGGTCGCCGGGGCGCCCGTGCGGCCCGGGACCGCCAGGGAGCGCTCGATGGCCGTGCGCATGGCGTCGGCGTCGAAGTGGGTCAGCACCAGCCGGAAGTTGAACGCCAGGTGCAGCTCGTCGGGCCGCAGGTAGCGCGACAGCCGCTCCTCGTCGGTCACCCAGATCTCGCCGACGGCCATCGCGTCCGGGAATTCGTCGAGCACCTTGCGGATCATCTGGTGGATCTCGTGGACGCCGTCGTGGTCCCACCGCGGGTCGTAGTAGTGGCTCGGCCCCATCGGGTCCGCGCGCGGGTCCATGTCGGGCAGGCCGGGCGGTTTGGCCATGCCGTGCGCGACGTCGATGCGGAAGCCGTCGACCCCGCGTTCGAGCCAGAACCGCAGGGTCCGCTCCAGATCCGCGGCGACCTCGGGGTTGGCCCAGTTCAGGTCCGGCTGCTGCGGCGCGAACAGGTGCAGGTACCACTGCCCGTCCGGGACGCGGGTCCAGGCCGGCCCGCCGAACGCGCTGACCCAGTTGTTCGGCGGGTCTTCGCCCTTCGGGCCGACGCCGTCGCGGAAGATGTACCGGTCGCGCTCCGGGCTGCCCGGCGCGGCCGCCATCGCCGACTTGAACCAGGCGTGCTGGTTGCTGGTGTGGTTGGGGACCACGTCGACGGTGACCTTGATGTTCCGCTTGTGCGCTTCGGTGAGCAGCACGTCGAAGTCGCCGAGGGTGCCGAACATCGGGTCGACGTCCCGCGGGTCGGCGATGTCGTAGCCGTGGTCGGCCATCGGGGAGCGGTAGAACGGCGTCAGCCACAGCGCGTCGACGCCCAGCAGCTCGAGGTAACCCAGGCGGGAGTGGATGCCCTCCAGGTCGCCGACGCCGTCACCGTCGGAGTCGGCGAACGAGCGGACGTACACCTGGTAGAAGACGGCGTCCTGCCACCAGGCTTCCCGTCTCATCAGACGAAGCTGTTCATCATGCTGTGCGCGGCCATCTCCAGGTAGGCCCAGAGCTGACCGCGGTACGGCTCTTCCAGGTTCTCCTCGTCGACGGCGATCCGGATGCAGCGCAGCCAGGCGTCCCGCTCGAGCGGCCCGATCTTGAACGGCCCGTGCCGCATCCGCAGGCGCGGGTGCCCGCGCTGGTCGGAGTAGGTGTGCGGGCCGCCCCAGTACTGGATGAGGAACAGCCGGAACCGCTCCTCGGCCGGCCCGAGGTCCTCCTCGGGGTAGAGCGGGCGGAGGATCTCGTCGCGCGCGACCTCCTCGTAGAACCGCCCGACGATCCGGCGGAAGGTCGGTTCGCCGCCGACCGCTTCGTAGAGGTTCGCCGGTTCGCTCACTGCAGACACGCCTTCCATTTTGCCCTTCCGGTCCGGGTTCCCGACGCCCGGTCCGCTGATACCGGATGGTCGCAAATCCGTTTCCCAGCGTAACCGCGCCTCGCTACGGTCTCCGTTCGTGACGACCGACCTCGGCCACTGGCGCGACCACCCCGAACGCTGGCCCGAACTCGCCGCCGCCGAGGCGCGGCAAGCGGTCCTGCGCCTGCTGCTGCGGGACCGCCGGGATGCCGACGCCGCGTTCCTCCGCTACCTGCTGGACCAGGAGATCCGGTCCCACGAAGACGGCTGGGGCTACGACGACAGCCTCGGGCTGGCCGTGCTGCTGCTGCACGAGTGCGGCGAAGCCGACGACGTCTGGCAGCTCAGCGAAGCCAAGTACACGAGCTTCGACACCAGCAGCGGGCTCGACGCCTTCCTGCTGTTCCCCGCCGGGGTGGCCGCGACGCTCGAGCACGTCGAGCACAGCGACCACCCCGATCGGGACGAAGTGGCGGCCGACCTGCGCGAGCACCTGGCGCACGACCCGGATCTCGACCGGGACCTGGCCGCCCGGCGCGCCGGCCTGCGCGAGTACTACTCGGCCTGACGGACCTTCTTCTCGACCGGCGGGGCCGCCGGAACCGCGGACGGGAACAGCCGGCCGAGCGGCGGGTCGAAGCCCGCCTCTTCCAGGGCGGCCAGCAGCTGGGCCCGCAGGGCCCGCTGCACCGCCCACTGCTTGCCCGGCCGCACCTTCACCGTCAGGCGCAGGGAGAGCCCTTCCGGTGTGACGCTTTCCACACCCAGCATCTCCGGCGGCTCGAGAACATTGTCCTTCAGCGCGTCACCCTCGGTGGCCGCGGACGCCGCGTCCGCCAGCACCGTCGTCGCGCGTTCGACGTCGGCGGTATAGCCGAGCGGGACGTCGACGACCGCCACCGCGAAGCCCTGGCTGGAGTTGCCGACGCGCAGCACCTCGCCGTTGCGGACGTACCAGACCGTGCCCTTGACGTCACGCAGCGTCGTGATGCGGAGGCCGACGGACTCGACCGTGCCGGACGCCTCGCCGACGTCCACGACGTCGCCGACGCCGTACTGGTCCTCGACCATCATGAAGATCCCGGACAGGAAGTCCTTGACCAGGTTCTGCGCGCCGAACCCGATCGCGACGCCGATGATGCCGGCCGAGGCGATGATGGGGCCCAGGTTGATGCCGAGTTCGCCCAGCACGAGGATGAACGCCAGGCCGTAGATCAGGAACGTCGCCATCGACTTCAGCACCGAGCCGATGGTCATCGCGCGCTGGCGGCGCCGTTCGATGACGGCGGAGCCGAGCACCTCGGGGGCGCGCTCACGCAGCGGGCGCAGCATCGACGGGAGCTTGCCGCCGGTCTTCGGCAGCGTCGTGACGCGGTTGATCAGCCGTCGCACCAGCAGGCGGACCACGAACGCGATCACGATGATCATCAGGATCTTGACCGGCTTGGTGATCAGCCAGTTCGCCGAGCCCGCCAGCCACTCGTTGTGCGTCACGGTGAACACCTGGGCACAGAACGTGCTGGCGTCGTCGAGGCACGGCGTCTTGGCGGAAGTGAGCAGGGGGAGCACGGGGTTTCGTTCATCCTTCCGATCGGGTCGGCCACCCCAACGCCGAGTGGATGTTGGGTCGCGGGGATGTGACACGTCTTGTAACACACGTGCGCTGGGGGCCTGTTCTGTGGTCGACTATGCCTACGCCCCTGGAGGTGGTCGAGTGCCAGACCGACAACCCAGCCCCCGCGGCGTCTCCGGCCAAGCCACGGCCGACGAGGCGCCAGAGGTGGTTCTGCGTGCCTATCCGGGGGGTTCCGCATCCGGCGGAACCGTCCCGGCCGGGCCGGGGACCCGCCCAGGGGGAGTGACCCGCCCGCCCGGACAGCGTAGTAGAGGCCGGGATCCGGCCGCCCCGGCCTGGGGCCGGCGCCGGGTGCTCCTGCTCAACGCCACCTTCGAGCCGCTGACGGCGCTGCCGCTGCGGCGTGCCGTCGTGCTCGTGATGTGCGGCAAGGCCGAGGTGGTCCACGGTGACCCCGGCGGGACCGAGCTGCACTCGGCGAAGGTGTCGCTGCCGGTGCCCTCGGTGATCCGCCTCAGCACGTACGTGCGCGTACCGTATCGCGCCAAGGTGCCGCTGACCCGTGCGGGGCTCATGCACCGCGACCGGTACCGCTGCGCGTACTGCGGCGGGCGGGCCGAAACGATCGACCACGTGGTCCCGCGCAGCCGCGGCGGCCCCCACAGCTGGACCAACTGCGTCGCCTGCTGCGCCAAGTGCAACCACCGCAAGGCGGACCGCATGCTCTCGGAGATCGGCTGGCGCCTGCGAGTGGTCCCCCGAGCCCCCCACGGCCCTCATTGGCGGCTGCTGGCGCACTCGAAGGAGGCCGACCCGCTCTGGCGGCCGTATCTCGGCTCCGCTGCTTGAGTGGCCGGGGTGGCGGAGTTTCGGACGATCTGGGTCCCGGTCGAGCGACGATCGGTGCCTCGGGTCACGCCGGCTGAGGCTTGCTGACCGGTGATGGGCCGGGGCTCGCGGCCCGCTGGGGTCGGCGTGGCCTGGCTGCCTGGGCGGCGGGATCCGGGGACCGGAGTTTCGGGGCGCGGTCTTCGCGGCTGAGCTCCGGCTCGGGGCGCGGCTGCGGGATCCGAGAGGCCGGAGTTCCGGCGCGCGGCCGTCGTGGCTGAGCCCCGGTTCGGAGCACGGCTCCGGGGTGGTCTGGCTTCCGGGCGGCGGGATCCGGGGGCCGGAGTTCCGGCGTGCGGCCGTCGTGGCTGAGCCCCGGTTCGGGGTGTGGCCCCGGTGGCCACAGCCTCCGGCGGCCGGGTGGCGAAGCTCTCGGCTCAGGCGCCCCCCAGACGACACAGCCTTCCCGGCTGCGCGTCGACCCCGGGCAGCACACCCCGGACAAGCCGGCGCCCCGGCGGCCTTGCGGCGACCGGGGCGAGCCGGGTGCTTGCGCGCGGTGCTCAGGTGGTGCGTGCGGCCCTGAAGTACGGGTCAGGCAGCGAGCGTGTAGTCGCTCTGGCAGGTGACGCGGGTGCCCATGGTGACGCGGGTGCCCATGGTGACTCGCGTGCCCCGCGTGACGCGGGTGCCTCGCGTGACCCGCGTGCCGCAGGTGACCCGGGTGCCCGCCGTCACCCTCGTGCCCATCGTGACCCTCGTGCCCCGCGTGACCCGGGTCCCGCGGGTGACCCGTGTTCCCGCTGTCACCCGGGTGCCCATGGTGACGCGCGTTCCCGCGGTCACTCGTGTACCGCGAGTGACGCGTGTACCCCGGGTAACCCTTGTGCCCGCCGTCACACGCGTTCCGGGGACAAATTCGGTGTCGCTCAGTGACGAGACGGCCTCGGTGATCGCCTGTGCGGGCGTCTGGACGCTGTTCATGGCGGGGCCTCCTGGGACCGGTGCGTTACCTGCTGGGGCTGCGGAGCGGGGCGCAAGGCCCGTACAGGTGAAAAAGCTACGAGGATTTCAAGGCCCGGACAAGATGACAGCGGCGGGTGCGGCCGCCTGTACGTTGAGTTGCAACCTTTCGGCCCGACGGTCTTCGCCCCAACGTTCCAGTCGCCGCGAGCCAAGCGGCGGACGGCAGTCGGCTTACGACGAACGGTCGAGTGCGCCGCGCGCGGTGGTCGTGGAGGTCATCCGATACGCTCAGCGCCGT
This sequence comes from Amycolatopsis sp. CA-128772, assembly GCF_002904295.1. Lineage (GTDB taxonomy): Bacteria > Actinomycetota > Actinomycetes > Mycobacteriales > Pseudonocardiaceae > Amycolatopsis. Next base: position 139,943 of record NZ_PPHG01000074.1, read on the forward strand.
GAACGTTGTCGAGACGATCGTGGTCTTCGCCGTGATCCCGCTGGCCATCTACGGCCTCGCCGGGCTGCTGACGCTCCGGCGCAGGTCCGGCGGTGCCCCGAGGCACCGGTCCGGCCAGGCCTGGGAGTACCCGGCCATGTGGTGGAGCGCCAACCCCGAAGGGGTGGGTGCGGGGCATCGGCACGCCGCCACCGAGAACAGCGCGCCCGAGGGCGCCCCGACCGCGGCGGGAGGCGCTCGTGGCAACTGGTGAGCTGACGAAGCGCATCGACGAGTCCGAGCTGGGCTACGGCGAGGCGTTGATGGCGACCGGGCGCGTGTCCACGGCCAGGATGTACGAGCCGGCGGCGCCGGCCGGGCCGTTCACCACGCGCCAGCTGGCCCGTCTCGACGAGGCTCTGACGTTCGCGAGCCGCGAGACCGGCCTGGACTTCAGCCTGTACCTGGGCGAGCTGGGTGCGGACAGCCGCGCGACGGCGGAGAAGCTGCACGCGACGACGGCGGACCCGGCCAACGCGGTCCTGATCGCGGTTTCGCCCGGCGAGCGCCTGATCGAAATAGTCACGGGCAAGGCGGCGTACGTGCGCCTGCCGGACCGCGGCGCCAAGCTGGCGGTGGCGAGCATGGTGGCGTCCTTCAAGGAGGGCGACCTCGTGCGCGGGCTGGTGAACGGCCTGGCGAACGCGCTGCGCATGCTGTCCGACCAGGCGGGGCCCGCGCCTCGTTGAGGTTTCAGGTTTCCGGAAGGGCCCCGCACCTCGGTGCGGGGCCCTTTTCGTTCGGCTCCTCGGCGGCCACGGGCGGTTGTGCACAGGCAGGCCGTGATGTGGACAACCGAGCCGCTCGGCGTGGCCGGGGGGCGGGTTTTGTCGCACCTCGCCGATACGCTGGAAGCGGGGGCAGCCCCCAGGGAGGGCGGG